>CALOAN010000020.1:0-517238 GCA_942491345.1 uncultured actinomycete
TTTGTCGCATAGGCCCATCTCGAACGATGCTTTGCGGGGGAAGCGCCGCTCTGACGTCAAACGCGATGTCCGCCTACTTGCCGCGCCGGTCCCTGCACCCGGGATTCCTATCGGACGAGTCGGCGCGCGGTTTCCAGGATGAGAGCGACATCTTGGGGTTGGAGGCGGTCGATCAGATAGTGGAGTTCGTCGGCTTGTGGCGATGTCTCGATGCCGAGCCGGGCTGCCTGCCGTTTGAGGAATCGTTGCTCCTGGGCTTCGATGATCGCGGCATCGGTTTCGACGGTGGCGTCGGCTGGTCGTTGTCCTCGTGCGAGGCGTGCTTCGGCCGCGGCGTACAGCTCGTGGGGTTGGAGTTCGAGCCGTTCGGCGAGGACGTGGAGGATCTTGGCCGACGGGACCTTGGCTCCGTTCTCGATGGCTGAGAGGTAGGAGTAGGAGATCCCGGCAAGACCGGCGAGCCTGCGACGACCAAAGCCGAGATCGGTTCGCACAACCTTGATGGTGTGACCGAGTGCTTCGGCCCACGCTTCGTGGTCTTGGGGGGCCGTTTCATTCGCGAGCATAGAGTCAATGTAGCACAATAGGAAGCAAAACGCGAGGATATGAGAAGAGTATTGACACCTGTAGAGTCATAAGACTACTCTGCGTGGCATGGAAACCATGACGAATGGAATAGCTCAGCGAACCGCCGGAGTGAGCGGTTCCACGATCGAGCGGGGTGTAGGGCAATGGTGATGTTCGTTGTCATAGGCGTCGCCGTTCTCGCGATCGTCGCGGTGGTCTGGTCGGACATGGCACAGCGTTCCGCCGCCGACATCGATCCGGCGATCGAGCAGCGTGCCTTGCGCTTTGAGACACTCGCCGCGACTGCGGCGGATCTCCAGGCTGTACTCGGGCGGGAACCCTCAGTACGCGAGATCTACGCAGCGATCGAACCGGATGAACCCGAGGCCGACCAAGTGGTCGACCTCCGAACGCGAGTGGACAGAATCGTCACCGACTTCTCGTCTCCGCTGGCGGAGTAGGGACGAGTTGGATATCAGCAAGCGACGCTTCTGCACCAGAGCGTCGTCCTTGGGATCTCGCTCCGTCGGAACGATCAGAGCCGTCATGTGCGGGTTGTTCGGGACGCGGGTTGGTGTGGTGCGTATGGTTGGGTGGTGGAGTTTCGGGTCCTTGGTCCGATCGAGGTGTACTCCGACGACAGCCTGGTTCATGTCGGAGGGGTGAAGCAACGCAGCATCCTCGCCCTCCTGATCGCCAACCACGGCCAAGTAGTGTCTGCGGATCGGATCGTTGACGAGATCTACGGCGAAGACGCCGCTGTGGGTGCGCGCCGATCGGTGCAGACGATCATCTCGATGCTGCGCCGCGACCTCGGCGATGTGATCGTCGGCACCCGTGACGGATACCGATTCGACGCCCCCCGTGCAACCGTGGATGCCTACCGGTTTGAGGATGGTGTCGCTGCGGGTCTCGTGATGGTCGGTGGCGACGCTCGGCAGGCGTCATCAATTTTCGATGAGGCGCTCGGGTTGTGGCGGGGTCATCCGTATAGCGACGTTGACGGGCGGAGCGTGTTTCTGACGGAGACTGCTCGGTTGAACGAGCTGCGCTTTGCCGCGTTTGAGGCGCGGGCTGAGGCTGATTTGGTGTGTGGGAGGCATCGTGAGGTGTTGGCTGAGCTTGAGGCGCTGGTGGCGGAGTATCCGTTGCGTGAGCGTCTGTGGGGTTGGTTGATGTTGGCGTTGTACCGGACCGGTCGTCAGGCCGACGCCTTGGCTGCGTATCAGCGGGCCCGCACCGTGTTGGGCGAGGAACTTGGACTCGACCCGTCCACTGAGCTGCGGTCCTTGGAGGAACAGATCCTGCTCCAAGACCCAGCACTCGATCTCGTCCCGACGACACCGCACAACCTCCCGGCTTCGTTGACGAGTTTCGTCGGGCGGGCTCTCGAACTCATCGAACTCGGCGAGCTACTCAGTGAAAAGAGGTTGGTGACACTGACGGGGGCGGGCGGTTCGGGCAAGACCCGCCTCGCGATCGAGCTCGCAAGAGGAGTCCTTGACGGCTATCCGGATGGGGTGTGGTTCGTTGACCTGCGAAGCGTCGACGCGGTCGGGGTGGCTCCCCTGATCGCCTCCACGCTGGGGGTCATCACGTCGGGTGACACACCGATCGCAGATCAACTCGTCGAAGCGCTGTCGTCTCACCGTCTGTTGCTGGTGTTGGACAACTGTGAGCACGTCCTCGGTGGGGCGGCTCCGTTCGTGGAGCGACTGACGCGCCGAGACGGCCACGTCCGGGTGTTGGCTACATCTCGCGAACCGCTCGGAGTGCCGGGCGAATCCATGATGCCCGTGAAGCCGTTGTCGGTGCCGGAGTCGGTTGAACATGATCAGGTTGCCGTTTCTGATGCGGTTGTCCTGTTCATGGAGCGAGCAGGCGGCGTCCAACCGAGCTTCGCTCTGGAAGAGCATGTTGATTCGGTGTTCGAGATCTGCCGAGCGGTTGAGGGCCTCCCATTGGCGTTGGAGCTTGCGGCGGCTCGGCTGATTGTGTTCTCACCCGAAGAGTTGGCGGTTCGTCTCGTTGATCAGCTTGCCGAGCTCAAGACGACTCGGAAGGCGGGAGATCTTCGCCACGCGACGATGGCGGCAACTGTCGGTTGGTCCTGGGAGATCCTGAACGATGCTGAACGCACACTGCTCGAGCGGCTATCGGTCTTCCACGGGACGTGGCCGCTTGACGCCGGCTGAAGCCATCTGCGGCTTCGAACCGATCAACCGAAACCAGGTCGCGGACCTCGTGGGCAGCCTTGTCGCCAAGTCCCTCGTCGTCGTCGACCAGGTGTGGCGGGGATCGACGCGATATCGACTCCTCGAACCGATTCGCCAATACGCAGCGCGGGAGCTCGACGCTCGCGCCACGGGGCAGCTTCGAAGTCGGTTCGTCGACTTCTGGAGCCGCACACTCGCGGAGCCGCACGAGCCGTATTCCAGGTTTGCGATGCGGGACTACGACCGGGCGAGGGAACTTGAGAGATGACCGTGCCAATCTCACTGCGGCCATCGAGTGGGCTCTTGCTTCGGGGAGATTCGAAGACGCGATGACGATCTTCATCAGCCCCTTCGGTGTCCTGCTCGTGCTGCGAGGCTCGGCGTTTGGACTCGCCTCACGCTGGATCGATACCGCCATTGAACACCGCAATGAGATCTCGCCTGACGTTCTTCTCGAGGCTCTCTCAATCATGTGCGCGATCGCCAGCTCGGATTGGCGAAACGAAGCGAGTGTCAGCTACGCAGAGCGAGCGATCGAACTGTCAACGATGCCTGAGGAGCGGCATTGGTTTGGGTTGTTCGCGGCAGTCGGGATCACCCGGCAACGACGGCATGAAGAGGCGAACCGCATCCTCGATCAGATAATCGCCAAGGCTGATGACTCCGCGTGGCGTGCGAGTGCTCTGCTCGCGAAGTCTCAGTATGAATTACCAAGGGCGGCCTGGGCGCTCTGCGAAGCAGCGATGGACCTCTCACCGATCGACTCGCTCGGATGGTGGGACGAGGGCGTCGCCGCGTGGCTCATCGGAGAGGCCGCTGGAGGCTCTGGCCGCTATGAAGTGGCTCGGAAGATGGAGGAACGCGCCGTTGAGCTCAGTCGACAGTCTGGGTGGCTCGTTGTGGAGTGCACCGCTGCTGCGACACTTGCGTGGCTTTATGCAATCGGTGGCCGCCTCGACGAAGCGTCGGCGCTCCTCAACGACACGGTGCCCCTCGTGCGACGAATGCCTCGGGTCCACTCGACAGCTTTGTCGGTCCTGGTCAGGGCAGCGGATGTCGCCCGTCTTCAAGGCGATCTTGACCAAGCTAGGGGCAGAGCCGAAGAGTTAGCGTGGGTGACGGAGCCCGGCAGCGAGATGGTTCGACTTGGCGAAGGTACGAGAGTATTCGAAACCGCCTTGATCGCTCGCGACGATCACGACCACGATCAGGCGCTGGAGTTGCTGGACGGTTTGGTAGCGTCGCTAGACGTATCCGGCCAGGCATCCGATCTCGGGTCAATGCCGGGAATGCGTATCGCGAGAGCCGGCGTTCATTTGAGGAGGGACGATCCGGATCGCGCGCTGGAGGATCTCGGAGTCGTATTGGCAGAACCCGAACGGCTCTTTCACCACGACGCTCTGACAGCAGTCGACCTCACCGCGATCGCTCTCGCCCAGCAGAGAAGAGCAGATCAGGCGGCGCGCATCTTCAGCGCCATCGACCGTGAACGCGACAACTGCGGGCTCGTCATCCCGCCCCCCGACAGGCCGTTCCGTGAGCAGGCGGTATCCGCTACGCGGTCAGTCCTCGAACACGACTGGGAAAGCGCCCTGGCCCTGGGGCGCACCATGACCCTCGACGGGGCCCTGGTCTACGCCGCCACCGAGGCGAATGTCACCGTCGACACTACGGCCGCCACCCCACATGCGGCCAGCGGAACCTTCTCTCCGTCCTAGCCACCCACGGCGGACCAACCGCGACGCTTTCAGTCGGAGGCTTCGGGAGGCGAACCTGAGCCAAGGCGCGTCGCGACGCTTCTTGATGGAAGCGTCGATTTCGGGGATTTTGCCCTGTTCCCCGCTGCGGGTCGCGACGCCGATTGACCAACGCCTCGGTTGGGAGATGGCCGGGTGGACCGGCACTGCTCCGCCTTTGGTGGCCGCTGCCCGGCGGAGGCTCCAACACTTCTTGAAGACGACGTCTTCGGAAGGGCAGCCATGGGCGCGTTCGTCGCGGTTGTCATGCCCGTGTGGTTGGTGCAGCCGTCGCTATGCAGACTGCGGATCGCCGTGCCGGTGTGTGTGGCTACTGCCGTCATCCTCGGGTTGATCGCCCGCAATACCGCGTCCGGCTGAATCCGAAGCGCGTCCGGCCATAATCCAGTTGTGATCACCAAGGCTCAGATACTCGACGCCCTCAAAGAGCTGCGTACCCTCATAACGCTGGAGGAGGGGAACCCGCAAGCGTTTCGGGTGCGCGCCTACGACAACGCCATTGAGGGTCTTGAGACCACTACGGCCGACGTAGTCAGCCTGAGCGAGACCGAACTGATAGCCATGAAGGGCGTCGGCAAGAGCACCGCTGCCAAGATCCGTGAGTTCATCGATACCGGCACGATGAAGAAGCTCGACGGTCTGCGGGAGAAGTACCCGGCCGAGTTCGTCAACCTCACCCGCATTCCCGGTCTCGGTCCCAAAACCCTGACCATGTTGCGCGATCAGCTTGACATCAACAACCTTGATGACCTTCAGGCGGCGCTGGCGGCGGAGCAGTTGCGGGAGCTGCCGGGGCTGGGGCAGAAGAGCGAAGAGAAGATCGCCCACGCCATCGAGCGGCTCGGCCTGCACGGCAAGGACACCCGGACCCCGATCGTCGATGCCCTCCCACTGGCTCGGTCGATCGTGGCTGAGTTGCTGGAGATGCCGGCGGTCAAGGCAGCCGACTACTGCGGGAGCTTGCGCCGTTTCCGTCAGGACATCGGCGACATCGACATCCTGGTGTCGTCGAGCAACGCCGACCTGGTGATGGAGTACTTCACGACGATGCCGATGGTGTCCGAGGTCATCGGCCGGGGAGACACGAAGAGCTCGGTCGTGACCCATCGCGGGATCCAGGTTGACCTGCGGGTGGTCAAGCCCGCGGAGTACGGAGCTGCTCTTCTCTACTTCACGGGGTCCAAGGCCCACAACATTCACCTGCGTCAACTCGCCATCAACCGGGGTTGGCTTCTCAACGAGTACGGCCTGTCCGATGTCGAGACTGGCGAGATCGTCGCTTCCAAGACCGAGAAGGCCATCTACACAGCCCTCGAGCTGCCGCTCATTCCACCTCCATTGCGGGAGGACACCGGGGAGGTTGAGCGAGGCGCCGAAGGCCGGTTGCCCAAGGTCGTGCAGCTCAAGGACATCAAGGGTGACTTGCACTATCACACCGACCTGTCCGGCGATGGCCGGGCACCGCTCAGGGCCATGGTGGAAGTGGCTGCCGCCCGGGGCTACAGCTACCTTGCCATCACCGACCACGGTGAAGACCTGACCATCAATGGTGCTTCACCGCGGCAGATGCTGGCCCAACGCAAGAAGGTCACCAAGGTTCAAGAGGACTATCCCGAAATGCGGCTGCTGCATGGCTGTGAGCTGAACATCGGGAAAGATGGTTCAGTCGACTACGACCTCGACTTCCAGCTCGGGTTCGATTGGACGGTGGCCAGCGTGCACTCATTCTTCGATCTCGACCGCAACCAGCAAACCGAGCGGGTGATCCAGGCAATGGCCAACCCGGCCGTCAGCGCTATCGGCCACCTTTCCGGGCGGTACATCGGCCGCCGCCCCGGGATCGAGCTGGACCTGGAGGCCGTCATGAAGGCGGCGGCCGCCACCGGAACCGCCATCGAGATCAACGGTGCCCTGCAACGCCTCGACGCCACGCCCGAAGCCATCCGCATCGGCATCGACCACGGCGTCACCTTCGTGATCAATACCGACTCGCACCACCCCAGCGAGCTCGGCCGCATGGAGTATGGGGTGCTCAATGCCCAGCGCGGCTGGGTAGAAAAGGCGATGGTGGCCAACACCTGGCCGACTACCAGGTTCCTGAAGTGGGTCGCCCGGAAGCGGGGTTAGGCACCCAGGTTGAGGCTGAAGAGGGGAGTTCACATGGGCGATGAGGCCCCACCGCCGACGGTCAGGCAGCTACGTCTCGTAGTGGAAGCCGATGATTTCGACGCGGCCGTGGCGTTCTATCGAGATGCCCTGGGCCTGGACGAGGAGTTCTTCGTCGAGAGCGAAGGTGGAGCCCGAGTTATGGCCCTCCAGGCCGGCCGGGCGACCCTCGAAATCGTCAATCCAGAGCAGCGGAGGCTCATCGACCAACTCGAGGTCGGTCATGAAGTGAGCCGGAGCATCCGCATAGCTTTCGAGGTCACCGATGCGTCCTCAACGACCGACGAGTTGGTGAATGCCGGAGCCGAGCTCGTCGCACCTCCAACCGAAACACCGTGGCGCTCCCTCAACTCGAGGCTGGAAGCTCCGGCCGGCATTCAGATCACGCTCTTCGAGGAGCTGGAAGGCACGGCGTGAGCCGCTGTCGATGAGTCGCTCCGGTTGATACGGCTGCCCGCCGGCCTTTGCTTCCCAACCTTCGGGGAGTGGTCGTGTTGCATCTCGTGGCGCAATCGCGAAAGCGCATGGCCTTTGACCTGAGAGAACGCGGTCCGAATAACGAGGACGCTTTCTCAACGAAGCGTCAGCGGGGGAGTGTTGGCACCCTCGAAGCGACGCTCTGACGAGAAGCGTCGCTCTGCGGCGAAATCCCTGGTGAAGGGGTTTGGCCGTGACGACACACCGGGAACGTGTGTCAGGATCCGCTGGGACGGCACGAGGATCGGCCGCACGGACAGAGTCGGCGCAGACGGAACCTTCAGGTACTTGGGGAACGTGCCTCAGGTCGTGCCCCCGGGCAGGACAAGCCCTGTTTCGTAGGCGAAGACGACCGCGTGGACCCGGTCTCGGAGTGAGAGCTTCATGAGGATCCGTTTGACGTGTGTCTTCACCGTGCTTTCGCCGATGTAGAGCTTCTCGGCAATTTCGCGGTTGGCCAGTCCGTGTGCGATCAACACGAGAACCTCGCGCTCCCGATCGGTCAGGCGATCGAGCTCTCGGTTGCGGACGTCAGTTGGCTGTTGCCCGTGCGCCGTGGCGTCTGCGAACTCCTTCATGAGCCGCCGAGTCACGGACGGTGCCAGCAGTGCATCGCCCGACGCCACAACACGTATCCCGTCGAGCAGATCTTCGGGAGGGGTGCGTTTCAGCAGAAAGCCACTTGCTCCGGCGCGCACCGCCTCGTACACATATTCGTCGAGCTCGAAGGTCGTGAGGATCAGGACCCGCGGACCGGCCGTCGGGTCGTCGAGTTGTGCCGCTCCACAGATCTGGCGGGTCGCTTCGATGCCATCCATGTCCGGCATTCGGATGTCCATGAGCACGACGTCTGGTTGGAGTTCAGCGGTCACCCGAACGGCCGATTGTCCGTCGCCGACTTCACCGACAACGGCGAGGTCCGGTTGGGTCTCGATCATCATCTTCAGCCCGGCACGGACCAGGGTGTCGTCGTCGGCGATCAAGACCTCGATGCTCATCGACGCGCCTCCATGTGGCCATCCGACCTGGCGGTCGGTCGGTCGGGCTCGGCCGGTCGAGGTATCTGCGCTTCCACAAGGAATCCGCCGCTGTCGAGCGGTCCTGCAGCGAGTGTTCCCCCTAGGACGTTGGCTCGTTCGGTCATCCCCGCGATGCCCCGACCGCCTCCGGGGGTGGCCGGAGCGTTGGCTCCCAAACCATTGTCCTGGACGGTGATGTTGAGGTGGCGTTCGGTACATTCGAGGGTGACGTCGATGCGGGCCGGACCTGCGTGCTTGAGGGCGTTCGTCAGCGCCTCCTGGACGATTCGATAGGCCGCAGCTCCGGTTGGGAGTTCCATGGTGCGGTCGAGCGCTTCATCACAGCGGTTGTGGAGGTGGATGTCGGCGCCACCTGCCCGCGTCTCGTCGCAGAGGCGGACGATATCGGCGGAGCTGCGAGTGGGAGAGAGCAGAGCGAGGTTGTCACCTTCCGCGTAGAGGAGGCCGAGCATGTGGTCGAGGTCGGTGAGCGCTGACCGGCCGACGCGTGCGATTTCACGCAGCGCCTGAACAAGGCGTTCGTCGTCCGTGGCCAAGCGCGCTGCGCCGGCCTGCATCACCATCACGTTGACCGCGTGTCCAACGGCGTCGTGCAGCTCCCGAGCGATCCGGGAGCGTTCATCGGCGACCGCTTGCTCGGCCACTCGCGCAGCTGTTGTTCGCAATTCCTCGGCCTCGACAGCGAGTGCGACTGCCCGGTCTTGGTTGTAGCGGATGCTCACGGCGACGAGCCAGCCGATGCCGAACAGCATGAACGTCACCGGGACCGAGAGCAGCACCGGGTCTCCGGGTCCATAGAACAGGCTCGTCGACATAGCCACGGCTGCAGTGCCGACCATCAGCGCCGAGACTCTGACCGGCCGGGTCAATCCGACCGAGTAGGCGAAGAATGGGACGGCGAGCGGGGCATTGCTGTCTCCCTGCCAGACGCTGGCCAGCATGTAGAGCAGCGTGGCGACGGCCAGCGCCGTCGCAGGGACAAGCCGCCGGACGAAGAGCAGCAGTGTCGGGCTGATCGCGAGCACCCATCCCCACCCCTCGACCGGCCCGAATTCCGAGATGTAGGCGTCGCTTCGAAGTGACTCGACCGTTATCCAGATGAGCATGACGGCGATGAGCGCGTCGGAAGCGAACCACACGAGTTTGCGGGTTTGCTGTCGATCTGGACGGAGCCGTTCGAGCATCACGGATCAACAGTACCGGCCTGCCTCGACACCGTCGTCCCCCCACGGGGTGATGGCGTGTCCCCCTACAGGCGCGGCCCGGAAACACCGCCGCGGGGGGACGACGGCTACGACGGTCGTGGCGGATAGTGACCCCACAGGCTGCCGACACCGCCATGTCGAGCCACCACTCAGCGAAAGGAACGCTCGTGACGATCACCACCACACCGGGGCCGGAACACCCAGCTACCCACGGAGCCCCCGCCGCACCGAGCCCTGCTCCCGCGGCTACACCGCCCGAGCGGCGGCGGAACAGGCTGGACCGCTCCACCGAACGGCTGCAGTCGACACTCCAACGGCTGTGGTCGGATTGGCGGCTCGGACTCGGAGCAGCGCTCGCCACCGCCGCCGCATGGGGCCTGGTGGCCGGCCTGTTGACCCCACGCGGTCCGCTGACTTCCGGTGAGGCGCTCTGGTCCATCGCGATCAGTTTCGGCGTCGGCGGGATTGCCGGGCTGGTCGCAAGGTCGCGGTGGGCGATCCTCGCCGCTCCGGCGGCGTTTGCCGTCGTGTTCGAACTGGTCCGAGCGGGTGCCGGCGGCCCAACCGTCGACGGAATTCACGCGAGCACCTACGGGCTGCTGGCCTTCGTCGTCGGGCGTGGGTTTCACGGGCTGCTGTCGCTGGTTCCCGTGGCGCTCGGCGCAGCGATCGGAGCGGGTACCGCCCGATCGGTGGGTCAGGACGCCGGTGCCGGTGGCCGTGGCGTCCCATACGGGCGGCGCATCGCCGCCGGGGTCGTCGGTCTAGCGCTGATCGCGCTGAGTATCGGGCTCGCCAGGCCCGCCTCCACCGCTCCGATCGTCGACGCGAACGGAGATCAGGTTGCGGGCAGCATCGCCGAGCTCACGTCGGTCGAAAGCAACGGTCACGATTTGCCCATGATGATCCGGGGTCACAGCGTCGAGAACCCGGTGCTGCTCTTCTTGGCCGGTGGACCTGGCGGCTCGGAACTCGGCGCCATGCGCAATCATCTGCCTCAGCTCGAGGAGTACTTCACCGTGGTCACCTGGGACCAACGGGGGACCGGGAGGGCATACGACGAACTCGACCCGGGCTCGGCGCTGACCCTCGCCGGCTCGATCGACGACACGATCGCCGTCACCAACTACCTGCGGGAACGATTCGGCCAGGATGAGATCTACCTCGCCGGCCAGTCCTGGGGCACCGTCCTCGGCGTTCTCGCAGTGCAAGACCACCCCGAGTTGTTCCGCGCGTTCATCGGCAGCGGCCAGATGGTGAGCCCCGTCGCCACCGACCGCATCTTCTACGAGGACACGGTTGCGTGGGCGATGACGAGTGGCCAGACCGGTCTGCTCGACGACCTCGTGAGCATCGGCCCGCCGCCCTACGACGAGATGTTCCCGTACGAGACGGCGTTGGCGCACGAGCACGACGTCTATCCGTACGACCACAGCCTCAACGCTGAAGGCGAGGGCGGGTTCTCGGAGAACTTCATCGTGTCCGAGTATGCGCTGATCGACCAGGTCCACCTCCTGGGTGCCTTCATGGACACGTTCGCGATGCTGTACCCGCAGCTCCAGGAGATCGACTTCCGCCGGACCGCCACCGAATTCGAGACGCCGATGTTCTTCGTCCAAGGCGCGAATGAGGCCCGAGGTCGAGCCGAGCCGTTCGACGAGTGGTACCCGATGATCGAGGCACCGATCAAGGAAATGGCCGTGCTGGAGACCTCAGGACACCGCCCACTCTGGGAACAGCCGCATGAGTTCGTCGAATTCATGGTCGGCACCGTCCTCACCCAGACCTCGCCGACCAACCCCGAAAGGTGATGACCACATGACCGCGCAAACCATCGCACCAAGCCACCGCCGGCCTCGAGTCACGTCTCAGGAACGCACCGACCGGCAGCATCCGCTGGAGGTCCGGCACCTCACGAAGCGCTACGGACCCAACACCGTGGTCGATGATCTGACGTTCGTTGTTCGACCCGGCCGCGTGACCGGATTCCTCGGTCCGAACGGATCCGGCAAGTCCACCACGATGAAGGTCCTGCTCGGCCTGGCGTCAGCCGACGCCGGTGAGGCGACGATTGGGGGGCTTCGCTACCGCGACCTTCCGGATCCGGCCCGCACCGTCGGAGTCGTGCTCGAGCCCAACGCCTTCCATCCGGGCCGCAGTGGCCGGAACCACCTTCGCATCGTGGCCGGCGCCGCAGGCATCCCCCTCGACCGGGTTGACGAAGCGCTCACCTTCGTCGACCTCTGCAGCGGCGCCTCGAACCGGCGGGTCGGCTCCTACTCACTTGGCATGAAGCAGCGGCTGTCCCTGGCGGCTGCGCTCCTCGGCGAGCCGCCCATCTTGATTCTCGACGAACCGGCCAACGGCCTCGACCCGCAAGGCATGCGAACCCTGCGCGAGGTCCTGGGCTCCCGGGCTGCCAACGGCGACACCATCCTGGTCTCCAGCCACCTTCTCGGCGAGATCGAGCACCTGGCTGACGACCTCGTCGTGATCAACCAGGGCCGACTGGTCACCAGTGGCCCGATTCGTGATCTGCAGCAGGCCGCCACGCTCGTGCGGACGACATCGCCCGACCACCTGACGGAAGGGCTCGAGCGCCTCGGTGGAACGGTCGCCCGAGATGACGTCAACACGCTGATTGTCCGGGGTCTCGCCATCGACGAAATTGGTGAATACGCGCACCACGAGGGTGTCGTGCTCCACGAACTCTCGTCGCAAACCGGTTCGCTCGAGGAGCTCTTCCTGGCGTGGACCAACAACGAACCCAGCCCCACCAACACGGAGGTCCTGTCGTGAGGAACATCAATCTCATTCGAGCCGAGGTCCGCAAGCTCACGAGCACCCGAATGCCCCTGGCATTCCTCGCAGTGCTCGCCGTGGTCAGTGCGACGAACGCCGCCGCCGTCATCTTCGGAACCGACATGGACGGATCAAAGGACTTCCTCGCGACCGCCGGAGACCAGCAATCCCTGATCGCCTTTGGAGCCAATGCACTCATGATCGCCGGGTTCTTCGGAGCCATCGCCGTCGCTCGCGAGTACGGCCACGGCACCGTGGTACCCACCTTCATCGCCACCCCGCGGCGGTATCGAGCAGTGATCGCCCAGTTCACTGCGGTCCTCATCGCCGGCGGAATCCTCGGCCTCGTCGGTGCAGCGCTGACCGCAGGAGCGGTGATGGCGTCACTCCAGACGACCGGCTTCGACTTCCTCGTCTCAGCCGGAAGCCTCGCCCGTGTGCTCGCTGCGTCGTCCTTCGCCGGAGCAGCAGGCGCGGTGCTCGGCGCCGGTATCGGTGCGCTCGTCCGCAACACCGGCGGAGCCGTGACCGGAGCCGTCCTGGCGCTGATCATCGCGCCGCCGCTCGCAGTGCAGCTCGCCAAGGGGGCCGCCGCGTGGGCGCCGAGCACACTCGCCAACGTCGTCTCCGGAGTCGGGGACGACGTCGCGCTCCTCTCCGCCATTGCTGCACTGGTCGCGTGTGCGGCCATTCCCGCAGTCGCAGGACTCGTTGCGGTCCAGCTACGCGACGTGACCTGACCCGTCCGCTTCCGAGCACCACCGCACGGGAACAGGCGCAGCAACTGAGGAGAAGAGATGAGAGACGAACCCACGACAACGACGAGCAGGGGTCATGAGGACGCCAGGCATGAAGGTGGTGCCAAATGACGATGGAAACGCTCCGGCATGGCACGACCATCTCGACGAAGTCACCCGAGACATCCAATCACCGCTTGCTTGCCGTCGGACTCGTCGTCCTTGGTGTCGGTGCGGGCGCGGTCAGCCTGCTCGGACCGCTCGTGGCCGACGTGATCCGCTACCACGTGTCGGACGGGGCGGCCAATCAGATCAGGGGCGGCGACGTGGCCGGCCTGATCCTGGTGGCCCCTGCCAGCATCCTGGCCGGAATCCTCGTCAAGCGGGGACATCCTGCGGGTCCTGTTCTCGCTCTGGGACCGGCCGTCTATGCCCTCTACGTGTACGCGCAGCTCGCCCTTGGCGGTGACGTGGTCCGCTATCCGGGTAACAGTGAGCGCTTCTTCGCCTTGTTTCTCGGGCTTTTCATGCTCGCCGCAGCAATCACGATCCGGGCCTGGACGATCATCGATGTTGGCGCGCTGCCGGCAATGCCGAGACGGGTGGAGTGGGTACTCGGGTCGTTCGCTTTGGTGGTGGCGGCGTTTCT
Organism: uncultured actinomycete; assembly: GCA_942491345.1. Classification (GTDB taxonomy): domain Bacteria; phylum Actinomycetota; class Acidimicrobiia; order Spongiisociales; family UBA5794; genus JAHEEL01. The sequence goes on from CALOAN010000020.1 coordinate 13,617, forward strand.
GGCAGTCGGTCTGCACCTGCCCGGCCTCGTCGATGCTTGGCGAGACCAGCCGGCCGGCACCGAGTACCTCGCCGACCCTGCCGTGTTCTGGCTGGTCAAGATGATGGATCTCGGGCTGGTCGTTCCCGCGCTGGTCGTCGTCGGTGTCGGCAGCCTGCGCGGGATGCGCTGGCTTGACAGAGCCAAATACGCGGCCGTCGCATGGATGGCGCTGCTGGGATCGTCCGTCGCCGGCATGGCGTTCGTGATGCAAGCCGCCGGTGACCCCGCCGCTGCGACCGCAAACACCATCGCCTTTGCCCTGTTTGCCCTCATCGCCAGCGCCATTGCCGTGGTCGTCTACCGGCCGCTGCTCGCAACAGTCGTGTACACCGAAGTGACACGGTGACGGACGCTGAGCAGTCGATTCGAGGGCGACTTTTGTTCAGCGAAGCGTTTGGACAAGCAATCGGCGCTGAACCACACCCGTGCGTTCGGTGGCCGAATGTCGTATGGGGCGGTGGTGGCGCATGCAGCGTCGCGGTGTTGGGCACATCGACCGAAGCGGCCAAACTTGCTGGCAATCCGCTTCGCACGGTGCGTCGGTCGACCAGACTGGCCTTGTGTCAACATCCATTGCATTCTTCATCTTCGACGACGCTGAGGAACTCGACTGGGTCGGCCCGTGGGAAGTACTCGCTGCATGGGGTCAGGGCTGGCCGGACGACGGGGTTACGACGTTCACCGTTGCGCAGACTGGCGGCCCCGTTCGCTGCGCCAAGGGATTGCGCGTCCTTCCCGACTACTCCTGGGACACTGCTCCGGCGTTCGATGTCCTCATCTATCCAGGGGGCGCCGGTACGCGCCCGCACGTCGGCGATCCTTCCATCCGGCAATGGGTGGGACACCAGGCGGAGAACAGGACATTGATCGCGTCAGTGTGCACGGGCTCGCTCGTCTTGGCAGACAACGGTCTCCTGGACGGCCTGCCCGCTACGACGCACTGGGGCAGCCTCGATCTCCTCGCCTCCCTCGGCACCGACATCGAGGTGCGGCCCAATGACCGTTTTGTCGACACCGGACAGGTGGTGACGGCGGCCGGCGTTTCGGCGGGCATCGACATGGCCCTGCATCTGGTAGCCAGGCTCCACTCGGTGGAGCGTGCCCGGGAAGTCCGCCGGTACATTCAGTACGACCCCGAACCGCCGATCTGAACGCGACGGTCTCCGAAGGGCCAGCCGCGAGATACGACGACTTCTCCACCACGAAACCGTTGGTGTGAAAGCCTTTTTGCGCAACGCGTCATGTGAAGAATCATGTGACGCCGACGCTCGCGCAAGGCATTCTGATGGGTATGGCGCAGGCCGTGAGCTTGGACGCATTTCGGGATGCCGGCCTGGATGCCGAGGCGTTTGATGATGCTCCGCACATACGAGCTCGGCATGGGCCTTCCGCTGCGGGTGCAGAAGAGTGGTTGAGCGTTGTCGAACCCGCGCCGCGACCGTTCGTCCAACCATAGTTGGACAACGTCAAGCGCTCTCGGGTCGATTCCGACGGTCCTTGCTCGGTTGCCCTTCCCGTGGAGGACCCGGATCGACATGGACACGAAGTCGATGTCCTTGGGTTCGAGAGCTAGTGCCTTGCTGCATCGGAGTCCGGTCCGGTACAGGAGGGTGAAGAAGGACCGGTTCCGCAGCGCGGTCTCAGGGTTCGAGTCGCACGCAAAGAGCAACGCCAGGATCTCGCCGAGAGTTCGCGCCTTTGCGGGGGCGCACCAACCGTGCATCGCAATTGGCCTGCGCTCGCCAGGGCAACGGCAGACGAACGTAGCTCCGCACCACCTTGTCACCCGGGGCTCATCGACACAGCGCCTTTTCTCTCCGTCAGGCGGCCAGCCCGGCGTATACGCTTGCTTTCATGCTCCAACACAATGGTTCAGCGGTGTGCGCCCTCAACGCGGATGTCGTCGGCTACTCCCGGCTGCTCGCCGATGATCACGACGGAACGTCCCTCGCGATGTCCCGAGCCCGACGCGAGGTGGAGACCCAAATCGCCGAGAATCGCGGCCGCCTCGTGAACTTCGTTGGAGATAACTTCATGGCGGTCTTCGATCATGCCACTGATGCCGTCCACGCCGCGATCGGCATCAGCTCGCTCCTTGAAGCCGCCAATGCCACCCGTCCACGTGCCCAGTGGCTGCGCTTTCGGATGGGGATCGATCGGGGGGAGGTCTCGGTATCCGATGGCCACTTCGAGGGCGATGTCCTCAATATCGCTGCACGTATCCAGGCGCTGGCGAAGGCGGGCGGGCTCTCGATATCCGGCTCCGTGTATCGAGAGCTCGACGAGCCGGCGCTCAGGTTCAGGCCGATCGGGGCACAGACCCTCAAGAACATCCCGGAGCCCATCGAGGTCTATGAGTTCGTTGACCTGCCGACCGATGCCGTGGTAGGCATGGGCTCTCGCCTCGGACTCGAGATTCCCAGCATTGCGGTCCTCCCCATCCACGTTGAGAGTGTCGACGAAGGTGTTGCGTCCGCTGCCAGGCTCATTCGCGTCGACGCGATCCACCGTCTGTCTTCGATCCCCGAGCTCGTTGTGGTCGACGCGGCCGACGCTGACGCTGGGGATCGCCGCGGCACCGGCGTCCGGTACATACTCGAGACCGGCGTGCACCAGTTCGGGGAGCGCCTCCGCATTCATGCGACTGTGATCGACGTGACCACGATGAACGTCGTGAAGGCCCACAAGGTGACGGGAACGGCGGCGGACATGTTCGAACTCTCCGAGACCTTGTCAGAACAGGTCGCTCACACGATCGAGGTGGAGCTCATCGTTGGCGCACCCGCCGGCCTGTATTCCGAGATCGGCGATCCCGATGCCATCGAGAAGGTCTACATGGGGTGGTTCCACCTTCGCTCCGATACGCGGGAGGGATGGCAGACGGGTCTCGGCTTGTTTGGCGAGGTCGCCGAGTCACACCCGGACCTTCCGTATGGCTGGGTGCTTGCGGCGTTCGCAAACTGGATCGGAGCGGCCAGCGGCTGGTCGACGGATCCGGCGGCCTCGCTCGCGCTTGCGCGCGAGCAGGCAGACCGCGCCCGAACCCTCGACGATCCGACCGGCCTGGCACAGGCGGTCGAGGCCGCCGCCTTGATGTCCCTAGGGCGGATCGACGAAGCCGTCGAAACGATGGAGGCACTCGAGATCACCCGACCAACATGCGATGTGACCTTTGGCCTCGAGGGCAGCGTCAGGCGCTACCTCGGTGAATGGGAGGAGGCCGTCGGTCTCCTCGATACTGCCATGCGGCTGACGGGTGTCAACAAGCCGTGGTATCCGACGGTCAAGGCGTGTTCTCTGTTCATCGGGAACAAGACCGAGCAGGCGGCGTCGGTGGCCGAGTCGGTCCTTGAGTACCAGCCGAACAACATCGAGGCTCTCCTCGTCTGACGGCGGCTCAGGTGGAACTCGGACTCGACCGTCGCGCTGAAGCCACGGCCAACATCGTGCGAGAACGCTTCCCGTCGCTCGACGTAGCGGCGTGGCTCGATCGCAATCCGTACCAGGATCACGAGTTGATCGACCGTTGGAAGGCGGACCTCGCCACGGTCGACCTCGTCGGCGCCGACTGAGCGGCGCAACGCTCCGTCCGAGTGTGCGCGACTTCAACCTGCGACGAAACCGTTGGGGTGAAAGGCTTTCCGCTCAGCGATGTCGCGGACCCGTCGATATGTGCGCTCTTCCGGTACAGCGTGTGCGTCGCGCCGACCGCCCCGATCGGACCTCCAGCGCCTGATCCTCGGGGCAGAGATCGAGGTGGAGCCGGTTCTTGATCTGCTCCATCTACGGAACTCGGTCAAACAGGATGTCGGGCGTTATGCCATCCCCGTCTGGATTTATCGCACACGAGTGTGAATCCCGGCGTAGCGTCGGCAACAGCCCGCTCGACGTGGGCGTATCGAACCGGGGAGGGTTCTGTGGGTCAACGCGACCGGCCCATCATCATCGGGACCTGTCGCCCGGAAGGCGGGTCGTTGCCGGGTCCGCCTGGGATCACCAACAGAGTCTTGGGGCCATCACCCAACCGGACGTAGGCCATCGTGTTCGGGAAGATCCCTTCGATCGGCTTCGAGAGGCCTGTCGTGCGCACCTCGCACGCGAGTCCGCTTCACGTCCTACCGTACCGGATGTCGATGCGACCGACAGAGGAAGAACCCATAGTGGGCAACGCGCTCGCCTGACGCTACGAACCGGTCAAGCCCGCGTAACGAGCGCGGAAAGCCGAACGGAGGGGTCGCAGGTTGGTGATGGGTGTGTAGTGTTTGATTGTGGCGCCGCAGACGGAGATCGTGAGCGGCAAATGAGGAGCAGGCGTTAGGAACGTCGGCCGTGCGCAGACGAATTGTGGCCATCGGCGGAGCGCTGACCGTCGCCGCGATCGGCGTCGTAGCGGTTCGCCGGCGGCCCCGGGGGGAGCCTGAAGTGGTGGCGGGCACCTTCACCAACGGCATGGGTTATCTGCGGTTCGGTTCGGGAGTGAAGTCGCTGTTGTGGATTCCCGACCCGAGCCACACCGGTCACGTCGGCCCCAGCAGTGGCCGCGGTCGTGGCGTGCCGAAGAGCGGCTACCTGGTGTTGATGACGCGAATGCTCCGTTCATTCGTCGAGGCCGGGTACACCATCTTCCTGGTTGGCCAGAAGCCGAATCTGCCGCAGGGCTGGACGCTCGAGGACATGGCTGAGGACTACGCCGGGTTGATCGTCGAGGAGTTCGACGGGAAGGTCGACCTTGTCGTCGGGGATTCCGGCGGCGGCATGATCGGCTTCTGCCTGGCTGCCCAACACCCCGACCTTTTCGCACACATCGCGATCGTTGTTGCCGGCTACACGCTGGACGAGGCGTACAAGGCGGCCAATCTGGAGTCGGCGCGGTTGAACAGCGCCGGACGCAGGACCGACGCGGCTGTGGCAATGGTGAGCTTCATGTTCCCCGACCTCCGTCCACCCTTGGTCGCCCGCCTCCTGGCATTGGTGATGGGGCGGGTGATCCTGTCGGCCGGCTCCGATGACCTCCTGGTCGGCGCCGAAGCCCTCAGTGCGTTCGATGGCTGGGAGATCCTGCCCACCATCACGGTGCCGGTGCTGCTGGTGTGCGGCGACCGTGACCGATTCGTCACCAAGTTGGTCTACGAGAAGACCGCCGACATGATCCCCGACTGCACGCTCAGGCTCTACGAGGGCAAGGACCATCTCGGTGCGTTGTTCGACAAGCGGACGCCCAGCGAGATACTCGACTTCGCGCGTCCGTAGCCGCTGACCCCCCCTTCGTCGGGTTGATTTCGGATGATCATCGCAACGCTCGACGGTCTCGTTCTCGGCTCGATCGAGTCACCGAGAACGACGCTTTGTGATCAATGCGCCTGGACCAACGCGCCGACCAGTGCCTGAACGACGCTTTCGTGTGGAAGGGTCCTTGCTGGATCAGACGTGATCGGTTCCGCAAGCAGGACAACGATGCTCTGACCCAGAATCGCATGTTTGAGTGACTGCCTCGAAGACTCGGATCTCGGGCGGGTGGCGTCGCATCACTTCAGCGATGTCCACTAGGCGCCGGAGGGAACCTCAGATGGAAGTCTGGTCGAGCTGGAAGACTGCCGCGTAGGCTTGTGGGAGGGGGCGGGGAACGATGTTCGTGGTGCAAGGAGCTTGGATGCGAGGCATCCCGCTCCAGATTCGTCACGTTCCGACGGGAAAGGAGGAGGAAGGCGAATGAAGTACGTCACGACCTACACGTTCAAGCCCTTCATGACGAAGGACGAGACCAAGGCCCTGTTGGAGGCGTTCGCACGGTTCGGGAACGCCCCGGGCACAACATCCCACTACCTTCGACAAGATGGCACTGGTGGCTTCGTGATCGGGGAGACAGACGACATCGCTGGCCTGTACCGAAACACCCTCAACTACCTCGAGTTCATCGAGTTCGAGAGCCACGTGGTTCTCCCGGTAGAGGAGGCGGTGCCACTAGTCGCCGATTTCGTCAGCTAGTTGCAGACCGGGCGCCCACAACCGGCTGGGTGGGATCATTTGGGCTGGTGGTGCAGTGCTGCGCCGATCCGAAGAACGGATAATCAGAGCCTGACCGAGCGGCACCCCGTTTGGGGAGCGCGACGCGACGACGTCACAAACAAGGCCAGGTTGACCGGCGACCGTCACGTTGTGCCCGCCCGTCAAGGTGGGTCTTGAGCGGGCGCCGGCCTGAGTGACGACCGTGGTCTGCAGTCGCGACGCTCTGCGACGGAAGCGTCGGGTGGGGTACACCGGTTCCAATCACCAAGGCGCGTTGCGACGCCCTCGTGCCGAAGCGCCGTGACTCGTGCAGTCGCTCTGCTCCTTTTCGGCAACGAGGCGTGGGCGGGAGACACCTCTGGTTGCGACGCAGCCCACTGTCGTCGGCTTGACACATCCTTGAGCTAGGCGTTGAGGGTGCCCGTCCGCTCAACGCGCCCTGGCGACCGACAGAACGCAGCAACTCACAAGTCTCGAATCGATCGCACAACTCAGCTTTGTCCGACTTCAACCCGTCCCACAGCCCCACATCCGGAACGCGCCAAGAACTCCCGTCGAACGTGATCCAACAATCGGCCGAGATTGCTGCCGATTGGGCAGTGGAATCGCGTTAGCTCGGACGGAGCAGATCGAGTACTCATCGGAGCTTGGTCGGGGCGGCAACGAGTGTTGACTGCTACGTCACGTTGGTTCCCAGGCTATTGAGCCAAGAGCCGAAACCGGGCGCGACCGTGGATCCCTTTGACTTGAACTGACCCGTGACCTTTGCACCGCGTGCCGTGAGTCGATCCGCCATCTTGCCAAGAGTCCTCCCTATGGCCAGGTCGTAGGTGACGAAGGCGGCGGCAGGCTTGCCGTCGAGCGGGCCGAGCTTGTCGATGAACTCGAGCGTCGCCGGAGTAGGTCCTTGGAGAATGATGAAGAGGCCCTTGGTCCAGCTTCCTATGCATACCGCGTCGGCCCGGCTCACTGCGGCCGGATCGGCGTCGTGAATCGACGCCACGGTGCATTCGTGCCCTGCGGCACGCGTCATTTCGCCCATCTGCTCGGCCGCAGCTTTGGTCTTGCCTGTGGAACTGTCATAAACGATGGCTACCTGCATAGCTTGCTCCTCACGTCTCGCTGGCGGGCCGCACGCCGTACCCGCCCGATCGGCATCCTCACCGGCCTGGCGGCAGTCCCGAGGATCTTAAGCGGCGCGTTGCAGTCCCCGGGCGTGTGGCGGATCGTTCGACCCGGGAACGGGTCGAAATGCTCTGGCCCAGCTTTGGCGCGGCGGGTCCACTACGACGAGCGGGACACGAACGCGACACGTGAGAGGACGGGTCATGCCGGCTGAGCGCGAATTCGATATCGTCGTCTGGGGGGCCACGGGGTCTACCGGCCGGAGAGCCGCCCATCACATGGCGGCCCGCTGCCGCAACCAGATCAGTGTGCGTTGGGCCCTTGGCGGGCGCAATCGGGCAAAGCTCGAAACTGTACGAGATCAGCTCGGTCCGGACGCGGCCGACATCCCGATCGTCACCGCCGACAGCCACGACGTCGCTGCGCTTGAGGCGATGACCGCTCGCACCAGGGTGGTGTGCTCATTGGTTGGACCCTACGCCATGTTTGGCTCCGAACTCCTCGGTGCCTGCGTGCGCACCGGCACCGACTACTGCGACCTCGCAGCCGAGGCCCATTGGATCAGGGAAATGATCGATACCTACCAAGCCGAGGCCGAGCACAGGGGAGTCCGGCTCGTCCACGCGTGCGGAATGGACTCGGTGCCCTCCGACCTGGGTGTCTTCTTCCTCCAACAAGCGGCCGTCGAGCGCTACGGGCAGCCGTGCACCCAGGTCAAGATGAGGATCAAGGAGTTCAAGGGTGGATTCAGCGGCGGCACGGCCGGTTGCCTGATCTACGGGATAGAGCATCGCGACGACACGTCGATCGGCGAGGCGATGACGCAGCCCTACAGCCTGAATCCCGAAGGAATGCGCGAAGGCCCTGAGCAGCCAAACAAGATGCTGTCCGTCAGCGTCGAGTACGACGAGGACCTCCACGCATGGACCAAGCCGTTCTTCATGGGCCCCATGAACACCAAGATCGTGCGCCGATCGAACGCACTCCTCGGCTACCCGTATGGAACCGACTTCCGCTACGAGGAAGCCCAACTCGTTGCCGACGGGCCCCTCGGTTGGCTGAAGGCGAAATCCGAGGCACTCGCGTTCGCGGGCAAGATCGCGGCAACCGCGGCGCCGCCGACGCGCCCCCTCATGCAACGATACGTGCTACCTAAGCCCGGAGAAGGTCCCGACGCCGAGACCCGAGAAAGCGGCGAGTGGGGCATGATCCTGGTCGGCAAGCTCGCCGATGGCACCACGATGACTGCGCGGCTCCACGGGGAGGGCGACCCCGGCACGGAATCAACCAGCCGGATGATCATCGAATCAGCGCTCTGCCTCGCCGAGGACTCCGACCGCCTTCCGGTCGGCGGCGGTTCCTGGACTCCGTCGTCTGCGATGGGCCAACTCCTCCTCGACCGCCTCACGACGCATGCAGGACTGAGCTTCGAACTCGGACCGCAACCCGAAGCGGCCCGGGCAACGTAGGTCGGCGGCTGGTGCCCCACCTCGGAGGATCGTCCAGCGAGTCGCGCCTACGTCCGGTCGGGGGGACGTATTCGGCTGCGTTCGCTGCCCATCGGTCTCGCAATGGGCGTGATATTCGCAGTCGGCCGTTGAATCGGGCGTATCCGTGCGTGCTTCGACGGATCGAGACGAGGCGTGCGCCTCCGATCCGGCATCGGCTGGGGTTCACCTCCGGAGCAACTACCTCTGTTCGGAAGGGGGGGCGGACTCGTAGGTCTCGGCGTTGTTGTGGGACTCGTTGGCTACTTCTCAAGGCCAAGAAACGACTGAACAGTTACCACCCATGCGTGCCGAGATGTGCGGGTCTCGTGTGGGCGACGCTCCGAGAGCGCGGGCTCTTTGTACACAGCGGGAGGCGCCGCACATAGCGGTCGCTCAGCCGGATTCACCCATTTCGCGTCGGATCTCTTCGTCGCTGATCGGTCTTTCTCCCCGATACACCTGCCAGCCGTGCAACACCAGGCCGATGCCCCAACCCGCGATGACCCAACCGGGCCAGAAGTAGCCGCCGCCCGATACTGCCCAGACCCCGACCAGGAACACGTTGACGACCAGGTAGATGACCACGTGAATCCTGAAGTCGCGCTTCTCTTTGATCCGCTCGATAGCGGCGTCCCGGCGTTCCTGGTAGTCCATCTTTTCCTCCCACGCTTCCGTCTTACGCTTCGAGGGTGCAGGCCTCCAAGCCTACACAGGACAGTCCCGCCGGCCTACCTGCGACCGGCCACGGCGACGCTCTTCCGACGGAAGCATCGTCGGTTGCGGACCGCCGATCGGTGCCGTTGTGGTCGGGTTGATACGATGGTCATCCGTGGCATTGTGGGAGGTATCACGTGCGGCTAGTCGACAGTTGGCAGCGTAGCCAATGGGGGCTCTGATCTCTGTGCCGCTAGCACTCGTACGTCGTCCGGGTCCTCTGCTTGCCGACGGCCTTGTGACGCACCAAGAACGGGTGCCGGTCGATATCGACCTCGCCATGAGTCAGTGGTCGGCGTACGTCGAGACACTGCGGGACACGGGCTGGGACATCTCGGAGGTTGATCCTGTGGATGATTGCCCGGATGCGGTCTTCATCGAGGACGCGATCGTCGTCTTCGATGACCTTGCCGTAGTGGCACGCCCCGGAGCGCCGGCCCGTCGCTCCGAAACCGCTGGCGCCGAGGAGGCTGCACGCCGTCTGGGTCTGGACATTCACAGGATCAAGGCGCCGGGCACGCTCGATGGCGGTGATGTGCTGAAGGTGGACCGCACCGCGTACGTTGGGGTCGGCGGGAGAACGACGCTCCACGCAGTGAACCAGCTCGATGCGCTTCTGTCTTCGCGTGGCTGGATCGTGCGCCCGGTTTCCGTTCGACGAGTGCTCCACCTCAAGTCGGCAGTGACGGCTTTACCTGATGGCACCATCATTGGGTATTCCGACTACGTTGACGACGTCGCCAGCTACGGGCGATTCATGGCAATGCCCGAACCAGAAGGTGCTCACGTCGTGCTTCTCGGCGACGACAGGTTGCTGATGTCGTCGTCGGCGCCGGTATCAGCCGCTCGCCTGGCCACGATGGGATACCGACCCGTGCACGTCGACATCTCTGAGTTCGAGAAACTGGAGGGGTGCGTCACATGTCTATCGGTGCGGATCCACCACCCAGCAATCGACGCCCCGCGGTCCTGAGCCCGGAACGCAGCGTTTCGGGTGCCCCGAGAGGCAGAGGTCACTCTGCGGGGAAAGCGTCGACTCGCTGGGCTGCGATCTGATCCCGACCGAAGTGCTTTCTGCCAGAGGCGTCGCGTACGCCTCCGAGAATGGTCCTATGTCCCTGGCGCTTGCCTGACGTGAGGGCGTAGAAGTGGAGCTGGCGACCGGTCGCTCATGGAGGTTGTGGGCGATCGCGGAGATCGCTTCGGACGAGCACCGAGAGGTAGTTGTGAGCTACGGCGAGCTTCTCCAAGAGATGTTCCCGGACTTGGACCCAGTGGTGGACGATCTGTTCCTTCTCGAGGCACATCAGATCGCCCATCTGCCCGAACGAGCTCCCGCCCGGGAGCTGGCAGCCGTGGTGCACGCCCACCCCGGTCTCAATCGGTTCCTGGTCACCCGTCATCCCCCGATCGCGGAGTTCCTGGCCCGATTGCTGACCGAGCACGACCCGGTTCAAGGAAGTGATCTGGCGACCGCGAGCAAGCTCCTGGTGTGGGAACTCGCCGACTGGATTGCCTACCAGCGTGAACCGGGAATGTACGACACCGAGTCGCGGGTCAACTGGGACGTGGCGGCGGTCACTGAGGTGGTGGCTCTCGAGGGCAAGGTCGTGATCGATGCCGGAGCCGGCACCGGTCGAGTGGCCTTTTCAGTCGCTCCTGCGGCTCAGCATGTGTTCGCGGTAGAACCGGTCGGGACACTTCGGCGGTTCATGCGGGACAAGGCCGCCGAAATGGGGATCGGCAACGTGTTCGTGTTGGACGGCTTCCTGCATGCCATTCCCCTCCCGACCGGCAGTGCCGACGTACTCCTGACCTGCCAGGCGGTTGGGTGGGCGTTGCCCGATGAGTTGGCGGAGATCGAGCGGGTGGTGAAACCGACCGGGATCGCGATGCACCTATTTGGGGCCGTCACCGCACAATCTGAGAACCCGCTTCACGAACCGCTGGTGGCGCACGGCTACCTCCCCGACATCTACCAGCAGGGAAACCATCACATCGTCAGGTACTGGAAGCAGATCGGAGCCGCAGGATGAGCTCGCCATACATCGGAATCCAGATCGGAGCAACAACACCGCCCGGCGAGCTGAGCGCGGTCGCGTCCGAGGCCGAGTTGCTCGGCTACGAAGAGATCTGGATGGCCGAGGACTACTTCGAACTGGGCGGGGTTGCTTCGGTGGCCGCCGCCCTCGCTGCGACTGGGCGAATTCCGGTTGGGCTCGGCGTAGTGGCGGCGCCGGCTCGTCACCCGGCGACAACGGCGATGGAGTTCGCCACACTCGCGGGCGTCAACCCGGGCCGCTTCATGGCCGGCATCGGCCACGGAGCGCAGGCCTGGGTGCAACAGATGGGTCTTCAGCCAGCTTCCCCGTTGAGACTGTTGAGGGAAGCCACCGCCGCGATACGCCTGCTCCTCGACGGTGCGGAGATCAGCCAGGATGGCGAGTACTTCCACTTCGACCGCATTCGCCTCCTCCATCCACCCGACGGGCCGGTTCCGCTCTATCTGGGTGTGCACGGACCGGCTTCGCTGAGATTGTCCGGAGAGCTGGCAGACGGCACGCTGCTCGGTTGGTTCAGCTCACCGGGCTATGTCGCCTGGGCACGAGAACGGATCGACGAAGGACGGAGCCGAGGCCGCCGAGAGGATCCCCACCAACTGGTCGTTCTCTGTCTGCTGTCCCTCTCCGAAGACGAACCGGTGGAAGTCGTCCGGGACCTTGGTCGGTGGGCGGCGCCGATGCTGGCGGGGATGGTTGGCTCGCCCCAGCTCGAGGCCTCGCCCGCGGGCATCGAGCTCGCAGCGTACTTCGAGCAAAGGGGACCGAACGCAGGCGCAGAGCGCCCGCCGGACGAACTGCTGGGGGAGTTCGTGGCGGCCGGAGACACAGCGAGTTGCGAAGCCACGGTTGACCGCTTGTTCGCCTCGGGCGCGGACCGCGTTGTCCTGGTTCCGAACCCGGCCGGCTATCGCTCCACCGCCAGCATGCTGGAGCAGATGCGCAGGGCATCAGCCCTGATCGTCGGTGGAAAGGGTCGGCGGTGAGGCGCCGCCGGCCACCGATGTCGAGACACGCAGGTTCGGTTCGCAACGGCATTCGTGCCTACCGGTCGTGGGCTCTGGGGGTTGGGTGCTGAGTGTCGAGGGGTGATTCGTCGGTCGCGAGACGACGCGTGAGTTCTCCGGTTCGAACGGACATGCCGAGGCCGTGGGTGACAGGCCACCCATCGATCTCTTCTCCAGCGGATTCGATCATGCGATGTCAGTGAGTCACCGCAACGCCTCGGCGATTCTGTCTGATGGCGTCAGAAGTTGGAGCAAAGCCGTGATGCTTCGCCAAACCCCAATGGATCACTACCCCGGCGTGATCTGACGCAGGAGGTCGGTCATCGCCGTTTGGGGGACCGTGAGCAGGCCCTCTTGTGGCCGGTCGAGATCGATGATGACGATCAGGACCGCAGCGAAGACGAGCGCGAAGAGGATCATCGCCGCTGTATCTCGTTTTCGGTCGGCGCTACTGGCAGCCCCCACCAGCAGGAAGCTCAGAATCGTGGCGAGAAACAGGCGGTTGGCTTGCTGGTCGATGACGACGCCGATGGTGAACGCCGGGTGTTGGGGTGGGACGGGTCGGCCCGGTTGCGATACCTTGTAGGCGATGGGACCGGTAGATGCAGGCGACCGACGGTTTGTGGTTGACGATTGGGAGCCGGCGTATCTGCGCACATGGCGAGAGCGTCGCCTCAACACCAAGGTGGAGGCTGCACGGAGAGAGCTCGAGGATTGCCGGGCATGTCCCCGCGATTGCAGTGTTGACCGGATCGCCGACGAACGGGGGGTGTGCCACACGGGGCGTTGGCCGTACGTCGCGAGCGCGTTCGCGCACTTCGGTGAGGAGGACTGTCTGCGGGGGTGGAACGGTTCGGGCACGATCTTCTTCTCGTACTGCAACCTGAAGTGCGTGTTCTGTCAGAACTGGGACATCTCCACCAGCGATGCCGGGCGGGAGCTCACCGCCGGGCAGATCGCCGATCTCATGCTGGTACTTCAGGAGCAGGGATGTCACAACATCAACTTCGTCACCCCCGAGCACGTTGCGCCGCAGCTCGCCGAAACGATCGCCCTCGCCGTTCCCCTGGGCCTGCGGATTCCAATCGTGTACAACACCTCGGCCTACGACGCCATCGCGTCGCTTGAGCTCATGGAAGGGCTTGTGGACGTCTACATGCCCGACTTCAAGTTCTGGAACCCGCAGACCGCCCTGCGGCTGGCCCGAGCCGTTGACTACCCGCAGCGGGCACGGGAGACGATCACCGAGATGCATCGTCAGGTCGGCGACCTCAACTTCAGTCCAGACGGGTTGGCTCGCCGCGGCCTCCTCGTGCGACATCTCGTGATGCCCGGCCAGATCAACGAATCCGCGTCGATCTTCCGCTGGCTCCACGACGAGATCTCTCCCGACACGTACGTCAACATCATGGGCCAGTATCGGCCTGAGCACCGAGTGCCCGGTACCGACCGGTATGCCGCCATTGACCGTCGCCCAAGCAGCGCGGAGATCGATGCTGCGTACACGGCGGCGTGCGCCGCCGGCCTGTGGCGCTTCGACGAACGACGGATTTGAGCGGCGACGCGCCGGGAGTGCCCAGCGGGAGTGGTGCCCCACGTTCTCAGACGGTTCGGGTTGGGAGGACCAGTGAGATGGTCGCGGTTGTCGCTGTCGTCGACGAAGGGGATACCTGAGTGGTCGATCGTGCGCCGGTATCGGTTGACGGGTGGAGCACAATCCGCTGCTGCGCCTGAGGGGTGCGGCGCACAACGACGCGTACCCGCTACCGCACGGCAATGACCACCGGAAGTCACAGCCGATAGGCGGCACCTGCCTCTCACCTAAAGCGTGGACACTGCCGACGATGTAGGGGTGATGCCTGATGGCGATGCTCCGCTACGGAAGTCACAGTGTGGTTGAGGTGAAGGGACGCCGCATGTTCCGACTGGCAAGGACCGTCGCATTCACAGTCGTCGTTTCGACAGGGTGCACGACGGTGCCAGCCGATACCACCGGATCGGTCTCAACGCTGCCACCGCCCGCGACTTCAACCGTCACAACCCAGGCGCCGACCACCGCGGCGGGTTCAACCACGTTGGCGCCTTCGACGACAACCACAGCGCCGACCACAACCGACACGTCTACAACCACGACGACGAAGCCAGAACCTCCTCACGAGGCAATCGTCCTTGCCGCCGACGGTCTTGGGGTTGCTTCATTCGGTGATCCGGTTGAGGAGGTGATGGCGGTCTTGGTCGATCTGTTCGGCCCGCCGCCGTACGACAGGCTTGAGGAGTCACCTTTTGAGTCGGAAGACTGGACAGGCCCTGACCGCGGTCCGTCAGCCTGCCACGTTGCCACCGTTCCCATCTTTGGTGGACACCTCTGCTTCGACTACATCCGTGTTGTTTGGTGGGAAAATGAGGGGCTGTTGGTCAGTTTCTCCGATTTGGTGATTGACAATGACGATTACGTCGAGGTGCCGCCTGGCCTGCGTGGCTACGTATACGGGGGCGGTACCGGTCCGCCTGCGCGCACTGCAGATGGCATCGCTGTCGGCTCCACCGTCAGAGAACTCCAAAGCCTCGGCGATCGGGTCACATACCTCGGCCCTGGGTGCGGGGACAACGTCGAATTCTCAATCAACGATCCGAACTCCACGGATGGCGGCACTATTCACGGTGTTCTTGTCGGTACCGATCCGGAGGCGTTTCACGAATCCGGATACGTCAACCCCGACGCCACGATCCGCTGGCTCACGGCCGGCGCGCAGCGTTCTTGCTGACCAACGGCGGCAACGCTACCTGACCATTTCCGGCGATATCGGCAGTCCGAGGGGGTGGCCGTTCGCCGCCGGTCGGGTGGGGACTGCGGGGTGAGCTGGTGTTGTCTGCTGTGCGTATGAACGGGTCCCGGCTAGCCCTCGACTTCCAGGGCTAGCCTTGCCATCTCGATGTCGGCGCCACGCCTAGAGAACGAAGACCATCGACCCGAGTGACCGAGGCCCGCATCCTCGACCACCGACTGTCCGCTCGAAGGCGATGCCATCACGACGGTGCCGTATGACACAGGACCGCCGCGCTCGCGAACTCGTCTTCTGCCGGACAGGTTCACCTAGAGCGACGCTACTGCACCAGTGCGTCTCTGGAAATGGGTTCAAAGGTCCTTGGGAGCACGGCGGGACGTGTGCACCGCACGAAGATGCCTCTCACCTGTTGCACCGACGGCGGGCACCGATATGGAGAACCAACCCGGCAGGCGTCACCAGATCGTGACACTGAGCCGATATGGGCGGGTGAGGTTCCGGGTGTCTGGCGGCTTTCGGGACTTAGTGCCCTGGCGGGTTTGGGGTGTTCGGGGTTGGTTGGAGTAGCGGCTCCCGCTATTGGGAAGGGGACGACATGCGGGCGTGGCTGAGCCTGTTGATTGTTGCTTCGGTCGCTCTGGCTGGGGTGATGATCACCCCAGGCGCGGTTGATGCTGTCGCGCCGGGCGCGGTTGGTCGGATCGTGTTCGTATCGAACCGCGATCATCTCGGTGGTAGTTTGTATACGCGGGCCTTTGCCGGCGGCGAGTGGACCCGACTGACGTCGGGCACGGCATCCGAAGACGATCCGGTGTGGTCGCCCGACGGATCCCGGATCGCATATCAGTCGAATGCCTCGGGCACGTGGGATATCTGGGTGATTGGCGCGGATGGTTCGAATCCGCGGAATCTGACAGCAGACTCGGCCTACGACCTGGTGCCGACTTGGTCGCCGGATGGCTCCCAGATCGCCTACGTCTCGGACGCATCAGGAAGTGTGGATATCTGGGTGATGGACGCGGATGGGTCGGACCGGGTGAACGTGACCTCGTCCGACGGCTCGTTCGCCAACTTTGACCCGGCGTGGTCGCCGGATGGGTCGAGCATCGCGTTCGAGTCGGATCGAGGCGGGACTTCGGATATCTACGTGATGACTGTGGGTGGGAGCCGGGTGACGAACCTCACGCAGAGCGGGTCCGGCGACCAGAGCCCGGCGTGGTCGCCGGATGGGTCGAAGATCGCGTTTGTGTCGGGGGCGCGTCTGTTTGTGATGGACGCCGACGGGTCGGATGTTCGAGGTATTGCGAAGTCGCATTTGGGGGTGAGTGATCCGGCGTGGTCGCCGGACGGTCGCCATATCTCGTTCACCTCGCAGTTGGATGGGGATTGGGACTTGTGGATGGTGGATCCGGATGGTGCGAATGTGAACCACTTGACGGATCATGTGGGTAGTGAGTGGCACGGTGCTTGGGAGTCGGTGAATCGGCTGCCGTCGGCGACCGACGACGGGCCGTACTCGGTGGCTCTAGGTGGAACGTTGTCCGGGCCTTCAGTGCTCAGCAATGACACGGATCCCGACGGTGAGTCGCTGATCGCGCGGTTCGAGTCTCCACCCACTCATGCGGCGAGTTTCGCGCTGAACCTCGATGGGTCGTTCACGTATGTGCACGACGGTTCGTCTGCAACGGCGGATTCGTTCACGTATCGCGCAGAGGACACCCGATCCGGCGGTTCCGCTCCGGCGACGGTGTCGATCCAGGTCGATCCCGCCAACACGGTGGGATTGGTGGATCCTGGCACGGGGGTGTGGCGTCTGCGCAATGGTGCCGGGGTGGTGTCTCAGTTCTACTTCGGGGACCCGGGTGACTATCCGTTCATGGGTGACTGGGATTGTGACGCGATTGATACGCCGGGGTTGTATCGCCAGTCAGACGGTTTCGCGTATCTGCGCAACAGCAACACACAAGGCAACGCCGACCGGACGTTCTTCTTTGGAGATCCCGGCGATGTACCGCTTGCAGGTGACTTCAACGGGGACGGCTGTGACACCCTGTCGATCTATCGGCCGTCCGAGGCCCGGTTCTACATCATCAACGCGTTGGGCAAGGACGGCGGCGGGTTGGGGTCAGCCGACTACTCATTCTTGTTTGGAGATGCGGGTGACAAACCGGTCGTGGGCGACTGGGACGGTGACGGCATCGACGAGATTGGCCTGCATCGCGAGACGAGCGGGTTCTTCTACTACCGAAACAGCCTGACGACGGGTATCGCGGATGGACAGTTCTACTTCGGTAATCCGGGTGACCGGTTCGTCGCCGGTGACTGGGGCATCGTCGACGGGGCTGAGACACCTGGATTGTTCCGGCCGTCAAACACCACGTTCTACTTCCGCCACACACTGGCCCAAGGCAACGCCGACTCGGAATTCGTCTGGCCGGGTGCAGGAATGAACTGGCTGCCGGTCTCCGGAGCCTTCACCCTCGACTGAGCCACCAGAGCATCAACAAGAGACCGCCCACATCCGGCTGGGTGTGTCAATACGCTCGGTTGGCGATCTGACCTTTCCCTGCGCGTTGAGACGCCGTTGAAGTACGAGTCGCGGCGCTTCCAACCGGAGGCGCGGTCAGACAGCTGCTATCGCGACGCTTGTGTGCAAAAGGGTCGTTTCGTGATCGTCCGAGCACAGTGGAGCGACGCTTTCCAACGGAAGCGATAGAGTCGCCGAAGCTTTCGGCGAGAAGCGCAGGTCCGGACATCGGCAACGCCTCGGCCCGTTCAATCCCGAGTCATATCCGGCTATGTGGGCGATCTCTGGTGTCCGTTCTTGCCCGCCCGTATGTGCCGACATGGGCCGCCCGGATACGTTCTCAGGGTTCTCAGGGTTGTAGTGGGGTGATGCCCGATTGATCTCCGGGAAGCGGCTGGGCACGATGTGGATCATGGAATCTCAGATCCACAGTGTCGCAGTTCGGGCGGGTGGCTTCCTGATGAGTCCGCTTTTGTGGGCCACGATGGCGGCGAGTTTCTTGGCGCTCATGACCGGTTTGGCTGGACGCATTCTTGTTTTCGTAGAAGACGTCCGCACCGCCCGCATCCGCGGCTCGTTCGAGCCGCGACATCAGACGGCCTCCCGGCCGTCGCCCGAGCGTTGCAGCCGACCACGAGTGCCATCATGGGCTGGGCGCTGTGGGCACCCACGGCCCGTCGAGAAGGGTTGCCTCCGCGTTGCCTGGCCAGGGTCGCGTCGCGACGCACAGAAACCGCAGCGGTTCCGGCCCGGTGCAGCGGTACTGAAAGGCAGTACCGACCGGGATGTCGATCGAGACACCTGGCTTCAGGACGGCCGCATCTTCCCCACCCTCTTCGCGGCGCCAAGTCTCCCCCCTGCCGGACAGGACATGCCAGAACTCGCTCACCGTGTCATGGACGGTGGCCCGGTTCACCTGGCCCTTCGGGACGGTGGAACGGATCATGTTGCCGGCTGCGCCCTCCATCAGGTAGGGGATCTCCGCTCCGGCCGGGGATCGGGCATCGGGCGTCTCAGGAAGCGGGCGGGTCCGCATGGGCGCTCCTCTGTAGGCTCGTCCACAGCCAACACGATCTCGACCAGGCCACCTGCTCGCTCAACACCCGGCCTCGACAAACTCTCGACTGGATGACACCATCAGACAGACTCGCCGAAGCGGTGCAATGACCCCCTGATGTTTAGTGAGGCCGACGCGCGACGGATCCAGTTCCGACACCAAAGCCCGCTCGCTCACCCGGATCGCGTTCAGGTTCCGCAGCGCCGACCCCTCGTCGCTCTTGCACTCCTCGCCCTCGGCAGCCACCCATCGCAGCTCCCAGGCCGAAACTGACCCACGGATAGACCAGGAGAGCGACATATGTGGCTGGTTGATGATGCGGGGGGTGCTACGGGCCAGTTCTGTCTCGTAGCGTTGGGGGTGGGTTGTCGTGCTGGAAGGGGTTGCGTCCCTGATGGGGGGGGGTCGCTGTTGCCGAGCTTCTCAATGGGCTACCAAGTACCGGAGTCCCCGTCGGTCTGGCTGAGGGTCGTGGCGCCGGAGGTCGTGTCAAGTGGAGCGACGCTACTTGACAGAAGCATCGTCCGCTGGATGCTCTGCTTGAGGAGTGACGCTTTCTGACCGAGGCGTCGGTCGAGGAGCATCGCCGGGCCGGCCTTTGGTACGATCGGCCGATGGATTCGTGGTCCGGAGCGCAGGAAGGGCGCGAATGGGTGTTCTCAGCGGAATCGGTCACGAAGACCTACAACGCCGGTGACGTTCTGGCCAACGACCGGATCACTATCAGTGTCGCACCCGGTGAGGTGTACGGGCTGCTGGGTCCCAACGGGGCCGGCAAGACGACGTTTGTCAAGCAAGTCATCGGGCTGCTCAAGCCCACGTCGGGTTCGATTCGGCTCGGACCCTACGATCTCGTTGAAGATCCCGACGTCGCGCGCCAGCTCTGCTCGTATCTTCCTCAGGCCCAGATGCCAATCGAGTCGTTCAAGGCGCGTGAAGCCATCGACATCACCGGGCAGATCCGTGGTGGTCCATCGGGTGAGGTGCACCGGCGCCGTGACGAGCTGATCGAAGCGCTTCAGATCGGGGAGTGGCGCGACACGCTGGGAGCCAAGCTCTCAGGGGGTGTGAGGCGGCTGGTCGGCTTTGCCATGGTCTCAGTGTGGCCGGGGCGAATCGTGATCCTCGACGAGCCGACCAATGACGTCGACCCCCTGCGGCGCCGGCTCATGTGGGAGCAGATACGCCGCCTCGGCGCCGAAGGCGTTGCCGTGTTCCTCGTGACCCACAATGTCATTGAAGCCGAGAAATCGGTTGACCGACTCGCGATCATCAACGAGGGCCGCCTCGTCGCCGAAGGCACACCGTCGTCGCTGAAGGCCGCGGACCGTGGCAACCTGCGACTCCAGCTCATGCTTGCGCCGGGGCGGCCCACGCCGGATCTGCCGGCATTCGTCGTTGACCACCGGCGGGTCGGAAACAACCTGTTGACGCTCATCGCGGAATCGGATGCCGGCGTCGGGATCGCATGGGCGCAAGATGCGACCGACCGCGGCATCACCGAGGAGTACGCCCTCGGGGCGGCGAGCCTCGAGGACGTCTACATTCGACTCACCGGCCATGTGTCGAAAGAGCCTGACTCATGACGCAGCGGCCGGCGGTGGTCGCGCTCCCGGAGAAGCGCACGGGAGCCGCCAACTGGCTTCGTGCGTTTCGCGCCATGCTTCGCTGGGAGATCACCGGCTTCAGGCTGCTCCTCCCCCTGATGGTTGTCGTCCAATTCCTCTTTGGAGCGGGTTTCGTGCTCGGGATCGGGCTCTTTCTCACCGAGATGCCGCCCCGATCGGCGCTATTCCTCACCACAGGCGCCGGCGTGATCACGCTCATCGTGGTGGGTCTGGTTCTCGGACCTCAACTGATCGCGAACCAGCGGCAACAGGGGGTCTACGACTTCATTTGGTCGCTCCCGGTACCGCGCAGCACGGCCGCTGCCGCCTGGGTGGTGCTGAGCATGATCATCGCCGTACCCGGGCTGATCGGGGCTCTCGCCCTCGGCGTCTGGCGCTTCGATCTCGATCTTGTTATCGGCTGGGAGATCGTGCCCGCCATCACCGTCACCCTGGCTACTGCCACGATCCTCGGCTACGCGATGGCCCACGCAATTCCCAACCCGGACGTCACGCAGATCCTGTCGCAGATCCTGATCTTCGTCGTGGTGGGATTCGCCCCGATCAACTTCCCGCCCGAGAACCTGCCGGCGTGGCTCGCCGAGCTGCACGAGTTCCTGCCGTTCACGCACATGGCCCGGGTCGTGCGTTCCGCTCTCACCGAAGGACTCGTCACGGACGTCGGCATTTCCTACCTGGTGCTCGGGGTGTGGGCGGGCATCGGATTGGGTGTCGCGACCTTCGTCTTGGGGAGGCGGCGATGACGCTCGCTCCATCAGCGGTCCGGTCCGGGGCCTCGTATTGGTGGCAGAGCTACGTGTCGATGCTGCGCTTCGACATCACCAATCTGCGGACCTATCTCGGATTCCTCCTCGTCGTTCAGACCCTGATGGGTGGCGGCATGGCCTACATGTATGGGTTCTATCTGGGTGAGCTTCCGCCCGTTGGCCAGGCCTACGTCGCTACCGGCATTCCGGCACTTGCGCTGATCCCGCTGGGGATGGTGTGGGTGCCGAGCCTCATTGGCCAGCACAAGCTGCGCGATACCTACGATTTCCTGTGGTCGATACCCGTGCCCAGGATCGTGTCGGCGGCTTCGGTGTTCACCACGTTCTCGATCGCAGCACTACCGGGGATGGTCGCGTCGCTGTGGATCTCGACCGTTCGCTACGACGTCGAGCTCAGCGTGTCGTGGCTCATCGTGCCTGCGGTCGCGCTCTCCTCGCTGATGGCAACGTCCGTGGGTTTCGGCCTTGGGCATGTCATCAACGATCCGCGGGTCACCAACCTCGTTACGAATGTGCTCGTATTCTTCGTGCTGCTCTTCTCGCCGATCGTCATCCCGATCGTGGTGTTCCCTGCATGGTTGGCCTCGCTGCACCGTGTCCTGCCGTTCTACGCCATGGCGACGGTGATTCGAGATGCGCTTACCGACGGGCTCGTCGACAGCGCCACGGGTGCCTATGTCGTCCTGGGGGCCTGGACCGTTGGTGCCTGGGTCGCCGCTGCGTGGGTTGTGGGACGTCGACGCTGAAGCGGAGCCGGCGGGGCTGTGCGGCAGCCGAGGAGTCCTTGTTTCGCGATCAGCAAGTCTCCGCCCTGCGACCCGACGGTGTGCCTCCTGGAGCGACGCTTTCCAGCGGAATCGTCTCTGGCATTCCTCGGTGTGGGATTCGACCCTGGCGCCTGGGGCACGTCGGAAGCACAATGATGCAAGAGCTACACGAGCAGGTGGTGATCGGTGCGGAGACTCTCAGATTCGATCTGGATCAACGCCCCGCCCGAGGCGGTCTGGGATTGGCTATCAACCATGTGCGAGCACTACACGGAGTGGCATCCGGATCACGTATCGGCTGAGTGGGTACACGGAGAGCCCAATCAAGTTGGGTCGATCCTCGAGGCGGTTGAGGACCTGGGGGGCACCCGGGAGGTGTTGCGGCTTGAGATGGTGTCCATCAACCCTCCTCACGGATTCGAGTATCGGATTCGGGGCCCTATCTCGCTGCTGCTCCCCGGTGGTGCCTTCGCGGTGGTGACGGACGGCGGGGGAGCACGCTTCACCGCCTCGATCTCCTATCGCTTCGGCAGGTTGACGGAGCGTCTGTTCAGTCGTCGTACGGCTGTGCTCAGGAGGCACATGAAGGAAGAGGGCGAGAACTTGAAACGGATTGTCGAATCGGCTCGGTGACAGGCGCGCCCTGACAGCCCGCCCTCGCGCATCCGGCGCCGCGCGGCTGTCCCGCGGATTGTAGTCAACCCGATGCAACCGGCCACGACCCAGAGCGAAGACTGATCCTCTCTGCGACGGCGCTCGAAACGATTGGCGGACTGTTGGCTGTGAGCGAGTTCAAGCTGACGTTGGGCCACCGGTCCGCAATTGCGGCTGGTGATGTCCGCGAAAGGGAGCTGGGCGAGACCCACGTTCTCGTTGCTCTTGTCGTTGACCCAACCCGGCTCGCCGTACTTCCGCGGAGCGATAGAAGCGAATTGCTCCTGGAATCCTTGGAGTCGGGATGGATCGGAGTTGTTCCACTCGTCTTCTGCCGGATAGGTTCACCTAGAACGACGCTTCTTGCTCGCAGCGTCGGAGAGAGGAATCCAGTCTCGGCGTCTTGACGCCGATAGAACACCATGCAGTGGCTTTTACTCGTGCTGAGCCTGCTCTTCTTTCAGGCTTCACCCACCATCGTGGTGAGCCCGGATTCAGCCCAGCCCGGTGCATCTTTCGAGGTCATCGGGAGTGATTTCACGGCCGGGGCGCGCGTCAGGGTCTTCTGGGACGGCGCAAGACTTCCTGGCAGGGTCAGAGTCGGCGCCGAAGGAACCTTCAGGTACTCGGGGAACGTGCCTGCCGATGCCGCGATCGGGTCGCATTCAGTGACAGCTCGGACCATCGGGGGGGCGGACGACAGTGCATCCGCGACCTTCACCGTCGTCGGGACGCCGACGACAACCACCACCGTTGCCACGACTACGACGGCGGCGACGACTACGACGGCGGCGACGACTACGACGGCGGCGACGACTACGACGGCGGCGACGACTACGACGGCGGCGACGACTACGACGGCGGCGACGACTACGACGGCGGCCACGACCACCACGGCAGCAACAACCTCAACTACCGCCACAACAACAACAGCTGCGGGCGCTTCCACCACCGCTCCGACGGTCACGCAAGAGGAATCCCCGAGCACCGCGCTCGCGGAACCACCGATGAGCAGTGAGGGTTCCATCGAGGAACCAGCGACGGCTGGGAGCGTCCTAGCGGCTCCAGGAACCGGCGGTGACTCCAACGATGAGTCGAGCGCCACGACGATGCAGGAGGGCTCCGACGAACCCGTCGGGACAGAAACGCTATCTGACGGTTCCGTCGAAGCGCGCGACTTGCTCTGGGTGCCGATTGCTCTTGCCGCCCTGATTCTCGGCGCGGTCCTCCTTGTCGCCGTCCGGCGCCGGTCCAAGCGGGAGAGGGATCCGGAGCCACCGGCACCCCATCCCACGGTCGAGGACATGGCGGTGATCACCCCGCTCGTTGCCGCCGACGTCCAGGCCGCCGACGGAGAGTGGACGCGTGACATGCTGACGCTGGACCCGCCCGGTGCGATCGATGGGATCGTCGCTGTTTCGGACCGGTTGGTCGGGTTCGGGCAAGCGGCGAGCTCAAACGGCGACGCTGCTCAGGCCGCCGTTTGGGAAAGCAAGAACGGGACCAGCTGGCGGAGCGTGGCGATGCTCGGCCCAGGCATCGCCCGGCTTGCAGTGCCGTGGCGGGACGGCTTGCTCGTTGCGGCAGTGCACGGACTCGACGAGCGTATCGCCACGACCTGCTGGTGGGTCGACAGCGCTGGCAGAGCGAGCGAGCGAGCCGGCGGTGAGGAACCCCTCCAAGGCGTCGTCGAAGGCGGAACCGCCACCGATGACGTGGCGGTTATGTGGGGCAGGGGCAGCAAAGGGCCACGCATCTGGGTCGCCGAGGATGGGGCGACGTGGAGGGTGTCGGATCATCAGGATGCCGTCGACCTCGTTGTCAACTCGGGCGGCAACTTCGTGGCGTTCGGGCGCCGGGGGAGCTCGCAGCTTTCCGTGGGCTACTCAACGGATGGCATTTCGTGGGTCGAGTCGAAGGTGGACAACCCCGTTGTGTTCGAAGGAGCGCGAATGGTCGCAGGGGCGTCCTTCGCAGGGCGGTTCGTTGTAGCGGGAACGGACATCATGCGAGATGTCGCCGCAACATGGACGACCGAAGACGGACAACGGTGGTATCGAACCGCCCTGCCATCGGCTGGGAGCGCGCATATTGTGAACCTGGTTGTGGCGGGCGATCGGCTGCTGGCGTTGGGAGGGGTTCGCAGCGGCAGCCGGAAGATCGTCGCCGTGTGGGAGTCGCGCGATGCCGTTTCCTGGCGGTCCATTGCGACTCCCGAGCTCTTCACCAACTCATCAGCGAACGCCATGGCAGTAGTCAGTGGCTCGATCGTTGTGAACGGAACACTGGCCGTGGAACGCGACGATGCCCAACTCGAGTCCGTTCCGGTGACTTGGCGACGCCAAGCGCTCGGGAGCGCCGAGCTGCCGGCGCACGAGTCGGCAACCCTGCCTGCAGCTGACGAGCCGGAGCCGATGCCCGCTCGATGAGCGGGGGAGGACTTGGAACGTCGATGCCTCGCCGATGGATCCATCGATGAGGTCCGCTTTTCGGCATCGGCATCGTCGAACGCCACGATGTCGACGTCGACGGATCGTTCCGCCTCTGCTGGGAGATCCCCGGAGATTGATCCGCGAATTGCCTGGCTGCCGATGACGAGGACCTCGGACTCTCCGAGAATGCTCCCGGCTGCACGAACCGCATGGTCGAATTCGGCGCGTTTCACGTCGCGGCGTCCCGACGCGCAAACTCGTGGTAGACGCGTCTTCGTTCTTGCGGCTCCAACACTCCTGCGAATGGCATCACCTTTCGAGGTAGCGCCCTCGCTGGCTTGGGACGAGGATGGCCGTGATGATCGCGTCGATGGGGCGGGCCAGAATGTCATCCCACTCGGTGAACAGTCCCGTCGAGGCAGCTGGATGAGGAATACCAGTGGAGGGTCAGACGGCGAGGTCCGCCTCTGCCCCGTTGTCGGGAAGCTTGCTGATGATCCCTTCGAGGAGTAGTCGCAAACCGTGTTCTTCACAGAACGCACGGGCCCGGTGCGCTGCTTCGAGTGCGACCGGATGCCTCGACCCGAGGGTCGCGGCGAAGATCGCTCGTGAGAGGGCAAGCGAGTACGGCCACACCACGGTGGACCACAGATCATCGGCGACACCGAATGCACCGATCGCTTCATCTTCGTTCCCACGTATCGCAGCGAGGTATGCCGTACCGAGGGCGAGGAGCCCGCGACACGCTCGTCCTCGCGGGAAGCCCTCGGCGACTCTGTCGACGAGGGTCTCGAGCGCGCTGTCGTCCCGCGCCATGGCGGCGGACAAGATGCCGCCCTCGAGCACATAGGGATACGCGATGTCGACATCGGTGTGGTCCAGGGCGAGGGCAGCAGCATCGCGGTAGTGCTCAACTGCGAGGAGGCCCCGCACCTTGGCATCGATCGCCGAGACGAAGAGCTGTGGATCGTCGGTGGCGGCGAGCTTGTCCAGAATGCGCATCATGCGTTCGTACGTCGCCTCGTCATAGCCGTTCCGCAACAGGTCGACGAACGCCTCGACCCGATCGACCGCATCGACGAACAGCTCGGACAACCCCTCGCCGCGAAGCTTGGCGATCCCGGCGTCGGCCTCATCGAGAAGCCCTGAGTCGATCATTGCCTCGCTCTCGTTGTACCACAGGCGATTCGTCCATGCGCGGCTGCCGGACCGCTCGACGACCGCCGAGAACTCGGCGAACAGTCCGGGGTCGTAGAGGACATCGTTCACCGTCGAGGAGTAGAGGTTGTTGATCGCCCGCGCCTGAACGAGCGTCAGGTCATGGGCACGTGCAAGCTCGATCGTGCCGCGCAGGATCGCCGATCCTTCGAGCCACCGGCCGGCGTTGCCGAGTGCGGAACCCTTGTTTACCAGTGTCTGGAGGAGCTCCTCGATGAGGTCGAGCCGCTCCATCACCGGAATGGCGGCATCGGCGACGACGATCGACTCGTTCGGCCGATTGGCGAGCATCAGGCCCCGGGATGTCTGGGCCGCGAGACGAGCCCAGGTGAGGTCGTCACTCGGCTCGGTCTCCTCATACAGGGGCAGCAGAACCTCGACGCCTTTGTCGGCTTCGAAGTTGCTGTTGTGCACGGACGCGAGTGCGGTTGCCGCACGGATCTCGAGTTGTCGGTCGCTCTGGCTCCGCGCCCATCGGAGTACCTCCTGGGCCATGGCGATCGACTCGCTCGGTCGGTCGGCTCCCTCGAGGGCTTCCGCGATAGCGAGGCGGAGACTCATCGCCTCTCCGTCGTCGGTCGCCATGTCCACCGCTTTGGCATACAGGTCGGCGGCCTGGCGATCAGATTGCAGTGCCGCCGCCCTTGCTGCCGCAGCAATGAGGGATCGTCGCGCCTTGTCGGTGAGCTCAACGTTCGTGGGGTCTGCAGCCGCAGCGTCCGCGTAGTGGCTGGCGACGATTCCAGCGAGTTCCGGATCGTCCAGGGCGGCGAAGCGTGCGGCAATCTCGAGGTGTCGGGTGACCCGCTCGGATCGTGACAGCCTGCTGTAGGCGACTTCCCTGATGAGGCTCTGGACGAATCGGTACTGGCCACGCTCCGGAGACCGGGGATCCTCATCGAGTTCGAGGATTTCGCGTCGGACGAGTTCGCGCAGCGTTGGCTCGAGGTTGACTGGATCCGCCCCGCGCAAGCCGCTCAGGTCTCCAAGGGTGAATGAGAGCCCCAGGACTGCCGCATCCTGGATGACGGCGACCTGGTCGGGCTGGAGGCGATCCAGCCGAGCCCCGATGATCGCCGCCACCGTGTCCGGGATCGCGAGTTGCTCGTCTTCGCCGACGAAGTGATATTGAGCGCCGTCGCGGACGAGCTGGCCGGCGTTGAGGAGCATGCGTACGAATTCAACGCCATGGAGCGGAACGCCTGCGGTGCGCGCCGCGATCCGATCGCAGAGACCGGGTGGTATCCCGGGTGCGAGACCAGCGACCAGTGCGCGCATCGAGTCCTCGTCAAGACGACTCAGGTGCATGGACAGCGTCCGCTTCTGGCTTGCTGCCCAGTCCGGTCGTCGTTCGAGGAGTTCCGGGCGGGTCAGGCAGAGCACCATGATCGGATGCGCCGTCGTTCGCTCGACGAGTTCCTCCACGAAATCGAGGAGGCCCTCGTCGGCCCAGTGGAAATCCTCGAAGGCCATCAACACCGTGCCGCGCTGCGACACCGCCTGGAAGAACGCCCTGAGGGCCGCAAACAGCTCGGATCGTTCCCCCGGGGGCATCGGAGCAAGCCCGATCAGCGCAGCCAATCGGGGCTCGATCCACCGCTGGTCATCGTCATCAGGCGCGTAGTCGGCAACCATCGTACGGAGCTTCATCCGGCTCTTGGTCGACTCCTCCCCTTCGACGATGCCGGCCCTCTGGCGAACCATCTCGCCGAGCGCCCAATACGTGACCCCATCGCCGTAGGAGGGCGACCGTCCGTAGTGGTAGTAGATGTCTTCGCTGATGCCGTCGATGTATCGCAGGAGTTCCTGGCTGAGTCTCGTCTTTCCGATCCCACCCTCGCCGACGATCGAAACCATGCGGGCTTTGCCTTCCCGCCCGGTTGCATGCAGCTGATCCTTCAGGATGCGGAGTTCATCATCCCGCCCGACAAAAGGTCCCTCGCTGAGCTCGCCGCCGCGTCGTGACGACAATGCGACCACCCGTACCGCCTCGTGCACGGCGACAGGGATGTCCTTCCCCTTGACATGCTGCTCACCCACTCCTTTGAACTCGACTGCCGATCCCACGAGTTCCTTGGTCGCCTCGCCTACGAAGACACCTCCCGGCGGGGCGATAGATTGGAGCCGCGACGCAGTGTTGACGAGGTCACCCACAACGAGTCCGTGCGCGTTGCCGCCGGAGCCGACCGATGCCTCACCCGAGAGCACCCCTGCTCGGGCGGCGAGCTCGGGGATACCGAGCTCCGATCCGAGTCCCGCCACCATGTCGACGAGCTCGAGCGCAGCGCGAGTAGCCCGTTCCGCGTCATCCTCGTGGGCGGACACGGCACCCCAGACGCCCATCACAGCGTCGCCGATGAACTTGTCCGTAGTGCCGCCGTGTTGATCGATGATCTCGCGACATCGCTCGTAGTATCGGGTGAGCATCGCCCTGACATCCTCGGGATCGCGACCTTCGGAGAACGCGGTGAATCCGACCAGGTCGGCGAAAACGACCGAAACCAGCCGCCGTTCGCCTCCGTCGTTGACGGGGTCGGCAGCTGGGGCGACCCTCGGTGATGAGGGTGCCGGTGTCGGCGCTCCCGCGGTCAGCGCAGTGCCGCAGTTGAAACAGAACCGATTTGAGGGATCGTTGGCGGTACCACACGATGAGCATTCCCTGGCGAGCGCATGTCCGCAGCTCGAGCAGAATGCGTGTCCCTCGGGATTCTCGGACCCGCAGTTCCCACAGTTGATCATCTGCACCCCTCGTCGCTTCAGCGCGCCAGACTATTCGATGGCCGACCCGCCCGCTGCGCATCCGAGGCCGGAGGCCGGTTTGCCTACCTGGGACCGGCGCTGTCTATCCGAGCGCGATAGTTTGGCGGGACTTGGGCAGTATCCGTGTTCCCCGACATCGGTGGGTGGATTCGTTGTGATGATGGTCCGAGACGGCAACGAAGAGACGAAGCGCCCGTCGGACTTCGTCCACGACCGCGTGCGGGCGCGCACGGATCGGCTCACCGACGCCATCGTGACGCTTTCCAACGAACGCGATGCTCCGTGATCGTCCGAGCACCGTCGAGCCAGGCGTTCCGACAAGCGCGGTGTGATCGCTGGTCAGCGAAATGAGGCCGCCGATAGGTGCAGCGGTTTCGAAGGGTACTCCGAGGCGAAGGCGTCGGCTTCTGCATCGGGAGATACCTCGGATCATTGTTCGGTGCCGTCGGCGTAGCGAGGAGTAGGTTTGGAGGACCGGGTGTCCGCCCGGCGCCTCGGGATGAGAGGAAGAGTCTGCAATGCAGCCGAATGCACGAACCGTCTTGCGAGGCTTTCAGGCCTTCGCCGAAGGCGACATGGCCACGATGAAGTCGTTGTTCGCCGATGATGCCACGTGACAGTGTTCGGCCGCCTCGACTCGATCTATCGGCGCACGGGCGCAAACCTCCCCCTCGGTGACCCGCGGCCGTCCCACGGGGCGGAGATGGAGGGTTACTTCTGGCGAGTCACCGACGTGGCGCACCAGCGCGTGCTCGTCGTGTTGTGCGGCGTGAACCGACATCCGGATGGTGAATGGGCGACGGTGGCGATCGCTGCGCATCCTGGTGGTTTTGTCCGCGCCGCGGTGCTCGATGGAGCCGCCGCCGCGTCGGATCGGTTCCTCGTCACTGCGGGTGACGGGGCGTTCATCGCGACTGAGACCGAGGTCCACGTCGACCTCGGTCCCGATGCTCGTGCCGACCTCTCGTTGAGCAGGCCCGTCACGTGGCCGCTGGCCCTCGGAGGCGGCGGTCTGTTCTCGGCTCTGCCATTTCTCGGCCAGTACTGGCATCCGCACCTGCTCGGTGGTGCAGTAGGCGGCACCGCCCGCGTCGGTGATCAGGAGTGGGAGATCATCGACGCCGACGTGTACGCCGAGAAGAACTGGGGGGCCGGGTTTCCAGAACGATGGTGGTGGGGTCAGGCCCAAGGCTTCGACCGGCCCGATGTGTGCGTCGCATTCGGCGGGGGCCTCCTGACCGCAGGACCCCTTTCCGCGCACGTCGGGGGGGTCGTGGTCCGCATCGGAGCCAAGGTGATCCGCCTCGCTCCGCCCTTCTCCCGGGTGCGCAGTGAGACCAACGGCCAACGGTGGGAAGTGAAGGGTCGCGGCCACGGCTATCGCGTACACATCATCGGACACGGCGTCGGCGAACCACACGTACTGCCCGTACCGCTACCGGCCCAACGACGCAACGTCGATACCGATTTCGAGTACCTAGCCGGACACCTCTCCCTCGAGGTGACCGGACGCCTCGAGTATCGAGGAGAGAGCAACCTCGCCGCGTTGGAGATCGGGCACCGACCAACCACTGAGGAGAAGGCCCAGCGTTGACGGCTGGCACTATTCGGACCATCGAGCACGCGGCGACCGCTCCGGCCTCATCGCCGCGGCCGCGCCGTCGGTGAAGAACCGTGGCCCTCGCGGCCGGAGTCGTCGTCATCGGCGGCCTCGCGACGCGAGTTGCGGCATGGAATCGATCCACGACGCACCCGGTGTCGAGCGACGCCGCGCGCCGCCACGCTGGCAGCGACGCAGCCTCCGCCGATCGGTTCACCACACCAACTCGCTACCAACCTGCGGCGCGGTCAGGTCCGCCGCTGCTCTCGCGTCACTCTTCTGCCTTCGCAAACCGATCAGGTCGCCTGCCGTTGCTGCCCGGCGGGCGTGACTCCGCCAACTATCTCGCTATTGCGGCTGGGTCGTCGACTCGATCAAGGTTGTGACGGCGGAACGTCTCATGGAACGTCGATGCCTCGCCAATGGATCCGTCGATGAGGTCTGCCTTCTTGGCATCGGCGTCGTTGAATGCCACGATGTCGACCTCGACGGATCGTTCCGCTTCCGCTGGGAGATCTCCGGAGATTGAGCCGTGGATGGCCTGGCTGCCGATGACGAGGATCTCGGTCTCGCCGAGAATGCTGCCGGCCGCGCGAATCGCGTGGTCGAATTCGGCGCGTTTCATGCCGCGGCGTCCCGACGCGCGAACTCGCGGTAGACCCGTGTTCGTTCGCGCGGCTCCAGGACACCGGCGAATGGCGTCACCTTGCGCAGGTCACGAGCCCGCAGGCTCGGGTCCAGCATGGCGGCGACGATCGCCTCGACGGGGCGGGTCAGGATGTCATCCCACTCGGTGAACAGTTCGGCGGCCTGTGGGTTGCGGGTTCGCATGGCGGTCAAGTTACGTCGCGCACGGTCGAGTGTCTCGACAGGGTGTGCTTTGAGGTGATCGGCGATGGCGCGATGGAGCGCCAGGCTGCGCCGATCCTCTCGCGTCATGGCCGGGGGGAACACCACCACCGATTCGAGGCCCACCGCACGAGCCATGCGGGACAAGGTCCTGAGCGTGGGGCTCTTTGTTCCGGATTCGTATGCAGCAATCGTTGGCTGCGACGTACCGGCAGCGCGTGCGAGCTCGGCCTGCGTTAGGCCGACTGTGCGGCGGAGTTCTCGAACGGCTTCCATAGCTCAGATTATATCTGAAAGGATATAGCCATGTCCACTACTGCTTGTCGCGAATGATGGCGAGAACGCAGCGATGTGCAGCATGGAATACCGCTTGTCTCGTCGCTGCAAGGTGGAACTCCCACGGTGCCCCGCTTCTTGGTGGAAGCGTCGATTTGGGAGATCTTGCCCTGTTCCCGGCGGCGGATTGCGACGCCGCATGACCAACGCCTCGTGTCAGACGATCGACCGGTTCCGGAGCGAAGCTTTCCGCCAGGTGCATCGAGTCGCAACGTATCCGGTGCCACAGAAGCGGGCAAAGACCCCCCGGGTATGGGCGGGCGGGAGTGGGGCCGAGTGCGGGCGGATGTCTACGGCGATGATGGTGCGAGGAGCTGAGTCCACTCGCCTGTCGCAAGGTCGACCGTCCAGATGTCGTTGGTGGCGTCGGACCACCAGTCTCCGTGGACGCCGTTGATGAGGACGAGTTGATTGTTGGTCGGATCGCCGACGACAGCACCGAACGCGACGTACCGGCTCGGTAGCTCCGCTGGCGTTTCGTACCAGACCCATGTGGAAGCCGGGCTGTCGAATCCGGCTACTCCCAGGGTTCCGCTGAAGTGGCCGTAGACATAAACCGTGTCGCCGCCGGGGCCGTAGACGCTGCCCGGCCAACCCAGGTCGACGATCCCGGTCGGATGGCCGGTGGCGTCGAATGTGGTTTCCCCGGTGCGCGGGTTGATGAGGATGGTCGTCGGGTCCGAACCGATGTAGGTCGTGAGGATCAGCGAGTCGATGGCTGCGGAGTAGCCGAGAAGATCGATCTGGGTGCAGCACGGGGTATCTCGATCGATCGCGATTGGTCCGAGCAGGGCCCATGTGTTGGTGTCGACGTCGTAGGCCCACAGATCCCACGCCTCCGAATCGTATCGATCCATGGTTGAGGTGATGACAAGCCCGGAGACGGGGTCGTAGACGGCGCCGTACGGGACGATGAGGCCGTCGTCGAGTCCGATCACGTCGTTGGTCGGCTGTGTCCAGGTGTTGGTGTTGGCGTCGTAGACCGAGATGTGTTCGAAGCCGAGGGCGATGGTGACATCAGAGTCGACGTCGTAGACCAGTCCGGCGCTGAGCTCACCGATCAGCGCCCCGGTCGGGTTCATGCGAAGCCACGTATTTGCACAGACGTCGAAGGTCCAGGTTTCACCGAGGGTGTCCACATAAACGATGCGGCCGGCGTGTTGGTCGAACGCTGCGGCCAGGTTGCCTGTCCAGCCCGCCGCGGGGCGCTCCTGGTCGGCCGGACCGGGAGTGTCCGGATCGGTGCCGGGCGGGCAGGACGCGGCGGGTGGGACCGGTTTGGCTTGTGTGGTCGCCAGGATGGGATTCCACGTCCCTGCCGGGCCGATCACGGTGGTAGTGGGGGAAACTGTCTCATTGGCGGGCATTTCGAGCCGGGTGATGTCGACGCCGTCGAAGCCGATCACACCACCGTCCCGGGCCGGCATCCACAGCGTCCCGGAGGCGTCCACCGTGGCGAACATGCCTAACCCGGCCACGCCCGGGAAGGCCGTCCAGGTATCGCCGTCGAATCGGGAAACACCATTCTGATGAATCGCCCAGACCGTCCCGTCGGCACCGACCGCCACGTCGGGCACATCGTCGAGCAATCCTTCAGCGGTGGTGTAGACGGTCCAGGTCGACCCGTCGAACCGGGCCACGCCAGCGCCCGGGGAACCGTCACCGCTCACCGAACCTACCCACACTGTTCCATCGGGAGCAGCGGCCACGGTGCCGCTCAACGGGGCGGGAAGACCATCGTCGCTCGTGTAGTGAGTCCAGTTGGCACCGTCGAACGCAAAGACACCCTGACTCCCGTGGGTTCCCGCCCATACGGTTCCATCCGCAGCGACATCAAGAAACGCCGTCCACGGCACGGCGACGCCCTGGTCGAGCGACAGAGGGGCCTCGAATTGCTGCCACTCCGATCCGTCGAAACGCGCCAGATCGCGTTCCCCATACGCGGTCCAGACCGCCCCGTCCGGGCCGACGGCCATCGGTCCTTCGGAGCGTGGCGCCGAGAAAGTGGTCCAGGAGCCGTCGAATCGGGCGATCCATCCAGATCCCCCCGTCCACACGGTCCCGTTCGATCCGACCACAACCCGGAACGCATCGTCGGCGGGTAGCCCGTCGTCGGTCGTATACACCGTTGGGGTTCCGCTCGTGACATCCCAACGGACTACACCGCCATCCGCCGCCGCCCACAGGCTCCCGTCGGGAGCCACGGACACATACCCGACGTCATATGCAGCCGGCTCGTCCGGCAACGGGGCGGTCGTCGTGGAGGGAGATGGCTCATCGATGAAGTCGGGTTGGCCGTTGCTCAAGAGCAACACGCCGCCGACGACCCCCAGCACCAGCAGACATGCCGCCACGAACACGACCACCGGCTTCACCCATCTACGTGAAGGTCTCCGAAGCGGTCCGCTGGTGGTTGTTTCTGGGCGTTGCAGCGTCGCGCTGAGACGGTCCGTCCCTTGCTGGATCAGGAGCGCCACGGCGGCGGACTGGTCAGAGCCGATCAAGTCGGAGGGCTGCGGTAGCGGGTTGGCATCCCGCACTGCGGCTTCGAGTCGGCTGAGATCTTCAGACCTCACGGGTCTGCTCCTGTTCTTGGGGGACCGGTTCGGTTCCGCTCGTCCATACATGTCCGGAATGGTGGTAAACGCTGCGGAGTCTGCGCAATGCCTTGGCGTAGCGTTGCTCGGCGGCGTGGCGGGAACACCCCAGCAGCTCTGCGATGTCGTCGTAGCTCACCTCTTCCCACAGGCGAAGCTGAAGTACCTCACGGTCTGAGGGACGCAGCTGGCCCAACGCAGCCAATACCTCACGGTCTTGGGCGCGGCGCACCACGACCGTTTCGAGCAACGGCACTGGATCGACCGGAGTTGTGGCAGCCCGCGAAACCAAGCGGCGAAGGCGCCGGTTCGATCGCTGCCGGTTGCGTAGGACGTTGCGGGCAACACCAAACAGCCAGAGTCGCGCTTCGGACCCGTCCGGGACGTCGTCGATCCGTCGCCACGCCGTTAGGAACACATCGGCGGTGGCCTCGACCGCGTCCTCGCGGTCAAGCCGACGCAAGAAATAGGCGAGAACGTCGAGATTCTGTCGCTCATACAACGACCGGAACCTCGCTTCTCGATCCACAGCTTCCCTCGCCTTGTCGCCGAATGAACGCCTCTACATGTCCGGCACGACGCGAACACTCTTCACAAACCCTCCTTGCGTAGCCGGCAATCGGCTAGAGGCAATAGAACCAAACTGCACCGACTCTTCCACGAACCAGTTGTTCTGTGGGGGATTGCTGGCGTCCTCCCTTGGCGGTCAACGTGTCCACCAAGGTCACGCCTTCGTCACCATCGATGATGTACGAGTTCACCGCCCTGGTCCCTAGCTGATACACGCCATCGACAAGGAGTTCCATCGTCACTGCGCACCTCCGTCCTCGATTGTCCACCCACGACGAGGGCTCGGTCAAGAGGACATGGCTGCTGTTCAGCGCGGCCTGTGACCTTGGCCTCTACCCGTGTGGCGGATCAGCGTCCGAGGATTGGTGTGGGTCGTCGGAGTGGAGGTGCTTCGTGATGGCTGGATTGCCACCCTGGGCTCGGAGAATCCTGGTCGTGTTTCTACGGCTGGTGGCGCTCGTGGTGGCCTATCAGTTGGTCATGAACGTGCTGCGGGTCGTGGCGTGGCGTACGCACTGGAAACCCGGCATTGACCTCTTTCGCTGGTACAACAAGAAGACCGTGAACCGATCGTCGCTGAAACGGCCCGGGAAGCGGGTTACCGTCGTTCATCACACGGGACGCAGGTCGGGAAGGGACTATGCGACTCCGGTGTGGGCGGAACGGACCGGGGAGTCGTTCTTCATCCAGCTCCCCTACGGAACCGATGTGGACTGGTGCCGCAACGTTCTCGCAGCCGGACACTGCACCCTGGAACGTGACGGTGTGCTCTACGACACCGTCGCTCCCGAGATAACGCCAGCAGACGAAGCGGTGCCGTTCCTGCCAGGAGGGATGCGGAGGATGCAGCAGCTTGCCCGTGTCGAGTCCTATCTCAGACTCGACATCAGCAGCGCCGAGAACCCAGCCAAGAAGGCGGGCTGACCGGGACTACCGACAAGAGAACCTTCCGTATCAAGGGAGCCGATCGAATTCTGTGGTCTGGTGGGCCAGCACCGTGTGTCCGGCAGCTTCGCCGTATCTGTCGGTGAAGTCTTTCAGGACCGTGGCCATCACGTCGGCTGCCTCATCGCCGAGCTCTTCGGTGATCACCTCGCCCAGAGTCTTGTAGAGGTGTGCGTTCGTGCCTGTGCGGCGATCGTCTCCTTCGAGCGCTTGCCGCGATCTCCAGCAACTGCAGCGACGCTTCTTCGTGAACGAGCGGTGACTTGGTGTGTTTCAGGGGACACAGTTGACGGCGACGTTGAGTGCGCCACATACTTGTCGCATACGCTCATCGCTGAGGCGTCCAAGTCGCTCCGTGAGTGTTGCGAGGGATACGCTCTCCATCGAATCCAAGTTCACCGCCGATGTTCGGGGGATCGGGTCGTCGACCGGCTCGAGAATCACTTCGCTTGGAAGGCCACGGATGTTGGTCGTACACGGAGCCACAACGGCCCGGCGGAGTCTCGGGATTGCGACGTCGCGCGATAGCACCACCACCGGCCGCCGGGAAATCGCTGGCAGCTCACACCACCAGACTTCTCCGCGGGAGGGCAGACCGTTCACGACGAACCGGCTGCCTCACGAAACGATGCAAGGTCTCCCCATTCGTCGCTTTCGTCGATGGGATGGTCGTCGTACGCTCGGTAGGCCTCGTCTATCTCGGCAACCCGATGGTGTGCGAGCAGTGCCGCCAGCGCTTCATCGATTAGGGTCGCATCATTGACGTCGGATCGCAGGCCCCGGGCCTCTTCGAGGAGCCATTCGTCCACTGTGGTGCTAACTCTCACTCTGGGCATGCCACAATCATGCCATAACAACGCCACTCACACAATGGGTCCATCCTTGCCGCTCATTGACATGCCGAGGCGGCGTCCCGTGGAGTGGTGCATGGGCGGCGGGGTTCGAGTCGTGCCCACAGTTGGGGAGTCGTGGACCGCTTCTTCGCTGGGATCGTGGATTGCACACTGCGTCGCTCACGATTTCTCTGGTACCGCCCGGGTCATCGCTGTCGGAGCTGCATGCCCAAGAACGCGTAGCGGGGTGTCGTTGGGCCCGTCTTCAACGGCGGCTGAGGCTCGCTTCGGGTCGGACCCATCGGTGTGGCTGCGGCGTTCCACCCCTGCGGTCGTCGAGGAACCTCCCGAAGTAGTAGGACATCGCCGTGCGCCGCACGGGCTCGTCCCAGCAAGCCTGATTGCCCAGCGTGCAGGGCAGCTCGTACCCCGCACGGATGACGGCACGCGCCGCGGCGAGGTCGGCATCCCCCGGGGCGGGCAAGAGCCCGTCGACCCATGAGAAGAACTCCGCCAAGGAGGTTCCGGTCACGAGCGGGCTCTCGCACCCTTCGTCCTCCGGGTCGCATCCCACAGCGAAGCCATGTGCCGAGCGCCACTCATAGGAACCCTTGGCCACTCGGCCGCTCGACGAGAAGACCTGGGTGCTCGGTCCTGACATCACGAGGGGAGCGTCGCATTCCCTCTCCTCCAGGGGCACCTCGAACCAGACCTCCAGGGGTAGGTCGTCGGGGAGGCGCGAGTTGCCGAGCCACACTCGCTTCGAGAACCCATCGAAGATGACGAGGTCGGCTCGCCCGTCGCCGTCGTAGTCGGAGGCCGCCACTGCCTCCACATGCTGCGGAAGACCCAGGGGCCTGTGTTCGTAGGTGACGCTGGCATACCCATCCGAGGCCGTCGCCACCCGCACTGCACCCCGGTCGATTCCCCACAGGTCGGGGTGGAGGTCGAGGTCGGCGTCACCGAGGAAGTAGGCCGATGCTCCCGGCATCGGATTGGCGGTCGACAGCAGAGTCGCGGTTGCTCCCCGGTCGGGATCCACCGACCACACTCTGAGACGGTCGCCGTCGACCACGAACAGGTCGAGGTGTCCGTCGCCGTCATAGTCGCCCGTGGAGACCCATGCGCCGTCGGAGGGGGTCGGGACGCTGGTGACGGTGGACGTCTCGGCGCTGTAGTCACCGTATTTCCATCGCACGGTCAGACGCAGAACTCCTTCGTCGTCGCTGACTGCCCATAGGTCTTTCCCGCCTCGACCATCCCAGTCGCCGAACCCGACGGTGTGGGCATCTCTGAACACGCCACCGAACCGGGCGACAAGCGACTGGCGCGACGAGCATGCGTTGTGGCGTCGGGACGCAACGGACGCGTCGACGAGGAGGCCGTCTTCGGTGTCCGCGAGACGTACCACGTCGAGTGCCCCGTTGCCGTCGGCGTCGGCGAGCACCGTCGTGAAGGTTCCCCGGGGTGCGGGTGGAACGACGCGCATCGTCGCCGACGGCGAGGTGAAGGGGACGGCATCGGTCAAAGGCTCGTACGGCAAGGGGAGCTCGTCGTACCCCGAGAACGCCGGTCCCTGCCATGCGAAGTGCATCGCATCCTTCGAACCGATCCACAGGCCACCCCAGCAGAACCCGGCATCGAGGAAGGCATCCGCCCACCACTCGGGGAGGTCGGTGACGAGGGTGTTGTCGGAACGGTGTGGGTTCGACCGGGCATTCACGTCGATCGCGATCCCGAAGGTGTGGCGGGAGATCCGCCAGTTGCCGCCGATCGTCCGCGCGGCTGCTGCGAAGGTGGACTCGGGGTCGATGCGGTACTCGGCCCCCGCAGCCAGTGAGGCCTCGAGGTTCGACGCGGCTCGCTCGAACGCCGGAACGGCGCGGGCATGGATCGTGAGCACCTCCGACGAACCGGGCACCTCCCAGGGCACGAGGCTCGATCTGACCTGGTCCACGGTTCGGCCGAACATGGCCGCGAACTCACCCCTGAGGAGTTCGCCACCTGCCATCCATCCCGGGTCCTCCGCATGGGGTGTGGTGACACGCTGCGCTCCGCATGAGCTCGACTCGGTGAACGAGGGCCACGCCTCGCCCTCGCCGCCGGTCGCACTCGCCGGCTCCGATAGCCCAAGCATTGACAACACCACCACGCCGACCGGCAACAGGAGTCTCATCCGCATGTGCATACGGTATCGCTCGCGACAGGTCACGTGTACGGATCCTGATGACCGAGCGACGCTTTCTGTCAGAGGAGCAGCTCGTCGATTCGAGTGCTGTGGGCCACATCACGCCACCAGAGCACGGGGCGGGATCGGCTCAGCCTCAGAGAAGAACTCGCTGAACGCAATATCTGGCTTCTGGGTCGAGGAGACCACTGTCCTCCATATCCTCAACCGATACGAGATCTCAGGGAACGGTTCCCATGACAAGCACCTGAAGACCCCACCACCCGCACCCCGTCCGAATCCGGCAATCTGAGGGGGGTTCAGACTGCCCAGCGGTCTGCCGATCCAGAATGGATGGATGCCAGTGTCCAGGTCATGTTCCTGGTGATCGTCGTTGCGGTGTCGACGGTCTTCGCGTTCGTTCTGGATGTGCGGCGTGACGTCGAGAATGATCGGTTTGTCGAGTGGCTGAAGACCCAGAGGAAGTCGGACTGGGACGCGTTGACCCGCGCGGACCGCTTGCTGACCATCAGAGCTGTTGAAATCCTCCGCCGCGGCGCTTTGGCGGACGACGCCGAATTCCACGTTCGCTATCAATTGACGAGGCACGGGACCCGATTCGCGGCGGCGATGAGCGTTGCAGTCGCCGGTATCGCACTGCTGGTTCTTGGCACCGTCTTCTTCGGCTGGAATTGGTAGCAGCCTGTCGCTTCCGTCGACCGGCTGGGCCGAGTCGCTCAGTCCAGCCTCGGGTCCGGGTGCTCTCGAGTGAGAGCGACTGTTGCATGCGTTGGCGCCGCTCTTGGGGGCTTTGTGCCCTGGCGGATTTCCGGCTTCGGACGATTGTTGGTGGTGGCCGACGTCGTCGTGAGGGCAGATTTGTGCGTAGGTTGCTGGTTCTTCTGATCTCGGCGGTGGTTGCCGTTGGTGGGGCGACGGTCGTGCCGCAGACAGCTGAGTCTGCTGTACCGGGTGCGGTGGGCCGTATCGTGTTCATGTCACATCGTCATGACTCCCAGGGTGAGATCTACACCCGAGCCTTTTCCGGTGGCGAGTGGACCCGGCTCACCAACAACTCATGGAGAGAGCAGCGGCCCTGCTGGTCGCCCGATGGCACCACGATCGCCTACTCAACGGCCGTTTCAGGTACCGATGACATCTGGTTGATGAACGCAGACGGCACCTCCAAGCGGAACGCCACGAGCGACGCGGCATACAACTTCGATCCGTCGTGGTCGCCGGATGGAACCCGAATCGTGTACACAGCGATTGCGGTGATCGGCGCCTACGAGGACGTTTGGGTGATGAAGGTGGACGGCACGGGGAAGGCGAATCTGACCCCGTCCACCCCGTCGAGCACCAACGAGCAGCCCGCGTGGTCGCCAGACGGTTCGAAGATCGCGTTCACTTCGAATCGTGATGGTGCCTCCGACATCTTCGTGATGAATGCCAGGGGGAGTGGTGTCACGAATCTGACAAGGAGCGCCACTTCGACCGATGAAGAGGCGACGTGGTCGCCGGATGGTTCAGCGATAGCCTTCATCTCGGATCGTTCTGGCGCCTCCCGCGATCTGTATGTGATGACTACCGATGGGTCGGATGTTCGCCGTCTCACGACGGCCATGGGCGCGTACCAGCCTGCGTGGTCGCCGGATGGGCGCCACATCCTGTTCTCGTCGTCGGCGGATGGTGACCCAGACTTGTGGATGGTGGATCCGGATGGTTCGAATCTCGGCAATCTCACAGATTCTCCCGACACCGAGTTCGCCGGGGATTGGGAGTCGGTGAATCGCCCGCCGGTTGCCGTCGATGATGGTCCGTTCTATGTGCGGCCGGGTGTGACGTTTGCTGGCCCGTCGGTGTTGGTGAACGATTCGGATCCGGATGGTGAGGCGTTGACGGCGAAGCTGGTGACGGGTCCGAGCCATGCGGCGAGTTTCAAGTTCGCTACGGATGGGACGTTCACGTATCACCATGATGGATCGGCGGTGTTGTCGGATTCGTTCCGGTATGCAGCGAAGGACACGCGTTCGGGCGTGTCGAAAACGGCGACGGTGACGATCAAGATTGGTGTGCCGCACACGGTGGGTTTGGTGGATCCCGGGTCGGGGATGTGGCGTCTGCGCAACACCACGGGGGTGGTGACCGGCTTCTACTACGGGGTGCCTGGCGATTATCCCTTTGTGGGGGATTGGGACTGTGATGGGGAGGACACTGTCGGGTTGTATCGCCAGTCGGACGGCTACGCGTATTTGCGCAACTCCAATACGCAGGGGGTCGCGGATGTGACGTTCTTTTTCGGGGACCCGGGTGATGTGCCGATTGCGGGTGATTTCAACGGGAACGGGTGTGACACGTTGTCGATCTATCGGCCGTCTGAGGCGCGGTTCTACATCATCAACGCGCTTGGTCAGAACGGCGGCGGGTTAGGGGCTGCGAACTACGCGTTCCTATTCGGCGATGCTGGAGACAAGCCGGTGGTGGGGGATTGGGATGGTGACGGGATCGATGAGATTGGGTTGCATCGTGAATCGACGGGTTTCTTCTACTACCGCAACACGTTGTCGACGGGGATCGCACACGGGCAGTTCTATTTCGGTGATCCGGGTGACCGGTTCGTGGCGGGTGATTGGGGGATCGTGGATGGTGCGGACACGCCGGGGTTGTTCCGTCCCTCGAATCTGGTGTTCTACTTCCGGCACGATCTGACTCAGGGCAACGCGGATTCCCAGTTCACGTGGACGGGTGCCGGTTCGTCCTGGTTGCCGGTAGCCGGCGACTTCAACCTCGGCTGATACCGACCCGCCTCGCCCAAGCCGATTTCGACGCTGCCGCGCACTCCCTCAACGACCGACCTCGAATAGCCCTTTGAGGCGTTGGCCGACATGGGCAGGTGTATCGAGCGCTAGCTGGCGTTGTGAAGCTGCCGCTCGAAGCAGAAACGGCATCTGTCAGCTCCCGTGGCAATGGAGCTGGTCGTGAGGCGCAGGTGGGGACTTGCGTTCATCATGTGTTCCTCGAAGCTGCAGGCCGCCAAGGCAATCTCAGGCACACCAAGGAGACAGAACGCATCCCATCGGTAGCAGCGGGTGACCTCGATCGTCACCCGGGTCCCGGATCGTTCAGTCACGCACCACTGATTGGCCGGGGGCGGGGTCAGCCAGAGCCAGTTGGGTCTCAGGGAACGCAGGAACAACCGCCGTCCCAGGTCAGTACCCAACAGCAGCTTGAAGAGGCCGCGCTGAGGCGCTCCCGTCGCCAGGAAGGCGGCCTCAACGGTGTCAACCGCGTCCTGGCGCGGCCACCCGCGTTCAATCAACGTCTTGTACAGCGCGGCCACAGGCAGAACCATCACCGCGAGGTAGGCCTTGTTTGCC
The DNA here is from genome assembly GCA_942491345.1 of uncultured actinomycete. Classification (GTDB taxonomy): domain Bacteria; phylum Actinomycetota; class Acidimicrobiia; order Spongiisociales; family UBA5794; genus JAHEEL01. Next base: position 55,931 of record CALOAN010000020.1, read on the forward strand.
GACTGATCCGGCCACACAATCTGATCGGCCATCTGGTCGTACATTGCCTCGGCATCGGCGGCGAGCTCAGGCTCGGCCATGCCACGCGCGCTGATACACGACTTCACCGAGGACCGTCCGACCCGCAGAAGTAATCTGCGCACCAGCGACGTCGTCATGTTCCCTCCACCTGATGCCCATCACCAAACCTACGCTGCGCCGGCGGCGCGTGTCACGTGGCCGCGGCCTCCTTCCTTGCGTGGCGCATCTCCACCTGTCGCATGGTCCACTCGGTGTTCTTGAGCATCCCCCGCTCGAGGAACGAGTCGAGGAACCGGCCGATCAGCGGGATCGTCAGGCGGGACTCCCCGTTCATAGTCACCCGGGTTCCCTTGTTCTCCGGCTCGAAGGTCATCGTAGACGTCGACTCGAGCGCCCCGAGGTTCCGGGTCGACAGGCGCTTGCCGGGGACGTACCCGGTGATGATCATGATCCCCTTCTGAGGCACCCCGACGATCTTGAAGCTCCACTCGTACACGCTGCCCTCCCTACCCGGGGCGTCGTACACGGGCGCCATTGTCATGCCTGGTGGGTTGAGGGTGGAGTCGAGGAGGCCGGAGAGGACCTCCTCGGGCTCCGCGTCCACGTGCATCGCTTTCGATATCTTCACCATGGTGGCCAACTCCTGTGAGGCCAAGAAGGCTGCCCCAAAACCCCTGTCCTCCAAGTGAACGCCGATTGCCGACCGGAACTAGGGCCGAATTGCCCATGCCCGGTTCAACATGACTCAATTGCAGACCGCCCATGTCATCAATATGGGTGGCCCGAAGCGAGGCGTGAACGCTTCCTTGCCTCCCGATGTCGATTGCCGACAGCGACGCCTTGCCGCGTGAGCGAAGCATCGATCACCTGAGATCGCATGGGACACGTGCTATTCAGGCCTGCCGGAAGCGTCGCGCGAGTCGGGGTCCCAGCTCGACGGAAGGCAAGGAACCGGCGGCAGCCCATGGCCCGAAATGCCTGGGGTCTATCGAGCTCCCCGCAGTCACGCTCGCGATGTAATCTGGTCGTCGGATAGGAAGCGTCGGCTGGGGAGGACACCTTTCAATCACCAAGGCTCCGCGGACTCCCGCGTCACGGTTCTGAGACGAAGTGCGGTTCTACGCGACCCACCGGATGTCGAGCAGCCGTGCTGTGTCGTGTGCGACCGCGCGAGATGTGGCGACCAGACCCGGGACCAGCGGGTTCGGGTTGTTCCATGTGGGTGGGGCACCATCGGGTAGGGCGATCCATCCGCCGGATGCACGTACGAGTGCGGCTCCGGCTGCGATGTCCCATTCGTGTTTTGGGACAAGGGTCCAGGTGGCGTCGGCACGGCCGGCGGCGACGAGGGCGAGCTTGTAGGCAACGGATCCCATCGGGACGATCGTGAACGGCTCGTTGGTGAATCGCTTCCATTCGCCGCGGTCGACTTCGGAGCGAGAGGCGAGGACTATCGCGTCGGCGAGTGAGGTAGCGGCGGCGGCCGGCCGATGTCCGGTGTATTGGACGCCGGTCTCGATCGCACCGATGATCCGTTCGCGAGTGGCAGGGTTGCAGACACCTCCGGCGACGGGTTGGCCGTGTTCGATGAGACCGATCGAGATGGACCATTCGGGGATGCCTTGGACGAATTCGCGTGTGGCGTCGATCGGATCGACGATCCAGACACGGTCCCGGCCAAGCCGGTCCGTGCCGTCCGCTGTCTCTTCGAACAACAGTCCTTCCCCCGGCTGAGGGAGCAGGCCGAGTAGCACGTCGTTGACGGCAAGATCAGCAGCTGTGACCGGGTCGTCGTCTTGTTTCATCGTCGCTTCGATCGCACCGGGCGTGAACGGCTCGAGGGCGGCAACGGCGGCATCGAGTGCGGCATCGATGCGGTCCAGATCGTCGAGACGGCTCACACCCATCACTCTACGGGTTGGTGCTTCCGATGCCGTCGGCCTGCGCGACCAGCGCGGATTGGCCACCTTCGGCGATTCTGCCGCCAGTGGCCCACTACTTCACGTCGGCGCCGGGCATGCCTGGGACATCGGCGTTGTCTGGGCCATCGAGCACGTTCGGGGGCAGTCGGCGGGCGATGTTGCTTCGGTACACTGCGTTGTGATGGCGAGTTCGCGTGCGGGCATCGCGGTGTCAGCGAAGCTGAATGTCAGGGGAAGGGACGATGGCTGATTTGGATGCTGCAGACGACGCGATTTCGGAGTCGTCTGATCGAGCCCGTATGGACCACGGGTCGATGATCGCGGGGCTCCTCAATCCGGATGCCTATCCCCATCGGGTTGATGAGATCACCCACGTCCAGACCCATATCTCGTCGATCCTTTTGACCGGCACGCGGGCGTACAAGATCAAGAAGCCGGTCGACTTCGGCTTCCTCGACTTCTCAACGATCGAACTTCGCAAGTTGAACTGTGAGCGGGAGGTGGACCTCAACGGCAGGCTCGCACCCGACGTGTACCTCTCGGTCGAGCCCGTGCGTCTCGTCGGCACGGACCTGTTCATCGGCGAGGGCCCTGGCGAAATCGTCGACTGGGCCGTCGCCATGGAGCAACTCGACGGCGCGTGCCTCGGCGTGGGGGTCCTCGAACGCGGAGATTTGGGCCACCAACAGTTGGATGACCTCGTCGGGATCCTCGTTCCGTTCTATGAGCGGGCTCGCCGCGGGCCCGCTGTTGAGAAGTTCGGCGAGATCGAAGCGATCAAGTTCAATACCGACGAGAACTTCGCGCAGACGGAGAACTACGTCGGCAAGCTGATCTCACGTGATCGCTACGAGCACATTCGGGAGTGGACGGACCGGTTCTTCGTTGAACATGCCGATCTCTTGGAGCGCCGCATCGCCACGGGGAGGATCCGCGAGTGCCACGGTGACCTCCACCTCGACAACATCTTCTTCTGTGATCGTCCGGTGGTGTTCGACTGTATCGAGTTCAACGATCGACTCGCCTGCGGCGACGTTGCCATCGATATCGGGTTCCTCGCCATGGACCTCGACGCGAGGGGACGCGCGGACCTGTCGCAGCACTTTGTTGACCGCTTCATCGAACGCTCGGGCGACGACGATCTGCGCGGAGTCATGGACTTCTACAAGACGTATCGTGCCTACGTGCGGGCGAAGGTGGCGGCCTTCACCTCCGAAGACCCGGGCCTCGATGGTTCGCAGAAGCGTCAGAATCGCAACGCCGCCCGGAATGCGTTTGGCCTGGCGTACCGGTATACGGGTGGGGATGCTCGACCGCCGCTGGTTGTCCTGTACGGCCTGATGGGAACGGGCAAGACCTCCCTCGCCCGATACCTGCGGGAGGCGTACGGCTGGCATGTGATCTCGACCGATGAGGTTCGCAAGCAGATCTCGGGCGTCGGTGAGGCAACGCGCGTCTGGGTGCCGTACAACACCGGGCTCTATTCAACCGAGATGAACGAGCGAACCTACGACGAGTCGTGTCGTCGGGCCGGTGACTTGCTCGATGCCGGCTTGCCGGTCGCCATCGACGGTGCGTTCAAGACGCGTGAGCAGCGCCAGGTCGTCGTCGACATGGCGCGCGAGCACGGCGCCGATGTGCACTTCATTGAGACTGTCTGTGATCCTGACACCCAACACCAACGGCTCGAGGAGCGTCAGGTGTACGACACCCGCTCCGATGGGCGGATCGAGCTCATGCAACGACAACGCACCGAATTCGAACCCCCGAACGACGACGTCGCACACCTCTTCGAGCGGGTCTCGACCGATGGCCCGATCGACGACACACGATCACGCGTCGAGGCCCGCCTGCGCGCGCTCGGCATGCTCGAGTAGCGTCCCGGACCGGGATGGAATCGCCCTGGTGTGTGACGAGGTGGCCTGCGACCTGAATCGGTCTGGGTCTCATGCAGTCCCCGACAGACCCATCGATTCACCTCAGAGATCTGGGTCGTGCCGCTTTCCTGTGGAAGCGTACCTTCATCAGGTCATGCCGCCCGTGCTCCGACGAATCGGGACGCTGTCTGCCATGGGCGATGCGGTCATGGTTCATCGAGTGCCGGCGACCCCCTGACATCACAGGCAATGTGGCGGTTCCGTACCCGATGAAGCCCTCTTCGTCGAGTGCTCACCGGCGGCCGCCACAGGATTGCAGGCTTGCATGGGGGCTTCGTTGCTGTCGACCTCTAGCCATCCCCGAACCAGCATGCAACGCGGATGCAACCCGCTTGCAACACCTCTGCAGCCCGCGCGATCCAAGATTCGGCGAGAAGTCATCCGTCCGCACGAGGCAGGGAGGCAATCATGACAACCGCACACGGGCACGGAGGCGGTTCGGCAGTCGGACCGCACCAGCCACAAGGATGGGTTCTGTTCTTGGCTCTGTTCGCTATCACGGCGGTCGGTATTGCCGCAATAGCCTCGGTCGTCAACCGCACCGAGACACCGGCGTCGCAGGAGATCACGTCGGCCGCAATCACCCAAGCCGCACTCACCAGTGAGCAGCTCGGCGCGATCAATCACCTTTTGGCTCACGAGTCTGCTGTTGGCGCTGCCGTTGGTTCGAGTGCTGTTCTCGCGAGTGAGGAGCTTGGCGCGATCAATCACCTTTTGGCTCACGAGTCTGCTGTTGGCGCTGCCGTTGGTTCGAGTGCTGTTCTCGCGAGTGAGGAGCTTGGCGCGATCAATCACCTTTTGGCTCACGAGTCTGCTGTTGGCGCTGCCGTTGGTTCGAGTGCTGTTCTCGCGAGTGAGGAGCTTGGCGCGATCAATCACCTTTTGGCTCACGAGTCTGCTGTTGGCGCTGCCGTTGGTTCGAGTGCTGTTCTCGCGAGTGAGGAGCTTGGCGCGATCAATCACCTTTTGGCTCACGAGTCTGCTGTTGGCGCTGCCGTTGGTTCGAGTGCTGTTCTCGCGAGTGAGGAGCTTGGCGCGATCAATCACCTTTTGGCTCACGAGTCCGCTGTTGGTACCTCCGCTGCAACCGCAGAGGACTGAGCGATCGCCACGTCCTTGAACGCTGGCCCCCATCGGCCGATGAGACGATCGGATCGGGACTGTTGATGCGTCAGTCGGAGCGCTCGGACCGACGAGCGACGGTCTCGTCCAACGCCTCGAGAATCGCCGGGAGCGCGTCGTGCCCACCCTCCAGATATTCAATCATGGACGCTCGAAACTGGGATTCGATTCCCATCGCAACCGAGGCGTCGAGCCGGAACGCTCCTCTGGCAAGGGCGCCGTGCGCAATCCCCGCAAGGCTGGTTCGGACATCCGCCGGGCCGTATCCGTGATCGAAGGCTCGATTCGCTACGACGAATCCCGATCCAACCGAGCGGGCAAGCGCGAATCCGTAGTCGGGCCCTGCGAGGAATCGCATCAGCTCTCTCACCTCAGGTCGATCCGAAAGCGCTGCGGCGAACACCGCCGAACCGAGAACCGCGTCAGAATCTCGCGGTGTCTCAACCGGCGTGAGGAAGTAGCCCATCTCTTCGAGGTTCGCCTGGCTCGGGGACAGAGCCCGAAGGGCGTAGCTTCCTTGATGGTGAAGCCAACAGGCCGGTTCGTCTGATAGCAGCTGCCGCAGTCCCTCCGGAGCCTCGGTGCCGATCGCCCCATCGATTCCGCCGTGGACGTGGCTCGGCTCGAGCAAGGCTTCCCCGTAGCGTTGAAACGCACGGCGGATCGGCCCCGACGTGAACGGCAGTGAGCCGGCCACCCATCGATCGAACACGTCAACGCCGGCATCCCGAAGCACAAGATCTTCCACGAAGTCGGTCGCCGGACCGCCGGGTGACAATCCCGCCTCTGCGACGCACCACGGCGTCCGCCCGTCCTCCACCATCCCCTCCGTCAGGGCGATGAGCTCCCCCCAGGTGTCGGGCACCGCGTATCCCGCTTCGGCAAACGCTGCGGCCGAGTACCACACCAGGCTCTTGACCGAGACCGCCAGCGGAATGCCTCGCAGAGTCGTGTCGCTGTAGGAAGGCGATTCGGGTGTCGCCGGCCTCATCAGGTCGAGCAGGTACTCGTGATGCTCCGCTTCGAGCTTCGTCGGGTCGAGATAGGTGCCTACGTCGATGTAGTCCTCGGGGCGGGCCGCCGGATTTGAGAGCGACTCGACAAGTCCCACCACGTCGAACCGATCGGGTGAGTCGGACCAGCCGCGGTCAGGGGCCGCTGCGACAACGTTGATACCGGTCAGCGCCGTGAACCGTGCGAGATCGGCTGCGAACGCCCGCCCATCATCCCCATCCCACGGACTCAACACGCTCACAGTCGTCCCCGCCAGGGGTTGCTCTGCCGACGAAGACACTACCGGCAGCGGGTCGACGATCGTCCCCGGCGCAATCTCCACGATGCCGCGGGGGCAATCAACATCGGCGAAGAATTCGTCGCATTCCTCTGCGGTCAAAGACCGGCTGACGCCGGATCGTGCCAACGCAAACAGTTCCGGTGGCGGCAGGTCGTAGACACCGACAAGCCCGTTTGCACCATCGATCGTGACGGGGCGGTCCGCGTGCCCCGGGTAGGGAATGCCTGCGGATTGGATCGCCAAGTGGATTGTCTCGACGGTCATAGCGGGTACGGCCTGGCCGGCATTCTGCAGGACGCCGGCGGCATGCGTTGCCAGCAGCAGACTCCGCTCCGGATCGGTTGCGAGAGATGCCGTGGCGCCGTGCGTGAGCGACGCCGCGAGAGCCCTCGCCTCCGCGCCGAGCGCGGCGACCCGCTCGCTCTCGGAAATGGCGGCGAGACGCTCAGCTTCCCTTGCGTGATCGGTGGCGTTCCGACCGAGGGCAATCGCTACCACGGTCAAGACGGCGGCGACGATGGCCGCGATTGACATCACGATGGCGAGTGCAATCGCACGATTGTGGGCCCGGACCCTGAGTCTCCGCTCCTCAGCTGAGCGCTCCGCTTCGATGGCTCCTTCCGTTTCGCGCCGGGCATTGCTCGCCACCAGGTAGTCCCGTTCTGCCTCCGTGAGCGCGATGTCCGTGCGGAGCTCCCAACCCTTGTATTGATCGAGATGCGAGCCGGCGATCAGGTAGTCGGGATCGCACCCCGACTCCTGCCACGTCCGCACTTCCGCGTCGAGTGACTCCCGAAGGTGAAGGTCGACGCGCTCCAGCGCCACCCAAGACCGCAGGCGCTCCCAATCCGCAATCAGTGCCTCGTGCACCAAGGAGACGGTCGCCTGGCGGGTGACCGGGTCCCGATCGAAGCCGATGAGGCGAAGTGATCCGAAGCGATCGAGCACCTCGGATGCGGCCGGTCCGAGCGACAGGATTTCCTCCAAGGGGGCGCGGCGGCGGGTGACAGGACCGACTTCCCCGACTCTCAGGAGGCGGAAGAACACTTGGCGTGCCGCGATTCGCTCGAGCTTCCCGAGCCCCAGGTACGCGGACTCCGCTCGACGGGCGAGAATTCCGTGCATCCCCCCTTCCGCGTCGAAGTCATCAGTGGTGATCGTGGAACCCGTATGGGCGTCGAAGAGTCGAGTCAACGCGTACTGGAGTTGTGGGAGAGCAGCCGGCTCTCGACGCACGTCCTCGGACAATCGTGCCACGAGATCCGGATCGAACGACACGCCGACGCGGGCAGCGGGCTCCACGATCGTTGATCGAAGTTCGTCGGGATCAAGCGGAGTAACCGTCACCATTCCACGCACGATCAGATCTGCAAGCTCACGATTGTGAAGCGGTCGGTCGTAGAAATCGGCTCGTAGGGCGAGCAGAACCGTCATTCGCGGATCCGGGCAGGTGGCGACTCGCACGACCGTTTCGATGAATCGATCTCGATCGCGCGAATCGGCCGCGGCGAAGAGATCCTCGAATTGGTCGACGACGAGGAGTGTCGGCCGACCTGCGCCGCCGCAGCTGCGCAACACTTCGGCAGCTTCCGTCGGGTTTGTCTCGAGCGCTGCGAGCGACCGTTCTCGGGTGAGACCGAGCTCGTCTGCGATTGCGAGCTCGAGTGCTTCAAAGGGGTGCTGGCCGGCTTCCATGACAAAGACCTGCAAAACGTCTCCGTTTCGCCGGCTTCGGGAGCGGAGCGCCGGAATCGCCCCGGCGGTCAACAGACTCGACTTGCCGCAGCCGCTGGATCCGATCACCGCAACGAGGCGGCTCCCCGAAGCAAAGCGTTCAACGATCCTGGCGATGAGTCGGTCTCGACCGAAGAAGTCGTCGGCGTCCCGTTCGGTGAACGAGGCGAGCCCCTTGTATGGATTCCTGACCGAGGATCCACTGAACGGCTCGGGCGTTGTCGGCGTGGGCTTGCCGAGCAGGGGATCTTGGTTCAGGATCCGTTCCTCGAGCGTTCTCAACTCGGGCGAGGGATTGATTCCCAGATCGCCGACGAGCCGTTCGCGAGCGCGACCGAAGGCCTTCAACGCGTCAGCCTGGCGACCCGATCGGTACAGAGCGAGCATGAGCTGACCCCATAGGCGCTCTCGATACGGATCATCTAGAAGACAAGCCTCTATTCGGGGAATCGCTTCGCCGTGGAGGCCAAGCTCGAACTCGAGGTCGAACGCGTCCTCGATCGCAGTCTTGCGTTCCTCGTCGTAGGGGTGTGCCCGGGCTGAAATGCCGCCGCCCCGGAGATCAGCCAGTGCGGGCCCCCGCCACAACAAGAGAGCCTCATGTATGGCGTCGAGTGCCTTGCTCGGATCATCCGCGCCGATCGAGCGCGCAAGGAGCATGAGTGCCTCAAACCGGTCCGCGTCGAGCTCGCCTTCGTCAACCCTGATCCGGTATCCCGGTTCAACCGACACGATCCGGTCGTCACCGAGAACTCTCCGCAGTCGGGAAACGTAGGCCTGGACCGAACGGCGTGCCGTCGGCGGAGGTTCCTCCCCCCATACGACGTCGATCAGCTGATCGGTCGGAGTGACCCGATTCGCGTTGAGAAGAAGCGCGGCTAGAACCGTTCGCTGTCGGCGCCCGCCGATTTCGAGCGGTCCGTTTCCTGCGGACACCTCAAAGGGGCCGAGGATCCGGTAGTCCATGGCTCCTTCATTTGACTCTCACCGCGCACGCCGAGCAAGGGTCGAAAGTCACCCGTCGGCGTCGCTGATGGCGTAGGTCGCCAACATTTGCCGGGTAGATAGTCGGTCCGGGCAGTGCTTCGAGCTGGGCGGACTGATCGGCAACGTTCGCGGTGAATGCCTCTCCGACGTCCGACCAAGCATCGTTTCCGGGGTCGGACGGCCTCATGGTGAGCCGGGTACCGTCGTCGAGCTCGTCGAGCTGATAGGTCCATGCCCAACCACTGATGCCTGCCACGTCGTATCGGAGGGTGATGTACGAGAACGGTCGCCAGTCCGCCACGTGTTCCACAATCACGTCAGGTCCGTGCATGCAGTGATTCACAGTGCCGATACTTCTACGTCCTTCGGTCATCGGCAGGACCTCAGTAACGAGTCGCTGCCACTCGGGACGTTTCGTGGGGTTGGTGAGGTGGTCCCAGACAACCGACGCGGGCGCACGGTCGCCCATAGGTTCCACTGCGAGCGCGCTGCGCCACGATCGCGCCTAGCTGGGACAACCGGTGAGGTTGTCCCTGGAGGAACGGTGTGATTGGTTGATGATTGGGTGAGGTCTACGGTTCGCGCGGTGGTGTCGCCCGCGATCCGCACTGGGAGCAAAACACGTCATTGGCTTCGAGCTCAGATCCGCATCTGGCACAGAAGCGGTCCGCCTCGGCGTCGGCAGCGGAATCCGGGGGCGCATCGACCGGTCCTAGTGCGGGTTCAAGGGTCGACGCCAACACCCGCCGGTACGCGCTCCCGGAGCGTGACTGGACGGTGACGGTCGGCACGTCCCCGCCCCAGAAGGCCAGTGTCCAAAGGGGACCGACGCCGCGGATCGCTATGAGATACCGATACTGGTCCGGCGCTGCGTTCCTCGTGGTGATGACCTCGTGGGCGAGTGCGGGAAGCGGGTTGATGAGCCACGCAGTGAGGCGCTCCAGGGTGGGACTCGCCACCCAGCCGCTCCCATTCGGCTCGATCAGTCGCTGCCCGACGAGTTCCCCGATTCCATCGGCAGAAACGCGGGCAGGCATCGGCGCCGACATCGGCATCACCATATTCAGCAACGTCACCACCCACCGGGCATCCGATCCGGTCATTCCTTCCTTGTAGACCGCTGCGAGGTCGGCCTCGGTGATGGTCGCGCCGGTGTGACCCTCCCGGGCCAGGATCGAACCGAGCACCTTGCCGCGCAGCACGTCGACGCATCCTGCGAGCGCGGCCAGACCGGGAACGGTGAGCTCTGCGCGGAACGGGTCGATCTGGGCCGGAAAGTCGGAGGTCAGCGCCGCCGAGGCATCTCGCAGCTCACCCGCCGCCGTGTACGGGAATCCGATGCGCATCGAATCTCGCTCGGGCCAGCAGCCCACGAGGCCGCTGAAGCCTGTACCCGTGTACATCGCTCTGAACGCCGTGCCGTCGGGGAGTGGTTGGAGGACGCGGACCGTCCCGGTGGGAATGCCGAGGACACGCAAGGCCCGTCCCCAGGACCCAGACAGCAGGCCCCGGTCGTCGAGTTCTTGCCGTGGAACGCTCCGCTTCGGCGCAGGGAGCCTACCCAGGGGAGAGTCGGGTCCGATCACGACGTTCCAGGCGGCAACCACAGCGTGAATTTCATCTGCGGTGAGTCGATGGTCGTGGTCAAGTGGCATCCTGGGTCCTTTGGTCAGGGTGATAGGGCATCGACTTGTTGGAGCACGCTCGCTCGCGCCCGTTCAAGGAATGTGCGACGGGTCATTCCGGCGTCGGCGAGGATCTGGGGAGCTTCCTGCGGGCGGAGCCGCAACTGTTCGGCGACTCTGACGAACTTGGGATCGATGGTTTCGACGCCCATACGTTTCCCGGTCTCCGCCGCTCGTTGGACGGCCTTTGTGGCATCGGCCAACTGTGGTTGCGTGGTATCCAACGGATCGATCCTCGCAGCGGTGTGCGCTTGCTCTCGAAGAGTGGCTTGATAGTCGGCGGGGGTCATTCGCCGGATGTCCCCGGTCGGGCTCATCGGTTCATCCGACCAGCCGTACCGGGACCGTTGTAGGTGTTCAGCATCGACGACAGCGTCGCCGGATGTTCGATGGAAGCTTCCGTCCGGCTCGATGACGGTGCCCTGGCCCTGTACCGAGGTACGCACCCGGACGGTGCCGCCTCCGTAGAGATCGGTCGGACCGCCGGGCCGGGGAGCGTTGATGCCCCCGTACACGCCGAAGCCGAGGTCGGCAGATTCGACACCGTACGCCCCGCGCAGATAGTCGCCGGCAGTGTCTGCGGTGTGCTGGGTGTACTGCTGGGTCAATTCCTGATGGGTTCTCGCGATCGCCTGCTCCGGTGGCAGGTTCGGGTACCGATCGCGAGCGAGGCCGAGGACGTCGGGTTCGGTGAACGTTGGCACGAGGGTGCGGTCGTTGTCGGTGCCGGCAATGGAACGAGCCCCGCTGCCTGCGCTGGATCCGCTATCTGCGACGTGAACCCGCTCGACACCGACACCCGTGTCGGCCTCGAATCGCCGGATCGTCTCCGGCGCCGTTCGGATCATCGCATCATCTACCGCCGTCGAACCGCGACCGTTGAGCACGGCCGCCTGTTCGGGTGTGATGACACCCATCTCCTCCCACAGGCCGAGATTTCGTCGTCCCCCGTCCTGGAAGAGCGCAAGCTGGTCCGCCGGATTGTCGCTTGCGACGGTGCGACTGATGTATCCGGGAACGAGATCGGCGTTCATCTCCGTTGGGGCGGGGATTCCCTTGATGAATCCGCTCGGTTGTGCGGCGCCGACGGATTCGCCGTACATGCGGAACCAGCCGTCGACCTGACCGGCGTCCATTTCCCCGGCCTGGATGCGCTGCTCGATGCCGTTGACGAACTTGTTCCAGCTGCCGGGTTCACGGCCACCGCCTGCCTCTTGCCAGACTCGACGGATGTCACCGTCGACCTGATTGAGCCACGACAGGTTGCGACTCGTGACGAACTCCGGGGCCTGATCGATACCCATCGGCAGGTGATGCTCGCGCTGGATCCCCAACGCCTGATCTCTGGCATTCCATGCGGAAGCTGTGTTGTCGGTGACGACTGCTCCGGGCCGCTGCGGCGCATCCGCGAACGCACTGTCCGGTAGCGGGCCTCGCGTGGGGAACGTCTCCTCGATCGGGGGGAGATCGGCGTAGGGATCCTCCGCCGGAGTACGCGACGGTGCCGCGTCGGCATCGCCGTCGGGAACCGGTCGAGGACCGGTCGTTCCATCGTCTACCGGACGCATCGGCCCTCCCGCGTCGGGCTCGATCGGGACCGGTCGTATGGGCAAGCCGTCGTCGGCCGCCACTGCGGGTCGGATAGATCCCCCGTCGTCGAGGCCGGACGGCCCGGGAATCCGTGTGGCGCCCGGGTCCCCCATCCACGCGCGAACGCCCGGGCGTTGCAGCGTCGAGAAGATGCCGTTGGCGGCGCCGCCGAACAGGGCTCCGCGGCCGATGTCCTCCAGTGTCCCGCCGTAGAGGGCCTGCTCGGCACCTCCGATCATCGCTCCGGTCGTGGTGTTCCAGAGGAAGTTCGCAGGTGCGAGGTTGCTCGCTCGCACGTCGACGTAGGTACAGATGCCGCCGATGAGGGCGTATTTCGAGGTGTTGTAGATCGTGTCGCCGCCTTCGGGTGTCGCCATGTATCCGGACATGGCCCCGAAGAGGGAGCCGACGAGGAATCCTTGGGTGGGATCGAGACGCGAGAGACCGAATCGAACGATGCCGGTGCCGACGCTCCAGACAACCGCGTTCGTCTCGGCGCGGTCGATGTTGGAGAGCTGCTGCGCGGCCTGCTGTGACCATCGCTGCCCCGTGACGGAGTTGTCGACCGCATCGGCCAATTGGGCGAGCGTTTGGAACTGCTCCCGTCCCCGATCGGTCGAGTTGATGTCGGCGAAATTGAGACGATCTCCCTCCCCGCCCACCGCGGACCAATCCATCGACGCGAGGTGGTGAGCAACGCTCTCTTGCATCTTGTCGGTGAGGAGGTGTGCGTTGTCGTCGATGAAGTCCTGGAGAACGTGGACCTGCGCGATCGTCGGAACCGGAGGCGGACGTTCGACCCACATCGGGTGCACGTACGCCTGCTGGTTGGGGTCCCACTGGTAGCCGCTCTGGGAGAGTTGCCAGTCGCGTTGCGTGTAGTACCTGTCGCGGTCCTCCTGGATCTGCGCCCACGTCGCTTCGCTGTCCTGGCCTTGTTGGAGGTGCTGAGTGGCGATCTGGGCGATCCAGAGCGTCGCCGTCGTGCGATCGATCCATCCGGCGTCGTCATCCCAGTAGACGCGATCACCGTCCGTTTGAAGCACCTGGCCGTCGCGGGGATCGATGAGTTCTGTGGAGGCTGCCGCCGCCTGGCGAATCGAGTCCTCGACTTGGTCGGTCGACATCGACGTAAAGGCCGAAGCCGCACTGCTGTAGGTGTTGATGCCCGCTCCGGCAAGGAGGAGAGCGAAACCGGTGAGCGCAGCGGCTGCTGCTGCCGCCTGTTCGAGCTCCCTCGCCCCGGAGCGGACACTGACCGCCGTCGACGCCGCCTGCCCGTAGCCCGTGTTGGGATCGACGACAACAACCTCGACTGTGTGGTCGCCCGGTGGTGGCCGATCCACCGACCAGCCGGTCGCGCTGCCCTGGACCATGTCCGCCGATACGGCCTGCCCGTTGAGACTCCACGTAGCGGACAACCCCCCGACGTCGCTCCGCGTGCGGGCGATCGACGCCGAGCAGCCGAGGACCTCGTCGCTGCTGATCCCGCTGTTGCAGCCGAGGGAGCCGATCGAGAATCCAGCCGTCTCCTCATCCACCATGCCCCCGGCGACCTCGAGGGCGAGCGTTGCCGTCGCCGATCGCCCCTCGCCGCGCACGTCGACGAGCACCTCGTGGCCGCCGCCCGTCGACTCTCCCCATGTCCACGTCGAGGCGGAGCCCGACAGCACGCTCCCACCGTCCAGATACCAGTCATATATCAGGGATTCGCCGACGTGCCGACCGGAGGTCTGCACCGCGCAGGTCACGGCCGTTTCGGGCATCGGTCGCACGGGTACGCAGCCGATCGTTGCCGAGAACGGAGGGCATCCGTCGTCGCCCAAACCCCACTCTTCGGGGCAGAGATCCTCGTCGTCGGGCACGCCGTCGTCGTCGAGGTCGGCGGCTGCGGAGCCTTCGTACACCCGCACGTCGAGAAACGCTTCCGCTGTGTCGGCGCCGTCGGATACGACCACCGTGATCGTGTGGTCGCCCGCTGTGGGTTTCGGCCAGGACACGGAGGGGCCAGATACCGACTGTCGTTCGCCGTCGATGGACCACGTGTAGGTGAGCTCGTCCCCGTCGGCGTCCGTCGCGTCGACGGTCAGGACGACGGTGTCGTCGCTCGTGGGCTCGTCAGGCACAGCCGAGATCCCGCCGACCTCCGGAGCGGCGTTCTCTTGCCAGACGACACTGGTCGCTCCCGCCACCCACGCGCCCAGTCGCGGGCAGTGGTCACCCCATTGGGTCTCTGTGGGGGAGACCTTCGCGCAGAACACCGTGTACCAGTCGATGCCGCCGATACTGGGGTCGGTCGGGTGGATCGTGCCGGAAACCTTTGCTTGCTGGTCTTGCACGAATTCTCCGAAGACACAGGTGTCGGTCATGTAGTCGGTGTTGCACATGTACTGACTGCCGGGAGCCGCACGCTCGCCGCCGCCTTCGACGTAGACGATCGCGCCGACTTCAAAAGCTCCCGTTGCCGGGTCCAGCGGCCCGCTGAAGGTGCCGCGGATGACCGGCAGATCAGCAGTCCACGTCTCGAGGTGGGTGCGGTCATAGTCGGACGGATCGGCCGTGTCGCATTCAGCGGGGAGCGTGTAGCTTCCCGCGCCGCTTCCGTCGAAACGTCCGGTGACCGTGCCCGTCTCGAAGTCGGCTTCGATGTGGATCGTGCCGCTGAGCACGGGCGGCACGGAGACAACGCACGCGTCGTGCTCCCGACGATCGAGCTCCCAATCTCCATCGAGCGTTACCTGTGCAGGGTCAACGCCGAGTGCAGGGACAGCGACGCCTACTACGAGGGCACATCCGACGACCAGACCGGTAACGCCGGCCGCGACGGCCTGCGCCGAGGTGCGGCCCGGATCCGGCAGCGCGTCGGTCTTCGCCCGGTACCGGGTGAAGAGGACGATGGAGAAGACGACCACGATCGTCGTCGTGAAGGCCCCGCCGGTCAATCCCCACTCGACGAGTTCGGTTCGACCGAACAACGCACTCGACTGAGTGAGGAGGTAGGTGGCCAGCCACAGGACCAGGACCACGACGGTGCGGTGAGCCCAGATCGCTCCATCTTTGACTTCCAAGCGATGGCCCCGACCGCGCAGGTAGCCGACAACCGCGCCGGCGATGACGCCGAGACCCATTGGCCCGAGCGGTTTGTGTACGTCGAACCAGAACACCTGAATCAGGTAGCCGCCCAATGCGGCAACGGCCGGAAGCAGACAAGTGAACCAACGCAGCCGCCACGGTTTCCGGTAGGTCTTGAGAAAGAGAAGGAAGGAGCCGACGAGAAGCACAACACTGGAAAGGCGGGGATTCCAACGCCATAGAACGATGCCGGCTGCCGCGAGAGCGACTGCGGGAATGGCGTTCTTGAGGAGGGCCGATGTCACGACCTTCATCTGTCTCGCGTCCCAAGCCATTCCCTGGCCGTCCCTCTGCCGCTCGCGACCAATGACCGCGCCCACAGGCATCGCAAGCGTGTACTGGACCACGACTCGTGGGTAGAGGGCGAAAGGCCCGATCTACCCCTCTCTCCATGCGGCCGATCGATGGACCAACGTGCTGTGAGCACCGTGCGCGGGTTGCTCGAGTGCGTGGTGTCGTTCTGGCCGGGCAACCACAAGGCTCCTCGTCAGCAGCAATGCGATGGTCGCCGCCGGAATGGGTCGCCCTCAACGGCCAAGGCTTAGCGCACCGGGGCATTGACCGCCTCCACTTGGCCTCCTTCGGCCTTTCCGGTGATTGTGAATCGGAGTGATCCCATGTTTCGGGGTTCCTCCCTGTCGGTGCGGGATCGTTCGTCGTCCCACAGAACCCCGGTGCGATACGCCCACTTCGAGCGGCTGCGTTGGACGCTACGGCGACTTGCACGGTCGTGTGCGGGAATATCAGGCGGGAAAGCCGCTGGGCGAGCGTCACTCGGAAATCACTCGGCCGTGTTTGCCGACCCAGATGTGCCAACGTGGGCGGCCTAGTCGGAGAGGTCCTTCCACCAGGCGTCTGAGTTGGAGGCGTCGATGCCATTGGTGTCCATCCAGGGTTCGATCACATCGTGGCTCCACGAAAGCCACCTCGTCGGGGTGATCCTGATGGTCGTGTCTTCGTGGGCCGCCAGGAAACGGCCCATCGTGGCCATGCCCGTGTCGGTGAGCAACCGTTCTCGGACACTCTGGTTGATCCGTTCGGCTTCGTGTCCCTCAATCACCGTCGCTTGTCCGTAGCACGACACCCAGCCGCTGCGGACGGGGACAAGGGCAGTCACAGATGGCCGTTCCCGCACATTCTTGATCTTCCTCGTCGACCGAGGCGTCGGCAGGAACAGGAGATCGTCGGCGTCGATCGAGAAGAGAACGAGGGTCAGGTGGGGAGAGCCGTTGGGGTTGATGGTTCCGAGCACCAGGCGGGCCTGCTCGGACACCTCGACGCGCAGCTGCTCGCTCAAGCCGTGGGGTGTCTGATACGTCTCCGGAATCGCCATGAACTGAAACTAGCTTCTCGTCCCGTCGTTGGGGCCACAAGATCTCAGCCGAACAACGAGTACCCCGTCCACGTCTGACGATGGGGGCGCCCATGAAGGCCTGGGCGTCGAGTTGGATGAGTCGCTCGATTCGCTCTCCGAATGCGCTGGCCATAGGCTCATTTGTATGGAGCAACGCAATCTCGGCTCGTCTGATCTTGTGGTAGACGTCCTTGGTCTCGGAACGATGACGTTCGGCAATGAGGCTGACGAATCCACGTCTCATCGAATCCTCGACCGCTATGTCGAAGCAGGCGGCACATTCATCGACACTGCCGATGTGTATAGCCGGGGGGTGTCTGAGGAGTTCATCGGTCGGTGGCTCTCGGACCGCGGAGTGCGTGATGGCGTCGTTGTTGCGACGAAGGCGCGGTTCGCAATGAGCGACGATCCTGCTGATCGAGGCGCTGGTCCGGTCTACTTGCGGCGGGCGCTGGAGGCTTCGCTGCGGCGCCTCGGCGTCGACCACATTGACTTGTACCAGATCCACGCGTGGGATCCGGCGACTCCTGTTGAAGACACCATGGAGACGCTCAACAGCTTCGTCGAAGCGGGGAAGGTCCGCTTTGTCGGTGTATCGAATTTCCTCGGCTGGCAGCTCGAGAGGGCGGCGCAGGTGTGCGAGACGAATGGGTGGGCCCCGGTCGTCTCCTTGCAGCCCCAGTACAATCTGCTGGCGCGCGATATCGAGCTCGAGCTGATGCCGCTGTGCGTCGATCGCGGGATCGGATTGCTGCCGTGGTCGCCTCTTGGCGGAGGCTGGCTGACCGGCAAGTACCAGCGGGACGAGACTCCAATCGGAGTGTCACGTCTGGGCGATGACCCGACGAGAGGGCTTGAGGCCTACGACGTGCGCAACACGGAGCGGACTTGGCGCATCGTCGATGCCGTTCGGACCATTGCTGAACAGCGGGAAGTCATGATGAGCGAGGTCGCGATCAACTGGCTCCGTTCTCGCCCAATGGTCAGCTCCTTGCTTCTCGGGGTCAGAACGGTCTCGCAACTCGAGGAGAATCTCCGTGCACTCGACTGGGATCTCGATGACGACGAAGTCACCCTCCTGAATGAGATCAGCGCACCAGGGATTCCTGCTTATCCGCAGGGATTCTTGGAGAATGAAGCGGGAATGGGCATATGGGAGAATCTTCAGACTCGCGTCACGAAGGCGTACTAGCTGCCACTCCTGGCAGCAGGCGTCGAACTCGACGCAATTGGATCATGAATGGTGACCAGTCGGCCCGAATTCGATACCTGGGGACCCTCCGTGCAGCACGAGAAGGTTGCCTGACATCGGCTGTGTGTCGGACATAACTCTCTTGAGAAGTTCAGGGGATGCTGATGCAGCCTGAGATTGCCGATCAACGGTTTCGAGAGATGTATCGAGCAACCGAACGCGACGTCCTGGCGTATTTCCTTCGCCGAACCGATGCGACCTCTGCTCGAGACGGTGCCGCAGAGACGTTCCTCGTGGCTTGGCGGCGAATTGATGACGTGCCGCCGGGGGATGAGTCCTTGCCCTGGCTCTACGGTGTGGCGCGTCGAGTGCTCGCCAACCAACGCCGGAGTCACAAGCGCTATGCGGCTCTCGGTCGGAAGCTGAGCAGCATCGGTGAACCCGCGGATCCATCGCCGGAGGTGATCGTGCTGCGTCGGTCTGAGGATCAGGAGATCCTCAACGCCGTTGAGCGGCTGCGTCCAGAGGATCAAGAGATCCTCAAGCTGGCGGTATGGGAGGAGCTTCCGCACCGCCAGATCGCTGAGATGATCGGGACATCAGCTCACGCGATCACGCAGCGGATCTACCGCATCACGAGGCAACTCGCCGGTGAAGTCGAACGGCCGAGTCCGGGCGTCGTGGGACGGGCTGCACCGCCCGTATCCGAGGGAGGTGGCGGATCGTGAAGAACCACGAAGACATCATCAGTCGCATGGCGGCTGCCAACCCGGTGCCCGACCTCGGCATGATCACCGACGGGCAGTTGGCTGAGCTCATGATTCAGGTCGAACAAGCCCGAACGGCCTCCACACGATCCGGGGTGCGTTCGCAGGAGGCCCAAGAGCATTCACCGTCCGGGAGAGCACGCCGAGGTCAGAGATCACCTTGGTTGAGGCCGGTTGTGGCTTTCGCATCGGCGTTGTTGGCCGTGCTGGTGGTCTTCGGCGTCTTTGGGCTGCTGCGGCCCGATCCGGCCGCCGTGGTCGATGAGCCGTCGCCGAGCCCGACGACCACTTCTGCCGCCAATTCGACCATTGCGCCTGAGACTGCGACGGCACCGGTCGCCCCGGCGCCGGGCGCCTCCACCGCGTCGAGCGATCGAACCAATCGGATCAGGTCGCTGGCTGTGGCCGGCGACGGGAGCTTGTGGGCGGCGACCGCCAACGGGGTGGTGCGGTGGGACCTGGATACGCAGACTCCGACGGTCTACACCACCGAACACGGGCTGGTTTCCGAAGGCGCAGTGTTCGTCGAAGCCGGTCTGGACGGGACGGTCTGGGCCGGCGGTGACGTGTGGATGGCCCGATTCGACGGCGCGTTGACCACCTTCTCGGTTCCCAATGACTATCCGCTCTATCAGATAGCGGTCGGGCCCGATGGAACCGTGTGGGCCGCTTTCGAACCGGGCAGGCTCGGGCGCTTCGACGGGTCGGAATGGCAGATGCTCGACGCCCCATCGTTCGCCGAACCGCAGGGCGAATGGGTATCCGCGCTTGCCGTTGCTCCCGACGGGACCTTGTGGGTTGGGCTCCGCGACGAATCCATGGGCGACCCGGAATCGTCAGACGTGAGCCGAGGCGTTGCGAGCTTCGACGGATCAGCGTGGACGCTCCACACCACTGTCGACGGGCTCCCGCCGCGAGTGGGCAACCTCATCGCCGTTGCGCCGGACGGGACGGTCTGGGCAGGATCAGCTGGATCGATCGGGTCCGACGGCTCTTCGGTCTCCGGCGGGGGAGCGGCCAGCTTCGACGGGACCGTTTGGACGAGCTACACCGTGGCCGACGGGCTGCCCTCGAACGATGTGGACATAATGATCGGTGCCGACGGATCGGTATGGGCCATCAACGTGTTCGGCGACGGTGTCTCCCGTTTTGACGGCACGACATGGACTCTGCTCCCGGAGGTGAACGGTTTCGGGGTTGTGGACGCCGACGGCCGGTTCTGGGTGCCCTCCGAGGAAGCCGGCGGCGGGGTCGTCGGCTATGACGGCGCGCAGACGACCCAACTCGTGGTACCGGTCGACGAATCGACGGCCGTGACCTCGACGACAGCAGTCGTCGCGGCAGTGGGGGATTGGAACCCGATCCTCGCCACCACACGCGCCGAAGCTACGGCGGTGGCTGCTACCTGCCCCACGGGAGCCGATCCTTATGTTCCTGGATCGACGCCCCAGGATCGGCCCGCGGGCGGATGGGCTGGTCTGCTCGCCGGCGCCTTCGACAGCCGCACCGGCCGCATCGTCTACCTCGACGAGGCTCGCGAGACATGGACCTTCGACGTGTGCACCAACACGTGGCTGCAGATGAGCCCTACTGGGGAGGTGCCCGGCGACCTCAGTGCGGGCCTGGTCTACGATGCCGACTCCGACGTGACCGTCGCCTTCGGCTTCAACGGGGTCTCTGTCTACGACGCCAGTGCCAACACCTGGACCTACCAGAACCACAATCCCATCGGATCCGGACCGGGACAGTTTGCCCCAAATGGTGCTGTGTACGACCCCGTTTCAGGTCTGATCGTCACAACTGAACTGACCAACGACTACCTGGATGCCTGGGCCTACGACGTAGACACCAGCACCTGGACGCTGATCGGGCGCCTCTGGGACGGAGGCGAGGACTACGTCTGGTTCGAGCTCCTCGGGTATTCACGCGAGGCCGACCGTCTCATCTTCACCTCGGTCAACAACTTCACCGCCTTGGTCGACCCCCGCACCGGTACGAAGACCATCATCGAGACCGCAACTCCCGCCATCTCCTTTGGATGGCCGAAGGCGCAGTACGGCCAGGCTGTCGACACGGCCTTCGTCGCAGGGGGCGTGACCGTGGACAGCGGGATGTTTGACACGCAGTTCCCGGGCCAGATCTGCGGCTTCGACATCGACACGTCCGCATGGACGTTGTGTTTCCCAATGCCCGGGGGCTCGAAGTACGCGTCTTTCGCCGCAATGGTTGGTGACCCGATCAACGACCGGCTCGTCGTCATGCACGGTGTCTACGGCAACTTCTGGGTGTCTTCGGATGACGCCGTGTGGGCGGTCGCCCTCGACACCGGTGAGACCGTCGAGCTCCTGACCCCAGGCGAGTAGCGAAGCCGCCTGCGACCTTGGCCGAGACGGCGATCCCTGCCATGGAAAGCCCTTCGGGTCCGTTTTGTCAAGGGTCTCAGGGTGAGCCGTTGTCGTGTGCGAGTTCGGTCGTCACACGCACTTCGGCGTGGAGGGATTTGTGAACCGGACAGCGGTCGGCGATCTCGAGGAGACGCTGGAGTCACAGCCTGAGCGCCAGCATCTGCTGTTGGCGATCCAGGGGCAGGAGGACTGCTGAGGATGACTGCCGAGATCCCCCAACGTCCCGATCGGCACTGTGATGTCTCGGTTGAATCGGGAAGAAAAGCCCTCCAGAAGGAGTTGTGGCATCTGGCTGAGTAGCACGAACTGACAGGACAGGTGCATGAGTAGCGGTTGTGATCACGCCATCGACTACATCTACCAGTACCTGGACGATGAGATCTCGGTTGTCCATTCGTCCCGGATCAAGCTCCACCTCAGACGCTGCTCATTGTGCATGAGCGCCTATGAATTCGAAACGAAGCTCAAGAGTGTGATCCGCGAACGTGGCCGAACCGAACCGCCTCCAGAGCTCTTTGACACGCTGCGAGCCATCATCCAGGAGCAGAGCCAGTAGCTACGAGTCGATGCGATGCGGAGGAGTGGCTCGCATACTGCGAGATCCGTAATCGTCGAGCTGGGTTCTACCGGTGCTCGGCGGCCTCGGATTCGCCTCCGTCATCGCCCGGCCCAGGTTTGGCCCCTGTGGCAGCGGCGTACCACGATGCTTTCGATGCGAAGCGTCGTTGGTGCCGAGACCGCAGAGGAGTGTGCCGATCGCAGTGATTGCAGTTTCCCCGATCGTCGTAGTCGATCACGACAGCGGGCGCACCCTTGGGCATACCCGGGCCGTAGCCGTCTCCGGGTATGCGGCTCCCCGCCGCTCCTCGGCGGTGCGACCCTGCCGGCCCAGCCCCAGCATGCACCCTCGGGTGCTCCTCATTCGCCGTCGTAGCTGCAGTCCAGGCCGGCGCTGATGGCCACCGTCTCCGCGTCGTCGGATGGTTGCGTGGTGAGTCCGGTGTCGAAGCAGAGGTAACCGAATTCCGCGTTGCCGGCCTCGAGTACCCAGATCTCTGCAAGGCTCGACCGAACCCAGCGGTATTGGTCGAGTCCGACGTCCGGTCGGTAGCTGCTCACCGCTGCGATGGTCTCGCCGACCGTGATCCCGACCGTGATTCCGTCCATGACGGTGAAGATCCCGCTCGGCGAGCCGGCATATGAGTACGAGACGAAATGGCGGACGGGACCTTCTCCGGGGATTTCAGAATTATCAAAGGCGAGGATCAGACTGTCTCCCCACTGGACCGATCGGAACTCGCCCGTCGAGATCGGATGAGGTCCCCATCCCGAGTCCATCGTCGGGGGTCCGAGGGCGTCGGTGACAGCTGTGATGACCGGATCGGGATCGGATCCGTTCTGTCCGGCGTAGTACATCTCGTCGGCAACGATCAGGCCGGCGTGGGCCAAGGTGACCTCGGCGATCTGTCCGCCGGCGGTCGTTGTCGGGGAGCCGGCCGTGGTGGTCGGAACCGTGGTGGCTGCTGCAGCTACCGTGGTCGTTGCTGCAGCAGTTGTCGTGGTCGTTGTCTCGGCAGCCGTTGTCGACGTGGGGGAGTCGCTGCTCTCGCTCGACGAGCTGCAGCCGGCCACCACCAGCACGAGAGCCATGGACGCGCCGAAGAACAGTCGAGCTTTCATCAGAACCCTCCCCGAGTTGCACGAATCGCGTTTCGCGACCCTACAGGACCACCAAGCGTTGAGGAGGAAATGAACCGGCGACCGGTGGGCAGAACGACGGGGACCTGTGCAGGGCGCTCGGGTTGTGCGTATGGTTCAAGCGTGGAAGTTGCCTATCCGGGTTTTGGCACCGTTGTGATCGATGGCAAGCGCTTCGACCATGACGTCGTGGTGGAGGCGGGACTTGTTCGCCCCCGGAAGAAGGGACCATCCAAGGCCTACCGAGGCCGGTATGGCCACACGCCGTTGTCGGTCGATGAGAGCATCCCTTGGTCGTCGCCGCGACTGGTGGTGGGAACCGGAGCATCCGGCCAGCTTCCGATCATGCCCGAGCTCTGGGAAGAGGCGAAGGCTCGAGGTGTCGAGTTGGTGGCCGTCCCGACTTCGGAGGCGTGCCAGTTGCTTGGTCCCATAGACAGGGGCGACGTCTACGCGATCCTGCACGTCACCTGCTAGCCGGCCCGGGCCGTCTCACCCGTCCCACTCGAGCGGCACAATCTGGTGAGTGTCAGAGAGCCCTTTGAGTGCCACGACTCTCGGTGTGCCGACTCGAATCCCGTCGATTGTGCCCACGAGGTCCCGCGTCGTGCAGGCTCGAACGTACGACCGCCATTCGACTTCTACAACTGCGGAGATGCTTCATGACGCGGTGCCGCTCGAAGGCTTCCTCCGCCGATGGTCGATCCGCCACGGCGGGCCGAGGTTCAGATAGGTTCAGTGGTGGCCGACAACGTACGGAGCGTGTGTTGAGGGGCCCAGATGTGAAGTACCTAGCGCATACGAAACGAATCGCCGACGAGACCCCGCCGACGCGCAATCGAGTGGTCGATTTCGTGCGTGTGGTTTCGATCCTGGTGGTGGTGTTCGGTCACTGGTTCGCAGCTTCGATCTGGCTCCTCCCTGACGGCGAGATTCGGCTGATGAATTCGCTGGAATGGATCCCGTACGCGGGGTGGGTGACCTGGGTTGTTCAGGTGATGCCGATCTTCTTCCTCGTGGGTGGATACGCAAATGGTCGTGCTCTCCGTGCGAGGGAACACAAGGGTGTTGACTACAGCGAGTGGGTCACACAGCGCGTGCGGCGGCTGTTCACGCCGGTCATTCCGCTGCTCGTTGTGTGGACGCTGCTGATCGTCGTTGTCGGACCGTTCCTTCCCAGCGATGTTGTTCGAGCCGGTGCGATGTCGGCGACCGTTCCGCTCTGGTTCATCGCCGTCTATGTGTCAATCACTGCCCTGGCGCCGGTCACGTATCGCTGGTGGAAGTCGGCGGGTTTGGCGTCCGTGGTCGTGTTGCTCGGCGCCGCCATCGTCGTCGACGTGCTGCGCTTTGCCGTGGGCGTACCGGGCATCGGCTGGACGAACTTCCTCTTTGTCTGGGCCGGGGTTCACCAGCTCGGATACTGGTGGGCATCCCGGGAGGCCTCGGAACGACCGATCTCGGCATCGACCGGCGGCGCGATAGCCGCCGTGTCGCTGGCCGTGTTGATTGCGATCACGTGGATCGGCTGGTATCCGGTCGCGATGGTCGGAATCCCGGGCTCGGAGCTCACCAACATGACACCCCCGACCTTCGCTATTGCCCTGCTCGGGATCGTCCAGGCCGGCTTCATCTGGCTGCTGAACGATCCGATCGATCGTCTGGTGCGAGGGGAGAGGCTGTGGCGCGGGGTAGTGGCCGTGTCGGGTGTCATGATGACGATCTACCTCTGGCACCTGACTGCGATGACCCTCGTCGCCTCGGTCTTCCTGTTCGCCTTCGACGGAGCGGCATTCCGAATCGAGCCGGGGACGACGAAGTGGTGGCTCACGCGGCCGATCTGGATTCTCGCCCTGGTAGCCGTCACAACGGTGTTGGTTGCAGTATTCGCTCCCTTCGAGTGGAGAGTGCGGCAGACGCCTGCACCCACGCGCGTTCGGTACGTTGCCGCGGGGGTCCTTCTGGTTGCCGGCGCCGCGGCGGCCGTCTCATATTTCGGGCTCGCAACGGCAGACGCGACCGTCAATTGGATCATCCCTATTGCGGCGTTCGCCGGTGCGGCGATCATGGGCGCCTATCCCGCCCGGCGCCGCCGTAGCAACCGCTCCGAGACGCGCTCACCGTCCTGATGCAGGTCGGCCCCTGGCCTGTTCGCGGATTTCCGCGGCCAGCTTCGGGGCGCCGGCCTGCTCGGCGAGGTCCGCGGCGGTCTGGCCGGCGAAGCCCGGCGCTCCGGTACCCCTGATGTTCACATCAGCGCCGGCTCGCACGAGCAACCGGGCGACTTCCTCGTGTTTGCCTATGACGGCGAGCATGAGCGCGCTGAGATGGAACTTCGAGGTGTGATCAAGGTCCGCCCCTTCTGCGACCAGCCACTGGACGGCCTCAGGCCTTCCGGCGTGGGCGGCACGCATGAGGGCGGTCTGGCCGAATCCGTCCTTGGCGTCGATGTCGTGGCCGTCGCGTCGCATGCGGCGGAGGACGTGGACGTCGCCATTGGTGGCCGCCCGATGCCAATTGAGTCTGGTCGTCAATGGACGGAGTCGGTCCGCGATCTCTCGGTTGCCCTCTCGTTCGGCCAGCTCGAGCGGGGTTTCCATGTCGTCAATGCTCGTGATCTGATTCGGGTCGGCTCCATGGCGAAGCAGCAGTTCGACCATGGCGGGATCGCCCTGAGCAGCTGCGAGGTGCAGCGGCGTGTAGTCGTTGCCTCCTCGTTGTTCGACGTCGGCGCCGCGGAGGAGTAGTAGTTCGACCAGCTCTGGCACATCGCGGCGGACGGTGGTGCCAGGGGCCGGGGAAGCGCAGGTCAGCGCGGCATAGAGCGGCGGGGATCCGTCGCTGCCGGCGCAGTTGGGATCGGCGCCGGCGTCGAGGAGTTCTTTCACCAGCGCCAGTGGACTGTGGTAGATCGCATAGACCAGCGGCATACCGATTGCGGCGGAGGGTGCGACGTTGGGGAAGTCGTCGAGGTCGCCGAACTCGCGCCGAAGGGCTTCAAAGTCACCACGCGCGAACGCTGCGTCCACGCGTCGATAGCTATCTCCGACGAGGCTCACCAGCCGATTGTATTGCGCGGGGATCGTGTGGCTGCTCAAGACCCGCTCGCGAGCAGCCTCTGTGTGTGCCGCAAGTAGCTGCCCTTTGCGCCCGCCAGGGAAAGGCCAACGTATGGTTGTCCCAATCGGGAGCGACGGCCGCCTGAACTCGCGGCCGATGTCGGCGGGTTTCGGTCAGTAGTTTCGGTCAGTAGTTGGTCCCGGCATCGGCAGGCCCGATCCAGCCGGACATCCGGTAGCTCTCGTGCGGATCACCGTCTGGCGCGAAATCACTCGACTGCGCGTAGAAGTATTCGAAAACAAGACCCTCGTACGCGCCCTCCCCGACATACCTGGTGTGTCCGGTTGTCTTCAGATCACCGTTGATGTCGAAGAACTCGCTGCCGAAGCCCTCCCCGCTTCGCCAGGACCCTCCCTGTTCACTCGTGAGGGTGGCGCCGCTGTACTCGAACCAGTGCACTTCGGGGTCCGAGCCCGGGAACATGGATAGAGTCATTGGGAGTTCCTCTCGGCCGCTCACACGTGGATCGGAGTAGTGGTTGATGCACACGCAGGTCCCGGTGAGGACTTGAGTGTCACCCTCGTCTACGGCGGAGCCGAAATCGCAGTTGCAGTTGCCGGTTCCCGCCACCGGAATCCGGCCTCCGGCCAGTGACGGGCTTGTCGGGGCCCCGGTCGTCGTCGGTGTGGGCGCGGCCGTGGTGGTGGTTGGAGCCTTCGTGGTTGTAGCGGCGTCTGCCGAGTCGTCGCCTCCGCAGCCGGCCAGCGCAGAGCCCACCAGGATCATCACGAGTATCAGGATGCAGTATCGAATTGGTGTGCGTGGCCGCGTCGACATGAACGCCTCCCTTTCGTGTGCCGTTGTCGGTGAGCTTCGGCCTGGTTCATGGGCTCGATGGTGCTAGCAGCTCAGACCATGTTGCGGTGCCGGTGTCAAAGGCCCACACGTCGTCCATGGCGACCCAGAACGGCTCCTCGTCGAGCATTCGGGCATCTCCGCCGATGACGACCATACGGTCGTTGATCGAGTCGTATACCACCGAGGCTCCGATCCGGTTGTGCACCCCCGTCCCGAACCCGTAGGCATTCGTTTCGGAGGGACTCTCCCAGAGGATCTCCCATTCGTGCATCCTCGCGTCGTAGCCTGCGACCACGCCGTCGGCCGGGATGATTGTTCGCCGGGCTACCTCGTCGTAGACCATCAATCCGAAAGAGAACCATCCCGCCGACAGCTCGGGTGTCACGGCATCTTCAACCGTCCACTCGCCGCCACGAAGATCGTAGGTCCAGGTCATTTCGGTTCCTGCCCCGTCCCAGACACCGGGGCCGGACGAGTTGTCGCCGACGTAGAGCACGATTCGGTCGGCTGCTTCCTCGTAGGCGAAGTGTTGATGTGAGAAACTGGGTCCGGTCGACGGGCTCATCGCCGGGTCTCCGGGTGGCGACATCGCACCCTGCCGGATCTGCGTCCAGGTGTCGCCATCGACGTCGTAGGCCCACATTTCGGAGGACTCGAGGAGGCGTACCACGATCAATCCGGAGACAGGATCGTACACCGCGTCGTTTCGGAGCCAATCACTGCTGCTCGGTGCGGCATCGCGCTGCATCCACGTATCGGCGTCGGCGTCATATGCCCCAACCGACTGGCCGATCGCAACAACGACATCGGAATCTGCGTCGTAGACAAGAGTCCGGACACCAGTAGATGGCGACCATCCGGTCGGCTGCATCAGCGTCCACGTGTTCGCGCACACGTCGAATGTCCACGTTTCTGTTCCACCGCCCGCGTCCGCGACGGCGACGATGCGACCGGACCGGATGTCCATCGCCGCCCCGAGCCAGGATCCAGACCCTCCGGGCGGGCGGGCTTGCTCAATCGGTCCGGAAGTGTCGGGCCTCGAATCCGCCGGACAGACTGCGGCAGGCTCGACCGGTTTCGCGACGGTTGTGGCGAGAATGTCCGTGCCGCCTTCGATGACCGTGTAGGGCACATCGGCTTCCGGTCGGCCGCTCTCTCCGACTCGGAGCACGACTGCTTCGGCACCGTCGAACCCGACAACGCCCCATCGTGACGTGATCCAGAGAGTTCCGGTGTCGTCAACGGCGGCACCGCCCCATCCGAACCCCACTCCCACATCGGCGATCGACGTCGACGACCAAGTCGAGCCATCGAATCGTGAGATCCCGCCGGTAGCGAGCTCCCCGTCGGCGGCCGGGGCATCGACGGCGCTGTGAACGACCCACACGGTGCCGTCAGACGCTGCTTCGAGCGCGGTTGCGGCGTTGTCGTACAACCCGTCTGCCGTGTCGAAGATCGTCCAGGCGGCACCATCGAACCGTCCGGCACCCCCCGCCGTTCCACCCTCGCCATCGTCGGTTGTTCCCACCCAGACGTCGCCGTTCGGTGCTGCAGCGACGGAGTTGATCGCCCCCTTCGGGAGTCCGTCGGCCGCAGTGAACCTCTCCCAGGTGGTTCCGTCGTATCGAAGGAGCTCCTCCCACGAGGCGATCCACAATGTTCCATCCGTCGCAACGGCGATGTCCGTGGCCCATGCGTAGGCGCCGTCACCATGAGTCTCGGCATCAGAGACAGGCAGCACGTTCCAATCGCTCCCGTCGTACTGGAGCAGCGTCTCCGGCCCCACGGCGAGGGAGAGGCGTCCTCCGAGATCGAAGGCCAAGGCCGTGATCGGGTTCAGGCATTCCTCACCAAAGACACATCGCGGGTTGACAACGTCGACCTGGTTGTAGCCATCCGGTTCGGACCACCGGTTCCCGTCGAACATGACGACGTCTTGGGTCCACGAGTAGGCCCAGACCGTGCCGTCGGGTGCAACAGCGACCTGACCAAGGCCTCCTGCGGTGACAGGGAGACCGTCGGTCGACGTGAACACGTCGGACGTGCGGGCTTCGAGATCCCATCGAACGATGCCCGCCTGAGTCGTTGCCCACAGCATGCCGTCGGTCACGACTACCCCGGAAGTTACGTCGATCGGAGCGGGTGCGGACGACATCGGGAGAGTGTTGACGACGGCAGGCTGTATGTCGTCGGGAACGCCCGGCGGTGTTGTCGTGGTCACCGGCGTCGGCTCGTCAACGATCTCAGAACCGCCACGCCCCATGAGCCACGCGACACCGGCGATCAAGACGATTACGGCCGCCGCAGCCCCAGCGGCCACCAGCGGCCCGCGCCACCGGCCCCGGCCACGTCTCTGAACGAAGCCGTTGGGGCCCGATGAGTACCCAGACTCGGCCGCCATAGTGTTGCCGCCGGCTTCTGTCGCGGTGCCGTCGGTGGCGAGCTGGACCTCGAGCCGCCACAGCAACACATCAATCGGTATCGGCTCCGCCCGATCGGCCAGCAAATCGAGTGCCTGTTCAAGCTGGCTCATTGTCGTCCTCCTCGTTGAGTAGCCGGCGCAGGCGACGCTTCGCCCGGGATGCCGCCTTTCGGGCGGACGTCTCGGTACATCCCAAGAGGCCGCCGATCTCCTCGTACGGCAGCCCCTCAACGACATGGAGATACAGAGCCGCACGAGGCTTCGGGGGGAGGCGCAGCAGCTCATCAACCTGCCACGGCTCCTCCACCGGATCGATGTGAGCGGCAATCTGAACGAGGCCACTCTGTTCGGCAGCCCAATGCCGACGCGCAGATACGGCGAGGTGGTAGATCGTGGTCCGCAGGTACGCCTTCGGGTGCTCCAACCGGGACAGCGGCCCGCCCCGCAGCACGCGCAGGAGAGCTTCCTGGACCAGATCGTTGGGGTCCTCGTGAGCAGGAGCGACAACCGACGCAAACGTTCGCAGCTGGGGGTACAACTCGGCGATCAGACTTGTGGCCGCCTGATCAAAGCGAGATGTGACCCGGTGCGTCACCTTCGGCTCCTTTCTCACCAACTATGACGCATCAGAACCCCGAAATGTGACCACTAATCCAAGAAGCATCCAAATCTCCCGTCAGCGAGTCAGGCCCGGCTCGGGTTGAGCCCAATTGCTGCACCAAACGCCGCCGGCGATCGGGAACGGGTTCGCCACAGCAAGTAGCTGCCGTACCCAAGCGACATGATCGTCGTGGCAGTCAAAGCGATCCACGCCAGCGGTGTGGCATCAGGGCCGAGGTTGATCCCGCCGCCTGAGAAGATCATCAGATCCCACCAGAAGTGAAACGCGATCAGCGGAATCAGCGAAGCCCCGGCGAGAAGGAGCGCAGCCTGAAGGACCGCAAGGGAGAACACTGCAGCAATGGTCACGCCAATCGACGCTACGGACTCGCCGGGTGTACCGGTGTGGAGCAACGCGAAGAGCGCCGAGACCGCGACGATGGCACCGATCAACGGCAGCCGGGTTCGGAAGGAGTGAAGAAGGAAACCTCGGAACACGAGCTCCTCGTTGAAACTGACCAGCAGCAACACCGCGAAGAGAGCCGCCAACGGCAGCGAATCAGGTTCTCCCCAGTCGGCCCGTCGCCCAACGACAGCGAGGATCGTTGCCCAAACTACAGGGAGCACATACCACTTCCACCATCCGGCACTCGGGGACACCAATCCAACGAGGCGCAACCACCCGGTTGCGTACACCAGGACCACGAGAAGCACTGCCGCGACCGCGAGGCCGGGCCACAGATCCGCCAGCACGCTGCCTTGGCTCTCGCCGCCGGTCCGAGCGAAGTAGAAGACCGTTGGAACGAACTGGATCACGATCGCGAGCAACGCCACCAGCCACGGGTGACGTCCAAGCCGTGTTACGGCTGGGGCCTGATCAGTGACGATCCACGCTCCCTTCGACACCTTCGGAGCGTCGTATCACGAGCCGCTCGTGTCAAATCGGACCACCCCGATTCCTGTGGCATCGGCGGGCCGGCGCCTGCTTCGAACCGGTCCTTGCGCCTGGCCTCGATTGTTGGGGTCGGCGCCGCAGTGGTGATAGGCCCCGCAGGCCGCGTTCAACCATCGTTGATCGACGATATAGGAGTGCGGGTGACCGTACTATCCCAAAGGACGTTCCCGCTCACGTTGGTGGGGAAGGTGGTCAGATGCCTGCAGATACCAAGAAGCCGCCAGTGTGTGAAACGAAGCGATTCGCGTGAGGATCCGAACCGCATTCTGGCTCCCGGTGCTGCTGGTCCTGATAGGAGTCGTCACTGCCTGCGGCGAAACTCAGTCGGAACCATTACGGACTGTTCCCGCGCCCGGTGAACTCTCCGCGCTGGAGATCGAGGTGCACGAAGCTCCCGGCTGAGGGTGCTGCAGTGAGTGGGTCGGGTACCTACAGGACAACGGAGCGAACGTCGAGGTGAGGGAAGATCGGAGCCTCGCCGCGTTCAAGGCAGAGGTTGGTGTTCCACCCGATGCGGTCTCATGTCACACAGCTCTGGTCGAGGGCTACGTCGTAGAGGGCCATGTACCCGTTGGAGCGCTTGTTGCCCTGCTTGAGCAGCAACCTGACGCCGTCGGTATTGCCGTGGCAGGAATGCCGCCGGATTCGCCGGGCATGGGCGGCAACGAAGCAACGTGGGAATCCCAATCCGTCGTACTGATCGGACACGACGGATCGCTCGCACCGTTCACCTACTGACACACCACAAAGCGGGTGACGAATGCTGACTTCGTGCTGCCCATCCAATACCGCGATCTGCCACCCCGTATTGTTGGCATGAGGGAGTTCACCGTCGCCGATCCTCTAGGCAACGCCATCGGCATCGGAACAACCATCCAGGCAGGGTCTAGATCTCAGCGATGAGCATCAGGTGTGCCCAAGTCTTCGCAGTGACGGCTCGCCTTCGCTGAGGCGGGCGATTTCGAGGCTGGCCCCTCGTTCTTCTGCTCGACATTGAGCCCGGTCAAGCCCCCTCAACAAGATCCCGGTAGGCGCGAAGGTGCTGCACCGCGAGCGCGGTGTCGCCGAGCTCCTCGTACAAGGTCGAGAGGTTGTATCGCGCGTCGGCGAAGCGAGGTGCGAGCTCGATCGCCCGCTCATAGGCGCCTACGGCATCGTCGAATTCCCCCAGGTCCTGAGAGGCAACGCCGATGTTGTAGTGGATAACTGCGTCTTTGCCATCGATCGTCCTCGCGGCGCGGTATTCGTCGAGTGCCTCTTCGACCTTCCCATCGGCATGGAGCAGTCTGCCGAGGTTCAAGTGAGCCTCAGCGAGCGTGCTATCGATCTCAAGTGCCCGCCGGTATGCCTCCTCGGCGGCGAGCGGGTCTGACGATTCGATCTCATCTGCGTACACGTACCACTCGGTGGCGCTTCGCTCGTTCGCTGCGGGAGGTGACACGTCGGCAACGGACGTGATGCGGTGTGTCGTGGCTCCAATGTCGAGGTCGAGAACGAGCTGCCGGGTCACCGGGTCCCAGGTGGTGGTGTCGACGCTGACGACAACGGACGTCCCGCTCACGTCGAGCGAAGCAGCAGTCAGCGATGCGTCGTCCG
The DNA here is from genome assembly GCA_942491345.1 of uncultured actinomycete. Taxonomy (GTDB): domain Bacteria; phylum Actinomycetota; class Acidimicrobiia; order Spongiisociales; family UBA5794; genus JAHEEL01. The sequence continues at coordinate 88,262 of CALOAN010000020.1, forward strand.
GAAGCTGATCGAGCAACGACGCGACCGCGGCTCTGACTTTGGGGAGCGCTACCCCGGACCGGATCAACTCAGCAACCGATCGCAGGACAACGAGATCCTGGAACGAGAACAGGAACTTTCCCCGTGCACCGATCGTCGGTGTGAGCGCGCCGTCGGCGACCAGCGCCCGTATCTGTCGCGGGCTCAAATCCAGCATGTCGGACACCTGCCGTACGGAAAACCGGCCGTCCGGCTCACTCGTGCCGTGAGACGTCATCACCCGCAGCGCCCGTCGTCAGCGCTCATTTCTTCGCGTTTGCGCGCTTCTTCGCCGGTGTTGCCGACGAAGCCTTCTTTGCCGGCTTGCGTTTCGAGGTCGGCGCCGATGGGGCCTTTGCCGACGCGGCCTTCTTGGTCGGCTTGCGCTTCCGCGGTGCTGCCGAACCGGCCTTCTTGGGAGCCGTGTCGCCTTCGTCCCCAAGGCTGGCCTTCAGCGCAGCCATCAAATCGATGACCTGCGCCTTTGGCTCGTCTTTGGCGGCGAACGTCAACTCCTGACCGGCGACCTTCTGCTCGATCGCAGCAAGAATCTTGTCCTTCACGCTATCGCTGTAGCCCTCGGGATTGAACGTGTCGCTGGCGATCTGCTCGACGAGTTGAACGGCGAGCGCAAGCTCGGCCTCGTCGACCTCTGACTCGCCCGAGTCGACATCATCGAATCCGCGGATCTCGTCGGAGTACCGCAGCTGTTGCATGACGATGCCGTCCTCGAATGGACGGAGAAGCACCAGGTAGTCCTTGCCGCGTGCCGAGTAGCGGGCGAGGGCAGCGCGTCCCGTTGCCTTCATGGCTTCCGACAACAGGGCGTACGGCTTGGCCCCGCCCTTGTCCGGTCCGAGGTAGTACGCCTTCTCGAAATAGAGGGGATCGACCTGGTCGAGGGGAACGAACTCCTTGATGTCGATCGACTGGGTCGAAGGAACCTCGATCGCCTTCAGCTCTTCTGGTTTGAAGGTGACGTACTGGTCCTTCGCGAACTCGTACCCCTTGACGAGCTCGTCACGCGCCACGGTGACCTCGTCCGTCGGGCAGTACAGCTGCTGGCGGATGCGGGTTCCGCACGCCTCGTGTATCGAGTTGAACTGAATCCTCGCACCCGATTCGCTGGTCGAAAACAGCTTCACGGGGATCGCGACGAGCCCAAAACTGATCGTTCCTGCTGCAATTGCACGCGCCATAGGGGTTCTTGTATAGCACAGAGTGCGAAAAGCGTCCCTATGAATTTTGGGACCGGTAGGCACACGAGGTGACCAGCCGGCGGCACCGGTGCGGCCGGCTGGCGGTCCAAACGCCCGTCTAGCATCGCATGACATGACGACGTCGCCTCCTCCAGAAAGCGACCGCCTCGGACCGTATCGAGCCAAACGATCAGCCACTGCAACGCCCGAGCCGTTCGGTGGGACGGAGCGAGATCGGTCGGGGATCTTCGTCGTACAGAAGCATGCCGCAAGCCGGCTTCACTACGACGTGCGGCTCGAACACGACGGCGTCTTGCTGTCATGGGCCGTCCCGGCCGGCGTGTCCATGGATCCCGCCGTGAAGCGCTTCGCTGCCCATACGGAGGACCACCCGCTCGAATATGCGGACTTCGAAGGTGTCATCCCGGCGGACGAATACGGCGGCGGAGAGATGATCGTGTGGGATAGGGGCGCCCTGTCATGGGACGAGGATCCCGACGGCGGCATGGCGAAGGGGAAACTTCTCTTCTCTCTCGCCGGATACAAGCTTCACGGACAGTGGACGCTCGTGCGGATGAAGAAGAGCCCGACCGAGTGGCTCCTCATCAAGAAGGCCGACGGCTGGCACCGTGAAGGGGAGAGCGAGTTCAATGAGCAGTCGATCCTCACCGGTCTCACCGTAGAGGATCTCAGCGAAGGCAACACCAGAGGGCAGCGGCTCAAGGACGATCTGCTGGCGGCTGGAGCGACCGAACGGAATGTCGACAGTTCGAGTTTGGATGTGATGCTGGCAAAGACCGCCGACGCACCGTTCAGCGACGACGGTTGGCTCTTCGAAGTCAAGTACGACGGCTATCGACTCGTAGCCGCCAAGCGCGACCGCGCGGTAGTCCTGCGGTATCGCAGCGGACACGACGCCACGGCGCTCTTCCCCGAGATCGCCTCCGCGATCCGACGCCTTCCCTTCGATCAACTCGTCATCGATGGGGAGATCGTGGTCCTCGACGACGATGGAACGCCGAGCTTCCAACTCCTTCAGCAGCGGGGTCGACTGTCCAATCGTCGCGACATCACTCGAGCCGCTGTGCGACTTCCTGCGACGTTCTTCGGCTTTGACCTTGTCGGGTTTGAGGGTCTCGACGTCCGGCACGTTGCACTGGCCGATCGGAAGCGGGTGCTCGGCGAGGTGCTGCCGCGCCTCGGGCCCCTTCGATTCGCCGACCACTTCGTCGGCGTCGGAGAGTCGCTCTTCGAGCAGGCAGTGGCGCTGGGACTCGAAGGGGTGATGGCCAAACGAGCAACCTCGAAGTACTCCGGGGGGCGTTCCGACCAATGGCTCAAGGTCCGCGCAGAGCAGACCGGTACGTTCGCGATTGTCGGCTATACCCGCGGCAAGCGTGCGTCATCGGGAATCGGCGCGCTCCATCTTGGGGCCCTCCGCAGTGGGGCACTGGCCTACGCCGGGCGCGTCGGTTCCGGGTTCAGCGAATCGGCGCTCGAACAGCTTCGTGAGCTTTTGGGTGAGGAGGCAGCTTCTCAACCGAGCGTTCTCGGTGCGCCGAGTGAGGGTTCGGACACCGTGTGGGTTCGCCCGACCCTCCAGTGCACCGTGCGGTTCAAGGAAGTGACCGACGCGGGCGCGCTGCGTCATCCCGTATTCGAAGCGTTTGAGCACCTCGACCTAGACGACGTCATGGAACTCGACCTTCACGAGCACACCGCGCCGCCGCCGGGAGTTCTCGACGCCCGTTCTTCAGATCCGACCAACCCAGCCAAGGTGTTCTGGCCGGAGGAGGGGTACACGAAGGGCGATCTCATCGACTACTACACGGCGGTCTCCGATCACATGCTGCCGTACCTGTCGGATCGTCCGTTGGTCCTGGATCGCTACCCGGACGGCATCTACGGCAAGTCCTTCTTCCAGAAGAACGCCCCAGACTTTGTACCCGACTGGATACGCACCCAGCAGGTGTCGACGGGGGACAGCAGCACCATCTACTTCATCGTTGACGACGTCGAGGCTCTGCGCTATCTGGCGAATCTGGCCACGATACCGATTCATGTGTGGGCCAGCAGGTTGGAGAACGTCGGCTCTCCCGACTGGTGCGTTCTGGATCTCGACCCGAAGGAGGCACCGTTCTCGTCGGTCGTGGTCGCTGCAAAAGCGATCAAGGACACGTGCGATGCGATGGGTCTTCCGAGCTATCCCAAGACGAGCGGCAAGACCGGACTCCACATCCTCGTACCAATGGGTCGAGGGTATGACTACGACCAGCAGAGACTCCTCGGTGAACTCATCGTTCGTGTGGTCGAGTCGAAGGTCGGCGATATCGCGACGACGGCTAGGAATCCACGAGCCCGAGACGGCAAGGTGTACCTCGACTATCTCCAGAACGGTCGGGGCAAGCTGATCGTCTCCCCGTACAGCGTCCGGCCCGTCCCGGGCGCAACGGTTTCTGCCCCTCTGAGATGGAGAGAGGTGTCCAAGAACCTGGACGTCACACAATTCACGATCAAGTCCATGCCCCGCCGACTCGCGTCGATGAAGGACGACCCGCTGCTCGGGGTGCTGACCGACACTCCCGATATCAAGGCCGGCCTGAAGGCGCTCGCGGCGAGATACGCCGGTTAGCCGGCCGGGTCGGGCGCCCCGTAGCCGAGACCACGCAGAGTTGTACGGCGCACGGGACGACGCACCGCCCGTCGCGTCAGCCGTCGCCGCTAGTTCACGCCCGACACGACGATCCAGACGGTACAAAGGGGTGCTCGCCGGCGGAGACGCTAGGCGGGCACCCCTTCGCGCCGAACCTCATTCGGTGCGATTCACCAGGCGTCTCAGCTCGGGCCGAGCGCTACGCTCGCTTCATGACTGAGCGCGCGGTGTCCCTCCCCGACCTCATTGCCGGCTTGCCCGGACCGTGGCAGCCGGCTGACGCCGTGCAGGTCAACGACGCTGTGGTTCGAGTTGCCAGGCTCGACGGCGAGTTCCCGTGGCATCACCACGAGGAGGACGAGCTCTTCTTGTGTTGGGACGGCACCTTCCGCATCGAGATGCGCGACACGGAGCCGATCACGCTCCAGCCCGGAGACATATTCGTCGTTCGGTCAGGTGTCGAACACCGCCCTGTTGCCGACACCCAGGCGCATGCAGTGCTACTCGAACGCCCCGAGACCGTCCAGTACGGGAACTGACCGGCCATGGCCGTCGATGAAGCGTTCGTGGAAGCCGGCGGCCGGGAGATTCGCATCTCGAGCCCCGACAAAGTCATGTTCCCTGAGCAAGGCTGGACCAAGATCGACGTCGTCGAGCACTACCTCATGTGCGCGACCGGCGCGCTGCGGGGTGTCTACAACCGGCCGTCGATGCTCAAACGATGGAACCGCGGCGTCACCGAACCAGCGCTGTTCGTGAAGCGCCCAAGGAACGCCCCCAACCTGGTCGACGTTCGCTTCCCCTCGGCTCGCCCGGGCCGCATGGTCGCGCCGCAGGACGAAGGCGACGTCATCTGGATGGCGCAGATGAACTGCCTCGACCTCAACCCCTGGAACGCCCGAGCCGACGACCTCGAGCATCCCGACGAGTTGCGGATCGATCTCGACCCGACCGATGGCTATGACTTCGATGCGGCCCGCGACGTCGCCGGAACCGTGAAGGAAGTTCTCGACGAACTCGGGCTGATCGGCTGGCCGAAGACTTCGGGCAATCGGGGGATCCACATCTACACCAGGCTCGAGCGTTTGTGGGACTACTTCCAGGTGCGGCGTGCCGGCCTCGCCATCGCCCGCGAGGTCGAACGGCGGCATGAATTGGCAACAACGGCATGGTGGAAGGAGGAGCGCGACGGCGTCTTCCTGGACTTCAACCAGAACGCCTGGGACAAGACGATCGCGAGCGCCTACTCGATCCGGCATACCGGCTTGGTGTCGACGCCGTTCCGATGGGACGAACTCGCCACGATCGACCACCGCGCGATGGACATGATGAGCTTCAAGGAACGCTGGGCCCATGTTGGCGACCTCACCGACGGCATCGATGATGCCGCCTGCTCACTCGCCGCAGCCATGGCCCTCGTTGCCGCCGACGAAGCACGGGGTCTCGGCGACGCGCCCTGGCCGCCGCACTACCCGAAGATGCCCGGTGAACCGCCTCGTGTACAGCCCTCGAAGAAGCGCGCCGAGAACTGGGACGCGGAACCGGGAAACTAGGCAACAACCTCGCCGAAGCCGACACCTTCCGGGCGTTCGAGCTGGTCCAGGGTGCACTCGTCTGCCGGCTTGTCGGGGCGCCACCGCTCGAAGCGGGTGGCATGACGAAAGCGGCCACCCTCGAGCTGGTCGTAGCTGATCTGGACGACGACTCCCGGTGTGACCGGGATCCAGTCGGCTTCCTTTCCGGTCGACCAGCGGCTCTGGGCGCCGGGGACTCGGACCGCATCGCCGCCGCCGAAGCTCTCATCCGAGCGGATCTGCTCGAACTGGCGCAAGAGCTCCACCCGGTCGTGATTGGAGAAACCGGAGCAGTGGCCCATGAAGTGGAAGTTGCTGTCGTCGTCGAACAGCCCGAGCAGAATCGAGCCGATCTTGTCGCCGTCCTTGTGAACCCTGTATCCACCGACAACACAATCACAATCGCGTCGGTGTTTCCACTTGATCCAGACCCGCTTGTCCTCGGCGTATGCACCGTCGTCGAGCTTGCAGATGATTCCGTCACAACCGGCGCCCTCGTACTCCGAGAACCACCGCTCTGCTTCGGCGAAGTCGGCCGTCACGGGAGTGAGGTGCCAAGGAAACTCGAGGTCTGCGAGGAGGCGTTCTAGGTGCGCCCGACGATCGGACCAGGCGGCAGCGCGCAGGTCTTCTCCATCGACGGCGAGCAGGTCGAAAGCCACGAGTTCGGCCGGGATCTCTCCAGACAACAACTCGATTCGAGAGGCGGCGGGATGGATCCGACTCTGGAGTTGGTCGAACTGGGTGGCGTCATCGACGACCACGACGACCTCGCCGTCGACCACCGTCCCTGCCGGCAGCTGCTGGAGCGCGGGGAGCAGTTCGGGGAAGTACCGCAGCAGCGGCTTGCCGTTGCGACTCTCCAGCTTGGGTTCGGTGCCGCCCCAGGCAACGGCCCGGAAGCCATCCCACTTGGGTTCATACACCCAGCCTTCGCCTTGCGGTGGGGTCTCGCGTACCCGAGCCTTCATGGGCTTGATCGGTGGGGCGAACGGCCAATCGGTCATGCGCCGAGCATACGTGTCCGGCTAGGTCAATCGTTGTGCGGCGCCGCCCAGTGTTTCTCGGCGAGGAGTCGGTCGACGTAGATCGACTTCATCTGGCGGCTGGCGAGCGTCTGCTTGACGGGGGGCGCCTTCAAGATGACGCCAAGGATTGCCGCCATTGCCCGGTGGCTGGCCAGGGCGTGGTTGTCGAAGATCAGGTTTTGCAGCTTCCCGCGCTCGATAGCCATCATGACGGCCCGGCGTGTCGAGTCGACTGGTGTGATCACCCGCTCCGGCCGGGCGACGAGGCGGATGCCGTCCCGATCGCAGTTGCGGACGCAGACGCCGCAGCCGAGGCAGAGGCGCTCGTCGAGCTTGGCCTGCTTCTTTTTCGGACGGCGCGGGTCGTTGGCCGAGGTGAGGCTCATCGCTTCCACCGGACAGACGTTGACACACTTTGCACAGCCGTTGCACTGCTCGGCGTTGACCTCCGGGAGGTAGTTGGAGGTATGGATCGGATTGAGGAGGCCAAATCGGCGTGCGGCGATCATGGCCTCACAGCAGCAGCCGCAACAGTTGCAGATGAAGTTCGGACCGCGTTGGATGTTCTCCCCGAACTGGATCAGGTTCTCTTCCTGAGCCTCGGCGAGGAGGTCGAGTCCTTCCTCGACGTCGACCTCGCGGGCGAAGCCGTGCTTGATCAACGAAGCAGCCGTGTTGTTGAACGTCATGCAGATCTGGCGGGGTGCGTCGCACCCGCGTCCGTTGTGGTCCATCTTGTGGCGGCAGTAGCAGATGCCAACACCACGGTGCGAAGACCCGCGGACGACCTCGCTCGCCCGCTCGTGGTCCAGTACCCGGATCCCGTTGTCGATGGGCAGCACCGTCTCCTGCACGAACACTCTGCCGAGCTGCGTCTGGCCCTCGGCGAACAGCGCCTTGATGAAGTCCTCCTCCACGTTGAGGTACTGGTAGAACAGCTCGGAGAGCACCTTCTGATCGAGATCGCCGCGCACGCGCATCAGGGAGAACTCGAAGAACCCGGCCATCGGTGGTGGCAGCACGAAGGTTCGCGTGCCGTTGGCGGATTCCATGTCGAGCAGGATGGCGCGCCCCGCAAGCTCCTCGAGAACGGCCGTGGCCGCAGCGGGCGTCGTCTTCCAGATACGCGCAGCTCGCTTGGCCGTGAAGGGCCGAACGGGAAGGAGCGCCACGAGCCCGGCCTCTCGCTCACTGAACAGCATCTTCAAGATGGCGTAGAGGACGTCGGACGGCGGCGCACCCTGGGGGAAGCGGTTCAGGCGATCGGCGAGCTGCTGGTACCCCGCTCTCACCGTCTGATGAGCCATACGTGGCCTTCCCTCGCGCCGAGGGTCACAGTCTCGCTGATTCTCGTCCGGCGGTCTACTTCCGATTCGTTCGCCTGCTCGTTGCGACGCTTCTGAACGAACGCGATGCGGTCTCCCTCCGTAGTGTGTTGCGGCTATCTGCAGAGATCGCGGGCAATCCGTGCGGTTCGCCGCCCCATCGTTTCAGGTGCGGCTGGAAGGGGTCGATAGCTATGGACGGACGCACCCTGGGGTCCACGGCTATGTGGGGATGTGCCCACCCCAGCGGTGCGTCCACATCACAAGGATCGCGGCTTCAGTCGGGTGGGTTCAGGTGGTGGGTGTGCACGGGAGTGCGAGGTAGCGGCCGCCGGTTACGAGGCCCTGTGCTGGATCGTGGGGTCCCTGGGCGTTGCGGAAGTTGACGGGGAGCGTCTGGTACCACTGCACGCCCTGCCCTTCCCATACCTCGAAGTGGAGATGCGGGTTGTGCGGCGACGTTCCGGTGGTGCCGACTTCGCCGATGACCTGACCGACGGTGATCTCGTCGCCGACATCGACGAACACGCCGCCGTTGCGCAGGTGGAGGTACGCCGCCATGGTCCCGTCATCGTGGAGGATGTACACGCCGTTCTCATGTCCGCCGTTCGTGTCCTCATCGCGATATTCGGTTCGGATCTCGGTCACGTCACCGGCTCGGGCCGCTGTTACTTCGGTCCCGAACGGCATCGCGAAGTCGTAGGCGAAGCGTCCCCGGTGGGAACCTTCGGTGGAGTACGAGTTGTTCACCGCCATCTGGACACCCTCGGCGTACGGCAGGCAATACAACGAATCGCCCGGATCGCCGAACTGGCTGAACGGAAGGACCGGCAGCTGGGATCCAGATGCAGCGCAGCCCGGCATCGCGATGATCGAGGCAACGCATACAACGATCAGGCGTCTCACTTCCACCTCCTCACGACCCGCAAAGCCACTGCCGAAACGAGCGACCGGCAGGGTCGAACGTCTCGCGAAACACCGCGACCTCACTCGCCGCTTGTGCCGTCATCGGGGGAGCGGGGGTCTCCGCTGGGGCGTTCAATCGCGGATTGGAGCACCATTCCGAGAACGAGGCCTACCCCGAGGAAGGCAGGAAACAGCGCAAATGTATCGGTTGCGATCCACAGCACGAAGCCGATCAGCGCTCCCCCGACCATGCCGATCGCCATGGCGAACGCCGAAGGTGCGGACTCTCGCTCTTGGTTGACCACAACGACCTCCTCCCGACAGTGTCGCCCGGCACGTATGGCAACTCCAAGAGTCGAATGTCACATGCAACGACCAGGTGAAGCCGGGCTCGGCAACGGAGGGTGTGACCAAACAGACTCCCGCCGTGTCTGGCTGAGTCGGGGTGGTGGCGGAGGATTCGGTGACGGGTCCGGGGCTATTGATCGCGATCGAGGGGCTTCTCGTAGGTCACCGATGATCGGAGCCGGTCCTCGGAGATGTCGTAGTAGCGGCGGAGCACAGCTTCCGGGTCCGGGGACGGTTGATAGCCGGCCTTCTCGAAGGCGGCTCGCGCCTTGTAGTTGGCGGCGTAGGTACCGACGATGACCTTGTCGACGTCGGCAGCCTCTCGTTCAACGTGGTTGAGGAGCACCCCTGCGATACCTTGCCGCTGGCGGTCCGGCAGCACGTAGGCATGCCGAACGAGAGCGGCGTCGCCGGCGTACTCGAGGCCCATCACGGCCACCAGGTCAACGTCATCAAAGGCTCCGTACCACGTCATCCGCCGAGCCTCCTCAGTCCAATCCTCGAGGGTCATCTCCGGCTCATGGGCCTCTGAAGGTGGCAGGAACTCTGCGTACCACTCGGCTGCGGCGTTGATCAGCGTCACCGCAGTGTGCCCGTCACTCGCCCCCAGAGTGGTCACGATCACTCGTGTATCATCCACTGCTGCCTCCACTCGAGCCGGGATCCGCTACCACCACAGGCTGCACCAGGAACGCCTCGCAAGCATGACATGCCGGAGTGAGGCTTGGCTGGGTCAGGTTCCCCTCCGAACGGTTTCACACCCCAAGTCCACCTGGACGATCTCCTTCATCTCCGAAGGAATCCACGGCACATCCGACACGGCGATGCGCTTCACGGTCGCGTCGTACGTCGCCTGGAAGACAAGGCACAACGAGTAGATCTCCTCTTCGGCGGCGCGCACGGCTGCGCCTTCCGCCGTAGCCCACCACTGCTCTGGCCCGGTGACCGTCTCGAACGAAGCGGCCCGGTCCGCCACGGCCGACTCTGCCGTAACGAGGTTGGTGAACAATTCCATGCCGGTCCGATGCAGCTCGACGACCTCGCCGGAAGGGTTGAGAGCCAGGAAGCCTTCAAGGGCCGTCTCAAATGCATCGATCCTCTGATCCCAGTACATTCGCACATCTTCGACGGTTGCCGTCTTCGAGTCCCATGCGGCGTCCAGTTCGGCGATGCGGTCTTCCATCACAGCGGCCAGCGCCGTGCCCTGCTCGTTGTACTCGGCAAGGCTGAGGCTTCCATCGCCACAGGAGGCGACGAGTAGGCCGAGGATGATCACTGCCACGTTGTGTCTCACGGCTAGATCGTACCTGCACGGTCCGTCGCCGATGCCGCTCCGGACGCGTGATTCGCCGGTGCGTTGGCGAGGGGCTTCGGCGATCCGTGTCTGCGAAAGCCGCTATCGGTCTTCGTCCAGACGTTCGGTGACCACGAAACGCGGATCTTGTGGCAGAATCGTTGGACCAGAGAAGGGAGGTGGTCCAACTTGAGTGAATGTTTGTATAGGACCCTGGAGGTGGCCGAGCGCTAACGGCCGCACCGTACGAAAGGAGTGGCTGTTCCTCGCAAGAGGTAGGTAGCGACTCCAACTCGGACCACCGATACCCGGAGACCCGTGGGCTGGTCCTCCCACGGCGGCGAGATTGCTCGCCGAAGTGTCTCCGGGTTCCACTTTGTCTTGGGGGGCTATGGCGATCGAGTATCGGATGGCGGAGTACGACGACTTCGACGTTGAACGGGTCGTCGAGATAGCGCGTGCGATCCGGCCCGACGACTACGAGTCGGTCGCGGATCTCAGCGACTGGCATCGCGCGCAACGACGCGCCGGACGGATGTGCGTTCGCTGGTTGGCGTTGATCGACGGCCGCGTCATGGGATCGGCGTACGTCGGGCAATCCTCATGGGTCCCAATCACCACGATGATGCTCTACGCGGCGGTTCATCCCGACCATCAGGGACGGGGCTACGGGCGTGCGCTCCTCGAACGCGCCGAAAACACGGCAGGGGAGCGAGGAGGCGAGCGGACCTTCAGCTGGACTGAGGAGACGTGGCCCCGATCGATGCAGTTCCTTGATCGCGCGGGATATGGGGTGGTGGAGCGCAGATGGGAGTCGACGCTGGACCTTTCGCGGTGCGATCCCGGCATACTCCAAGACGCGGTAGATCGGATGGACTCGAGCGGCATCCGCATCGTCTCGGTGGCTTCGCTCTCTGCCGAGCGCGCCGACTGGAAGCGCGATCTTCACCGCCTCTACTCCGACGTCGAGAAGGATGTTCCTGCTCCCTTCCCGATTCAGGAAGTGCCGTTCGAGGACTTCGAAGCCTTGAGCCTCGGCCGTCGGTTTGTCGCCGAAGGGTTCTTCGTTGCACTCGACGGCGATGAACTCGTCGGGCTCACCGAGCCACAGCTCGTCGACGACGTGCCCGACGCGATCGAACAGAATCTCACCGGCGTTCGGTCTGACTATCGAGGACGCGGGATCGCCTTTGCGCTCAAGTCGCAGGCCGCGATCTGGGCCGCTCATGCCGGGTACACGTCGATTCGGACCCAGAACGCCGAGTCGAACGCCGCCATGCTCGCCGTCAACGACCGGCTCGGGTTCAATCGAGATCGAGCCACGATCGAGTACCTCAAGGACCTGTAGCGTCGACGCCCCCGACGGGACGATGTACTCGCCTGTGTCCGCGCCGACACGGCCGGCGAGAGGTGCTTCGGATCATCTTCCGCGCGAGCAGGCGTATCTACCATGATGGTGTGGTCGATCCTCCGCCAAGCGGTGTTATCCCGTTGCTTCCGAAGGACTACGCGGCGGCTGGGGGCGTGCTCGGCCGTGCGTTCTTCGATGATCCTCTTTGGTTGGCATTGATACCCGACCCTCAGACGCGGCAAACCAGGCTCGCCCGGATGTTCGCCGGATTGACCAAGACGACTGCGGCGGCCAATGGGGTGGCGGAGACGACTCCGGGGTCGGAGGCGGTCGCTCTCTGGCTGCCGCCGGGCAAGGGGCTCGGGTGGTGGCCGATGGTGAGGTCAGGCATGGCCATGCCACGGTTTGTGATGACTCTGTCGTCTCACGACCGCCGCCGCATGATGGCGGTGCTTCGTCAGGGAGATCAGCGCAGAAGAGAGCTCATGCCGAACCCGCACTGGTACCTGGAGGCGCTCGGCGTTGACCCTGAACGTCAGGGCGTGGGCCTCGGCTCTGCACTGGTACGAGCAGGCATGCAGAGGGCAGACCGGGACCAGACGCCCGTCTACTTGGAGACGGAGACCGAAAGCAACGTCCGGTTCTACGAACACCTCGGCTTCGACGTTGTCGAGCAGACCATCGCCGCCGGCCTGAACCTGCCACTCTGGCTCATGGTGCGCCCGCAACAGGGCCCATGACCGGTCTCGTCTGACCGGCCACCCGGCCGGCACCTCCCGGCGTGGGCGGTTCCGTCACGATGGTGGTAGGGCGCTAGGGCGCGTTGGTGGGCGCGAGGGTTGAGAGGGCGTCGCCGCCGACGCGGTCTGCGAGTGTCCCGAGGAGCGCAGAGAGTTGGGTGAGTTCGTCGTTGGTGAGATGTGAACCTACGTGTTCATCGATACCGCGGAGATGGACGCGTCCGGCTTCTTTGAATACCTCTTCGCCGCGGGGTGTGAGCACTACGAAGGTTCCCCGGCGGTCGGAGCCACAGGCGCGGCGTTCGACGAGGCCGCTGCGCTCGAGGCGGTCGACGAGTCGGGTGGTCGCGCTGCGGCTCAGCCCGATCTGATCTGCGAGATCGCTTGGCCGCATCGATGCCTGTTCGGACTGTGCGAGCATGAGGAGGATCGAGTACCACTCGAGCGAAATGGTTGTCTCGGCCCGCATCTCTCGGGCCAGCACGGCGTTGACCCGAGTGAACGCCGTGATCACGTTCCGCCACGCATCCGATGCCGGGGTGGTTCTGATCTCTACGGCAGCCATAACGGGGACCCTACAGAAAATAGTTGCATAGTGCAATCATCTGAGATATGGTTGCGCCGTGCAATAGTTGTTTATCGCAATCAAAGGAGCGATCAATGTCAACCACAACTGAGGATCTCACCCGAACCGTCGACGGGTCCCTCGTTCCCGCTGTCGGGACATGGGTCGTAGATGGATCCCACACTTCAGCGGAGTTCGTAGCCCGCCACTTGATGGTGGCCAAGGTGCGAGGCGGCTTCGGTTCCGTGTCGGGAACGATCGAGGTGGCGGAGGATCCCACCGGTTCTAGCGTGGAAATCTCGATCGATACCGCGTCCGTCTCGACTGGAGACGCCGATCGCGATGGTCACATCAAGTCCGCCGACTTCTTCGACATCGAGACCCACCCCGAGATGAAGTTCGTGTCAACGGCAGTGCGACCGGACGGTTCGTCCTGGGTCCTCGATGGCAACCTCACCATCAAGGAGATCACGAAGCCCGTGACCCTCGCATTCGACTTCGTCGGCCTTGCCACGGATCCGTGGGGCAATCAGAAGGCAGCCTTCTCGGCGACCACCACAATCGACCGGGAAGACTGGGACCTGACCTGGAACGTCGCCCTCGAGACGGGTGGTGTACTCGTCTCGAAGACGATCAACATCGAGATCGAGCTACAGGCGGCGCCCGCCAACGGCTGACAACTCTCTGCTTTGCAGGGGCTGGGAAGGACCAGCCCCTGCAAAGCGACCCGTGTAGTCTCGACGCAGTCCCGGCAGGAGATGGTCGACCTCGTCGAGGTTGTAGAACCGACTCCGAGGTCTGTGGCTTAGCCGGATCACCGCCACGGCATCGATCCGCGCGGCCACGCGAAAGGAACACAGTGTTCTCCTCCGCAAACAGCAACGAGCTCTCATCGTTTGGAGGGAGACAGCGGCTGTGATGAGTGTCATGAACCCCACAGTGCCTGGTGAGGCATACACGCGGTTCCTCGAGGAACAGGCGCCTTCGAGCCGCTTGCGTTCGGAATGGACCGAAGCCGATGGGCCCCTTCCTGCGATCTATCTGAGCCATGGAGCCCCACCTGTCTTCGACGACCCCCATTGGATGAGTCAGTTGTTCGGCTGGTCTCAAACGTTGCCAAAACCTCGGGCGATTCTGATCGTCAGCGCTCACTGGGAGGCAGCACCGCTGAGCTTGAGCGCCTCAGAGGCGCACACGCCCCTCGTCTATGACTTCGGAGGGTTCGCCCCCGTCTACTACACGATGACCTATCCCACCCCGGATGCCGGCAAGCTAGCCCGGAGAGTTGCATCCATGGTGCCCGACGTCGAGCCGATCCATCAGCACACGAGCCGTGGCCTTGATCACGGAGCGTGGGTGCCACTCAAGGTCATGTACCCCGATGCAGACGTGCCCGTGCTGCAAATGAGCATGCCGACACATGACCCCCAGCGTCTCTTCGACCTGGGACGCAGGCTCCGACCGCTTCGTTACGAGGGGGTCCTGATCATCGGGTCGGGTTTCATGACACATGGGCTCCGCTACGCCACCCGCGAGATGTTCTTCGAGAACCAGGTCCCCGGGTGGTCGAGAGAGTTTGACGCGTGGGTGGCGGATGCTCTCGAGCGAGGCGACTCAGAGGCTCTGGCCGCCTTTGACCGAGCACCGGGCATGCCCTACGCGCACCCAACCGTTGAACACTTCACACCGCTCTTCGTCGCACGCGGAGCCGCCACAGATCCGGATCAGACGCCGACCACCGTCATCGACGACTTCCAATTCGGCTTTGCCAAGAGGTCGGTGCAATTCGCCTGACCTTTCTCGATTGGCCGGGACCACCATCCGGTCCGCAGGGCCATGAGTGGCCGCACCCAACCGGCTGGGAGGGATGATGCAGTGCGGTTGAGGAAGCCGCCCGCCTTCACGGCGTCTTGACGAGCTTGATTGTCGACTTGATTCGGTCGCAGGTCGATCGAGGTCGGAGGAGTAGACGGCACGGTTGCGCCGTTTGAGTTGGCGCTCTGTGGCAGCGGACACACAACAGAGTTGCTTGAGTCCGGACCCATTCATGCCGAGGATGTCTATCTGGAGCTTCTGCGGAAGGAGTTGTGTTTTGCCGCTCTGGAAGGCAAGAACCTCGCGCGTTGAAGAGGAGCCGGTCGGCGACTCCCTCGTGGTGTTCTCCGGGTCTCTTCGGAGCCCCGATGAGCCTGACGCGCTCAGTGTGAAGCTCAGCATTCGCGACAGTCAGATCACCATGCATGCTGACGACATGGAGCTCGGCAGTTGGCCTG
The DNA here is from genome assembly GCA_942491345.1 of uncultured actinomycete. Taxonomy (GTDB): domain Bacteria; phylum Actinomycetota; class Acidimicrobiia; order Spongiisociales; family UBA5794; genus JAHEEL01. Next base: position 103,536 of record CALOAN010000020.1, read on the forward strand.
CCACGGCTGTGGATGTCCGTCGTTTCGGCGGAAGGGCATTCGAGTTCAGTGCAGAAGGCGACCGGTTGATCTTCACGCCGGACGATCCGGCCGCCTTTGACGACCATCCAATCGTCGGCGGTCACGATGCCGACACCGGCGGCCGCAAGCGTCGCAAATCGCGGAAGAAATCGGATGAGGCCGAGCCCAAACTCGCGTGGGACCAGGATTCCCCGGAAGAGGAACGGTACGCCCGGGGGGGCACAGGGCAGGAACCACCAAAGCAGCGGCGCCGGAAACCGTCTCGACGGGACCGCAAGGCCGCCGCCGAGCCAGCCGGTGCCGAGCCAACTGGTGCCGATGTCGTGGCGGTTGCTCCGCCTGTCGCACCCCTGATGATTGAACCGTCCTCGGAGGATCGGCAGCCGGAAACCGACGGGGAATCCTCCGGCGGTCGCCGCGAACGCAAATCGCCGGAGCCCGACGATGTCGGATTCAGGGAGCCCAAAGCCAGGAGTAATCGGGCGTGGATACGTGCACTGGACCTTGCCCGCAAGTACGACACCTTCGGCCTTGATCGCGTGCCGATCGACGAGAGCCTCCGAGGCCAGGAACACCAGCACACCTGGGATCACCGGGTGGCGGCGACGTCCGGCCTCGGCAAGCACATCTGCACCATCTGCGGAGCGATCAGGCGCTAGGCCTTGTCGACTGCAAGTGATGTCACTCATGACATATCCCATTGGCAACGCCGACGGTCAAAGGCGGAGTGGTGATGCGGTGGGCGTCACCCTTCCGTAGACATCACCGGGGAGCGAAGCTTCCACGACACGGCCGACGTCCACAGCAGCGGTGCCCACATTGCGGCGCGTTGGAGGGCTCCGCCGGCGTCGCCGGCCACCTCGGCGGCGATAACCGGTCCTGAAGCCAGGGTGAGGAGACCGAGCCAGAACGAAACGGTCTGCCAGGCGACACTGAAACGCCCGTCGACCCGAAAGGCAAGTGACGAGAACATGGCTGCTGCCGGCAGGCCAGTCGCGCCAGGCATGCTGAAGGTCGAGTGCAATTCACTCGTGCGTGTGACGTCAACGCATCCTGCGTCGCAGGGAAAGGAACCGACAACGGCCATGCCGAGGCCTCCAAGAACCAGCACGACGGTGGCAAGCGTCTTCGCCCAGCTCCCATTCAGCAACAAGTGGTAGGCCGCCGCGAACGCCAGGATCGTCAGCCCGAGACCCACGGAAGGGGCCAGCGGATTGGGACCTTCGGCCCTCCCTTTTGGGTAGTCGGGGCGCAGTATCGGCAGTGGAGAGCGATGTGTGGACCTCGGGGTCCATCCTTCCGAAGTTGTCCACTAGGGAGCAGGTGATGAGCGAGCGGCACGAGATCGGTGGCGGGGGCGACGGGAGCCATTCGCAGCAGGCGCCGCCGATGACGCTGCCGGTGCACAGATTGGCCCGGTACATGCGGGTCCAACTCGAGGTATCGGACGGCGTTCTGCGCTGGGACGTGCCGCGCACGCTGCTGGGCCTGGTGCCCATCGGGGTTCGTCACATCGCCATACCCGTGGCCGACGTCCAGTCCCTTCGCGTGCATCGAGCCGTGCGACCCTTCAACCTCGTTGTCGGTGTCTTGTGCATCGCGGTGCCCCTGGTCCTCGGCCTCTGGTGGATCGCTGTGCCGATGTTGATCTTGGGAGTCTGGGTGATCCTGGTATCTCTCGGTCCGCGGCTCGATGTGGTGACCCAGACCGGAGCGATGGATCATGCAAACGTCTGCTTCAGCCACCAGCTCGATGCTGAGTTGTACATGGCGGCTGTGAGCGACCTCGCCGAGCAGGCCCGCAAGGGGCGCTGATCACGGAGCCTCCATGGCCGTGCGCTCGCTGATGATCGCTGCATCAGCCGGCGAGTGTGGCGGAATCGTGAAAGACCTCCTCGCGCGTGATCAGGCCGTCGGGATGTGGATCGAAGCTGTCCGAGTGTCTAGCCGAGTTCGAAGGCGGTGAGGCTCTCAAAGATGACTTCGGCGGTGTCGTGGGTCAGGACACGATGCTGGATGGCTACGCCGATGACAGCACCCTGCTCCGGCAACGCTTCGGTTGGCGCATGGTGGTCATTGGTCCGGGCATAGACTGCGACAACCTCGAGCGTGATCTCCTGGTCGGATCCGAACCGTTCGTCGGCGAGGCTGCTGATCTCTTCGGACCCGATGGCATCGATGCCGTGGAGGCTGTCGCTGAACACGGCATCATCGGCGTGCAGGGCGGCGATCCGGTCGCTCTCGCCGCTTGTCCATGCGCTCACGTAGCGGTCGACGATGTCTCGCGCTTTCGGGCAGCCGTCATTGGCGAAACACCCGCAGGGTCCGTCGTCAGGCGGATCGGCCGGCGGGATGCCGGTGACAACGACGGTGGTGTTCACACTCATCGGAGAGATGGGTTTCCACCGGGCTGGAGAGTGGGAGGTGTCGTTCGCACGTCCGGATCTGGTGGTCGCGCGCACTCACCGCAGACGGGAGTCGTTTGCGGCGACCAGCATGCTCACTCAGCCGGCGATGGCCGGCTGATCAGGTGAACGCTAGGCACTGCGGGGTGGCCGCCTTGCTGCCGGTACCTCGACGAGCTCAATTGCTCCCTTTCCTGAGGCCTTTGCAGCGTAGAGAGCCTGGTCGGCACTTCGGAGAGCGTCGGCCAGCTCCCCGCCGGCAACGACGGCAATACCGATTGAACAGCCGATCGGACCGTTCGACTCGTGGAGGAGACCTGTCCGGAATCGCTCGAGGACCGTTTCAGCCGACCGAGCGTCCACATCCGGGAGGATCAGCGCGAACTCGTCGCCCCCCACCCGGGCTGCAACGTCGCCGGAACGAAGGATCCGACCGGTAGCCGCGGCGAATCGGCATAGGACGAGGTCTCCCCCTGCGTGGCCCAGCCGGTCGTTGATGAGTTTGAAGTTGTCGATGTCGATCAGGGCCAAGGCGAGGGGCGAATCTCGGCGATTGGCCCGGGCAAGCTCGCGACGAGCCAGCTCCTCGAAGGCGCGCCGGTTCGGGAGGCCGGTCAAGGAGTCCGTGAGGGCCAGACTTGTCTGGCGCTCGACCGCCCCGTGCAGGCGATCCAACACGAACGAGAACAGGCTGAAGAAGCCGAAGCGCACGCTGGCGTTCCAGAACGGAATCAGCGGGTTGCTGTAGGCGGTTCCCGACCCCAGATCGATCGCCAACCAGGCCACCGCGGCGATCGCCGCTGCCACCTGTCCTGCTGCGCCCCTCCATCGGAATGAGACCAGAGCCACCGGAAGGAGGTAGAACAACGAGATGGATAGTTCCGAGCCGGTGGCCGTGTCGATGGCGGCGACGAACACAAACAAGATGACGACGACGAGTACAGCCTGAGCAGGCGGCAGTGCCTGAAAACGCTTGATGACGGGCCGTCCCATGAACGTCAGAATCGGCCGACGTGCTATCGCCATTGAGGCATTCCCCGCACCACGGCAGACCCACCGCCTCGGTTTCCATGACTGGCAACGGTTTCTCGACCGGCAAACGTTCGGGGCACCAACCAACGAGGGCCGCACCCTCCGAGACTCGACGTGATCCGCGGCAGGGACCAGCTTCGACGAGCCGCCACGCTCGGATGGGGCCGGGCGTGTCGTTTGTTCGGCCCGCTATCGGGCCTACATGTGAAGGTACGCGAGTTGCCCAAGTCCGAGCGCCGCGACCAACACATAGAACACGACGAGGATCGAGAGCAGGATCACCGGACGTCGCGACCTGACACGCGTGGAAAGAGCGATCACCACGAGCGGGAGGCCAACCTTCAAGGCGACCATCCACCCTGTGCCGACCAGTGGCGCCATCAGAGGGTTGATTTCGATCGCACCGAAGTTGCCGACAAGGACGTTGGTGGCAACCGTGTCGAGAACGTTCAATGCAAGAAGGAAGAGAGAGAGCACAACGGCGACCCTGCGAAGGTCTGGAAGGTGGTGATCTTCTACACGAGCGCCCGATGCCAGTTGCCCCAGACCCATTCCCGACGCCTTCCCTCTTTGCCCCACGGCGCCGCCCAGCGCCCACTGCGACCCTACAGGGCGGTCGCCGAGACGGCAAGGGGCACCCGGAAACACCGGGGGTGACAAGACGAAACGGACCAGATCCGGCGTGAATTCGAGGTGGGTGTTGCCCCACCCGAAGCAATCGCGGATGTCCGCAGGGTCGCTAGCGTGTCGGCGGTGTTGTCAACCAGTGGAGACACCACGACACGCCCAAAGCGATCCCCGCAACGGTCGCGGCCACCCATCGTCTCGAAGGGGCTCGATTCCGGTGAATCAGATTGACCTTCAAGCAATCGCCGCCTGCTTCGACCTCCCGGAGTGCTTCATCGATGGGGCGCCGCATGGAAGCGGGCATATCAATGACACGTTCGCCGTTCGGCTCGACGATGGTGGCAACAGGGTTCGGTATGTGCTCCAGCGAGTCAACCACGAGGTTTTCAAGGACGTTCCCGCGGTCATGGAAAACGTTGATCGGGCAACTCGCCACATCACCGCAGCGCTGGAACGGCAAGGCATCGCAGACCGATCGCGGCGAGCGATGACATTGATACCGACGAGGGACGGGACCACATATCACGTGACGCCCGGCGGCGACTACTGGCGTGCCTTCACCTTCATCGAAGGGGCCACGTCATACGATGTCCTGACAACACACCGCCAGGCGTACGAGGTCGCTCGCGCGTTCGGGAAATTCCAGAAGATGCTCGCTGATCTCCCCGACCCGCCCCTGCACGAGACGATTCCAAAATTCCACGACGGCCCAGAGAGGTTGCGAGCGTTCCTCGATGCCCTCGAAAGCGACCCATTGAACAGAGCCGCCGATGCGGGTCCTGAGATCGCGTTCGTGCTGGACAACGCGGGCACGTTTGACCGCCTGCCCGCACTCATCAGCAGCGGAGCGCTGCCGTTGCGGGCAACACACAACGACTGCAAGAGCAACAACGTGTTGATCGACGATGCGACCGGCGAGGGGATCTGCGTCATCGATCTCGATACCTTGATGCCCGGCCTCGTCCCCTACGACTTCGGGGACATGGTTCGCACGAGCACGTGCCCGGTCCCTGAGGACTCGCAGATCCTTGACGACGTCCAGATGGACCTGGAGAGGTTCAGGTACTTGACGCACGGGTACCTGGCATCGGCGGGCGAATTCTTGACTTCGGCCGAAAAGGAACAACTGGTATTCGCCGGGAAGCTGATCACGCTAACGATCGGCGCCAGGTTCCTCACCGACCACCTCATGGGAGACACCTACTTCAAGACCCACCGGCCCGATCACAACCTCGACCGATGCCGCGTGCAGTTCGCACTGGTCAGATCGATTGTGAGCCAGGAATCGGCCATGCACGCAGTGGTCGAGCAGGCGGCGACGGGCCAGGAGCTCGGAACGTAATAGCGTGCATCACCAGCCGTCCTTGTGGCACCTTCCTCGGTCCGGCACGTCGGTCGTTGACAATGCACCTGCCGGTTGCCGAAATCAACGGCTTCCGCGGCGCCTCTTCCTCGCGTAGGGTTCCACCACCGGGACTGAGGGAGATTCGACATGGGCTGGAAGAACACCGTTCTCTGGGTGCTGCAGTGGTTGTTCGGCTTGTATTTCGTCGCGATCGGGATCATGCACTTCATCGTTCCCGAAGGTCTGCCCGGACCGATGGAGTGGATGTACGATCTGAGCGACACTCTGCACGTTGTTGCCGGCATCGCTGAGATACTCGGCGGGCTGGGCTTGATCTTGCCAAGCATCACGCGCATCCAGCCACAATTGACGGTCTTCGCCGCCGTCGGGCTCGTGTTGGTGATGGTCGGAGCAGTTGTGTTCCACATCGACCGTGGTGAGGGTGCGTCGGTGCTCACGAACGTGTTCATCGGTGCCGTTTTGGCGTTTGTTGCCTACGGTCGTTGGAAGCTCGTTCCGATTCCGCCGCGCGACTAGTGCCCGCCCCGACCGTCGGGCCGCGAGCGAGACACGTCAACCTCCTCGATCAGGGACGGTGACTCCGCACTCAATAGGACTGCCAAGCCTGGTGTCAACCACACCCGGTTCGAATCCACGACGTCCGGCGACGGTTCGGCGATGTGGTCAGATCGAGGGGTTCGGGTGTTGTCAGGGTCGCCTCAGGGTCGCGGTAGGGGGATACCCGATACCGCTGAACGGGAGGTGGGTGCACCATGGAAGCATCGAAGACTTCTCGAAAGGAGACGACCACAAATGACGACCGCACAACCCGCAATGCTCGATCCAGCGTTGGAGATCACCGCCGAGGCGAAGCGATGGGCGGCAATGAGCCACCTCTCAGCCTTCGTCGTGTTTCTCGGGATCCCAACCCTCATCGGCCCGTTCTTGGTCTGGCTGTGGAAGCGAGATATCCCGTACGTGGACGAACAGGGCAAGGAGGCACTGAACTTCAACATTTCGTTCCTGATCTACGGCGTTGCTTCGGCGCTCCTGATCCTCCTCCTGATCGGTCTGGTACTGCTACCGATCGTCATCGTGAGCTGGTTCGTGTTGGTGATCGTGGCATCCGTAAAGGCGTCGGCTGGTGAGGACTATCGGTATCCGCTCACGCTGCGCTTCATCACGTGACACCGGCAGCGTCGTGAGTCGAGCAGACTCTGATCGTCACCGTGAGGACCCCGGAGAGCCAGTCTCGCCGGGGTTCTCACCAGTCTGAGGAGCGCAAGTCCGGCCGGCAGCGCCTACGCGTTCGAGGTCGAGAGTCCGGTCAATGATTACCCGGCGGCGCACCTCAACAGCGCGCTGCCGGTTCAGGTTCCTGCGAGGCGAAGCTACTCGAGACCCGCCACGAGCGGCCGATGCACCAGCAGGATGGATATTTCCGCGTCGTCAATCCCGTCTGACGTGTCTTCGATGGCAATGAACACCTCGGCGTGTCCGCCGCAGTAGGGATCACCCGAATCGTCGAGAGTCAGCGCCGGCAGGTCACAGACAACGCAGGTCTTGCGGTAAATCGGTGCCTTCGAAACCATATCCACATCTTCGCCGTGCAACGATCACGTAGCGAGACACATAACCACGGCGCATCGTGGGACTAGACATCACCGACGTGAGGGAGAGGTGTTCCGGCCGTGCCGTGGTGCGGTGTGTGATACTCGCGAGGTGATCCGTCCCTACATCGACGACGACCTCGGCGAGGTGCTCGATGCCTGGTATCTCGCGTCACTGGAAGCTCATTCGTTTCTGAGCGAGGACTTCTTCGATGCCGAACGCGAGAAGCTCTCGGAACTGTGGCTGCCGGGGTCGGAGACATCAGTCTTCGAGGTTGATGGGCGGGTCGTAGGGTTCGTGTCGATGGTCGGCAATGAAGTTGGTGGGATATTTGTCACGCCTGAGCGTCAGAACCAGGGCATCGGGAGCGATCTCTTGGACCACGTCGCGGCCACCCGCCGCTATCTCGAACTTGAAGTATTCAAAGCCAACACCATCGGACGACGTTTCTACGGCGCCTACGGATTCCGAGTACTGAGCGAGGGCATCGAAAGCGATACCGGCCTTCCCACACTCCGGCTCCGAATCGATTGTTCCCCCACGTGAGGGTCGTTGGACCTGTTGGACCGTCGTCACCTCCAGCGACAGCCCCGAGGTGCCCACATCGGCGCGTTTCCTATGAAGCGGAATCCGGTGCGGGCCGGTATACGTCGTCGGGGTGCGCCGGGTACCCATCGCAGCCAAGGAACACACTGAATACCTCTTTGAGGTCACTGGGAATCCACGGCGTCTCGGAGAGGTCTCCTCGCTGTTCGGCGATGGTGTTGAGTCGGGAGCGAAAGTCGAAGCAATCCTGCCGGTCCTGAGCAAGCGCAGCCCGGTAGGCGCCCATCTCGGGGCTCTCGGAGAGCTCATCCCAGTCGGCGGCGGTACCGGCCCTGGCGGCGAGCGCCTCCTGGGCGGAGATGAAACCCTCGCCGAACGTGAAGAAGAGGTGGTGGAACTGTGCGACCTGGTCTGGCGGATCTATGGCAGCGATCGACTCTTCGACCTCGGCTTCGATCTGTCTCACCTGTTCGAGGGCCGTCTGCAGATCCTGGGGGGAGAAGCTCTCGATCTGTTCGGGTTTGGCGATGAGGACCGCCCCTTGCGGGCTTGCGACAAGTGCCTCGTATTGCTGGCTTGCCCGATCCACGACGACGGCGACGCGCTCGGTGTAGTCGGACATCGACAACTCCCCGCCGCCGCACGAAGCAGCTACTCCAGCGAGAAGGGTGACAACCAAGACGCGGCGCAAGAAGACCTCCATCGGAATCCAGCGTACTCATACCGGCACCGCCGCTACCCCTGCATGGCGAGCCGCATGAGCCGATCGTGGCGCCCATCGCCTGCGGAACGCGAGTCGCTTGGGGGTCGCCGGCGATGTCTAGCATCGGGCCGGCTTGAGCCGCTGGTCGGAGGTGCTCTATGCGCGTGATCGAATTCGGGGACCAATCAGCGACGCTGGTGACGCACGCAGACCGTCCCGATCTCGAGGATCAGGCACAGGGAGATGACTTCCTTACCCAGTGGCCGACGTTCATGTTCCACGATCCGGTTGCGGACGAGCACTACCCGATCATGTACGAGCGGTGTCCCGAGTTCCAGTTCTACCTCATCGACGATGCCGGATCCCTGCTGGCGAACGGCAACAGCATTCCTCTCGCGTGGGACGGCTCGCTCGAGGATCTGCCGGCCGGGTGGGACGAGGCGCTCGTCAGAGGATCCAGCGGGGCGCAAGACGGCAAACCTCCGACCGCACTCTGTGCGGTCCAGGCCACCGCGTCTTCGCGCTGCGGTGGCAGCGGGCTCGGTCCGGCCCTCGTCAATGCGATGAAGCTCCTGGCTCAGGGCGCCGGCTTGGCATCGTTGATCGCCCCGGTGCGACCATCGCTCAAGGCGAGGTATCCCCTGATACCGATCGACGACTACGTCACATGGAGAAGGCAGGATGGCCTCTTCTTCGACCCGTGGTTGCGGGTCCACGAACGACTCGGAGCCAGCGTCCTCGGGATCGCACCGGAATCCATGCAGATTCCCGGATCGAGAACCGACTGGGAGACGTGGACGGATCTGACGTTCTCCACCACGGGCGAGTACATCGTGGACGGTGCGCTTGCGCCGGTCGTCTTTGACGAGGAGGACGACCTTGGCGTCTACATCGAACCGAACGTGTGGATGCTTCACCGTCTCTAGACGCCGCGGCAGGCTGGCCCGCAGACCAAGCTCAGCGGCCATCAGTCTCTGCGACAATGTCTACATGGCAGTGGGCCGAGTCGAACGTCGACGGGAGCGGGAGCCGCAGTTCGTTGTGGTCTTCGGCGAGCAGCAGGCGCCGGTCGCTCTCGACATCTTCGACATCTTCGAGCTCGCGTGGCACGACTGCTACGGGGAGATCACTCCGTCCCCGGGTGTGGTCGAGGATATGCTCAGCCTGAGCGACGGGACGATCGGCGGGCTCGTCCAAGCAGCGCTTCTTGCCGTGACCGACTGGCGGGACCTCAGGGTGGCGGCCGACACGAGGCGCAACCGGTCATAGACCGTCGCACGGCGCCTCTCGTCAAATCCGGGATCGGTGGACACTTCCCGGCGTGTGCGCCCTGTCGTGGGTCGTGGAACCGCCTGACCCCATCCGCCGCCTGGCGGCTCCACCTCCCCCTGAGGGGGAGGAATCTGGCGGCTCGGCTACGGGATGTCGGCCGCGAGGGCCGCGACCTCGTCGTCGGTGAGAACGCCGGAGTAGATGCGGACATCATCAATCGCGCCATCAAAGTACCTTGCGTTCACGAGATCTCCTCCGATCCACACTGAGGTGGGGGACAAGGCCGGGGAAGTCGGGCATATGGCATCGGCCGTCGCGTCCGCGCCGGCCGGGTCGAGTGTGTTGGGTGTGGTGACCTGGATGTCACCATCGAGGTAGACGCGGATGGTCCAGTTGGCGTCTCGCGTGAATGCCACGTGGTGCCAGTCGCCGCCGAACACGGTGTCGGTCCCTACGAACTCACATTCGGCCCCGGTGTTCTGGAGGCCCCCAAGAACAGCTCCCTCGCCTTGGATCGCAAGGACGTGTCCCCCGTTCCCGTACGACACAATTTCCCACCATTCCTCGGCCGGTCGCGGAACGGCGTCGCGGTTGATCCTGACCCAGGCGGCGATCGACGCCGCGTCGTTTTGCAGCTGCGATCTCATGTCGATGACGATCCGGTCATCCTCACCGTCGAAGGCGTAGGCGGCGTTGGGGGTGCCGAATCGATCACGGGTGGGAGTCGCTCCCACGATCGTGCCGCCGTCGACGTCTTCGACGGCCTGGGTGGTTTGCACGTCGAGTGGGTAGTGAGCCACCAGCGTGGCCGGCGTGGCCGCGTTGGACAGCCGGACGGTCCCTCCCCAACCCCCGCCGGGAGAGGTGGAAGAAGGGATCGCGGTGCTGGTGGCGTTCGTAGTGTCGTAGAAGCCCAGCATCCATTCCTCCGGTTCGCTCCAACCGCACGCTTCCTGGCACCGCCAGCGGTTGTACAGGAGGAAACGGCCGTCGGACGACCATGCCCCGAGGCCTAGATCCCAACCGGGTTCGGTGATCTCGGCGAGGGTGGTACCCGACGGCATTTCGACGATGCGGATCAATGGCGAGTCGTCGTCAGAGCTGTGCACTGAAAGAGCAAGGTGTGTCCCGTCTGCCGACCACCGGGCCTCATGGAACCATTCGGTCTCCGCGAGTCCGGGTACCGGTTCTATGGTCTTGCCATCGGGCGACAAGATGAACGACCGCCGGGTGTTCGGCCCTTCCTGGGTCCAAATGGTGCCGCCGGAACTGGCGGCCTGGAGCCAGGTGTCGGGGGAGCCGTCACCGACCGGACCGGTTTCGCTGCCATCGGCCGTGAGGAGGAGCATCTCGAACCGTGATCCCTCCGAGACTCCTAGGGCGAATCCCCAGTCACCCCAATCGTGCAGCCACGTCCCCCCGTCGTCGGTACACACACGGTCGAGCAAACGAACCGCGGTTGGTTCGGCGAGACCGTCCGCTGCGTCCAGGCGAAAGAGGGTCCCAGCACCGTCCGGCGCCCGAGCACATGTGAGCCACGCCAGCTGTCCCGGTTCGGAGTGATGCCAGGCCGCGGAGTTGACTCTCACCCCGACTGCCCCGAGGTTCGGGCCCCACCCGTCTCCGGCGTCCGTACCATCCAATCGTTGAACCTCCAGTACGCCGTTCTCGCCTTGGAGGGCATACCACGCACCGGAGGCATCCAGACCCGCGAACCACGAGGGCTCATCGTGACGGAACGTCGCGATGGTTTCAGGGACAGACTGTGAGGAGCGCCACCGCACAACATCGACCCCGGTCTCGGTCCATCTTTCCATCGTGATGATGTCGGTGAACTCCGGTACCGCCTCGCTCAGCGGGACCCCCAAGTCGATCGCTACAGGCGGTGCGGTCGTGGATGTCGTTGATGGCCGAGTCGTCGTGGACGACTCGATCTCCCCTGGACCCGTAGTCGACGTCGTGGTCGCAGCCGTGTAGGTCTCATCGGGTTCTGGCTCGATCTGCTCCGGAGTCCTCATGAGCCACCCGAAGGCGAAGGCTGCCACAATGACGCCCACCACACCGATGGTCTTCAATGGCGCGCCTTGGTCCCTGTCAGGCGTGGGCGGACGGAACTCAGGGTCGATCGTCACCTGATCGTCAGCCATGATCACCGTCCCCAGAGTTCCCCCGAATTCTCCCGAATAGGCGACGACGGCGCAAGAGCCATTCGACCATTCCGCCACAGCGACCGTCAGCTCCGGAGCGTCGGTGACGCATGGTCATCCGGCACACTCGACGTAACGAGTTGTGACATCTGCTCGGCCATGTCCGATAATGAACAGAACAACTGTGAGAGGTGGTCACGTGCGTGGAGACATCATCCTCGTCGGTGAAGAGCACCGGCGTGCGGCAAGCATCATCGTCGATCATCTGATCGATGACATGCGGGCAACACCTCGGAGGTTCACGATCACCGTTGCAGGCGAATCCGGAAGCGGGAAGTCTGAAACGGGGCAGGCCATTGCTGACGAATTGGAGAAGCGGGGCGTTCACGCCGTTGTACTCCAGCAAGACGACTACTACGTGCTGCCGCCGAAATTCAACGACGCTGCTCGCCGCGCAAACTTCGCCTGGGTGGGCCCCACAGAGGTGAAGCTCGACCTCCTCGACGCCCACCTCCAAGCAGCCCAGGAGGGTGCAAACGAGATCACCAAGCCGCTCGTGATCTACGACGACAACACGATTGTCGAGGAAACCCTGTCCTACGACGGAGCCGATGTTGTGATCGCCGAAGGTGTGTACACGTCGCTCTGCGACCACGTCGACCGGCGCGTGTTCATCGCCAGGAACCGGCTCGAAACGATGGACCATCGGATGAAGCGCGGACGCGAGGAGTTCGACCCCTTCATCGAGAAGGTACTCGTGGAGGAACACGAGACCATCTCGCAACACAGGCCGATGGCGGATGTGATCATCACCCGGGACTACGACGTCGAACTCGTGACGAAGTGACCCCTTCCCGCCCCGGCATCGAGGCATACGAATCAGGCAAGGCAACCTTCGCCGTCGGCCTCAGACCACAAGACGCGCTCTCCATCCCGCTGGCCGAAGTTCTCGAAGTCCTGACGCGACGATTCGGCGATGCGGTCGCGATTGCGCTGTCCGAGGCTGCCGTCGACCTGGATCGACCGCTGAGCGCGCTCCCGCCAGAGGTTCGATCGCCCCGGTCCAACGAGCCCGATTCTGGCTGGATGCGAAGATCCAACGTCATCGGAATCAACGTCAGGACCGTTGGCGACGTCGGCGGATTGGTCAAGTACGGGCTCACACTGCCTGCGGACTTCGACGCGGTCCAACTCCTTCCAATCTGGGAACCGGGTGTCGTGAAGTCGCTGTACGGGATCGCGGGATGGAACTTGAACTACGAGTTCTTCTCCGATGAGCTGTACGAGTTCGCGCCGATCCTCGACACGATCGAAAAGCAGCTGAGAGCCACCTCGAATCTCCTCCACGTGATGGGCAAGGCCGTCGGGATGGACGTGATCCCGCACACGGACCGCTTTTCGGAGATGGCGCTGGGAACACCCGACCTGTTCGAGTGGATGAAGGTCCAGGATCGGCGCATCGTGGACCATTCCGACGGTGTCGTCGGCGAAGCCGAGACCGCGATCCTGGCCTGGCTCCATGACCGCGGTCCCGCCGTCGATGGGTTTGAGGTTCCCGGCGATACCGAGACGCTATACGCCCTCTCGGAGGACGTCCGTCTCGGGATCCTTTTCGGGACACCGGGAGATCGCTTCGGCCGAATCGATCGTCGCGTGGATCTGATCAAGTACCTCATATGGTTCGGCCTCCAACCGGTGCCCGCGACGATGGGGGTGCCGTTCCGAGGGATACAAGTCGACCCCGACCCGGCGCACACGGTCATCGATGGTCACGGCATGGAGTGGCCCGACTTCGTCATCGCCGAACCTGAGTTCATGTCACGGGTCTTCTCGCCGCTTGCCCGGTACAAGCTCTACGAACGTCTCGATGACAATGCCGATTGGCGGATCGACTTCGATCGCCCGCGCCCCGCAGTATGGGACTACGTGTGCCGGCACTACGCAGCCGTGCAACACATCGGAAACTTCGACTTCATGCGCGGAGATATGTCCCACGTGCAAATGCGACCCGACGGTGTTCCCAACGAGGTCGATGAGTACTACGACATCCTCGGCGCCGTGAAGACGTACATACAAGACACGGCGGTGGTGCCGTGGTTCGCCTACCTGGCCGAGACATTTCTGCCGGCAAGGGATGTCTTTCAATTCGGCGAGGAGCTGGACCACCTCGAGGCCTCTCTCGCGGATGCCACCATCGGCGATCTCCAGTCGACGGTGGTCGGGGATCACGAGTTCCTTCGCCGGTTCCGTCGCTACCTCGACGACCTCGCCACACGGACCACAGCTCCCGCGTTCACGGTCATGACGGGCGACAAGGACGATCCGCGCTTCGACGCTTTCTATCGGGCGGGCAACGAGGTGCGCCTCTTCACCGCGCTCCTCCTGCCCGATATGCCGTCGTACACCGGGCTCGGGTTCGAGATTCGCGACGTGCATTGGGAGCCGGTCGAGAACGAGCGGTACACCAAACTCTTCGTCTTCCACGAGGAGGGGCAGTCGAACATCTACCCGTCGAAGGCCCGGTTCTCCGATGACTTCGTTTGGGGGACCAACGACGAACTGTTCGGACGCCTCACCGATCTGCGCTTGTTTGCAGAAGCCGTGCTTGCGGACATTGCCGGCTCGAGCACCCTATGGCTGCTGCCCCCCGACGCCACGACGCTGCGCGGCATCGCTGCGTGGACGCAGGATCCGTCGTCCCTCCCGGCAGGTGCGCCTCGGTACGTGTTCCTCGCCAACTACGACCTCGAACGAGACTCAGGGTACTTCGGTGTTCCCGCGCTGCCCCTGGGAGCGACCTTGATACCGATCTTCACCACACTCGGTGCCGAGCATCTTGAATCATGGACGGTGACCTCAAACGGTTTCTTCCACCGCATCGAGAACCTCGAGCCGGGTGAAGGCCGCGTCTACCTCGTCGAATGACGGCGAGAGCAATCGACTGGTGCCCCATGCCCGCGCGTGGGGCGGACTCCGCGGGCACGCTGAGAGAGTTGGCGCTAGCTCCCGAGGGCCTTGAGCACTTCGTAGACCATCCAAGCCGGCCAGAACAGACCCTGGATGAACGAGAGCACGTACTCCCAGAACGTGTCGGCCTGCTGCCAGTAGTACACGAAGGCTCCGAAGATCCCCAAGCCGTAGATCGCTCCACCACCGGCTGCGCCGGCGTTGTTGGAACTCATAGAAGGCCTCCTCCTCTGATGCAGTCACTTTACGACGCTCCACCTGCGCCTGTGGCGCTCATCCCCTGTGACACCAATGAAGGTGCCGCTCACGTGCCCGGTCGCGACCCTACCAGCGCGCTCCCTTACCGGTCGGTGTCGGGAGCAGGCGGGATGTGTTCAACACGAACTACCTTCGGATTCGGCGCCCGTGCGAGATCCGGCGGCAGGTCGAGAACATGAATCCGCCTCAGTAGCTCGTGGTCGCGGCCACAATCGATAGCAGCCGATGCTGCAATCCCTACCACTCTTGCTGCGACTGGCAGGCTTCGCTGTAGTGCTGCTCACCGCCCTGGCGGCATGCAGCTCCGGTCAACGCGAGACGGCTTCGGCCGAGTGGGGTGCCGAAGCCGTCGTGTACTTCGACCGGCTTGCCGATGCATACAAGTCCAACGACGTGTACGGGATCCTCGACTTCTACACGCCGATCGCCAATATCGAGAAGTGGCGGGGTGACAATCGGGGAGGGTGGCCGATCCCCGACCTCGTCAAGTGGAACTCGGGCGATCTCGGTGTCGACGTTGTATCCGTCCATCTTGGTGATGCAGCAGCTCTGACCCTCGTCCGATGGCCGAGCAGCAGCGACCTCGGCGCGGTTGTGAGCGAGATCGACGGCGGGAGGATCGACCGCGAGGTGCACTTTGACCTCGGAAGCTCGCTGGAGCAGAGCCTCCGAGCATTGCCGGCCACGATCGGCACCTACGAGGACCTGTACGCCGCCTATGCGGTGGCATGGACGGCCGACGACCAATCGTCGATCGCAGGTCTCTACGAGCCGGGTGCACGCGTCGACGATGTCGTCGGGGTCGGAGCGCCAGTCCCATTCGAGGAGACCGTCGACGACACCACGGGCCTCCGCTGGGATCCGATCCAGGCTTCAGACGTGTTCGGTGACACGGTCGCCATGGACGGGCCCGCCGTGTTCCTCGGTCCGATCGAGTACGGGAGCGATCCGCAACGGGCCGTCGGTATCTATCTCGTCACCGACGCCGACGAGTGTGAGTACCAGGTTGCGGTGCGGTGGAACTTGGAAGATGGTCTCATCGTTGATGAGCAGCGATTCCACGAGACGGAGTCGTACCGTGCGTGTGCTGATGCTGATCCCACCGATGGATGGTGGTCGGGTCTTGCCCTCCCCGCTGCCGTGGATCAGATCGCAACAGGGTCGGTCGCGACCAACGACGGGGGGATGATCGAAGTGCGGAACGGGACGCCCACACTCGTCGGACTCTTCGAGTGGGGTCTGGGACGATTCGCCGAGCGAGGCCTCCCGCCGCCGATCATCAACACCGTGACCTTCGAGCCAAGTCGGAGCTGCGAGGGTCTGTCGGGACGGGTGATTGACGACGGGACCACTCGCAACCTCTACGTGTGTATCTACGACAGCGATGTCTGCACGAATGCCGAGACCTGCACATCTCCAGCGTCGAGCGCACGGATTGCCGTGCTGCACGAACTCGCCCATGCATGGATGCTCGACCACGTCGATGGGGGGACCGTCGGCGACATCCTTGCTCTTTCGAACCGCACCACGTGGGATGATCACGGCGCCAAGTGGTCCGACCGCGGCGTTGAATACGCCGCCGATGTGATGGCATGGGGTCTGCTGGACGAGGCGCTGCCGATGGTGCGCATTGGCGCTCCTCCATGCACAGAACTGGCAGCAGCTTTCACTCTGCTCAGCGGAGCGCAGCCGGTCTCCGATCGCTGTCCGTGATCGTCCGCCTCTGACGGCCCACGCAGTTAGCCTTGGCCTATGACACCAGAAGCTCTGCAGCGATGGCTCGATGCCTACATCGAGGCATGGCGGAGCTACGACGCAAGCGCAATCGGCGACCTCTTCACCGAGGATGCCACCTACCGGTACAACCCGTGGGATGAGCCGATCGAGGGTCGCGATGCGATCGTGGCCGAGTGGCTGTCCGCCCGAGACGAACCTGGGAGCTGGAGCGCCGTGTACCGGCCCTTCGTTGTTGCAGGCAGCAGCGCCGTCGCTGTTGGCGAGACCAGCTATGCCGATGGCAAGAGCTACTTCAACTCCTGGCAGCTCACCTTCGACCAGGACGCCAGGTGCTCCGAGTTCGTCGAGTGGTACATGACACCACCCGTCGGCTGGCAATGACCGCCTGAAGCCGCCCGGGCTGTTCCTCGTCCTTGGTGACTACCGTGGGCGGATGAGACGGCTCATCGCTGTGACCCTCATCTCGAGCTTGGCACTCTCGGCGTGTGGAGGTGGGTTGAGCCTCGCCGACTACGCGGGTGAGCTCGAAGCCGCCGTCACCGAAATGAACGCTCGACTTGACGAACTCGATGCTGAGTTGGCGGAGACCGGCGATCTCGAGGAGATCAAAGAGTACGCACGCGAACGAGTCGAGGCGCGGTACGCGTTCGTCGCCGTCCTCGATGAACTCGAGCCGCCCAACGACGTAAGCGATCTTCACACCGCAGCTGAAGACATCATCGGCCGGCTGGCCGACGCCGAAGCGGCACTTGCGGACTACGTTGATGGGCTCGAGCCGGGGACAGATATTGGCGACCTGTGGGGAACACCGCTCGGCCTTGCTGCGAGGGCGGCGGATGAGGAGTCAATTGAACTCTGCCTCGCTGCACAGTCGGAACTCGATACAACCGAGCGAAGCGATCTCGCGGAGGTTCCGTGGATTCCGCCTGAGCTGAAGGAAGTTGTGGTTGTTGCTTTCGGGTGCATTGCAGAGGAACGCTGAGATAACCCAGTGGGCGGGCGCGCCTCGGGCAGCGAAGGCGGGACCAGCTACGCTCGCTCAATGACGACTGTGGCCCGGCTCGACGATCTCCGGCCCGCGCGTCGTCGTTCCGCCGTGTTCACGGACCAAGTTGGTGAGATTGTCGCGACCACGGTCGACGAGGTTGTTCCTGCACTGACCCGGGTAGAGGATGCGACGGCTACCGGACTTTGGGCCGTTGGGTATGTCGGCTACGAGGCGGCACCGGCGTTTGATCCGAAACTCGCTGTGCGATCCCGCCGGTCTGGCAGCATCCACGCCGACTTGCCACTCGTTTGGTTTGGACTCTTCACATCCCGGGTCCTGAATCCACGACCCGATAGCAGCCTGGGCGAGTACGAACTGACGGCTTGGAGGTGGGTCGACGCTCGCGCCTGCTACGAGAGCGCCGTCGAAACGATTCGGGATCACATAGCGGCCGGCGACGTCTACCAGGTGAACTTCACCACCCGGCTCCGCGCCACCTTCTCGGGTGATCCAGTTGCGTTCTACCACGACCTTGCTGCGGCCCAGTCGGGCGGATACGGCACCTACCTCGATACCGGCCGATACCGGATTGCGAGCGCCTCTCCCGAGCTGTTCTTCGACCGCCATCCTGTGTACGGGGGTCGAGACCGCTTGGTCACTCGACCCATGAAAGGGACGGCACCGCGAGGCCGCTGGTCGGCTGAGGACGTCGTCCGCCGCCGCGTTCTCGAGACCTCCGAGAAGGAACGCAGCGAGAACCTGATCATCGTCGACCTCATACGCAACGACCTCGGCCGGATTGCCGACTTCGGAACCGTTGCAGTCGAGGATCTCATGGCAATCGAGCGATACGACACGCTCTGGCAGATGACGACCACCGTGGTCGGCAGCGTCGATCCAGCCACTCCGCTCGTCGAAGTGCTTGCCGGCTTGTTCCCGAGTGGGTCGGTTACGGGCGCGCCAAAGGTGCGTGTGATGCAGATGATCCGCGATCTCGAGACAGAACCTCGCGGCGTGTACACCGGAGCGATCGGCTTCGTTGCACCCAGTGGTGGTCCTGGTCCCCGAGCATCATTCAGCGTCGGCATCCGAACGGTGGTCATCGATGGAGAGTCCGGTGATGCCGAATACGGGATCGGGGGCGGGGTCACGTTCGACTCCGACCCGCAGTCCGAGTACGAGGAGGCTGCTCTCAAGTCTCGAATCCTCACCCACGGCAGATCGGACTTCGAACTCGTCGAAACGATGCGGTGGGGGCCCGCTACAGGCTGGTTCTGGCTCGACCTCCACCTCGACCGGCTCGAATCCTCTGCCCACTACTTCGGTGTGCCGGTGCAACGCGAATTGCTCATCGAGCGACTCAACGCCGAGGTCGACGGCAGGGGCGAGTCGCTGGTCCGGGTTTCGGTGAACCGTGGCGGGCGCGTCAACATCTCGGTGCGGCCCCACGGGGGCGGAGAGCGCCGACCGGTGGTTGTTGCCATCGACACCGAGCCCGTCGACTCGTCGAGTCCATTCCTCTATCACAAGACCACCCGACGAGAGGTCTACGAGGAACGACGGCAACGTCATCCGACCGCCGATGACGTGCTCTTGGTGAACGAGCGCGAGGAGCTCACCGAATCAACGATTGCCAACGTCGCCGTCAAGCTTGGAGGACAGTGGTGTACGCCGCCGATAGACGCAGGCTGTCTGCCGGGCGTCTACCGCCACGTGCTGCTCGAACGAGGTGACCTCATCGAGCGAACGATCCGGTTGAGCGACCTCGAACGCCGCGAAGGGATCGCCCTGTTGAACTCGGTGCGCCAATGGCGCGATGCAGTCGTGGCATCGGATCTGTAGGAGCTCCGTGTCCACGTGCTCCAGGCCGTCGGCGGAAGACGGATCTTGCGACATTCGAAGTCGTCGGCACCGACTGATCGGGCAGGCGGGTTGAGCCGAGCAGAATCCATACCGTGCGCGCATTCGATCCTGTAGCGTCGACATCTCTGGCCATCGAAATATGTTCGTGTGGCGCAACATGGACTCGGGTGGGTACTGCAGTCAATCGAGGATCCAATCCTCGGAGTGACGCCTCGATGGGTGGATATCCAGCGACAGGCGAGGCTTGCTGAGCGGCAAACCGCCGGCGAGCCGGCTTGCCGCCGACGGGCCGATTCAGGGCTCGGCGGACCAGATTGCCGAAACCTTCGCTCGGTTCGCCGATATGGGATGCACACGCCTCGAGATCCTGGCTGCAGGTGGCCAGGACGAAACCATCGAGGGCCTTGCCCCGGTGGTGGAAGCAATGAAGACCGCATAGGCGGTGCCGGCACCGGTTGTCGTGGTTGAGGTATCGGCTCTGGTGGTCTTGGCTGCTGTGGCGTGGTTGACTTGGGCGGTCACGTTCTCACCGGAGGTGAACCAATGGACACGAGCACCCTGTTGGCCGAGGCGTTCCGGCGCATCCCCGAACTGGTTCGAGGCGCGTGTGATGGCCTCGGCGTTACCGACCTGCTGTACCGGCCCGAGCCCGGGGCGAACTCGATCGCGTGGCTGGTGTGGCACTTGAGCCGCGTCCAGGACGATCACATCGCCGAGATTGTCGGGACCGAGCAGGTATGGGCTGATCCCGTCTGGTCCGAGATGACCGGCATCGATCGAGACGTCTCCGCGACGGGCTTCGGTGATACGCCCGAGCATGTGGCGGCCGTGATTCCGCTGTCGTCGGCGGCCCTTGTGGCGTACAACGCTGCAGTGACGAAGCGCACGTTGGAGTATCTCGCTGGGGCCAACGACTTGGAGTTCGACCGCATCATCGACGATTCCTACGACCCCCCGGTATCGGTTGGCGTGCGCCTGGTCAGCGTGATCAGCGACAATCTCCAACACGCGGGCCAAGCCCGCTACCTCAGGGGGAGCATCGAACGACTGCGGTGAGTTCCGGTATCGCGGCCGAGGCGGCTGGCCACGGGGCCGCGTGGCCTTCAGCGGTCCCGGCGGGCCGTGCCACAATGTCGGCATGAAGCTCTATATCGCTGGACCACTCTTCACACCCGGCGAACGGGAGTACCTGGACCGCTTGGCCGAGCGGCTCTCAGCCTCCGGTCACGAGTGCTTCGTTCCGCATCAGGAGCAATCCGACGTGCTCGACGCTCCGACCATCTTTGACCTCGATTCTGAAGGACTGTACGACGCCGAAGTGGTCGTGGCATGGCTCGACGGACCCATGGTCGATGACGGCACAGCCTGTGAGATCGGGATCTTCACGGAGTTGATCCGGACAAAGCCCGATCGATACCGAGGCATCATCGGTTTGGCGACCGACTGGAGAACGTGGCGCCGCCGCGATCGAGGCATGAGCGATGGAGGTATCAACTTCTTCGTCGGGGGCGCGATTCTCAAGTACGGGCGGTTGGTCTGGAGCATCGAAGAGGTGGAGGAGACGCTTGGAGAATGGATGTGACGACGTTCAGGCGGCTCTTCACGAGCTCCAAGCCGATCATCGGCGTGATCCACCTGCCCGCCCTTCCCGGCTACCCGGACTCACCCGGAATCGACGCTGTTCTCGACAAGGCTGTGAGCGACCTGTCGGCGCTCGAGCGAGGCGGAGTCGATGGGGTCTTGGTCGAGAACTTCGCTGATCGGCCGTTCCGCCTCAAGGCGCGTCCCGAGACGGTTGCTGCCATGACTCGGGTCGTGAGAGAACTCGTACTGACGGCGAAGACTGCGGTCATCGGGGTCGAGGTCCTCTTGAACGATCCGGCGGCGTCGCTTGCCGTGGCCAGAATGGCCGGCGCGGGTTTCATGCGCACGGATTTCTTCGTCGATCCGATGGAGCGCCCCGAGTTTGAAGGGCCGATCGACATCGACCCGGAAGGACTGATGTCCTATCGACAGTCCATCGGCGCCGACGACGTGCTCGTCCTCGCCGACATCCAAGTGAAGTTCGCCGCAATGCTCGTCGATCGCTCATTGGCCGAATCGGCCCGCCTTGCCGCTCACCACGGTGCCGACGCGATCGGGGTGACGGGAAACGAGACAGGGAATCCCCCGTCCGCGAGTGCGGTCGAGCAGGCCAAGAGCGGCGCCGGCGCCTGCCCGGTCCTCGTTGGGAGTGGCCTGGACGTCGCGAATGCCTCAATGCTCATGGCGGCTGCCGACGGGGCGATCGTCGGAACGAGCGTCAAGACTGGTGACCACATAGACGCCGCGAAGGTGGGGGAGCTGGTCGATACCGTCCGCGCCCTCAACAACGGGGTGGTGAGCCGGAACGGATCCTGATCGGGTCTGCTTGTGGCGAGGTCGCAGCAGCAGGCCGCTGCGCTACTCTGGGGTGCCATGTTGCAGGTTGTGGCCGGCGGCTTCACTCTGGACGACACCGTACTGCTCGACGACCGCGTGGTTCGCAACGCAGCCGGGGGAAACGTCCTCTACGCCGGAGTTGGTACAAGCCTGGCAGGAGTCCAGCCCGCGCTTCTCTCGCCCGTCGGGCGGGACTATCCCCAGCAGAACCTCGACAAGCTCGCGGCTGCAGGCTTTGTCATGGACGGGTGTCCTCGCCTCCCGGCTCCCGCGCTCCACCTCTGGGCGCTTCAGGAAGGCCCGAACCGACGGCAATTGGTGAACTGGCTCGACTCGGGAACCAACGAGCAACTAGATCCGCGGCCGGGGCACATTCCGGATCACTATCTTCAAGCCGAATCGCTCCACGTCGCCGGCATTCCCGTTGACAGCCAGGAGGCGCTTGTCGATACGTTCGCCGCTGCACGCAGGGTGATCAGCGTGGATGCTCCGCACCTTCCGCTCGATCGAAGCGGCCGAAGGCAGCTTGAACGGATGCTGGCGTCAGTCTCGGTATTCCTCCCCAGCGAAGACGAGGTCGGCGAGGTCTGGAATCTCGAGGCAGGACTCGATTCGTGTCGCCGCCTCGCCACGCTCGGTCCCGAGGTAGTCGGCATCAAGATTGGTGATGCCGGATCGCTCGTCTGGAGCCGCGAGATGCAGCAGGGTTGGCGTGTCCCCACATACCAAACGCACTCGATCGACACGACCGGTGCCGGCGACGCCTTCTGCGGAGCGTTCTGCGCGACCTACAGCAGGACCCGCGACGCGAGGGCGGCCGCCGTGAGCGGAACCGTCGCGGCTTCGTTCGTCATCGAGGGTTTTGGTGGTCTGCATGCGCTCGACACACCGTCCTCTGCCGTTGAACGTCGGTTTGACGATGTGAACCAGCGAGTCGAGGTGCTCTCAGCGGTGAGGGGAGAGGCATGAAACATCAGATTCTCGCAATGATGCTCGAGGACATCCACCAGCAGGGGGAAGTGGTGGCCGCTGCATCTCCCGGCATCCAAGAGCAGATTGATGCGATTGTCGCGGGGCGTGGCCGTGGCGAAGTTGATCGTTTCTATCTGGTCGGCTGCGGGGACTCCCTATACGCAGGGATGGCCGCCCGACTCGCAATCCAGGAGTGGAGCGGGACCTGGGTCGAGCCGGTCGAGTCGCTCGAGTTCCGATACCTTGCCGGGGGACTGTCGGATAGCAGCGTGGTCGTTGGCATCTCCGTTTCGGGACAGGTCCAACGGACACTCGACAGTCTCGAAGTCGCTCGGGAACGAGGGGCGTTCACGGTTGGCATCACCGGAACGCCCAACAGCAGGATCCACACATGCGCCGATCACGTGATCGACATCGGAATCCGAGGGCGTGAACCGGGACCGGTGCCCGGAACGGTCTCCTACTTGGCGAATCTCACGACCCTCTATTGGCTCGGCCTCGCCTTCGGCCTCAACACGCAACACCTCTCCTCCGACGAGGAAATGGGACACCGACAGGCAATCCTCATGGCTCTCGGTCAGATTCGAGAGGTGGCAGAACAGAACGAGGCCAGGATCGGCCAGTACGTGCAAGAGCACTCGGCACCACAACCCCTAGTCCTGGTCGGCGGGGGCCCCAACTGGGCGACGGCCCATCTCGGCGTCGCCAAACTCCTCGAAGCGGCACTTGTCCTCGGCGTGGTGCAGGAACTCGAGGAATGGGTGCATGAGCAGTACTTCCTCACCGGTCCGAACCTTCACACCATCTTGATCGGGGCCGACGGCGTCACCGCGGATCGGTTGTCGCCGATGGCGCACGCAGCCGTTGAACTCGGCGCTCCGCTGGCGGTCATCCTGCCGGAAGGACTTGACCTTGATGTTGAGGCAGCCGCCGTCTGGCGGTACCCGAGCGGCATACCCGAACTCGTGAGCCCCATCGTGACCTCGGCACCGCTCGAACTGCTGGCCCATTCCCTCGCAGCCAATCTCGACCGCCACCCGTTCGACTACGACAACCCGACTCGCAAGCTGATTTCCGAGCGGACGATCTACCGGGACGGAGAGAGCGCTGAAACGGTAAGCCGTCGACGGCGGCCATGAACCTGATTGTGCTGAGGCGCGAACGGGCTCGGCCGGATCCGGTGGTGCCGTCTAGTTCCACGGCGCTGCAACACTGGCCAGACCGACGGCCCGGGCCGACGAGGGAAGCCCGGCAACGGAGTTGACGCTATTGGCGGAAACGCCAGGACCACCCGCTTTCTCACCGTTTGGTTCGGCAGCGTCCAGCTTTCACCGACGAGAGGACATCGTGGTGCCAACTTCAAACGTTGCGTGCAGTGCTGACTCACGCGGTGCGCTCAGAACGCACGCAAGGCCCCGATGCATCGAATGAGCACATCGACCGATCTCGGACAACAAGCGCGCCACTTCATCGGCTGGCGGATTGCCGTGCTCGCCACCATCACCGGCGCAATGACCGGTCCCGGCCAGACCATCGGGGTGTCCGTGTTCGTCGACCCGATGATCAGCGGTCTCGACCTCACACGCTCGCAGGTCTCGGTTGCCTACCTCATCGGCACCCTGGTGGGTGCCGCGTCGCTGCTGCCGGTCGGTCGGTGGATCGATCGGGTCGGCTCGCGCCGAGCTATGACGTGGATCGGCGTTGCGTTTGGTGTCGGCCTGGTCGCCATGAGCGGGGTCAGAGGGTTCGTGACACTCGCCGTCGGATTCACCCTTATCCGGTGGCTCGGACAAGGGTCGCTCGGCCTGGTGAGTGTCGTCTCGATCACCCACTGGTTCGAACGCAGGCGTGGCGCGGTGTTCGGGGTGTCGTTCACAGTCGTGAGTGCCCTGATGGCGTTGACGCCTGTATTCCTGGGCTTCGCGATCGAGGCGTACGACTGGAGGACGGCGTGGTTGATCGCCGCCGTGGTGGTGTGGCTCGTCGTTGTACCGATTGCACGGTTCGGCATCGTGGATCGACCCGCGGACGTCGGGCAGTACCCCGATGGGGACGACGCTCCGACTGCCGCGAGCGCCCGTCTACGAACCGCCGAGTCTCGAACGAGGCGAGATGCGCTCGGAGAGATCCGGTTCTGGCTGCTGAATCTGGCGGTCGCGGTCACCGCAATGCTCGTCACGGCATTGAACTTCCATCAGATCTCCATCCTGGGTGAAGAAGGCTTCACCGCGACCGAAGCGGCGGCGATGTTCCTCCCCCAGGTGGCCGGAGCGATCGTCGCGGGCCTCGTCGTGGGCGCACTGGCGGATCTCGTGCCGGCGCGGTTTCTGGTGGCGATGTCGATGGGGATCCTGGTGTGCAGTCTCCTCCTGATCAACTTCATCCAGCCGGGGTGGCACGTGGTTCTCTATGCCGTCATGCTGGGCGCGTCCGCTGGTGCACAGCGGCCGTTGGTGGCGACGTTGCTCCCGCGCTGGTACGGAGCCGTCCACATCGGCGCGATCCAGGGTGTATCAACGTTGATCGGCGTGGCCGCGTCGGCGATCGGTCCAGTGGCCCTCGCGCTGGTCACTGGGTGGCTGGGCGGCTACACGGAAGCGGCCCAACTGTTTGCCGTCTTGCCCTTCGTGATCGGCCTCGCCTCACTGGCGATCTCCGAACCCGAGTTCGAGTCCCGGTCTGCCACGCCGCAGCAGTGATCGTGTCGATGGCGGAACGGAGCTCTCAACAACACCAACCGGCGCGTCGATCACTTCAGTGAACTGGGGCCGCAAGGGGCGACGGTTCGGGAAAGGCGCACCGGGATGCCACCCGGACTCGAGCCGGTCCGCCGCGGCTCAGGCTACGGAACCGAGGGTGGTGCCCCCGTCGTGGTGGTGGTTGTTGTTGTGGTTGGGGGCACGGTGGTTGGCGGGACCGTGGTTGGCGGCACGGTGGTTGGCGGCACGGTGGTTGGCGGCACGGTGGTTGGCGGCACCGTGGTCGGCGGCACCGTGGTCGGCGGAACTGTTGTTGTGGTGTCCGGTGGCAGCGTTGTCGTGGTCTCCTCGGGCAGTGTGGTTGTGGTGGTGTCGGGCGGCACGGTGGTCGTGGTGTCCGGAGGTGCCGTGCATCGCACAGAGCCTGGCACGGTCGAACACGATGGAACCTGGATCTTCCTGGCGTTGCCTCGGTAGCGCCACACGAACGGCTCACGGACCACGGTCCCGTCCGGGTAGGTGATCACGCGGGTCACCGTTACGGTCCAACCCTCCGATCCCCGCGACACGACCCTCTCCTCGCCGGGTTTCAGACTCGGGTTTTCCTCGTAGATCAACCGGGGTTCGGTGAAGTTCCGTCGCTCGGACCGCTCTGACTCGACCTTCAGCCCACCGTTGTTCCCGAAGAACAACACCGTCACCGACGAAGCGGTGCGTCCGGTTCTGATGATGACCGGAGCGTCCGTGTTGTTACGGAACACGACGTCGGGGTGCGGATATCCGAGCGTCGCCTCGCGGCCCTCCGGATACTTCGAGAAGTAGATGCTGTGCGGCTGATGCTCGACATCCTCGTAGCCGCCGAAGAACACGGCGTTGAAGAATGTGGTGCCGAACTGGCTCACACCACCGCCGACGTTGGTCGGGCTGTCGCAGCAGTAGACCTCGCCGTTGATGATCGCCCCGTCGCGCACGTAGCCTTTGGCCTCGGTGCGCCGACCGACGGTTTCGTTGATCGAGAACGTCTCACCCGGCCACACGATCGATCCGTCGATGGTCTTGGCCATCGTGTGTATGTTGGTCACCCGAGGCTGGCCGCTCGGATATCGCGTCGTGAACGACGACACCAGTTCGAGCGGCCCCCAAGCCTCAACCTCTTCGATGGTGACATCCGGTTCAACGTCGGCGACGATGGGCAGGGACCCACGACCTCCGCCGAGGGCCGCCTTGAAGACCGCCGGAGTGAGGGCGTCGAAGTCAACGCGACTGCCGTTCTTCGGGGGAGTAACCGAGACGCGCCCTGTGGCAACGTTGGTGTCGATTTGAACCTCGACCGGTGGTTCTTCGAGTTCAGCGGCACGGGGCTCAACGGCGGCTGTGATCATCTCAGGATCGAGCCCGATATCGATGCTTGCCGGTGACTCGACTACGAATTCGATTGTCACTGCGTCGGCGATTTCCGTCGGAGTGACCACCAGGGTCGCGTCGTATACGGCGTTGCGGAGCGTGACCGGTCGGCTGACCAACTGCTCGACGGTCGCTGCCGCATCGTCGAGATCATCAGTGGTCAGAGCGGGGGGCAGGTCAAGGAGCGGGATTTCCTCCGGTCCGTGACGCCCGGCGAGAAGCGCGGACTCGACGACCGCGTGGGCAGCTTCGCGGTCAATGCGGAGGCCGGCTCTCGGGTAGTCGATCTCCACCGTTCGGCCGACAATCCGGATGTCGCCGTCGAATGCCGGAACACGGATCGCTTCGCGTTCCCATCGCTCGATCACACGATCGATGGCATCACCATCAACGCCGACCTGCACGGGCGTGTCAACGGCCGTGGAAGTGAAGCTACGCACCCAGGTCAGGAGACCGTCGATCAACCCATCGTCGCCTGCAGTGTCGATCTGGGCAACCGCCGTTTCCACCTCGACGGTGAGTCCCACATCGGCCGGGTCCAGTTCGAATGTCGTGCCATTCACCACGAAGAGTGAGGGCTGTGCGTAGATGGCGTCCTGTTCCGCACGAACGACCGCGAGCGCCTCGGCGGGGGTCAAACCGGCAACGTCGACGCCGGCGACGGACACGTTGCGCGGCAAGTCTCCGCTGTTCATCCACCGGTCGGTGGCATAAACAGCGACCGGCAGCAGCAGGATCAGCAGAGGAGCGAGGATGAGGACCGCCGTCCTCCCCATCTTGGTTATCACGGAACTCCCGTCACACGTTGTAGTGCGTCTCCAACCCCACGCAGGGGACGAAGACTATCTCGGGTTTCGGGAACCGAGCCTTGAGTGGATGTATCAGGACGTGGCGGCGCGGATCCGCAGGGTGTTCTCATTGCGGGCGAAGTCGCGAAGATGGGTGCGGCTGACCGGTGTAGGGCAACTGCCTCGGGGCGCAACGTCGAACGCATGGTGGCTTCATCCTCTCGGATGAGCTGCAACGTACGCGAAAACCTGAGTCTTTCGTTATCAAATACGGCGACTACCCGGAATACGGCGCGTCCTAGGGCGGTTGAATCAGCACTAATCAAATGAAGGAGCGAGGCTCGCATGGCGAATACTCGAGAACTTACCCTCCCGGTCCTGCCGCTCAGCAATGGGGTCGTGTTCCCCCACATGGTGGTGACGCTGCGGATCGAGACCGATGAATCCAGAACGGCGGTCGCAGCCGCCGAGCAGTCCGATGGCGTGTTGCTGCTGGTGTCCAAGCTGAATGGCAACTACGCAAGCGTGGGAACGGTTGCCCAGATCACGGACTCGGATGGCGCAAATGTGGTCGTCGAGGGCATGGCCCGTGCCCGTGTCGGCGCGGGCCGGACCGATGAACAGGGTGCGCTCTGGGTGGAGACCGAGCAGTGCCCCGAAGCCGACGTACAGGACGAAGCGCTTGATGATCTTGTCGCCGAGTATCGGGCCGTTGTACGGGAGGTGCTCGAGCAGCGAGGCATGAGCGGTGTCGCCGACCGGGTTCTCGGCATCGAGAACCCGAGCCAGCTGGCCGATTTGGCCGTCTACTCGCCGGATCTCTCTCTCGAACAGAAGATTGAACTCCTCGAGACGCTCGACATTCGCGAACGCCTCGGCAAGCTGATGTCGTGGATGGGCGAGGTTCTCGCCGACTTGACCCTTCGCCGCAAGGTTCGCGACAGCGCAACCGAGCGGATCGACAAGTCCCAGCGGGACTACATGCTTCGCCAACAGCTCGAAGCAATCAAGAAGGAGCTCGGCGAAGAAGGCGACGCTACATCCGAGTATCGGCAGAAGCTTGCAGATGTCAACCTTCCCGAGCAGGCCCGGGAGGCGGTGGAACGGGAGATCGATCGGCTGGAGCGCATGTCTGAACAGTCTCCGGAGCATTCCTGGATCCGCACCTGGCTCGACACCATGTTCGATATCCCGTGGGGTGAAGTGTCCGATGACCGTCTCGATTTGGACGAGGCCTGGGCGGTCCTCGATGCCGACCACACCGGCCTCGCTGATGTCAAGGAGCGCATTGTTGAGCACCTGGCGGTCCGCAAGCTGCGCAGGGAGCGCGGCCTGGAGAACGCCGGCAATCTGAGAGAGGGTGCGATCCTGCTCCTTGTCGGACCTCCCGGCGTCGGCAAGACGTCGCTCGGCGAGTCCGTCGCTCGTGCCTTGGGCCGCAAGTTCGTGCGGGTAGCGCTTGGCGGTATTCGAGACGAGGCTGAGGTGCGTGGGCACCGGCGGACCTACGTCGGTGCGCGCCCCGGTCGAATCGTCCGAGCCTTGATCGAGTCCGAGACGATGAACCCGGTCTTCCTTCTCGACGAGATGGACAAAGTCGGATCGGACTGGCGCGGCGATCCCTCGTCCGCTCTCCTCGAAGTGCTCGACCCGGCGCAGAACCACACGTTCCGGGATCACTACCTCGAACTGGATGTCGACCTCTCCGACGTGCTGTTCATTGCAACGGCCAACGTGCTGGATACCATTCCGGCGCCCTTGCTCGACCGGACCGAGGTGATCCACCTCGACGGGTATACGGATCTCGAGAAGGTGGCGATCGCCCGCGATCATCTGCTTCCCCGTCAAATCAGAGGGGCAGGCCTCGAACCCGAGGAAATCGCGGTCACCGAAGAAGCGCTGACGGCCGTCGTCGATCGCTACACGCGGGAAGCTGGCGTCCGTTCGCTCGAGCGTGAGCTCGGCAAGCTGACCCGGAAGGTGGCGACCAAGATCGCTCGTGGTGAAGGCGCCGAAGAGGTCATCGATGTCGACGAGCCGGACATCAAGGACCTCCTCGGCAAACCGAAGGTCTGGCGCGATGAGGCCAAGGATCGCACCGCCATCCCGGGCGTGGCAACGGGTCTGGCCGTCACCGGAGCCGGTGGCGATGTGCTCTTCATCGAAGCAACATCGATGGACGGCGAGGCGGGCCTGACGCTGACCGGACAGCTCGGTGACGTGATGAAGGAGTCGGCACGTATCGCCCTGTCCTACGTCGAGTCGCACGCAGACCAGTTGGACATCAGCCCCGGCGACCTGAACCGAAAGTTCCACCTCCACGTGCCCGCTGGCGCGGTGCCGAAGGACGGGCCGTCGGCCGGGATCACGATGACAACGGCGTTGGTGTCGTTGCTGACCGGTCGGAACGTGAAGCACGATCTCGGTATGACCGGGGAGATGACGTTGCAGGGCAACGTCCTGCCGATTGGCGGTGTCAAGCAGAAGGTGCTCGCTGCCCAGCGGGCCGGCCTGGCCGAGGTGATCCTCCCAGCACGCAACGAGGCCGACCTCGATGATGTGCCGGAGAGCTCACGCGACGAGATGACGTTCCATATCGTCGAGACAATCGATCAGGTACTCGACAGGGCTTTCGAACCGGCGTGACTTTGCCGAAGTCGAAGCGTCGCCCAGTGTGACAGACCGACGAGACAGCCCCCCGGCAAACACCGGGGGCTTGTCGGTTTCCCATCACTGCCGGCAGTCCTGTCGCACGGCGCCGCAGTGCGTGCTTGGCTGAACACAGACCGAGGAGAGAGATCATGAGCGAGACGAACCGCACGGTCATGCGATTTCAGTGGCGGGCGCACAAGGTGCTCTGGAACGCGTCGGGCGGCCGACTCGGCCGCAAGATAGGTGGTCTGCCCATTCTCGAGCTCGTGACGACGGGCCGGAAGTCAGGCGAACCTCGTCAGATCCTCATTACCTATTTCGACCATGAGGGATCACCTGCGCTGGTCGGCACGAACGCAGGTCGAGACAGCGACCCTGCCTGGGTGCTGAATCTCCGGGCTGATCCGAACGCCCGCGCCCGGTGGAATGGGACGTGGCGCGATGTCACAGCCCGAGAGCTCACCAGCCCGGAGCACGATCAGGTGTGGGAATCGGCCGTTGCCGCGAGCCCGGCCTACGGCGACTACGCGCAGTCGTTGACGCGTCCGATCCCGATCATGGTGCTCATCGAAGACTGATCGAACGTCTCCGACGAGGGCCATGTCACGATGGGCTCTCGATCAGCCGACGAATTCGCTCGTGACCTCGGTGCCGGTCGGCTCGCCCGCTTCCAAACGGTCGAGGTTCTCGATCGTCACTTCGGCGATTTGCTGCACCGCCTCCTCAGTGAAGAAGGCTTGGTGCCCGGTGACGAGCACGTTGGGGAAGGTGAGCAGTCGGCTGAACACATCATCCTGGATCACGGTATTCGAGAGGTCCTCGAAGAAGAGGTCCCCCTCCTCCTCGTAGACATCGATGGCGAGAGAGCCGATCCGGCCAGACTTGAGGCCATCGATCACCGCTGTCGTATCGATGAGCGCTCCGCGTGACGTGTTGATCAGCATGGGTCGACGCTCCATCTCCGCAATCGCCTCGGCGTCGATCAGGCGGCACGTTTCCGGCGTGAGCGGGCAATGCAGGGTGATCACATCGGAACGTGCGAACAGCTCTGGCAGGTCCACATATGGGATACCCATGCCAACGATGACATCGCTCGGGTAGGGATCGTGGGCAATCACGTTCATGCCGAATCCTTGGAAGATCGTTGCGACAACCTGGCCGATCTTCCCTGTCCCGACAACCCCGACCGTCTTGCCGATCAAGTCTCTTCCCAACAACCCGTCGAGCCTGAAGTTCCCTTCACGTACGCGGTTGTGGGCACGATGGATGTTGCGGTTGAGTGCGAGCAGGAGTGCAAGCGTGTGCTCGGCGACCGCGTGCGGTGAGTAGGCAGGGACCCGAACGACGGTGATCCCGAATTCCTCTGCGGCAGCGAGATCAACATGGTTGAACCCGGCCGACCGGAGGGCGAGGAACCGCACACCGAGGCCGGCGAGGTCTTCGATCACCTGCCGATCAACGAGATCGTTGACGAACACACAGACCGCATCCGCGTCCGCAGCGAGCGATGTGGTGGTGTGGTCGAGCTTCGCCTCCAGGTATCGAAGATCGTGTCCGTTGTTGGCTTGGCTGAGGTAGGTCTCGTCCCACGGCCGCGTGGAGTAGATGGCAACATTCATGCGCTTGAGCCTACGCCTGCGCAACAACTCACTGACGGAGAATCCCTCTGTTCCGTCCATGCGCAGATGACCGAGGCGGCCAGCGATTGGGCCGACGTTCGCGCGATCGCCTGCGCCGGCGCGGACGGGTTCACGAACGTTTGTTGCCATAGCCGGATGGTCACCCCCAACGTAGGGCCATGTTCAGATTCGGGATCATCGTGGCCGCACTCGCAGTTCTCGTGGGCGCGTGCAGCGCCAACGCCGAGATAGCACCCGGAGACGGTCGTCTCCTGATCCTCGACGACACAGGAAACGTCGTCACGATGGCGCCCGACGGCACGGACATCGTCGCCGTCGTCGACGACGGTGGGGGCCGAGTTACGTACTTCCAGCCGATCTGGTCACCCGACGGTTCTCACATCAGCGTCACACGATCGGAGGCGGGGACGTTCTCCATCGAGGTCATCGACGTCACCACGGGCGAGCGGGAGAGTACCGTGACCGACTCGAATTCCTTCTATCAGTCCTGGTCACCGGACGGATCGCAGCTCGCTTCGTTGTCCGCGACGGGTCCGGGGGAGCTCGGTCTTGACCTTCTCACGGTCGGGGCGGCGGGCGTTCCGACCCGTCTCGCCGAGGGTCAGCCGCTCTACTTCTCCTGGAGTCCCGAATCCACCGAGCTCGTCGCCCACATCGGGGACGCTCCGCTCGAGGTCCTGCTTCCCGAGGGGACCGCTCCCGAGTTCGGGGCGTCCGGCGACTTCTCGGCACCGCAGTGGATTGAGGACGGCATCCTGCACATCGGCATAACGTCGCGTCGCCAGCAGCTGATGCGAACGACGGCCGATAGCGGCACCGAGGTGTTCGCGTCGGTGCTCGGCGGGGCCATCTTCACCGCAACCCCCGACGGAGAGCGCATCGCGATTCTGCCGGCGGAAAGCGATGATGTCGGGTTATCCGTGAATGCACAGCAGGCTCCCGTTCTGCCGGGAGGGCAGTTGGTCGTTGTCGACTCAGGCGATGGCGGCTTCGTGGTAGTCGACGCGGGCGTTGTTGCTGCGTTCTCTTGGGACCCCACTGGTGAACGACTTCTGGTTCTCGAAGTTGCCGACAGTGGTGGGTTCCGCTGGCGCGTGTGGGACGGCGGTGAGTCGCAGACGTTTCCCGAGTTCATCCCGTCGCCGGGATTCTTGCGCGACCTCGTCCCGTTCTTCGATCAGTATGCCCAGAGCATGACGCTGTGGTCGCCGGACGGCACAGCTTTCGCGTTTCCCGCGGCGGTCAACGGCGAAGCAGGCATCTGGCGGCAGGATCTCTCGGGAGGGGACCCTATCCGGGTCGCCGGCGGGTCGTGGGTAGCGTGGTCGAACGGTTGACCGCCGTCCGGCCGCCGGGCGCTGCTGTTCGCCGTCGCCACGATCCCGGAAGCCAAGGAGTACTACGCCGTTCGACAGGCCGGCGGCGTCCGTCAGGTGTCTTCGTTGAGTGAGGTCGTAACGTCACACCCGGCAATCCGGTCGGACGATCATGATTCCACGGCCGATTGTTCTGGCGTTGATCTCCCGGACTGACAACATTGCTCATGGCCTTCCGTGCCACGGAGCCCTCGAGGTGTCCGAAGTCACTGGGCCGTAGTATCCCTGCGCATGGCTCCATCTGTTCTCATCATTGGCGCCGGCATGGCAGGAATCACGAGCGGGCGTGTGCTCGACGCTGCCGGTTTCGATGTCCTGCTGATCGACAAGGGCAGGGCCGTTGGCGGCCGCATGGCCACGCGTCGTATTGGCGAGGCGACGTTCGACCACGGCGCTCAGCACATCAGCGTTCGAACAGCCGGGTTCGCTCGGGAGATGGAGGCTTTGATGCGGCAGGGCACGGCGGACGTGTGGTACCGCTCGGAGAGCGTCACGCACCCCGAACGCGGGACGGAGAACCGCTATGCGGGTGTTGGCGGCATGCGTCGCATCCCCGAAGCCCTCGCCGAGGGACTATCCGTGACCACGGGGGTTCGAGTGAATCGTCTCAGCATCAACACCAACGGTGTGACTGCAATCGCCGGGAACGCGCCTGTGGCGACAGCCGACGCTGTGATCCTCACGCCTCCGCTGCCGCAGACGCTCGAACTGCTGGCAGCGAGCGACGTCACGGGTGGCAGCGAGGTCGACTCACTCGCGGGTGTCGAATACGACGCCATCCTTGCCGTGATGGCGTCGCTCGACGCACCGGCTATGACTGTCGAGGGCCACCGTGCGTTCAGCAGCGGGCCGATCGGATGGATGGCCGACAACCAACAGAAGGGCGTGTCGGCCGTCCCCGCCCTCACGATTCACTCGTCTCCCGAGTTCGCCAGGACGCACCTCGATTCTGACCCGGACCGGTGGATGGCGGAGCTCCTTGTGGCCGCTCGGCCGTTCCACCAAAGCTCGGTTGTGCATGCCGCTGCCCATCGATGGCGGTTTGCGCAGCCTCAGGCAACCATTGACGTTGGTGCCGTCACGATCGATGCGCCGGCGCCGGTAGTACTCGCAGGAGAGGTGTTTGCGGGAGCCCGGGTCGAAGGGGCGCACACGTCGGGGAAGGCTGCCGCTCAGCTCATCATGGATCGAGTGGGCTGACGAACTGTTCCGGGTGTCACTCGGAGTCCGCTTCAGCCATGAAGGCACGAACGTGATCGCTCGCTCCCGAGCTATTCGTCTCCGGCCACATCGGTTGTGACAACCTGCTCCGCAGGCGGTCCATCGGCCTCCAGCTGATCGCGCTCGTAGACCTCGTTGAATCGTGCGTACCCGTACCAGAGTATTGCTGCGCTCACGAGGATGAACACGACGGATCCGATGGCGAAAAGGGCACCTTCGGTCATGGGGAATCGTCCTCGCCGACCAGCACGAGAATGCCGAGGCCGAGGAGTGTTGGGACCCACAGGCCGACGAACACGCCCATCTCGCGATCCACAAAGAACCAGAGCGTGACCGAAAGTACGAAGGAGAAGAAGGCGGCGGCAAGGAAGACAAGTTTCGTCTTGTGAAACGTTGAGACACGGCTCCACATGGTTCCTTCGCTCTTCGGTTGTGTGGTGGATCGGCTTGGCACGTTCGCTCCTTGGATTCACTACGTGTAGTACGGAGCCAGACGGCGGTCGGGATGTCGAATGGACAGCGGTTCTCGTCAGGGCAGAGGTGGTGGCGGCCACGACCGGCCGCACGCGCCTGATCGGATCGTGCAACTCCCGGTTCACGCACATCCCCGGAGAGGAGAGCGGCCCGAGCGGGGGAGTCCGGCACACCCTGCGCCATTCCGGAATGACGACCCCGCCGCAAAGTGCGGGACGATCGACCCTGCGCAAGGTGTTCGGCAGGCTCCGAGAATCAGCCCGGATACTCGACCAGGCGCACCCAGCGGGCAGTCGGGGGGAGACGTGACCACGCTGGATGCGCCGATCCTGTGCGGCACAAACAGACGCACTCGCTGATTTCGCGACAGCGGGACTCCAACCCGCTGATGTCGCGAATTACGGGTGCGCCACGACCGACCCTACGCCGAATCCGCGCCCCCGTGTGATGAATCGATGCAGCCGGCTGTCTGCCCGAACTCTGTCATGCTTGATGGACAAACACGATGAGCCGGATGACCGGACGGTTCGGATTCCGCGTGAGTCGATTGTTCTGCGATCCGGCCCGCGATTCATGTGAATCCGGAGGTCGGGTCAGGTCTAGCTCTCGGGCTGCTCGGTTGCTCCCTTGAGCTGCGCGAGGCCCTTCTCGAAATCCGGACCCACCATCTTGTCCATGCTCTTGAAGACCCCCATCACCCGAGCCATCAGCGTCATGGGTCCGGTCATCGTCCACGTGACCTCGGTCGCGTCACCCTGCGGCTTCAGACTGAAGGACGTGGTGCTGCTGGACTTGAAGGGCTTCAGGAAGTCCAGGGCAATCTGCACGCTGGAGGGTTCAACCGCGTCGGTGATCTCCATTTGCCCCTCACCGGCTTTGCGATTGCCGGCCCAGGCGTAGCCGGCGCCGACTCCCGAATCTGCTCCCGAATAGCTGCGCTTCATGTTCGGATCGCGGTCGTCCCACGGGGACCAGTTCCGCCAATTGCGGAAGTCGACAATCTGCGCGTAGACCTCTTCGGCGGGTGCGTTGATGATGGTGGTCCGTTCAACAGTGTATGAATCAGCCATGCGGCGAGGCTACCCGCCGGCCTCCGGTCGCGAGAGAGGTTTCCTCAACTCGTCGAGAGTGCCCGAATCGGCGACCCGTCAGGGTCAGAGAGACCGGGGAGTTCGAGTGGTACCTTGCGCCCCACGATGGAGGTGCCGGCATGACGACCGTTCGGGACGCCCGCTTCGACGTGCTCTTCGAGCCCGTGCAGATCGGGCCGGTGACCGCCCGAAACCGGTTCTTCCAGGTTCCCCACTGCAACGGCATGGGCTATCGGGACCCATCGGCGCTGGCCGCTATGCGAGGCATGAAGGCCGAAGGCGGCTGGGCCGTGATTGCAACCGAGGAGACCGAGATCCATCACTCGTCGGATGTCGCTCCCTACATCGAGGGCCGGATCTGGGACGATCACGACGTCCCGGCCCACATCCTCGTCACCGACGCCATCCACGCCCATGGATCACTCGCCGCCATCGAACTCGTCCATTCCGGGATGGCGGCCAACAACACGTATACCCGCATCCCGCCCATGGGCCCTTCACATCGGCCGACGTCGGGCGACCTCTATCCGATCCAGGCGCGCCGGATGGACAGACAGGACATCGCCGACCTGCGACGCTGGCATCGCGAGGCCACGGTTCGTTCGGTGGAAGCCGGCTACGACATCGTCTACATCTACGCGGGACACAATCTGTCGACGCTCCAGCACTTCCTTTCGCCGCGATACAACGACCGGGTCGATGAGTACGGCGGTTCACTCGAGAACCGGGCCCGCCTCCTGCGCGAGGTGCTCGAGGACACGCTCGAAGCCGTCGACGGCAAGGCCGGTGTCGCTTGCCGAATCGTCGTCGACGAGCTGATTGGGCCGAGTGGGTTCACTCGGGATGAAATGATCGAGCTCCTCGGAATGATCGGTGAGCTTCCCGACGTTTGGGATTTCATGGTGGGCGCGTGGCCGGACGACTCCGTGACTTCCCGCTTCGAAGGCGAGAGCGAGCATGAGGATCTCATCAGGGGCCTCAAGGACCTGACGTCGAAGCCGGTCGTCGGAGTCGGCCGGTTCACCTCACCCGACACCATGGTCCGGCTGATCCGCGAGGGGGTGCTCGATTTTGTCGGGGCTGCCCGCCCGTCGATCGCCGATCCGTACCTGCCGAAGAAGATCGAGGAAGGCCGGATCGACGACATCCGAGAGTGCATTGGCTGCAACATCTGCGTGTCCGGCGACTACACGATGACTCCGATCCGATGCACCCAGAACCCGTCGATGGGGGAGGAGTGGCGCCGCGGATGGCATCCCGAGGTGATGCGTCACAAGGACTCGGACGACCGAATCCTTGTGATCGGCGGAGGGCCGGCCGGTCTCGAGGCAGCCATGTCTGCGGGGAGGCGCGGCTACGACGTGGTTCTCATCGAGGCAACCAGGGAGCTGGGAGGGCGAGTTGTCAGGGAAGCCCGTCTCCCCGGGCTCGCGGAATGGCGCCGCGTAGTCGACTACCGCACTGCGCAAATCGACCGCCTGGCGAGTATTGAGTATTACTTCGAAAGCGGCATGTCCGCAGGAGAGATCCTCGCCTACGACTTCAACCACATCGCCGTCGCCACCGGAGCATCGTGGCGGCGAGACGGCGTCGGTGTGTCACAAGCCGGACCAATCGTGTTCGACCATCCGATCGACGTACTCACACCCGACGATGTGATGTCGGGGAGCCGACTCGCCGGCGAGCGCGTGGTGGTGTTCGACGACGACCACTACTACATGGGCAGCGCCATGGCCGAGCTGCTCGTCAAGGAGGGCTATTCCGTCACCTTCGTTACGCCCGAGCCGGAGGTAGCGGCCTGGGCACACAAGACGATGGAGCAACACCGCATCCAGGCACGTCTGCTCGATCTCGGTGTGCGGGTTGTCGCCGCTCACACGGTAGGCCGAGTGACGTCCGACGGAATCACGGCCTACTGCGCCTACACCGGCCGAGAGCAGGACGTTGACTGTGACGCCTTGGTGCTCGTCACGAGTCGTCTGCCGAACGAGTCGCTCTATCTCGACCTGCTCGAACTGCACGACGAGTGGGGGAGCGCCGGCCTGGTCTCTGTACGCACCGTTGGTGACGCCCTCAGTCCTGGGAGTATCGCCGCGGCCGTGTGGGATGGGCGCAGGTTCGCGGAAGATCTGGGCATCTCGGGAAGGCCCGTTCCGTTTCCACGGAACGTCGCCGCGATCTGAGAGCGCAGGTCAGGAGCAGTGGGAACGTCCTGTGCCGACACCCACTGCTCCGACCCGCATCAAGGCCGACGTGCTACGACGCGAGTGTTGCGTCGAGCGTGATCTCAACGTTGCCGACCAACGCGTTGCTCACTGGACAACCGAGCTTGGCCTCTTCGGCTAGTTCGAGGAACGTCCCCTCGGGAATACCGGGGACCTGGCCAACAACCGACAGAGCCATCGTCGTGATCCGCATCCCGGCATCGGTCTTTGCGAAGGTCGCCACACCTGTCGTGTCGAGCTGATCTGCGACAAAGCCGGCGCCTGCGAGGATGTTGCTGAAGGCCATCGAGTAGCAGGCTGCGTGTGCTGCTGCGATCAGCTCCTCGGGGCTGGTCTTGCCGTTGGCAGCCTCAGTGCGGCTTGCCCAGCTGACCGGAAGGGGGCCGGCGGCGCCTGAATCGAGTGATGCGGTCCCTGATCCGTTGAACAGGTCGCCGTTCCAGGTGGCGGTGCCTTTGCTCTTCATATGGTGCTCCTTCGGTTGAGTGCACGATTGTCGCGCAACGCTGGTTGCTACGAAACGCCCGCCACCTCGCGGGTTTGGCAAGGTGGCTCGGACCACAACATCCAGACCTCACATCCAGACGTCAACAACTACGGCCTCGGGCGGTTCGCGGCGCTTCTCTATGTATAGCTGATCAACGCCACGCAATGTCCGCGAACTGCGGCCGGGTCCGGATCTTTCTGGGCGGCACAGGGCGCTACGGTTGGATTCCGGATTCGAGCACCTCGACTAGTCGGTCGTAGTCGCGGTTGATCGAGTTCTGCGCCATGCGACCAACGAAGGGCCCCACGAGCCCTGCGATCGTGCCCTGCGGCCCGCCACTGATCACGGCTGTCACCCGGCAGGATTCAGGGCCGGTCGGCGCAACGGCTCGATCGACCTCGATCGGAAAGGTGGATTCGACGGACTTGATGGTGATTCTCCGTCCCGGTTCGTAGACGGTCACCACGAAGGTAGATCTGACGTTCTTGCCCACGAATCGTGCGTGTTGTTCGTACGTGGATCCCACACCGGTGGGCGGCTCGGATGTCCATGTGCACGACCTCATGCCGCTCTGCCACAGAGGGTTGTTCGAGACGTCGGCGAGGAACTTGAACACCACGTCGGCCGGCTGGTTGATGTGTCGGGTGGCGCCCATCTCCATTCCGATGACACTACCGATGACGATCCTGGTTCGTGTGTACACCTTCAGCCGGGGAGTTGTCGCTGCTTGCAGCTCGCGTATGCATATCCCTGGTTCCGTCCAGGTGCAACCGGATGCGGCTGTTGACGTGCTCGACATGAACGACGACATCATCGTGGTCTGTTCGGATGTGGACTGTGTGGCCAGCCAATTCGCCTACCGGGCCCTCGTTGAGAATGGCTACACCAACGTGAGACGCTGCGCCGGAGGACTGTCCGACTGGCAGGCGGGCGGCTATCCCCTCGAGGGAACCGCCGTCGAGACGTAGTGCAAACGCAAGAAGCTGCCCCGGTCGCGAGCGCGCAGCGCGCTCAACATATTGGCCCGGGCTGCCGATGATGGATATGTTGGAACCATCAACGGGGAGCCATCGCGTGAAAAAGACTGTCATATTCCTCATCATTGCCCTTGCCCTCGTCGCGTCAGCATGCGCCGAAGGAGAATCCAACGCGGTAAGGGGAGATGATTCGAAAACCGTCGCAGAGACCAGCACGACGACGTCTCCTGCTCCTGACACTGCCGTTACTTCCAGCACGGGCCCCGAGACGAGCACCACCACCTCGACGACCAGCACGACCATGGTGACTTCCCAAGAGACCAGTGAGGTCCAGGCGCTCTTCGCATCCATCAAGAGCGACGCCGACATCACGTCTGCCAGGGTCGAAGGCACTTTCGAGGTGACCGGTCTGGACCAACAGGAGTCCGGCCTGTCCGAGATGACGATGGTCTTCTCGACGGCGTTCAACGCGGCCACCGGCGACAGCTCCATGCTGATGGACATGTCCTCGATGGCGGACGCGATCGAGGCGGACCCCGCCGATCCCTTTGCTGAATTTGGAGCCTCGATGCTCGGTGAGATGGAGTTCCGGCAGATTGGAGATCGGGGCTACGTCCGAGCCGAGTTCTTCAGCATGATGCTGGGGAACGAGACTCCTTGGATATCAATGCCTGCGGACGAGGGCGCAGACTTCGCAACAGGACTCGAGTCTGGGCCGACCGATCCGCACGAAGTGCTCGGCAGCTATGAAGGTTCAGCTGCCGACGTCGAAGACCTCGGTGAGGAATCTGTCAACGGCACGACCGCCACTCACTATCGGGTTTCGATCGACGCGACAGGGATCATGGAGGAGTTGTCACCGGACGAGCGTGTAGAACTCGAAACGTCCGGGCTGCTTGCGTTCGGCATCTTTCCGATCGACCTGTGGATCACCGATGAGGGCTACCTCGTTCGAATGATCCTCGAGATCGACGGCTCGGAAGCCGAGTCACCCGATGGCCAGTTTGGGACCATGAAGCTCACGTTCGACATGTACGACATCAACGGCCCCGTGGTGATCGAGGAACCCCCTGCGAGCGAGGTGACGGCGATCGAAGACCTCGAGCTCGGCGAATTCGGCTTCGGCGACGTCGACCTCGAGTTCACCGCCGACGAGCTCTAGGTCGAGGCAACGCCGCCTCAGGATGTCTCATATTCGTCCCCCTCAGCCTCAATCCGCGGTTGGTCGACGGTGACGGAGGGGGTCAAGGCTCACCGGTGTGGGAGCCGTTTGGGCGCCCCAGGTCTTCGCGGGTCGCGGAACCGTCTGACCCCCTCCACTGTCTAGCGGCGAATTGGGAACCCGGTGAGAGCGCGTTCGAGGTTTGCCCCCTCCGCCGCCTGGCGGCGGCACCTCCCCCTGAGGTGTTCTGATCGGGACCGTTGTTGACGCGAGAGACGCCTCCCAGAACCGCTCGGGTCGGAGAGGGCTCTGGGAGCCCGCACACGACAATGAGGCCTGTCTCACCACTTGTGGCTCTCTGACCCGTATCGCCGCACGCGTCAACAGCGCGTCCGAATACAACACTGAAGGGGAGGAATCCGACTGAGGGGGAGGAATCGGGCGGACGGGCCTGCCCTATTCCCCTTCGTGCAACCCCACGCGCCGCACGCGCAGGAAGTTGTCGACGGCGAACACGCGGATGTTCCGTCGTTCGCTGGGCGGGACATTGTCCATGGCGTCGGCGGCGGGAATCAGCTCCGGTTGGTCGACCGAGTAGGCGACGCCTTCGTGGACGATGACGGCGGAGCCGGCTGCGACGACGTTCTTCAACCAGTCGGGGCTCGATCCATACGGCAGCGCGATATCGAACCCGTGGTCCGTGGGGAAGGGCCCAACCGGTGTTTCGTACGGAGTACCTGACTTCCGACCGACGTGGCGTACCACTCCGGCGTACGCCCCGGGTTGTCCGGCCGTCTTCATAGCCCGTGGGTTCATCACGGCACGGTTCATCTTGCGGACGGCTGTGAGCAAGGGCGGGTACTTCGTCCGCAACCCGATCATGAAGGCAATCCCCACAACGGAAAGGATGAGAAGCAGGCCCCCGAAGCCCTTTGCGAGTCCTTTGAACATGACGGCCTCCTCGGTGCAGGTTTGCTTCCATCCTCGGCTGCGGACGGCAGTCCGTCAACCGTCGGACGGTTCGATGACTCAAGGTCTTCTCGGTCATCGACCGCAACGGGCCCGATGTGGATCAACCTGGGACCAAACACCCTGGTGAAGGTCGCGGGCTGGTGGAACGATGGCAAAGATCCTCCAGCGAAGGGAGTCAGCATGATTTCGACCAAGGCCGCTGCACTCGATTTCCTCGATCAGAAGCGCATTGCCGTTGCCGGTGTGTCGCGCTCGACCGGGGGAGAACACGGCGGCAACATCGTGTACCAGCGGCTTCGCGAACGCGGCTATGACGTGTTTCCGGTCAACCCCAACGCCGACGAGGTTGAGGGTGATCCGTGCTTTGACCGCGTCACCGACATCCCGGACGGTGTGGACGCCGTGGTGATCGCAACGAACCCAAACGACTCCACGCAGGTGATGCAGGACTGTGTCGATGCGGGCGTCACGAGGGTCTGGATGCATCGGTCGATGGGTGGCGGGAGCGTCTCCGCCGATGCGACGACACTCGGTCGCAACAACGGTGTGACCGTCATCGACGGGGGCTGTCCGCTCATGTACGGAAAGGCATCTGACTTCGGGCACCGCATGATGGGGACCGTCTTGCGGATCACCGGCGCGGTTCCAAAGCGGGTCTAGAGGCAATCCAACGGAAGCTGGCTTCTGCTCCTCCTCCACCGTGGATTCCATCGCGAACTCGCCGTTTGGCTGCGTAGGGTTGGATCGATACACACGGGGAGGTGCGTATGTTCGAATCGATTCCCTTTCAAGTGACGCTTCCAGCGTCCGACATCGAGAGGGCGAAGGCCTGGTACGAGGCGACGCTCGGACTTCAGCCCGCCGAGGAAGGTGAGTTTGGGGCAGCGTGGTACGACACGGGTGGAGTGAGGTTCATGCTCTACGAGTCTGAATTCGCCGGAACCAACAAGGCCACGGCTGCGTCGCTCACGGCTCCCGACTTCGATGGCGCTATGGAGCTCCTGCGGAGCCGTGGGGCTGTCTTTGACCATGTTGAGTTTGGAGAATTCAAGACGGTTGATGGCGTCCTGGCTTTGCCTGACGGCCGCAAGGCCGCGTGGGTCAAGGACAGCGAAGGCAACATCCTCTCCATCACGTCCGGGTGAAGGGACCCTCCGACGACACGTTCCACAGCCGGCGCTTCCTGACCGACCTCCGCAATACCTGACTGGATGTGATCCGAAGTGGCCGAAGAGTACAAAACCGTCACCCACAAGGGGGCGGCGCTTCACGGCGACGTTGTTGGCTACAGCCGTCTGACGGCGGACAACGAAATCGAGACCTACAACACCCTGCAGGTACTCAGACGCATCATCGGCCGGGTGTCCGTT
Source organism: uncultured actinomycete (assembly GCA_942491345.1). Lineage (GTDB taxonomy): Bacteria > Actinomycetota > Acidimicrobiia > Spongiisociales > UBA5794 > JAHEEL01. Next base: position 146,989 of record CALOAN010000020.1, read on the forward strand.
GAGCACGGCGGGACGGTGGCCTCGTTTGTGGGAGACGAGTTCCTCGCCGTGTTCCCAGACGCGTCCAACGCGGTGACTGCTGCGCTTGAGATCCAGCGTCAGGTCGCCGAAGAGAATCGCGCGCTCCCGGCGGGCCGCATCATGCGCTTCCGACTTGGGATCCACACCGGACTCGTCTCCTCTGCCGGCGACCGATGGTGGGGAGATGCGATCAACATCGCTGCTCGGCTCCAAGCGCTCGCAGAGCCGGGCGGTATCAACATCTCGCTGGAGGCACTCGACCAGGCCGGCGAGGTCCCGGTGCGGATCGAGTCCCTCGGGCCTACGCGCCTGAAGAACATCCCAGAGCAAGTGACGATCTTCCGACTGAGGCCCGACCACGACGAAGCCGACGATTCGAAACCGTGGCGGCGCCGCATCGCCGCGCCCTCGCGACCATCGGTCGCTGTGAGCCCGTTCGTGAACTACGGGGCGGATGAGGACAGTCACTTTGCCGACGGCCTGATGATGGCTTTGGTCATTTCGCTGATGCGGATACCGGGACTCGAGGTCGTGAGCGAGATGTCCACACTCGGCTATCGCGACCAAACGTTCTCCGCAGCCCAGCTCGGTCACGAACTCGGCGTACGCTACGTATTGGAGGGCGCCGTTCAGCGATCCGGATCGCAGGTACGGGTGCTCACCCAGCTTCTCGATGTCGAGAGTGGCACTACGGTGTGGTCGGATCGGTTCGAGGCGTCGTTCGACGATGTGTTCGCGGCGCAGGACGACATCGTCTTCGCCATCGCGACGACGCTCGATGTTGAGGTGATCGGCGGTGACGTTGCTCGTATGTACCTGGCCGGTATCGGGCCCGATGCTGTCGAGCTCATGTACCGCGGCCTTCAACACCTCAGCAAGGGCACGCCGGTAGAACTCCAACTCGCTGCGGACACGTTCAAACACCTCGCCGAACTCGAACCCGACGCTTCGAACGGATACACGTTGGCAGCGCTTGCGAACAACTGGATGGCGATGTTCGGTGCGACCGATGACATTGCAGGGCACTACAGGCTCGCAGAGGAACAGGCGAACCAGTCCATCGAGCGCGGCGACGTTTCCGGCATCGCTCACACCGTGCTCGCGCACGTGCGAATACAGCGCCACGAGTGGGAGGGTGCGCTCGAGTCCGTCCAAGAGGCGACCAGCCTCCGGCCGTCGTGCGACATAACGTACGGGGTGGCGGCGAGTGTCATGCGCTATCTCGGAGACTGGGAAGCAGCCCTCGGCTATGCCGACCGGGCAGCCCGCCTCAGCCCACTGTTCGCCTCGTGGTATCGCAACATCAGTGCCAACGCAGAGTTCATCGGCGGCAACTTCGAAGCAGCCGCTGATGTGGCCGAAGGGGTCGTCGCCGAGAATGAGGACGATCTCGAAGCGCTCCTCACACTTGCTGCGGCCCAGTCGGCTCTCGGACGATCGCGACATGCCGCGGCCGCCATCGACCAGGCGCGACAGGCCCGACCTGGACTCACCACCGCGTCGCTCGAAGACCTCCCGTACCGCGACCGCGGAGACCTCGATCGATTCATCGGTGAGCTCAAGTCGGCAGGACTCGGCTGATAGGCTCAAGTGATGGAAATCGGCAGCGTCGGACTCTGGACCTTCCTCCTCGACGAACACCCCACGTCTCGTGTGCGCGAGGTCGTCCAGGAGATTGAGGAGATGGGGTGGCCCACCTTGTGGCGACCAGAGTCGACAGGCCGCGATGTGCTGGTCGCTTCGAGTGCGATGTTGGATGCCACGTCGCAACTGATTGTGGCCTCGGGTATCGCGCAGATCTACGCACGGCATCCGGTAACAACGGCTGCGGCTCAGAAGACTCTGTTTGAGGCCTCCAACGGTCGGTTCCTTCTCGGACTCGGAGTGGCCCATGCCTCGTCTGTCGAAGGAATCCGAAAGCTCGAGTACCGGACTCCCTACTCGGACATGGTGGCGTACCTGGATGCCATGGCAGAAGCCCCGTACACGGCGGTAGAGCCAGCGACCAGACCGCCTACCGTGCTCGCCGCACTGGGACCGCGCATGCTCCGCCTCAGCGCCCAGGCTGCGGACGGCGCCCATCCATACTTCACCCCGCCAGAACACACGGCGATGGCCCGCGAGATTCTCGGGACGGGCCCGCTTCTCGCTCCCGAACAGATGGTGGTGGTCGACAACGACCTCGACCGAGCCAGGGAAGTGGCCAGAGCCAAGATGGCGCGCTACCTCAGTTTGCCGAATTACACGAACAACCTGCTGCGTTGTGGATTCACACAATCCGACATCGATGACGTGACCGATCGGCTGGTCGACGGGATCGTCGCCTGCGGTGACATCGGGGTCACGGTCGATCGGGTCCAACAGCACCTCGATGCCGGCGCCGACCATGTGTGCATTCAGGTTCTTGTTGCGGACAACGATTTGGACGCCACAATCGCGCTCTGGCGGGAGCTTGCCGACGCCTTCGACCTCTAGGCCATTCGGCGGCACCTATCGCTCGGATTCGTCGTCCTTCACCGAGAGGTACTTGCCCGCGACGCTGACGCCGAACGACGCCAGAACAACACTTCCCGATACTCCCCAAAGGGCGAAGACTGCCTGGCTCAACGTTGATTCCACATCGCCGTCTATCAGGGTGAGGAAGAACAGCGATCCAATGATGCCGAACGCGACTGAAGCGATTACAAAGATGCGAGTTGCGGTTCTCTGCATGTGCAAAGCGTACTGAGAGCCTTGAGATGTGCCGACGACTGGTGGCCCGCCCGATTTGGCCCGGTCGTTGAGAGCGATGGCGCCCTCAACTCGTGACGGTTTCGCTGTCCAGCTCGATCGCCTGTTGCTTGAGACCGCGCCCGGCGATGAGATAGAGCGGTGCTGCGGCACTGAGGATGACGGCTCCGGCAACGATTGCCACGGTCAGGCTTGTCGCATCGGCAAGGAGTCCGAGAGCGATACCCCCGAGCATCGCTCCGGTCTGAGCCGTCAGGCTATTGACCGACACGACGGTCGCGCGACTGTTCGAGTCAACAACACCACGATGCAACATCCCTTGATGGATCGGGTTCGACGCGCCGTTGACTCCGATCGCCAAGACATAGGCGACGACCACCCCGACTGGCCCGAGAGCGAAGGCAATGCCGAGCACGGTGATGCCCTGGACGATACGGAGACCTGCACCCGCACTCGCTGGGCTCCAGCTACGCGTGAGAACGGGAACGAGCGCAGCCCCGCCGGCTGCGACAAGCCAGGCCAGGGTGTTGGCCGGACCGAGAATCGCGGCCGCTTGGTCTGCGCTGTCCAATACGTCTCCGAGTCGTACGGGCGTGAAGCTCTCGACTGAGTGGAGCCCGAGTCCCCAAAGGAATTCCACCGAAACCAGAGCGATCAGGGCTGTGCTGCGTTTGACGGTTCCGACGGCGTTGACGACGATCGTCGGCACTTCCGATACCGCACGCTTGATGGCGCCGAAGCTTCGCTCTTGGCGTGGCTCGGTCATGAGGGTGGCGATCGCGACCCACTCCACGCCAAGCAGAACCACAGCGACGAGCACGGGTGTCACGAGTGGTTCCACGTTTGGGAGTGGATCGAACGCAACCAGGGCGCTGGCGGCGAGCGCCCCGATCCCAATGGCGAGCCCGGTGATGACGCCCGCCTGGGAGAGGCCACGTTCGATGTTGGCGTCGGGGTCGACGGCCTGGGCCGTGTCGACGTACCAGGAGTCGAGCGGGCCACTCTCCAGGGCGCGATATACGCCCATGAGGCCGGCGGCGAGTACGAGCAGCGGAACCGACCGGGCACCGATCAAGAGTACGAACGCAGCCACCTCGAAGACGGTTGCCACCAGCAGCACGGTGCGGCGGCCGATGGCATCCGCCAGGCCACCCGTCGGCAACTCGAGGACGAGCACCATCAACCCTTGGCCGGCGAAGACCACTCCCAACTGGGCGAGGCTCAGACCGCGATCGAGGAGAACGAGCACGAGCACCGGAACGAGTAGACCAGTCGGCAACCACCGCAACCCGCGCAACACCAAGAAGCGTCTGCGCACCTTCTGCGTGTTGGTTGCTGCAGGTGTCATACGTTCGGCTCAAACCAGGGGACCGGGTTGAACGGTAGGGCTCGGAGATCTGCCGAGTCGTCGGTCCTCGTGTCTGACCCCCAGTGACCGCCGGTGGTCGACTGGTGGTGGTTGATTCGTGGAGGCATTCGGCGACCAATCTGGCGTGACAGCACAATGATGTCATACTGATGTCATCCTGTCAAGCCTCTCAATCCAAGCAGATCTGGCTCGGCGTTTCGTGGCCGACTGGTGGTGGTCGGAACGGGCACAGGGCAGTGGTGTCTGCTGTTCCTTCCGTTGTCCCCTACTGCACCGAAGGACACTCGTTCCATGATGGGGTGGAGCGCCGTGGAGGAGGACGCCGTGGCTGGACGTCTGGTCGATGTGGGGCTTCTCGTGTTCACCGGTGAGGGTTTGCGACCGACTCATCTCGAGCCGGATCTATCCGTTGTTGATGTGGGGATACTGGGTGAGCATGTCGGCTTTGACTCGATCGGCGTGATCGACCATCTACGTTGGAACATCTCGACCGGACCCCACGGGTTTTGGGAGTGCACCACCGTCGTCGCGGCACTGGCAGCTGCCACCTCGCGCGCGCGGCTGTTCACGGCTGTCCTAGCTTCGCCCTTCCGCAATCCTGCGCTTGTAGCGAAGGTCGCGGAGACGATCGACATGATCAGCAACGGCCGATTCGTACTCGGCCTGGGCGCGAGCAGTGGGCCTCCTGAGGAATACGAGTCGTTCGGCTTTCCCCAGGATCACCTGTACTCACGATTCGCCGAAGCGATCCAGATCATCAGTAGCCTGCTGCGCGAGGGCAAATGTGATTTTGACGGCACCTTCTACCAGGTGCGGGATTGTGTGTTGCGGCCGCGGGGCCGCGACCAACGGGTCTGCCGATCGCCATCGGTGCAGCCGGCCCAAAGATGATGCACTTGACCGCAAGTTTTGCCGATGAATGGAACGGACTGACGTTTGGCACGCCGACGCTCGAGCACTTTGCCCCCATGGTCGAGGCAGTTGATGCAGCGTGCCGTGAGGTGGGGCGCGACCCCGTGACCCTCCGGCGATCCGTCGATATCATCGTCGCCCCGACCGACGTAACCGACATCGGTATCCCGGGCTTCGGGACCCCGATCCACGGAACTCCCGATGAGATCGCCGCGCAACTCGCGGCGTTCTCGGACATCGGTATCGACGAAGTCCACGCGTATTTGTGGCCACAGTCAACGGCCTCCGTCGAAGCGATGGCCTCGGTGCTCGAAGTCCTCGACGGCGACTGACAACGAGAGTTGGCGCCGGGTGAGGCAGACGGCCCAGCGCTGTTGCTGCCGATCAGGCGACGGTGAACTCCACCAACGGGGCGTCGTCGACCCACCTGGGAAGGATGTGCTCGGCCTTGGCCGGGTCGTTGTTCCAGCTCTCGGTGAGGATCCGGTACAGCACTGCTGCGCGTTGGTCTCCGTCGGTGATCACGCGAGCCTCGGCCGGGATGTCGGCGGTCACGTCGTCCTTGAGGTGGACCGTGAACAGCGGGTTGGCGATCATGTTTGCCAACCAGTCGCGCTTGTAGCCCGGTCTGCCGGTGATGTAGTAGCTCCCGTCAAAATGATGGAAGAAGATCTCGATCCTTCGGCTCACACCGCTCCTTGCACCAACCGTAGTGATGTCGATTACGCCGCCCCGGGCAAGGGCATTCTCAGTTTCGGTGTCCATGCGACGTGAACCGAGCTGAGCGGCCGCCTATTCCAGATGTCGGGCCTTGTTTCGAGGCCGAGCGATATCCGATTGTGTCGGAGCTGGCAACACTCAGCCGCCGACCCTGCCCGAGTTCGGATCGACCATGAGCGCCGACACGTCAACGGCCTCGAACGCGGAACCGGGGATGTCGTCCCACTCATGGAGCATGTCGTTGTCCCATCGTTCATCGGGTGCGCCGGAGATATACCACGAGGCCCCGTTGTCGGCGAGGATCAGCCCATAGTCCTTGAAGGCTTGGAGGATCACCCGTACCTCAGTTGAGTAGCCGGAGATGTCGTAGCCCGCTTTGAGGCGGAACCGCTGACCCATCGGCGGGTAGTTCAATCCGGTGAGGCTCGACGCGTCGTGCCGGGCCGGCCACACGTGGGCATTTCGGGTGTCGGAGGCTGTGAACCGGATCGCATGCGTGATCACGCCGCTGGCCACCTCGTCGTACGTAACCAATCCGGGGTAGATCGGCAGGCCCGCCGCATCCGCGGAGGTCCAACCATCGGGCCGCAGTGCGTTGGAGCGCAGGTCGTATTGAGCACCCGAACTCGCAGACCACGAGCCATTGCCTTGAGGGTGCGCGTTGTAGAGCTCATAGAGGACACAGGCCTCGCGATCGACGACGAGGACATGGCGGTCGCCCGAGGCGTCTGGGCCGCCCTCGATGGGAGCGTTGTTGGGGATGGGAAACGGTCCGGGGTCGGACTCGCTGCCGTAGTCCGTGTAGATGATCTCGACGTCCGGTTGGCCGGCCGGGACGTTGACGAACGGGATACCGATCGGGCTGTTCGACCCGGGCGGCCACACGCCGGCGCCGAAATCGGCATGCAACGTGTCGCCCGCTCCGATGGCGGCGATGTACTGGCTCGAGCGTGAGTCGACCGGCAGGTCATCGACGCGGCGGTTCCAGATGTTGTCCGTCGGGAACGTCGAGCACGTCGGTGGGGGCGCGGTGAGTTCTCCGAAGTGCCCGGCCACGGGGACGTAGGAAGGGAAGCCCCCGACGTACTGGGCGTTTGCGTTCCCCTGAGTGTTCTCATACCGCAGGTACGTCGTCGAGTTCGAAGGGCGGAACAGCCCGGGCGAGTCCACACCATTGCCGGTCCAGTCGCCTGTCACAAACAGGTCGCCCGGGTCGCCGTAGATGAAGCTGTTGTCGGCGATGCCGGTGGTGTTCGAGGTGCGGTAGTAGACGAGGCCGGTTGTGGCGCGATGCAGACCCGGAGTGTCCTGCCCGTCGCCGTTGAAGTCACCGACGAACGGCTGGTCCCCCGGATTTCCGAACACATACGAATACTCAGCAGCGCCGAGGCCGCCGTCGTTGGTCCCGAGCGTATTGATGATGTAGAAGGTCTGGTTCGACGGGCGGTAGATCGAAACGGTGTCACACCCATCGGCGTTGAAGTCACCTGCGATCGGAACGTCACCCGGATTGCCGAAGAAGAACGACACATCGGCGATTCCCTGTGTGTTCTCGTTCCGAAGGTAGACGTATCCATCGGACTGTCGATACAACCCTGGTGTGTCGACGTCGTCGCAGTTCCAGTCGCCCGTGAACGGATAGTCCCCGGGGTTGCCGAAGTAGAAACGTCCAACTTCCGATCCTTGCTCGTACAGGCGCCAGATACCCGTCGTTGGGTCGACGAGACCGTAGGAATCCGAATTGTCCTCAGCGGTCGCAGTGCCCGGAACCGCAGCGACGAGCGCAGCTCCGACTGTCGCTACCGCGAGGGCCGTCCAGATCTTCGACATGCTCTCACCACCTTTTCTCGACCGTCGGCAGCGGTTTCTACGGGAATGCTACGAGCCGAGTCAGGCCAAACGACGTACAAGGGCCGCGATTGGGGCGCAGGCGGGTCGGTCCGTGGACTGATCGGGTTGCCCGCCTATTGCGCCACGGCACGCGAGGCCCGCATCCGTGTGTACACGACACCTCCCGCGAGGCCGAGGAGTCCTAGGGCGACAACAACAAGGGCGGTCGTCGGCAGACCGCTGCCGTCGTCCGTTTGGACATCGTGAATGGGCGACGGGGTCGGGTCGTTTGTGCCAAGTGCGGCCGCTGCGACCGCTTCGGAGTCGCCGTCGGCTGCAACATCCGCCGGGGGTTCACCGTTGGCGAGCAGCAGCGTATGTGCTACCAGCGCGTTGAGGCTCGCCTCGGAGAGGTCCGGGTAATCCGGCATCCGGGAGCCACCGTTCACGATCATGGCTGCCACGCTTGCTGCGTCGAGGTTCTCACCGAAGGGAGCCACCGTTCCCCGGCCTTTGCCGTCGTCACCGTGACACGTGGCACAGAGTTGTGTGTAGAGGCGTCCGGTTGAGGTTCCCGGTGACACACTCGGAACGACGACCGCTTCGTCGTTGCTCGATCCCAGGGCCAATACGAACTCGGCGACAGCCTCGATCTCTTCAGCAGTCATGCGGCCCGAGTAGCCGGGCATTGATCCAAGACCATCGGTCGTGACAGCGATCAGCTCGTCTCGGCTGAGCGACGTGCCGGCGACCGGACCGTTGCGGCTCCCTTGTCCGTGAGCACCGTGGCACGTCGAGCAGTATCGGGTGTAGAGGGCAGCGGCATCAATGCCACCGGTTTCGTCGCCGGCGGAGGTGGCGTCGGAGGCGTTGGCGCCGAGGGATGACAGGTACGCGACAACTGCGGCAAGCTGATCTGAGCTGAGCCTTGACGCGTAGCCGGGCATGGAACCGACGCCTCGCGAAATCACCGATGTGAGCTCGAAATCGGTGAGCGAGTGGTCGACGAGGTCTCCACCGGAAGGACCGTGACAGGCTGCGCACGATTCTGCGAAGACTGCTGCACCGCTCGGAGGCGGTGAGCCGGGCACGGTTGTTGTGGTTGTCGCCGTGCCGCCCGTCCTACCCGCGACGTACGTCACCACAGCATCGGTTTCGGCCTGGGTGAGGCGTGTGGAGAACCCGGGCATGCCCGTCGTACCGCTGTTCGTCACCGACGCGATGCGGCTGGTGCTGAGATCGCGTCCTACGAGGTCGCCGCCGGAGGCGCCGTGGCAGGCGGCGCAATGGCTCGAATAGACGGCGGCGCCGCTTGGCGGGGGTGGTGGTGGTGTGCCGGGAAGTGTTGTGGTTGTGGTCGTGGGGGCGGCTACGAGTGAGAGGATGTACCCGGCGATGGCGTCGATCTCAGTGGCGTTGTACGTCGATGCGTAGCCGGGCATGCCGGCACTCGTGCCGTTGGTGGTGATGTCCACGAGTTGGCTGCGTGTCAAGGGCGTTCCAACCAGGTCACCACCGTTGGCGCCATGACATCCCGCGCACGATGTGCCGTACAAGGCTGAACCGTTGGGAGGTGGCGGGGGAGGGGTACCCGGGGACGTCGTAGTGGTTGTGGTTGGCGTCGAGGCCCAGTTGAACAGGTACTCCGACACCAGCTGGATCTCCGTACTCGTCAGGGACCCGGAGTAGCCCGGCATCGAACCGACTCCGTTGTTCACCACATTGACGATCTGGGACAAACTGAGTGTTGTCGGGACGAGGTTGCCGCCGCTACCCCCGTGACAGGAAGCACAGTTGGCTTGGTAGATGGCCGAGCCGCTGCCGGGAGCCGCAGTGGTCGTGGTGGCCCCGGGAACGGTGGTTGTGGTGGTGACGGTGGAGGGGTTGTCGGACGCGTTCCCCGGGAACGTGTGCGCGTTGATCTCCTCGACATTCGTGTACCCGTCCCCGTCTGCGTCGAAGTTGTTGATCGCGACGAAGTTCTCATCTTCCTTCCACTGCCTGGCGTAGGAGTTGAGCTTGTACTCAGACCCTTGGACGTTGTGGCAGATCGTGCACGAGTCGATGCGGCTGCCGACAGCAGCCGGGTAAGTCGCCTCGAATGCGGGAAGGAACTCGGGTTGGTTCTTTGCTGCGACATCCTGGGCGAGGATGAACAGGAGGCTCAGCGCCATCACGGCGCCCAGCGAAAGCACGGCCGCAACTCGTGTCCTCACGTCACCTATCCCCTGACGTCTCGATCGTGAAGGCTCAGTATCGGTCGGAAACACCTAATGCATTACCAAGCTCTGGATAAACGTGGGATAAATCTTGCCGGCCCGGGTGATCGATCCGCCGGGGAACGGCGCTGTCGACGGAGCGACTTGGTTGGATCGACCAAATGCGGCCAGACGACCGAGAGCGATGGCTAGCTGCTCGCGGGAGACAGCTCGCTCGCCTCTTCGAGATTCTCGAATCCCTCACGGGCCGCTGCGACGGCGACGAGGAGGGCGGCGGCGGGATCAGCCCACCACCATCCGAACAGTGCGTTCGCTGCAAGACCGACTAGTACCCCGAGTGCGAGCGCAGCATCGATGATCGACATACGCGCCTCGGCTTCCAGGGGTTCACTGCCGAGACGGCGGCCGGTGGCGCGTTTCGCAGCGCCGAGCGAAAGCATCACGATGGCGGTCAGTGCCAGATAGGCGATGCCGATCGGTGACTCGTCGGGCGTCGCCTCGGTCACCAGGGCCCACACGGCGCCGACCGATACTACGACTGCAAGGACGAAGAACGCCCAGGCGACCAGACGCAGAGCCTGCGCAGTGACGCGGTCGCTGTCGCGGCCTGGATGATGCAGGTGCCAGACCACAACGCCGGAGGCGAAGAGCTCAACCATCGTGTCGAGCCCGAACGCAACGAGCGCCAGCGATCGCGCAGCGATACCGAGCCCGATTGCGATCACCATCTCGACGGCGTTCCACGCGATCGTGGCGTATTCGAGATGGAGGCCGCGTGCTTCCAGCTTCTCCCGTGCGTGGTTCCCGATCACCGCTTCCGTCCTGTTGATGCCCGCCAAGCGTAGGGGCTAGCGGGCTCGCCGAGATGAGAATTCGGCGAGCCCGCTACCAGCGGGTATCAGCTGTTCGCCTCGACCTCCGCGACGTACTCCGCTGTGAGCTCCTGCCAAACGGCGTTCGCCTCAGGTGTGGTAATCGCCGTGCAACACTCGTCAGCGAGAATCACAGGGAGTTGGTCGACATGGTTGTCGCGGACCCAGGTGACGAAGACTTCCCACACGGCCGGCGAGAAGGTTTGCTGTTGCCAACCGTGGACGAAGGAGTTGATGGTGCCGTCTGCGACCACGAAGGTGAACGTTCCGCCGTCGTTGATTTGATCCATTCCGAGGGCGCGGCTCCACGCATTGTCGTGTGCGTAGGTGCATTGGACTTGAGTCCCTGCCAGGGCAGGCCTTTCCTCACAGTCGACCAGCGTCCATTCCCACCCGACGGCTCCGAACCACTCCGTTTTGGAGGCCAGTGCGGCGATGGTAGCGGCGCCAACTTCATCGATCTTTGCGTCTTCGGAAAGCATCGCAGACGATGCCTCGCCGTCGCCGGCATTTCGTGCGTCGATGAAAGCTCGTGTGACGTCGGACGGTGTGGCCGGCTCCTGGGTCTGGGCGGCTGCGAGCAGGGCAATGATTGCCCCGACTACGAGGACGACTGCGAACGCCGCAACAAGGGCCGTCAGATTCCTGCGGCGGTGCGGCGTTTCTCCGGTCGGGGGGTGAGTGGCTTGTTGGGTGGTACTCATGGCTGGTGTGGTCTCCTTCGTGGTGGTGAGGAAGACCTCCGGTCGCATCATGACGTCGGCGAGTGACCCCGGGTCGGGGACTGGGTTCGACTGGCGCATTGCCTCTACGGCGATGTCGACTGAAGGTTTCATGGTCTTCCTCCTTCCTCGAGAGACCGTGGAGAGGGAGCGGAACGGGGGAGGATTGGAGAGAGTTTCCGCGCGAGGCGTTTCTTCGCACGGTGGAGCCGTTGTTCGGCCGCCGACGTCGAACATCCGAGCACAAGGCCGATGTCCGCAGCCGGCAACTCCTCCCAAATCGAAAGCCGCAGGACTTCCTGATCCGAAATGGAGAGCCGCTCGAGGACGTCGATTACCTCTCGATCTCGTTCGCGACGAACAACGACCACGTCCACAGCGTCTTCCGTTCGTTTGCCGACGACGCCCAGCTTCGCCACAAGAGCCACCGTCCGCCGGGTGGCACGGCGACGATTCTTGATCAAGCCAAGGGCGACGCGGTACAACCACGGAAGCGGCGATTCAGGATCAAACCGATCCATCTTGCGCCACAGCACCGCGAACACCTCGTTGGTGATGTCCTCTGCTTCTGAGCGGTTCACCCGACGGGCGCAATACGCAAGCACAGCTAGGTAGTGCGCCTTGTACAGCCGAGTGAACCGCTCATTTGCATTGGGATCCATCAACCCTCTCCAGGTCTCCCTACCCCTATACGGTCCGGCCACCGACGAATCCTGACACGCAATTGGTCAGGGCGGAGGCGCAATATCGCCGGCCGGGACTGCAGCTCGCCCCGCTCGTTGGATGGGCAGTTGATTGGATCTGACGGAATACCGAGCACCTGGAGGACGGGCCCAACGGCGCGACGCAATCTCCGCTACGCGCTTCGCCTTTCGTTCGACGTTGCCTCGTCGACGATGTAGTCGACGAGGTTCACGAAGGGATCGAACCCGATGAGGTTGGGGGCGTCGGCAACGAAGTTGGACAGCGCGTTGATGTCGTAGAAGCTCGGTTCCCCCGTTCTTGCGTCGATCAGGTATTCGACTCCTCCGAGCTGGGCGCCGGTGGCATCGAGCAGCCGACTGGCTTCAGCGATGACTGATGTGGGCGGGGTGTGGGCCTCGATTGGGAGGCCGCGCCCGGACACTCCGTCGGCAATGCCGGGCAGGTCGCAGTAGTCGGCGGGGCACAGATTGAACGAGTTCGGCATGAGCGAAAGCCGGATCGCGTAGAGGTAGTCACCGTTGAGGAACTCGACCCTGATGATCGCATCACCGTCGGCTGGAAGATGCTCCTGCACCAAAGCCGTGTGGTCGGGCCCAAACTCGAGTTTGTCGTTGTCGGCGGCAATGCGAAGGTCGTCTGGTGTGTCGAATGAGACTATTCCGGCTCCACTGCCTCCCACGTTCGGCTTCACGAGCACGGGATAGGTCAACCCTTCAGCGGCTGCGGCGGCCTCATCGGGATGATTGATGACCCGTGCCCTCGGATGGGCCACGTTGAGTCGCTCCAGGAGCCGGAGCTGCCGCGCTTTCGAGATCTCGTGCAGATACGACTGGGTGCCGTTGATCACGGGCACGCCGATGTCATCGAGGTACGACAGGAAATTGAGTGTCGAGAAGACCGCCGAGCCACTCTCACGCAGCCATGACGACGGGCTCATGCGATTCACCACGAGGCTGTAGTCGAGCTCGGTAACCGCCGGGTCATAACGCAGACGGTCCGCGTGGAGCCGCTTGTAGGGAATCTCTCTTCGATCCAACTCCGCGAAGAGAGGAGTGAACCACTCTGGATGCTCGTACAAGATCCCGATGGGTCGGCTGAGTGCGGGCTGGTCGGTGACGGATGACATTCATGCTCCTAGAAGATCGTGCTGTGGATTGAACAAACGACGAGCGCAGGGTGTTCCGGGGAACGGTCGGGTGGTTGCGTCGTCAGGGGCGGCGGTGGCAACCCACGGCTGGTCCCGGGTTGACCACCCGAGGGCTCGTACACACGCGACGACACGTTGCCGATTTGGACATGGCGGCAACCCTACCCACGTCGGCGAACGCGAACGAGGGTCAAATTCGCGGCGGAAGAGCACCGGTATTCTGGCCGAACATGAACGAGCCTCCAGCCGCAGGACGGGAGAACTGGCCTGCCGGAGGCCAAAGTCGTCGGGAGTTCCTCGCGCTGATGGCTGCCGCGTCTGCGACGGTCGCCATCTCGATCGATGCCATGCTTCCGGCTTTCAGTGACGTCCGTGAGTACTTCGGCCTTCCGTCAGACTCGGCGTCGGTCGCACTCATCGTGACCGTGTTCTTCGCTGGCCTCGGTGTCGGCCAATTCGTATACGGGCCGCTCGCCGATCGTTTCGGACGCAAACCCGTGTTCATGGCCGGCCTGCTTCTCTACGTGGTCGCCGGTTTCGCCACGACGCTTGCTACCTCGCTCAGTTGGCTCCTCGTCGGTCGATTCTTCTGGGGTCTCGGAGCAGCCGGGCCACGGATCGTCTCGCAAGCATTGCTCCGGGACCGATTCCGGGGCGATGTCTTGGCGCGTGCCATGGCGATCATCGTGACCGTGTTCTTGATCGTGCCGACGCTCGCACCGGTTCTCGGCCAGGCGCTGCTTCAACTCGGCTCATGGCGGTATACGTTTGCCGTCGGTCCGGTGTTCGGTGTGATCGTGGCCCTGTGGTCGACGAGGCTCACGGAGTCACTCAAGCCAAGCGAGCGTCGGCCTATCGACGTGAAGTCGTTGGCGAGGACCGTTGGCGCAATCCTGATGACCCGTAGAACGCTCGGGAACGCGCTCGCTCTGATGTTCATGAGCGCTGCGTTCCTTCCCTATCTGGGTTCGTCTGAGAGGATGTACGGCGAGATCTACGGGCGCGGTGACACGTTCTTTCTTTGGTTTGCGGTCAGTTCGATCGTGATGGCGGTGTTCACGCTGGCATCCGCTCGGGTCGTGAGACTTGTCGGCGCCACGCGCACCACGAAAGGAGCGTTCATCATCCTCCTCGTGGTCGCTGCGGTGAATGTGGCCGTCACCGTTGTCTCGGATGGCGTGCCGGCGTTTGCATTCTTCGTTGTCGGGACCATTCTGATGATCTCGCTGCAGACGGCACTGTCCCCACTGCTGACGTCGGGTGCCCTCGAAGAAGTCGGTCACGTTGCGGGGACGGCTGCGTCCACGATCGGTGTCATCAGTCTCCTGGGCGGTGCGATGCTGTCGCCGCTCGTTGACACCGCGATCGGGCTGACGGTGACGCCGTTCGCCGTCGGCTTCCTGGTGTTCACACTGGGTGCCGCTCTCGCCGCTGCGTGGGCCAACAAGAAGAGCGAGTTTGCCCGCATCGCGTGACGTCGGGCGGCCGAACACTTCGCGCTTCAGACCACGCTGAGATCCCGGCCGTAGACAAGAGTTCCGACGTAGGCGGCTGTGACCTCGGCAATCAGATCATCCCTGTTGCATGCCACAGGAGTTGGTGGTTGAGGGCGAGGACGTCAGGGTTGGCCGGAGGCGACTCGGCCCAGGTATGTTGCCGATGTGTGAGAGATGGAGTGGTAGGCCTGCCACTCCGGAGGGCGGGACGAGAGGCCAGTTGACGAGTAGACCTCGTGGACGAGGACGTCACAGCCGGAATATCGAGCTGCCATCTCGGGGAATGGACCGGTATCGCCGGAGATGACCACGATTCGGTCGGGCGTGGTGATGCGGTACCCGAGTGCTGGGCGAACGGCCGGAATTGCCGTGTCCCACTCGCCGTGCTGGACGCCGAACGTCCCTTCGATTTCCACGAGGTCGTCTGGAGAGCACGATCCCGGCACGTGTCTCGTGCAGTGTTCCGTGCCCGGTCGTGTGCAGGTCCGTTGAATGTGCTCTTGGCTACATCTGAGAGTACGTGGTGGCGACGGCGCTCGCCATCGCGGATCGGTCGCGCCATCGAGTACGGTCTGCCGAACATCCAGTGCCAACTGATCTCATTCGCCGAGACCAGGGTTCGGAAGGCCTTCCTGTGTACTCAGCCCTGAGTGGACCCGGGACGGCGAATCCGGCGATCTCCCGTATCTACGTTTTGACCCTCGGATTTCAACGAAGCCATGCCGGCTTCGTAGTACGAAGATATAGGGTTGATCGTCGATCACGACTGCGTTGACGACCATCACGGCCGACCTCGACGGGAGTCCGGTGCCGAGCACAAGGTGACGTGTGTCCTCTTCTGCCACGACCGGAAGGTATGCCACCGAGTTGTGGGGGGACCACCAAGGATGTACGACTTGCCCATCGGCCTTCCGATCTCACACCAGACCAGATCAGTCGACTTCCTGTCGGCGCATCCCGAATGGACTCGTGACGGCGAAGCGATCTCCCGCACGTACGTATTCGCCGACTTCAACGAGATCATGGGCTTCGTGATACGAGTGCGGATGGCTGGACGTCGCCGACCACCACCCCGCCTTCGATATCCGATGGAACAAGGTCACGTGGTGCGCTCGACCCACGACCAGGGCGTTGCTCACCAGCAGGGACCTCGACCTTGCTTCGGCCTTCGACCATTCAACGGTGGACTAGCTCATGCAGGATGACGTCCGACAGAGATCCTTCCTGCCAAGGACTCCCCTTCGACCATCCCGGCCACATGTCCCACCCGTCGTGTATACCTAGTCCTGGGCCGTTGACAGCAGAGTGCAGCAGGGTTGGACGACGACGAGAGGAGAGCCGCATGCGCTATCAGGTACCCGACCCGATCGATCCGCGGGATGCCTTCACCGTCACGCCAGCGATCGATTCGGAGTCGACCCAGTCGGCGGCGGCATCACAGTCGGCGCTGCTGCTCTCGGCGCGTGCCGGCGTGTTGGGTGTGAGCGAGGAGACCAGGCTGTGGCAGAAGAAGGGCGGCTCCGAATTCGTGCTCCCCGACCTCGGGGCCCTGCAGCGAACACGCCGGCTCACCGTCGACGAGGCCACCCAGGGCCTTGGCGTTTCGACCAAGGACCTCGAGTCGGAAACGGCCCCTCGGTTGCAGGACGAGATGGCGAAGACGGTCGACGAGCTGTACCAACACCCGTCGGTGGAAGGAGCTGCGGCACTCTTCGAAGCCGCGATGTACAGTCCCAACCCGTTGGTGCGGGTTTCTGCAGCTGCAGGGGCGAGGGAGACCACCCGCTTGCGCAAGCGGATCCGCGAGACGTTGGAGGCGGGTTGTGAGTCGGACGATCCCCTCGTGGCTCGCCTCGCGCAGACGGCGCTTGCGCAAATCGATCCCAAGGATTCTGAGGTCACAAAACGGGTGATCCCGCAGCCGGAATCCGAGAAGCGGGATCACGAGTCGAGCACGGCGGTGGTCACCCACGGCACCTTCGCCTCGGACGCCGCCTGGTACCAACCCGGCGGCAACTTCTATGCCGCCCTCGCCACGAACCGCCCCGATCTCGATGTGCACGATGAGAGCTTCACGTGGACCGGCGCCTACTCCGATGCGGCCAGACGCGCCGACGCGCTGTTGCTGAAGCAGTGGATCGGCGACCAGGGCCTGATCGTTCCCGACTTCTTCGCCCACAGCCACGGGGGAACCGTGGCGCATCACGCAACGAAGAAGGAAGTCGCGTTCAACCGCCTGGTGTTGATGGGATGGCCGGTTCACAAACGCTGGTTCCCCGACTTCTCGAACGTCCAGCGCATCATCGATGTTCGGGTCAACTTCGATCTCGTGATCCTCCTCGATCGAGGGGGCCAGCGCTTCCGCACGAACGACTTCAACATCGAGGAAGAGCGTCACGGTTGGTTCGATCACACGTCGACCCACGAACCAGAGTATTGGGACCAACACGATCTGTGGGGGAAGCTGTAGCCCGTAGGCTGCGACCATGAACATCGGTCGATCCGCCAACCTGATTCGGTCCGGCTTTGCGTGGCGTACATTCGGTTCGTCTGGAGCCGGCGTGACGTTGCTCAACGCGGTGGCCGGCGACGATGAGCAGGAGCGGATGCTGGCCGGCATGGCTCTCGTGAAGGCAGGGGAGCGGTCGCTCGACCTGATCGGCGAGACGTACGCCTCCGACAATGCGACGCCGCAAATGGTCCGACTGGTTGCCGATATCGGTGGACCACGTGCACGCCCGATGCTCACCGAGATGGCCGCTTCTCCCGGGCCGCTCGCGGACGCGGCTTTGGATTCCCTGGACCTCCTCGACCGGATCGACAGCTTGGACGAGTCGGACTGACCTGGCGGTTCCCGCTGGTCACGCGGATCCGGATCGGCATGCGCACCCTGGGACTTTCGTCCCTAGTCCTTCAGTCGCGGAGTGCAATGTTGGAGGGCTGGCGCGATTCTGGGCACGCGTCGGCACGCGCTGGGTCCGGCACGAACCGCGAGAGAAACGGAAGGTGTTCGTGATGCTGACGAAACGGAGTGCGCTACTGGTATTGATCATGGTGATTGCCTTGATCGTCCCAACGGCGGCATTGGCGGGGAATAAGAAGGGCGGCGGAACCGCCAACGGAGCGGGGATGCTGTTGCCGAAGTGACGCTCCTCCACACCAACGACTTCCACGGCCGACTCGAAACCGACTACGCGGGCCGAGGTGGCTCGGCGTACATGGCGTCGATCATCAACGGCATTCGAGATGCGGTCGGTGGAGAGAATGTAGCACTGCTCGACGCAGGTGATGTGTACTTCGCTGCTCCGGCGATCTCGCAGCTCCTGATGGGCGAGAGCACTATCGACATCTACAACATGATGGGCTACGACGTCGCTGCATTCGGCAACCACGAATTCGACAAGGGTCAGGAAGAGCTCGCGGAACGGGTCGCTCAATCGGAGTTCCCGTGGCTCGGGGCCAACGTCGTTCTCGAGGGAACGGATTGGGACCTCCCGGACTGGGCAGAGCCGTACGAAATCCTGGAGATGGGCAGCGGTCACGATGCCGTGAAGGTCGGCGTGTTGGGTCTCGCCGGCGAGGAAACACCCGAGGTCACACTGATCGGCACAACCGAGGGCCTGGTCTTCAAGGATCTGACAGAAACGATCCTGCACTACTACGACGAGGTGCTGTCCCAGGCCGATGCGCTGGTTGTCCTCGTCCACATGGGCACCGCTGACAGTGGACCCTACAAAGGTCTCGAGACGGTGGCTCAGGAGTTGATCGACGCCGGGAAGCCGGTCGATCTCATGATCGGCGGGCACCAGCATCAAGCACTCTACGAACCCGTGATGATCGGAGATACGGCGATCGTGTCCGCCGGCTACTACGGACGCTGGCTCGGCCAGGTCGACGTGATCGATCGACAAGGCGGCCAAGAAGCTGTCGGTGGACAACTACCAGCTGAACACGGTGACGGGTGCGGTGACCATCGAGGAGATCGGCGACTCGATGTGAGAAGATGTACGAGGACGGCTGAATCACCAGCGCGGGCGTCTACAGCAGCCTGCTCAAGAAGCTACGAAGGCGTGCCGAGGCGCTTGCCGCCGACAACGGGAAGAGCGGCTGCGGGCAAGCTGAACGCCCTCGTGAACGAGCTGGTGGCTCAGGCCGGAAAGAAGATCGATGCCGACGCCGCCGAAAGCCTGGCTGGAGATATCGAGGGGTACCTCACGCGGCCGCAAGCTGATCCAGACATTGCAGCACGAATCGCCTACTGGGCGGAGGTTGTTGCTCCGATCGTGAACGTGGAGGTGGCCAAGACCAACATCGATCTGGCTCGTGACTACAACGACGAGTCGGTCGTGGGCGACATCGTCACCGATTCGATGTTGTGGAGCGCCGACCTCTACGACGACGGGGAGTTGAACGGAACCGTTGACGTTGCGTTCACCAACCCGGGCGGGTTGCGGGCCGACATCCTCATTCCGGACGGTGCTTCGCTGCCGTACCCGGTGACGTGGGGCGATACGTTCAACGTGCTGCCGTTCGGCAACACCTTGTACATGATGGATCTCACCGGCGCGCAGATCCAGGATCTCCTGGACCAGTCGGCCACGTTGTACAAGGGGATCCTGCAGACGTCGGGTTCCAGCTACTACTGGTACAACGACACCGGCGACGACGCTCCGAGCATTTGGGGCGCCTACGGCGTCGAGATCGGCGGCGAACCGCTCGATCGCGATGAGGTGTACCGGGTGGTGACCAACGACTTCCTGGCCGGCGGCCAGGATGGTTGGACGACCTTCGCCGACGGTACGAACCGGTGGAATACGTACTACGACATGCAGGAAGGGTTCGTCGAATACGTCAAGATGCTCGAGGTGATCGACATCGGGGACATCCCGATGGAGCGAATTGTTCGCCTCGATGATGTGGTGACGATGCTGCACACGAACGATACTCACGGGGTCTGGCCGGAGACCGACTACTACGGCACGCCCGAGGGATTCGCGTTCCTGGCGTCGTTGATCAAGGCGGAACGGGCCCAGAGCCCGAACGTTCTCCTCCTCGACGCGGGTGACACGTTCCAGGGGAACGCGTTCGCCCAGTACTTCAGGAACGCCGATCCGAATCCGATCGCCGGCGGGATGAACCTGCTCGGCTACGACGCCATGACACTCGGGAACCACGAGTTCAACTTTGGTCCGGCGACGTTCGCATCGATGTTGGGGCAGGTCGAGGCTCCGATCCTGGGGACGATCAACCTGGACGACGATGGATCGTACGGGTTCATCAATGACAACGTCCAGGACTACATCAACCTGGAGGTGAACGGCAAGAAGGTGACGATCTTCGGACTCACCAACCCGAGGGTCTACCGATACGAATTGCCGACCAATATCCCAGGTCTGACGTTCTACTCGGGTCTGGAGAAGGGGTTCGAGGCGGTGCCGCAGATACTGGCGGCTGAGGAGCCGGATGTGCTCGTGGGGCTCACGCACATGGGGTATTCACCCGACGGTGACGAGATCGACAGCGACGTGTTGCTGGCCGAGGGAGTGGCCGGCATCGACGTGATCATCGGCGGGCACAGCCACACGTTCCTCGATCAGTCGGTGATGGTGGACTCAGAGCTCAATCCCGACGGCACGCTGATCGCCCAGGCGGGGCGCTATGCGACCAACCTCGGGAAGGTGAGTGTCGGGTTCATCGGCGATGAGATCGTGACGCGTGAGGGCTACCTCATCCCGGCGGGGACGCTACCCGTGGACTCTGAGATGGAGGCCTACCTGCAGCCGTTCCTGGAGGAACTTGATGCGTACACCAGCACCGTGATCGGGCAGACCACGGCGCCGATCGATGCGGTCAATGCGTACACCGAGGAGACCAGCGGCGCCAACGTGCAGGCCGACGCCGCCGTCTACGAGTTGACGTCAAATGGGATCCCGGTCGACTTCCACCTCTCGGGTGCGATGTCGAACCGCTTGGTGGCCGACGGGGCAACCCCGGCATCTCCGGTGACGCTCACCGTCGACGACATGTACACCTTGATGCCGTACGAGAACTCGCTCCTGGTCATGGAGATGAACGGTCCCCAGATCAAGGAGGTTCTTGAGCGCAGCTACCGCAACTGGTGGTGGTACAACCAGGGGTCTCCGTACGGTGGGTACTCGCACTACACGACCTGCATGCTGGCAACCGATTCGGGGAACGTGATCACCTACACCGGCGACCTGGGAACAGAGCCGGACGGCAACAATGTGGCATCCCTCACGCTCGAGGGCGTCGCGGTGGACTTCACCGATGCCACTAAAACGTACAACGTGTCGTCGGTGAACTACGTGGCTGCGGGTTCGTGCAACTTCAACAACGCCGGTGAGACGATCTGGCCCCTCGATCAGATCGTGGCCGACACGCAGTTCTACGTGCGGGACTCGGTGATCGACTACATCACGGCCGAGGGCACTATCGACCCGGCCGTCGAAGGGAGGTTGGTCTTCCCCGTGACAACTCCGTAGGTCCTACTAGCCGGTAGCCACCGGCACGGTCAGCACCACCTCCCGCAGGGCGCCGTCCCGGCGGGAGGTGGTTCGTTGAGGACCGGGAGAACACCGTCGGGATTACCCCTATCCCATTGCAGGGATCGCGACGACAATGGGGGGCGAGACACTGCGACCTGTGCCTCGCGGGAGTTGATTGGATGTCTCCGGTCGCCTGTCCGGACTGCCAACGCGAGATCACCGAGCTCAGTTCCGAGTGCCCCACGTGTGGCCCGACAGGGTCGGACGGTGCATCCGAACTGCGCCGGGATCCAACCGAGGAGCGCGGCCACTGCTCCGATGCGGTTGCCGCCCTCTTGCTCGCAATAGCGGCGCTGTTCATCTGGCCGTTGGCGATCCTCGCCGTGGTCTACGGCCTCGCCGCTCTGCGCACGCTTCGCGAACAGAAGGATCGATACGACGCTGCTCAGAAGGGCCGGTGGATGGCCGTGACCGCCGTCGCTGTTTCCGCCGTCCTCGTCCCCTTCGTGGTCTACGGCGTCGTCTTCGTGTGAACACATTGAAACAGCACCACACACATGTGAACAAGCGCGGCGCAGCCATGGAAACTGCTGAATCCGATGGGGTTCTGACCGAAATCGGCCCCTCTTCGTTCCACCCGGGATGACCACCGCGATGACTCTGGGGAACGATTGAGCCTTGATCTTCGTTTGTTGTGTCACAGTCGACTCACGGCGCTCGAGGCGGGTTGAGTTCTGTGCAGGGAGGCCGAGCATGCTGGCGCAGGCCGCCGTCGTACACACAATCTATGACCCGATCATTCGGAGTTGGGTCTGAGCGGCCCGGGCACCGCGCTCGCGGACCGTCCCGAAACGGACGTTCGGGACGATCCGGACGCACCGGATGTGGCGCCCCCTGCGCCGTATTCGTCCGTGCTCGGTGGTCTGGTGATTCTCCCGTGGGCCGGCATCAAGCGTCTCTGGCGCGGACGTGCGCCGCTCCAGGATGCGGAACGACGGGAGGTCATCGACCAGCTGTTCCCGCGTGGGATGCCACGACGGCAGTTCTTCACCCGTTTCGTCTCACTGATGATGCTGTCCACGGCGATCGCCGTCTTCGGTATCCTCGGGGATTCCACGGCGGTCGTCATCGGAGCGATGCTCGTTGCGCCCCTCATGTTCCCGGTTCTCGGTGTAGCCGCGGCGATCGTGATGGGTTGGCCGCGCAGGGTCGTGAGTCGTGCCCTGCTTGTTGCTGCAGGTTCGCTGCTTGCGGTCCTGCTCGCCGCGCTGATCTCGTTTCTGATTCCCGGGATGGATACCCCGCTCCCGGCAGAGCTGATGGCTCGAACCTCACCGAACCTCCTCGACCTTGGCATCGCCCTCGCCGCCGGGGCCGCAGGTGCGTACGGCCAGGTCAGGCGCCACGCCTCCGATGTACTCACCGGGGTCGCGGTCGCCGTTGCTCTCGTTCCGCCGCTTGCCGTCGTGGGCATCACCCTGCAACTCACAGAGTGGCAGCTTGCACTCGGGGCGACGCTGCTCTTCCTCGCCAACGTGGTGGGCATAGTCATCGCTGCATCGGCGACGTTCCTCGCCGCGGGATTCGTGCCCGGCCGGAACCCGCTGAAGGGACATACCCAGATCCTGCGAGGTGTGAGCTGGGCTGCCATTGCGACGATTATCGTCGTGCTCCCGATGCAGTTCGGCCGCGGGGCCGTCCTTCCGCAGTCCGATCCGACGAACGAGGTCACTGCCGTCGTCGAGGAATACGTGTCAGAGCGAGGCTCCGCGACGGAAGTGGTCGATGTGGAGGTCGAGGTCGACGACGGATTCACGAAGGTCGACGTTGTCGTAGCCAGTTCGATTGACGCTGTCGCCGTCGATTCGCTCGCTGAGGACCTCGCAGAACACCTGTCATCACCCGTACAGCTGCGCCTCCTCCTCGTCTCAGCGGAGACCGATCGCGCCACCGTCGTGCCGTAGACGGCGGAGGATTGCGTTCGGTATGTCGGCGGTTGGGATCTGCCGCCGTGTGCCCGTCCGGAGCTCTCCGCGACCCAGGTCTGGGTTCCGACAACAGCGCTTGACATCCTCTTGACATCGCGCCCCCTCCTTTTGACCGGCTCTTGACGCGAGGGGGAGATGGTGGGGTCGTCAGCAAGTACCGGCCCCAACCGACCCGCGGCAGAAGGCACCGGGGCGGCGAGTCGGAGAGGAGGAAGAAGGACCATGACCCTCACATCCACAGGACCCAGCGGGTTCCACATCAGGCCCATCGTCACGGTGCTCGCCGTCGTTGCGTTCGTGGCAGGCGTCTACGCGATCAGTCAGCAGATTCTGACCGACACGCAACCGAGCACTCCCGCAGCAACCGAGGCCGTCGCCGAGACCGCTGAGCCGTATACCGGCCCGAGCGGACTGTCGGAGGCCTACGCAGCCGGCAAGCTCGATGCAGGATTGAATCCGACCTTGAGCGAGCCGTTTGTTGGAACCACTCCGGCACCCGAGACGGTCGTGATCGCGGGGCAGGGCAGCCTCTACGACGCTCTGATCGAGGGCAAGTACGACGTGGACTTCCTCTCGGGGGCTTCCGGGGCGCAATATGTTCTCGTTCCTGAGGCGGCAACCGGTACGAGCGGATCGTCCGAAGCGTTCGCCGCGGGCAAGTTCGATGCCGGGTTGGTCCCGGAACCGAGTGCGACGCTTGCTGCGCGTGAGCCTGTTTCTGAGGTCGTTGTGATCGCGGGGCAGGGCAGTCTGTACGACGCCTTGATCAAGGGCAAGTACGACCTCGACTTCTCGCCGGGAGATCCGGCCGTGCAGTACGTTCTCATCCCGGCGGCGGCAACCGGTACCGGCAGCCAACTCATTGAAGGGTTGGGGGACGGGACGTTCGCTGAACGGTCCCCCGCTTCGAACGCCGCAGGTGATACGCCGACTGTCTCGGGAGGACCACAGGAGTAGCAGCCAGACCCCATTGGGGCTCCCGGCGATGACCGGGAGCCCCAACGCGCGGCAGGGCGTCTGGGGGGCTCGCCTGTGAGATACTCCCTCGATGTCGATTCTCGGATTGCACCATGTCCAGATGGCGATGCCACCGGGCCGAGAAGAGGATGCCACGGCCTTCTACGAGGGCCTGCTCGGGATTCCGCGGGTCGAGAAGCCACCGAATCTCGAGGCACGCGGCGGGTGTTGGTTCGAGTCCGACTCGACGCGCGTCCACCTCGGTGTGGAGGAGGGATTCTCGCCGGCTCGGAAGGCGCACCCGGCTCTCCTCGTCGCAGACTTGGAGGCCCTACGACTGAGGTTGCAGGGCGCCGGCGTCGTGGTCGTCGATGACGAGCCGCTGCCCGGGTTTGACCGGTTCTACGCCTATGACCCGTTCGGCAATCGCGTGGAGCTGCTCTCGCCTCTCATGCGAGAGTAGAGCCTCCTGACCCGTCGGTGGACCGGCATCAGGAGCTCTCGAGGTGAGAGCGAAGACGTTCGAGCGCGTCGTTCCACAGCCTTGCCCGCTGAGTCAACCGCCTCATCGAGCGGTTCCTTCTCGTGCCGGTACCTGGTCTCTCGCCCAACCCTGGACGATGAGACCAGTCCGGCGCTCTCCAGCTCAGCGAAGTGTCGCGAAACGGCCTGACGACTGATGGGCAGCCTCCGAGCGTATTCCGTGGCAGTGCCTGAGCCTTCAGACGAGAGCCATTCGAGAAGGGTCTGGCGGGTCGCGGGTCCGCGAGCGCTCCGAAGACTTCGTGGACTGCCAACGTCAACCTCCCGTATCCACTGCCAGGTAGGTGATCAGATCTGCAAGTTCCGAGTCCCACCCGCCTGAGTTGGCGTCGATCGCCCGCTGGTACCCGTCGCCGGTGAGTTTCGTGAAGCCAGATTCAACCATCGTGAGGCGGGTTCCGGAATCCAAGGGCTCGAGCGCCATCTCCACCAGCCGTGCCGTGCTCTCGTCGTACGGCGTATTGGATTGGGACGCCCACCTGTATGAGAACTTGTAGGGCCTATCTACCTCCACCACAACCGCTTCGAACGCATCGCCGTACGGTCGGACTCCATCTCTACAAACACCGACGACGACATAGCCCGCCTCGTCGAAGCCTCCGGTGCTGACCACCCGGCAGCCGCGAGGTTGTTGGCGGTCGACGCGCGGCCCCGCAAACACCTGCTCAGAGCAGAAGTGCCGCTGGTACCGTTTCTGGAGGGAGGCAGGCATCGATGACTTCGACAATTGAGTCCGTCGCGTCGTTCGATCGATATGTGCCCCGCATCGCCACGAACTGGGATGTGGATGCTCCCGGTCGGCGATGGCAGGAACTCGACGCAACCCTGTGCTTCGTCGACATCTCCGGATTCACGAACCTCTCAGAGAAGCTCGCGCAGCGAGGCCGTATCGGAGCCGAGGAGCTCACAGCGGTCCTCAACCTCGTGTTCGCCAACATGCTCGAGATCGCCTACTTCCAGGGTGGCAGCCTGCTCAAGTTCGGCGGCGACGCACTGCTGCTCATGTTCACGGGGTACGACCACGCAACGAGAGCCGCCAGCGCCGCGGTCGAGATGCGGACGGCGCTACGTGCATCAACAGAGAGTCCGACCGCTGCCGGTCGTGTTCGTCTGCGAATGTCGGTCGGCATTCACAGCGGTCCCATCCATATCTTTCGAGCTGGATCGATTCATCAAGAACTTGTCATCGCGGGCGTCGGCGGAACGACAACCACAGCAATGGAGAAGGTGGCCGGCCCCGGCGAGATCCTCGTGAGCGCGGGAACTCGCGAACGAGTGCCGGCGGATGCGATCGGCAGCTCCAAGGGTGCCGGGTGGCTTCTGCGGTGGCGGAAGGCGCACTGCATCGCTCCCGGGCCCGTCTCGCGTGACGCTCGCGACCCTGAGAGTCTCAAAGCGTGGGTGCCGGTGGGGCTGCGGGAGTACCTGGGAGCGGGGGACACGGAGCCCGAGCATCGGATTGCGAGCGTGGGCTTCGTCCGCTTCTGCGGCGTTGATCAGCGGCTCGCGGACGAGGGCGCCGACTGGGTGGCCGAGGCAATCGACGACACCATGGGCCTCATTCAGTCAGCCGCCGCAGAAGAGGACGTTACGTTCCTCGGAACCGACATCAACGAGGACGGGGGGAAGGCGATTCTCGTGGCCGGGGCCCCGGTTGCCCGGGACGGTGATGAGGCACGTCTCCTGCGAGCGGTCCGTGCTATTGCAGATGCGCCCGCACCGCTTGACCTTCATTTCGGTGTGAACCGCGGTCATGTGTTCACCGGCGAAGTTGGGACCGAGTTTCGGGCTACCTATACGGTGATGGGCGACACGGTTAACGTTGCTGCTCGGCTCATGGCCGCTGCGCATGCACGGTCTATCTACGCCACGCCCGGTGTCCTAGATCAGTCGGGCACGCTGTTCGCCGCAACCGCCCTTCCGCCGCTCCGGGTAAAGGGGAAGGCCGAACCGCTGACCGCCTACGCCGTCGGAGAGGAGCTCGGCGATCGAACGTTCGAAGCTCACGATGAGCTGCCCTTCGTCGGGCGGAGTGCTCAATTGGCGGATCTGCGTGCAGTGCTCAGTTCGGTTGGCGGCGCTTCGGGCTCTGTTGTGAAAGTGATCGGTGATGCAGGCAGCGGCAAGAGTCGGCTGGTGCGACAGGCGCTGGTCGAGTTTCCGGATCTGCCGACGATCACCATTCGTGCAGAGCCGTACGGTTCAACTACGCCGTACCGTGCATGGCGGGATCCGATCCGTGGGATCCTCGGCATCGAGCGGTCCTCGAACGAGGAGATGGCGCGTGCCCTCGAGGGTCGGGTCGCCGACATCGCCCCGGACTTGTTGGCCGTGCTCCCGTTGATAGCCGACGTGACCCACATCGACGTTCCCGACACTCCGGAAGTCGCTGAGATCGAACCGAAGTTCCGTCAGGATCGCCTCGTTGCTTCGGTCGTGTCGCTGCTCGATCGCCTTGTCACACAGTCAGTGGTCCTCGAGGTTGAAGACGCTCAATGGATGGATGAAGCGTCATCGCACCTTCTTGGCCACCTCGCTCAGACGATTGGCGAGCGTCCCTGGGCGCTGGTGGTGACCCGAAGGGGTGACTCCGGTGGCTTCCTGCCGGACGAAGGCCGCGTGATCACCGTCCGGAACCTCTCCCCGGTTGAAACCGAGCAGCTCGTGAACGCTGCCACACCTGCGACCCCACTCCACCCGAAGGACGTCAAGGCGATCTGTGCTCGTACCGGGGGTAATCCGCTGTTCATCGAGGAGCTGCTGCGGGTTGTGACCGAGACCGGGAGCGCCGACGAGTTGCCGGACTCGATTGGCTCCCTTCTCAGCGCCAGTATCGATGCTCTCCCGTTCCTCGCGCGGCGGGTCCTCAGGTACACGTCGGTGCTTGGGCGGACCTTCCGAGCGTCGATGGCCAAAGCCATCCTCGCCGACGAGACACTCGCACTTGACGAAGCGACGCGCAGTGTTCTGGGCGACTTCATCGAGGACGGTGGGCATGGCGTTCTTCGATTCCGCAATGCGATGGTGCGCGATGTGGCGTATGACGGACTCTCCTACCGTCGCCGTGAGGACCTGCACCGCAGGGCTGCCCGGGCGATCGCCGAAGCCTCACATGGGAATCCCGATGATGTAGCGGACCAACTGGCGATGCACTACTCGCTCGGCAACGACCATGCGAATACTTGGCGGTACGCCCGGGTTGCTGCGGCGCGCGCCATGAGGTCGTACTCCAACACCGAGGCAGCCGCCCAGCTTGAACGGGCGCTCGGCGCCGCACGTCGCCTCCCCGATGTGCCGGCCCAGGAGAGGTCGACGACGTGGGCTCAACTCGGCGACGTCAGGGAGCGCGCCGGCTTGTTCGACACCGCGCTCGAGGCCTACCGACGAAGCTCCAAGCTGATCGACAATGATCCGGTCGCTCAGGCCGAGCTCCTCCTGAAGCGAGCGTGGGTGCGCGAGCGCGCCGGTACCTACTCAATTGCTCTGAGGGAAGCGACCAAAGCTCGCCGGGTTGCCGCGACTGCAAACGATGCATCTGATACCTACCGGATTGCCGCGAACGCGTCTGCATTCCAAGCGCTCGTGAGACTGCGGCAGGGGAAACTGAAGGACGCGCTCGCACGCGCCCAGGCCGCTCTCACCGAAGCAGACCGAGTGGGGGAGAAGGCCGCCACGGCTCGTGCATATGGCGTTATCGCCTGGACACACATGATGACCGACGACCCTCGCGCACTGGACGTCTGCCGCCAAGCGTTGAAGCTCTACGAGGAACTCGGCGATCTGGTTGGCCAAAACGACATGAACAACAACCTCGGAGTCCTCGCCTACTTCGACGGCCGGTGGGACGAGGCCCTGCGGTACTACCGCCAGAGTCGCGATGGAGCGGAGCGCGTGGGCAACATCGTCGACGTGGGTTTCGCCGAGGCGAACATCGGAGAGCTTCTCGTCAACCAGCGGCGATTTGATGAGGCCGAGGAACGCCTCACGGCTGCCGTAAGGGTGCTCAGGTCGACCGGCGAGCTTTCAATGGCCGCATTTGCCGAACTTCAGTTGGCACGGATACTGAAAGAGCGTGGTGCGCTCGATCGCGCTGAAGCTATGTTGCGCGAGGTCGAGAGTGAATCCGATGCCAACGGATTTACCGCAAACGTGCTCGAAGCAAGATTGCATCTCGCAGACTGCTCGATTCGATCGGGTGACTACTCAGGCGCCCTCGAGCAGCTCGAAGACGCCATGTCCGATGCCGGTGAAGAGGCAGCAATGTTCGGCCCGACCGAAGCTCGGCTCCGGGCTCTTGCGCTCGGCGGCGCAGGCCGTTCTGACGAGGCGATCGGGATTCTTGAAGCCGGCGTTGAGACCGCACGTGATCGTGGCCAGCCGTATGACGAAGCCCTCATGCTCGACGCGGTCGCCGAGATCATCGAGCACGACCTTCCAGAGGTTGCGGGCGAGAGCCGCGTCGAGGCCGAACGCATCATGCGGACGCTGGGCGTTCGCGTCTAGGCAACGGCGGTTGAGTCCGAATCGGCGGGGCCGATCCGCATAGTCCGGAACGCCCCGCCGATTCTGACCTACTCCGCTACTTCCAGCGCGGGTCTCCCTGGCCATGCCACCACTGGATCTGCTGCCAACCGTCTTCCGTCAGCTCGATGTCGTGGTCGATGAGGCACCATGGGATCTCCTCGCCGCCGACGATGGGATGGGTGTATTCACCACCGCTCACGGACACGCACGCAACTCCAGGGACGTAGTTGTCCACGCCGTCGTTGGTGTAGTCGATCTCGCGGACCGGCGGGGCGATCGGGTTGACGATGGGGTCGCTGGGATCCCAGTCGATTCTCACGATGAACTGCGCACCCTCGCCGCCATCGAGGTAGTTGAAGTACACGCTGTCGGACTGTATCTGGAACGTGTAGGGGACTGCGTCCACCGTGCAATCGCCTTCGCCCTTCAGGTCGTTG
Source organism: uncultured actinomycete (assembly GCA_942491345.1). Lineage (GTDB taxonomy): Bacteria > Actinomycetota > Acidimicrobiia > Spongiisociales > UBA5794 > JAHEEL01. The sequence continues at coordinate 176,687 of CALOAN010000020.1, forward strand.
AGGCGCTCGACCGATCCGTCGACAGCCGGACCGTCGGCTGCGATCGATGTCGGAGCGCGTGGCCCGTCGCAGAGGAGGTCTCCGTCGAAGTCCTGCGAGGTGACGATGTGGAACAGCGTCTGGGTCACGCCGGGATACAGGCGTGACTCGCCGGCCTCGATCTGTGCAGCCCCGTCTCCTCCGCCTTCTATCGAAACGAGAGCCTTGCTGTTTCCGGTGGGCGAGAAGGTCACAGACGTGAACACGTCGGCTGTGGTACCGGTGATTACGACGACGGTGTTGTCGCCGACACCCGCATCCGCGCCGTTGTCCGACGCCGAGTTGAGGGTCTTTGTGCCGGCTCCTGCGCCGTTGTCGAGTTCGTAGGCGAGCTGGGCGTCCTGCTTGCCTTCGATATCAACCTCTATCCGATCGATTGCGTACGTCGAATCGAAGAAGCCACCGAGGGAGAAGGTCAGCGACTGCGAAGTGCTGATTTGTCCGTTCGAGGTCGCGCAGTTGTTCTTGGTCCGCACACCGAACCCATTGCTCACCAAACCGATGTCTTTGTTGCTCGGTGACGTCGCAACGGCAAGCAGCGACGCCTCGCCGGAGCCGCCTGTCGGTGTTGTCACATTGCACCTGAGCACGCCGATGAACTGCTGCTCGTCGTAGTCGGCTATGTCGAACGACGTCGATGGGTTCTCGTAGTAGCGGATCCAGTTGTCACTCGCACTGGGCCCCGTGCTGAGCAGCACAACCCCTGCATCGGTTGTGACCGTCGTGCCTTTCGCATCGGTTGCCGGTATGAACACCAGCATCGCGACAAGCAAGGCTGCCGCAAGGACCACCAATCCAACTCGGCCGTATCGGCGTCGCGATAGAACAGACATGTACCCTCCCCGGTATCGAAGCCTTGTTCGCAACTCTACCGATCAGTATTCACGCCTGCTGGGGAGTTCTTCGGTGGTCGCAGAAGAGGCCATTCTGATCACAATCACGGGCGGCGAGCCACGGATTGTCAGACGCCTGAGGGTTTGTGTGGCTACTCAGTCGACGGGATACGCCACGGCGGGTTGAGCCGGTTCTCGTCGGCGTGATACAGGCATACCTTGTTGTTGGCCGGGTCGTGCAGCCGCGCTTCGCGCCACAACCACCGCTGATCCTCGGGCCGTGAGTCGAAAACGATGTCCGCTGATTCAAGCTCTCTGACGGTGCGGTCGAGGTCGTCGCACTCGAAGTACACGACGGGGATAGCCCCGCCGTTGATCTTGTCCACCACGCGGGCGGAGAGAGTCGTGTCTCCGTCGGGCAGACAAACCGGGCGTAGTGGTCGCTCGCCACGATCTGGATGAGCCCCAGCTTCCGTGTAGAACTCCACTGATTCAGCCACGTTGGTACATGGCATGGTCACTTGATTCAGTCTCATGGCGCCTCCCGTTTGATCTGACACTCCCGGTCGGCGGCGACCGGGTGATCAACGATTGAGTTCGACCGGCCCGAGGTTCTGCGGCTTGAGGCCACGCTTGTCAGCGTAGAAGGCCTGCGCCTGCACCATCCACGCGTCGATGTCGCCGTTGACCTTGAGCGATGGGCCGAATCCCATCCGCTTCGTATCGCAGTCCACGAAGGCCATGACCACGGGAACGTCGGCGCCGTCAGCAATGCGCCAGAAGCCCGACTTCCACTTGGATCCGCCGGCTCGTGTTCCCTCCGGTGCGATCGCCAGGCGCAGAGCGTCTGCCTCGCCGAACGCCTGGACGAGCGTCGCAACGACCGCCTTCGAACCTCCCTGTACCGGGATTCCTCCCCATCTGCGCATCAGCCAGCCGAGCGGTCCGACGAACAGACCTTCGTGCATCAGGTAGCGCATCCTGAGACCGAAGTGGCCGATGACTGCGAGGTACACGAAGAAGTCCCAGTTGGAGGTGTGGGGATAGCCGATAGCGACGTACTTCTCTTCGTCGGGCGCCTGCCCGACGATCTGCCATCCGGCGAGCCGGAAGTACATCTCGCTCAGCCATTTCACACGCAACCGGTACTTGGCGCCGGCGAGCAGCGACGGCGCGCGTCAGGGCGGGCCTGTGCAATCGTCCGGGAGGTTCCGCGGTCTCAGGCTTCGGTCTGGCCCGAATCGCCGGGTACCAGGACCTTGGAGTAGTGCGTGTATGACGCACGCACGACCATCCCTGCGTCCACGTACAAGTCGAGCGCTCCGGTTCGAGAATCGGTGCTGAGGCCCACGGCAGGGGAGCCGCGGCGCCGGAGTTCGTCGAACGTTCTGCGGAGCAGCGCCTTTGCCAGGCCTCGGTTTCGGTGGTCGCGGCGAACGGCCAACTGCTGCACCCAACCCTCGTCCTCGTAGGGGATGCCGAACGAGACACCCACGACTTCCTGGTCGGCGACGGCTACAAACAGAAGTGTTGGGTCGAAGTCGGGGCGACCCGTCACGCCGGATCGACACTCCTCGAACGTCGACGGCTCGCGTGTCGGCCATTCGTTGAACGCATCCTCGACCACGCGGTAGACCTGTTCCTCCTCCCGCTTGGGATCAAACGGACGGATTACGACACCGTGGGGGAGTGGCGGGTGGTCGATCGCAACGCCTTCGGGGAGGCGCAACACCCACGACGTGTGCCGTGGTGTGTATCCGTGGCGAGCGAACAGCGAGATCGCATTGGCGTTGGTGTCTACAACGGTCTGCCCTACGCGAATCTCGGGACCATGGTCGGCCCGTTCCACCGCTCGGTGCTCGACCCACCCCAAGATCGCCGTTCCTATTCCGCGCCCCCGAGCGTCGGGATGCACCGTCGCCTCTGCTCGCCAACCCGGCACTTCGGCGCTCGCGATGATGCGCCCGTCTTCGAAGACCAGCAGAACGTCAGCGGCGGGGTCGAAGCCGGGAAGCATCCACTCGCTTTCGACATCCTCGACCGTCACCGCCGGCTCGCCCGTGTCGAACTCCTCGGAGGCGCGCAGGAGCGCTGCCACGCTGGGGATGTCACCGTACGAAGCGCCGCGAACGGCCAGTCCGGAGGGAAGATGAATTCCGGGAGGCATGCGGATTCCTCTGGACGTGTCCGGTTGATCGCTATTCGTCGGTGCTCCGCGGGCCCACGCCGCGCGGGCCTCGCGGCCGCCGGCGAGGTTCGCGTAGTAGCGCCGTCCCCCCGCCGTTGAGCGTCCCGCCGAGTAGACAGGGGGCCCAAACCCCACTCTCGAGTCGAACGGCGCCAGAACACGTCCGCCGCGCGGGCACGGGTACGTCCACGCCCGAGCGCGGCGCCGCCCGCGACGCCGGTAGTCGAGTGTAGGGTCCGAGCGCGGGAGGGTGGGGCGGCGCGAGCAGGCTGGTGTAAGATGTAGGATCGGAGGGTGGTTGGAGCCCCAACAGGGGAGCGATTTGGGCGTAGACGCGGAGTTCCAAGTCGAGAGGTGCGAGTCGAGGAGGGGCGCCCAGGGGGCGGCGTGGGGGGGGGGGGGGGCGGCGACCAGCCTCCAGAAGTAGTCAAAGAATCAGTGGCCGATAGCCAGTCGCGCGGCATCCGATCGCCGATCGCCGCCACTCGCACCGGCGAAGAAGAGCAGCAACCCGCCGGCAATGAGGATCAGGGCGATCGGGAAGGGTTCCTGCGCAAAGGCGATCAACAGGAGAGCCAGCGCCTGCATAGCCCCGGATACATCGTCCGATCCGTGTTTGTGAGTTTGCCGTCCGCAGACCGCTCATCCGTCGATGGCAAGCCGGTGGCTCGGCGGTGCGAGAGCGGTGACGTGACGCCCCGGGAACTGAACGGCGACGGAAGCCCCGAGCAAACCGCCCGCCGCATCGGAACGAACTGTCCGACCCCACCCCTGCCGGATGGCCAGCCAGAGCAGTGACTGGTCGGGACTGATTGCGAACATTGTTGGCGCTCCTCGGGTATGATCGGCTCGAGAACCGTAGGTTAATACCTACGCATGATACGTAGGAAACCACGTATCAAGGGGGTTCAAGAAACAGGATGACGAGGCCCCGGGACCGGCGACGGGAGCGAGACGTCAGCGTGCGCCAGACAAGGAGCGCGACAGCACCGTGCCGCCATCGGTCGAATCGATGACGATCCAGCCTCGGTGTTCGTACCACGTCGGGACATCGGTGTAGACGTACAACTCCTCGGCCCACGACCCGGCGAGTCCGATCGCAGCCGAGAGAAGCTGAGAGCCGAGGCCGCCGGAACGCTCCGCTTCGGCGACGTAGAGCGCGTTGATCCACAGTGTCTCGACCATGTCATCGGCCCGGCGGAAGCGACCGAAGCCGATCACCCCAACCGGCCGCGCGTCCGCAACCGCAATGAGCGTCGGTGGGCAGTTCTCAGGATCGTCGAGCGAAGCAACGGTCTCCTCGTAGGTCTTCGATCCCCACGTCTCCCAGACCCACCGAGCAACGACCGGAAGCGCAGACGAATGATCCGACAACGGCTCGATCGTCGTGTGGGATTCAGCGGGCATGGGTCTCCGGGACCGGGCGTGCGGGAGAGCGGTCGGGGCTGCGAGTGTAGGTGTCGGGGTCCACGGTAGGGATCGCATGTCGGGACAGGCACCATCGGTTGTAGGCTCGCCGGATGGAGTTCCTCGATGTCGTTCGCAGACGAAGAAGTGTTCGCGCCTATACCCCCGACCGGCCACCGTTCGAAGAACTCGAACGTATCGTCGACCTGGCTCGTCGTGCCCCTTCGGCCGGGTTCTCGCAGGGCCTCGACTTCCTCGTGCTCGACGATCCCGACGCTGTTGATCGATTCTGGACGTTGACCCACGATCCCGAACGCGAGGACCGGCAGGCCCATGAGAAGTCCCCCGTGGTGATCCTCGTGTTCTCGGATCCGCAGCGGTATCTCGCGCGCTATTCGGCTGATGACAAGATCGAGTTCGGACTCGATGATCTCGACCGCTGGCCGGTGAGGTTCTGGGACGTCGACGGGGGTATGGCGTCGATGTTGCTTCAGTTGGCGGCAGTCGACGCCGACCTCGCCACGTGGTTCCTCGGCATCGGCTACGGCGAAGATGACGTGCGGCGCGAGTTCTCCATTCCCGACAACCGCATGATGGTCGGCGTGATCGCCATCGGGTATCGCGACCCAGACGAGACGCCGACCGGCTCGGGTGTTACGCGTCGACGCCGACCGCTCGACGACCAACTCCACCGCAACGGTTGGTAGCGGCGGCCGGCAGCTCGCGAATCATCGCTGTTCTCGAACCCGATACTTCAGGCGGTTCTTCGTCTCGGTCTAGATGCCGCCCTCGTGTTTGAACGAAAGCTTGACCTTCGTGCGGAACGCAGCGATCGATCCGTCGGTGGCGATCTGTAGGTCGAGGTCGGTGACCTCGGCGACCCGCAGATCCCGGAGCGAGTCACCCGCCGTCGCCACGGCAGTCTTTGCCGCGTCCTCCCACGAAGTCTCGCTCGTTCCGACGAGTTCGACGATCTTGTATACGGATCCCATGGCACCTCCACATTCGGGTCCTCGTTCGAGCATACGCGCAGCACCCGAGTGGCGTTCGGTCGTTCCGGGATTTCCGCGTCGAACTGCCGTTAACCGACCCCGCGCAGGTCACCCGTGGGCATCGGGCGAACCTCACGGCCGGGAGTCCCACTCTGGTATGCGTCGAGGAATTCGCGACGGGTCGCTTCCAAACGCGAGACGGCCACCCTGCAGACGCGGACCAGCATTGCGTAGCCGAACGCTCGATCGCTCTCCATGGCTTCCCGGAGCAGTGGAGCGTCGACCCTCATCGCGGTGACCGGGGTGAGTGCCGTTGCGTCGTACGTGCCGAGGTAGGGCGGAAGCAGCCACGACCAGCCGACGATCTCCCCGGCTTGGACGACCTGAAGGGTGCGCGACTCCGCTCGATCAACGTACATCTCGAGGGCGACCTCACCTCGATCGATGAGGAAACATCCATCGGCGAGCTTGCCCTCCTGGACGAGCTTGTCGCCCGGCTCGAACGAGAGATACGACAGCCCACAACCCTCGAGTGTGCTGATGTCGTCGTCACTCAACGCTGCGACGAAAGGATGTCTCCTCAGCCGCTGACCTAGATCCGTCATGGGCAACCTCCGCGTGGTGTGGGCTGTGCTGGTCGGGAGAGACCATCGACTGGGTCACTGGGACGAATGCAACGCACTGACCACACAGCGGCGAGTTGGTGATCGAGTGCGCTCATACGCAATCCTCCGTCTCGTGTTCCAGCCTGACCTACCAGCGCGGATCCCAGATAGGGTCCTTCGTAACATTGTGGGGAGGCGACCACGCCCAGACCGCCGCGTTTTCGAGAACCGGATTCGGGTCGACATGGGGTCGTTCGCAACAAAAGGGACGAAAGGCCCGATCACGGTCCGGGGTGCGTGGGGCACAATCGCCGTGAGGATTACCCATGACGCCGAGCCGCACACTGCCGGCACCGGGGGTTCGTGCATGGGGCCTCGGAGCTGCCGGCATTTCGGGAGCCGATTCCTCCCTTGTACCACCGCTCGTCGTCGTCGGTCTTGGAAACGAGATCGCCTCCGACGACGGTGTTGGGCTTCACGCGGCGACCGCCCTCGCATCCGAACTCGGCGACCGGAGTGAAGTAGAGGTCGTTGCGCTCCCTTGGGCGGGCTTTGCGCTGCTCGACGTTCTGCGTGGGCGAACGTGCGCCGTTCTCATCGATGGCCTCACCACGGGACGACACCCGCCCGGTGCCGTGGTTCGTCTCGATGAAGCCGATTTCGGCGGCTCGGTGCGCCTCAACTCCTTCCACGACATCAACTATCCAACCGTGATGGCCCTCGGGCGAACGATGGGATGGGAGATGCCGGACGAAGTGGCGATCTGGGGTGTCGAGATGGCGACCTCGGATGAGTTCGGGGAGGAACTCACGCCCGTGGTCGCGGATGCCGTCGCCACTGTCGTCCACGAAGTATTGGCGTTCGTAGACCGTGCGAGCGCACTGATCGACGAAAGGCCGGGTGTGCCGTGACCAAGCGAACCGCCGATCCACGATCCGGTCCGTCGGCGCCGGGCGTGCTTCCCAAGAGCGAGCGCGACCTGCGGAGAGCGTTTCTCGCTGAAACCAACCGCATTCCGGGCGGGGGGCGACTCGACCAATGTATCCAATGCGGCACCTGCACGGCTTCGTGCCCCGTGAGTTATGCGATGGACCTCACCCCACGAGAGGTCATTGCCATGTTCCGCGCGGGTGGAATCGAGGAACTGCTGGAGAGCCGCTCGATCTGGGTCTGTGCCTCCTGCTATCAGTGCACGACACGCTGCCCGGCGGAAATCCAGATCACGGATCTGATCTACGCGCTCCGGCGGATTGCCATCGACAACGGCATCTTCCCGGACCGATTCCCATCACACGTGTTTTCCGAAACGTTCATCGACATGGTGAAGCGATACGGCCGCAGCTACGAGACGGGACTGCTCGCCATCTTCTTCCTCAGGACCAATCCGATGGCGCTCTACGGCTGGCGCCGCGCGGGATTCGACCTGTGGCGGCGCGGTCGCATTCAGCTGCGCCCCGAGAAGATCAAGGGGATCGATGGCCTGCGTCGCATCATCGCGAAGGCGGAGACGTTCGATCTCCCTCAGGAGGTCGTGGAGCGCGAGAAGATCACAGATTCAGTCGGCTACGCGGCGATCGGAGGCAGCGCGTGAGGTACACCTACTACCCGGGATGCAGCCTTCATGCGACCGGCATCTCGTACGACAAGTCGACGCGCGCCGTCTTCGACAAACTGGGCGTCGACCTGGTGGAGCTCGAGGATTGGAATTGCTGTGGTGCAACCTCATACACCTCGGTCAAAAAGACCGTTGCGTACGCCATAGCAGCAAGGAACCTCGCGCTCGCCGAGCGAATTGGCGACGATGTTGTTGCGCCCTGCAGCGCCTGCTACTACGTGCTGAACAAGACGATCAAGAGAATGTCCGACATGCCGGAGCTCCACGCCCAGGTCAACTCCGCTCTCGCAGAGGCCGGCCTCGAAGTCAATATGACGGTCCCGGTTCGCAAGCCGCTCGATGTTTTGATCAACGACATCGGGCTTGAAGAGATCGTTGCCTTCCAGACCAATTCGATCGCTGACTTTCGACCGGCGTGCTACTACGGGTGCCAGATCGTGCGGCCGTACGGCGCGATCGATGAAGATCCTGAGCTTCCGATGTACATGGATCGGATGTTCTCGGTGCTCGGCGCGAGGCCGGTCGACTATCCGCCAAAGGTCCGCTGTTGCGGCGGGATGTTGGTGGCCACATTCCCGGACGTAGCAGAGAAGCTGTGTACGGAACTGGTGGATTGGGCCGTCGAACGTGGCGCCAACTGCATCGTGACCGTCTGCCCCCTCTGTCAGGCGAACTTGGATCTGTTGAGCGTGAACACTCGCACGAATGGCAAGGGCGGCAAGATCCCGATCATGTACTTCACGCAGCTCCTTGGGCTTGCGCTCGGATGTTCGGAGGCCGAGGTCGGCCTCGAGCACGGGTTGGTGCCGGTGAAGATCGAAGCACCTCGCCTGTCGGCAACGATGGCCGGGGTTCCCTCCGGGCGAGGAGATCCGACATGACGACCATGGACGAACCCCGGATCGGCGTATACGTCTGTCATTGCGGTTTCAATATCGCAGCGACGGTAGATGTCAAAGCGGTCCGCGACGTCGCAGCCCGGCAACCAGGAGTGGTGTGTGCGCGTGACTACGAGTTCATGTGTTCGAACGCCGGGCAGGATCTCATCAAACGTGACATCGAAGAGGATGGGGTCAACAGGGTCGTGGTGGCGGCGTGTAGCCCGCTGATGCATGAGCCGACGTTCCGCGCCGCCGGTGCGGAAGCCGGACTCAACCCGTATCTGGTTCACATCGCCAACATCCGGGAACAGTGCGCGTGGGTCCACGAGGATCGGGTTGCGGGAACCGCCAAGGCAGAATCGTTGGTCAACGGCGCGGTCGCGCGAGTCGCACTCCACGAACCGCTCGAGGCGGCCCACGCCGAGGTCAACCCCGCGACGCTGATCGTGGGCGGAGGTATTGCCGGCATCCAAGCCGCACTCGACATCTCCGATGCAGGCAACGAGGCCTACCTCGTCGAACGGCAGTCGACCATCGGCGGAATGATGGCCCGATTCGACAAGACCTTCCCCACGCTCGACTGTGCGGCGTGCATCCTCACGCCGAAGATGGTTGCCGCCGACCGACGCGAGAACATCCATCTCCTCACCGAGAGTGAGGTGGAGTCTGTGGAAGGCTTCGTTGGGAACTTCAAGGTCACCGTGCGGGAGAAGGCGCGCTTCGTCACGGCCGACTGCACGTCGTGTGGCGAGTGCATCAAGGTGTGTCCGGTCTCCGTTCCGGATCCGTTCAACCAGTTCATGTCCGAGCGCACCGCTATTCACAAGGCTTTCGCGCAAGCGATCCCGAGCACCTACACGATTGATCGGCAGGGCAAGCCGCCCTGTATGGAGGCGTGCCCGATCCACCAGAACGCCGCCGGGTACATCTCTCTGATTGCCGAAGGACGGTTCTCCGAAGCCGCCAAGCTCATCAGGCGGTCGAATCCCCTCCCGTTCATTTGCGGACGGGTCTGCTACGCCCCATGCGAGGAGATCTGCAGCCGGGAAAACGTTGAGGAGCCCGTTTCTATTCGAGCGCTCAAGCGTTTCGCCATGGACTGGGAACGTGATCACGAGCCGGATGCGATGCCCGAGCCGCCGGAGCACGACTACGCGGAGAAGGTGGCGGTTGTGGGATCCGGGCCCGCAGGGTTGACCTGCGCCTTTGACCTCGCCACCGAGGGCTACAAGGTCACCGTTCTCGAGAAACACGACCGGCTGGGTGGGATGCTTGCCGTTGGCCTGCCGAGCTACCGATGCCCTCCCTGGATCGTCGAACGCGACATCGACTACGTTCGCAAACTCGGGGTAGAGATGAGGACGGGTTCGGAACTCGGGCGTGACTTCACGCTCGACGATCTAACCGACGAGACAAACGGTCACGGCTACTCGGCGGTGTTCCTCGCGATCGGCGCTCACGAGGGTATGCCTCTCGACATTCCCAACGATGATGCCGCAGGTGTGTTCTCCGGTATCGACTACCTCCGCAACATCAACCTTGGTCTGCCGCAGGAAACAGGTTCCAGGGTTGCCATCGTTGGAGGTGGCAACACCGCAATGGATGCGGCAAGAGCGGCCCGTCGCGAGGGCGCCGAGGTGACGGTTCTCTATCGGAGAACCCGTGCCGAGATGCCGGCCGAGGAGGATGAGTTTGAGGATGCCGTCGCCGAAGGCGTGCGGTTCGAGTACCTGATCGCCCCGGTCGAGGTGTTGGTCTCCGACGGTCGGGTGCGAGGACTCGACTGTGTGAAGATGGAACTGGGAGAGCCGGATGCGAGCGGCCGCCCACGACCCGTCCCGATACCGGGATCGAACCAGGAGCGCGAGTTCGACACCGTCATCCTGTCGATCAGCCAGCGTCCCGCCACCGATTGGTACGGCAAGGGTGACAACAGTTCGAGAACACTGGCATTCAGCGACTGGGGGACCCTCGAGGTCGACGCGGAGTCTCTCCGGACGACGCTGCCGAACGTGTTCGCCGGCGGTGACGCCGTCCTTGGACCAGCGACCGTCGTCGAAGCGATGGGGCAGGGGAGGAGGGCCGCTGAGGCAATTGACCGGTATCTCCGCGGGCGCCCTCTCGATGAGTTCACGAGCCACATGCCTCCGGCCGATCCAGGTCGCGGATTCGAGGAACGGCCCTTCGAACAATCGCCGAACTACGGCGAAATTCCCGCAGTCCCGAGAGCTGCAATGCCAAAGCGCCCGGTGGCGGATCGACTTGCTGACTACGAAGAAGTCGACCTCGGGTTCTCCGAGGAAGACGCTCGTCGCGAGGCGCAGCGGTGCCTCCACTGTGGCGTGTGCGCCGAGTGCCGAGCGTGTGCGGAGATCTGCCCCCCGAAGGCCGTTCAACTCGACATGCAGGACACGGTGACGACGCTGGATGTCGGGCAGATCATGGTGGCGACCGGATTCAAGAGCTTCGACTCGCACCGCATGACCCAGTACGGCTACGGGCGCTACGACAACGTGGTTACGAGCCTCGAGTTCGAGCGGATGCTCAACGCCACTGGACCCACCGGCGGGAAGGTCTTGTGCAAGAGCGGCGATGCCCCACGTGCGATCGGCATCGTCCATTGTGTCGGGTCACGCGATGAGCACTACAACCGCTATTGCTCGAGAGTGTGTTGCATGGCGGCCCTCAAATTCGCGCACCTCGCGATGGAACGGACCGATGCCGACGTCTATCAGTTCTACATCGACATCCGAGCGTTCGGCAAAGGCTACGAAGAGTTCTACAGCCGTGTGCTCTCAGAGGGGTCGACGGTCATCCGGGGGAAGGTGGCCGAAGTGGTGCCGGCCCTCAAGACCAACGGCGAAGGCCCTCATCTCATCGTCCGCTGCGAGGACACCCTCATCGGCAAGTATCGCGAGATCCCGGTCGACATGGTCGTGCTGTGCAACGCGCTCGAGCCCCAATCCGACGCCGACGAAGTGGGGAGGATCTTCTCGATCAGCCGCAGCCCGGACGGTTTCTTCATGGAGCGCCATCCGAAGCTGGATCCCGTCGGCACCACCACCGACGGGGTGTACATCGCGGGATGCAGCCAGGGTCCCAAGGACATTCCGGACACCGTCGCCCAGGCGCAGGCCTCGGCGGCCCGGGTATTGTCGCTGATCGGGAAAGGCCAGGTGCTCATCGACCCGGTGCGGGCGACGGTGAACGAGAAGTTGTGCGGCGGGTGCAAGACCTGTCTCAGCCTATGCCCGTACACGGCGATCACGTTCGATGAAGAGGGGGAGGTGGCGATCGTCAATGAAGCCCTCTGCAAGGGCTGCGGCACCTGTGTGGCCGCATGCCCGGCATCGGCCATCACGGGATCGGGATTCACGGACGAACAGATACTCGCCGAACTCACCGGGCTCCTGGCCCCCGTCGGATAGAGGTGTGACATGGTGATGGCACCGGAACGCGAAACGGCTATCGAGACACCGAAAGTTGAAACGTGGCAGCCCAGGATTGTGGCGTTTCTCTGCAACTGGTGCAGCTACACAGGTGCCGACCTGGCTGGGATCTCCCGAATTCAATGGGACCCGTCGGTCGCCATCGTTCGGGTCATGTGCTCCGGCAGGATGGATCCGACTTTCGTGGTCAAGGCCTTCCGCCTTGGTGCAGACGGCGTGATCATCTCAGGATGCCATCCGGGCGATTGCCACTACCAGGAGGGCAACTACAAGACGCTTCGACGGGTGCACCTGCTGAAGCGTCTGCTGGTCGGGTTTGGGATCGATTCCGAGCGGCTCCGGTTGGTGTGGGTCTCAGCCAGCGAGGGAGACCAGTGGGCGGAGACCGCCAACGACATGGCTCGCGAGATCCGAAGTCTCGGACCACTGAGGTTGCAAACATGAGCATCGACATCGAAGCCGGCATCGACATGGCAACCCCGACGATCGCCAAGCCCAAACTCGCGCTCTACTGGGCGTCCTCCTGCGGGGGATGCGAGATCGCAGTCCTCGACATCAAGGAGAAGATCCTCGAAGTCGACGCTGCGTTCGACATCGTCTTCTGGCCCGTGGCGGTGGACTTCAAGGTGAAGGACGTCGAGGCGATGGGCGACGGCGAAATCGACCTGTGCCTATTCAACGGTGCAGTACGCAACTCCGACAACGCGTACATGGCGGAGCTTCTTCGCCGCAAGGCGAAGATTCTCGTGGCCTTCGGCTCCTGCGCCTGCGAGGGTTGCATCCCTGCGCTTTCCAACACCACCAGCCGGGCTGCGACGCTGGACTGGGTCTACCGTGACTCACCCTCGACCGACAATCCCGAAGATGTCCGCCCACAAGAGCACACCGAAACACCATTCGGTGACCTGGAGCTGCCGGCGTTCTGGGAGACCGTCCGCGCCCTCGACCAGGTCGTCGACGTCGACTACTTCGTGCCCGGGTGTCCTCCCCAGGCGCATCAGATCTGGGCAGTTCTGGAGACGGTGATCGACATCCTCCAGAACGACAAACCCCTCCCACCGAAGGGCACCGTCCTGGGCGCCGGAGATCGAACGTGTTGTGATGAATGCCCGCTCGTACGAGAGGAGAAGAAGATCAGCGGGTTGGTGCGGCTTCACGAGATCATCCCCGAGCCCGGACGGTGCCTACTCGATCAGGGAATCCTCTGCATGGGCCCCGCAACGCGCAGTGGTTGCGGGGGCCTCTGCATCTCGGTGGGTGTGCCCTGTCGCGGGTGCTACGGCGCGCCGCCCAACTCGAAAGATCAGGGGACCAAGATGATTGCCGCTCTCGCTTCGGTTATCGACTCGCAGGATCCCGAGGAGATCGACCGCATTCTCGACGGTGTCGTCGATCCCGTCGGAACGTTCTACCGATTCTCGATGGCTCGAGCGACGCTCGGGAGAGTTGCCGTCCACGAATCGCTTGGGGAATCCCAATTCGCGGAGGTCGAACGATGAAGGAGATCTTGATCGATCCGATCACGCGACTCGAAGGCCACGGCAAGATCGACATCTTCGTCGATGACGATGGCGAAGTCGCGGAATGCTTCTTCATTGTTCCCGAGCTTCGCGGCTTCGAGGCATTTTGTGTCGGACGTCCGGTGGAGGAGATGCCGCGTATCACGTCGCGGATCTGCGGCGTGTGCAGTGAGGCACATCACCTGGCCGCAGCCAAGGCGTGCGATGACACGTTCCACGTGGAGATTCCCCCGGCTGCACGGAAGCTCCGAGAGCTGATGTACTCAGCGTTCTTCACCGGGGACCACCTCACGCACTTCTTCATCCTCGGAGGGCCCGACTTCGTCATGGGCCCGGAGTCTCCGCCGGCGGAACGCAACATCCTCGGCATGATTCACAAACTCGGCATCGATACCGGCAAGGTGGTGATTGAGGCTCGGGCAGCAGCCCACGACATCGTGAAGATTCTCGGCGGCAAGACGATCCACATGGTGACCTCGATTCCCGGGGGCGTGACAAAGGGCGTCACGGAGGAAGAACGTGACGAGATCGTCGATCGGGCCGAGCGGCTGCTGGAGGCTGCAAAGTTCACACTGAGCATTCTCGACGAGGTCGTCCTTTCCAATCCCGAGTATCTCGAGATGATTCTCTCGGACACCTACACGAGCCGATTCCACTCCATGGGCACCGTCGACGAAAACAACCACCCGAACATCTACGACGGGATGGTCCGCGTGGTCGATCCCGACGGCGCTGAAGTCGTCAAGTACCACCCGAGGGACTACCTCGAACACATTGCCGAACACGTCGAGCCTTGGACCTACCTCAAGTTCCCCTACCTGAAGGTGAAAGGCTGGCACGGCTTCGAGGACGGTCCCGACAGCGGGATCTACCGTGCGAGTCCGCTTTCGCGGCTGAACGTCGCCGATGGTATGGCAACGCCGCTCGCTCAGGCGGAATACGAGCGTTACTTCGAGACACTCACGGGCGACAGCAGTGGTTCCGTTCCCGTCCACCAGACACTCGCGACCCACTGGGCACGGGTCGTCGAGGTCGTTCACGCGGCAGAGCGAACGATGGAGCTGGCGCGCGATGAGGAGATCCTGAGCCCCGAGATTCGAACGATTCCGACCGAGACACCGACCGAGGGCATCGGATCACTCGAGGCGCCGAGAGGCACCCTCACCCACCACTACGTCACCGACGAGCGTGGCATCCTCGAGCAGGTGAACCTCGTCGTTGGGACCACCAACAATCACGCGCCGATCAGTATGTCGATCAAGAAGGCAGCCCAGGGTCTCATTACCGCCGGTACGGAAGTCACCGAGGGCGTGCTGAACAAGATCGAGATGGCGTTCCGTGCGTACGACCCGTGTTTCGCGTGCGCCACGCACAGTCTGCCCGGCCAAATGTCGATGATCGTTCGCGTGCGAGCACCGGACGGAACGGTGCTCTCGGAGGCGAGACGCAACTGAAGTGCAACGCAGCAGACGCGACGGCACCTCCGCTCGTGGTCCCGGTGCCGAGGGGTGCGGCATCCGTGCACGAACGAAGGTGCAGTTGGGCGAGGGTTTCGCTGGTTGTTAGGAGGTCTCGTCGTCCTTGTCGTCGGCGAGGATCAGGTAGATGTCCTTCCTCGCCTGTTCGAGGATCTGATGCGCGCTGGCGATCTGGGCTTCCGTGCCGGAGCGGCCCACTTCCATGACGGCGGCGCCGACTTGGAACCCGACGTCGCGGAGATCGAAGAGACCGTCGTTCGGTCCGGTTCCGAAGCGTTCCCACGGGGGAGCATCCTCGGCGGACTCGACTATGGCCTGTCCGTCCGCCGTCAGTCGATAGACCTTCTTGCCGTCATGCTCGTCGGCCTGGATGAGGCCTTCGTCGCTCAGCAGTTGAAGCGTGGGATAGACCGAACCGGGGCTGGGCCGCCACATCCCACCGCTGCGCTCGGTGAGCTCTTGCATGATCTGATAACCGTGCATCGGCTCGTCGGCGAGCAGGTGGAGGATGGCGATGCGGACATCACCTCGGCTCACCTTCGGTTTTCCTGGGAAGAACGGTTCGAATCCCATCGGGAATCCACCGCGAGATCCGCGGCCCCGTCCTCGCCGGCTGCGGCCGGCCTTCATCGCCATCATGCGACGAGAGACGACCCAGGGGGGTGTCATTGCGTATGACATTTGAGTCTCCTTTCGAGAACTGATAACACTATATCACGATATATCGTGATATGTCAAGAGGGTTGTCCCACAAGCGTCGACCCCTGAAGAGCAATAGGGCGACGGGACGGCAGAAAGCACCGATCTCCAAGGGCAGATCGGTGCTTTCTGTGTCTTCCGTCCGGCGATAGTCCGCCGTCAGGTGGTCTGTGGCGCCTCAGTCGGCCCCGGCGATGCCTCCCCGGTCATCGGTGTGGCCTCGTGAACCGTCTTCCAGAAGAGAACTGCCTGGTGGACGGATGCCGCGTACCGCTTCAGGCGCTCACGTCGCTCCGCTCGATACTTGCTCCTGCCGACGTTGTGATGTCGGGAGAGTTCCAGGGATCGAGCAGTTGGAGTCGTACTGCTCATGTGGGCTGAATGGCCGTCGGGTGTGCTGTTCAACATGCTCTTCTCCTTGGTGTTGGTGGCATGTAGTTCCAACGTATCTGCCCGGCCACGGCGTGTCATCGGCGGACGCACCTAGATTCCCGGACGGCGACTACCCAAAACCTCGTCGTTGGCACTACCTAGGGGTTGCGGAGCACTACCTAGGGGTTGCGGCGTCAACGTTGTCCGCGAGGGGCGCCTCTTCCGGGGACGTTGCTGTGGCCTCGGACAACACGACTTCGATTCGCGAACTCAACTCGAGCTTCGAGAGCACTGCCGCAACGTGGTGCTCGACGGTGCGCGGTGAGATGAAGAGCTCGTCGGCGATCTCGTTGTTTGTGCGGCCCTGCCGCAGGAGCTCGAGAACTTCGGTCTGCCGGGGTGTGAGACCGACCGGGCTGCTGAGCGTGGATCGTTGCGGACCTCTCGGGATTCCAGTGACACCCTCCGCATGGAGGTCCTCGCGCAATCGGCGGGCCATGGGAGCGGCCCCGAGGGTGTCGCAGATCCTGATCGCTTCGATCCGCTCAGCAATGCCGCCACTGCTCAAGGCGACGGCGCGTTTGTAGGGCGCGTCGTCCTCGGTCCAAGCCTCGACCGCGCCTCGCCAGTCCCCGTCGATGAGGAGCCCTTCCGGAGTGTCGTGGAGCGCGCGGAGAGGTTCGATCAGTCCGAGCTTGCTCAGCCAGATGCACTCCCACGCCCACCTTTGGCCCAGTGGCCGACTTCTGACGAAACGCTTGAGGTCTTTGGTTGCCGTAGTCGGGTCGAAGAAGTCACCGCCATGGAGCCAATACGGCTCCGCCAAGGCGGGCTGGACTCCGCGCGTGGTCACGGGGTGGACCTTTGCCATTTCTGCAACCGTGCGGAGCGTGTCGACCGCCTGTGGTGCGCCTCGTCTCGATTGGTTCAGGCCGATTTCGAGGAGAGGCAAGACCGCCAGGTTCTGATCCGTGTCGTCCCAGATCTCAGCAGCGAGGCGTGCTTGATCCTCGGCCTCGCTGAACTTCCCCTGTCCGGCGGCGACTTGTGATCGTGCCACGAGTATGAACGCTCGAAGAAAATCTTGCCCGTAGTCGTGGGCAAACCGTTCTGCCTCGTCGAGGATGCTGTCTCGTCGCTCGGGGATCATGTCCGGAGCGTTTTGGACGAGGAGGTAGAGAGCCGTCGCCACCGTGTCGGTCTCGCCGAGCTTCAGCCCGATGTCGACGGCTTGAGATGCCGTCTCGATCCAGCCGGGCTCAGGTTCGTACCAGCAGCGAACGGCCAGCAGGTATCCGTTGAGCGATGCATCGTCCAGGTCAGCGGCTGCCGCTTCGGCGACCTCCCCAACCGAAGCGGCTTCGTCATGCTCGTGGTGCATGACGTGGATGAACGCCTGGTCGGCGAGGGCTCGAACGTACTCATCAACCGATGACGTCGAGCGCAATATGGCGACCGCCTCCGCAGCTGCCTTCTTGGCCATCCTCGGTTCCTTCATCTGCCAGTAGAGGAGGCTGATCGGTCGAAGACTGCGCCCGAGTGCGAGCGGATCGCCGTCCTCTCGACGCAACTCGACCGCGGACCGGCGTCGTTCGAGCGCTGTTGCGATGACGCCGGTTGCACGTGCTGCCTCGGCCCAGAGTTCGAGAACTTCTGCGCGATACGTGGAAGTGAGTCCGCCCAGGTGCGGCTCGAGGACCGCAAGGTGCTCGAGTGCTTGCCGATTGCCGCCCCGTGCGATGGCGCGACGGACAGCCTCGGGTGTCAGGGAGATGATCGTGTCGGTGTCTCCTGCCGACACCGCGTGGTGGAGCAAACGGGCAGGCTCGACTCCTGAGGATCGCAGGGCGGCGAGTACCGCGGCGTTGAGCGAGATCCGTCGCCCTGCTCCGAGCGACCGCTCGACCGCCATGCGCACCAGCTCGTGCCGGAAGCTGACTTCGGTCGGAGCTACCGTGATGAGGCCGCTGCGTTCACATTCGTCCAGCGTGTCGACGTCGACGTCGACGCACTGCCTCAGCAAGTCGAGATCGCAGGATCCCGGAACCACAGAGGCGAACTCGACCACGGAACGAGCCGGCTCGCTCAGCCGCTGGACGCGAGCGAGGACGCGGTCCTCGATTGCCGCGGGGACCTCTGCCTCGGAGCGAAGCAGTTCGGCGACGAGGAGGGGATTGCCGTTGGTTCTCGAGTACAGGTCGTCGACATCCGACTGTTGAGCGAGTTCTCTCACGGCCGCGATGTCGAGCGGCTGCAGGTGAACTCGAACGGTTGCGGCGGGCGGGATCGATCCAACAACACGGCGCAATGGGTGTTCTTGTGACACATCCTCATCTCGAACGATCACAACCACGAGGCCGGATGTTGCCGAGATTCGACGCCCGACATATCGAAGGACCTCCAACGTTGCCTGGTCGGCCCACTGGGCGTCGTCGACAACCATGGCCCCGCCCAATTCGAGCCACTCGAGGAGCTCGGCTGAGAACGCAATTGTGTCTCCGGACTCGAGAGCGGCTCGAAGGTCCGGTTCACCGGAGACCATCGAAGAGAACGGCTGGAGCGGCCACGGCGTCAGCCAGTCCTCGCACGCGCCGTAGAGAATCGTGGACCGTGACTCAGCCGAAGCAATGAAGGTTCGGACGAGTGTGGTCTTGCCGACCCCGGACTCACCCTGAACGAGGACAAACCGGCCCTCGTCGGCTGCCGCAGCGGCGAGGGCGGCTTGCAGTTGATCCAACTCTTCGCTTCTGCCCACAAAATCCATGAGCGCCAATCCAAGCAGCTAACGCGCGTCCGTGAGAGGAGGTTCTCCGACTGTGCCGGAGTCAGCCGTCACGAAGGATGTCCTCGATCCCTCTTGGCGCGAGTGCCTTTCCGCAATATGGGGAACTCGAACTCCAAACATGGGGAGGGTTCTCCGATGCGGCGTGCTGGTGATTGCGAGACGATGGGCTGGCCACATACACACGAACATCAGGAGGATCCCGATGTCATACATGCAAGAGAGCATCATCAATTCCATCCATCAGGAACGCCACCGTGAGGCCGATATCGAACGCCTCAGCGGGCAATCTCGACTCCCGAAACGGCTCCGTCGGCGCACCATGTTGCTGCCAATGCTCGCCAGTCGGAGCACACGGTCGTCGGCTGCGTCGATTCCTCGGCACGCAGCCTGAAGTATCGACACCGATCTCTTCGAGCGGAATCCTGTGATCCAGATCGTGTTCGTTGGTGTCGACCGGATGACTTAGGTCGGCGCCAACAGAGTACGATCCGGGCGTGGACCTTCTTGAGCGCGAAGTCGACCTCGAGGTCTTGGATCGTGCGCTAGCAGATGCCGAGCGGGGCGCGGGTTCGGTCGTCCTCGTCGGCGGTGAGGCTGGTATCGGCAAGACCCGTTTGGTGCAATGGTTCTCCGAGAGACATGCCGACGATGCGAGGATCCTGTGGGGTGCCTGCGATGACCTCTCGACGCCGCGCACGCTCGGGCCGCTTCGCGACATTGCCGGCCAGTTGGACGGCGCGCTGAAGAGTGCGGTGGTTGAGGGAACACGCGGCGAGGTCTTCGACGCGGTCCTTGATGCGGTAGTCAAAGGCGGTTGCCCGACGGCGGTGATCGTCGAGGATGTGCACTGGGCCGACGGGGCCACCCTCGACGTCTTGAAGTTCCTCGGGCGGCGCATTGACCGAGTGCCGGTGACCCTCGTCCTCACCTACCGCGACGAGGAGGTGCCGGACAACCATCCGCTCATGCTCATGATCGGTGATCTGCCGGCGTCCGCGGTGCATCGGGTGCATCCGGCGCCGCTGTCGAGGACCGCGGTCGAGGAGCTCGCGACCGGATATGAGGGATCTGTCGAGAACCTGTTCGCGAGGACTCACGGGAATCCGTTCCTGGTCACAGAGGCGCTCCTCGCACCCGGCGGTGACGTGCCCGCCAACGTGCGCGACGCGGTCCGAACCCGAGCCTCTCGATTGTCGCCGACCGGGCGGGCGGTTGCTGATCTGATAGCGGTCGTGCCGGGCCAGACCGAGCGGTGGTTGCTCGAGGAGTCTCCCGAGTTTCATCCACGTGCGCTTGACGAGTGCCGCCAGCGCGGGCTGATCGAATTCGACGGTGGAAATGCCTGGTATCGCCATGAACTCGTGCGCGGCGCAATGGAGGAGTCGTTGGATCCGTCGCGTCGACGGATGTTGAACGCGTTCGTGCTAGGTGCGCTTTCGAATCGTGAAGCCGACATCTCTCGTATCGTCCATCACGCTCGACAGGCCGGTGACGGTGACGCCATTGCTCGGTACGCACCGGCGGCGGCTCGACGGGCATCAGCCGCGGCTGCGCATCGAGAGGCCCTGGCCCACTACCGGCTCGCCGTGGAATACGCCGCGGGCACCTCGATGGAACGTCGAGCGCAGCTCCTGACCGACTATGCCATCGAGTGCTACCTGGCAAATGAGGCTGTTGAGGGTGTCGCTGCTGCCTCCCAGGCGCTGGAGCTGTGGAGAGCACTTGGTTCGACGCTGAGAGTGAGCGACGTGTTGTGTTGGCTTTCTCGCCTCTACTGGTGGTTGGGGAAGAGTGAACGGGCGGTGTCGACGGGTCTGGCGGCGGTGGAAGTCCTCGGCTCGATTCCTCGTTCGAAGGAGCTGGCGAGGGCCTATAGCAATCTGGCGCAACTTTCTATGCTCGCTCAGAAGTCAGATACCGCCGAGGAGTGGGCGAACAAGGCGATCACGGTGGCCCGGGAACTCGACGATCAGAACACGCTTGCCCACGCTCTGAACAACCTCGGCAGCACGAGGTTGCGGGCGGGCGACACGCAGGGATTCGAGCTGCTCGAAGAGAGCCTCGAGATCGCAGTCCGGGAGCGGTTCGACGACCACGCCGGCCGTGCGTATGCCAACCTCGTGTGGGTCAACCTCGACTACCGGCAGTACGAGAAGGCAGAGCGATACATCGAGGAGGGGCTGGCCTACGCCAGGAGGAGGGAACTCGCCGGGAACATCTACTACATCACGGCGGAACGCGCCCGCTTCGGGTTCGAGTGCGGCCGGTGGACGCAAGCCGAGAAAGACGCCCGCTGGGTCCTCAGCCAACCAGAGGAACCTGGGATCACACGAATGCCGGCCCTCGCCGCACTGGCTCGACTGCAGGTTCGTCGTGGTGATCCGGACGCCGAAGCAACGATCGAGCAGGGCCTTCAGCTCGCCGAACCAACCGGCGAGCTGCAGAGAATCGCCCCCGTTGCCATCGCCCGATCCGAGCTGGCCTGGCTGCGCGACGACGTGAATGCGATCGAGGCACCAATCGCCGAAGCGTATCGGCTTGCGATGGCGGCTCAGCAACCGTGGGTCACCGACGAACTTGCCTTCTGGATGTGGCGCGCGACCGGCACCGTGGAGCCTCTCGAAGGGCCGGAGACGCCATACACCCTTCAGGCGTCGGGCCGATGGCGCGAGGCGGCGGATGCCTGGGCCGAGATCGGCTGCTTGTACGAGCAGGCGACCGCGTTGATGGATAGCGCCGAAGCAGCGGATCTTCTCGAGGCGTTGGCGCTCCTCGATGATCTGGGTGCCGTCCCCGCTGCATCGAAGGTGCGTCGAACGCTCCGTCGTATGGGGGTTCAGGGAGTGCCGCGCGGTCCGCGGAAACAGACGAGGAGCCATCCGGCCGGGCTCACAGCGCGACAGGTCGAGGTTCTCGAGTTGGTGGCCGAGGGATTGACGAACGCCGAAATCGCCGCGCGCCTCTTCGTGTCGCCGAAGACGGTCGACCACCACGTGTCGGCCCTGCTCACGAAACTCGACGTCGAGTCCCGACAGGAGGCTGCCGCGATCGCGAAGGCCGAAGGATTGGTGTAACAAGACGCTGAGCCGCGGCTGACCTCATCTGCGCGATCGGAACTCCCAAAGCCCCCTCTGCGGCCGAGCATCAGCTCGGCCGCGTCTCCCCCACTGCGTGGTGGAGACGAAGAGCCGCTAGGTCTCGTCGCCGAGAATCACGAACGTGCCGCCGGGGTGGGTTGTGCCGTTGACCTGCACTTCAACCGTGTGGACGCCGGGGTAGTGGGTGCGGGTGCTGTGCTGGGCGACCGAAACAAGCTTCGACACGCGTGTCGACCCACCTGCGGCCACGGATCGTTCGCCGCCCTTGAAGACCTTCGGGCTCGTCGTTTCGTTTGCCTTGACGAAGTGGACGACGAAGTCGACGAGCGCTTCACCCTGGCTGTCGGACGGGTTGTCGAAGACGGCGGTCATCCGGACGGATTCGCCGATGTGGACCTCGGCGGGTTCGATGGTGACGGTCCGAAGCTGTACGGGGGAATCGGAGCCGAACCCGAGGAGGGCAAGCGCATCTGGATCGCCGGCCTTGATCAAGGTCCGCAAGCCATGGCGCACCATGCGGCGGGTATCCGGATCGTCACTCCACCAGCCGGCGGCTGTTTCCACGGCGAGGGCGGGGTGGTCCTTCGAGATGTCGTTGAGGTTGTTCGCGACCGATCGCCGAACGTACTCCTCGTCGTCGTCCTTGAGGATCTCCAGGAGTTCGATAACCGGCCGCGGGTCTTCCTGGAACTGCCGGAGTCGAGGAGCCCACGGAAGCCGGGGCCGCGTCCCCTCCGACACCAGCCTGCGGACGTGCACGTTTTCGTCCCTTGCCCACGTGTGAAGCTGATCGAGTGTCCGCTCGGGATACCGATCGACGTAGGCGCGGATGCTGAACTCGGCGGTGAAACGTTTCGTGAGTTCGTACTGCGCGGTCATGGCCGTTTCGAAGTGGTCGAGCCCATGCTCGGCAACGAAGAACACAAACGGGAGATACCTGAATGGCTCCATGCCGGTGAGCTCTGCGGCTTCGATGCCCGGTCCGAGAGAAGCCGTGATGATCTCCATGGCGTAGCGCCGGTCCTCGGGGAGGGTGTGGGCGAGGGCATCGGAAACATGCCGCGCACGCGGCGTGAGTTCCAGGTCCTCGAGTCCGGCTACGGCGAGTGAGATGAACCGATCCCGGTCGAATTCCGGATAGGCCGGGACGATCATGTCTGCGATTGCAACCGGAACGTCGGGTCCGAAGGAGTTCTTGAGCGGCTCGGCCATCGGTCGAACGATACCGACAACTGGCGACCGGCGGTTGAGAGTCCCTACTCTTGCGCCCCCTCCCGGGCTGGGAGCCACCGGCCAGAAACGCCAACCTGGTCAAGCGTTGCATCATGAAGCCGGCCTTCGAACATGCGCCGAAGCGGTTCGGCATGAGAGCCTCGGTGTCGACAGGGCCGGACGCTCCCTGCAAGTTGCTGCGGATGACTCCGGTGTAACGGGACAGTTCTGTGCGTCCGCCGCGAAGAAGGTGACGGAGAGAACCAGTAGGCCTCGTGGTCGGCGATCTTCGATGTGGCGGGACTCGACTACCGGCGAGGGTCCGAGCAGGTTCATTCGGCTGCGGTCTTCCCCACCTGAAAGGTGGGGAAGACTTGGCCGGCCGGATTCAGAGGACGCTCCCGTCGTCCGTCGGTCGGTCGCTGTACTCGACGAGGATCTCATCGAGAGGCTTCCGGTGCAGTTTCGGGACGACCGATCCCGACTCCGGATATCCGATGGGGAAGAGAATGAAGGGTCGCTCATTGGATGGTCGATCGAGCAGCTTCGTGAGAAACGCCATGGGGCTCGGGGTGTGGGTCAACGTGGCGAGGCCCATGTTGTGAAGCGCTGCTATGAAGATGCCGGCGGCGATCCCCACGGACTCCTTGACGTAGTAGTGCTTGGCGCGTGACCCGTCGCTGTCGATCCCATACCGCTGCTCGAACATGACGACGATCCACGGCACGTCTTCGAGGTAGGGCTTCTGCCAGGAGGTCCCGAGGCGGGCGATCTCCTTCCTCCAGTCCTCGGGCATGCGCCCGTCGAGGTAGTTGGTGCGCTCCTCTTCCTCGGCGGAGAGACGGATCCGTCGCTTGGTCTCGGGATCGCCCACGAGGACAAATGTCCATGGCTGTTGATGGGCTCCCGACGGGGCCGTACCCGCCGTGCGGACGGCGGTCTCGATCAGATCAAGTGGGACGGCCTCGTTGCTGAACGTGCGGACCGACCGCCTACGCGCCATGAGGTTGTAGAACGCGGTCGCCTGGTCGCGCATCTCGTCGACGGTGGGGTGCGGGCCGTCGTAGGGGACGAAGTCCCCGTCTGCTGTGTAGGGGTAGTGGTCGTTGCTCACGATCTGATCCTCGTGTGTGATCCGCAGTTCTCGCGAATGATCAGCCCGATCTGCCGGCGGACTTCGCTCGATTCCGCGTGTAGTAGTCGGCGAGACCCAGAGCCGCGAGAGGCGAGACACCGCCGCTGAGCAAGCCGATGGCCGGGATCACCCACAGCATCGAGAGCGAATACGTGCCAACCAGCAGCACAGCGATCGTTCGTGCCTGCCAGCGGTCGGTGTCACTCTCCCTGAGGGTGACCACGCCGCCCAGCCCGTAGCCGACGCATAGTCCGAAGACCGGGTTGAACAACCCGAGTGGAAGAGCAAACAGAAGCCACAACCCCATCCCTTTCAGTACCGATGTCGGCGCGTTTCGCCGTCCGGAGAGGAACGCCACTGCGACGAAGACGACCGGTACCAGGGCGAATCCCAGAGCAAACGTCGGACCTGCTGCTTCCGGGGTATCGGACTGTGTTGCCACGATCGCCACGAGCAGCGAGCTGTAGCTGACCATGAGCACAATGGTGCTGAGGCCGATTGCCAGCCACGATCGTTTGTAGCCTTGGTCTTCGTCCGTCACGGCGCGTCACCCACCGGTGTCACCCACCGCCACCACATTGCGAATAGGCAGGCTCAGCCCTTGACCGATCCCGCCGTCAGGCCACGAACGAAGTAGCGCTGCAGCGACAGGAACACCACAAGCGGTAGTGCCATGGTGATGAACGCGCCCGCGGTCAACAGGTGCCATGCCTGGCCCCGCGAACCGTTGAGGTTGTTCAATGCCAGCGTGATCACACGCACATCCGGCTCGCCGCCGAGGAAGACCAGGGCGATGAGGAGGTCGTTCCAGACCCAGAGGAACTGGAAGATCGCAAAGGATGCGAGCACCG
Organism: uncultured actinomycete; assembly: GCA_942491345.1. GTDB lineage: Bacteria > Actinomycetota > Acidimicrobiia > Spongiisociales > UBA5794 > JAHEEL01. The sequence continues at coordinate 201,846 of CALOAN010000020.1, forward strand.
GAACCGAGAGTGGAACAACGAGCTTCGTGAACGTCTCGAACGGCGTGGCGCCGTCGATGCTCGCCGACTCCATCATCGACGATGGGAGCGATCCGATGTAGTTCCGCAACAGGTAGATGGCGAGTGGCAAACCGAATCCGGTATGCGCCAACCAGACAGCCGGGAAGGTCCCGTTGAGGTTGATGGTGGTGTAGAGGCGCAGCAGCGGAATCAACGCCATCTGCAGCGGGATGACCAGCATGGCGACCACCAAGACGAACAGCCACTGCCTGCCCGGGAATTCCATCCAGGCGAACCCGTAGGCGGCAAACGCGGCGATCGTGATTGGCATCACGGTGGCCGGGATCGTGACCGACAGGCTGTTGAGGAAGGAGTTGCCGAATCCCTCGGACGAGAGAACGTCCGAGTAGTTCGAAAGCGTCCACTCGTTGGATCCGAGATTGCTGAACACGGTCCACCAGCCGTTCGCGTCGACGGAGGCAGGGGGACGGAACGAGCTGATCAAAACACCGAGCGTGGGAATGATCCAGATGATCACGACGATGAAAATGACCAGCTTGACCGGCCATCGGTAAAAGACCCCGGCCCAGAACCCGCGCTTCTCCGGGACGTATTCGGTTTGGGTGGCCGGCGTCTCGGCAGTGGTCGTTGTCATCGTTGGGCCTCCTGCGCTTGGAACCGACGCACGTTGAGCACCATCAATGGGGTGATGGCCACGAGCAGAACTACGGCAAGGGCAGCGCCCGCTCCCTCATTCCCGAACGTGAAGAACTCCGTCACCATCCGCTCCGCCACCACCGAGGTGCCGAACTCCCCGGATGTCATGACGTACACGATGTCGAAGACCTTCCAGACCGTGATGATGATGGTCGTCAGCACCACGACGAGGGTCGATGAGATGGAGGGGATGATGATCCTCCAAAACACTTGGAACTCCTTGGCGCCGTCGATGCGGGCCGCCTCGATGATGTCGTCGGGAACCGACTTGATACCGGCCGACAGAATCACCATCGCAAAACCCACCTGGAGCCACACGAGAATCACCATGAGGTAGAAGTTGTTCCATGGTTCTTGGAGCAGCCATGCCACCGGTTCGTTCCCAACAGCCGTCCATATGCCGTTGAGCAGGCCGATCTGCTCGCCGAATCCTTCGGGCCGGAAGTTGTAGATGAAGCGCCACACGATCGACGCGCCGACGAATGAGATCGCCATCGGCATGAAGATGAACGATTTCGAGAAGGCCTCACCCTTGCTGCCGAGCTTGTCGGAGAGCACCGCAAAACCAAGGCCGATGCTCACGGCGAGGGCCGGAACGATGATCACCCACAGGACCGAATTCCGGAGCGCCTCCAAGGTGCCGGAATCCGTGAAGATGTCGATGTAGTTGTCGAGCCCGACGAAACCCTCGCCCCGTGTGTTCTGGAAACTCAACTTGAACGTCACAACCGTGGGGTACACCAGGAAGATGGTGAGCAACACGATTGCGGGACCCACGAACACGAAGGGGAGGACGAAGTGCCGATAGCGCTCTGGGAGCCGCATCGTCAGCCAGTTCATCGCGTAGAACAACCCAAAGACACCGAGAACCCCGATGATCAGGGCCATGACGACAACGAGCAAGCGGTTGGCGTCTTCGTCGAGCAGGACCGTGCCCGCCCAGTAGAGAATGCCAAACGCGATCAGTGGTACTGCGATCGATACGGCGATCCTCATCAACTGGGTCAGGAAGTTTGGACCCGGCCCTTTGTAGATCGGCTTGATCGGTCTCGCCTCGGCAGCCTTCTCGACCTCCGAGGCCTCTTCATCGACAATGTCAGCCATTCAGACCTCCATCCCGTGCTGCCTCGACTCTACACAAAAGAAGGAGGGCGGCCCAAATGGGCCGCCCTCCTCTCTGTTGCTATGTCGGCTTGCTGTTACGAGGCGGGCCAACTGGCCTCGATGGAGTCGAGCACCTCCTGGGTGGGCGTGCCGCGCGTCCAGTCGATCATCCCGGTCCAGAACGAACCCTGACCGACTGCCGGTGGCATGAGGTCGGAGCCGTCGAACACGAACCCATTGGCGCCGAGTGCGGCGGCAACAGCCTCGGCCTGCAGCTTGACCGTGTCGGTCACGTAGCAGTCGTTCGGCGTGTTCGCGTTGGCAGAGATCCGCTCGATGCCGGGGACGCCGGCTCCCGATGCCTGGATGCACTGGTACTCAGGGCCCGCGTACGCAAGGAGCGCCGCGCCAACCTCGGGACGATTGTTGAACACCATGGCGAGCTCGCCGCCGCCCATGGCAGCAGGCGGGAGGCTGGTGTCGATCGCCGGGAAGTTGAAGAACGCCGCGTCTTCACGGGGCAGGGGCTCCGGGAAGAAGTTCGCGATGAACGATGCCTGGCGATGCAGCAAGCAGCTCGGTGGATCGTTGAACATCGGATCCGGAGCATCTCGGAAGTCGATCGCCGACACGCCGTCGGCGCCGCCGAGGACGAAGCCCTCGCCGAACATGATCTCGCCGAACTTGTCGAAAGCAGCGGCTACCGCCGGGTCGTTGAACGGGATTTCATGGTTCGACCACTGGTTGTAGACGTCGGCACCGGCGGTCCGGACCATGATGTCTTCGATCCAGTCCGTACCCGGCCACCCGGTGGCTGCGTCGCTACCGAGACCGATGCACCAGGGGGTCTGGCCGTCGTCGACCATCTGCTGCGAGAGCGCCACCATCTCATCCCAGGTCTCCGGGACGGTGTAGCCGGCCGCGTCGAAGACGGGCTTGTTGTACCAAACGATGCTCTTGTAGTTCGCGTTCGTCGGGATCGAGTAGTGCTTGCCGTCGGCGCACTTGCCGAGGTTCATGAAGTAGGCACCGTGTGCGGCCTCGAGTGCCGCGATGTCCATACCCATGTCTTCGAGTGCGACGATCTCACCTGCGTCGGCAAAGACACAAATCGAACCGGGCTGCGGCGTGATCGCGATGTCTGGCGGGTTTCCGCCGTCGACGCGAATTCGCAGCTGCGCCTCGAAGTCATCTGAGCCCTCATAGGTCACGTTGCCGCCCGTGTCCTCGTTGTAGACGTCGAAGGTCGCCTGGATCGACGCACCCTCATCGCCGGTTGGCGCCGCAAACACCGAAACCTCGGTGCCCGAAACGTCGACCATGTCGTCGCCTGCTGCGGCGGTCGTTTCCGTCGCGGTGTCGTCACCGGACGCGGCGGTCGTTTCCGTCGCGGTGTCGTCACCGGACGCGGCGGTTGTTGTTGTCTCGTCATCACTATCGCTGCTACACGCAGCGATGATCATGGCGAAGACCACGAGCAGCATGAGCCACTTCGTTCTCTTCATTGCTTGTCTCCTCCAGTTGCGAACAGGGGGATTCCTCGGTGAACCGAGGGGTCCCTGGTTCCACCATGAGCCTAACGCTTCTCGCTCGCCATAAGCCAATTCCGCGCGCTCCCCACCAGCAAGAATTTGGCAGGTGTCGCGTCCGGACATCTCGTCGGCCCGGTGAGTCTCAGCGACGCTTCACCGTCTTGTTGATGCGTCCGCATCGGTAGTGGAGCGGGCGTGCGGGCGGGCGGACCGTTCAGTGATCGGATTTCCTGTTTGGGTTCCGGGGAAACTTGCCGATAGAGCGGTAGCGGTATTGGGAGAGGTACATGACTGATGATCGCCACCGATCGTCGTCGAGTGATGAGCTGCTGCGCGAGGCACGGCAACGTGTTCTGGATGGTGAGCTCTACTCGGACGATCACCTCGAGACATCCAGCAGCGATACCTACGGGTCACATACGTTCGAGGACGAAGCCACTGACTCTGCATCCGACGACAACTCGGCTACCGATGGGGTGGAGTTGTCGGCAGCCGAGATCGCTGAGCAACTCGCCGAAGCGCGAGAGGCTGCCAACCCCCGGCCGCCTGCGTCGAGTGCCTCTGGCGATACGTCCGCCGATCGGTCGAGATCCGGGACGAGTTCGCTCCCGGATTGGGCGCTCGACGATGAGCCGTCGCCGTCCGCAGGGACTCACCGGATCCCGGAGCCGAGCGCAGCGCCCGCTCCGTCGGGAACCCTCGCCGAACGCATCCGCGCTCTCGCCGAGGAACAGGGTGAGCCGGTGCCGTTGGACATACCAGCCGGGCAACTCCAGGTTCCCCCGCCAACCGACATGGAATCAGACGTGTGGTCGACGCCCACCACGGAGTGGGAAGCGCGACAGGCAGCGAAGTCGAGCAAGACGGCCACGACCTCGTGGGTCAAGCCGGTGATATCGCTGGTCGTGTTCGCAGTCTTCGGGGTCGGATTCATCGCTGCACAACTGGACGGCAGTGAGCCGATCGACCAACTCGCCGTTGGTGATTGTTTTGATGCCGGCGATGCCGCCGAGGTCTACAGCGTGCCGGTCATCGACTGCAACGAGCTGCACAGCTCAGAGCTCTACGGGACCGTTGAAGTCACCGCCTTCGATTCGACGTACCCCGATGAGGAAGTCCTGTTCAACTGGGTCAACGAGAAGTGTGAAGAACAATTCTCCGGATACGTCGGTGAGCCGTACGAGGACTCTCGGTACTGGATCGAGGTGTTCTATCCGACGGAGGATGGCTGGGACGAAGGTGACCGGGGCGCCCTCTGCACGGTGGTGCTTGTGGATGGGAACTTCGACGTCAGGCCGTCGCTCGGTTCTGCCAAGGGCTGGGGCGAGAGGACTGCATAGCGGACGAGCCGGCGGCGCGTCGCTCCTCGACCCAAATAGACATGTGGAGCAGCACCGCGCCGGCAGTACCGACCGATCATCGGGTGTCCACGCCGCCGTGTCCCCGCCGCCGCGTCGAGTCTGACGGTCTGCGTCAGATGGTGTCGGCTTCGTCGGGTCCTTTCAGATCCTCGATCGCTTCCCACACTTCGACGTTTTCCGTCTCAGCCGGCGGCGCGGCCTCCTCGGGCTCTTTGGACACTTCGGTGTCGGCTGCGTCGGCTGCGTCGGCTGGTTTGTCGCCGTCGCCTTTGAAGGAATCTCGAGCTCGTTCCACGCCCTGATCGATCGCCTCCGAAGCACTTTCTACGGCGGCCTTTGTCTTGTCCCAGGCGTCCTTGCGAGCATCGGCCGTGCCGTCCCAGGCTTCGCTGGCCGCCTTGGTTGCTTTGTCGACGGTTTCCGAAATCGAATCCATCCAGCTCTTCTTGTCGGCCATTCTCAGACCTCCTCCTCGTGGCCAAGGGCTTGTGCGATTCTCGATTCACGATACTCCCGGCGTGCCCTTCTGGGCGTCGAAGCGACCCGGTCTACCATTCCGGCTTCGCGATTCCCCGACGGGGAGATTGGCCATTCTGTGACCGACTCACGAGGCACCGATCGTTCCGAGGTTCTCGCCGTCGAGGGCGTGTCGGTCGTGCGTGATGGGCGGCTGCTGCTGGCCGACGTGGATTGGCACGTCTACCGCCACGAGAGGTGGGTGGTGCTCGGGCCGAACGGCGCCGGCAAGACCACGATGCTCCAGGTCGCCTCAACCTACCTCGGCCCGACGCGCGGCACTGTGCGACTGCTCGGAGAGACTCACGGGAAGGTCGACGTTCGAACGCTGCGCGAACGCGTTGGCTACGTCGGGTCTGGGCCGGCGAAGATGATCCGCGACCGTCTTCCGGCAATCGATATCGTCGTCACCGGGAAACATGCCTCGTTCGTCGACACCCGCTGGCACGACTACGACGACTCAGACTGGGATTTCGCGCACCGCCTCCTCGGTCGGCTCGGGGCCGACCATCTTGCCGACCGCAGCTACGGCACCCTCTCGACGGGCGAGAAGCAGCGCGTGTTCATCGCCCGAAGCCTGATGACACGCCCCGAGGTTCTCCTCCTCGACGAGGCAATGACCGGCCTCGACGTTGGGGCACGCGAGCGCCTGGTCGCGTCCCTCTCTGATCTCGCAACCGATCCGGAGAGCCCTGCTGCCGTCCTCGTCACACACCACGTCGAAGAGATCCCGCCCGGTTTCGACCGCATTGCTCTCATGTCCCGGGGTCGGATCATCTTCAGCGGACCGATCGAAGTCGTCCTGACCGGCGCAGCACTCTCGGAGTGCTACGAGGAAGAACTGCGGGTCGAACGAATCGATGGCAGGTACCGGGCCTGGTTGGCGAGCTAGAACTGCGAACCCAGGGTTCTCCACCTCGTATGCGGCGCCGTCAGCCCGCGGAATGGGCGGCGCTGCGAACCCAGGGTTCTCCACCTCGTATGCGGCGCCGTCAGCCCGCGGAATGGAAGGACGCGCGCACCGGCGCCGGGAAGGAATGTTCAGACGTGTTCCCTGGTTGTGGTGCCCGTGTTCCGAAATCTGTTCCGGTATCCAGATCCGGTGAATGAGAACGCGGCCCGACTGATCGCGGCCGGCGTCGTCGCGCTCTCGGTGGGTTACGTCGTCACGGGCAGTGGGGCCGTGCTCGGAATGCTGGCATATGGATTCGTCGCTCGTGTGCTGGCCGGACCGGCGCTGTCACCGCTGGCCCAGTTCGTCAACCGGCTTCTCATACCGTTGTTCTCGATACCCGCGAAGCCGGTTTCCGGTCCCCCCAAACGGTTCGCTCAGGGAATCGGGGCAACGCTCGCAGTCGGAGCTGTGATCGCACATCTCGTCGACTTGGAACCGGTGGCCTTTCTGTTGGTAGCTCTGATCGGCGTCGCCGCAACTCTGGAGTCGGTATTCGCGTTCTGCATCGGCTGTCGAATCTTCACCGGCCTCATGGCTCTCGGCGTCATCCCGGCATCAGTGTGCGAAGCCTGCAATGACCTCCGATTCTCGGCCAACGGTGACCATCACCACACCGACGCGTCGATCGGCTAGTCAAAGGCCGGGCCGGCAGCAGGCGGGTCCCTCGTCGCGGCGCCGCAACTTCTTCGCCGATTCGGCATACGATGCGCCAGCTCTGCTGGAGGATCATGGACACTGAATGGGAACTCGTCGGACGGATGGTCGTGGCGGCGCTCGCGGGCGGCCTCATCGGTCTTGATCGACAAGTCCTGAACAAGCCGGCCGGCATTCGGACTCACATGCTGGTCGCTGCCGGTTCTGCGCTCTTCGTGGCAGCGTCGATTCTGATACTCGGCGACGCTGCGCTGGTCGACGGGCGCGGTGATGCCGTCCGGATTCCGGCCGCCATCGTTACCGGGGTCGGGTTCCTCGGGGCGGGGGCGATCCTTCGTTCGGGGGAGCGTGTCAGCGGACTGACCACCGCGGCGGGCATCTGGGTCACAGCGGCTGTCGGGGTCCTGATCGGCGCCGGATTCTGGGTGATCGGGATCGCGGCGACGGTGATCCTGCTCTTCATCGTCAATCTCACCGCGTTCGCTTCGAGCCGCATCGGGATCGGCGACCAGCAACACGCCCGCGAGAACGACTCGTAGAAAACCGCGTACCGGGTCTGGAGACGCCAATAGGACGTCACGAACCCTGGTGCGGCACGCTGTCGCCTTCGCTCTCGAACTGGACGCGTGCCGCTTCGGCGATGAGCGGGGCGAGGTAGTCCTGGAGGACTGCGACGTGTGCCGGATGGTCGCGATACTCGACGTAGTCGTCGGCGTTGTCGAGCACGGCGACCACCGCGAAATCCCACGCTCCCTCGGTGATCCCAGCATCCGGCCCGAATCGAAACTTCCGGATTTCGTCAATCTGATCGGGCAGCGCGGAGAGAGCGGCCATGGCCGCCTCGATCCGCTCGTCAGTGGTCTCGGGCTTGAAGCGGAACAGGGCAACATGGCGGAGCATCGCAACGACTCCCGGGTCTCGGCGGCTTGTGAACGGCAGCGTCGAATCTACCGCTGTCACTTTCCGTCGGCGGCGTGCAGCGCTTCGGTTCGCTGCTCGCACCGAGAAGCCGAATTCACAGCAACCACGCCTGCAATGGATCAGGGCAGAACCGACGCCGCTCGGCGGCTCTGCGGAACGGGCCGCAGGAACTGCGGCGCGCCGATCGGCAAGAATGGGGAGGTGAGGGATGGCTATCGCATTGTCATGACGCTTGCGTTCTACCCGCGGGGCGGGTCGGCCCAGGTCGTGCGCTATCTAGGAGGTGCGCTCCAAACGCTCGGCAACGACGTGACGGTTGCATGTGGGTCGCTGGGACCGCCGGGGGTGAGATCACACGCCGGCACCTTCTTCGACGGTCTCGACGTGCAGGCGCTGGATTTCACCGAAGCTATCGAATGGTTCGATGGGGGCCGGGACCCGATGAAGGCCCCAGTTCCGATTCACCCGTCGTTCGAGGATCGACCGGGAGTTCCGGATCGCGTTTTCGCCTCCGTCGCCGATGACGCTTATCAGCTCCAGGTCGCGGCGTGGCAGAGGTTGCTCGAGGACGTGGGGCCGCCAGACGTGTATCACGTCCACCACCTGACGCACGTGAACGATGCGATCGACCGTATCGACACTCGGCCCGTGATTGCCCACCTCCACGGCACCGAACTCAAGATGCTGGAACAGATTCGAGGCGGCGGGGCGGAGCGATGGTCGCAATCCTCGGCGTGGGACCTACGTCTGGTCGCGGCCGCCCATCGCGCCGACCGCCTCATCGTCATCTCGAAAACCGACCGGGACCTTGCGATCGAACTCGTCAACCTCGATCCTGCTCAGATCGACATTGTGCCAAACGGAGTCGATACCAGCTCCTTCGTGCCGCTCGGTCTGTCTGCAGGCCGGCGGCTCGAACACTGGCGTCAATGGCTGGTCGAAGATCCGCAAGGCTGGGACGAGAGCGGTCTGCCAGGGAAGATCCGGTACACAAACGATGACATCGAGCGCTTCTTCATCGACGCGAATACCGGTGAGCTGCGCCCCGTACTGCTGTACGTGGGACGGTTCCTCGACTTCAAACGTGTGCCGCTTCTCATCCGCGCTTACGCCGAGGTCCGGAGCGCACTCGGGAACGAAGCGCCCCCGCTCGTCGTCTGGGGCGGATACCCGGGGGAGTGGGAGGGCGAACATCCGCATTCGGTTGCTCGAGCGCTGGGTGTCGAAGGGGTGTTCTTTGTCGGTTGGCACGGGCACGACGAACTCGCCATCGGATTCAACTGCGCCGATGTGTTCGTCGCACCCTCGGTAGAGGAACCGTTCGGGCAGGTCTACTTGGAGGCAATGGCTTGCGGCATGCCGGTGATCGCGACCACCACGGGCGGCCCTCCTTCGTTCGTGAACACTGATCCGGGGCGGCTCAACGGCTGGCTTGTGGCGCCCGACGAGATTGATGCCCTGGCAAATGCAATGGTCGAGGCTGCGGTGGACACCCCTGTTCGAGCAGAACGCGGCCGAAATGCCCGTCGTACGGTGGTGGAGGGATTCGATTGGCTTCGGATCGCTGAGCGAGTCAACCGCATCTATCGCGAGGTCCTGGCCTAGCGCGCGGCACGCTGCCCGGTCCCGGCGAGGGGATCCATCTCGGCTCGGAGGCGACGTGGACGAACGCCGTCACTTCGGATCAGACGGTCGGGCCGCCGAGGTGAGCCGCAATGGCATCCGACCACGCCTTCATCATGAGCTCGAAACGGTCATCCGCGTGCGCGTCGAGCTCCGCGGGATCGTTGCCGAGGAGTGTCAAGTCGTAGGTCACCGACACGGTGCTGTGCCCGGCTGCTGTGTCGGTACACCCAACCCGAACAACGCCGGCATGATGCCCGAGCGTGATTCGAGCGTACGCCGCTGTCGCTCCAGAGCGGTCGATTTCGAGCACCACCCATGCTGTCTCGACACCGTCAGATATCGTTACGAACACTGTCCCGGAATCCTCGCTCGGCTGTCCGGCCGGGTACGCGGGATCCCAACCTGGAACCCACGCTCGTTCCCCCTCGGGGGTGAACAGACCGATCGCGTCTGCGGCCGGCAACGCCACGTCAAAATGGCCGAAAGACTGCAGCCTCATCCTTTGTCTCCGTTGGGCCTGCGCGGGTTCTTTCGCGGATGGCGGCTCATGTGGACATGATGCCAGATGCGCATCTCCCTCGTATCCGTCGGAGTCCTGAGGTCCTAGATCCTGATGACACTCACGCTGAGTCGCCCCGCTATGTTCCTGACATGCGTTTTGGAGCATTCACCCCACAGGGCTGGCGCCACGACCTCGTTGGTGTGCCGGTCGATCAGCAATGGCCGACGATTCTCGCCACCGCGAAGGTGATCGAGGATCTCGGTTTCGAATCGGTTTGGGTCTACGACCATTTCCACCCGGTACCGGAACCGGATCAGGAACCGGTCTACGAGGCATGGACCCTGATGGCTGCTCTTGCCGCTACCACCGAAACGGTTCGGCTCGGTCAGATGTGCACCTGCAACTCGTATCGTCCGCCGTCGTACCTGGCGAAGGTGGCGGCGTCGATCGATGCGATTTCGGGCGGCCGCCTCGAGATGGGCATCGGTGCCGGCTGGTACGAACACGAGTACGCCGGCTACGGCTATGAATTCCCCAAACCCTCGGTCAGAATCGGCATGCTGCGAGAAGGCGTGGAGATCATGCGTCGCATGTGGACGGAGGAAGTCGTTGACTTCGACGGCACCTACTACAACCTGAAGGGTGCGCTCTGTCAACCGAAGCCGGTCCAGAACCCGATGATCCCCATGTGGATCGCCGGCGGAGGGGAGAAGCTGACGTTGAACGTGGCGGCTCGATACGCCGACTACACCAACTTCGGATACACGTTCGACGAGTTCAAGCAGAAGAGCGAGATCCTCGCAGGCCACTGCAAGAACGTTGGACGCGATTTCGGCGAGATCGTGCGAACCACGAACTTCAATATCGTCATTGGCGAGACCGAGGACGAGGTCGCCGAGCGGACGGCGGCCGTCAAGGCGCACTTCGCCCGCATCGTCGGAGATGACCAGGCCGACAAGATGTTCGCCAACAACTACGTCAACGGCGGCGGGATCGCGGGCACCCCCCAACAGATCGTCGAACGCATCGCCGAATGGCAGGAAGCCGGGCTGGGCTACGCCATCGTCAACTTCCAAGAAGCCGGGACCAATCGTCGAGGCCTCGAGTTGTTCGCCGAACAGGTGATACCACACTTGACCTGATTTCTCGAGTGACGCCTCGCCGCTGGTAGCGTTCGCTCCACGATGCGGACGCTCGGCAACATCCTGTGGTTGATCCTCGGTGGACTTCCGATGGCATTCGCCTATGCGGTTGCCGGCGTCGTCATGTTCGTTCTGATCATCACCATCCCTTTTGGGATTCAGGCGTTCAAACTCGCGGGATTCGCCCTGTGGCCGTTTGGGCGAGTCATGGTCGAGATCCCCGGCAAGGGCGGGTGCCTCAACACAGTTGGGAACATCATCTGGGTGGTTCTGGCCGGGATCTGGCTGGCGATCGCTCACATCTTCTGGGCTCTGCTGCTGGCGATCACGATCATCGGAATCCCGTTCGCCGTTGCGAATGTCAAGCTAGCTGGGGCGGCGCTTGTGCCGTTTGGGCGAACTGTCATGTCGAGTGACGCGGCGGCGGCGCAGAGTTACCCGGTGGTCATCGGCGTTGAGCCGCTGGGTTGAGTCTCGCCCGGCCAATTGTCCACGGGTTATGGCGCCTATTCCGCGGGCCGACAGCGCCGTATGCGAGGTCGAGAACCGTGGGTACGCGATCTGCCCTACCACTCGATGTCGTTGCTGAGTCGCAGGCTGAACCGCCGGCAGTAGTCGAGATCCTCGAGACGCAGTTCCGGACCCGACGCGGCCCCTTTGCCGACAGACCGTCGATAGCGTTCGAGGATCTCCAAAGGATCGGTCGAGTTGAAGTTGCGCGGACTGCGGATGCCGAGGTCCCTCAGGAAGTGGGCAAACGCGGGGCCAACTCCGTTGATCCTTACCAAGTCGGAGAGTTCGAGGGCTTGCGCAAGCCGTTGGTCATCGAGGTCGTGCTCGAGAGCAATCGATTGGCGGTCGGCCGGCCGGGCGCAGCTTTCGTAGAGGTCTTTGGTCGACCGGATCCGGGCCAGCCGCAAACGTTCGAGTTCCGGCTGCTCGAAGACGTCGAGTTGGGTGAGAGACACCGGCTTTGACACATACGAGTTGACCTCGCGGTTCAACACGGTGAGATACTCCTCGTCGACACTGAGACCGGCGGCCAACTCGCCGTAGCGCCCCTTGTCGCGAAGCCGGCCCCGGAGATCTTCGAGGTTGTTGATGCCCATCCTCTTGAGTTGAGGTACCACGTCGGTGATTCGCCCGGCAAGCATCCTGCGGCTGGGAAGGAGATCGATGGTGAGGATGGTCTCCTCGAATGCGTCAAGGCTGATGGCGGTGAGGTCAGTCGAGTACATAGCTCCTCCCGCCGGCGTCAGGCCACTATCGACATGGTACGCGGACGTGGGGCGGGGTGATGCCCTCGACATCGAGCCTGCGACCAATGGCTACGCTCAAACACGTGCGCGTGGATACGTCGCCTGAGGGCCTCGGCGGTTGGGCAAGCGAGATCGTCACTTGTCTCTGCTCCGTGGTTCCCGACCGTCGGCCTGGTAGCCCTGGGAATTCCCGGGCAACGGCCTACGTCGCCGACCAACTCTCGCACATGGACTGGCCGGTTGAGCAACCGGAGTTCGCCTGCGTCGATTGGCGAACCGAAGGTGGTTCCCTGACGGTCGGCGGGAGATCGATCGATGTGACGCCGAGCCCATACGGGTGCGGTGTCTCAGCCGTGGGGCCGCTGCGGATCCTCCGGAACCGCGAGGACCTGCAGCGACAGGATCTCGGTGGTGCGGTCGTCGTACTTGACGGTGGGCTTGCGTCCGAGCCGCTCACGCCGAAGGCATACCCGTTCTACGGATCCGACGAGCACGCGGCATTGATTGGTGCGTTGGAGTCCGCAGCGCCTGCAGCCGTTATTGCCATTACGGGTCGCTACCCGGCGCTGTGTGGTGCGCTCGATCCGTTTCCTCTCATCGAGGACGGCGACTTCGCCATTCCGACCGGGAACATCAGACCGGATGAGAGCGCTCACGTTCTCGCCAGCGACGGTGAACCGTCCGAAGTAGAGCTTCGATCCGAAAGGTGGACAGCAACGGCACGCAACATCGTGGCTACGCGAGGATGTCGATCCGCCCGGCTCACTGTCGCGGCGCATATCGATACCAAACCCGGCACACCGGGGGCCGTGGACAACGCCGCGGGGGTCGCTGTGGTGGTCTTGCTTGCTGGGTTGCTTTCGCCCGAGCGTCACCCCTCCCTCGGCGTTGGCCTGGAGCTGCTGGTTGTCAACGGCGAGGATCACTACGCCGCCCCCGGCGAAGTCGCATGGCTGAGCGACAACAAGAACACGCTCGACGACGTGGCTCTCTTCATCAACATCGACGGGGCCGGCTACTGCGGAGGTCGGACTGCGTATTCCACCTACAACGTGGCGGCAAACGTCCAGTCCCGCATCGACCTGGCATTCGGAGGACGAGAGGACCTGGTGGAGGGTCCGGCGTGGTATCAAAGCGACCACGCGATATTCGCCATGCAAGGCCGTCCGGCGCTCGCCTTCACGACTGAACATGTTGATGAGATGCTCGAGTCGCTCTTCCATGCGCCGACCGACACACCCGACCAGGTGGACGCGGCACTTGTTGTTGGTATCGCCACAGCGCTCGAGGACCTGGTCGTCGGGTGGTCCGATTGACGACGGTGGGCTGGCACGGCGGGCGGCGGAATACCACCGGATCGTGCGTTCCGCGGGCTGGCAGCGCCGTATAGAGGGTGGAGAACCCTGGGTTCGCAGCGCCGCCCATTCCGCGGGCTGACGGCGCCGCATACGAGGTGGAGAACCCTGGGTTCGTTGTCAAGAGCAGACATCGACGTAGCCTTGGCGAACGGAAGCGAACTAGGACGGATGATGTACAGGACGATCATGTGGATCGCTGCAGTGGCCATCCTGGCTACTTCGTGCAGCAGCACGGGTGCTGACGATGATGCACCGAGCTCTGAGACAACCGCTGCCGTAGCGAGCACTGAGACCACGACGACGACTTCGGTATCAACCACCACGATCTCGGCGACGACGTCAACAGAGGCCGTCGCAACTACCGAAGCGCCATCGAGGACGTCCACGACCACAACCACCGAACCGCCGGACGAGGTGAATCCACCGGAGGTGGAAGCCTGGTGGTGTGACACCTTCGAGGTCGCGGCTGGGCAGAGCCCCACCGACTTCGCTCAAGGTCTCGAAGACGACTTCCGACACGGCTACTCCGATGTGCCGGCCGACAACCTCGAGGATGCGGCCGACCAGGCGGCGCTTGTGTCATGTAACCCCGAATACGGCAAGGCCGTGGCGGACGCCCTGCGGGGGTAGGCCCTACACGTGCGATGTCGACCGTCCCGAAAAGGCTCGTGGATGGCCCCTCGTCGTGGAAGGTCAGCGGTCAGCCCTAGCCGACCGGCACTCGGGCGAGGGACTCGTCGGGGTGACGCATCTTGATCAGTGGCACGCCGATGCCGTATGTCACGAATCGGCCGACCGGCGTGATTCGGATCACACACGTGTCGCCCATCGTGTCGTCGACACCTCGAGTGAGGTCGGCTCGCAGTTCGGCGTCCACGTCATCGATCGGGACGATCGTGGCGTGACCCGGGAACGTGATAACGGCCGGTGGCGCCTGACGAATCCTGATCGGAAGGCGCTGGACGGTCACCGTAACGACGACGTTGGGGTTCGCCTTGATGTGCTTGACCTTCCACGTGTCGGGACCGGTCAGCACGTTGAGCACACGATCCTTCACCTTGTACATCACGCCGGCGGCTCTGGGCTCACCGTTGGGTGTTACGAAGCCGACGACCGCGAATGGCCACTTCTCGATGTACGGCCAGATCTCGTCGGCGGTTGCGGGCAGCGCCATCGAACCTCCCATCTCGGTTCCGTGATGTTCGAACGGCACGCAGCGACGGCCTAGAGGAGAAGCTCCCTTTCGGACGCGCGACGACCACGCTTCAGCATTGGACATCGATCGGCGTGGGTATGGTGAGCAGGATGGGGCGATACACACACGGCCACCACGAGAGTGTGCTGCGATCCCACCGGTGGCGAACCGTCGACAACTCAGCCGGCTACCTCGCCGCTCGCCTTACCCGCGGCGCCTCCCTTCTCGATGTCGGATGTGGCCCCGGCACACTCACGGTGGACCTCGCCCGCCGTGTCGAACCCGGCCGTGTGATCGGAATCGATAGCGCCGAAATGATCGTCGACCAGGCGACGAGCGATACGCCGGCCAGCATCGCCAACGTCGAATTCCGTGTTGGCGATGTGTACGACATTGGATTCGGCGACGGCACATTCGACATCGTCCATGCTCATCAGGTGCTTCAGCATGTAGACGATCCAGTGGCCGCACTGCGCGAGATGCGCCGTGTGTGTCGCCCTGGCGGAATCGTGGCAGCTCGCGACGCCGACTACGGCGCCATGACCTGGCATCCAGCCGACGACCGACTCGACCGATGGCTCGACACGTATCGCTCGGTCGCCGTCGCCAATGGTGGGCAACCCGACGCAGGGCGATACTTGCTCCAATGGGCACAAGAGGCGGGCTTCGTTGATGTCCGAGCTTCAACGAGCAGCTGGCGCTTCGCGACACCGCACGACCGAGCATGGTGGGGTGGACTGTGGGCCGACCGCATCGTCGAGTCTTCGCTCGCTCAACATGTGATTGAGGGAGGCCACGCAACGAGAAGCGACCTCGAGGACATCGCCGCGGCCTGGCTCGACTGGTCGCGGCAGCCCGAAGCGTGGTTCATCGTGCCGCACGGAGAGATCGCTGCTGCGGCGCCGTAGACGAGCGCCCATGGCACACTCAAGACTTCTGCGGGGCCATTCTGGCTTCCCTTCGGGTCGTGGTGTGCCATGCTGCAATTGGCTGATGAAAGGCGGAACAAATGGACGCACGGGCCCAACTGATGCCCAGGCTGATGATCGCAGCCGCTGCCTTGACCCTTGTCGCCGCATCGCCAGCCGCCTCCGTCTCCGGTCCGACCCTTGCAGCTCGAGAAACGACCTACATCGCACCCGCTGAGCCAATCGTCGACGCCCCGGGCACCGCGGACCGCCAATCGCCGCTGATCACCGGTGGTGACACGATTGACAATCCAGGCTGGATTGTCGCCGTGTTCAGAGATTTCGACTACCTGTGCACTGGGGTCTTGATCGATCCAAACGTCGTGTTGACGGCCGCCCACTGCGCCGACGAGTCCGCCTCGTACCAGCTCCTGTTCGGCACCGAATCCCTTCTCGACCCGGGCATCCAGCGGACAGCGTCAACGGTTCAGATCCACCCGGGCTGGTCCGGCGACCTGGGAGACACCGATCTCGCACTGATCGGCTTCGAATCCCCGGTCACGTCCCTTCCGGTTGTGCCCTTGAATGCCGAGCCGTTGTGGCCTGTGAGGGATCAGCAGGTCTCCGTCGCCGGATGGGGAGAGTACGGCCTGTCGACGGGACCGAGCCTCACGCTCAACGGTTCCGACTTCTGGATAACGTCCGGCATGGATGGAACGATTGACTCCGACTATTGCGATCTCAACTCCGCCGACGTGACGGCCGGGGGTGTCTTCTGTTTCGGCGGTCCGGTGTTGGCCAGCGCCTGCGCTGGGGATTCCGGCGGCCCCGCGGTCGGTTGGGCGACACCCTCTGCTTCCGCCGGCCCACGCGTGGTCTACGGACTCGTCTCCTACGGCCCGGTTGATTGCGGCGTCGGCACCGTCGACTCCAAAGCACAGGCAGTCGGCGCACACTCGTTCTGGATCACCACGATGGTGGAACGGATCAAGAATCCGCCGCTCCCGCCGCCCGGTCACACGACGGGGCTGGTGGATCTTTCGCAGGGCAGGTGGTTCCTCTTCGATGACGTCGGGATCACGACAGCGTCGTTCTTCTATGGGGATCCTGGTGATTATCCGTTTGTGGGTGACTGGAACGGTGACGGTGTTGAGACGCCGGGGTTGTATCGCCAGTCCGACGGGTATGTGTATTTGAGGAACAGCAATACGCAGGGGATTGCGGATATCAAGTTCTTCTTCGGGAACCCGGGTGATGTCCCGATTGCGGGTGACTTCAACGGTGACGGGTTCGACACGGTGTCGATCTATCGGCCGTCGAATCAGACGTTCTACATCATCAACAAACTCGGGTCCGGTGACCAGGGTCTGGGTGCTGCGGAGGTCTCGTATGTGTTCGGCAATCCGGGTGACAAGCCGTTCGTTGGAGACTTCAACGGCAACGGCATCGAGACCGCCGGGCTGCACCGCGAGTCGACGGGGTTGGTGTATTTCCGTAACACCCATACGCAGGGCAATGCGGATGCACAGTTCATCTTCGGCGATCCGGGCGACCGGCTCGTCGCCGGCGACTGGACCGGAGATGGAACGTTCACCCCGGCGCTGTTCCGGCCGTCGAACTCGACCATGTACTTCCGGTACACCAACACCCAAGGCAACGCAGACAACCAGTTCATCCCGATCCCAACGAACGCCGCCTGGCTCCCGGTCGCGGGGCGGATGAACTGATCTACTCGTACCCCAGGTCCGGTCCGAGCGTTCGGCCGGACTTGACGAAGCTTCCCGAGCCCCGACCGATCTCCCGGTCATCACCGTCATAGGCCACGGCCTCGGCGATCCATCGGGTACGCCCTTCGTTGACCACATACCCGGCGGAACGCAGAGAACCGGAGGAGACCGGTCGCGTCAGGTAGACGGTGAACGTGGTCGTCAACACGAACTCGTCGTTGAGGAGCGAGTTGACGGCGAACCACGCCGCATCATCGAGCATCTTGAAGTAGACGGATCCGTGGACGGCGCTCGCGGCGTGAAACAACTCCTCCTTCACCGGGATTGTGATCTCCGATCGCCCGCGCTCAACGTGGATCGCCGGCCGATAGAAGTCATTCAGCGGCGCGCTCAGGTACATGCGCTCCAGCTTCCGGTAGTGGTCCTCGTACGGATCGACTTCGGTGTTCCCCATGCCGGCCATCACTCTACGGGTGCAAACTCCAGCGCTGGTGATCGACCGAGCGCTGCGCAGGTAGCGTGTGGCCTGCAATCTGAAGCGGAGGTCGCTGACATGGAGATCAATCACGATCCGTCGGCCGGACTCACCGGGCTCATCGGTATCGATTACGAAGAGGCGACCCCAGAGCGGGTTGTTGTCAGCCTCGAGGTCGACGAGCGCCACCACCAACCGTACGGGCTTGTGCACGGCGGTGCGTACTGCGCTCTTGTTGAGACGGCGGCATCGATCGGAGCGGCGCTTTCTGCCATGGAACGGGGGATGACCGGGGCCGTTGGTGTTTCGAACTCGACCGACTTCTTCCGCTCCCACCGGACCGGCAAGATTCGAGCAACGGCTACACCCGTCCACCGGGGCCGCACCCAACAGGTGTGGCAAGTCGACGTGGTCCGAGTCGAGGACGATGTCATTTTGGCTCGCGGCCAGGTCCGCCTGCAGAACGTTACCGACCCGGCCGTTGTCGGTGGCGGAGGGGAATAGCAGACCGGCATTCCGATCGGCGGGGAAGCGAGCGGGCAGAGGCGTCAATCGTTAGGCTCCTGCCGACCGGGGACCACGAAGTCTCCGCGCCGGAGACACAACCACGGAGGTTCGGGTATGGGGAACGGGAGCGGAGTAACAACGTCTGGAGGCTTCGGAAGTGTGAGCCTGCCGCGCAAGATTTCGGGCGGACTGGTGATTCTGGTCGGCGTCGTGTTCATCGTGGTGACGCTGATCAACAACTTGTTCGCGGTCGGTCCGGCATTCGAGGAGATGATCACCGATTTCAGGCCGCTGCTCGCCGAGGAATCGCTCAACACCGCACGTGCCGACGTCGCCGGGCTGGAAGCAGCGGGCGTGGAATTCCAGACGGCGGTTGCCCCCGCCATGGCTCAACAGCTGGGCATGACACCTGAGGAATTCGGGGGCATGGTGCAGAGCGAGTATCCGGCCGTTGCCCAGGGGATGGAGGCCCTCCCGGAGATCACGGCCACGTTCTCAGGGCTGATCGACACCCTTGACAGCCAGCGAGCGTTGTTCGAGTCGGCCGACGCCATTCCCACAGACGATCTGCCGGCGACGACCGTGCCGTGGATCATCACGATCGCCGGGCTGCTTGCCATCGCTGCCGGCGTGATGCTCTTCATGCCCGGGCGGGTCTGGGCGATTCTTGCGGCGGTGCTCGGCGCAGCCCTGCTGATCACGACGTTTGCCCTGAGTCTTCCTCAGAAGGCAGCCGATGCCGACGAACTCAACGACAACCTCAAGCCGATCTATACCCAGGAGTTGATCGACGGTGCTGAAGGCTCGCTTGTCGTCGTCGCTGCGATGGGCGAAGAGATGCAGACCAAGATGCTGCCCGATCTCGCGGCACAGCTCGGGTTGAGTCCCGATGAGCTGAATGCGTTCTTGGGAGAGAACTTCCCGGCGACGGCAGCGGCGTTGCAGACCATGCCCGATTCGCTGCAGCGCTTCGAGGGATTCGTCGGGATCTTCGCGATGAACCTCGACAACTACGAGACGATCAAGCCGGTGAGTTTTACCCCGATCATCTGGATGATGGTGATCGGCGGAATCCTGATCCTCCTGGCAGGCGGTTACTGCATCATCGTCAAGTAGGGGGACACAAGCGAACGAACGCCCGCTCCCACGGCGACTGAAAGGCCGGCGTGGGAGCGGGCTTCTACGCGCCGAGCTTGCGTTCGGCCATCCCGTTGAGAACCTCGAGGACGACGCGGTTGGCCAGGAATGCGGTGATCTGGCCGGGACCGTCGTAGGGCGGGGATACCTCCACTACGTCCGCTCCGACGACAGGGAGATCGCGCGCAAGCCGGCGAACCGTGTCGAGGAGCTCTCGCGAGGTGATGCCTCCCGGTTCCGGGGTCCCGGTTCCCGGAGCCATGCCGGGATCGACCACATCAATATCGACGGAGATGAAGATCCCCTTCGAATCCGATCCCGAGCATGAGGCGACCGCATCGTCGACCACGGCAGCAAGTCCGCGCTCGGTGATCTCGGTCATGAGGAAGGTTTCCATGCGCTGTTCAGTCATCCAGGCGACGGTTGTTGGGCCGGGCCAGTAGCCGCGCAAGCCGATCTGGACGAAGCGATGTCCTGGCACCGCCCCTGATTCGATGAGCCGCCGCATTGGCGTGCCGTGCCCGTGGAGCTGTCCGGCATTCGTTTCTCCTGTGTCGGCATGTGCATCGAAGTGCACGAGGCCGAAGGACCCGTCGCCGTGGGCGCGGGCAAGGCCGGTTCCGTTTCCAAAGGTGATCGAGTGGTCACCGCCGAGCACGATCGGGACCGCGCCCCCGCGAGCGATCCGCTCCACTGTTTCCGCGAGGGTTTCGAGCCCGAGTTCGAGGTAGCCGGGAGCGACCGCAATGTCGCCGACGTCGACTACCGAGAGCTGTTCGAAGGGGTCGATCCCGGTCGACAAGTGCGGCCTCCGCATGTCGGCATCGAGGTAGTCGGCCTCACGGATCGCCTTCGGCCCGAATCGAGCGCCACCCCGATAGGTTGCTCCCCAGTCAATCGGAGCGCCGAGGATGACGACCTCCGCACCGGAGTCGGCTACGTCGTCTATCGGAACAGTTGGCACGCCGCAGAAGCTCAAGAAGCTTGCGAATCGGTAGACATCTGACATCTCAACACCTCGTGGTTCTCTGACGAATCGTAGAGAACGGACGAGCTGCCGGCTCGGATACTACGGCCGACCATCATCGGGGATTGGGACGCTACGGCATCAGTGGGTCAGCCACCGAGGTGTCTCGCCGGGATGCGAGCACCGCTCCGGCAATCACCATGGCGACACCGGCCACAGCGATCGGCGCCACCACGTCGCCACGGAACACGACACCGAGGATCAACGCAACGACCGGGATCAGGTAGGTGAGCACCGATGAGCGTGTTGATCCGACCCGTCCGACGAGGTTTCCCATGAACACGAACGCAATACCGGTGCCGACGACACCCGCCACGGCGATGGCAAGGAACGGCGCCCACTCGAACGTGCTACCGGTCGCTCCGACGATTCCGAGCGGCGCCGTCCACAGCGTTGCGAGCGCCAGCATCCGAGCCATCACGGCGATTGACCCGTACTGCTGTTGGATCGGCGCGGCAATGTTGATCGCAAGCCCGTAGCACGCGGTCGCGATGACAACGAGTGCCACGCCGAGCGCTTCGGTGCCTCCCTCGCCGACGGATGGGGCGCTGATGGCCACCACTCCGGCGAAGCCGATGATGAGTCCGGCAATTGTCGCTGCTCGCGGCAGGCGGCGGAGCATCACAATGGCAACGACAGCGGCAAAGATCGGGACGGCACCATTGAGCATTCCGGCGATCGCCGAGTTGATGTACTGCTGAGCAATGGGGAAGAGGGTGTACGGGACTGCGACCCAGACCACCGACAACGCCACCAGGCGCGGCCAGTCCGCTCGATCGATGTGCGTGGACCATGCGGCCGGGACCAGCCAGAGGGCGGCAGCGCCGAGGCCGACGCGCAACAACGTGATCAAGCCCGGTTCGAACGCCTCGAGGCCGATGTCCATCAGCAGGAAAGACGATCCCCAGATCAGCGCGACCGCGACGAAGAGCGTCCAATCGAGCGGAGAGAATGCCTCGCGGTTCACACCCTCGGAGGTCGAGAGGATCTTCCGCGATTCGGGTGGTGTCGACATCAGTTGTATGAACCCCTTCCGAAAGGGAATCGTTGCAGGTCGCTGCCCGTAGCCACGAGTTCATCGACACTCGGGTAGCTCGGTACCGACCTCAATCACGACATCCGGCGGGGCATCAGGCGGTGCAGTACGATCCGACTATGGTCGAACGCTTCCCCGAAATCGAGGGCACAAGCCTCTCCCTCGTTGAACACCAGATTCCAGGAACCTTGGCGGGCCAGGTGAATCTGCTGCTGATCGCCTTTCGGCAATGGCAACAGAGGGATGTCAACACGTGGGTGCCGACGGCGGCGGCGCTGGCAGAGGAGTACGCGAGCTTCAGGGCCTACGAGCTGCCCGTGATCTCGAAGGCCTACCGGCCCGTCTCAGGATTCATCGACGGAGGGATGAGGTCGGGGATTCCCGATCCTGGCGTTCGGGATTCGACCATCACGATCTACCTCGACCGAAAGCGCTTCCTCCGTGCTCTGGACATCGATTCGGTCGGTGAGATTGTGCCCATGCTGGTCACGCCGGACGGCGAGATTCTCTGGCGGACGAGGGGTCGGATGACCGACGACGGCGACCAGGAGTTGCGAACGGCCGTGAAGGAGTACTTCCGACCGAATAGGTGAGGCAGCTGCGGAGCTGCCTGCCCGCGACACCCGGTGGAAATGCCTCCGTTCGACTCTGGTGGATCGGAGTAGCTTTGGCATAGTGAGAGGTCGGACTCCGAAAGGGCGAGATCATGAGCGCGGGTCGAATCGTTGCGGTAATCGCCGGTGTGATCGTTGGGCTGATGGCCATGGGTCTTCTCATCGCGGGGGCGTTCCTGACCATCGGGTACGCCGTGACGACGCAGGACGACGGCTACTTCGACACCGCACCGAAGCGATTCGGCACACCGACGGCTGCCATCATCACTGAAGAAGCGGACCTGGCACCGGAACCCGATACTCCTGCCTGGGTGTGGGACTTCGTGGACCTGACCGTTCGCTTCAGCGTTGCCGAATCGGACGGAGAGGTGTTCCTCGGTATCGGCCCCGGGCCAGACGTTGATGCCTACCTCGGTGCGACTGCTCACGACCAGGTACGCGAGATCCGCCCAGGCGAACCGGTGAGCTACCGCTCGATTCCCGGAGGCGTCGCCGTCGAACCACCCGGCGAGCAGGACTTCTGGGTGGCGGAAACCTCGGGCGCAGGCGCACAAGAACTCGTGTGGGATGTGGCCGAAGGTCGGTGGGTTGTGGTCCTGATGAATTCCGATGGGTCGCCGGGAGTAGTGGCCGACGTCGCGATTGGTGCGAAGTCGGGCGTGGTACTCCCTGTTGGTATCGCGATGCTCGGATTCGGCCTCTTGCTGTTCGTGATCGCGGTCGTGATCATCGTCCTTGCTGCGGTCGTCGGACGCAGGGACGAGCCGTTGCCTGCCCGTGCGCCTCGTGCGCCATCAGCCGAGCCGGTATGGGTCAACGCCTCGATTGACGAACCTTTGTCGCAATGGCTCTGGCTGGTGAAATGGTTCCTCGCCATTCCGCACTACTTCGTGCTGTTGTTCCTGTGGATTGCGTTCGCCTTCGTGACCTTCATCGCCTGGTGGGCCATCCTCTTCACCGCTCGATACCCGGAGGGGCTCTTCAAGTTCAACGTCGGCGTGATTCGCTGGACGTGGAGGGTCACGTGTTATGCCGGGCCCGGCGGACTCGGGACGGATCGCTACCCGCCGTTCACGCTCGACGACGTTCCCGACTATCCGGCACGATTCGATGTTGTGTACCCGGAGCGGCTCTCCCGGGGTCTGATCTTCGTGAAGTCGTGGCTGCTTGCCATCCCTCACTACCTCGTTGTCGCTCTCTTCGTTGGAGGGACCTACGCCTGGGCCGGCGACCGGTACTGGACCGGACCGGCCGCGGCCGGCGGGCTGATTGGCGTGCTCGTCTTGATCGCCGCCGTCATCCTCCTGTTCACGCGCCGGTACCCGCAGCCGCTGTTCGATCTGATCATCGGCCTCAATCGTTGGGTCTTACGCGTCGAGGCATACGTGCTGCTCCTGACTGATCAGTATCCGCCGTTCCGTCTTGATCAAGGAGGGACAGAGCCGGAACCGGCGCCCGATTCAACAAGCGTGTGACGTAGCCGGCTGCGCCGTTCGGGCATCGGCAGCGGCGGTATCGTGCCGATCGATGTCGAGCAGTCGCGAGCGGATGCAGGCGCTCATCCTGGGTGGTGTCGCCTGGAACACGATGGTGTACCTGGATGAGTTCCCCGAGGCTCGTCCTCACACCGTGTTCACCCACGGGTTCCACGAGGCGGTCGGGTCGAGCGGTGCCGGCAAAGCCATGAACCTCAGCCGCCTCGGTGTTGACGTGACCCTCTGGGCGCTGGTGGGTGACGACGATGCGGGCCACCGGATTCGCCGCGAGATGCAGCGCCGAGGCGTCGAATTCGTCGGCGTGGCCGATCCTGCGGGCACCACGCGCCACATCAACCTCATGGATCGGGAAGGAGAGCGGATCTCGATCTTCGCCAAAGCCGGATCCGACCGGTTCGGCGTGGATGTCGCATCGATGACCCCTGCGGCCGCAGCCGCCGACCTTGTGTCAGTCACGATCACCAACCATTGCCGGCCGTTCCTGCCAATGCTGGTCGAGATGGGCAAGGCGATCTGGGTGGACCTCCACGACTACGACGGTGTCAATCCTCACCACAACGAGTTCATCGAGGCGGCCGACCATCTGCTGATGAGCTCGATCGCGATGCCTGGTTGGCGCACGTTTCTCGAGGACCGGGTCGCGGCGGGTACGCGCGTCGCGATCTGTACGCACGGCGCAGCCGGAGCGAGTGGACTCTCCTCGGTGGACGGGTGGGTGGACGTTCCCGCAGTATCGGTCCCGGGAGTTGTCGATACCAACGGCGCAGGTGATGCCTTCTTTGCCGGATTTGTCGTTGCGTGGCACCGCGGGAACGGGCTGGCTGCAGCGATGGACGCTGGCGCCGAGGCAGCCGCCGAGGCGGTGCAGTCGCAGGATCTGGCACCACCTCTCGCTCTTGAGTAGAAAGTGGAGGCCGGCTAGCTCTCACACGGGGTGTTTCGAGCAGTAGCGAGAGGCCGATGGTGACCGCGACGATCCACAGGATCGCGCCGCCGTTCATGGTCTGAAGGCCCAGTATGGCGGCGATGGCGACAGCGCCCCCTGCGAGGCGCTCCCAGGTGATGAATCGAGCGGACCGATAGGCAAGGAACGCGTAGGCCCCCACGACGAATCCGACTGCCAATACGAGCGAGGTACGACCGGCGGAGTCGAGATGCTCCGAAGCGTGGGCAACGGCCTCCTCGGCACCAACCGCATACAACACCACCCCGGCAATCAGCGGGATGTGTCCGAGGGTGAAGATGTCGCGCGCCGTCGAGCCACGCGCCGGTCCGGTTACCGCGGCCAAGGCACGTTCCATCGCCATGGTGAGCGAGTCGAAGTAGGCCCACCAGAGAACCGCCACCACAAGGAAGGCGCCGGCAAGCGCGAGTGTCGTCTCGATATCACGTTCGCTGCCCGCGGCGGCGAGTCCGACTGCGACGATGGTTTCCCCGAGGGCGATGATCACGAACAGCGCGTGGCGCTCCGCGAAGTGGGCCGGCTTGATCCGGAAATCACCACTCCCGGCGAAGAACGCTGCGCCGATCTGAATCGCCATGCCAACACCCCACACAACCAGGCGGAGCTCGCCCTCGACGAGGCCTCCGACCAAGACAGTGAGAACGCCGATGAATGCAGGGATGGCATACCGATTGCGGTCGGCCCGCTGGTCCCGTGGTGCGCCGACGGCGAACACGGTGAGCCCGAGGAGGAGCACGGCCGCGTACCCGGCGGCAAACCACATACCGCCCTCTCCGAGAGCATCGGGGACGGCGAGTCCCATGAACAACACTGCTGCCATGGCGGCCAGCAAGGTGAGCTTCATCACCGTGGCCTCGTTCCCGAGGGAGTTCAAGACCCATGTGTACTGAGACCACGACCACCAGATGAGGAGCAAGACGAGCAACCCACCGACCAGGCCCTCGAGGGATGGGTCGCCGGCGAGTAGAGCGGCCACCTGGGTGATCGAGAAGACGAAGACGAGATCGAAGAAGAGTTCGAGCGGGGAGACCCTCAGCTCATCGGAGTCGGCAGTGGTGGACACACGCCGATCCTATCTGCGTGTCAGGGGCCGTGATGCGGCGAAATGTGAGTCGTGAATCGCGGGTCTGAATCCCGACGACGCCCATCAATTCACAGCGAGCCCGGCGGCTCAGCTGTGACCTTGGACACTGTTCCGGATCCGTCCCCGTGCTCAGGACGTGTGAATGGCAATTGCGACCGATTCGAGGAACACGGCGCTCTTCATCGTTGGCATCGTGATGGCCGTGGGGGCCGCGGCACTGATGCTGTGGAGCTCGGTCGGCACGACGCCGCTCATCGTGATCGGAGTGATTGGAGTCGTGTTCATTGCCGTGGGCGCTCGCGGGCGTCGTCAGAGCTGAGCGGCCCACACAACCTGATCTCCTACGAGCGGCTTGAGTTCGTGGCAGCGTTCGTCATCCGACCGAGCTCGGCCTCGATCTGACGCTGCCGGTCCGCCAGACCGGCGAGTTTGTCCAAGACGCGGTCGAGCAGCGTGATGATGTACTCGTTCGTGGGCTTGGCTTCCTGTGCCATGAGGGACCTCCTTCTTTCCCTATCGACAGTACTCCTTCAGCGCCGGGGAGTGCCCGGCGGTGCCGGTCCCATGTCATCGTCCGTTCTTCACTCTGAGCGGCTCGCTGGTCGTCATTCTCTTGTGACGTAGAGCCGGCCTGGTTTGCGAATTCTCGAAGAGGGTTCCACCATGCGGCTATGCGTGATCCAGCTGTGGAGTGGCTGGCCGGGGGAGACCCGGCGATCCGATGGCAGACGGAGCGCGATCTCCTCGACAGGAGACCTCGGACCTGGCGGGCGACGCGAGCCGCGGTTGAGAGGGAAGGGTGGGGGAGGCGGCTGCTCGACCAGCAGGACCCGGGAGGGACATGGGGGAACGGCCTCTACACCCCGAAGTGGACATCGACGACGTACACGCTGCTTCTGCTGAGAAGACTGGGGCTGTCTTCTGCGAATGAGCGTGCCAATGCCGGCTGCCGTCGATTGCTCGACGACGCTGATTGGTACGACGGAGGTGTGTCGTATTGGGCGAGCCACTCGTACGCCGAGCGGTGCGTCAACGGGATGGTGCTTGCGATTTCGTCGCACTTCGATGGTGCCGATCGGAGGGTCGACTCGATTGCAGAGCTCCTCGTGGGCGCAGCGATGCCGGACGGTGGGTGGAACTGTCAGGACGTTCGGGGCGCCACCCACTCGTCGTTCCACACCACCATCTCCGTGCTCGAAGGCCTGTTCGAATGGAAACGATCGACCGGTGCGAGCGAAGCCGACGCCGCCATCGCCGGCGGCCACGAGTTCCTGCTCGACCATCGGATGTACCGGTCGCACCGAACCGGCGAGGTGATCAACGACGCGTGGACGACATTCCACTTTCCGCCGCGATGGCACTACGACGTGTTGCGCGGACTCGATCATCTCCGTGACGCCGACGCGACCCCCGATCGGAGGGCCACCGACGCAATCGAGCTGGTGCGCGCAGCGCGCCGTCCTGACGGGCGATGGGGCAAGGGCAGTCAGTACAGCGGTGAGGTCTTCTTTCCCCTTGAACCGGGACGGGTCGCCGGAAGGTGGAACACACTCCGCGCGCTCCGTGTCCTTCGATGGTGGGGGAAGAGCTAAGCGCTCGCAGGTCTGCTCTGTTTGGTTGTTCAAGTGTGGAGTCCACCTGGCCGAAAGTAGGTAATGGTGTTGTTGCGCTTCGACGCGCGGTAGATACCGTGGCTTGCGAGGAGTCTGGATACCATTGCCGAACTGGATCAACTAGCGCGCTCGGCCATCGGCCGGCGAGAGATTGGGGAACGATCATGAAGTCGATCAGCCGGGCTGTGCTCGTCGTCGCGATGGTGGGCGGTCTGCTATCCGCTGCGATTGGGGCCGGCGCTCAGGAATCGAGCTCGAGCGCATATCTCGCGAACGTCAACGGCTCGAGCACCGACGCAGTGGACGTGGCGGTCGGATCCGAAGCGGTCGCTACCGGCCTGGAGTACACAGCTGCGAGCCCGGTCCCGTACATACCCGTCGGCCCGTCCGAGGTCACCTTTACGGCCGACGGCGCAATCGTGGCGAACGTGCCCATCAACTCCGCCCAAGTCCCGGCGCAGACGGTGGTGTCCGGCTATGGCGACACCGGTGGCAGTGCGTACCCGGTTGAGGTCGAGCCGATCGACGCCGGTTCGGCGAAGATTCGAGTGTGGAACGCAACAGGCGCACCGGTTGTGGTTTCTATCGGGAGCCTCGTTGTGGACGAGACCCTGCAGCCGGGGGAGGGCACTCTCCTCCAGACGGTGGCTGCAGACTCGAACGTTCCGGTGGTGGTCGATGACATCGAGAGAGATGTCGTCACACCAGCGGATTCCTACACCGACGCGTTTGCCGTCAGCGACGGGGCTTCGCCGGACGTCGCAGTCTCGACGATCCCCTCGATGACCGACCTGATTGCAGCGATCGCTCCGCCCGCCCCGGGCACCGTCCCGGTGCCCGACGTTGCCGGCCTCGCCGCTGCCGATGGTCAAGCTGCACTCGAGGCGGCCGGTCTTGTTGCCGCCACCGAGGAGCAGCCGAGCAGCGACATCGAAGCCGGTCTTGTTGTCGAGACCAGTCCTGCCGCCGGAACCGAAGTTGATCCGGGTTCGACCGTCACGATGATCGTCTCGGCGGGCCCCTCGACGATTCCCGTTCCCGATGTCGTCGGTCAGGCCGCGACAGACGCTCAAGCTGCGCTTGAGGGTGAGGGATTCGTGGTGACGACAACTGAAGAGTCCAGCATGGAGATCGAGGAGGGCCTTGTCATCTCGACGAACCCGGTCGCCGGCACCGAGGTAGCCCCGGGGACAACTGTCGACCTGGCGGTCTCCACGGGACCCGAGGATGTCGAAGTCCCTGAGTTCACCGGATTGACGACTGACGAGGCGACCACGTTGGCGGAAGAGGTCGGATTGACGATCACCTTCCTCGAAGATCCGGACGACCCTGATTCCGAGGGCATCGTGGTCGACCAAACTCCCGAAGCGGGCGAGATGGTTGAGTTTGGCTCCGAAGTGGTGGCTCAGCTGAGCCCCCTGGTCCGCAACCCGTATGTCGTTGTGAACGTTGATACCAATCGCCTCATGACGACGACCGGTCTCAACTTCCTCCCCGGGTCGACGGCAAATCTCAGGGTGATCGAGACCGGATTGACGGCCACCATTCCGGTGGACGATAGCGGTGTCTGGTGGGAGTCGTTCGCTCTCGGTGATCGCCAGACTGAGGTCGAAACCCTCCTGGTAGAGGGCACCGCCGCCGACGGCAGCGAGTACAGCGCAGAGTTCCTGATCCCGCCAGCAGGCGGGTCGACCGACGAAGCGGCTGAGGCAGATACCGACAGCGGTTTCCCGTGGTGGGGCTGGGTCCTCATCGGCCTCGGCGTTGTCGGAATCGTGGCCCTGATCTGGTGGCTGGTTGCGGGTCGGAACCAGTCGACGCCCACCGGCGGTCCGACGAGTCAGTCTCCGCCACCGCCGCCCCCTGCGGCCGGCAGTTAGCGAGCCCAAGGCGAAGTACAACCGAGCTGATGGAAAGTGGAGGAGGCCAATGGCCTCCTCCACTTTCGTGGGCCCAGCAACCGTGAACCTTGGGTTGAGGGTTGCCGAATGCCGGCAATGTGCAGCCCGCGGTGACTAGTGAGCCGGCGACCCTCCCAAACCCCCATTCCTGGCTCGAAGAACCGGTCAAGCGGGTGTCGCACGTGGCCGATCAACATGGCAGGTAGGACACCAGCCCGTTCACGGCCCGGATCGGGCCGCTCCCGAAAGACCCGAAGCGAGCCATGAGTTGGGGAACAACCCTCACAAACGACCACCGCCCGAGCGCAGGGCGGATTGTCGCGTTGCTGACGGTGATCATGGTGATCGGCCAGCTCCTTCTCGCGGCCCCCGCTTCTGCCGGAACCGAGGTGGTTCCCTGGGAGCGCTGGCTCGGCCACTACGACGTCGCCGGCACGGGCAATACGCTGCGCACTGCATCCAACAGCGCGGACGCATGCGCCGTGTCGAACGGATCGAGCGCAGCGCTGACTGGCCTTCCGTCCGCCGGCACCATCACCGCGGCCTACCTGTATTGGGTGGGTTCACATCGAGTCTCGGCCGGCTTCGACCCCGACTACGACGTCACGTTCCAGGGGCAATCGGTGAGCGCAGATCGCAGGTACACCGAGACATTCGATCTCGATGCCTCGACGTCGTTCGACTGGTTCAGTGGCGTGGCGGACGTCACAGACATCGTGGTGACCAACCGCAACGCAACCTACGATTTCTCAGATCTGACGGTCTACACCGGAAACCCACACTGCGCTTCCAGCGGCGTCGTATCCGGGTGGAGCTTGATCGTGGTGTACAGCGATGACCTGCTCCCCAACCGCGCGATCAACCTCTACGAGGGATTCTCATTCGAGCGCTACTCGTCGAACACCTACACCCTCTCGGACTTCACGGCACCCGATCCTGCAACGGGCGACATCGTGGTTCTCACCTGGGAAGGCGATCCTGGTCTCGGAACTCTGGGCGACGAATCGCTGACGTTCAATGGCGACCTCGTCTCGGGCGGCGCCCTCAATCCGGCCACCGATCCCTACAACTCGACGATCACGTTCACCGGCAACTCCGCCTCGCACGGCGTCGACCTCGATCGCTTCAGCGTCGACGGCAGCGTGGATCCAGGCGATACCACCGCGCAGCTCGGTTTCTCAGCCGGCCAAGACCTGATCCTGCTGTCGGCGGTGGTACTCGCTGTCGACACCTTCGGCGCCGACTTGGCGCTCGACAAGACGATCAGTGACACAACACCGGAGCCCGGCGAGACCGTCACCTACACACTGACGGTCACGAATCTCGGCGTGGACGATGCGACGGGAGTCGAAGTTGCCGACGTTCTCCCAAATGGGGTCACGTACCTCAGCCATGTGGCATCGACCGGAACCTACGTGCCGGCCACCGGCGTGTGGAACGTCGGATCGGTATCTGCCCCCGTTGAACCAGACCCGACCCCGGGCACCGAGACATTGGAGATCGAGGTTCAGGTCACGGCAGCGCTCGGAGACATCGTGACGAACGAGGCCGAGATCACTGCTGCCGATCAGACCGACCCGAACTCCCGCCCGGGCAACAACAACCCGAGCGAGGACGACCAATCGTCCATTTCGTTCACTGTGAACGGACCGCCGGTTGCGGTTGATGATTCGGATTCGACGGATGAGGACACGCCGGTGACGGTCTCGGTCCTGGCCAATGATTCTGATCCGGAGGGCGACCCTCTGAGGGTCGCGATGACCACGATCCCAGCGAACGGTTCTGTTGTCATCAATGCCGACGGCACGGTCACGTATACGCCGGCTGCGGATTTCTTCGGCACTGATACGTTCGACTACGACGTGTGCGACATCTACGACGAGTGCGATACGGCGACGGTGACGGTGACGGTTGTTTCGGTGAATGACGATCCGGTTGCGGTTGATGATTCGGATTCGACGGATGAGGACACGCCGGTGACGGTCTCGGTCCTGGCCAATGATTCGGATGTTGACGGTGACGCACTCGCGGTGACGGGTACGACGGATCCGTCGAATGGTTCGATTGTTGACCATGGTGACGGGACGGTCACGTATACCCCGGATCCCAACTTCCATGGCATCGACTCGTTCACGTACACGATCTCTGATGGCAACGGCGCCAGTGATACGGCGACGGTGACGATCACGGTTGGTTCGGTGAATGATGATCCGGTTGCGGTTGATGATTCGGATTCGACGGATGAGGACACGCCGGTGACGATCGATGTGCTTTCGAATGATTCGGATGTTGATGGCGACTCGTTGTCGGTGGTGGGTACGACGGATCCGTCGAATGGTTCGATTGTTGACCATGGTGACGGGACGGTCACGTATACCCCGGATCCCAACTTCCATGGCATCGACTCGTTCACGTACACGATCTCTGATGGCAACGGCGGCTCCGACACGGCAACGGTGACGATCACGGTCGACCCGGTCAATGACGATCCGGATGCGGTGAATGACTCGGACACCACGCCCGAGGACACGCCGGTGACCATCCCGGTGCTCGACAACGACTCGGATGTTGATGGTGACACGCTGACGGTGACGGCCGCGTCGGACCCGGCGAACGGGTCGGTCACGATCAACGGTGACGGCACGGTCACCTACACACCGGATCCCAACTTCCACGGCACCGACACGTTCGCCTACACGATCACTGACGGCAACGGTGGGACCGATACCGCGACGGTCACGGTCACGGTGCTTGATGTGAATGATCCGCCGGTTGCCGACGATGACACCGGCACCACCGATGAGGACACGCCGGTGACGATCGATGTGCTTTCGAATGATTCGGATGTTGACGGTGACGCACTCGCGGTGACGGGTACGACGGATCCGTCGAATGGTTCGATTGTTGACCATGGTGACGGGACGGTCACGTATACCCCGGATCCCAACTTCCATGGCATCGACTCGTTCACGTACACGATCTCTGATGGCAACGGCGGCACCGACACCGCAACGGTGACGATCACGGTCGACCCGGTCAATGACGATCCGGATGCGGTGAATGACTCGGACACCACCGACGAGGACACGCCGGTGACCATCCCGGTGCTCGACAACGACTCGGATGTTGATGGTGACACGCTGACGGTCACGGGAACGACCGATCCGTCCAACGGCAGCATCGTCGATCATGGTGACGGCACCGTCACCTACACGCCTGATCTCAATTTCCATGGGACCGACACGTTCACCTACACGATCTCTGATGGGAACGGTGGGACCGATACCGCGACGGTCACGGTCACGGTGCTTGATGTGAATGATCCGCCGGTTGCCGACGATGACACCGGCACCACCGATGAGGACACGCCGGTGACGATCGATGTGCTTTCGAATGATTCGGATATCGATGGGACACTGGACCCGGCGAGTGTGACGGTCACGACGAATCCGGCGAACGGGGCCGCGTCGGACAATCCGGATGGCACGATCACGTATACGCCTGATCTCAACTTCCACGGGACCGACACGTTTGAGTATCAGGTGTGTGACGACGACGGCGCCTGCGACATCGCGACCGTGACGATCACGGTGCTTGATGTGAATGATTCGCCGGTTGCGGTGAACGACTCGGAAACGACGCCCGAGGACACGCCGGTGACAATCCCGGTGCTTGGCAACGATTCGGATGTTGATGGGGCGTTGGTTCCTACGAGTGTGTCGGTCACAACGGCTCCGGCGAACGGGACCGCGTCGGACAATCCTGACGGCACGGTCACGTATACGCCCGACCCAGATTTCAACGGGACCGATACGTTTGAGTATGAGGTGTGTGACGACGACGGCGCCTGCGACACCGCGACGGTGACGGTGACGGTAGATCCGGTGAATGATGCTCCGGTTGCCGACGATGACACCGGCCTCACCGATGAGGACACGCCGGTTGTGATCCCGGTGCTCGACAACGACACCGATGTTGATGGCGACACGCTGACGGTGACGGCCGCGTCGGACCCGGCGAACGGGTTGGTCACGATCAACGGTGACGGCACCGTCACGTACACCCCGGACCCTGACTTCCACGGCATCGACACGTTCACCTACACGATCGCTGATGGGAACGGCGGGACCGACACCGCGACGGTGACGATCACGGTTTCTGATGTGAATGACCCGCCGGTTGCCGACGATGACACCGCCACCACCGATGAGGACACGCCGGTGACAGTTCCCGTGCTCGGGAACGATTCGGATGCTGATGGGACACTGGACCCGTCGAGTGTGTTGGTCACGGCGGCTCCGTCGAACGGTTCGGCCACGGTCAATGCCGTTGGCACGGTCACGTATACGCCCGCCCCAGATTTCAACGGGACCGACACATTTGAGTATGAGGTGTGTGACGACGACGGCGCCTGCGACACCGCGACGGTCACGATCGCGGTCGACCCGGTCAATGATGCGCCGGTTGCGGTGGATGATTCAGACACCACCGACGAGGACACGCCGGTGACCATCCCGGTCCTCGACAACGACATCGACGTTGATGACCCCATCGATCCCGCACTTGTGACGATTCAGACCGCACCGGCGAACGGGTCCGTAGTGCAGAACGCAGATGGATCGATGACGTACACGCCGAATGCCAACTTCGAAGGCATCGACACGTTCGCCTACACGATCTCTGATGGCAACGGTGGGACCGATACCGCGACGGTCACGGTCACGGTGCTTGATGTGAATGATCCGCCGGTTGCCGACGATGACACCGGCACCACCGATGAGGACACGCCGGTGACGATCGATGTGCTTTCGAATGATTCGGATGTTGACGGTGACGCACTCGCGGTGACGGGTACGACGGATCCGTCGAATGGTTCGATTGTTGACCATGGTGACGGGACGGTCACGTATACCCCGGATCCCAACTTCCATGGCATCGACTCGTTCACGTACACGATCTCTGATGGCAACGGCGGCACCGACACCGCAACGGTGACGATCACGGTCGACCCGGTCAATGACGATCCGGATGCGGTGAATGACTCGGACACCACGGCCGAGGACACGCCGGTGACCATCCCGGTGCTCGACAACGACTCGGATGTTGATGGTGACACGCTGACGGTCACGGGTACGACGGATCCGTCCAACGGGTCGATGTCACGATCAATGCTGATGGCACCGTCACCTACACGCCTGATCTCAATTTCCATGGGACCGACACGTTCACCTACACGATCTCTGATGGGAACGGTGGGACCGATACGGCGACGGTCACGGTCACGGTTGGTTCGATGTGAATGATCCGCCGGTTGCGGTCGATGATTCGGATTCGACGGATGAGGACACGCCGGTGACGATCGATGTGCTTTCGAATGATTCGGATGTTGATGGCGACTCGTTGTCGGTGGTGGGTACGACGGATCCGTCGAATGGTTCGATTGTTGACCATGGTGACGGGACGATCACGTATACCCCGGACCCCAACTTCCATGGCATCGACTCGTTCACGTACACGATCTCTGATGGCAACGGCGGCACCGACACCGCAACGGTGACGATCACGGTCGACCCGGTCAATGACGATCCGGATGCGGTGAATGACTCGGACACCACGCCCGAGGACACGCCGGTGACCATCCCGGTGCTCGACAACGACTCGGATGTTGATGGTGACACGCTGACGGTCACGGGAACGACCGATCCGTCCAACGGCAGCATCGTCGATCATGGTGACGGCACCGTCACCTACACGCCTGATCTCAATTTCCATGGGACCGACACGTTCGCCTACACGATCTCTGATGGCAACGGTGGGACCGATACCGCGACGGTCACGGTCACGGTGCTTGATGTGAATGATCCGCCGGTTGCCGACGATGACACCGGCACCACCGATGAGGACACGCCGGTGACGATCGATGTGCTTTCGAATGATTCGGATGTTGATGGCGACTCGTTGTCGGTGGTGGGTACGACGGATCCGTCGAATGGTTCGATTGTTGACCATGGTGACGGGACGGTCACGTATACCCCGGATCCCAACTTCCATGGCATCGACTCGTTCACGTACACGATCTCTGATGGCAACGGCGGCACCGACACCGCAACGGTGACGATCACGGTCGACCCGGTCAATGACGATCCGGATGCGGTGAATGACTCGGACACCACGCCCGAGGACACGCCGGTGACCATCCCGGTGCTCGACAACGACTCGGATGTTGATGGTGACACGCTGACGGTCACGGGAACGACCGATCCGTCCAACGGCAGCATCGTCGATCATGGTGACGGCACCGTCACCTACACGCCTGATCTCAATTTCCATGGGACCGACTCGTTCACCTACACGATCTCTGATGGGAACGGTGGGACCGATACCGCGACGGTCACGGTCACGGTGCTTGATGTGAATGATCCGCCGGTTGCCGACGATGACACCGGCACCACCGATGAGGACACGCCGGTCACGGTTCCGGTGCTTGGGAACGACTCGGATATCGATGGGACACTGGACCCGGCGAGTGTGACGGTCACGACGAATCCGGCGAACGGGGCCGCATCAGACAATCCGGATGGCACGATCACGTATACGCCTGATCTCAACTTCCACGGGACCGACACGTTTGAGTATCAGGTGTGTGACGACGACGGCGCCTGCGACATCGCGACCGTGACGATCACGGTTGATCCGGTCAACGACGGCCCGGACGCAGTCGACGACGCGGACACGACCGATGAGGACACGCCGGTGACGATCCTGGTCCTCGACAACGACACCGATGTTGATGGCGACACGCTGACGGTGACGGGTACGACGGCTCCGTCGAATGGCTCGGTTGCGATCAACGGTGACGGCACCGTCACGTACACACCGGATCCTGACTTCCACGGCATCGACTCATTCACGTACACGATCTCGGATGGCAACGGCGGCACCGACACCGCGATGGTGACGGTGACCATCAACCCAATCAACGACCCTCCGGATGCGGTGAACGACTCGGACACGACGGATGAGGACACGCCGGTCGTGATCCCGGTCCTCGACAACGACACCGACGTTGACGGTGACCCGCTCACGGTCACGGACGCGTCTGATCCGGCGAACGGGTCGGTTGCGATCAATGGTGACGGCACCGTCACGTACACCCCGGACCCTGACTTCCACGGCATCGACTCGTTCACGTACACGATCTCTGATGGGAACGGTGGAACGGACACGGCTTCGGTCATCTTGACCGTCCTGCCGATCAACGACGACCCGGACGCAGTCGACGACGCGGACACGACCGATGAGGACACGCCGGTGACGATCCTGGTCCTCGACAACGACACCGATGTTGATGGCGACACGCTGACGGTGACGGGTACGACGGCTCCGTCGAATGGCTCGGTTGCGATCAACGGTGACGGCACCGTCACGTACACACCGGATCCTGACTTCCACGGCATCGACTCGTTCACGTACACGATCTCGGATGGCAACGGCGGCACCGACACCGCGATGGTGACGGTGACCATCAACCCAATCAACGACCCTCCGGATGCGGTGAACGACTCGGACACGACGGATGAGGACACGCCGGTCGTGATCCCGGTCCTCGACAACGACACCGACGTTGACGGTGACCCGCTCACGGTCACGGACGCGTCTGATCCGGCGAACGGGTCGGTTGCGATCAATGGTGACGGCACCGTCACGTACACCCCGGACCCTGACTTCCACGGCATCGACTCGTTCACGTACACGATCTCTGATGGGAACGGTGGAACGGACACGGCTTCGGTCATCTTGACCGTCCTGCCGATCAACGACGACCCGGACGCAGTCGACGGCGCGGACACGACCGATGAGGACACGCCGGTGACGATCCTGGTCCTCGACAACGACACCGATGTTGATGGCGACACGCTGACGGTGACGGGTACGACGGCTCCGTCGAATGGCTCGGTTGCGATCAACGGTGACGGCACCGTCACGTACACACCGGATCCTGACTTCCACGGCATCGACTCGTTCACGTACACGATCTCGGATGGCAACGGCGGCACCGACACCGCAACCGTGACGATCACGGTCGATTCAGTGAACGACGCTCCAGTCGCCGTTGATGACTCGGACTCGACTCCCGAGGACACGCCGGTGACGATCGATGTGCTGCCGAACGACTCTGACGTTGACGGTGACACACTCACCGTCACGGGTACGACGGATCCGTCGAATGGCACCATCGTCGATCAGGGTGATGGCACGATCACCTACATCCCGGACGCGAACTTCCACGGCATCGACACGTTCACCTACACCATCGCGGATGGCAACGGCGGCAGCGACACCGCCACCGTCACGGTGACCGTTGCCGATGTGAACGATCCGCCGATTGCGACCGACGATGTGGATTCGACGGACGAAGACGTGCCGGTGGTGATTCCGGCACTCGACAACGACAACGACATCGATGGAACACTGGAGCCATCGAGTGTGACGATCACATCCGACCCGTCGAACGGCATCGCGGGTGTCAACCCCGACGGTTCGGTCACCTACGTGCCGGCGGCGAACTTCGCCGGTATCGACACGTTCGAGTATCGGGTGTGTGACGACGACGGCGCATGCGACGCTGCAACGGTGACCATCGTGGTCGGTGCCGTGAACGATCCTCCGGTGGCGATCGATGACAGCGGTACAACGCCGGAGGACACGCCCGTGACGATCCCGGTGTTGGACAACGACTCTGATCCGGAAGGCAACACCCTCACCGTCACAGACGCCACCGATCCCACTCATGGTTCGGTCACGATCAACGCCGATGGGACGGTCACCTACACCCCAGACGCGGACTTCCACGGGACAGACACGTTCGACTACACGATTTCCGACGGGTTCCTCGGAACCGAAACGGCGACAGTGACCGTGACCGTTGATCCGGTGAACGATGCTCCTGACGCAGTCGACGACTCAGCGAACACCGATGAAGAAGTCCCGGTGGCGATTCCGGTCCTCGGCAACGACACCGACCCTGAGAGCGATCCGCTCGCTGTAGCCGGCACGACGGATCCGGCGAATGGGTCGGTGACGGTCAACGCTGATGGGACGATCACCTACACCCCCAACTCCAACTTCAACGGAACCGATACGTTCACCTACACCATCGAGGATGGGAACGGCGGGACGGACACG
Organism: uncultured actinomycete; assembly: GCA_942491345.1. Taxonomy (GTDB): domain Bacteria; phylum Actinomycetota; class Acidimicrobiia; order Spongiisociales; family UBA5794; genus JAHEEL01. Next base: position 240,363 of record CALOAN010000020.1, read on the forward strand.
GCGACGGTGACGGTGACGGTTGATCCGGTGAATGACGATCCGGTTGCGGTGGATGACAGCACGACGACGGGTGAGGACTCGCCGGTGGTGATCCCCGTCCTGGACAACGACACCGACATCGACGGCGACACCCTGTCGGTCACGGGTGCCACCGATCCGGCGAACGGGTCGGTGACGGTCAACGGTGATGGGACGGTCACCTATACGCCGAATCCGGACTTCAACGGCAGCGACTCGTTCAACTACACGATCTCGGACGGGGCCGGCGGAACCGACACCGCCACCGTGACGGTCACGGTCGACCCGGTCAACGACGGACCTGATGCGGTCAACGACTCGGACACCACCAACGAGGACACGCCGGTCGTGATCCCGGTCCTCGACAACGACACCGACATCGACGGTGTCACACTCACCGTCACCGATGCGTCGGATCCGGCGAACGGTTCGGTCACGATCAACGCGGACGGCACGGTCACCTACACACCCGATGCCGACTTCCACGGCATCGACACGTTTACCTACACGATCTCCGATGGGGCCGGCGGCGGCGATACGGCTTCGGTCATCGTGACCGTGCTGCCGATCAACGACGACCCGGACGCGGTCGACGACACCGCAACGACGCCCGAGGAGGTGCCGGTTGTGGTTCCGGTGCTTGGTAACGATTCGGATCTTGATGGTGATTCGCTCGCCGTCACGGGTGTGACGGATCCGGCGAATGGGTCGGTGACGGTGAATGCGGATGGGACGATGACGTATACGCCGGATGCTGATTTCAACGGTGTGGATACGTTCGAGTACACGATCTCTGATGGGAACGGCGGGACCGATACGGCGACGGTGTCGGTGACGGTGAATCCGATCAATGATGCGCCGGTTGCGAACGATGACAGCACAACGACGGGTGAGGATTCGCCGGTGGTGATCCCGGTGGCTGGTAACGATTCGGATCCTGACGGTGACGTTCTCACGGTGGCGGATGTTACGGATCCGGGCCATGGCACGGTGGTGGTCAATGCTGATGGGACGGTTACGTATACGCCCGATGCCGACTATTCGGGTCCCGATTCGTTCTCGTATCAGGTGTGTGATCCCAATGGTGCGTGTGACTCGGCGACGGTGACGGTTGATGTCACGCCGATCAATGATCCGCCGGTTGCGAATGATGATTTGGATAGCACTGATGAGGACACGCCGGTGACGATTCCGGTGTTGGTTAACGACACCGATGTGGATGGCACGGTTGTTGCGTCGACGGTGGTGGTCACGGTTGATCCGTCGAGTGGTTCCGTGGTGGTGAATGGCGATGGGTCGGTGACGTATACGCCGGATGTGAATTTCTCTGGATCGGATTCGTTCTCGTATCAGGTGTGTGACGATGACGATGCGTGTGACACGGCGACGGTGGTGGTGACGGTGAATCCGATCAACGATGCTCCGGTCGCGGTCGATGACGGTGCGTCGACGTCGGAGGACACGTCGGTTGTCGTTCCGGTGCTCGGCAACGACACGGATATCGATGGTGATCCGTTGACGGTGACGGATGCGACGGATCCGGCGAATGGGTCGGTGACGGTCAACGCTGATGGGACGATCACCTACACCCCCAACCCCAACTTCAACGGAACCGACACCTTCACCTACCAGGTGTGCGACCCGGACAACGAATGTGACGCGGCGACGGTCTCGGTAACGGTTGACCCGGTGAACGACGATCCGATTGCCATCGGCGATCTCGGGACCACGCCGCAAGACACCTCGCTGACGGTTCCTGCACCGGGTCTGCTCGACAACGACTCGGACCCGGAGAACGATCTGCTCAGCGTCACGGGTGCCACCGATCCGGCGAACGGGTCGGTCACGGTCAACACCGATGGGAGTTTCACCTACGTTCCGGATCCCGGCTACGTCGGAGCCGATACCTTTGACTACACGATCTCCGACGGCAACGGAGGAACGGACACCGCCAGCGTCCTCATCCTCGTGAACCCCTTCGAGGCTCCTACAGCCGTTGATGACGACCACACGACGCCCGAGGACACACCACTTGTCGTCCCTGCACCCGGAGTCCTTGGCAACGATACGGATCCCGAAGGCGCCCCTCTTGTGGTGTCCAGCGCAACGGATCCGACCAACGGAACCGTCGCCATGAGCCCCGACGGCAGCTTCGTCTACACCCCGGATTCCGACTTCCACGGCATCGACACATTCACGTATGAGTCGTGTGACCCGACCGGGTTGTGTGACTCAGCAACAGTGCGGATTGAAGTGACGCCGGCGAACGATCCGCCGGTTGCCAATGATGATCTGAGCGTGACGCTGGAGGAGGTGCCGGTTGTGGTTCCGGTGCTTGGTAACGATTCGGATCTTGATGGTGATTCGCTCGCCGTCACGGGTGTGACGGATCCGGCGAATGGGTCGGTGACGGTGAATGCGGATGGGACGATGACGTATACGCCGGATGCTGATTTCAACGGTGTGGATACGTTCGAGTACACGATCTCTGATGGGAACGGCGGGACCGATACGGCGACGGTGTCGGTGACGGTGAATCCGATCAATGATGCGCCGGTTGCGAACGATGACAGCACAACGACGGGTGAGGATTCGCCGGTGGTGATCCCGGTGGCTGGTAACGATTCGGATCCTGACGGTGACGTTCTCACGGTGGCGGATGTTACGGATCCGGGCCATGGCACGGTGGTGGTCAATGCTGATGGGACGGTTACGTATACGCCCGATGCCGACTATTCGGGTCCCGATTCGTTCTCGTATCAGGTGTGTGATCCCAATGGTGCGTGTGACTCGGCGACGGTGACGGTTGATGTCACGCCGATCAATGATCCGCCGGTTGCGAATGATGATTTGGATAGCACTGATGAGGACACGCCGGTGACGATTCCGGTGTTGGTTAACGACACCGATGTGGATGGCACGGTTGTTGCGTCGACGGTGGTGGTCACGGTTGATCCGTCGAGTGGTTCCGTGGTGGTGAATGGCGATGGGTCGGTGACGTATACGCCGGATGTGAATTTCTCTGGATCGGATTCGTTCTCGTATCAGGTGTGTGACGATGACGATGCGTGTGACACGGCGACGGTGGTGGTGACGGTGAATCCGATCAACGATGCTCCGGTCGCGGTCGATGACGGTGCGTCGACGTCGGAGGACACGTCGGTTGTCGTTCCGGTGCTCGGCAACGACACGGATATCGATGGTGATCCGTTGACGGTGACGGATGCGACGGATCCGGCGAATGGGTCGGTGACGGTCAACGCTGATGGGACGATCACCTACACCCCCAACCCCAACTTCAACGGAACCGACACCTTCACCTACACGATCTCAGACGGGCAGGGTGGCGTTGGCACGGCCACCGTGACCGTGGTCGTCGATCCGGACAATGACGGCCCCACCGCCGTCGACGACGGCAGTTCGACACCGGAAGACACCCCGGTCGTGATCCCGGTGCTCGACAACGACACCGATCCCGACGTCGATCCGCTCAGCGTCACGGGCGCCAGCAGCCCAGCCAACGGAACGGCCACGGTCAACACCGACGGCACGATCACGTACACTCCGAACCCCAACTTCAGCGGCGAGGACTCCTTCGACTACACGATCTCCGACGGTGCTGGCGGTATTGATACCGCCACCGTGACCGTGACCGTTGAACCGGTCAACGATGCTCCGGTCGCGGTCGACGACAACGCGGCGACTTCGGAGGACACGCCGGTGGTGGTTCCGGTGCTCGGCAACGACACGGATCCAGAAGGTGACCCGCTGACGGTTGCGACTGCGACGGTTCCGGCGAACGGGTCGGTGACGGTCAACGCTGATGGGACGATCACGTACACCCCGAGTCCTAACTTCAACGGAACCGACACGTTCACGTACACCGTCGAAGACGGCAACGGCGGGTCCGCCACTGCCACGGTGACCGTGGTTGTTGAGCCCGCCAACGACGGTCCGGTGGCAGTCGACGACGAGGGATCGATACCGTCCGACACCCCGGTTGTGATTCACGTGCTTTCCAACGACACGGATATCGATGGAGACCCATTGACGGTCACCGACGTGACGGATCCGACCAACGGGTTGGTCACGGTCAACCCCGACGGGACGATCACGTACACCCCGAACCCCGGCTTCCTCGGCGTCGACACGTTTGAGTACACGATCTCCGATGGGAACGGCGGTACCGACACGGCCACCGTCACGCTGACAGCCACTCCTGCCAACCATCCGCCGGCTTTCACTGATGATCCGACCAACACTGATCAGACCACAACGGTCGGAGGCTCGCTCGTTCCGCTGACCGCAAGCGATCCCGACGGAGACCCGTACACGTTCATCCTTGCCGACGGCATGCTCCCGCCGGGAGTGACGTTGTCCAACGACGGAACGTTTGGCGGCTCACCTGCCGCGGCCGGCACCTTCATTTCCACCGTCAGGGTCTGCGACATCCACGGCTTGTGTGTCGACGGATCCCTCACGATCCGAGTGCAGGCGAACCAGCTGCCGAAGACCGGGATGGACGTGGATCTGCTGGCGATGATCGGATCGCTGCTGACGCTGCTCGGCGGCTTCCTCGTGTTCGGTTCGCGCCGGCGCCGCGAAGCCGGGCAGTAGCGCTTCGAGGGACCAAGACGGGAGAACCAGGAGAAGGGCGTCGCGAACGTGGCACCCTCTCTACGCGTCACGGCCCTCCGACGGTCGGGCCGCCGACTTCAGCGGCTGGGTCGGCGAACGGCGAGTAGCACGAGGCCGGCGGCGATGTAGACCACACCCGCCAACGCAAGCAGAAACTTGGGTACGGCCATTGTTCCCGCCAATGCGATCCAACCACTCCAGCCGTTGAGGTAGCCGAGCATCGACAGGTTCTCGACAACATCGAAGATCCCGGCGGCAACGCCGCCGAACGCAACGACGGTGCCGACGGCGATACCGACGGAGCTGCGGAACTGCCTTCGCGCCCACAATGCCCCGGTGGAGAGCGCAAGGGCATAGAAGAATATGAACACGAAGTCCCAGAGAATGGCCGACCGAATCGTGCCGACGTCCGCCCCCCGCGTGACGTCGTCCGCCTGCTCGACTGTCCATGCGAGCTCGAGGTCGACTATCGGAAACCCGTCGGCCGCTGCGACCGTCAATCCTCCTGCCGCGAGAGCGAGGATCGCCCAGAGCCACCACCAGCGGACAACCCACTGCACCGCGAGGTCAGCGTCGGAGTTGTGCTCGTCGCGGCCGTCGGCTGCCATCGGGCGACCGTACCACCCGTCCGCAGGCTTTGATTTGATCCACCCGAGCCGAGATGGGGCAACCGAAGTCCGGCGGAATGGCCCTATGTTCGGGGTCCATGGCCCCTAGCGGGGCCACGTCGAGTGGGTGACACTCAATCCTGTGTCAGACGCTGTCTTGTGGGTGTGGCGCGGGGATACCGCGATTCCTGCCGGGCGGCGGTCTGTGCGCCACAACTGCAGATCAGGAGACCAAGCCGAATCGGGTGATGCGGACAGTGTCCGGCCAACGCCGGACATGTCCGAGGTGCCGTGCCGGTGCGGCTCGCCACGAGGAGGAAGTCCCGTATGACACAACGAGTGAGCAACCGAGGATTTGTGGTCCTCGGGGCGGTGCTGATTCAGCTCTGCCTCGGTGCCATCTACGCGTGGTCGGTTTTCACGCCCGCATTGCAGGACTCGGGATGGTCGAAGACGCAGACCCAGATCGTGTTTTCGGTCGGTCTTGCGATGTTCGCTCTCGTGATGGTGTTCGCCGGCCGCAGGCTCCCCACCTGGGGACCCCGGACGCTCGCCATCGCAGGTGGCCTGACCCTCGGCATTGGCTATGCATTTGCAGCTATTGACGGCGGCGCGAACTTCTGGATCGTTCTGGTCGGCGTCGGCTTCATCGGCGGCGCGGGGATCGGACTCGCCTATGTCGTTCCGATTGCCGTCGGCATGCGCTGGTTCCCGGATCACAAGGGCATGATCTCAGGCGCAGCGGTGGCCGGGTTCGGATTCGGTGCTCTCTTGTGGATCCAGATGGCCGATACCTGGGGCAAGCTCATCGACAATTTCGGACTTGACGGCACGTTCCTGATCTACGGCATCGCGTTTGCTGCGCTCGTTCTCGTCGGTTCCATTTGGATGGTGATGCCACCGGCAGGCTGGCTCCCGGCAGGGTTCACCCCGCCAGCGGTCACCGGGGCGGGCGGCGACAACTTCACATCGAGTGAGATGCTGAGGACGCCCCAGTTCTATCTGATCTTCCTGACGTTCGCCGTAAGCGCCGGTGGTGGTCTGATGGCGATCGGACTCATGAAACTGTGGCCGGTTGAGGCGCTGATGGACGGCGGAATGCTCGAAGCCGAAGCCGACGACATCGCCGGTCTGGCGATGGCCGTCTTCTTCAGCTTGGCGAACGGCTTCGGCCGGCTGGCGTGGGGATGGATGAGCGATCGCCTTGGGCGCAAACGGTCTGTGGTGATCATGACCGCAACGCAGGCAGCGCTCCTTCTCGCGTTCATCCCGATGGCTGGAAACGAGTACACGCTGTACCTTGCTGCTGCACTCATCGGGTTCAACTTCGGTGGCAACTTCGCTCTGTTCCCGGCTCTGACGGCCGACGAATATGGCGACTCCTCGGTTGGTCAAAACTACCCGTGGGTATTCCTCGCCTACGGGGCAGGCGGCATTGTCTTCCCCATCCTCGGTGGTGCGCTCGGTGACATGGACAACTTCCCACTGGCGTTCATGATCTGCGCAGGGGCGTGTGCGCTCGGAGCGATCGCTACCTCCCTGGTGTACCCGCCGAGTCGCGAGGAGGCGTCGAAGCCGTTCAGCATGAGCGGATTCCTGCACAACGCACACTTGAGCGATCACTCGTAGCGGAACGCCGGTCACCCGGAGGGCCACACATCGGGCCGGAGCGGAACGCGGATTCTGCTCCGGCCCGACGCAGGTTCACCATCGTGCAGGGAATGCCGACCGGTTGATACCGCGACTGAAGACCCAGCCTCAGGGGGCTGGCTCCGGCATTCTGGGTGGCGGCATCGCTCCCAGTGCGCGGACGGAGGTCTGCCCTACCCGCCCGGCAGGTACGGCCAGATGACCTCGGTCCTCCACGTCGCGGGATCGGGTTCGGTGGAGGGATCCGAGTAGTAGATCTCCCACGGTGTTCCGCTCGGTGTGGCACCCTGTTCCTCGATCCACGCCATGGCAGCCGCGTATGTCGGCTGCATGGTGTCATACGGCCCGATGTGCCAGATTGCAGCTGCGGGACCGCCCGGCAGTGCCGATGCCTCGACGTCGCCACTTCCGTCGACAGCCTTCGACACCGGAAAGCCGGCTTCGATCGCGAAGCCGCTCTCAGGGCCGTTGAGCCTCTCGTAGCGTGCAAACGGCGGACCGACGATGTCGACACCAGCGACCTGTGCGTGTGCAGCCGAAGCTCCGTATGCCCGGCCGAGGAATTCCGGAATCCCGGCGACGGTTGTTTCCGTCCTCATCACCAACGTGGGTTGGCTCGGGAGGTTCCTTGACTCGATTTCGGACATGTAGCCCCCTCTCCGGAGTCGATCTCTCATTCTCCGCCGGATGCCCTGCTGCGTCCAGACACTTCGCAGCCTCCGGCATCGGTCACAGCATCATCTCCCCGGTTCAAGCTCGCCGGCTGTCATAGAGTTTCGTGGATGGCGGCATCCGGCTCTCGTTCGTTGCTGGTACACGGGATTCTCGATTTCGGGGAAGCCCTCGCTGCGCGCGATCCGAACCGGACGAATCCGATCTTCACCGACAACGAGATGGCGAACGAGTTCCTCATCTCTGACGACTGGGCATTCCTCGCCGGGGTCATCGGCGACTATCAGATGCCGGCAGAACGGGCGTGGGCCGTTCCGTACAACCTCAGTCGGCGGCTCGGCGGCTGGGGCGTTGAGCTTGTTGCCGAGGACCAGAACAGGGTGCTCGAAGCCTTCCTTGGTCCCCCGGCGCTACACCGCTTTCCCACACAGAGCGCCCGTTGGCTCGTCGCAGGAGCGCAACGGGTCATTGACCACTACGGCGGCGAAGCCGGTGCAGTCTGGAACGATCAACCCACCGCCCGTGAGCTGCAGGCACGACTGAACGAGTTCGTCGGCGTGAGTCAGAAGAAGGCGGCCATGGCGGTCGAGATCCTCAACGGCCAGTTCGGTGTCGACCTCCGCGAGCTGTCCGGCTCAGATATCGCCTACGACGTCCATGTGCGGCGTGTGATGCTCCGCACGGGTCTTGCCGAGCGAGACGAAGTGAACCATATGGTGGGAGCAGCGCGACTCGCGAATCCGAATCGGCCGGGCGCTCTCGATCTTCCGATGTGGGAGATCGGGAGGACGTGGTGCCACGCCCGACGACCGGAGTGCGATCGCTGTGTGATCGGGGACGTTTGTCCGAGACGTGTGGATGCGGCCGCAAACGTGCGAGGAGCATGACCGTCCCACCGGCGACAGCGGGCGGGACTCCGGGGAGATGGCTTGGGTTGGAGACCTAGTCGGTCTCCGACCCATCTAGGGTGAAGACATGGAAGACCGAGTTCGGATCGCGTCGATGCAACTCTCCCGGATGCGGGGCATGACGGCGATGTACCACCGGCGGTTCTTCCTCGACGTCAACATCACGACCGTACTGATCCTTGTGTTGTTCGTCGTCGGATGGTGGGGAGTGGACCAGGCGTTCTTGCTGGTGCCGGTCGTGGCGCTCATCGGCGCGGTACAGACCGCATTCGACTCGGCCTACCTCGTGTTTGCCCGCTGGTATGCCGCCTATCTCGAGCGTTATCTCAACGAGAGGCTTGGCGAACGCATCCACGTGGCTGCGGAACTCGAGGACACCTACCTGTTCGAGCTCGGCACCCCGAAGATCGTGACCATCCCGATCGGGGTCGGCCTCACGTGGTTCTCGTATGTCACGTTCTTCTACACCGTCATCGGGGTCTTCGCCTACCTCTTCGGTCTTGTGCTCGGGTGGGACACGCTCATGGCAGCGCCTCTCCCAATCGTCCTCCTCTACTCCTTCGGCCTCTTCGGCATGACGATTGCATCGTTGCTCTTTGGCATCTGGTGGTTCGTTGGTGGAGAGGGCGAGCGGCGGCTCCAAAGGGTTTTGGAGGGACGTTTTGGGGTGCCGCTCTCCACATCCGACGACGCCGACTAGACCGAACGGAACACAACCCACGAGGAGGACCCAATGGTCGCTATCCGTATCGTCACCGTAACTCTCACTGTCGTCATGTTCGCTGCGATTGTTGTGGCGATGGCAACGGGTGACTTCGGTACCGAGGGTTCCTGGATCCTGGACAACCCCTGGGGCCGCATGTCGCTCATCGACATCTATGTCGGAATAGCCCTCTTCGCCGGCTGGGTGTTCCTTCGGGAGGAATCCCCTTGGGTCGCGGTTCTCTGGCTTCCAGCGTTCGTGATCCTCGGCAACGCCGGCACCGCGTTGTACGCAGCGATCGCCGCCTTCCGGACAGACGACATACGCTCGTTCCTCCTCGGCGCACGGGCATGACGGGGATCAACATCCGACCGGCCGACGCCGATCCGATCCGCATCGGAGTCAGCAGCTGCGTGATCGGCGAAGAGGTGCGCTGGAACGGTGGCCATTCTCGGCAGCGCTATCTCACCGACATGCTCGGCCCGTTCGTCGAGTACGTGCCGGTCTGCCCGGAAGTCGAGGTTGGCATGGGGGTTCCCCGCCCGACCGTTCGGCTTGTGCGCGACGGCGACGACATACGGATGATCGACCCGAAGAACGACGTCGATTGGACTTCCTCGATGCGACGGCTGTCGCGAACCCGCTCCTCAGAACTCGCCGATGAAGGCCTCCACGGCTTCGTTCTGAAGAAAGACTCGCCGACGTGCGGGGTTTTTCGTGTGAGGATCTACACCGACAAGGGGGTTGAGCGAAACGGTCGGGGGTTGTTTGCCACAGCCTTGATACAGCGGATGCCTCACCTTCCGGTCGAAGAGGAGGGCCGCCTGAACGATGCCCGCATCCGCGAGAATTTTGTCGAGCGGATCTTCGCCTATCGCCGGCTCAAGGGCCTGTTCCGGCCACGATGGACGCTCGGTGATGTCGTCGCGTTCCACACGCGCGAAAAGCTCCTGTTGCGCGCCCACGATGAGCGCGGCTATCGGGAGCTCGGCAAGCTCGTGGCCGATGCGAAGAACATCCCACGTGCCGCATTCGCCGACGACTACGCGGATCGGTTCATGGAGATCATGAAACGTCCTGCGACCGTTGCGAAGCACGTCAACGTCCTGCAGCACATGCTTGCGTTCCTCCGTTGGGCGGATGATGACGTCGGACGTGCCGAGATGCACGAGGCCATCGGCGACTATCGGGCAGGACTTGTCCCGCTGGTCGTGCCGATCACCCTGATCCAGCACCTGGCCCGGCGGCATGACCAGCAGATCTTGCTCGATTCGTCATACCTCGCGCCACACCCGAAAGAGCTGATGCTCAGGAATCACGTGTAGTCAAGAGTCAAGAGTCAAGAGTCAAGAGTCAAGAGTCAAGAGTCAAGAGTCAAGAGTCAAGAGCCAAGACACGAGACTTGAGACTTGAGACACCAGACTCGCGCCCGGCCTCATCGTGGCGTTTCGGGCTCCCAGGCCGCCCCCTCCCGCCCGAGCTGCGCTCGGGCACCCTCCCCCACTGCGTGGTGGAGGGGAGAAGGCTGCGCCATACGGCTATCGGGCTGATCGGCTGTTCGCTGATGACCATTCCGCGTTGGCGGGCAACACGAAGCCTTAGGAATCTTGTGGCGTTCGTGTGCAGCGGAACTGCTTTCCCTGTTGTGGCTACACGGTCATAGCCAATTGGCGTTCGGACCAGCGGGCTACCCATGCGACGAATGGGATCAGAGCGATGGAGAACACGACGGCGATGAGCAGATTGGGCACGACGTCGGCGAACGAGTAGCCACGAATGGCGATGTCGTAGATCGGCTGGAGGAAGTAGTAGGTGGGAATCAGCTTCGGGATCCACTGTGGGAGGCCCGGGAAGAGAACGAATATCACCGGGAGGAAGATCAGGATTCCGCCGGCTTTGATCGTCGTGTACATCGTCGTGACGTCCCGTGCCCAGAGGCCGAGCGCCATGCCGACGAGCGCCATCATCACCGAGCCGATGAACAGGATGAGGGCCATGGTCCAGAACTGACCGACGAAGGCGCCGTTGAGGGCAAGCGTTGCCAAACCCATGATCACGGCGAGGAGAACGGCGAACGCCCCCTTCCCGACGAGGACGTCCGACATCCGTGTCGGGGTGACGAGCACGGCATCGAGCGTTCGTTTCTCGCGTTCGTCGACGAGCGACGCTGCCGGCAGGAACAGGGCAGCAATCATGACGGCGTAGAAGACCATCGTCGGGAGGAGCCGATCGCCGATCGGCACATAGTCCTGGTCTCCCACCGGTGTCACGACCACGGCGACGGGCGGTTCCTCGCCCGATACGCCGCGCACGAGGTCGGTCGTGGTGATCGCCAGAATCACCCGATTCGAGGCAAGGCTCGATCCCGATACGTAGAACTCGAGGTCCGGTTGAGCACCGGCCTCGAGGTCGGCGTCGAACGAAGCCGGCAGGACCAGCCCGGCATCGAGATCGTGGGACTCGACCCGCTCTCGGAGCGTCTCGGCGTCGGGGACAACCATCGTATCGATGCCCTCGAGCTGCAAGGCAGCCGCCGTGACACCGGAGTTCCCGTCGTCGACGATCCCGAGTCGAGGATTGGCTTCGAAAAGAGAGCCAAACACCGAGGAGATCAGGAACGTGATGATGAGCGGCATGGCGATCGCGAAGAAGACAAGCGGCGACCGTGGGGACAGCTTCAACTCCCGTCCGAATACATACCAGGATCGTTTCAGGCTCATAGTGTTGCCACCCTTCGACGGAGGATGAACGCACCCGCGGCGAACAAGGCGATACCCCAGGCCGCCAGCATGAGCAGCGCCGGTGCGATCTGACTCCAGCTATCGCCGTCGACCGTCACCCGAACAACCGCCTCGACCAAGCCGTACGTCGGGAGGATCTTGATCCAGGCGGGCGACGTCCCCGGGAAGAGCGCACCAAATGCCGGAATCATCAGGGGGATCATGAACAGCATCGAGACCATGAGTGTTCCCATGAAGTCGCGTCCGTAGGAGCCGGCGATCATGCCCAATCCTGTGACGAGGATCGCCCCGAGGAGAAGGATCGCGACGATCGCTGGGGCGTTGACGGCGAATGCTCCGATGAGGATGCCAAGCAGCGTAACTTCGAAGAATGCGAGGCCGACACCGAAGATGCCTTTGGCGGAGAGGAAGTCGAAGACGCTCACAGGAGTAGCGAGCACGGCCACCACGGTTCGTTGCTGTATCTCGATGGCAACGAGCGATGACAACGCGAACGTCTCGACTACCAACACCATGATGAGGAGCATGGGCCGCATCTGCTCCTGGAGAGAGACCTGCTGCCCGACGCGGTCGGTTCCAAGGATCACAGCCTCAGTGATGGGATTGACCGGAGGTGGCACGCCGGCGACCCCGAAGGCCGCCTCGCCGATGAGGCCCTCCATCATCCGTTCCTGCTGGGCAGGGAGGCCAGCCGGAACGAAGAGGGTAACGGTCGGGGTTTCCCCTGCCGCCAACGTCGCCAGGAAATCAGGCGGGAAGGCGATCCCGGCCACGATGTCGTTGTCGCCGTTCTCAACCGCCGTCTGGAGGTCCGCCTCGGATGGATATGACACCAGCGCGAGACCCGCCACCTCGACCCCGTCGGCCGCGGGCAGCACATCACCGAGATCCGACTGCGAGATGCCCACGCGCACCGTCTCGTCGACGCTGTCGGGGAGGAACCAGAACACCGCAACCCACGCAACGAGCACGATCAGGGTGATGAACACGAAGAACCGGTTCCGAGCGAACTCACCGAAGTCCTTTCGGATGATGGTGGCAATGCGCGAGCCGTTCATTATGCGAGACCTCTCCCGGCGTACTCAACGAAGATGTCTTCGAGTGTCGCTTCCTCGGTATGGATCGTCATCAGGTCCTTGTCCGAGACGGCGTCGCGGATCAAGTCGCCGGAGCCGGCTTCGTCGAGAGGGATCACCTGCTCGTCCACACCGTCCCCGTGGCGGGTGCGAATACGGACCGACCGCTGCCCGTGCGCGAGCTTCAGGTTCTCCGGGGTGTCGATCGTGAGGATCGAGCCGTTGTTGATGAACGCCACCCGGTCGCTGAGGGTGTCGGCCTCGTGCATGTCGTGGGTCGTCAGCAGCACGGCCGCCCCTCGGTCGGCTTCTTTGCGGATGAGGTCGCGAATTGCGAGCGCTGAGACGGGATCGAGGCCGTCCGTGGGCTCGTCGAGGAGCAGCACGTCGGGCGTGTTGACGAGCGCCCGAGCCATCATCAGCCGCTGCCTCATTCCCTTGGAGTATTCCGAGACGCGGTCGTCGAGCCTCGCCGAGAGACCGACGCGCTCCATCATCGGCTCAGGGTCGAAGTCTTTGACTTCAAACAGCTTCGCGAAGAACGCAAGGTTCTCCCGGCCGGTCATAGACAGATAGAGGTTCTTCTCTTCAAAGCAGACCCCGAGTTGCTCCTGAATCTCTTCACGCTGAGCCGGCATCGCCATGCCGAGCATTTGGATGGTTCCCGCTTCGGGGCTGAGCTGGCCGGTGAGCATCTTGATCGTTGTCGACTTCCCGGCGCCGTTCGGCCCGAGGAAGCCGAGAATCTCACCGCGGGCCACGGAGAAGGAGACGTTGTCGACGGCCGGTGTATCGCCGTAGCTGAACCGGATGCCGTCGACGTCGATGGCGGGTGCTGCTGGGGGAGTGGGTGAAATGGTCACGACCCCATTATCCGCCGCCCCCCGTGTTCGAAAAGGTCCGTTTGGCCCTTCTGGAAGAGGGGAGTCAAGACATGAGACATGAGACCCGAGACCCGAGATGTGAGACTCGAGACCCGAGACTCGAGACGATCAGGAATCGAGTGCCTGCACCTGGGTCTTGAGGCGGCGGAGGATGGCTGCCATCCCGTTGAGGCGTTGCGCGGATACCGCCTCCTGGAGACCCATGCGCCGGTAGAAGTCGTCGGGTACGTCGAGGATCTCCTGGGCCGGAGCACCGTCGAGCGCATCGTGGAGGATGCTCGCATAACCTCGAACGGTTGGGGCTTCGAACGGAACCCGAAAGTAGAAATGCACCACGTCGCCGTCCTGTTCGACGATGAGGGAGAACGGCGACTGGCACTCCGGCACGTCTTCGAAGAGCTCGGGGTGGTCGGCCAGCCGTTCCGGCAGCTCCGGGAGGCGTTTCGAGTAGTCGAGCAACGCAAGGAGGCGCACGTCTTTCGGCGCATCAGCGAACATTTCGACGGTCCGGTTGAGGCGGTCGCTCGCGGTCATCAACATCTCCGTGTTATTCACTACCACCGTAGTGTAAATTGTGTTTTGGAGGAAGGAACGACATGATTGCACATGACACAACACCGGCGTTCGAGCAGTATGCGCGCCCGGGCAAACTGGTCTCGATCGAATGGCTCGCCGAGCACCTTGATGATCCAGGGTTGGTGGTGGTCGAGTCCGACGAGGATGTCCTCCTCTACGAGACAGGCCACATCCCGGGAGCGGTGAAGGTCGACTGGCATACGGAGCTCAACGATCCGCTGATTCGGGACTATCGCGATCCGGTGGCATTCGCACAGCTCATGTCCGACAAGGGGATCGGCCGGGACGACACCGTTGTCTTCTACGGCGACAACTTCAATTGGTGGGCCGCGTACGCACTCTGGGTCTTCGGTCTCTTCGGCCATGGCGACACCCGGCTCCTGAATGGAGGACGGCAGAAGTGGGTCGCCGAGGGTCGTCCGATGACCACCGAGGCGACTACGCGTCCGGCGACGGAGTATCCGATCGTTGAGCGCTCCGATGCCCCTATCCGGGCGTTCCGAGACGATGTCCTCGCGCACCTCGACACCTCCGAACCGCTCATCGACGTGCGTTCGCCCGGCGAGTTCAGCGGTGAGCTGATGCACATGCCGGACTATCCGCAGGAAGGGGCATTGCGCGGCGGGCACATCCCGGGAGCATCGAACGTCCCGTGGAAGATGGCGGCCAACGACGACGGCACGTTCAAGAATCGCGACGAACTCGAGACGATCTATCAGGCCGGTCTCGGTCTCGACCCGGCCAACGACGTCATCACCTACTGCCGGATCGGGGAGAGATCAAGCCACACATGGTTCGTGCTCACGCACCTGCTCGGGTTCCCGACGGTGCGCAACTACGACGGATCGTGGACCGAGTGGGGCAACCTCGTCGGTGTCCCGGTCGAGCGGTAGAGCTGAACTCGGGGCCTAGACGTCGAATGCTCTGCGAGCGGCCGGCAGGTTGAAGCTCTCCGGAGACCAACCGCCGAGCCAATCGGCGATCTCTCGCTCCTCATCGTCGCGTGGACCGTGGGCCGCGATCCGAAGGCATCGTTCCCAACCCCAGACGCCACCGGAGTCTTCGAGGGGGAAGGGCTGCGCTCCCGCAACGAGCTTGCGAAACGACTTCCCTTCCTCTTCGACCACCTGGCAAAACACGATGTCGTGGGTCCATCCGTCGCCGAAGTCATAGAGGTAGGTGCACCGGAGTGACGCAGGGAAGCACGACCGGATCAGAACTTCCTCCGAATCGGGGTCCGGGTCCGCCCAATCCGGGTCGGGGATTGTGGCAATCGCCAAGCCCTCGTTGTCTTCGAATCGGAAGAGGTGGTAGTTCTGCCACCCGCAGGCATCCTGGATTGCGATGTGGAGATCCATGAACGAAGCATTCTGCGAGATTCGAATGCGGCGCCACGCCGGTTCGACAACCCCGCGCAGCGAGATATCGAACTCGAACATGATGGTCATGATCCTCCTTCGATCGCGGGACTCCATCGTATTCTCATGCCAGGCGCCCGGGGGGCCGAGCGGTTCTGCGACCCATGGAGACCCGCCGCGTCCGAACGGATGCCGCACCGGGGCGCTTTGACCCCCTCCGTCAGTGGCTCCGCCCGGGTCTTGGACATTGTCTGACACGTGGAACCGTTGCGTTCGAGGTGCGGAGGCTCCGCCGCTGCCACCTCCCCCTGAGGGGAAGGAATAGGACCGAACCCCGCACCTCGCCGCCAACCGACCGTGGATTCAGGCTCAGGGGGAGGAAAAGGGTTTGAATGCGCTAGCGTCGCTCGTCACGAGTCGTCGAGTTGGTCGGCTCTGAGTGAGGAGCCCGGATTGCTGCGAGGTGTCATATTCGATCTTGATGGGACGTTGGCCGACACGCTCGACGTATGCATCGAGGCGTTCCAATACGCCATCAAGGCTCACACGGGAGACCATCTCAGTCCGGCCGAGGTCGTCTCCCTCTGGGGTCCGACCGAAGAGGGTGTGTTGCGCGCAGCCGTCGGACCCGAGTGGGAAGACTCGGTTGAGACGTTCCTGTCCGAGTATGAGCGCCTCCACGTTTCTGTGCCGGAGCCGTTCCCCGGAATCCGTCCGCTGCTCGGCCATCTCCGCAGCGTTGGTATCCCTCTGGCTGTGGTGACGGGCAAGGGACCCCGGAGCGCTCAGATCTCCCTCGAGGTTCTCGGCATCGAAGATGCGTTCGACGCGGTCGAGGCGGGATCCATCGACGGGGCGGTCAAGGCACAGAAGATCACCCACATTCTCGAGCAATGGGGCGTACCACCGGCGGCCGTGGTCTACGTCGGCGATCATCCACACGATGCAATCGAGGCACACAAAGCTGGGACGATCGCGGTTGCCGCTGCCTGGTCCAAGCACACGGATGTCGAAGCGCTCCGCCGTTCCGGACCCGATGAATACTTCGACTCGAGCCAAGATTTTGCCGCTTGGCTGATCAGCCGAACGACACCCGGATGAGGGCTGTCGGCCCCGCGCGTGGTAGAAACGGGCCATGACACACGACGCACTCGCCGATCGCGTGGTCCTTGTCACCGGCGCTTCCGGTATCGCAGCCGCCGGTGCTCGGTCCTTCGCATCGTCCGGAGCCCCGGTCTTCATCGTGTCTCGCACCCCTGAGAAGTGCGCCAGTCTCGCCGACGAGATCGTTGCATCGGGCGGTGTTGCGGGCTGGGCCGAAGCGGACCTCACCGTTGAGGCCGAGGCCGACGCCGCCACACGAGCCTGCCTCGACCGATTCGGTCGCATCGACGGCCTCTTCGCCGTCGCGGGAGGGAGCGGTCGCAAGTTTGGGGACGGCCCGGTCCACGAGATGGACCTCACCGGGTGGGAGGCGACGCTCAGGCTCAACGGTCACCCAGCTTTTCTGGCGGCACGCAACACCGTGCGCGTGATGCGCTCGCAGGAACCAAACGAATCGGGCACAAGGGGATCGATCGTCCTGGTGACGAGCGTGCTCGCGGCCAGCCCCGTCCCGTCCCACTTCGCGACTCATGCGTATGCCGCCGTCAAGGGTGCGGAGGTTTCGCTCACCACAACCATGGCGTCGTACTACGCACCCGACTTGATCCGAGTCAACGCCATCGCACCCGGCTTGATACGGACGCCGATGGCCGAACGTGCCGCAGAGGATCCGGTGATCTCGGCGTATGCGGCTCGCAAGCAGCCGATGGCCGGGGGGCTGCTCGAGCCCGAAGAGGTTGCGAGCGCGGGAGCCTTTCTCCTCGGCGATGGGTCGCGGCACATCACGGGACAGGTCCTCGCCGTTGACGGCGGGTGGAGCGTGACCGAGGCATCTCCCTAGGTCGGCAGAGCCGGGTTGTCTAGACAAGTCGACGGCAACATGCGATGATCCCCGGATGCAACCCACATCACTCACCGTCGCGGACGTCACGTATGAAGAACTTGCAGCGATGATCGATCACTCGCTGCTCAAACCGGAACTCACCAACGATGAGGTGATCGCCGGATGTGAACTGGCAAACCGATACGCGGTCGTTTCGGTGTGTGTGCGTCCGTGTGACGTCGCGCTCGCCGCCGAGATCCTCGCCGATTCATCTGTCGCCGTCGGAACCGTTGTGGCGTTTCCCCACGGCGACAGCACAACCGCAACCAAGGTTTTCGAGGCAGAACGAGCGATGGCCGACGGCGCCGTTGAGCTCGACATGGTGCTCAACATCGGCTGGCTCAGGTCGGGGGAGTACACCCTCGTCGAGGAAGACATTCGCGCGGTTGTGAGCGTCGCCGGTGACGACGCCATCGTGAAGGTCATCTTTGAAAACGCCTACCTCGACGACACCCAGAAGGTGGCCGCATGCAAGGCGACGGAAGCGGCAGGTGCCCACTTCGTCAAGACGTCCACCGGCTACGCCGCGACCGGGGCAACACTCGAGGATCTCCGACTCATGCGTGCGTCGGTCTCACCGGCCGTCAAGGTGAAGGCGGCTCACGGTGTTCGGACGCTTGATGATCTCCTTGCCGTGCGCGAGGTGGGTGCCGCCCGCACGGGCGCAACCCAGACGGCTGTCATGCTCGACGACTACCGCGAACGCACTTCGAGCTGAGCTCGCCCCGCCAGCGCTGCGCCGATCGCTCCCGCCCAGTTGCCGAGTTCGGCGGGTACAACCGCCACCTCATCTGCCGGCGCCAGTGTCACGCGGGAGCGCATCGCTTCCCGGATGGGGCCGAGAACAAGCTCCCCGGATGCGACGATTCCGCCTCCGATGACGATACAAGATGGTCCGAGGAGAGTGACGACGTTGGCAAGCCCAATGCCGATGTACGTGGCCACGGTGTTGATGGCGGCTAAACACGCCTCGTCGCCATCTGCAGCTCGCTGATACACCGTGGCGGCGTCCGGCTGTCCGGCCAACGCGGCGAGTTTGTCGGCACGAGCTAGTGCCTCGACGCACCCGTGGTTTCCACATCCGCACAGCGGCCCGTCGGGCAGAACGATCTGGTGGCCGACCTCGCCACCCGTGCCGAATTCACCGAGGTGGATGCGCCCGTCGATCATGATGCCGCCCCCGATTCCGGTCCCAAGCGTGAGTCCAATCAGCGTGTGGCAGCCCCGCCCTGCCCCTACGGTTCCTTCGGCCAGAACAAACGCCCGAGCGTCGTTGATGAGTGCGGTCGGAACACCGAGCGCCTCGCCAACCGGATCTCGTAGGGAGTGGCCAGGCCACGGTCCGGGAAGGTTCGGGAAGAGGACGATCCGTCCGGTGTCCGGCTCAAAGAGACCGGGCACGCCGAGGCCGGCGGCATCGATTGGACCGATCGTCTCGATCGTCTCGAGGCCAACCTCGATCAGGCGGTCGGTGACCCCTCGGGGCCCGCGATCGGCATAGGTTGCGTACTGCCCGGTCGACACCACCTCGGGAGTTGCTGCGTCCTCGGAGCTTTCCACAACGGCAACCTTGATGTTCGTGCCGCCGAGATCGAGCCCCAAGAAGCGTCGGGCCATCATGAGGGGAGTCCCTCATCGTCTCGGTAGAGGACGGCGCTGAACGCGTATCGCTCGGCAGCGTAGAACGTGGAGGTGTGTTCGAGGGGAGCGCCGCGCTGGTCGAAGATCGTTCGGACTTCAGTCAAGATGATGCCGTTCGAAGGCAGTTCGAGCAGGTCCCGCTCGCGTTTCGTGGCCATCCTCGCACCAACCTCCGCGAGTGCGCGGGTTGGCACCCTGCCTGCCCGTTCGAATGCTGCGTGGAGTGATCCAGATGTGAGGTCCTCGTCGAGAAGTCCGGAGTTGTCTGCAGGGATGACCGCGTGCTCGATGGCCATTGGGATGCCGTCGGCAAGCCTGAGACGCTCGAGCAGGATTGCGGGCGCACCCGCCGCGATCCCAAACTCCGCAGCGACGTCCACCGTGATCTCCGCCGGCCCTGCCCGAAGGACCCGTGACGACGGCACCCTCCCGCGGAGGCGCATGCTCTCTGAGAACGAGAGGGGAGAACCGAGTGCACGAGGAACGCGACGACCACTGACGAACGTACCGGATCCGCGTTTGCGTTCGAGGAGGTGTTCGTTCGCGAGGACCATGACCGCTTGCCGGGCGGTCATGCGACTGACGCCGAAGCGCTCGCAAAGCTCTGCATCCGAAGGGAGCCGCTCGCCCGGTTCAGCGCTCGCGACGAGTTCTCGCAGGTAGTCCGCGATCTCGAGGTATCGGGGGCCCGAACTCACTTCATGCTCCTCCGGCTCATCTTGACGGTCTCATTGCGCCATCCCTAACCTGTCTATACATTTACTCACCCTGGATGGAAGAAGCAAGGCGATACTCGAATGCACGGTAGCGAAGACCCGGTAGCGGACGTACGCGGACGTTGGATCACGGAGGCGATCAGGCTTCTCGAGTTCGTCCAGGGGACGCAGATGGAGGCCATCGGATCGGCAGCCGAGATCTGCGCCGAGGCGATCGGCTCCGGCGGCCTCGTTCACCTGTTCGGGACGGGCCATTCGCGTATCCCGGTCGAAGAGATGTTCCCCCGATACGGGTCCTACCCCGGGTTCAATCCGATCGTCGAACTCTCGATGACGTTCCACACCCAGATCACGGGTGCCAACGGTCAACGACAAGCGATGTACATCGAGCGTGTAGAGGGGCTTGCCGAAGAGATCCTCGCCAACTTCGACTTCGGGCCGAACGACGCCATGATCATCTACAGCTCGAGTGGATCGACCGCCGTCCCGATCGAGATGGCAATGGGAGCCCGAAACCGGGGGCTTCCGGTCATCGCCGTCACGTCGATTGCCCATTCCTCGGCCACGGCGTCCGGCCACTCTTCCGGTACCCGTCTGATGGACCATGCCGACATCGTCATCGACCTCGGCACCCCGCCCGGCGATTCGCTCATCGAGATCGACGGGCCGGAGACACGCGTCGGACCAGGATCGACGCTATCGAATATCGCGATCACCAACGAGATCAAGGTCCAAACAGCGGCGCTTCTGGCGGCTCGGGGTGCGCTCCCTCCTGTCTTGAGTGGTGCGGCCCTGGTCGGGGAAGAGCGCTCAGGTGAGCTGTTCAAAGCCGCATACGCCGAACACTCGCGTCGACTGGCCAACGTTCTCGCGAAACCGGAACCATCCTGAGAACACCGCAATGAGCACCACGTGCACTCGATTGCGGCCAGGGCCACAACCAGGGGGTTGGAGCATCCGTTCGCGCGCCCCAAGCGGACTTTGTTCTTGACACAGTCAATAGTTGCTGGTTGAGTGACGGAATGGGCGAAGGCGCAGCGAGCGGATCACCGGGCAACCTCCTCGATGTGATTCGTCGCCGCAGCCCCATCACCAGGGCCGAACTCGTATCAACGACGGGGCTTGCGCGCTCCACCATCTCGCAGCGCGTCGACTATCTGATCGCCAAGGGTTTCGTCGGTGAGGTGGGCGAGGCCGTCTCCACCGGAGGTCGACCTCCGACCATGCTCGGCTTCAACGCGGAGTCCGGCATCGTGCTCGTGGCCGACCTCGGCGCCACCCATTCCCGCCTTGCAGTGTGTGACCTCGAGGCGACTCCCCTCGCCGAGGCGTGCCGCGATCTGGACATTGCGGACGGCCCCGAGATCGTGCTTGCGTGGGTACTCGAGACGTTCGAAGCCCTCACGGCGGACGCCGGACACTCTGCCAGCGAGGTCCGCGCCATCGGCATTGGTGTGCCGGGACCGGTGGACTTCGCAGCCGGGCGGGCGATCCATCCACCGATCATGCCGGGATGGGATGACTATCCGATTCGCGAGCGCTTCGAAGAGCGATACAGCGTTCCCGTGCTCGTCGACAACGACGTCAACATCATGGCGCTGGGCGAATACTGGGTCATGCAGCCGCAGGTCGAAGACCTGATCTTCGTCAAGGTCGGCACCGGAATCGGCTCCGGCCTCATCGTCGGCGGCCACCTCCAGCGCGGTGCGCGCGGTGCGGCCGGCGACATCGGCCACATCCAGGCCGGTTCGGCTGACGTGATGTGTCGCTGCGGGAACCCGGGCTGCCTCGAAGCATCTGCCGGTGGAGCGGCCATTGCGCGGGAACTCCGTGCGAATGGGTACGAAACAAACGGCAGCCGCGATGTTGTCGCTCTGGTCCAGGCCGGGAATCGCGACGCCATCCAGGCGGTGCGCCACGCAGGTCGACTCATCGGCTCGGTGCTCGCAGCCACCGTCAATCTGCTCAATCCGGCCGTGATCTCGATCGGCGGAGATCTCGCCGAAGCGGGACAGCAGCTGCTCGCCGGCATTCGTGAGACCGTCTATCAACGGTCCACGGCGCTGAGCACGAGTGAACTCCAGATCATCACCGGGGCACTCGGTGACCGAGCCGGGATCATTGGTGCCGCTGCATTGGTCATCGAACACATCTTCGACCCCGATCGGATCGACGTCGCCCTTGTGACTGCGAACAACGGAGGAGACTCTTGACGGACCTACACCTACAACCTCGCGCTTCCCCCACCGCTCGGCTCATACGAGCCAGCCAGAAGAAAGCAACGGCCACACCCTGGCCACGGACCGATACAGGAGGAACGGATACATGAAGAACTGGACAATGGGTCTGCGGGTTGTCCTGCTGCTCATGGTGCTGGCGTTGGTAGCCGCTGCATGTAGCAGCGACGGCGATGACACCACCACGACGGCGGCGGCGGCCGGCGACGAGACGACCACGACGGAGGCGATGGCCGACGAGACCACGACAACGGAGGCGATGGCCGACGAGACCACGACAACGGAGGCGATGGCCGACGGCGAGATGTTCACCCTCGGTGTGTCGAACACACTCGTCGGCAACGCATGGCGTGAGCAGATGGTGTGTGCCATCAAGGCAGAGGCCCTTGCTCGCGGCAACGTCGACCAGGTGGTTCTCCAGAACCGCAACACGGACGTCGCCGGGCAGATCGCAGACATCCAGACCCTCATCTCGCAAGGTGTGGACGCGATCATCATCAACCCGGCCGACCGTGAGGCGCTGGACGCGGTGATCGAAGAGGCGGCATCACAAGGAATCCCGGTGATCTCCGTTGATGCCCCGGTGTCCGCACCAAGCGCATACTTCGTATCGAACAACCAGGTCGAGTACGGCGCAGTCGGGGCCGAGTGGCTGTTCGAAGCACTCGGTGGAGAAGGCAATGTTGTGTACATGCGCGGACTCGACGGTCACCCGGCCGATGTCGACCGCGATACCGGTTTCCAGGAGGTTCTCGCGAACTACCCGGGAATCACGATCGTCGAAGAGGTCTACACCGGCTGGGACCCGAGCGTTGGAGCCCAGCAAGCGCTTGAAATCCTGACGACCCAGGACGTCGATGGTATCTGGACCTCAGGTATCGACTACACCGTCGTCCAGCAGTTCGAGGTAGCAGGCGTGGACTTCGTACCGGTCGTCGGTGCAGACAACAACGAGTTCGTTGCGCAACTCTTGAATGTCGAAGGAGACACCGAGGGTCTCACGGGCGCAGCCATCTCCAATCCGCCGTCCATTGGCGGGGTTGGCGCGGCGATCGCTCTCGACATCCTCGAAGGCAAGGACGTGTCACAGACGACGCTCATCACGCCGGCCGTCATCGACACACCCGAGGAGCTCGAAGCGGTCTACGTGCCCGGCCTGACCGCAGGTTGGTCGTCGTACATGGTGATCGAACCGTACGTCCACTACACGGCAGATCAGGTCGTTGAGTGCAAGGGCCCCGGCGAGTGATCTAGACGGACGATGTGTCGGGCTCCTTCGGGAGCCCGACACCCTCCACATCCACCCTGAGGATTCCAGTTGCCAACAACCAGCTCCGATCTACTTGTCGCACGCGACATCTCGAAACGATACGGACCCGTCGTTGCGCTCCGATCGGTGGACCTGACGGTGCGGCCGGGTGAGATTCACGCTCTCCTCGGAGCGAATGGAGCCGGGAAGAGCACCCTGGTGAAGATCCTCTCCGCCGTGATCTCCTCGGACTCCGGGTCCATCTCGGTACACGGGGAAACGGCAGACCTGCGCAAACCAGCTGATGCGATGCGAGCCGGCATCGCAACCGTGTTTCAAGACCCGGCCTTGATTCCCGACCTCACCCTTGCTCAGAACCTGCGAATCTCGAACCTCAGCGAAGAAGATGTCCTTCCCTGGCTCGACCGCATGAACCTCGGGGACATCGACTTCGGACTCCAGGTGCAAGATGTTCCACTCGCCATCTTGCGACTCCTCGACCTCGCCAGAGCACTGGCCCACGACCCGCAGTTGCTCATGCTCGACGAGATCACGGCAGCCCTCACCACCGACCAAGCCACGTACGTTTTCGAGGTGATGCGCGAGTGGAAGAGCCGCAACCGATCGGTTCTGTTCATCTCCCACCGACTCGGTGAAGTCCTCGAATTGTGCGACTACGCCACGATTCTGCGGAACGGAACCAACGTCGCCGACTTCGATCTCACCAACGTAGACGAGGCACAGCTGGTCACCGCCATGCTCGGCGACGAACTGGGCGAACAGTCCGTCGCGCTATCCGACACATCCGAAGAACCGGCTGCAGCGGAGCCCGAGCTGGAAGTGGATCGACCGGTCGTTCTCGAACTCGACGATGTGCACCTCCGCGACAAGGTCAACGGTGTTTCGTTCAAACTCCACCAAGGTGAGATTCTCGGCCTCACCGCACTCGAAGGACAGGGCCAGGACGGTCTCTTCCAGGTTCTCTCCGGGGACCATCGCCCCAGCTCCGGCCAGCTCATTGTCGGCGGTGAGCAGCTCAGCGCACGCTCACCATACGATGCCATCCGCAAGGGTGTCGTACTCGTGCCCGCCGAACGACAGAACGCACTCCTGCCTCAGCGCTCGGTTCGTGAGAACCTCTCCCTCCCGCTGTACAACCGAATCTCCAGGTGGTTCACGCTTGCACGAGATGAGACTCAACGCGTAGATGGTGCCGTCGATCGCCTCGACATCGACGTTCGTGCCGGGAGCCAAGTGCAGCGTCTTTCTGGCGGCAATCAGCAGAAGGTCACCATCGGGCGATGGCTCGCGTCCGGATTCGACACCCTGCTGTGCTTCGATCCCACACGAGGGATTGACATCCAGACCAAGGCACAGATCTACGAGCTGCTCCGACAGCTCGCGGACGATGGAACGTCGATCGTTCTCTACACGAGCGAACTGCGCGAGATCCCGCTTGTCTGTGACCGAGTCCTCGTGATGTATGGCGGGCGCATCGTTCACGAGCAGGACGCTGCGTCGGCGACCGAGGAACGGCTCTTGTCGGCCGCCCACGGGCTTGAAGGGGCGTCGGCATGACCACCAGGACCCCTGGCATGGTCGCGTCCGGGGCGATCCCGACGTGGCAGCGGTGGCTTCGACGCCACGGCTGGACGGTTGGAGTCTGGCTGCTTCTTGTTGTCCTCGTTGCGTGGTATTCGACCCTCATCCCGAGTTTCGGTTCCTTCCAGTTCGCCACAATCATCACCAACGGGACGCCATGGGTCTTCCTCGCAGCAGCCCAGGCGGTGATCGTGATTGCAGGGGGGCTCGACCTGGGGGTGGGCGGCATGCTCGTCCTGACGAACGTCGCGACCGCCCGATTCATGGACGGGCAGTCGTTCGAGGTCACGATCATGATCGCCATCGCAGCGATCTTGGCGGCCGTCGTCATCAACGCCTTCGTGGGCTGGATCGTCACGGCGTCGAAAGTGCCGGACATCGTGATCACGCTCGGCTCGCTCTACTTCTATCAGGGTCTAGCCCTCGCGATCCTTCCAAACCCTGGTGGAGGTACGAGCGAAGGTTTCCGATGGTTGTTCACCGGCTCCGACGTCGGCACCGGTTCGAATCCGTGGCCTGCCACGGTGATGATCGCGATCCCGATCCTTGTGGTCGCCTGGTGGTTGGGGAAGACGCGAAGCGGCCTCTCCCTGTACGCGGTCGGCAGTGACAGAACCGCCGCGTATCTCTCCGGAATCCGCGCAGGCCGAACGAAGATCGTCGCCTTTGGCGTCGGCGGAGCCTTCGCCGCCATGGCCGGGCTCTCGACGACTGCCATCGCGGGCAGCGGCAACGCCAACACAGTGGGCGGGAACATGACCCTGAATTCGGTTGCCGCGATCGTGCTCGGTGGTGTCGCCTTGACCGGAGGCATCGGCTCGGTCATCGCAGTTGTTCCCGCAGGGCTGATTCTGTTCTTCCTGAGCCCGATCCTCACCGCCATGGGCGTCGACCCGAATCGGGCGCAGATCATCCAGGGTGTATTGATCGTCGTCGTGATGATGATCGCGGGACTGATCGAGTGGAGGAGGCAGCGCAGAGTATGAGCACCTCCACGGCTCCCGCTGATTCGCCGGACGTCCAGCCGGCGCCCGAGCCAGAAAGCAAGTCGATTGGACGGCGGATCGCCGAGCACCCGCACCTTGTCCTCATCGCGGTGCTGATCGCCCTCATCCTGCTCACCGGATTGATCGAGCCCAACTATCTGACCTTCAGGGGATTGCGCAATTCGGCACTGTTTGCCGTACCAATCGGAATCCTCGCTGCAGGGCAGACGATCCTGATGTTGACCGGCGGCATTGATCTGTCGGCTGCGATGATCGCTACCGGCGCCGCATACGTGGCTGCCAATCAGTCGCCGGAAGGAACCGCCATCGCGATCGGCGCCGGTCTTCTCGTCGGCCTGCTCGCCGGAGCGGCAAACGGGGTGGGAGTCGGAGTATTCAGGGTGAATCCACTCATCATGACGCTTGCGATGTCGGCGATTCTCCTCGGACTCTTCACATCCTGGGCGCAGACGATCTTCTCCGGCTCAACACGCATGGGCGACTTCATCCGCACGCTCGGTGGCGGTTCATTCTTCGACAAACGGATACCGTGGGCCGTAGTCGTATGGGCATTCCTGGCGGTCTTCGTGATCTACTTCCTCCGCCGAACCGGCTTCGGCCGCAACCTGTACGCCCTCGGTGACAACGCCATCGCTTCGCGACTGTCGGGCATCCGGTCGTGGCAAGTGTTGCTTGCCGTTTACACGATCGCAGGCTTGTTCGCTGCCATCGCGGGGATCCTCATGGGAGGCAGAGTCGGTGCCGTTGATCTTCAATTGATGGGGTCGTTCCTCTTGCCGTCGGTCGCCGCGGCTGTGATCGGCGGAACCTCGATCTTCGGTGGTGTTGGTACGTATTCCGGAACGGTCCTCGGTGCACTGATCCTCGGCGTTCTTCAATCGATGCTCACGTTCCTCGGTGCCGGTCAGGCCGTGCAGCAGATGCTGTACGGCGCCATCGTCATCGGGCTGTCGTGGATGTACACGCGGATCGCATCGTCGCAGTGAGAGAGGAACCATTGTGCGTTTGAGTCGAATCACAGCCGGAGTGGTCGGCGTCGGGTTCATCGGCGTCGCCCATATCGAGGCCCTCCGTCGCCTCGGAGTCGACGTGGCCGGGGTTGTCGGCTCGTCACCTGAGCGAGCACGAGCCAAGGCCGATGCAGCGGACCTGCCCGAGGTCTACCCAAGTGTGGAGGCGCTCGCGGACGATCCGGATATCGATGTTGTGCACATCGCGAGCCCGAACAACGTCCATGCGGATCAAGTACGAATGTGTCTTGCCGCGGGCAAACACGTGGTCTGCGAAAAACCGCTGGCGCTGACCTCGGCGGACGCTGCGGATCTGGTTGAGCGTGCCCGTGAGGCAGGCGTCGTCAACGCCGTTTGCTTCAACATCCGTTTCTATCCGCTCAACCATCAGATGGCCGCGATGGTGCGCTCAGGCGAGATCGGTGAGCCGCTGTTTGTGACCGGGAGCTACCTCCAGGACTGGCTGCTGCTCGAGACGGACTGGAACTGGCGCCTCGTTTCCGAGGAGGCTGGTCCGCTGCGGTCGGTTGCCGATATTGGATCCCACTGGCTCGATCTCGCTCGCTTCATCACCGGCAAGCGGGTTGTCGAGGTGATGGCCGACCTTCACACATTTGTCGCCGTGCGAAAGCACCCCGTAGGCCCTGTCGAGACGTTCGCGGCGACAACGGACGACGAGGAGCTGATCGAAGAAGAGATGTCGAGCGATGACGGTGCCGGGATCCTTCTCCGCTTCGAAGACGGCACACGAGGCACTTTGTCCATCGCCCAGACAGCGGCAGGTCGGAAGAACTCGGTTTCGATCGAGGTCGACGGCTCTGCGTCCGCGTTGTCGTGGTTCTCGGAGGACCCCGACCGCCTCTGGATCGGTCACCGGGGCAAGCCGAACGAGATCCTGCAGCGCGATCCGTCCATCCTGGCGCCCGACGCCGCCCGCATCGTTGGCTATCCGGGCGGCCACGTCGAGGGCTACCCCGACACGTTCCGCGCACTCTTCAAAGAGGTCTATCAGGATGTGGCCAACGGGAGACCCGCGCCGGATCCGACCTATCCAACATTCGCCGATGGGCTCGATGCCCTGCTCGTAACCGAGGCGGTCGCCAGAAGCTCACAGGAGCAACGATGGATCGCCGTTCAACGATGAGGAGGAAGAAGTGAAGCTGGGTCTCTTGACCGCACCGTTCCCTGCCACCCCGCTCGATGCGGTGGCCGACTGGACCGCAGAAAACGGGTTCACCACTATCGAGATAGCCTGCTGGCCGGCGTCAAGTGGCGACGCCCGGCGCTACGCAGGAACGAGTCACATCGACGTCGACGGATTGTCCGACGCGCAGGCCGGCGAGATCGTCGACCGCATGAATTGGAAAGGTCTCGAGATCTCAGGTCTCGGCTACTACCCCAACCCGCTCCATCCCGATCTGGAGCACTCCAGGATGGTGATCGACCACCTGAAGAAGGTGATTGTCGCCGCCGCGAAGATGCAGGTACCGGTGGTCAACACATTCATCGGTGCCGACCGTGCCCTCACCCAGGAAGAGAACTGGGAGAAGGCTAAGCAAGTCTGGCCCGAGATCATCGCGGCCGCCGAGAACGAAGGCGTCAAGATCGCGATCGAGAACTGTCCGATGATCTTCTCGAGCGATGAGTGGCCTGCCGGGCACAACCTGGCCTACAACCCAACGATCTGGCGTCGCATGTTCGACGAGTTCGGGGAGACGATCGGGCTCAACTTCGACCCGTCCCACCTGGTTTGGCTGATGATCGATATCGAGCGGGCCATACTGGAGTTCGGTGAACGTTTCTATCACTTCCAGGCCAAGGACGTGATGATCGACTACGAGGGCCTCTACGAGAACGGGTCTCTCTCTTCGGGCATCGGGTGGCAGATTCCCCGTCTGCCCGGGCTGGGCCATGTCGACTGGGGCGTGGTCTTCTCCGCGCTCTACCGCGTTGGGTACGACGGGCCGATCATCATCGAGCACGAGGACCGTGGCTTCGAGGCCACCGATGAGTTGGTCAAGCGCGGCTTCCTGCTCGCCCGGGACGTGCTGGCACCCTACGTCCACTGATCGAGGAACCCGTAGAACTGCGGAACCAATGAACATGCACGACTACGGACGGTTCGACGTTGTTGTCGTCGGGTCTGGGGCCGCCGGGGCGAGCGCGACCATCGCCTCGGCTCGGGCCGGCGCGAACACGCTGCTGATCGAGAAGCTGCCGTTCCTTGGTGGCAACTCCACCGCCGTCCTCGACACGTTCTACGGCTTCTACACGCCCGGTGATCGGGCACTCAAGGTTGTGGGCGGCATCGGCGACGACGTGGTTGCGGGCCTGCGCCACATCGGCTCGGTCATGGAGCGGCCGAACACGTACGGTGCGGGAACCGGTGTCACGTATGTCGCTGAGGAGCTCAAGGTCGTGTGGGAACGGCTCGTTGTCGAATCGGGCGCCGCGGTGTTGCTCCACGCATTTGTGCAAGACGTTGTGGTGAGCGACGGACGGATCACCGAGCTGATTGTCGCGACCAAGGCAGGCCTTCGCCGCATAGAGGCGTCGGTGGTCGTCGACGCCTCGGGGGACGCAGATGTCTGTCACCAGGCGGGATTCGGCTACGAGACTGCGGGATCGATCGACCCGGCACAAACACTCACGACGACGTTCCGCATGGCGAATGTCGACCACGAAGCTCGCGCCGAGATCGGCAAGGAGGGACTCCACGCTCTGATGGCCGAGGCCGCCGAATCGGGGGAGTACGACCTCCCGCGTCGTGAAGGCTCCGACCACATCACTCCAATACCCGGGGTGATCGCAACCGTGATGACACGTATCGATCACGTCGAGGGTTCCGGCGACACGCTGCGCAACGCCACCGATCCGGAGATCCTCACCAGAGCCGAAATGGAAGGCCGTCGCCAGGCCGTCGAATACGCCAGATTCCTCATCGACCGGGTCCCCGGCTACGAACATGCCGCCCTGGTGGCGCTGTCGAGCCAGATTGGACTGCGGGAGACTCGGCGCGTCTACGGGGACTACCGGCTCACGCGCGACGACGTGTTGACGGCCCGCCAGTTCGACGACCAGATCGGGCTTTGTGGTGCGCCGATCGAAGATCACCATGGCGGCGAGGGGACGGGGACCACCTGGCGTTACCTCCCGGACGGATCGGCGGTCGGCATTCCCCTCTCGACGCTCGTTGTGCGTGACGGTCTCAATGTGCTGGCTGCCGGGCGCTGCTTCTCAGCCAGCCACGACGCACAAGCGTCGGTTCGCTCGATGGCACAATGTATGGCGATGGGCCAGGCTGCCGGCACAACGGCCGCATTCGCCGTCGACCACGGCGGTTCCGTCCGAGACGCTCCGATTCCCAATGTCCAGGACCGTCTGGTCGCCGGCGGCGCAATTCTCGAAGTGCCGGCGACATGACTGCGTCTGTTCGTACCGTGCTCGGCGATGTCAACTCGGCAGATCTGGGGATCACCTACATCCACGAGCACCTGATCATCGACTCGCCGCTCATCGTCGATCGATGGCCCCACATCCTCCTGACAGATGTTGGCGACGCCGTGCGTGAACTCGAAACGTGCTCGGCGGCTGGTGTCGGCACGATCGTCGATGCGATGCCGGCAGCATCGGGACGCGACCCGATCCGGCTGGCAGAGATCAGCCGGCTGAGCGGACTCCATGTTGTTGCCTGCACGGGCCTCCACACGTCGAAGTACTACGAGGGTCAGCGTTGGACATCAGAAGAACCGCCGGAGGTGCTCGCGGATCTCTTCGTTGCCGACGTGCTCGAAGGGATCGATCGCTACGACTACATGGGCCCGGTGGTGAGGCGAACCACGCACCGCGCAGGGATTCTGAAGGTCGCCGTCCTCGAAGATGCCCCGACGGCTCGTGACGTCCGAGTCTTTGAAGCGGCCGCCCGTGCGCACGAAGCAACCAGGGTGCCGATCCTCACACATTGTGAGGGGGGGCGCGGCGCCATGGCACAGGTCGAATTGCTCGACCGACTCGGTGTTCCACTGGATCGAGTCGTGATCTCACACACCGACAAGGTGAATGATCTGGCATATCACCGAGATCTGCTGGCCACTGGTGTGTACCTCGAATACGACCAAGCGTCACGGCAGGGAGAAGGATCCGTCGACCAGACCGCTCGGATCGTTGCCGCAATGGTCGAAGAGGGCCACACCGCACGGATCATGCTCTCGAGCGATGCCGCGCGCCGATCGATGTGGACCGTCCACGGCGGTCTCGGCCTCGTATGGCTCGCTACCCGCTTCGTCGAGATTCTCGACGACCTTGGAGTGGACCGGGAGGCGATCGAGAAAATGCTGAGAGTGAACCCGGCACGGTTCCTCGCGTTCGAGGCGCCCAGTCCTGCTGCCGGGCTCTGATGGGTCACCCGCCGTGCCTTGCGGTTGGTAGCGAGACCCGAGACATGAGACACGAGACTGTCTCAAGTCTCAAGTCTCAAGTCTCAAGTCTCAAGTCTCAAGTCTCAAGTCTCAAGTCTCTTGTCTACTTGCCCGCTGCTGCTCGGTCTGCGAAGACCGTCGCGTTCGGATGCTCTTGGAGGTACGTGGCGGGGAGGTCGGGACCGATCGGGCCGTTCAGGGCTCGGTCGAGGATCCCGGCCTTGTGGGAGCCGGCGACGAGCAGCCACACCTCCTCCGATTCGAGAATCGCCTGCATCCCGAGAGTCATCCCCCACTTCGGTTCAGCTCCCGCGCCGTAACGGCTTGCTGCATCGATGGTTGAAGGTGCAAGGCGGGTCACCCTTGTCGGTGCGTCGGCAGGGGTGCCTGGCTCGTTCAGCCCGAGGTGCCCGTTCCCGCCGAGACCGAGCATGGTGAGGTCCAACCCACCGTCAGCGACGAGCGTCGCAAACCGACGACACTCGGCATCCGGATCGGGAACCCCGGGGTCGAGACCGTGAACGGCCTTCGGTTGATGTGTCAGCAGATCGAGGAGGTCGCGCTGGATCATCATGTCACAGCGCGCCGGATTGCCCGGCGGCAGGTCGAACTCATCGAGGATGAACACCGTGGCTGCGTCGAGATCCATCACCGAGGCGGCGACTGCGTACATCGGTCGCGGCGTCTCGCCGGTGGGCAGACAGAGCCTTGCAGCGGGATTTCGTTGCATCGCCAAAGCCCACCGTTGAGCCACACGGGCGGCCCACTGGTCGTCGTCAAAGATCTCCAGCCGGATGGTCACGCGTCGGTGACGATGTCGAACACGGCGCCGGTGTCCTTGTCGGACAGCATCATCTTGACGCGGCCGTCGGGAAGGATCTCATCCTTGATGATCGCATGGCCGTCGTGGAGTCGAACGTCCTTGGCAATTCGCGGAGTTGCCTTGCCGCGCCACTCGACCTCGACCGGCTCCCACTGCTTGCTCGCTGCAGACCGATAGGCGGCGTCCATCACCGCGTTCACGACATACCCGTCGTAGAACGTCTCACGGGGCTCCGTGCCGGCGTCGATCGCGTTGAACATGTCGGTGAACATGTGGACGTAGCCGAGTTCAGTGACCTCGTCCCCAACGGGGAACATCCAGCCTTCTGTGGACTCGAGCTTCTCAGCGACGTAGCCGCTTCCGCCCCCGGATGAGTACATCTCGAACCCGGTGCGCAGGAAGTTGTTGGTCCAGATCGTGCCCTCGGTACCGGCTACTTCGTCACGAAGATCCATACCGCCGCGGAACGACCAGCTCACCTCGAACTGGCCCAGCGCTCCCGACTCGAATCGGATGAGCACCACCGCGTTGTCCTCGGCCTCGATCGGGTGCACGAGGGTATCGGCCCACGCCATGACCTCGATCGGTCGATTGTCCTTTCCGACGTAGCTGCGGATGATCTCGATGCAGTGACAGCCGAGATCCACGATGGCGCCCCCACCTGCTTTCTCCTTGTCCCAGAACCATGCACTGTGCGGACCTGGATGGGTTTCTCTCGACCGCACCCACGTGATATCGCCGATCGTTCCCGATTCCACGGACGCGAGTGCCTTGAGCGTCTTCGGGGTGTAGACGAGATCTTCGAGGTATCCACCGAATACACCGGCCGCCTCGACACGGTCGAGGATGCGCTTCGCTTCGTCGGCGTTGCGCGCAAGCGGCTTCGTGCAGAGCACCGGTTTCCCCGCATCGACGATGAGGTCGATGACCTCCTCATGGAGGAAGTTCGGCAGCGCAACCACGACAACATCCGT
Source organism: uncultured actinomycete (assembly GCA_942491345.1). Taxonomy (GTDB): domain Bacteria; phylum Actinomycetota; class Acidimicrobiia; order Spongiisociales; family UBA5794; genus JAHEEL01. The sequence continues at coordinate 273,859 of CALOAN010000020.1, forward strand.
GTCGGGATGGTTGATCGCATCTTGGAGCGAGGTGGTGGATACGGGGATATCCCACCGTTCGGCGAATGCCCTGCCGCGTTCCTCTGATCGTGAGTAAACGACCTCAACACGGTCACGCCCGCGTTGACCGTGCAGGGTCATCGTGTAGAAGTCTCCGATGAGACCCGTTCCGAGCATGGTGATCGAGTGTGCGCTCATGACGCTCTCCTCCTGAGATCGCGAGGTTGTATAGCCAACTTAGTCGATCGTTGAAGCGTGGTGTCAGCCGACGAACGACTCGACCCCTCCGACCAGGGTCCGGGTCACTTGGAACGAGTCGTCGAGGATGCACACATCGGCGGGAGCTCCCGGTTCGAGGCGACCAAGATCGTCCCGGCGCATGAGCGTGGCGGGAGCTGATGTTGCCGCTGCGATTGCTCGTGACGGCTCGTACCCGAGTGCCATCATGTTCCTCACGGCCTGGTCCATGGTGAGCGAGCTTCCCGCGAGTGTGCCGTTCTCGAGGCGACAAGCGCCGTCCTTCAGGATCACCGTTCGGTCGCCGAGGACGTACGCACCGTCGGGTCTCCCCGCCGCTGCGATTGCGTCGGTGATCAAGACAAACCGATCGCCGGCGGCATTGGCGGCCAGCATTGTCGCCTCGGGCGCCAGGTGGATGCCGTCGACGATTGCCGTGATGAACACGTCGTCTCGAACGAGGGCGACCCCGCTGATCCCCGGGTCCCGGTGTTTCCAGGGACGCTGGGCCCCGAAGATATGGGTCACGGATCGGGCACCCCGATCGAATGCCGCATGAGCCGTTGTCGCGTCGGCGTCGGTGTGGCCGAGGGCTACGACGACGCCGGCCGCGGCCAGGAATTCGATCAGGTCGAGAGCACCGGGTAGCTCGGGGGCGATCGTCGCATAGGTGAATGGACCCGCCTCGAGGAACTGGCTCGCGAGGATCGGGTCGGGTTCGACCATGTTCTCCGGGTCGTGAGCTCCGCAGCGGATCGGGGCGAGGAATGGACCCTCGAGGTGTATGCCGATGATGCGAGCGCTCGCGATCACCATCGTTCGCGCCTGGCGGAGCGTCGTGAAGTAGTCGGTGGGAGGCAGCGAGATCAGCGTCGGCTGGAAAGCAGTCACCCCGGTCGCGGCCAGCTTCTCCGCAACGTGTTCGTACTCGGCCGGGTCGGCGGTCGTGAAGTCGACCCCGTCAAACCCGTTGATCTGCACGTCAACGAACCCCGGTGCGGCAAGTCCGGTCGAGCCGGCCGGGGCCACGCCGACCGATGCAACACGGCCGTCTTGCACCGTGACGTCGCCGTCCACAATGCGACCACGAACGAGCGCCTGTTTGACTCCGAGCCTCACTGCCACCTTCCTCAACCCGTCGCAGCGTAGCGCCGCATGCTCGAGCCCCGGGCGCCCGAGGTACGGCACCTACGGGCTACAGGCTGCGGACTTCGGAGTACCGCCCGCGAGACGTCAATGGACTACGCCCCCGGCGCAGCCCGACGCGCGTAGGATTGCCCGATGGCGACTGCTCCAACGATGCCTGATGTCGCGCGTGCGCTGGTTCGCCGCTACTACACCTACGCCGGGATCTACACACTCGCCGCCTCGATCATCTGGGGTATCAACACCCTCTTCCTGCTCGACGCCGGACTCTCGGTGGCCGAAGTCTTCTTCGCCAATGCCGCCTTCTCGGTCGGAACGGTGTTGTTCGAGATCCCGACAGGCGTCGTTGCCGACACCGTCGGCCGTCGCGCTTCGTTCCTTCTGTCGGTGCTGGTGCTCGCTGGAGCGACGTTCGCCTACGTGGCGCTTGCCGCGATCGGTGGCGGAGTGGTCGCCTTCGCTGGCGTGTCGGTGCTCCTGGGTCTTGGGTATACGTTCTACTCAGGAGCGATGGAGGCGTGGCTCGTCGACGGAGTTCGAGGTCTGGGCTACGACGGTCCCATGGATCGTGTCTTCGCGACCGGCCAGATGATTGGCGGAGCGGCGATGCTGATCGGCACCGTGGGCGGAGGTGTGCTCGGCCAGATCGACCTTGCGATTCCCTTCGTCGCGCGGTCGCTGCTCCTTCTGCTGCTCTTCGTCCTCGCGTACTTCGGGATGCACGACATCGGTTTCCAGCCGAAACCTGTCACGTGGCGCACTCTTCCTGCGGAGGCGAACGCCGTCGCAGCGGCAGGCGTCAAGTTCGGATGGCGTAATCGCCCTCTCCGTCTGATCATGATCGCGGGAGCCATCCAGGGCGGCGTATTCATGTGGGCCTGGTATGCCTGGCAGCCCTACTTCCTGGAGCTCCTGGCTCGCGACGCGGTATGGGTCGCAGGGGTGGTTGCGGCGCTTCTGGCGGTCGCGATGATCATTGGGAACAGCCTCGTGCAGCTGATCACCCGGTTCTGCGGCCGACGGACGACGATCCTCCTCTGGACTGCCGTGGCATTCTCACTCACGTCGATCGGGGTTGGTTGGGCGACGAGTTTTCCGCTTGCCCTCGCGTTCCTGCTCGTCGGCTCTGTTGCGATGGGTGTCCAGATGCCGGTGCGTCAGGCCTTTATCCACGGCATGGTCCCGTCGGCTGAGCGGGCGACGGTGGTCTCCTTCGACTCGATGATCGGCGGTATCGGTGCGGTGGGCGGGCAGGCGGGGCTTGGCCTCTACTCCGAGCGCCAGTCGTACTCGGCGGCCTACGTGGCCGGCGGCGTCATCACACTCGCCGCGTTCCCGATCATGTGGCTGGTGCGTCGGAGCGACACCCCGTCAGACTTCTTCGAAGGCAAGGCGTCACCTGAGCCGGGGGCGTGCGTGCCGAAGGGGCTTCCGACGATCGCCGCCGTGGAGACATCGGTGGACCGCAGCTGAGAGGACCTGCAGGCCGATCCACGTGGGTAGGCAACCGCTGAATCGATCGACCAGCCCCCGTAGCTCACACGCGAGCTGTCCGGTGGACGTCCAAGCCGCGAACCGGTGCGAGACGGTTCTCGGCCTTTCGCCGGGAGATCGAAGACCGCCCGCGCAGCCATACCCATTGACTTCGACCCTGCGATCGGTACGTTTCGAGCATGGATGTTCAGAGCCGCCAACACGAACTTCGCCACCTGCTCAGTGCCACCGGACGAGCCCACCATTCCGTCTACGGTGGTCCGAACCCCGGATGGTCGCGTTGGTATGCCGAACACATGTATGGCCAGGGCCTGCGACTGCTTGAATCGAACCCGTCCGTCGACACGCTCCAGGAGTGGCTCGTCCGAGCTGATGAGCGCTACCGAGCCGAAGCGCCGGAAGGGTCGTGGCCCGGCGCCTACGCCACCTGGATCCTCGAGTGGGACGAGACGGCCGTCAGCTAGAGGCTGACCCTCGAGTGTTCGAGCTCTTCTCTGAATCGCGTGCTGAGGGTTCCAGACGCCCTGTTTGGCGTCTCGAGCCGACCGTTCACAAGGTAGTTTCGGATGCAGGTTGGGACGGCGAAAGGCGTGAGATCCCGGCGAGAAATGACAGGGATCCGGTGCAGCCGGCCGGCCGGCCGAGATGACGATCAAGCGGGTTGGGTATCGGGCGCACGGATCGGGAGCGAAACGGTGAACGTCGTCTGTTCCGGGTTCGAGTCGACCTCGATCGTTCCCCGATGCTGGTTGGCCACGATGTCGTAGACCGTGTCGAGACCGAGGCCGGTGCCGCGTCCCGGTTCCTTCGTCGTGAAGAACGCCTCGAAAATGCGGTCCCTGACCGGCGGCGGGATCTCGGGGCCGTTGTTTGCGACCGTGATCACGATGGACTCGTCGCGAGTTCTTGCCGTCAGCGTGATCTGGCCATTATCGGTCCCGGCGTCGTGGATAGCGTCAGCCGCGTTGTCGATGAGGTTCGTCCATACTTGATTGAGTCTGCTTCCGTAGGCCTGGATTGTCGGCAGGCCGGATTCGTAGTCCCGGACCACCGTGAGGTCGCTCGTCTTCGACTTGAGGATCAGCAGGGTGTCTTCGATCCCGCGTGCGACGTCAACGTTCTGGACGGGAGCCTGATCTAGATAGGAGTACGACTTGAGTGCTGCGACCAGGTCGCTGAGCCGCCTCGAGCCCTCCGCAACTTCGGCGACGAGCGCGTCGACCTCAGCGCGTGAGGCCAGTACCTCAACGACTGCTGCCGCCGTTGCTTCGTGCAGATCGAGGTCGGCGGCTCGGTAGCCGGCCTCTGCGAGAACCGGAGCCACACGCCACGCTTCCTCGATCCCGAATCCGTCGAGCGCCGCCTCGAGGCTGTCCTCGTTTTCGGCTCGTTCCATTGGGCTTGCTGCCGACGGTCCGGCTGCCGAAGGACCGGGAACAAGAGCATCGTGTGGGATCGCAGCCTCGGCCCTCACTCTTCGTTCGACGGCAGCTGCGACCAGCGATGATCCCCGTGTGACGGCAGCCGCCGGGTTGTTCATTTCGTGAGCGAGGCCCGCAGTGAGCACCCCGATCTGAGCCATGTGCTCGGACTGGCGAAGTCGCGATTGCTGCTCCCGCCACCGAGCGATGAACACGTTGAACAGAGCGTGCACTACGCGGACATCCGATTCGAGCAGGGCATCGAGCGCTGCTTTCGGGATCGAGACGAGTTCGGTGTCACCGAGCGCACGAGCCGTCGCGCTCCGCGGTTCGCCGGTGAGGAGCGACATCTCGCCCACGATCTGCCCGGGTCCGGAGATTGCGATACGCACGGACTGATCGGCCGACGCCTTGAGAATCTCGATCTCTCCGGATGTGACGACGTACGCCGTGTCGCCCGCGTCGCCCTCTTCGAACAGCGTGGCGCCCCGCAGCAGCACACAGGTTGTGACGTCACTGCTCAGGCGGGCGAGCGCGTCATCATCGAGACCGGAGAACAGATCGACGGAGCGAAGGTCGAATGAGTTCACACGGTATCGAGGTATCGATGAACGAGCGTGACAGCAACCGAGCCTTCACCGACAGCAGACGCAACTCGCCGGACGGCCCCTTCCCGGATGTCGCCTGCTGCAAACACCCCGGGAGCCGAGGTCTCGAGCGGGAACGGATCGCGGCTCAGGGTCCAATCAGATGTGAACGTTGTGACGTCGGAGCCCGTGTAGATGAAACCCCGCTCGTTCATGGCCAGGGTGCCTTCGAGGAAAGAAGAATGCGGCACAGCTCCGACGAAGATGAACAATGCAGAAGCGGGACGGGTTTCTTCCGTTCCGGCTGCAAGGTTCTGGAGGCGGATCGACTCGACCGTTGTGGTGCCCTCGACGTCGACGACGCGAGTGCCGGTGAGCACTTCGATGTTCTCGATGGCGGCGATCTGATCGACCAGATACTGCGACATCTTCTGTTCGAGCGACTCGGAGCGCACCACCATCGTGACCTTCGAAGACGTCTTCGAGAACATGACGGCGGCCTGCCCTGCCGAGTTGGCGCCTCCGATCACATAAACGTGGCGGTCCTGGTAGGTCGCCGCTTCGGTTGCCGCCGCTCCGTAGTACACGCCGGCACCTTCGAATCGGGCGTACCCGGGAACCTCGAGCTTCCGCACGGTCATACCGCTTGCGATCACGAGGGCGCGGCATTTCAGCTCGGTCTTGTCCGTGAGGACGATCGTCTTGACCGTGTGACCGATCCGGACGTCGGCGACTTCGGCCGGCGTGATCAATTCCGCTCCGAGGCGGGTTGCCTGGGCAATCGCTCGACGTGCCAGATCGGCGCCACTCACGCCCTTCGGAAAGCCGAGGTAGTTCTCAATGCGAGAGCTCGTCCCGGCCTGGCCGCCCGGTGCTTCTCGTTCGAGCAGCACGGTCGAGAGGCCTTCGGAGGCGCCGTATACCGCGGCGGCGAGTCCGGCGGGCCCGCCGCCGATGATGGCGAGATCGTAGAACGGCGCCTCAGGCGTTGAGTGAATCCCGGCTGCCGCCGCCAATTCGGGTTTTGACGGCTGGAGCAGGATCGAGTCGTCCGGCAGGATGACCACAGGGAGTCTGGATTCGGTGGCGTGAGCAGCAGCAGCTGTTGCGGCGGCTTCTGTGTCTCTCTCGATATCGAGGAATCGGTATGGCACCTCGTTGCGGGCCAGGAACGCCTTGATCTCATAGGTTGCCGGCGACCACGTGGTGCCCAGCACGCTGATCCCGTCGAACGGCACGTCGGCGTGCGCTTGCCAGTCGTCGAGAACGTCATCGAGCACGGGATAGAGGCGCTCTTCGGGCGGGCTCCACGGTTTGAGGAGATACTGATCGAGACCGACATCGTTGATCGCCTGGATCGCCGCTTCAGTGTCGGCGTATGCGGTCAGGAGCAGTCGCTTGGCTTGCGGGTAGACCTCTTGCGCCGCAAGGAGGAATTCGGTGCCTGTCATTTCCGGCATGCGCTGGTCGACGACGAAGGCGGCAACCGTTCTGGACCGAAGCTTGAGCTCTCGCACCGTCTCGAGTCCCTCGGGTCCTGAGGTCGCCGCAACAATCTGATACGTAGAGCCGTACTGCGATCGGAGGTCGCGGCGAACCGCCCCCAGCACCTGCGGGTCGTCGTCGACGGCGAGAATCACCGGTTTGCTCATCTGCTCCCCAGGGTGGTCGCGCTCGATCCTATCGCGATGGCGTACACCACGGAGGCCGACGGCTTCGCTACGCTCAGAACTTCTCGGGAGGAGGGTAGAGCGGTGGCCGAAGGTGCTCGTATCGTGGTGCTCGGCACTCGCGGGTCAACTCCTGTGTCCGGGGCTGAGTTCGTTCGGTACGGCGGGAACACGTCATCGTTCGCGATTTCGATCGGCAGCCGAGTTGTCGGGTTCATCGATGCCGGAACCGGGCTGTTGGCCTACCCATCGTGCGACCTCGAGCTCGCGCCATCGATCGACGTGTTTCTCACGCACTACCACTGGGATCACATCCAGGGACTCTCCATGCTCGAGGCGCTGTGGTCGGGAGACGCTGAGATCGTGATCCATGGTCCCGGCGGACCGGAGCGTGCCTTGACGGCCGTGATCACTCCTCCATGGTTCCCGGTATCGCTCGCCGAGGCTCCGGGGGTTCGTTTCGAGACCATCGGTCGGCCCGTCGAGATCCAGGGGCTGGCTATCACGCCGTTCGAGATCGAGCATCCGCAGGGTGCTGTCGGCTACCGCGTCGACGGGCCACGCGCGAGTGTCGCGGTGGTGACGGATCACGAGGCCGGAACCCAGCGGGACGTTTCGATCACTCGGGCAATTCGCGGAGTCGACGTGCTCATTCACGATGCTCAGTACACGCCGGATGAGATGCCGATTCGCCGGGGATGGGGCCACTCGACCTGGGAGGGAGCCGTTGATGCCGCCGAGGCAGCGGGCATAGAGCGGCTGCTGCTGACGAGCCTGGATCCCCGCACCACGGATGACGACGCTGAGTCGATCTTGGCGCTTGCCAGACGACGGTTCCGTAACACAGATATCGCCGCGCCGGGCGTTGTGGTGCCTCTGTGAAGTTCGCGGCGATCGCACCACCGCGCCTGAGGACCGCCGAGGAATCGGAACGTACCGCGACCTGGCTCGAGCTCTTCTACGACCTTGTTTTCGTCGCCGCCGTTGCGATGATGGGGACGCGGCTCGTCAGCGACGTCTCATGGGCCGGCGTCGCTTCCTATCTCGCGTATTTCGCGCTCGTGTGGTGGCTGTGGGCGAGCCACACGTTCTACGCCGACCGCTACGACACCGACGATCTCATCTATCGCCTTCTCGCCGGCGCCCAAATGGTGGCTGTGGCCGTGATTGCCGTTTCGCTCTCATTGGGCGAGGCGGGATCGACGCAGGTATTTGCGCTCGGATACACGGCGACCCGGTTCACGCTGTTGCTCCTGTATGCCAGGGCATACCGCCACGTGCCCGGCACCCGTGCGTTGGTGCGGGGCTATCTCATCGGCTTCGGGACGGCGTCGGCGATCTGGTTGGTTTCCATTGCGACCCCGGAGCCTGCGCGGTTCTGGCTCTGGGGCGTCGCGTTCGCGGTCGATCTAGCGACCCCGTACGCAGTCCGAAAGATCCAAGCTGCATCCCCGCTCGACCGGTCACACCTGCCGGAGCGGTTCGGCCTGTTCACCATCCTGGTGCTTGGCGAATCGATCGTCGCCGTGACCGTCGGGCTGAGCCATGTTGCCTGGCAAACGCCAACAACAATCGTGGGAATCCTCGGCCTTGGAGCGGCGACATGTCTGTGGTGGATCAACTTCGAACACCTCGATGGCTCGGTCATACGGAGGCGAGGGGAGGGGAAGAACTGGCGCCCGACCGTGTGGATCTACAGCCACCTTCCGCTCGCTGCGGCTCTGGCTATGTTCGGGGTATCCGTCGAGCTCGCCATCATCGGAGCCGATCACGGTCATGAATACTCGAGCAATGATCGGTGGCTCCTCGCGGCGTCCGTGGCGCTTGCCTACGCAGCAATGGCCGGAATCCAGATTGCCTCGGTGCGAGCTGGGCAAGAACACCTTCGGGCATCGGCCATTCGCGCTCGACTCGCAGGGATCCCGCTGGTGCTCATCATCGGCTTGATTCCGGGTCTCGGTGCGGTGTGGACCATGGCGCTCGTCACGGCAGTCTGCACCGCAGAGGTGCTGGTGGACCTCTTCGCTGCGAACCCCGAATTCATCAGCGCCCTGTCGGCATCCCTCCGTGTGGAAGACGATTCCTGACCGGCAGAAGTTGTTCCCCGGCTTCGCGGGTGTCGACCGCCCCTGGGCTCTAAAGGTCGGTTCGGACCGTTGTAGCCTCGGTGTCGCGAGCGAATCGCTTGAGGACGCTGCGATTGAGACAATGCCACGTGCGGGGGCCATCGTCTTCAGTCCGGAGGATGTTCGCCGTCCTGAGGATTCGGAGGTGCTCGGAGACGGTGGACTGAGCGAGTGCCAGGTGATCGGAAATCTGTCCGACGGTGTGAGGCTTGCACTCCTGGAAGAACTCGATGATCTCCATGCGCGCCGGGTGGCCCATCGCCTTGGCGATCGCGGCCATCTCCTCACAGCTGAGTGGCGCCGGATCAACCGGTGGGTCGTCATCGAGGCACGCCTGCGGAGGGCTGAGATCCATGGATACGAGCGTACCAAGGGATCTTCGGCGTGTATGGGGCCGAAAGACCGTTCATCGTCGATGAGCGGTGTCGCCTCCGCGGGGCCGATCTCGTCGCTTTGATACGAAATGTAAAGATAGGGACTGAGGACTCTATCGTTAATCGTCGAAAGACGATTAACTCCCTCTTTGTGAACCCAATCACAAACCGCCGCTAGGAGGCAACAAATGGCAAAACGGCTCCGAACCCTCGGAATCGCCCTATCAGTAATCGGCCTGCTCTTCGTCGTCGGAGGTGGAGTGGCCTACACCCAGGTGCAGGACGGATACAACTCACTCCAGTCGTTCAGCGAAGCGCAGAACGTACAACTCAGCTACAACGAAGACGGACAACTCATCGATCGCGGAACCACCGAAGGTGCCGATGCGATCATGATGCTGTTGACGGAGGACTGGGGCTACCCGGTCAAGGAAGCGGATCTCGATCCCAACGACCCGCTCGTGAACACGGCTTCTGAGTACATGTTCCAGATGGCGACGATCACTTACCACACACTGTACGGCACCCAGACCGTGGTGCTGACTGAGCCTGTTGAGTACAACGGCGAGACCTTCGCCGCTGGCGAGTACCAGTTTGACGTCAACGGCTTCTACTGGACCGACTTCGATCGGATGCATCCGATCGAGGGCCCGGCACGTGACCAGGCGTGGAACGGAACAGCACATGCTCTGATCGCCGAACTCGGCGTAGGGACCGTGACCCATTCCGCGCTCCAACTCGGCCTTGCACTCGCAGGGACGCTGGCAGCGATCGGCCTCACAGTCCTGGTCGCCGGCCTCGGTTTGGTCTGGGCGACGAAGGAAGAGAAGGCCACGAAGCCGCAGCCGCCGGCAACCGAGCCTGACGCGAAGAAGGAACTCGAGCCGGTTGGCTGATCGAGTTCGAAGACCTGCCGGCTAGGTAGGCGACGAGACGGGGCCCCGCCGATTCGGCGGGGCCCCGGTTGTTGCGGGCCTGAAGGTGTGTGCTGGTTAGCGACCGGGCCCGAGAAGCGGACAGAGGAAGAATGCATCACCCTCGTCCATCTCGCCGTCCTCGTTCAGGTCGAGCCACCACCGCCCGCCGACGTAGCCGTGATCACCCGGGCCGTACTGGGTCACGAGCCCATTGTCAGTCGGGATCAATTGCTGAAACCGGCCCCTCATCGGCAAATCGGCCTTAACGATCGAATCGTATGTCAGCCCGGTGCTGAGGACCGTCACCTGCACATCGGATCCGGGTCGACCGTTGCTGTCACCGGACCTTCCGTTCGAAGCCAGAGCCGGCATTGTCATCAGCACGGTCAGGAGACCGGCCAACAGGCCGATCAACAGAGTCTTGCGCATCGTTGCTCCTTTGCATATGCGTGTCGCCGCTTTGACGACGCAACCAACGATGGACGACCCGACTGAACGCCGCAGGAACTGCCACTGAACAAACGGTGAACTCGGGTTGGAACACCAGACGAGTCGACTCGTTGCCCGTACGATGACAACCATGGAAGAAACGGCCGGTACGGTTCTCGTGGTGGACGACGAGGACATTGTTCGCGAAGTCGTCTGCACCTACCTCGAACGTGAGGGGTACACGACCCTGCAGGCTTCGGCCGGGCGCGCTGCCGTCGCGCTCATCGAATCCGAGCGGCCGGACCTGATCGTGCTCGACGTGATGCTGCCAGAGATCGATGGATACAGCATCCTCGCCGAGCTCCGAAAACGGGCCGATATCCCCGTCATTCTCCTCACCGCGCGCACTGAGGAGACTGACCGAGTGCTCGGCCTCGAGCTCGGAGCGGATGACTACGTCGTCAAGCCCTTCTCGCCGCGAGAGCTCGCCGCACGAGTTCGAACGGTCCTTCGACGATCGGGGCGCGCCAACCCGCCGCCTCCGGCGCCGTCGCTGGCGTTCGACGGCCTGGAGATCGACGGCCGGAGCAGGGAAGTGCGGGTCGACGGACAGCCGGTCGAATTGACGGCGAAGGAGTTCGACCTCCTCGCGTTCCTCGCATCAGCCCCGAGACAGGTCTTCTCACGTAGTCAGCTGCTCGAACAGGTGTGGGAGTCCTCGACCGACTGGCAGGACGCCTCAACGGTGACGGTCCACATCCGTAGGATCCGGCGCAAGATCGAACGCGATCCCAACGAACCGCGCTGGATCGCCACGGTGTGGGGCGTTGGCTACCGGTTCGAGTCATGAAGGCCGTTATGTGGTTCCTCGCAGCGGTGCTGATCGGTCTGGTCGTGTTCGAGATATCCATGCAGCCGACCGCCGAGGATCGAGTACTGCTCGGACTGATCTTCGTGCTGGTCGCCGTGCTTGCCGGGCTCCTCGCGCTTGCGCTGCGGTGGGCCGGTCGCCGGTCTCACTCCATTCGGCGCAGTGTGCTGATCGTCGGACTCGCCGGGTTGGTGATTGCGGCGGTGACCGTGGGGATTGCCGCACAACAGATGTTCCTGTCGAGTCATGATCTCAACCTCTTGCTCGTGGTGCTCGTGTTCGCTGTGGCAACGACGGTTGCTTTTGCCGTCTCGGTCAGCGGTGATCTCACGAGGGACCTGGAAGCGACCGCCGCTGCAGCGCGGCGGGTTCAGGCTGGAGATCTCAGCGCCCGCACGGGTGTGGTTCGCGCCGACGAGGTCGGTACGGTCGCTGAGACGTTCGATCGCATGGCCGCCGACCTCGAGCAGCGTGACGCTGAGCGTCGCTCTCATGAGGCAGCTCGCCGCCAATTCCTCGCTGCCATCGGCCACGACCTTCGAACGCCGCTCGCGTCATTGCGTGCCGCGATCGAGGCTCTTGAAGACGGTTTGGCTCCCGACCCAGATCGGTACCTCCATTCGATGGACCGTGATGTGGCGGTCCTGAGCTCCCTGGTCGACGACCTCTTCCTGCTGTCGCGCCTCGAAGAGGGATCAGTCGAGATGGAGCGGGGGCCAATCGACATCACGGAGCTGGCCGACGAAGCCATCGAGATGCTCACACCGGTGGCGGTGTCGGCGGAGGTCCAACTGGAGCTGGTTGCCGGCCAGCGTGTCGTTGCCATGGGTGGATCCGAAGCGGTCAGCCGGGTTCTCCGCAACCTGCTCGACAACGCCATCCGATTCGCTCCGAGCGGGTCGGCCGTGACCGTTGAGGTTCTCGGCGAGGACGGGGCCGAGGTACGCGTGGTCGACGACGGTCCCGGGTTTGATCCGGCGTTTGTCGGTGAGGCGTTCGAACGGTTCAGTCGCGGTGACCCGTCACGGGAGCGCTCGACCGGGGGATCTGGCCTTGGTCTCGCCATCGCACGCGGCTTTGTCGAGGCGCTCGACGGATCGATCTGGGCCGAACCCGGCCCTGGTGGATGTGTGGGGTTCCGTCTCCCGGCCGCATGACTCAGAGTCGGCGGCACCCCGCCGGGTGACGCCGCAACGCCGACTCGATTCAGTACGATCCCGCCGAGGAGGTCACCATGACTCGATCGTCCGACACGCGCCCGCATTGGTCAGCCGCCATGCGCGATTACGACTGCCTCTCGGTCCGCAACGGGGTACTCCACATCGAAGGCGTCAGCACCGTGGATTTGGCCGAACAATTCGGCACGCCGTTGTTCGTGTTCTCCGAGGCGCAGATTCGCGAGAACCTGCGGCGCTTCCAACAAGCTTTTGCCACGGGCTGGCCCGGCCCGGTCGATGTGCTGCCCGCAATGAAAGCAAACACCCTCCTCGCCACCCGTCAGATCCTGTCGAACGAAGGAGCCGGCGCCGACATCTACTCACCCGAAGAACTCGACGGTGTGCTGCAGACCGGTGTTGATCCGGAGCGGGTATCGGTCAACGGTGGCGGCAAGCCCAAGGAACACCTCCGCAACTGTGTTGATGCCGGCGTGCGCATCACGATTGAAGATGTGCACGAGATCGATCTCATTCAGGAGGTCGCCGCCGGGCTTGGGAAGATCGCGAATGTCCGTTTTCGCGTCAAGCCAACGATGCCGAACCTCTGGCGCCCTACCGATTTTTCGCAGATGACCGTACCCATCGATCTCGGTGGGCAAGTCTACAAGTCGGGTATTCCGCCCGAGTATCTGGCGGAAATGGGTCACCGCGTCTTTGCGATGCCGAACGTCGAACTCGTTGGCCTGCACTTCCACTCTGGTCGCCATCACCCGAGCCTCTGGTACTGGGAAGGCATGATGGTTCGATTCGCCCGGCTCGTAGGGGAGCTGAGCAGAGCGTGGGGCGGCTGGCAGCCCTCCGAGATCGACATCGGCGGCGGTATGGCGAGTCCGCGGGATCCACACAACAAGGAGTTCCCGAGATCGGAATTCCTGCTGACGGCTCTCGGCTACCCGTTCCTTGTTGGGTTGCGAGGTCTCGGCGAGAAGACATACCACGCTCTGCTGGCGAGGATCCTTGCGGTCCTGACGAGCCAGAGCGACCCGAAGGCACCGCCGACCATCGAGGACTACGGGACGGCGATCACTTCCGTCCTGCGTCGAGAGTTGAAAGCCAACGGAGTGGCGGTCGGTGGCGTGCGGCTGCAGATCGAGCCGGGGCGGGCGATGTACGGGGACACCGGGATCCATCTCGCCTCGGTCAAGACCGTGAAGCGGCAGACGAGCCCGATCCCTTATACGTGGGTCCTCACGGACACCACGTACTTCTTCCTGGCGGGCGGTGTCTTCGAGCACAATCGGCATCCGTTCGTGTTCGTCGAACAACCGGAAGCCCCAGCAATTCAGACAGCCGATATCGTGGGCCATTCGTGCTACGCCGACCAAATCGTTCTCGGCGCCCGCGTCCCCGAGGTCGAAGCAGGTGACATCGTGGCATTGCTCGAGACCGGGGCATACCAGGAGAGCTCGGCGTCGAATTTCAACTCCCTGCCGCGCCCGGCGTCGGTACTCGTCAACGGCAACGAGGCGGAGCTGATCAAACGAGCTGAGACGATCGGAGATGTCTACGGCCGGGATGTGATACCGGACCGGCTCAGGCACGCCGGAGAACCGGCGACATGACGGACAGCCCCGTGACATGGGTGATCGCCGCACTCGAGGTGATCACAGCCCTCGGAATCGCCGCCTATTGGATCATGTGGTTCCGGACACCTCACGACGAGCCCTGGCTGCCGGATGGCTACGTGGACCACGAGGCACCATTCGTTTTCACCGACACGATCCTCGCCATGGTGCTGGTCGCCGCTGCGGCGCTCCAGGTAACTCATGAACCTGCCACTTCTGCGGCCGTGCTGGTGTCGGGTGGCCGTCCGGTGGGGGACTCGTTGGGCCTGATCGCCGCGGGGATGCTGATGTTTCTCGGCATCTTGGATCTTGCCTACTTTGCGAGGACGGGTCTGTTCAAGCGGGAACATGAGGGCATCATCAACGCAGGCGTGGTGATCGGCACGTTGACGTTGGCCGTCGTCCTCATCGTGCGCTTCGTCTGATGCAGTATCGAGGTGTCCACTCGATCGTCACCGGCGGGTCGTCCGGAATCGGTCGGGCGCTCGTGGCCCGGCTCGTGGATCGCGGTTCCCAGGTCTCGATCCTAGCGCTCGACGACGCCGACCTCGAGCGTGTCGCCGCCGACTATGCCGATGCGGCGGGAACCGTCACGACCTACGCCGTTGATGTCGGCGACGAGGAACAGGTCCAGGCGTCCGTCGCGGATGCCGCCACCTTGCACGGGCCGTGTGACCTGCTCATCACGTCGGCGGGGATCGTTCGGCCGGGTCACTTCCTCGAACTCCCCGACGGTGAGTTCGAACGAGAGATGCGGGTGAACTTCTTCGGAACGCTCTACGCAATCCGGGCGGTGGCCCCTTCGATGATGGAGCGTCGGAGCGGACGCATCGTCGCCATCTCATCGGCCGCCGGCCTGCTCGGGGTGTTCGGATACTCGGCCTATGGCTCCACGAAGTACGCGGTGCGGGGTCTCTGTGACGTGCTACGCACAGAGCTCAAGCCGCATGACGTGTACGTCGGGTGTGTGTTCCCGACCGACGTGGATACCCCCCAGTTTGCAGGCGAGCGGCCGTACCTTCCCGACGAGGCGAAGGCGATCTCCGGCACGGTGACACCGATCTCGCCGGAGAAGGCGGCCGCCGCCATCCTGCGGGGTGTCGATCGACGAACGGCCAACATCTTCACGGACCCGACAACGACCGTCCTCGATCGGCTCGTCCGCGTGGCCCCCGGCATGACGCAGCGATGGCTCGATCGCAAGGTCGCGGGGGTTGCGGACGATCGCTAGAACGGTCCGGTTGTCGAACCTCGAGGAGTCTGGCATCGTGGCAGCACCACGCAGTACGCTCCGCTCCGGAGGAGTTGATGTCGAGAGTTGTCGGTGCAGACGTTTGGAAACGTGGGTGGATTGCCGTCGTCACCCTCGATGGTTGGATCGCCTCGATCGACGCCTACGAGACCATGGCCGAACTCGCAGCGGCCGAGCCCGATGCCGAGGTCATCGCGGTCGACATCCCGATCGGGCTGCCCGTGGCGCCACCTCGCGCCGCTGATTCCGCTGCGCGACACTTCATCGGCGCCCGCTCTTCGAGCGTGTTCCCGACCCCACCTCGCGATGTGCTCGAAGCAGACACGTATCAGGATGCGCTGCGACTCTCTCGCAAGCGCTACGGCGTGGGCCTGACGGCACAGAGCTACGCGTTGCGTCGGCGAATCCTCGAGACCGACGTGGTTGCGCGGTCGGACCCGAGGTTGATCGAGATCCATCCGGAAGTCACCTTTCGTGCCCTCGCCGGTCGAAACATCGCCTATTCGAAGAAGAGCTGGAACGGACACGCCGAACGCCGACGGCTTCTCTCCGGTGTCGGACTGTCGCTGCCCGATCGCCTTCCCGACGCCGTGGGCAGGGTCCCATCCGACGACGTGCTGGATGCCGCAGCCGGTGCCTGGACGGCCGCTCGTTATGCGGCGGGCGAAGCACGATCCCTTCCCGAGGAGACGCCACTCCCCGGTTTCGGCGAGGTGATCTGGTACTGAGGATCCCGACAGATCGGGTGAAGTGAAGCTGGGCTTCCCACACCTGGAGTGCGCAGTTGGAGGGGATCCCGCCTCACCGGCGAGCCCAATCCCTCTGTGTCCATGATGGGTGAGACAGTTTCTGGTTTCGTGTTCTGAGTATTGAGGGCGTGGAAGGAATCGATCATTGTGGAGAAGAAACGAGCGATCTACGACGCCGATACGTGGCATGTCGATGACGGTGTCGCTACTGACGGGTCTGGGCGGCCGCCGATCAAGAACCCGGTCCGCCGGTCGTTCAGTCCCGAGTACAAGCTCTCGATCCTCGCCGAATATGACCGGGCATCCGAGACCGGTGAGAAGGGCGCCATCCTGCGCAGAGAGGGCCTGTATTCGAGTCTCATCACCGATTGGCGCAGACAGCACCGTCAAGGGCTGCTGAAAGCCGCTGTTGGGCGCAGTGACGGTGGCCGGGGCGGCCCGTCCCGCTCGGAGGTCGCCAAGCTACGGGTCGAGAACGAACGCCTGAACACCAAACTCGCCCAGGCCGAGGCGGTGATCCAGGTTCAGGGAAAAGTGCACGCGCTCTTGGAGGAGATCTCGAAGAGCGCGGACACCGACGAGTCGTGACCGACATCTTGGACGCCGGCGTCGACGAACTCGCCCCGATCGTTGGACGGAAGCGGGCGTGTGAGGCGCTCGGACGGTCTCGTGCCAGCCACTACCGGCAGCGGCAAGGGCCCCGTTACGGGCCTGCGAAACCGCGACGCTCACATCGGGCCCTATCACCCGCCGAGGCTCAAACGGTGGTCGCGACGCTCAACGACGAACGGTTCTGCGACAAAGCCCCCGCCCAGGTGTGGGCCACCCTGTTGGACGAAGGCACCTATCTGGCTTCGGTCTCGACCATGTATCGCCTGTTACGCGAACGACACCAGGTCAGGGAACGCCGAGCCCAGGCTCGCCGCCCGGCGCTGATCAAACCCGAACTCGTCGCCGTCGCCCCAAACGAGGTGTGGAGCTGGGACATCACCAAACTCGCCGGACCCTACAAATGGACCTGGTACCAGCTCTACACGATCCTCGACATCTACTCCCGCTACGTCGTCGGTTGGCTCATCGCACCCACAGAATCAGCGAAACTCGCCGAACAACTCATCGCCGACGCCATCTACACCCACAACGTCGCCCAAGACCAGCTGACGCTGCATGCCGATAGGGGCAGCTCGATGACGTCTCGCACCGTCTCCCAACTCCTCGCCGACCTCGGCGTCCTCCAGAGCCACTCGAGGCCGCACCAGTCCAACGACAACCCCTACTCCGAATCACAATTCAAAACCCTCAAATACTCGCCGACGTTTCCAAAACGGTTCACGAACATCACTGCAGCCCGGTCGTTCTGCGCAGCGTTCTTCGACCACTACAACAACGAACACCGCCACTCCGGCATCGGTCTCAACACACCAGCCAACGTCCACTACGGACTCGACGAAATCGTGCGAGAGAAACGCCAAGGAGTCCTCGACACCGCCTACACCCAGCACCCGGAACGTTTCCGGAAACCACCCCAAGCACCCGAAGTGCCCCAAGCCACCTGGATCAACCAACCCGAGGAGAAACCCGACGACAACTGAGCAACCCGTGTCTCAAACTCCTTGACACCTACCGAATACGCCGAATCTGTCACAGGGACTCCCTACGCTGAGGTCCCGAGACCAAGGAATGGAAGAGAGGCCGCCAACGTGGAAGTCGCACTGATTGTTCTGGCGGTGGCGCTCGTTGTGATCGCGGGCGTGATCGTGTGGGTCGTGCTCCGTCGAGAGAACACCGCGACCAGGGAAGTCGACCAGCGCATCGAGCAGCTCGCAGGCGCCCAGGAGCGGTCGCAGGAGAACCTGTCGGGCCAGCTGAAGATGCTCACCGACCAGCAGAGTGCCGCGACCGCCGCAACCACGAAGGCGTTCCAGGAATCGGCGGAGCGGTTGACGAAGGCGATGAATGATCGCCTCGAGCAGGTCCAAGACCGTATGGGCCAAAGCCTCCAGAAGTCATCGAAGGAGACCGCCGAATCGGTCACGAAACTCACTGAGCGGCTGTCGGTGATCGACCAGGCGCAGCAGAACATCACGAAGCTGTCGACTGAGGTTGTTGGGCTGCAACACATTCTCGACGACAAACAAGCCCGCGGAGCGTTCGGCGAGGTTCAGCTCGAAGCGATCGTCGAAGATGCGCTCCCGGCGACGGCTTACGAGTTCCAGAGTGTTCTTGCGAACGGGAGGCGGGCCGACTGCCTCATCAAGCTCCCGAATCCCCCCGGGTCGGTGGTCGTCGACGCGAAGTTCCCGCTCACTGCGTACCGCAACATGTTGAACGCGGAAGACAACACGGCACGGGCCGCCTCCGCGAAGCAGCTCGGAGAAGACGTGAAGAAACACGTTCGCGACATTGCTGAGCGCTACATCATTCCCGGGGAGACGGCGGACTCGGCCCTGATGTTTCTGCCGTCCGAGGCCGTCTACGCCGAGCTGCACGCTCACCACCCGGCGATCATCGACGCCAGCTACAAGGCGAGGGTCTACATCGTCTCACCGACGACCATGATGGCGACGCTCACCACCGTCCGGGCGGTCCTGCGAGACGTTGAAATGCGCAAACAGGCGGGCGTCATCCAGACGGAGGTCGGCACCATGCTCACCGACGTCGGCCGCCTCTCAGAACGGGTCACGCATCTCAGGAAGCACTTTGATCAAGCGAATCGAGATATTGACCAGATTGAGACCTCGGCCACCAAGGTACAGACGCGCGGCACACGCATCCACGAGCTGGATCTCGGCGAGACCGAGAAGGAGGTGCTGCCGGCGCCGGACCCGACCTTGCTGGACTAGCACGCGTAGCCGGGGTTGGCGACGGCCTGTTTGGCGTCGTGAGCCCACAGAATGAAGGCAAACGAAAGCCCGCACCATGCAACCGAAGCAAGAAGAGTCGACCACGCGGATCCCGCGGCACGAACACCGGGTCCGCACGTTCAGCCGCAACTATGGACTCATCACCGGACTCGGCGATCGTCATGCTGTCGAGCCCGATGGGGCCCGGGAGTTGGTGCGTTTCGTGACCGGGCGGTTTGACGTGGTGGAGCCCGACCTGGCCTTCAATCGGCGCCGGCGCCCCGATACGGGTCAGTGTTGGGCACCGAGGTGGCGGGCGGTTGAGCAACACGGCGAGTCGCGAATCCAAGCCTGGGAGCGGCACTACCAACGGGACTACCCCTCAGACGGTCAGATCCGTCTCGGGACGACGACGTCTGTTCGGACGCTCGCTCACGAACTCGCGCACCACCTCGTCCACGTGCTCGAACCTGCGCGTACGCCGGCACACGGCAAGGTATGGGTGGGTCGATTCGATGATGCGATGGAGCTGATCGCCGAGTGTCTCGAAGCCCCTATCCCTGGCTGATCGCAGTTCGGTGTTGGCATCCTCAGGACCACGACCTATCTCCGTACCCGACGAATAGTCGGAAATCGGACGATTCACGGTGGACTCAACTCGACTGTGCGTTGATCTAGTCATGACTACACAGGCACTCGCTCGTCCCGGTCTTCGTCGCGTCCTCGTTTGGAGCGTGGCCCTGGCCGGGCTCTGGGTCGGCGTGGCCCTGATCCGTCCGACGTCCACGTTTCACCTCGCTCCGCTCCTCATCGCGGCGGCTGCGCCGGTGCTGTTCACACTGGATGGCGACAACCGAGCTGAATGGGCAACGGTGTTGCGCCTCGCGGCCGGCGGCATCGCCCTTGCGCTGGCTGCGACGTTCGCTGTTTCCGTCCTGGGAGCAATGCAAGGTCCCCCGTTCGAGGGCTTCTCAGGTCCCCTCGTCGAGGCTGTGGTGCTCACCGCCGTCGGGGCTGCCGCCGGCATCGGTTTTGCCTGGTGGAGGCAGCGCTGATCAGCGCCCGGCTGCGGCCGCGAGAGCGGCGTCATCGGCGCGCCTGATCACTCGATATCCGGTCTCAAGCGCTCCCTCACCCCGGAGCTCCGACAGAGCCTGGTTGACCGACTGCCGGCTCGCGCCCAGCAACCCGGCGAGGCTCGCCTGTGACAAGTGAAGATCGCCATATCGGTCTGCCTCGTCGAGCACCATCTCCGCGACCTGTTCCTTGATCGTGCCCCGCATCAATCTGAGCACGCGTCGTTGTGTCGACTCGAGCTGGTTGAGTCCGGCCACGAGCCACCGGATGGCGATCCTCGGATGCTCGAACAACACCGGGAGGAGCTTCGACCGGTCGAGGCGGAACGCCTCGACCGGTGAAACCGCACGCGCGCTCGAGATGTAGGGCTGGCCGCGCAGCAGCGCGATATCGCCGATAACGGCGCCGGGGCCAACCCGACCAACAACAAGGCGGCCGCTTCTTCGGTTGCGAAACAGCTCGACGTCGCCGGTCCGAATCACGTATGCCGCATCCGAGTCGGCACCCTCCTTGAAGAGGTGGGTGCCCGGGTACTTCTCGATGTAGCTGCCGGCATCCGAGAGTGCGGCAAGGTCGGCTGCCGTGAGTGGTAGGTAGTCCGTACGTCCAAACGATCGGGCGAGCCAGGCAAGGTGTTGTTCTTCGGCGGGATCCATGCCGTAGCAACACCCGGGAGGCGCTCCGTATTCTCGAACCGCACGCGCAGCTCGGCTGATGCACTCCTACGGCTGCAGGCGCACCCACCTGCGAATTGCGGCTTGTGCCGCCACGTCGTCCTCGTTGTATTCGAGAAGCCGGACGCGCTGCTCGACGTCTCCGTCGAGCGCATCAACGTACCAGAGCTCGGACTGGGCGCCACCCGGGTCGCCGTCGCGCCACTCGAATCCACAGAGGGGGGCGATGACTTTGAGGGAGTAGCCTTCGGGTGAGACGAAACGCTGCTTCATCCACGCCCACAGGTCGCAGCCGAATTGATCGAACCATTCGTCGACCGACGCCGCCGACCGCAAGGAGAGCCCGTGACGTGCGGCCGCTTCCTTCAGGATCGTGCGCTCATAGTCGGTCCAGTGATAGACAACGGCATCGCCCCGCTCGGCGACCGAGTCGAGAAACCGGAAGAGGCGTCCTAGGACCCTGCGCTCACCCGCGGGTGTGCCGGTCCAATCCGAGATCGGCTGGAACGCTGCACCTTCTGGCTCGTGGACGAGCAACCCTGCGAGATACAGTGTTCCGAGGTAGGTCTCTACGTCGAAATCGATCTCGTGCGCAGCATCGGGGAGGCTGAGATCGACGCCGGGGCGTCGAAGGAGGGCTCCCGATGCGCGTGCGTGGGCCTGGAGAATCGCCTCGTCGGTCAGCGAGTATTCACCGAACGCGGTGCCGGGAGTGAGGTCCGCTATCTGTGTAGTTGTGGTGATGCCCGAATTGAGCAAGTGTGCGGTTTCGTGCGCACCGACGGCGGGGAGGAGCGAGACATGGTCGAGTGCTTCGAGTTCGCTGCGGCAGAAGTCGGCCCAGGGGCACGAGCGGCATTCGCCTCGCCATACGGCGGGAACAAGTGGTGTGTCCGGCTGAAGGCGCCCTGCCGCGGCCACGATGATGGCTTCGTCGAGCGCTTGGAGATGGCGGTCGAGGAGCGTTGGCTTGCCAGCGTCGAGGTCGACCCACACGACGATCAGGGAGGATTCAGCACCAATGATCCCGGCAAGATGCCGCGGATTCGCGAATCCGGCGTCATCGAGCAGCTTCCAGTAGTGGGCCACTTGGAAGAGATCCTTGACCCGCCCGCTGCGGAAGCGACACGCAGGCCCGTCGACATTATTGATGGCATCGATGGGTGCCGTGCGCCCGGGGATACCGGTCTTGCCGATCGCCTTGTGGTGCTTCACGTCGATCGGCGCGTAGCCATCGTCGAGGCGAACGAGGAGGTCAGGAGCACCAACGGACTGCAGCCATGGTGCCGAGAGGCGCCCGCCGACGATCAGCGGGACACCGGCGCGCAGCGCTCGTGTGGTGATCGATTCGCGATCTGGTGCCAGCACCTCGGGTGGGATGACCACCGCCTTCGCAGGGTCGATTGGGGTAGTGGGAGCGGACACGACCCTGGGCGCCGTCCTTTCAAGCAGCCGGGCGACAACCGTTTCCTCCCATGCCCGACCGTCCTCGATTCTGCGCTGGATGATCGGATCAAGGCGGCGCTCGGCCGGGTTGTATCGGTCGTGGTGGATACGAGTCGGGCAACGCCCAAGTTCTCCGCCTCCGATCATGATCAGATCCCCGTGTGCTGTCGGCGCGCTCATCGGTCCCATCTTCGCACTCGGGAGTGACAGGAAACGAAACGGCGAGGTTGCTGCGGATACGGGCCGCCAGGGCTGCGGGTGCGGACAGTCAACATCGGGTGACTATCGCCGCCAGCTCTCGCGGTTGAACAGGATCAGGATCGGGAGGATCTCGAGTCGCCCGACGATCATGAGGCCCGCGAGCAGCCACTTGCCCAACATTGGGACCTCGAGGTAGTTGCCGGTCGGACCGACCGAGCCAAGCCCTGGGCCAACGTTCCCGAGCGATGACGCTACGGCAGAAACTGTTGAGACGATGTCCATGTCGGGGCCCCAGATCGAGGCGATCACCGCGAGGGCGAAGCTGCCGGTCATGAAAGCGAACATGTAGAGCAGGAAGAATGTCTGAACGGCCTCGACGAGGTCATCCTTCAGTGGGTTCTTGCCGATGCGAGCCACGAAGATCCCGCGGGGATGAATGAGTCGTCGTATGTCGACCCGCGACGCCTCGTACAAGACTTCGTGGCGATAGATCTTCACCGAACCGGCGGTAGATCCGGCCATTCCGCCGATGAACATCAGGCCGACGATCATGATCTGAAGCGCCGGCTTCCAGAGACCGAAGTCGGCCGTTCCGTAGCCGGTCGTGGTGATCATCGACGCCGATGTGAAGATGGCATCACGAATGGTGTCGTGGACCGAGCCGCCCCATGTCCCGACGATCATCACGATCGCAGCCGCGCCGATGACACCTGCGTAGACGCGCGCCTCGGTGGTCTTCCAGTACGCCGAGGGTTTGCGAATCGCCCGGTAGTGCAGTGCGAACGATGCTCCAGCCAGGATCATGAAGATGATCACGATCCACTGCGAGTAGTTGTCGAACGCGTTGAGGGACCCCGCATTTGTGCTGTATCCACCGGTCGACATGGTCGTGAAGCTGTGGTTCACGGCCTCGAAGAGCGTCATGTCTCCAAGCCACAGCAGTACTACTTCGACGAGAGTGAGTGCGACATAGACGATCCAAAGGCGCTTGGCCGTTTCCCTGAAACGGGGAGTCAGCCGGTCCGGAGTGGGGCCGGGAGACTCGGCCCGGGCGAGCTGCACGGCGCCCATTCCGAGCAACGGCAAGACTGCGATGGACAGCACGATGATCCCCATACCCCCCATCCATTGGGTGAATGAGCGCCAGAACTGGATGCCATGGGGGATGACTGCCGGATCGGGGATGACCGACGAGCCGGTGGTTGAGAATCCGCTGACCGTTTCGAACACGGCATCGGTGACGTTCGTGATCGATCCGGTGAACAGGTAGGGGAGTGCACCAACAAGACCAATTGCGATCCAGGCCAACGCGACGGCTGCGAATGCCTCACGTGTGCTCAATTCGCCGGGGCGGTCGAACCATCGCCACAAGCCGAGGCCGATCACGGTGGTCACGACGGAGGCGGCCACGATCCAGAGCGCTGCCGACCACTCCTGGTAAATCGTCGAAACGAGCGCTGAGATCAGCATCGAAACGCCGATTGCCCCGACCACGGCGCCGACGACGTGGAGGAGGTGCCGCCATGACATCGCCGGTCAGCCCGAGAGGCTCTCTGCGGCGGCAATGGCCTCTGGGCGGGCGATGACGATCAGGTGGTCGCCTTCTTCGATGACCGTGCTCCCGCGTGGCACGAATGCCTTGGCGCCGCGTTGCACGCCGCCAATGATGAGAGATGCCGGCGGGTTGAGATCGTTGAGGGTTTTTCCGATTGCCGGACTCCCGGGGCGGACTTCGAGTTCGATGGCTTCGGCGTCGGAATCCGAGAACGTGGTCACGGAATGGATGATGCCGCGTCGCACAAACCGAAGGATCTCATTCGCTGCAGAGAGGCGTGAGCTCACGGTGGCGTCGATGCCTGCCCCGCTGAGGAGCCCAACCAATTCCGTATTGGTGAATCGAGCGATGACTTCCCCCGCGCCAAGCTCCTTCGCGACGAGGCATGCCAGCAGGTTGTCGCCGTCCCATCCGCTGAGCGCGAGAACGGAGTCAGCGGCATCAACACCTTCGGCCATCAAGAGCTTCGGATCAGTCGGGCTGCCGCACACCGTGACGACCCGAGGGAATCGCTCGGCGATGAGGTGGCAGCGCTTGCGGTCTTCATCGATGAGTGTGGTCGAGATGCCATTGTCGGCGAGAAGCGCTGCGGTGATTTGTGCGAGCCGTGTTGCGCCGAGCACGATCGCCTTCTCAGCTGCCTGGTCGCTGATTCCGAGCAGCTCGTATGCCTCAGACGTCTTGTCGGCCTGCGCCATCAGGAGGACATGGTCGTGTGGCTCGAGCACCGTTGACCCCCGAGCGATCATGGTTTCGCCGTGCCGGATCACCGCGACGACGAGCCAGGTCCAGCCGTCAACGGCGCGGCGCAGTTCTGCGAGGGTTGTTCCGACGAAAGACGCCTTCGGACCTACGTACGCCCCGAGCAGGACGAGTTGCCCGTCTGCAAATTCCACGAGATCCGAGATCGCGCCTCGTTTGACGAGACGGAGGAGATCGCGAGCAGCGGCCTCTCCGGGATCGATGATGAAGTCAACGCCGAGCTCTTCGACTTCCGCCTTGAGCTCAGGATCTTCGACACGAGCGACGGTGCGGGGAATTCCGATCGTGGTGGCAGCACTGCATGCCAGGACGTTGATGGCATCCGAAGAGCTGACGGCGATAAGGAGATCGGCGTCATCGAGACCTGCCTTCACGAGGGTCGAGGTTGAAGCGCCGTTGCCGTTGACGACCATGCAGTCAATCGCGGATTGAACTTCGAGCGCACGCTGCTCGTTCGACTCGACGAGAACGATGTCCTGGCCCTCGAGCGCGAGCCGCTCCGCAAGGTATGAGCCGACGGCCCCGGCACCGACAATGACAATCCTCATAGGCCAGGCAGGATAGGTCCGCAGTGGGGTCGGCACGAACCGGGCCACTCCGATTCCGAGACGCTCACGCGCTGCGCCGCGGCAAGCGGCTCCACCGCCCACCTCCCCGGGGTCGTGTCGGGTCGTGACCTGGCCGGTGGGCTGGGACGCCGAAGGTCGTTGGGCTCTACCAATGCACGCGTCGGCGCCGGAGGATGTGAAGTGTGGAGTTGGGTGATTGGTACTTGACGATCGTCCCGGTGCTGATCGGGGTGGGCATGCTCGGCTTCTGGATCTTCGCCGTGGCGACCCGTCGCGTATCCGAAATCGAATCCGGGGGGGTCGAAATCCGGTTCCACATCGCTGCCGAGGTGGCCACCGGCTTCGTGCTGATCGTCGGGGGGTTGGCTGTCTTGACCGATGAGGATGCCCCCTCAACGATCTTCCTATCGGCGTTCGGTCTGGGGATGCTCGCGTACACGCTCATCGTGTCACCCGGCTACTTCGTTGAGCGGCGAGACGCGCGGATGGCATGGATGTTCGCGGGCTTCTGGGTGTTGATGATCCCCGCGATCATCGTTCGCTTCTTCGGCACTTGACCGCGGCCCGTCGTCAACGCTTCAGGTCGGCGTCGCCACACAGAGTGGCCGTCTTGTTCGACGCGGCGGGATCGCGGCCGCCGAACCAAAGGGCGGGCAGGTGAGCGCGTCAGCGTCGCTCAATCAGTCTGAGTGACCAGAGACCGGTTCAGCCGCCCGTCTTCTTCGCGTGCCCCGGGGGAGTCTTATGAGGCTTGGCCGGCTTCTCGGCCTTCTGCATCTGTCCAAGGTTCTTGTACGGCAGTTCCTCGTAGAGGCCGTCTTCCACGCCCTGCAGATAGTCCTTGCGGAGCTGGCCGAGCGCGTAGCCGCCGCCATCATCCGATGCAACCACCATGAACTCGTCAATCGTCATGCCGGCAGCGGCATAGGCAGCGAGCTTGGAAAGAACCCCCCAGCCCATGGACGGCTCCTCGGTACGGAGCGCGATGACCAGGGCCAGCGCATCCTCGACTGCTTCATCCGATGGATCTTCTCCTGCGAAGTACGCTGCGATTGTCTCGGCCTTCCACAGCTGGGCTGCCGAGAGAGCGTTCTCCGACGTGGCGCCGCAGTCAAACTCGACATCTGCCCCACTCGCGATTGTTGCGGGCGCAAGAGCTGCCATCGCCAACGCCATCGTTGCGACAAGCACCGAACGTCTCATTCGTCACCCTCCAAGGTCTTTCGGCCACTCAGAGTAGTCGCAGCAACGCCGTGCCGCAACCCTCGGATCAGCGTTCGGGCGGCCGGCCGGTCGACGAAAACCCCATGGCCCCGTCGAATAGTCACGCCCATCGGCGTCTCCATACATGGAGTCTCACAACGAAAGGAGATCCATATGAAAAGGATGACGCTCCTCACGAGCCTCATCATGGTGTTCTCGCTTGTCACCGCCACGGTCGCGAGTGCCGATAGCGGTTCGAAAGCCGGAGACGGTTCTCAGAACACCGACGTGGTGGCGACGCAGACGCAGGAACGTGCCCGGGTCCAGGTTCAGGAGCCGTCGTGCCAGTCGGGTGATCCGGATTCCGGCTGCGAAGCTGCACAAACGCGTACCCAGGCACGTGAGGAAGTTCAGGTTCGGGAGCATGACGGTGAATGCCTCGGCACGGACAAGGAGTGTGAGGCCGACCAGGACCGGGCCCAGGCTCGCGACCGGGATCAGATCCGCCTGAATGACGGTGAAGCTGCACAAACGCGTACCCAGGCACGTGAGGAAGTTCAGGTTCGGGAGCATGACGGTGAATGCCTCGGCACGGACAAGGAGTGTGAGGCCGACCAGGATCGGGCCCAGGCTCGCGACCGGGATCAGATCCGCGCGAACGACGGTGTGTGCTTCGGCGCAGACAGCGAGTGTGATCCCCTCCGCGAGATGACTCGCGCCGAAGCCGAGGAGAGGATCGTCGAACACCTTGCTGCTCTCGCCGGCGGTAGCGTCGACGGCGAGTACCTTCGCGTCTTGACGCGGTGGATGCTGGCCCACATGTATGGGCCCTTCTCCGCCCTGTTCACGTAGTCGAGGCGGTTGAGAGGCATGTGAGCGAATACCCGGAACTGGATGAGATCATGAACGGAATCCGAGCCCGAAGCGAAACCGCATTCGCCACGGCCTATCGGCACACCGCCGACCCCCTGGCATCCTTCGCCAACGGCATGGTGCACGATCAGCGCTTTGCCGAGGACGCGGTGCAACAGGCATTCCTCGAACTCGTCCAAGCTGCCCCGAGCATCAAGGGTGACGGTCGTTCACTCCGTGCATGGCTGTTCCGGAGTGTCCGTTTCACCTGTCTCGATGAGTTGCGGCGCAAATCGCGTCGCCCCGAACATCTTGCTGCGGCGGTCCCGGAGGTCGGTGTCGAACCTGAACTCCCACCCGGGTTCGATACCGACCCGGACCTCGCAGCCGCGATGGCGCAACTGACACCCAATCAGCGCACCGTTCTCGTGCTACGGCACGTCGTCGGAATGGATGGCAACGAGATCGCAGATGTCATCGGTGGGAACCGGGTCGCGGTGTACGCGGCATCCCGTCGCGCTGAACGACGTCTCCGTGAGCTGCTCGAGTCAACCGATGGGGGGCGTGTGTGATGGCCGACCAAGACGCATCGAAACGACTCTCTGCCGCCTACCGCACCGAGGTTGACGAAGTGACGAAGGAGCGGCATATCGCTGAGATGAGTGCGGTGATACGGACCGCTCCACCGGCTCCCATTTCGACAAGGCATGCCCTTCGAAGCCGCGCTGCGGGGGCCGTCGCGGCAGTGCTGATTGTTGCTGCACCGGTTGGAATGGCCGTCGCTGCCGAGGACGCCGTGCCCGGGGAGTTCCTGTATCCGCTGAAGCAGGTCACCGAGCGAGTTCGCGCTCTTGTCGACGACGACATCGCAGCAACGCATCGCGTCGAAGAAGCAGAGCGCCTCGTAGTTCGGGGGGCTCCGATCCCCGAGATCACCCGAGCCGTCGAGCGCGCGCAGGTCGCGACCTCAGACCTGGTCGATGACGGCACCCTTGGGCCACGTTTGGAGAGCATCCGCGAACGTCTCCGCCAACAGGACGACGAAGAGCGGGTTCTTGTAGAACGCGAGGAGCTGCAATCCGGCCAACAGAACTCACGCGGCTCCGGTGGTGGAGAAGCGGATCCAGATGGCGATCAGGATGGTCCCGGCACCGGTTCGGCGACAACCTCTGTACCGAGATCAGGCGGTCAAGGGGAAGGCGCAGGAGCAGGTTCGACGAGTGGCGACTCAACGCCCGGCGATTCGCCGCCAACGGACGGCAACGCCGGGACCCGGGGAAACAACGGTGCGGGAGAGACCCCCGAGCGGGAGGGCGCCGGTCCAGGGGGAGACGCTTCCCCGCCGACGACGGCTCGGCAGGGTTCCACTGGAACAAGCGGTTCGTAGCCTCCTGGTCATTGGCTGAAGGCAGGTACCCGCGACCGTACGGGCCGGAGCGGATCCGCAGGCGCGAATCCTCCCGGCTTCACGTTGCCCAGAGGTTGATGCCGCTGTCCACCGCGAATTCATCGATCTGCGCGAGCTCCTCCTCGGCAAAGGCGAGGTTGTCGAGTGCACCGAGGCTGTCCTCGATCTGAGACCAACGACTCGCGCCGATGAGCGCCGTGGTCACGCGTGGATCGCGTAGGGTCCATGCGATCGCCATCTGAGCCAACGTCTGGCCGCGCCGGGTCGCAATCTCATTCAGGCCGCGCACTCGCGCGAGGTTCTCCTCGGAGACAGAAGCTCTCGGCAGCGTCGAGCCTTCCGCAGCACGCGAGCCTGTCGGCACTCCGTCAAGGTACTTGCTCGTCAGCATCCCCTGACCGAGAGGCGAGAAGACGATCACGCCCAAACCTTCATCTTCGGCTACATCGAGCAAACCAGCCTCGATCCAGCGGTTCAGCATCGAGTAGGACGGTTGGTGGATCAGGCACTCTGTCCCGGAGTCTCGGAGGATGGCCGCCGCCTCGGCCGTGGCGGCCGGACCGTACGAGGAGATTCCGACGTACAGCGCCTTGCCCTGCCGAACCGCGGTGGTCAATGCCCCCATCGTCTCCTCGAGCGGCGTCGTCGGGTCGAAGCGGTGCGAATAGAAGATGTCGACGTAGTCGACATCCATCCGGGCGAGGCTCTGGTCGAGACTCGCAAGCATGTACTTGCGGCTTCCTCCACCCTGTCCATAGGGCCCGGGCCACATGTCGTATCCGGCCTTGGTGGAGAGGATCAACTCGTCACGATATGGCCTGAGGTCGGAGGCCATGATCCGACCGAAGTTCTCTTCCGCAGTTCCGTACTCGGGTCCGTAGTTGTTGGCGAGGTCGAAATGGGTGATGCCACGGTCGAATGATCTGAGCAGCATCTCCCGGGCGGGTTCGAGGGGGGTCTGGCTCCCGAAGTTCTGCCAGAGGCCCAAGGCGATCTTCGGGAGGTCGAGGCCGCTGCGGCCGCATCGAGCGAACGGCATGTGGTCGTACCGGTTGGCAGATGCCTGGTACATGGAGGTCTCCGATCAGCTTGGGGTATCCCATTATGACCGGGTCACGGTGAAGCCCGCTGGAGGGAGTAGTCGTCGTCCTTGTCCTACTTGTCTTTGTCTTTGTCCTTGTCTTTGTCCTGGCCGGGTGGTGTGTCCTTGTCCTTCGCCTGGCCGGGCGGGGTAGACGTCGCTTCGTCTTTGTCCTGGCCGGGTGGTGTGTCCTTGTCCTTTGCCTGGCCGGGCGGGGTAGACGTCGCTTCGTCTTTGTCCTGGCCGGGTGGTGTGTCCTTGTCCTTTGCCTGGCCGGGCGGAACACACATGTCTCTGTCCTGGCCCGGAGGCACGGGCTTGTCCCGGTCTACTTGGCCGGGGGGGATGCAGTCTTCCTTGTTCTGGCCCGGCGCCGTTGAAACACCATGGTCGACCGGCTCGGCGGTGCCGGACGGCTCGGCGGTGCCGGACGGCGGTGGTGCCGGCGGTGGTGCCGGCGGTGGTGTCTGGAGCGTTCGTGGTGGACGGCACGATCGGCTGGGCCCACGCGGCGGCCACTGCCACACGCTCGTTTTCGGCCCGGTGATCATCGGCATGGGACAGTGCGAGCACGTTCACAGCCACGGCGGTGGTGGCGAACGCGACGGCAATGATGACGATGATCTGGTCGCGCATCCGCATGATTCCGGCCTTTCGCTCGTCCGATGCCACTGTGCTCGCAGCGATCTCATATTGAATATCGGCACTTGGTCGGCATTCCCGCAGAGTGATTGTGAAATAACGCGTTGGGACTAGTCCCTCCTGACCGGTGTGCGATAGCTGAGCCGTGATCGGGGTACGACCACGTTCTCCCGGTTCGTCACGGCCCCGACCATGGCGTGAGCAGGAGAACAGGCGAGACAACGTGTGTCGAGGTATCCCCCTCCGCTGGGAATTCATGGAGTCTGGCTGTCACGATCGTACGGCCTGTGCGTGATTCTGAGGAGATTCTCAGACTTCGCGGGATGGGTTTCCCGATTCGATCCCTAGCCTCACCGCCACTGTTCTCTACGAAGGAACCCCATGAAGCGTCTGATTGTTCTGATTGCGGCTCTTGGTCTTGTGCTCGCTGCGTGCGGTGGATCTTCATCCACGGCAGCAACGGTCAACGGAACCGAAATCACGGCGGGGGATATCGACGGCCTCTTCTACGAAGTCGATGAAGACTTCACCGAGGCACAGAACGCTCAGTACCTCGGCACCCTCATCCAATGGACGGCAATCGAGCAGCGGGCCGCAGCCGACCTCGCTTTCCAGCCAACGCAGGAAGAGACGGATGCGGAAATCGAGACGATCCTCTTCGATTCAGGTTACGTCGGAGATCTTGACGGATTCTTGGCGGCACAGAACGTGTCAGAGGAAGGGATGACCAAGGTTGCGAACCAGTTCCTCATCGAAGACGCCGTGATCGTGGCGGTGACACCGACGATTGAGACACCCACGTTGGAAGATGCCCAAGCGACGATCGACGAGAACCCACTGCAGTTCACGCAAGTCTGCGCTTCGCACATCCTTGTCGAGACTGAAGATGAAGCCGTGGCGGTGACCGAGCGTGTCGATGCGGGCGAAGACTTCGCCGCCGTGGCGACGGAAGTGTCAATCGACACCGGGACCGGACCTGGCGGTGGTTCGCTGGGCTGCAACGCTGCGGCATCGTACGTACCTGAGTTTGCGGCGGCTGCCGCTGAGGCGCCGATTGGGGAGGTTACGGAGCCGGTTGAGACCGAGTTCGGATACCACGTCATCGTCGTCGAGAGCCGGACCATCGCGACACCTGAGGAAGTACAGCTCCTCATGGAGGACCAGGCGGTCTCAGCAGCGACCAACGAATGGCTGCTTGAAGCCATCACCACAGCCGACGTGACGGTTGAAGCCGAATATGGCACCTGGGAGACCGAACCGTCGCCTCAGGTGGTCCCACCACCCGCCTGATCCGGAGCATCCGGCACGCCGAGCCGTTCCTAGGCTGAGGGTGTGAACCCCAGGAATCGTGTGTTCGCCGTGATGGCGGCCAGCTTCGTGTTGCTCGGAATGCCGATGGCGGCCATGGGCGTCGCTTGGCCGTCGGCGGCCGAAGACCTGGGCAGGACCCTTGCCGATCTCGGCTTGATCACCTTCGCATATGGTGCGGGATACACGGTCTCGACCCTGGCAAGCGGAGAACTGACCCGGCGCTTCTCAACGGGTCCGCTGCTCGTGGCGGCAGCATCGGCAGCGGCAGCAAGCCTTGCGGTATTCGCGATCAGCTCCACTTGGATTCCGTTCCTCGTTGCAGGGTTCATGGTTGGGCTGGCCGGGGGTCTTCTGGACGCCGGCGTGAATGCCTACGTCGCCGTACACCGAGGACCTCGAGCGATGGGGATCATTCACACCGGGTTCGGGATCGGATCCACGATCGGTCCGCTCCTCGTTGCGCTCATCATCTCCTTGGGGTGGTCGTGGCGCATAGCGTTTGGTGCCTTTGCCGTCGCGGAACTCATGCTCGCAATCGCGTTTGTTGCGACGGTGAGTGCCATTGATTCAAACGAGCTGGAGGGCGGCGCACGGCCTTCAGTGGGGAACAACGGCCTCGTTCTTGCCCTCTCGCTGACGGTCTTCTTCCTCTACGCCGGGGTGGCCGCCGGCACCGGCGCATGGTCTTACAGCCTGCTGACCGAAGGCCGCGGATTCAGCACGGCTGTGGCCGGTGTGGCTGTTGCAGCGTATTGGGGGGGCGTGACCGCCGGGCGGGCCGCACTCGGGGTCTTCGGGAATCGCGTCGAGCCGAACCGTGTGCTCACCATGTCCGCGGTCGGAACCGTGGCCAGCCTCTTGTTGTTGTGGATCGCCCCGACACCCTGGCTCGGCATCGTGGGTCTCATCGCATCGGGCCTCTCCCACGGGTTCGTGTTTCCGCTTGAAGTGCTCCTTACACCGCGTCGGTTTGGCGCTGGGTTTGCTCCCTGGGCCGTCGGGTACGAAATCGCTGCCGCCAATGTCGGAGTTGCGGTGGTGTCCGGCACGATCGGGCTCCTGGTTGGCAGGTGGGGGATCTTCATCGTGGCGCCGGCACTCGTGGTCGTCGCCCTCGCGCTCTGGGCAGCCATCGAAACCCTGCGCGTCCAATCGGCGTTGCGTTCAGCTGCCCCGGCGTAGCGATTCCTCGCGGTTCGTCACGCCGCGATGTCGTGTCTGGCCGGCGAAGGATCTCGGACGGAGTTCCGAGGAAGGAACATCGGGATCACCACGAGGGCGGTGAGTGCGCTGGTGATCATCGCGACCCACATGATCATGGATACCTGCGAGTGGACCTTGAGCGGCGAGACCCACAGGGCCGTCATTGCGACGGCAATCCCGAGGGCATTCGCGACGATCGGTCGTCCAGCGCGGTCGATGGCGCGCAGCACGTAGCCGTCGCCTCGCGGCCGTGCGTTGTTGATGGCTGCGATGAAATGGATGGCGTAGTCGATTCCCACGCCGATCACGATGCTCGAGAGAATGGCGGTGACGAGATTCAGATTGATGCCCGACATCGAGATAAAGCCGAGCACCGTTGCGATCGTGAGTGTGATGGGAACAAGCGCCACAATGGTCTCCTTGATGTTCCGATAGGCGATGAGAAGCATCAGGGCCACGAGAACGAAGGCGACGATGATCGATGTCATCTGTGCATTCAGCACGAGGCGGGCGATCTCATCCCACACGATCGGCATCCCGGTGAGGGTCAGGATCTCTGGTGTGTTCTCGGCGAACGTAACCCACGCTTCGAGGTCCTCGGTCGTGAAGTCTGCCGGGAAGACCATGAACCGCAGACCATCGTTGCTCGCCATATCGCCGAGTGGGAAGGTGAATCCGCCGGCGACAACACTCTGTATCTCGTCGGGGCTGAGCTGTGTCGCCACATCGGCGATCGAGAACACCCTCCGAATGCCGGGCAGCGCCTCGAGCTCTCTCGACACGGCCGTGATCTCGTTGAGACCCTCGAGCCCCTCGGAGGGAGCAAAGGCGAACTCGCCTGCTAGCGGTGTCGCCCCGCCGAACACCTCTTCGGTCTTTGCGAAGGCCTCGCGCACCGGGTCACCGTCTTTGAAGAAGAAGAGCTGATCCGAGTCGACTTGGAGTTGTGGAATGAAGACCGCGGCGTACACGACGATCGCCCCACAGATGACCAATGCCGGGGTACGGGTTCGGACGAGCGATTTGATGCCCGACGTCACTCGCGGCCCGAGCATCGCCTTGCCACTGGCGTCGCGGACGGTGATACGACTCATGAGCGCTGGAAGGGAGAAGAAGGAGATGATGCCGGCGAAGCCGATACCGATCGCAGCGAAGAGCCCGAGCTGACGGATTGGTGACACCCCCGTCGCGAGCAGGGAGAGGAAACCTGCAGACGTGCTGATCGTCGTGAGGATCATCGGCACGCCGACTTCGGAGAGAGCCGCGCGAACTCGGCCAACGGAGTCTCCCCGACTGGCCGACTCCTGGAAATGGGTGACGAAGTGCAGGCCGTCGGCCGATCCCATGACGATGACGAAGATGGGTACGAGCAGGGTCACGATGTCGACCTTCAGTCCAAGGCCGAAGATCAGCCCGAACGTCCAGAGCGCACCCAGCCCCGCCGGAAGGAGGGACAGAGCGCTCAGCCGGAGGTCGCCAATCGTCAGGTAGAAGACGCCGACGAGCAGGGCGATGACGAGGGGGGGAATGATCAGCAGGAACCACGAGAAGATGTCAAGCACCTTCGCGAATATGACGGGGTTGCCAGAGAGAGTGACCTCGACACCGCTCGGCGCTTCCATCTCGCCGAGGGTCCTCGCGAGGGCCGTCGCGTCGTCGGCCGGGATGACCAGCATCAGGGTGTTTCTGCCACTCTCGTCGAGCAGGATCCCGGAGACGGGGCTCGTATCGATCAACGCGACAATCGCCTGTTCCGGAGCGGAGCTGACGGCGGCCGCGGTGATCGGTTCCCCGGTGATGGGATTCTCGTCGGGGATGATGGTCGCAACACTCTCGACCCCGTCGACGGCGAGGATCTGATCTCGCAGCCCAACCAACGTGACGAGGCCCGCCTTCGATCGGAATGTCTCACCTTCCGGAAGTGTGATCACCACGTTGATGGGATCGCCGGTGTTGTACTTCTCCTGAAGTTCTACAAACGCCTCACCGGCCTCGCTGCCGGTGAGGGCGAACGAGCTGATGTCGGCGTTGAACTGCATCCTGAACAGCATCACGACGGCGATGAGGCTGATCAGCGCGGTCGCAGCCAGGATCGGCTTGCTTTTCAGAACGATGACGCGAGCGATGCGTTCCATGGCGCCATCGTAGAGGCTGCACGCCGACGACCTCTCCGTCGTTTGTCCGAGCGAAGGGTGGAGGTGAGGTCCGCCACGGCGTCTCGTGCGTCCGGCGCCGCGCACGGATACCCGGGTAGTGCATAGCGGAGGGCGTACGATGAGACCGACGGCAGCCGCATCACCTACGCAACGCGGAGGTGCAGCTTGGTGGCGTTGAGCGGCCCGCATAACATTCGTCGCGATTGCTCGATTGGAGGCGTCATCGGGGACGGACCATGACGGACCAGGAGACGTCGCGAGACGCAGCGGGAATCTCGCTGCGTCGGTACGCGATCGGAATCATCGCGCCGATCTTGATCTCGGTGCTATCCCAGTTCGAATTGGTGCAGAATCTCGATGGTTCTCTGATCCCGGGCCTGCCCTGGGATGTGGGCCGTTGGGAGATCATCGCGGACATCTTCGCACCATCATGGGCGGTTTCGCTCCTGGTGCTCGCTGCGCTTCTCCGGCGTCTCGTCGGTGTGTGGCCCGGGCCGCAAGGCCCGCCCGCGACCGGCTGGTTTGCCGAGACATTCCTCACTGAACGATGGGCGGTTCGAGCTACATGGATGTCGACCGCTGGTGCCGTGCTCCTCATCCTGTTCGCCTGGACGAGGGAGTGGGAGCGGTTCGGTCAGCGCCCGTCGGCGTTTTGGTATGCCGCGCTTCTGGTCGGAACGGTTGCGCTGCTCGTTGTGCCTGCGTGGTGGATACGACACGACCTCTTCGCAGCTACCTCCCGCTATTTCCTCGGCTCCCGCTGGTTCGCCGCATCGGAGAGATACTTCTTCGACGAGCCGCAGCACCACCCCAGATGGGCGAACGCCCTTGCCCTCGCGTCGGTGACGCTGGTAGGTGGCCTCGTCGTGCTTGCCCAGCTTGACCGACTTCTGCAGGGCATGCGGGCGGAAGGCGCGGGCCGTGTGGGCATTGCGAGCCTTGCCGGCATGCTGGAAGTGGACCTCAGTCGAAAGCCGGGCTTGATCGCGGAGCGGGTCGGAGTGTGGAGGGACTACAGCGACTCGATTGGGGACGGCTTCGCCTCCGCCTACCAGGTGGTTGTCACCCACGTGCTCGTTGACTCGTTGCTTGTGGTCCCGGCAATCGCCGTCATTGGGATCATTCTTGTCATTGCCACGTGGCGACATCGACCGACTGCGGCGCCTCCGTCGGTGACCACGAGCTACGCCATCATCGTCCAGACTGCGCTCGCCGTTCTCATAGTGGTGGTTGTCGCGGATTTCCTCGAGAACCTCTTCACCTGGTACGTCGTTGACCGTGCGTGGAGGCCCGATTCCTTCCTTGTACCCGCGAACGTGCGCATCTTGTGGGCGGTCTCGCTGACCCGGACGGTCGGGCTGGTGCTCCTCGGTGCATTTGCGGTTCTGCTGGTTGCACTTCGCGGGGTTCATCCGAGGCGGCTATTTGTCGCAATAGGCGCCGTTCGGGCGGAGTTGATCCTCCTTGCCATCGTGGCGATCGTGCTCTTGACCCAAGCGCAAGCCGCTGATGTAGTCCGGCAATGGGATGTCACGATCGCTCTGATCACGGTGTTCATGGCGACCGTGCTTGCCATGTTGCTGCACCAAACATCGTCAACCACGTTGTCGAGGCTCAGGAACGACGCCGAGGCATCGGACGAAGGCCACCCTCCCACGCCGGCTGAGGTCGAGATGCCCGGAATCGGTCGACTCGGCCTCAGGACCGCAGTCGTAGCCGCCATCTTCCTCGTGGCCGGGATGCAGATCGTCATGAGGGCAGGGCTGCTCTGGCCCGTCGGGCTTGGGTTCCTGATCCCGGCTGCAATCATCGCCGTGCTGTGGACGTTCGGCCTGGCGCTTCCACCGAAGGCGTTCAACCGGGGAGACCGCGCCGTCTCCGCACACGCCAGGAAGCTGATTCCACGGTTCCTTGGAGCGGCGGTGTTCGTGGCGCTGGGGATCACGGTGTTGAAGGCGGCGATCCCGAATCTTGTGTTCGCACGGCACGAGGATTGGTATCTCCTCTTTTGCGTCGTGCCGATCGCTGCCGGTGTGTGGCGAATGGCTCGCGGTACCTACGACACCATGGGTGCACTCGAGATTGTGATCGCCGGATTGGTCGGCGCTGCGGCACTGGTCAGGATCATCATCGGGGACCAGGAGCTCTCACCTGGAGCCCTGACCTTCGTGGGTGTGATGATCCTGTACGGAGCCTTGCCGTTCTTCTATTCGTACGAGCATGGCTCGCTACCCAGCCGGTTCACGACCGAGCGACTGGGGTGGGTGCCGGTCCGTCCGTTGATCTTGATCGGTGCCGCCATTGGGGCGATCCTGGCCTTCGTGCTCGTCGTCCAGCCTGTGCGCATCGCACCCGAGATCGGCACGATCGCCATTGTGCTCACCGGGGCGATGTTCCTGACTCTGATCGGTGCGGGCATGGTGCGGTTCTCGGAACGAACCGAGTCACCTCGAGTCCTCGCGGCCTTCGGCATCAATCGAACACCGATGTTCATCTTCCTCGGCGTGTGGCTGCTCGTCGGCGGATCAATCGTCACGACCGGCAACAATGTCCAGCTGATCGACTCATCGGACCGGGAGCCCGATGGGCTTGCGGTCGGTGCTTCGATCGACAGTATTTGGGAACGCTGGCTCGAACGTAATGCGACCGCGCTCGATGCAGCATCCGGGGTTGAACGGGGCGCGATACCGATGGTGCTCGTCTCGAGCTCCGGCGGAGGGGCACGCGCCAGCGTGTGGACCTCGTATGTGCTCGATTGCCTTTTCGAACGCAAGTCGGACGGTGAGACGTCGTGTGGCGGCACGCGCGAGCCGGGGGAAGGCCGATCCAGCACGATTGCGTTGATGAGTGGGGTGTCCGGTGGTGGTCTCGGGATTGCTGGATACTCGTCGTACCTGGCTGATCCTTCGGGTGCGGCCGGGGAGGACTGGGTCAAGGACAAGATGGGCACCGACTCTCTCTCGCCCGCGATGGCATGGCTGATGTACGTCGATCTGCCGCGGGCTTTGATCGGCTACGGATCAGGGATTCCTGATCGAGCCGCCGTCACCGAGTGGGCGTGGGAAGCACCTTGGACCAACGGAGGGGCGCTCGGACGCGGGGTCTTCGACTTGTGGCACAACGAGCCTGGGCTACCCCCCGTCGTGTTCAACGGTACGAGCGTGGGGGACAGCTGCCGCTTCAACGCGTCGGTCTTCGAAACCAACGCACAGCCGCCGGGATCTTCCTGTATGGACCTGTCCGTCTACGAAACCGGCAGGGCAGCAGCACCCGGGAGGGTGCTTGCAGCCACCGAGGACCTCGCCGACTACTTGTGCGCGAACCAGGACATGCGTCTATCGACGGCGGTTCATCTCGCCGCACGATTCCCTGTCATCGCAGCTTCAGGGCGAGTCGGCGCTGATCTCGTAGATTGTGGATCGGAGGGTCGCGTCGCATACGTGGTTGACGGCGGGTATCTCGAGGGATCTGCATCGAGCACGGTGGTCGAGATATGGAGCACGCTCGAGGAGCACGTTGCCCGGCACAACGCAACAGCGACTTCGGAACCGTGCATCGTTCCTGTGCTTGTTCACATCGACAACGGCTACGAGGAGCCGGCTCCGGCCGCTGCCGATCCCGACCCCGGAGAACTGCTGCTGCCGGTGCGCGCCTTGGCAGGCGGGCAGTTCGGTCGCTACGCCAACGCTCGACAGTCCGAAGCGCTCGAGTTCTCACGGCAATTCTCCGTCGGCGGGTCGGAGGCCACTATCCGCAGCGCGGACGGATCGGTGCTCGATGATCGCTACGTTCGCATCACGACCCGCGCTCACCCCGGGGTGCAGGCTCCTCTCGGTTGGAGTCTGTCGGACGCCTCGATCGACGACCTCCGAGGTCAACTCGATTTGCCGTCCAATCGAAGGGAGGTCGCCGAGGTGAGGACGTGGCTCGACGGCGCACTGACGTGTTCCGTGGGCTCGTAGCGGCCGCGGGTCGGCCTCGAATGCACCCGCCGCAAATCTCCGATCAGCCGCCGAAGCGTTCG
Organism: uncultured actinomycete; assembly: GCA_942491345.1. Classification (GTDB taxonomy): domain Bacteria; phylum Actinomycetota; class Acidimicrobiia; order Spongiisociales; family UBA5794; genus JAHEEL01. Next base: position 312,921 of record CALOAN010000020.1, read on the forward strand.
GCAAACTCAGCGAAGATATCTCGGCACTGCTCATCTGCGGCGACGAAGGCAGGGTCGTCCGGGTCGAACGGCAGATCGCCATCTTCGATGATCGACGTGAGATCAATGCTGTCCGGAATGTCCTCGATGCCCTGCTCCCGCATACATGTGGCGTACTCGAGGAACGTGTCGTCGAACTCGGCCGTATCGAAGTCCAGGAGGTTCAACACCACACCCTCGATGAGATACCGGCATTCCTCTCCGGCTTCGAACATGGCGTCCTGATCGATCGACTCGGGATCGTCGAAGTCAAATCGCGGAAGGCCGTTTGCATCGACACTCGGGTCGGGGAAGTCCATGCCTTGATCGCGCATACAGGCGGCGAACTCGATCAGAGCTTCTTCATCCGACAACGCTTGGGTTGTGTCGGTCACCGAGGCGTCGGCTGTGGCTTCGATCGATGCCACGTCGGCGGTGTCGTCTCCGCCCCCGCAGGCGGCGAGAGCGAGGACGAAGACGGCGATGAGGGTGGCGATTCGACTCACGGCGGGCTCCTCTGTTCGTTCTCCTCCAAGGTACCGCGCCGGTCGGCTACTCATCGTTGGAGCGCGGCAGAACCCCTGGAGGGCGCTTGGTTCTTTCCACCTCGATGGGTGCGGGTCTATGGACCCGATGCTGTGCGCCGCAGGGGTTCTGCTCTGTCCGCGCATCGTCGCGCCCGGCGATCTCGGTGTCCAGGACTATTTCCCGCCGTAGACACCACGGTCTCGGCAGCGCACGTTGGCACTGCCACGGTGAGGCTCCGAGGCATCCAAGGTACGATCAAGCGCTGCCACCACCGCCACCACTCTCGATCGGCGAGACGATTTCGGGATGTCCCAGATCCTCCTTGGCTTTGGCGCCTGCCTGTTCTGCCCACCTCCGGCCGATGTCCTCTGATCCGGGAATCTCAAACTCTCGCAGCATGCGTCCAAGATCGGCTTGGCGGTCTCGAAGCCTGGAGCGTTCGGCGAAGGCATCCGACGGAAGGCTCTGAAGTTGATCGAGCGTCTCGCCGATTTCTGCCCGAATCCGCCGCTCGGTCATGGCCGGGTCCGGTTCTTCGCGGGTCACGTATCCAGGTCCTTCTCCGTAGGCGAACTGGCGTTTGCTCACCATCAGCCTACGCGTACAGGCACAGTCGGGGTGACTTCGGTAGTTCTCAAGCCGAGGGTGACGGCCAACCCCAAACGTCGAGGCATGCCTTCCTCAGACGTGATCTGAAGGCAGCGATTGATCGATCCGAGGAGCCCGTCCGGGGTGCCGGTAGGCTGCCGGGCACGTTCTCGAAGGAGCACACCGTTGGAAGACTGGATCGCGAAGGAAGGCTATCCAGGGCGTGGTGGTGTTACTCATGTGGCCCGGCTCAACGCCTACAACTTTGCGATCTACTCGAAACACGCGACGTTCGTCCGGCTCAATCTGTATCGATCTGGATCCGTGGTGGCGCCCTTCTTCACCTACGACTTCGACCCACTCAAGAACAAGACCGGCCGCATCTGGCACTGCATGATTCCCGAATCGGCTGCTCGCGACGCGATCTACTATTCCTACACGGTCGATGGCCCGAACAACCCTGCCCAAGGATTTCGCTTCGACCCCGACAAGGTTCTCCTCGACCCGTATGCGAAGGCCGTCTACTTCCCGCCCAACTTCGATCGCGGCGCCGCCCGCCGACCCGGATCCAACGCCGGACAGGCACCGCTCGGGGTGATGTGCTGCTCTCAACCCGGGCGTCGGCACGAGACCGATCGTACGCCCCGCATGCACGGTCACGACCTGGTCATCTACGAGGCCCACGTTCGCAACTTCACCCGACACCCCTCCTCGGGCATAGACCGAGACCGCCGAGGCACGTACGCCGGATTCGCAGAGAAGATCCCGTATCTGAAGGACCTAGGCGTGACGGCCGTCGAACTCATGCCGGTATTCCAGGCGGACCCCCAGGAAGGTTCAACATGGGGCTACATGACGTTGGGGTTCTTCGCACTCCACGGGCAATACGCGCGGTCGGCGGTCGCGGGCGAGCAGCTCGACGAGTTCCACGACCTGGTCGCCGCACTCCATGAGGCCAACATCGAAGTGATCCTTGATGTCGTGTTCAACCACACCACCGAGGGTGACCACAACGGCCCGACCTACTCGCAGCGAGGCATCGACAACACCACGTACTACCTGTTGGAAGAGGATCGCCGGTACTACCGCAACGATGCCGGGACGGGCAACGTCATCAGGGCCGACAACCGGTTCGTGCGAACGTTCATCCTGGACAGCCTGCGGTACTGGGTGAATGAGATGCACGTAGACGGATTCCGCTTCGACCTGGCGTCGATCCTCACCAGGAGAGCCGACGGGTCGGTCGATCTCGGTGATCCGCCGCTCATCTCGGCCATCCGCGCCGATCCGACGCTGCGCGACATACGGCTCATTGCCGAGGCCTGGGACCTCGGTAGCTACCAGCTCGGCCGGGCCTTCCCCGGCACCTACTGGACGCAGTGGAACGGGGCATTTCGCGATGACGTGCGGGGTTTTGTCCGCGGCGATGAGGGCAAGGTCCCGTCGCTGATGCGACGGCTCTATGGGAGCGACGATCTCTTCCCGGACACGTTGGCGGACTCGTACCGTCCTTATCAGGGAGTGAACTTCGTGACTTCTCACGACGGGTTCACGCTCTACGACCTCGTCGCCTACAACCGCAAGCACAACCAGGCAAACGGCCACAACAACAACGACGGATCTGACTACAACCTGTCTTGGAACTGCGGCTGGGAGGGCGACGCCGGTGTTTCGGACGAGGTCGTCGCGCTTCGCCGGCGACAGGCGAAGAACTTCGCCGCCATTCTCATGCTGTCGAACGGCGTTCCCATGTTCCGCATGGGCGACGAGTTTCTCACGACCCAGGGCGGCAACAACAATCCTTACAACCAAGACAACGCCACCACCTGGATCGATTGGGACCGGATGGACGAATTCGCGGCTGTTCGTCGCTTCTTCCGATTGATGATTGCGTTCCGCGGCGCGCATCCGTCGATCGGGCGCAGCACCTTCTGGCGGGATGACGTCACCTGGTTTGGCACATCTGGTCCTCCCGACCTCAGTGTCGGCTCGCACAGCATCGCCTACGCGCTGAGCGGCGCCTCTGAGCAGGACGACGACCTCTACGTCATGATCAATGCGTGGACCGAGCCGCTCGAGTTCACCATCCAGGAAGGAGAGCCGGGGGAGTGGCGGCGCGTCATCGATACGTCACTCGCATCACCGGACGACATCGCCGAGGACCTAGATGGTGAGGTGGTCGACCGCCGAACCTGTAGGGTCGACTCGCGGTCGGTTGTGGTCCTGGTCCGGCCTGTGGCGGAAAGTCGCGAAGGGAACCGAGGCGGGCTATTCCTCCTCGAGGATGCTCCGCAGTAGGTCGTCGACGGCACGATTCCCGACCGTCTCGCCGTACCTCTGGTCGAGGAGTTCACGCAGGCGGCCGACCACTTCTTCCCGCTCTTGGTCCTCGGACTTCGTCGATGCGGGGAAGACCTCGGTTCCGTCGACCCACGGTTTGGAATCCGATGCCCACGGGATGAGAATCAGCCACGACCACACCGTGTTGCGCCCAGAGACCGCGGTCTTGCGAATCACACCGGTGCAGGAGTACGGCAGCGAAATCCAACCCATCGTTCGGATGAGATCACGGCCGTCCGGAATCGCGTTGGTTTCGCTCATTGGTCCTCACTTCGTCGCGAAGACGGAAACGGTACCGCGGCACTGGACACAGCGGAACGGATCGCCGGCGGACGCGGATGGCGGGGTGACGATTCGTCACCCCGCCTGATCCGGAGAGTTCATGCCTGCCGGCTGAGGACTCGCCGTCCGCTCCCCCCGTTCCCGGGTAGCCCCGGGTCCGCGCGGCTTCGAGTCTTCGCACCTGGCTGCGGCTCTCGCTCGGAGTCATGTTCGGGCATCGAGCCGACCTCCGCTATCGGGGTTCTCCCCGATAGCTCGGCTCCTCGTCCGGTCGCACGAAACCGGTGTCGTATGCCAGCCTCGATAGTTCGTGACGACTGGCGACCCCGAGTTTGTCGAAGATGTGTCGCATATGCGTCTCGAGTGTCTTCACCGATATCTCCATGCGGGCCGCCGTTTCTCGATAGGTATAACCGCGGGCGATGAGGTTCACGACGTCGCGCTCTCGCGGGGTGAGCTTCTCGATACCGGCAGCCTCAACGATGTCTTCGTCGATATCCAGGAGATACCCGGCCACATCGGCCGACACCGGTCGCTGTCCTGCAGCAGCGGCTTCGATGAGGTCGGGGAGGTCGGGACCGAACGTAGCCTTGGTGACGTACCCGTCAACGCCGGCCTGGAGGAGGCGGAGAACGTCGTGTCGTTCTGCGGAGACCGTGAACGCCAGGAAGCGGACCGACGGGTCGGTGCGCCGGACCTGTTCGACAACGTATGCGCCACCCCCACCCGGGAGGCGCACATCGAGGAGGACCAGGTCGGGCCGGCGGCTGACGATCATTTCGGCGGCGTCGATTGCGTTGTCGGCTTCGCCGACGATGTCGAATCGGTCTTCCAGATAATGCCGGGCACCCGCACGTGCGACGTCGTGGTCGTCGACCAGGAAGACTCGGAGGCGCTCGGTCATGACCCACTCCCGGAGCAGATCTCAACCTCGGTGCCGAGCCCAGGTGTGCTCGTTATCTGGAGTGTCCCGCCCGCATCCGCCATCCGCTCGCGGAGCGAGTGTCGCATGCCGCGACCCTCTTCGACCGTCGTCGGGTCGAAGCCGACGCCACGGTCGCGAACGAAGACCCGGACGCTGCCGCTATGTGCCTCGGCGTACAGATTGACGATCGCCGCCCCGGAGTGGCGCGCAGCATTGGTGAGTGCCTCCCGGGTTGCATCAACAGCCACGGCGACGGGGGGAGTGAGCGGAACATCGTCCCGGATCACCGTGCGGATCTCAACACCGTGGAGATCCTCGACCTCGTCGCGCACCGCGAGGAGCGCAGCTTCGAACCCCGCCGTCCCCGGGTGGCGATAGCGGTTGATCATCCGGTCGATGGATCGCTCTTCACTCCGGACGAGATAGCGCACCCGGTCGGCATCGTCCGCGTCGGTGCGAATCACTTGCAGTGTCTGGAGCACGGAATCGTGGAGTTCGTTGGCGAGCGCCAGGCGCTCTGCCTCCAAGGCACGCCCAGTCCGTTCGGTCTCGAGCGCACGCTCGGCGGCGCGACGGCGCGCGTCGTTGCGGCGGAGGGTGTCGATCGTCCATCCGAAGATCACGCCGTAGACGATGAACACGAACGCTCCGGTTGTCGCGACGAGCGACCGATCAGTCAGCATGAATCCGATCACCTGGTCTGCTGCGAGCACAACAGCGGCAGCGACCGCGAGGCGCATGCCGCCGGCGTAGGCGGCAACGGCGAGCCAAGAGATCGGGTAGCCGCCGTGGAAGAGTTCGCTTGCCCCCGCGATGAACGAAGCGCTGGCGACAAAGAGCGCGATGGCGCCGTCGAGGGCGACGAACTGCCACGTTCGCATCGTGCTCGGATTCCGCGACGTCACGATCGTGACGACCGTCCACCCGGCAGCCGCGATCTCCGCAAGGGCAACGACGACTCGGTTCGCATCGGGATCGCTGAACCACGTGACGATGACCAAGAGCGTCATCCAGACGAATCCGAGGATCCGGACGAACAGGACGAGCTGGACCAGCGTGGTCTCGATCTTGGGAACCGGCTCGTTCGGGTCTGCTCGGCTGATCACGCTGCAACGCTACCGCTTGGGACGGCTCGTCGGGGTGTCGGCGGTCGGCGGGGCGCCGGGAATCATCGTTTTGAAAGCTTCAGGCGTCCTTCATCTCGGTGACGAGGGGGGCGTACGCGTCGAGCCTGGCTAGGACCTCGTCTGGTGACTTCGAAGGGACGGGCAGCACTGCACGCGTGACGCCGGCTTCGGCGAAACGGCGCAGCTGATCGGCATCGGCCGGAGCTCCAAAGATCCCGAGACTCAGCGATGCCGGGTCGCGTCCCGCAGCGCGAGCCGCCTGGTGGAGCGACTCGACCTTCGAAGTGAAGTCATGACGGCCGGCGATTGGCATCCATCCGTCGCAGAATTCCGCGATATCGCCGAACGTCTTCGGACCGGCGCCACCGCCCAGCACGATCGGTGGGTGAGGTCGCTGGATCGGCTTCGGCCACGACCACGAGGGCTCGATGTTCACGTGATCACCGGCAAACGACGCCTCCTCGTTGGTCCAGATCTCCTTCATGGCGAGTACGTTCTCACGGAGGATCGCTCGACGCTCGAGGTAGGCGACACCGTGGTTCGCCATCTCTTCCTTGTTCCAGCCGTACCCGATCCCGAAGATGACCCGGCCGTCTGAGATCGTGTCTAGGGATGCGACCTGCTTCGCGAGCCAGATCGGGTCGCGCTGGGCCACGAGCGTGATACCGGTGCCAAGCACGAGCGTCCGGGTGGTCGCGGCGATGGCCGAGAGAGCGATGAACTGGTCGTGGGTCCGCCAGTACATCTCCGGGAGCGGGGCAGCGTCGGCGACCCCTCCCCACGGTGTGGCGCGCGACGTCGGAATGTGGCTGTGCTCGGGGAGCCAGATTGACTCGAATCCCCGCTCTTCCACGGCTCGGCCAAGGGCGACCGGTTGAAGCGTGGTGTCGGTCGCGAAAATGGAGACACCGATATTCATCCCGGTGAGGCTAGTGCCGCTTCTTCCAGACGGCGGTGCCGGTGGATCCGTTGCGCAGTGAACGTCGGCTCCTGCTGCCGGATCGGTACGATCGTACCCATGAGTGCTGCAAATCGACCCCTCGCAGTCGGCGTTCAACTTCCTGAGATCGAGCGACCGGTCCGGTGGCCGGAGCTCAGGGAGCTGGCGCTCGCGATCGAGGACCTTGGATTCGACTCGATCTGGGTCGGAGATCACCTTCTCTACGAGACCCCGGATGGTCCCCTCGGACCGTGGGAGGCCTGGTCGCTGCTTGCTGCTCTGGCAGCGAGCACGACGCGGGTCCAGCTCGGGCCGCTGGTCGCTGCGACCAGCTTCCACAGCCCGGCCATGCTCGCCAAGAAAGCGACCACGGTCGACGAGATCTCCTGTGGACGCCTCATCCTCGGACTCGGCGCAGGCTGGAATGAAGTCGAATACCGCGCCTACGGATTCCCGTTCGACCATCGGGCGAGCCGTTTCGAGGAAGCGTTCACCATCATCCGCACCTTGCTTCGCGAGGGTGAGATCGATTTCGAGGGGAGCTACTACCAGGCGCGCGACTGTCAGCTCGTTCCCCGCAGCAGACCCGAAGGGCCGCCGATCATGATCGGATCGATCGGACCGCGGGTCCTAGCGGCGACGCTTCCCTACGTCGATGCGTGGAACACTTGGCATGCCTGGTTCGGCAACACTCCCGACGGGTTCGTGGATCTCAATACGACGATCGACGAGGCTGCTCGCGCCGTTGGACGCAACCCGGCGGAGATCGGCCGATCGGCGGCGCTCTACTGGCAATTCGACGGCGGTGGCGGGCGGCGGCAGGGAGACACGGACCGGCATACGGCTGATCCGCAGGCGGGCTCTCCAGACGAGCTTGCTGAGGCGCTCCGTGCATATGCGGACGCCGGCGTTGACCATCTCCAACTCGTCCTCGACCCGATCACCGTGCGGTCCGTCGAACGTGCAGGCCAAGCACTCGACCTCCTCAGTTGAAGACGGGACTTTCGTCCCTTGCCGACTCCCGGCGGCTGTCGCACGATGACGGCCGATCGAACCGGGGTGTTGACATGTGCTACTCGCCGGAAGCTGATCTCGTCGCCGGTCTGGTTGTAGGAGCCGCCGGAGTTGACGCTCTACGCCACGTTGACGATCGACGCGATCTCGCGCTCGCAGCAGTCCCGTTGGTTCTCGCCGCACACCAGTTGATCGAAGCGGTCGGGTGGTGGGGCTTGCAGGACCGTGTCCCTGAAATGGCCGGAACCCTGGCAATCGGTGCGTATCTCGTGATTGCCATGGGCGTCGTGCCGGCTCTCATTCCGTACGCGGTGATGAGGACCGAGCGAGATCCGACCCGGAGCAGGATGATGGTTCCTCTTGCGGTGCTCGGTGCCGCCGTTTCCGTGGTGTTGCTCTTCGCCCTGGCAAGCGGACCATATGGGGCGGCCATCGGTGGGCGCTACATCGCGTACGAAACGACGTTGCCATGGAGCGGAGCCATCGCCGTTGCCTATGTGGTCGCTGTTTGTGCTCCTCTGTTGTTGTCGACCCACCGGCGGCTGGTCGTGTTCGGTGCTGTAAACGTCCCGATGGTGATCGGACTCGCCACGCTGCTGTCCGCCGGATTCATCTCTCTGTGGTGCATATGGGCGGCTGTCTCGAGCCTCGTCGTCACCCGGCACATCAGGGAGCAGCCGGCCAAGAGTTACAGCGACCCCTCGGCTGCCACCGCACGCAGCTAGATCAGGATTCACGACCGTTAGCGTGGTCCGGATGCAGGCCCGCGTTCTGAGCGCTCTCATAGCCGCCTCCCTCGGCTGGGGGATGGCAGGGGTCGGCACGCGCTACCTGTTCGGCGAGGGTGTCGCGACCTTCACGGTTGTTGTTGTGCGCACGTTGACGGCAACTGCGGCCGTGCTGGTTGTCGGGCTGGCGAGCGGGACCCGGGTCGACCGGACCGCCTGGCGGGACGGCAGCATCATTGGGGTGCTGCGCATTGGGATCGCGCCGATCCTGTTCATCTCGTCGTTGCAGTACGTGTCAGCGGGCGTCGAGGGCATCTTCATCACGCTGATCCCGGCAACGACGGCGACGCTCGCCGCTGTGTTTCTCCATGAGCATCTCGACCGGAACCAGGTTGCGGGTCTGGTCATCGGCCTGCTTGGCACGCTGCTGATCGTCGCATCCGGCGATTCGGGGATCGGCGGCGACGGCGGCGACGTGCGCATCGGCGCAATGTTCGCTCTCTGCGGCGTGGTCGCCGGCGCGTCGAGCGGAGTGCTGAGCCGCAAGTACGCCCCTCGCCACCGGACGACCGACCTCGCCGTACCGATGTTCGTCAGCGGTTCGGTGATCGCCGTGGTCGGCGGTCTTGTGACCAACGGCATCGAGTTTTCGGCTGTGACGGCGACGTCCTGGGTCACGCTGATCGCGCTGGGCCTCGGGAGCACCTTCCTGCCGTTCTTCGCAACGCTCTTCGCCTCGAGTCACACGACGGCGGCCCGGGTCGCGCTGACCGGATACCTGGCACCGGTCGTCGGCGTAGTGGCCGGCGTCGTCCTGCTCGGCGAGGTGCTGACAGCTCCGATTGTCGTCGGCGCGACGCTGGCGCTGGTCGGCATCGTGATCGTCGGTCGTGGCCGTCGGGTCCGTCGCCCGGCGAAGGCGGTCGGCTAATTCGCGCGCCCAGGGTTGCAGACGTCCTATTTGGCGTGCTGGGCCCGCGGAACGGAATCGGTGGTGCGCGAACTGTCGACGGTGTAGACGGCGAGAGCGATCCATACCATCACAAACGCGAACCAATCACCGCCGGATACAGCCTCGTTGAACACGACGACACCGATCAGAAGATGCATCGTCGGCGTGATGTACTGCAGGATCCCGACCATCGATAGCGGGATCCGTTGCGCCGCACCGGCGAAGAGCACCAGGGGGATCACCGTGACCCCACCGCCGGCAACGAGCAGGAGGGTTGTCGTAGGTGACGATCCGAAGGCGCCCTCACCCTCTCCCGCCAAAACAGCGAGATAGATGAACGCCGGCGCGGCGACGAACGCAGTCTCCATGAACAAACCCTCAAACGGGGGAGCGGCATTCGTTCGCTTCTTCAGCAGCCCGTATGTCCCGAATGAGAACGCAAGGGTGAGGGAGATCCAGGGCACCACGCCGGCGAGGATCGTCATGCCGCCAACGCCGACGGCCGCGATTGCGACGGCAACTCTCTGAGCTGGCTTGAGATTCTCTCGCAGCACGACAACACCGAGCGCAACCGAGACCAGGGGGGTGATGAAGTAACCGAGCGATGCGTCGACGACGCGGTCGGCCGTCACCGCCCAGACGAAGACGCCCCAGTTGATCGCCAGCAGGATGCCGCCAACGAGGGCGGTCGCAGCGGTGCCCGGGGTGCGGAACGAATTCCGGAGGACTCCGAGCCGTCTGCGGCCGGCGATGATTGCGAACAGCAATGGAATCGACCAGATGATGCGATGGCCCAAGATATCGAGGGCCGGGACCGACGAGAGCAGGTTCCAGAAGAGTGGAGCCATACCCCAGAAAGCGAACGCGGAGACTGCGAGCCAGACCCCTTTCCGCTGTTGCATTGGATCCCTTCTTTGGTGCAACAAGTGTCGCAGGACATTCACCCAACCCGACCGTCGGCCGTCGGCGCGCTGGCTAACGTTTCGCTATGACCCGCACTCTCGACACCCTGCTGCTTCTTGCTCTGCCGGCGTCTGGCAAGTCGGAGCTTCGGCGCTACCTCGCTCATCTCGATTCGCAGGTTGCCGAGGAGGATCTCCATCTCGGTCCGACCGTTCAGCTCGACGACTACCCATACGTACACATGATGAGACGAATCGCCCAGGAACTCTCGCTGATGGACCGAGACCCGGTGTTCTTCACGGACGACGCTTCCTCGTTCACGGAGGCGAGGGATTGGGGCACGCTCATCCAACTCCTGAATGAAGACTACGGGCTCCTGGGTGCCAAGCTCGTGCGTCCGGAGTCTGCCGCCCTCTGGATGTTCGAGCGTCTTGATCGGGCACGTTCGGCGGTGGGAGCGATCCCCGCGCTCGGGCTGCTCGATGACGAGATCCGAGGCCGGATTGCCGCGGCACTCGAGGATGAGGCCCTCGAGCTGTGGGCCGATCTGGCTGATTCGGTCGAACGCTGGTCGGACGGCGACACAGTTGTGATCGAATTCGCTCGCGGCGGTCCCTACGGTGCTGCGATACCCCTGACGGCGCCCCGCGGCTACGCGTACTCCCTCAGTCAGCTCTCCGAAGAGATTCTCGGGCGCTCATCGATCCTCTACATCTGGGTCACCCCGGAGGAGAGCCGGAGGCGGAACGACGAGCGAGCCCGGCCTGGCCGAGCGGGTGATGCTTCGATCCTCCATCACGGTGTTCCCGAAGCGGTGATGCTCGGCGACTACGGGAGCGATGATCTGCCGTGGCTCATCGAGGAGGGTGGAGGAGACGCGGTTTGGGTCGAGGGGGATGGACCGGCCACGCGGATACCGGTAGCGGTTTTCGACAACCGATCCGATCACACGTCGTTTCTTCGGGAAGACCCGGATCGATGGCCCATTGCAGCGATTTCGGCACTGCATTCGGAGCTCAGCGCTGCGTTTGATCGGCTCTTGCGGTGAACGCGAATCCCCGTTCCGCGGGCTGACGGCGCCGCATAGGAGGTGGAGAACCCAGGGTTCGCGGACTTCTGCCTACACTGCACGAACACATGTTCGACCAACCCGAATCAGAGGCGCCCGCCTGGCTCGAAGGGCTGAACGACCGTCAGCGTGACGCCGTCCTCTACGGTGACGGGCCACTCCTGGTGATCGCCGGCGCCGGTTCCGGCAAGACCCGGGCACTCGCAAGCCGTGTCGCCCGACTGGTTGACGAAGGCGTCCCCGCCGAGCGCATTCTGCTGCTGACCTTCACCCGCCGGGCCGCGGCCGAGATGTTGCGTCGATCGGGGGCGCTCATCTCGAACCGATCGGTCGGCAAGGTCTGGGGCGGCACGTTCCACGCCGTCGCCAACCGGCTGCTCCGGCAATACGGCGCCGCCGTCGGCCTTCAGGATGGCTTCACCGTGATCGACCAGGCCGACTCGGCCTCACTCTTCGGCATGCTCCGCACGGAGCTGGGCTACTCGGGGACGAAGCAGAGATTCCCGAAAAGGGAAACGATCGCTGCCGTCTACTCGCGAACGGTCAACGCTCAAACACCCCTCACCGAGACGGTGGAAGACCGGTTCCCTTGGGTTGTCGACCATGTGGATGCCTTGCGCGACCTCTTTCGTGCATACACGGCCCGCAAGAAGGAACACAACGTGGTCGACTACGACGACCTCCTGCTCTACTGGAACGCGCTCCTCGACTCGCCGACCGGCGGCACCGTGCGGAAGCTCTTCGATCACGTACTCGTTGACGAGTACCAGGACACGAACCGCAGCCAGGCCGAGATCCTGCGGTCATTGTGCGGTTCCAACGGCAATCTCACCGTGGTCGGCGACGACGCCCAGGCCATCTACTCGTTCCGTGGAGCCACGGTCGAGAACATCCTCGAGTTTCCAGACGTCTACGACGGCGCCGCAGTGGTGAAGCTCGAACAGAACTACCGGTCGACACCCGAGATCCTCGACGCCGCCAACGCCGTCATCGAGGCCTCTCCGCAGATGTTCCCGAAACAGCTGTGGACGGAGCGCCGCACGGGCCGAGTCCCCGAACTCGTAACGTGCTACGACGAGGCCGTCCAGGCTGAGCTTGTGGCGGACCGTGTCTTGGAGCATCGTGAGGCCGGCACCCCTTTGCGCGACCAAGCGGTGCTCTTCCGTACCGGGCATCACTCAGCAGGACTCGAAATCGAGCTGTCGCGCAGGAACGTCCCGTTCGTGAAGTTCGGCGGACTGCGCTTCCTCGAAGCCGCCCACGTGAAGGACCTGCTCGCGATGCTGCGGATCCTGGACAACCCCAAAGACGAGCTGGCGTGGGATCGCGTGATTCAAATGGTGCCGGGGGTTGGTCCGGCTACGGCGGCGAAGCTCACCGCATACCTCGATGGCGAGGCCGCAAGGGCGAGTACCGACCGTCTCGAGGTGTTCATCGATCAGGACTACCAGCTTGTAGCCGAGGCACGAACCCCGATGCGCGAGCTGCGGGCGGCCCTCGACGATTGCCGCGACTCGGGCGGTGTCGAGCCGAATCCATCAGAGCAGATCGAACGTTTGATGGAGTTCTGTGTGCTCGTGTTCGAACGAGCCTACGACGATGCGACCGCTCGTCTTGCCGACCTGGGCCAACTCGCGGCGCTCGCCGCGGAATACGGCACCCGCAGCCGGTTTCTCACTGAGATCACGCTCGATCCGCCGGCGAGCACGAGCGATCTGGCCGGGCCGCCGCACCTCGACGACGACTACCTCATCCTTTCGACCATCCACTCGGCCAAGGGTGGTGAATGGGACGCGGTGTTCGTGATCCACGCTGCCGACGGCAACATTCCGTCCGACATGGCGATCTCCGACCCTGGCGGACTGGAAGAGGAGCGCAGGCTGCTGTACGTCGCATTGACGAGGGCGAGGGACCATCTGCATGTCACGGTGCCGCAACGGTTCTATCACAAACGATTCTCCGGGAGTGCAGAGCATTCCTACGCCCTCCCCAGCCGGTTTCTCGATCCAGCGATGGAGCATTTCGAACAGGTCACGGCCGCCGCGCCGAACCACGACGACGCGATCGATCGCCCGCCGGACGGCACCGATCCGGTCGCAGACGTGCTTGAAGACCTCTGGAGGTGATCAACCCGAGAGCGGAGGGCTCGGCGCTCCGATAGCCGGAACGGGCTGATCCAAGCACTCTTCATGTTCGCCCGATCCGATCTGGGGAGTGTCCCGATCGGCTCCTCCGAACCCTGTTCTACGAGCGAACTTCAGGACGTGAGAGGTCTCGACGGGTGAAGATGCTCACGAAGAAACGTGTCAACGGCCGGGAAGAACTGACGGAACGGGTCGAGATCGGCGTGTGTACCGTTTGGCACCACGACCAGTTCACTTCCCGGCAAACGCCTGTGCAGGTCGATTGAGTCGCCGATCGGGATGACCGCGTCGGCGTCGCCGTGCATGAGCATGACCGGTGCAGTGATATCGGCGATACGGTTTCTTGGCGCAATGTCGTCGTAGTCGTGGCCGATCATCCGCTCGACGACCTCGAGAAGAGCCCACGTCACCGGGGCCGGGAACCGGAAGTTCCGACGCATCATCTCAGCGGGGTGGGCGAAGGGTGCGACGGCAACAACAGCGTCGATTCGGCGGTCCGTCGACGCGGCATAGATCGTTGCCGCAGCTCCAACCGAGTGGCCGATCACGGCGATCCCGTTGACGTCTTCGCGACCATTCACCATCTCGATCGCTGTGGTGAGATCTTCAGCGAACCGTGGCATCGACATGAAGTCCTCGTCGTCCGAGAGTCCGTGTTTCCTGGCGTCGAGGAAGAGGACGTGGAAGCCAGAGGCCACAAGACCGGGGCCGATTGGCAACATGTCCGCCGAGTTGCCTCCCCACCCGTGCAGGACGATGACCGCAGGGGCTGAACCTTCGACGGGGATCCACCAGGCGTGGAGGCGCTTGCCGTTGGGTCCGTCAATCCAGATGTCGGCGCCGGCAAGCCCGTAGTCGTCGGGCTCGCCCTGAATCTCGCGGACGGGAGGAGCAAAGGCTCGCTTCAGGAGCCGAGGCGTCGCAAGGGCGAGAGCACCGAGCGCGGCCATGGGGACGATGAGCTTCCGCATCCGGGGATCGTACGGTCCCACGTTCCGTTTTCCGCACGGATTCGCACGTTCTAGAACAACGCTTGAAGTGCCCACACCGTGGCCAACCCGGCGGCGATCACCACTGGAACGCTTCTGGTCTTCCACGCGAGCAGCAGCGCCACCGTTGCGGCGAGTGCTCTCGGGTTTGAGACTGGGGAAAGGTCGAGCGCACCGTCGTTGAGGAGCACCGCCGGGGCGATCAGCGCGGCGAGGACGGCAGGTGCGACGAAACGCAGTGGCACAAGAGCCCACTCCGGCATCACACGGTCGCCGACAATCCCGATGAATGAAAGGCGGAGGAGATATGTCCCAATCCCAACGACGAAGATGATTCCGACGTTGCTCATGACTCCGCCCGGTACGCAACAACACCTGCCACGACCCCGCTGACGGCACCGATGATCAGGCCGAGACCGTAGGGCGCACCCGCTGCGACGATGGCGACCGTCGCACCGACGACGGCGGCGAGGAGGTCCGGTCTGCCTTTGATCGTGGGAACGAGGAGGATCACAAACATGAGCGGGATGGCGAAGTCGAGGGACCACGACGCGGGTATTTGAGCCCCGAGAACGATCCCTGCGATCGTGAAGATCTGCCACGGCACCCAGAGGCTCAGGCCGGCTCCGGTGAAGAACCACAGGCGATATACGGGATCTTCGACCTCTCCGAACCGGACGATTGAGAGAGCGAAGGCCTGGTCGGTCAACAGATAGGGGAGGGCGAAGCGAGCTCCTTTCGGGAATTCTCGGAACGCGGGGGCGAGCGCCGCGCTGTACATGAGATGCCGGGCATTGATGACGAGAGCGGTGGCAATCACGACGGCACCGGCTGCACCCGCATCGATGAGCTGAAGGGTGGCAAGTTGTGCTGCTCCGGCGAAGATGATGAACGACGTGGAACCACCGAGCCAGGGGCCGACCTCCGAACCTGCTGCGACGATGCCGAACACGAGACCGAACGGGATCACTGCGATGAGCAGCGGAGCGAAGGCGCGAACGCCGTCCGCGAGTGCCTTGTTTCGAGTGGATTGATGCTTCACCATGGTGCTCCGTCGAACATGGCGACGATAGGCAGGGCACCACTCCTCACCGATGTCGATAGCTCACGACGCCGTCAGAGCTGGAGGCTGGTTGCCCTGGTCAGCGCTTCTTCTGGCGCTTCCGCTCGCTCTCGGTGAGGAACCGCTTGCGAACACGGATGGCATTCGGCGTGACTTCGACGAGCTCGTCCTCGGCAATCCACTCGATCGCCAGTTCGAGAGTCATCTCTTTCGCCGGCTTCAGCTTGATCGCCTCGTCGGTGGAATGGGTTCTGATATTGGTGAGCTGCTTGGTCTTGGTCGGGTTGACCTGCATGTCTTCGGGGCGGGATGCCTCACCGATGATCATGCCTTCGTAGACGTCCGTGTTCGGTCCGATGAACAGCTCACCCCGCTTCTGCAGATTGTCGAGGGCGAAACCGGTTGAGGTTCCGATTCGGTCTGCGGCCATGGCCCCGCCCTGTCGGTGCGGGAGTTCACCGGCCCAGGGCATCCAGCCGGCATGGTGTTGGTGCACAAGGGCCGTTCCACGGGTTGCCGTCATGAGAAGTGAGCGGAATCCGAGCAGACCGCGTGCCGGTGCGGTGAGGGTCACGATGGTACGACCTGCGTCGCCGGGACGCAGATCGGTGACCTGACCCTTGCGGGGTGCGACCGCCTGCGTGACGGTGCCAACGTGATCGTTTGGCACATCGACCACAGCCCGTTCGACCGGCTCGTGCGGCTTGCCGTCGATCTCACGGATGATCACCTCGGGGCGGGAGACCTGCAGTTCGTACCCCTCGCGGCGCATGGATTCGATGAGCACAGCGAGCTGCAATTCGCCGCGTCCTGCGACTTCGATGATCTCCGGTGAGGCGGTCGAGCCGATGCGGATCGAGACGTTTCCAAGGACTTCGCGCTCGAGCCGTTCCTTGATCTGGCGGGAGGTGACGAAGCGGCCGTCCCTTCCGGACAGGGGAGACGTGTTGACACCGAAGGTCATGCGGAGCACCGGTTCATCGACTTCAAGGCGGGTGAGCGGCTGTGGATCGGTCGGGTCTGCGATCGTGTCGCCGATCTCGACCTCCGGGAAACCGGCGACCACGAACAGGTCTCCGGCGACGCGGTCCGCTACTTCGACGCGTCCGAGGTGTTCGAAGCCCAGGAGCTGGGTCAGTCGGCGCTTCAGCGGCGGCTCCTCCTCGTTCGAGTGGCACAGCGCCACCTGTTCGCCTGCTCGGAGGGTTCCTTGAGCGACGCGCCCGATTGCGAGGCGGCCGAGGTAGTCGGATGCGTCGAGGTTGGTGACGAGGGCCTGGAGCGGGGCATCCGGGTCTCCGGATGGCGCTGGGATGTTCTCGACGATGGCGTCGAGAAGGGCGGATAGATCGGTGTCATCTCCCGGGATACCCGTGCCGATCATGGCATGACCGTGGCGAGCGATTGAAGAGATGATCGGGAACTCGATGTGGTGGTCGGCGGCGTCGAGGTCGAAGAACAACTGGTAGATCTCGTCTGCGACCTCGTCGATCCGCGCATCCGGCCGGTCCACCTTGTTGATCACCACCACGGCCGGGAGCCCCAGCTCGAGAGCCTTCGAGAGCACGTAGCGCGTCTGAGGCATCGGACCCTCGGCGGCATCGACTAGGAGCAGCACCCCATCGACGAGGGTGAGAGCCCGCTCGACTTCACCGCCGAAGTCTGCGTGGCCGGGCGTGTCGACGAGGTTGATCTTCGTGCCCTTCCACGTCACTGAAGCGGCCTTGGCGAGGATCGTGATACCCCGCTCCCGTTCCTGGTCACTCGAGTCCATGACTCGGTCGATGTGGGCTTCGTGAGACGCGAACACTCCGGCGGCGCTCAGCATCGCGTCGACGAGCGTGGTCTTGCCATGGTCGACGTGCGCGATCAACGCAACGTTCCGGAAAGAGGGGGAGGGCATGTTCGAGATGCTATCGAACGAATTCGCGTACCCGGGGTGCGCGGACTACTTCTTCCGGGCCTTCCAGATCTCCTCGGCCGGCCAGCGACGTGCCCATTCGGTCGTGACGAACGGATAGGCGGTCGTCGCACCTTCGCGCGGGCGCGGCTCGACGAGATCGAGGATCTCGAATCCGTTGTCCCGCAGGACCCGAATCCAGTCTCCGTGCCCGATGTGGAATTCGAGGCCGTCGTCGTCCGGCCAGTCAAAACGATGCATGCCGAAGTAGTCGCGCAGCAGCGTGCGGCCGGCGGGAACGTCCTCATCGTCTTCGACGATCATCATCAGCAGACCGGAGTTGCCCATGAAGACCAGATCGCCTCCGGGACGCAGCACGCGCGCCGCCTCCGGGATCCAGCGATACGGGTCCGACCAGATGGCCGCCCCGTACTCGGAGACGATCACGTCGAACGACTCATCCTTGAACGGCAGTTGTTCGGCGATCCCGTGGATGAGCGGGAACGGCAGATCGTGCTGCTCCTGGAGACGTCGGGCCGTCGCCAGTTGTGCCGACGAGTTGTCCAGACCAATCGGACGGCCGCCGCGCCGAGCGACCCACGCTGAGACGTATCCCGTTCCGCACCCGTCTTCGAGGACATCGCGCCCTTCGAGGTCAGGGAAGAAGCCGACTTCGTCTTCGGGAATACCCCAGAGACCCCACACCGGCTCGTCCAATGCCCAGTTGTGTTCTCCGGGCGTCGCGTACCAATCGGCCTGGCCATCCCACGCGGCACGGTTCGTCGCGACGTAGTCGGGGGCATCTCTGGACATGGCGCCCACGCTACCAACCCAGCGGATTCGGAGCTGCAGATCAGCCGATGGACGCTCCCGCGAGCGTCCGTCGGCATCGCTGACCCGCGACCATCGAAGGGCGAGTCTCCCGCGCAGCCGTCCCGCCGGAGTCGACTATCTGGATCGCCGGTATCTTTCCGGGGCATCACCGATCGGAGAGGACAACGATGACCGGAACTGACGCAGCCACCCAAGACACCCGCACCATGGGCGGGCGCCTGGCTTCGCTTCTGCTGGGACTCGTTGTGCTTGCGCTCGTGACAGCCGGCTGCGGCGGCGGTTCGGCAGAGTTGCCAACGAGAGCCCCTGACGTCGAATCCTCGCCTGAGTTCGCTTACGGCGAGGAGTTGGCCAGCCAGTCATGCTCGGCGTGTCACGGCCGGGACTTCAAGGGCGTGCCTGGTCTCGGAGCGTCGTTCCACGACAGCACCTTCATCGAGAATCACACCGACGCTGAGCTCGTAGAGTTCATCAAGGAGGGCAGAGCGAGCGATGCTCCGGACAACGAGTCAGGAATAGCGATGCCGCCCTACGGAGGGAACACCCGGCTCACCGACGAAGATCTGTCCGACATCGTTGCGTTCCTCCGAACGCTTCAGTAGCGGCGCGCCGTTGGAAAGCTCCGCCGCGCCGCCTAGACCCGAGCCGGTTCCTGGGCTTCGTCCCAGACGCCACTCTCGAGATACTGTTCGATTGACGCCGCTGCGATACGCCCGGCTCCCATAGCAAGAATCACCGTCGCCCCACCCGTGACGATGTCTCCACCGGCGAATACCCCGGGCATCGTGGTTCGTCCCGTGGTTTCGTCAACGGCGAGTGTTCCCCACCGCGTCTGCTCGAGGCGGGATTCTGTTGCCGGGAGGAGTGGATTTGGGGAGTTACCGATGGCGACGATCACGACGTCGGCCGGCACGTCGAAGATATCACCCTCGATAGGGACCGGACGTCGACGGCCCGAATCGTCGGGCTCGCCGAGCTCCATGCGCTGCAGGCGAACGCCGGTGAGCCAGCCGTCGTCGTTGCCGAGCAGCTCGACAGGAGAGACGAGGAAGTCGAAGATGATTCCTTCTTCCTTCGCGTGGTGGATCTCCTCAACCCGGGCCGGCATTTCCGTCTCGGTCCGCCGGTACGCGACTCGGACCTCTCGAGCACCGAGCCGCAGCGGTGTCCGAGCACCGTCCATCGCGGTGTTTCCGCCTCCGAATACGACGACGCGTTTTCCGGTGAGGTCGAGCACCGGCGTCTCACTGCCTTCCCGATAGGCACCCATGAGGTTGACCCGTGTGAGGAATTCGTTCGCCGAATAGACCCCGATCAAGTTCTCGCCGTCCACGTTCAGGAATCTCGGGAGTCCGGCACCAACGCCGACAAACACGGCGTCGTATCCGTCGTCCGTGAGGAGTTCCTCGACGGTGGTTGTCCTGCCGATGATCGCATTCGTCTCGACCTCAACGCCGAGAGCCTTCAGCCCATCGATCTCGGCAGCCACGATGTCTTTGGGAAGGCGGAACTCGGGGATCCCGTAGATGAGCACTCCGCCCGGCTGGTGAAGCGCTTCGAAGATGGTCACCTTGTGGCCGCTTTTCGCCAGATCGGCAGCGCATGCGAGTCCCGCGGGTCCACTCCCGACGATGGCAACGCTCTTCCCGCTCGATGGTACGGGCTCCACCGGCGGTTCGAGACCGTAGCGACGCACCGTGTCGGCGACGTACCGCTCGAGGTGGCCGATTGCGATCGGCTTGTGCTTCTTGTCGAGGACACACGTGCCTTCGCACTGTGACTCCTGGGGGCAGACCCTTCCGCAGATGGCCGGGAGCAGACTGTCCATCCGAATGACGTCCGCAGCTCCGCGAATGTCGCCGTTGGCAACCCGATCGATGAACTGGTCGATCTGGATGTTGACCGGGCAGCCGTCGATGCAGGTCGGCGTCTTGCATTGGAGGCAGCGCATCGCCTCAACGGTGGCCTCCTCAGGTGTCAGGCCGGTATTGACTTCCTCGAACGATGCCGCGCGTTCGAGTGGGTCCCTGGCCGGCATCTCGACTCGGTCGAGCTTCATCAGGGCACGACGGGAGATCTTCGTCATGCGTCGGCCTCCGTTGCACACGCTCCGCGAACCGGGGCGAGAACCTGCTCGCGGTGCGCCGCATCGAGCGATTCCAGATCAAGGAGGCGTTTCGACTCAAAAGCGCGGTACGAGGTGTTCCTTCGCTGGAGCAGACCGAAGTCGACGCGATGTGCGTCGAACTCCGGCCCGTCGACACACGCGAACTTCGTCTCACCGCCCACCTCGACACGGCACCCGCCGCACATGCCGGTTCCGTCGACCATGATCGGATTCAGCGACGCGATCGTCTCGATAGCACGGGGCCGTGTCACCTCGGCGACGGCTCCCATCATCGGTACCGGCCCAGCAGCAAATACGACGCCGACATCCTCGGCTTCGATGATGTCGGCGAGCGCTGCCGTGACGAACCCCGGCCGTCCGTACGAACCGTCGTCGGTGCACGGAACGACCTCGATGTCGTGGGCCGCCAGCTGGTCCTCGAGCAGAACGTACTCCCGGCTTCGTCCGCCGATGATCGCAATCACGCGATTGCCGACGTCTGCGAGAGCCCGTGCGATGGGGTAGGCGATCGCCGTCCCGAGTCCACCACCGACGACCACGGCGGTCCCGTATTGCTTGATCTCCGAGGCTCGCCCGAGCGGACCGGCGACGTCGACGAGGAAGTCCTCAGCCTCCAACTCGCTCATCAGCGTCGTCGTTCGGCCAATAGCTTGGACGAAGAGCGTGATCGAACCTGCAACGGGATCGGCTTCTGCGATCGTAAGCGGGATGCGTTCACCGTCCGGTGTGACGCGCACGATTACGAACTGGCCGGCCAGGTGTTTCTTTGCGATCTTCGGCGCTTCGACGACGATCCGCCGGACATCGGGCGCAATGGACTCTGCTTCGACGATCAGATACATCGCCACCTCCAATATTGCAGTGTGGAGGGTCACGCTCGGCGAGAGTAGGGCCGATGGGCGGATGTTTTGGCACGACCATTGACGTGCCGCGCGTCCCTGTGAGCCCATGCCCTGAACCTTCGGCCTCAACGAAGATCGGCCGTTCGGCCCTTCCCGATCCGCATGCAAGCGGATACGCTGAGATTGAGAGGTGAGGAGGTTCGCGGTGGAAGGTTGGGAGCCCAAAGTCATCGTTGTGGGGGTAGACGGATCCGAGGCATCGATTGACGCAACTCGCGCGGCTGTCGATCTCGCGCGCGCCAATTCCGCGAAGCTGTACATCGTCACGGTTGTTCGTCCACCAGAAGGGTGGTGGGGCATCGTGGGGTCCCCGCCCACCGCCGAGGCCCTTGGTGACTCGCTGTCCGATGCGCAGCGCGATGTACTCGATCGGGCGCTTCGAGCGGTGGACCTCACCGATATCGAATACGAGACGCAAGAGGAGATCGGCGAGCCGTCGTCGCGACTTATCGATGTGTGCAGTCGGGTTGACGCCGATGTCCTAGTTGTCGGTCGGCGCGGCGCCGGCATACTCAGAAGGATGGTCGTCGGCTCGGTGGCCAACCACGTTGTCCACGACGCGCCCTGCCCGGTCCTGGTGGTGCCGTAGACGAGACACAAGACAAGAGAACCAAGAGCCAAGACGCCCGGCTTGCGAATCCTCTTGGTTCTTGGTTCTTGGCTCTTGATTCCTCTCTGTCGGGGCCAGACCGAGCCGGTATCCTGCTCTTCGCCATCGAAGGGGATTGAATGAGTCGTGCTGACGCTCTGGAGGCGTTCGCTGAGGCGTACACGCGCCGTATGCCGGAGGACGAGGCGCCGATCATCGATGGTGAGCAGCTCGACGCCGAGATTCGCTTCCTCTTCGACTTTGTTGACGAGCGCGGCAGATCCCCACTGGCACTGCGAACCTTCAATCCGCAGGTCGACACGCACGGATACGACGCGCCCGGCACCGTCGTCGAGGTCGTCATCGACGACATGCCGTTCTTGATCGATTCGGTCACGAGCCGACTGGGAGCACTCGGGTACACCATCGTTCGCCACTACCACCCGGTCGTTGGAACAACCCGGGATGCTTCGGGGGCACTCGTCGGAATGGGTCCCGGCAGGGATGCCGACCATCGAGAATCAATCCAGCACTACGAACTCGCCGAGACGCTGACTACCGAACAGCGTGTGCAGCTCGAAGTGGAGATCCTCACGACGCTCAACGAGGTCAGCTCGACCGTCCGCGACTTCGAGCCTATGCGTTTCGCAGTGCGGAGGATGGCCCATTACGTGTTCGAGGACGCGGCGGCGTTCGACCAAGGTGACGCCAACGAAGCGATCGCGTTTCTCGAGTGGCTCCTCGACGACAACTTCATCCTGCTCGGCTATCGCGAATACGAGATCGCCGATGACGGCAGTGGGCCGGCCATCATCGCAATCCCAGATTCGGGCTACGGCATCCTGTCCGACGGCTCGAGCAGCCGATTCGCCGAGCCGGTCCCGCTGGCCTCGCTCCCTGCTGGTCTTCGCGATCGCTACGAGCGCGGCCGTCAACTCGTCATCTCGAAGACGAACAGCCGATCCACGATCCATCGCCCGGCACGGATGGACTACGTGGGGGTACGCCGCGCCAACCCGGATGGCACGCCGAAGGGTGAGGCGCGTCTGGTCGGTCTCTTCACCTCCAAGGCGTATATGGAGCCATCAGCGACGATCCCAATCCTCCGGCGCAAGCTCAGCACCATCCTCGCGGAGGAGGACCTCCTTCCCGGGTCGCACGACTACAAGGTCATATCCCAGATCTTCGAGTCTTTCCCAAAGGACGAGCTGTTCAGCATCAGTGAGGAGGATCTCAAGACGAGCCTTCTCGGACTCCTCGAGGCCGAGGAACACCAGCATGTGCGATTGTTCGTTCGGCGAGATGTCCTCCGGCGCAACATATCCATCCTGGTTGTTGTGCCGCGTGATCGATTCGACGCGAATCTGCGCCGGAATCTCCAGGATCTCTTCCTCGAGCGATACGAAGGCGTCTCGGTCGACTATCAGCTGACCCTCGGGGAGACCGGTGACGCTCGGATCCACTTCACGGTCTGGGTTGAGGGGTCGATCCCGCTCGTTCCGTTCGACGATCTCGAGCGAGAGGTCTACGCGCTCACCCGCACATGGGAGGATCGGGTTGCGGAGACCTTGACCAAGACACGAGACCATGCGGAGGCGCGATCGCTCGTCGATGCGCATGCGCGGAGGTACCCGTCTTCGTTCCGCGTATCGGCGCCCCTCGACGAGGCGGCCCACTCCGTCGCTGAGGTGGATGCGCTCCTTGCCGCCGACGAACCAATCCGTGTCGGGATCCACAACGAGATCGATTCGGAGGAGCCGCTGACCCGCATCGTCGTGTACAGCCGGGATGGTAAGAGAGACCTGTCCGAGATGTTGCCGCTCGTCGAGGATCTCGGCCTTCGGGTGATCGAAGAGATTCCGACGAGTCTGTCCGGTGAGGATGACGCCGACGACCTCTTTGCCCACGATTTCGGCGTTCTCGGGTTCGACGGGCGGAGTCTCGATGTCGCCGAGTGCGGTCCCCGCGTGGGTGCGGCGCTGACCGCCACATTGAGGGGTGAGAGCGAGTCGGACCGACTCAGCCGGCTGCTCGTGCTCACCGATCTCGATCACAACCGAATCAACATCCTTCGCGCCTACCGGTCCTACTGGCATTTGGTGAACCCGGCGTTCTCGAAGCCGTATGTTGCAGCTGCGTTCGCAGCCCATCCCGATATTGCCGGCGATCTCGTGCAGCTCTTCGAAGCTCGGTTCGGCCCTGAAGCCGACGCCGATGTGGAAACGGCTCTGCGAGCGTCCCTGTTGGCTCGCCTCGATGCAGTGGCCTCCCTCGATGAGGATCGGATACTGCGGGGTTTTCTGGGACTGATCGATGCGACGGTGAGAACAAGTGCCTACTTGGAGACTCCCGCTCTGGCGTTCAAGCTGCGTTCGCGGCTTGTACCGGCCGTGCCGGAGCCGAAACCCCTGTACGAGATCTTTGTCTTTGCTCCCGATGTGGCCGGCGTTCACCTCAGGGGTGGTCTCGTTGCTCGCGGCGGCATCCGGTGGTCGATCCGGCGCGAGGACTATCGGACGGAAGTGCTGGGGCTGATGAAGGCGCAGATGACGAAGAACGTTGTCATCGTCCCGACCGGAGCGAAAGGCGGATTTGTGCTGCGTCGGGTAGCCGATCCGTCGGCGGGCCCGACCCCCGACGAAGTGAGAAACGCCTATCGAACGTTCATCCGAGCTTTGCTCGATGTAACCGACAACCCGACGGCCGCCGGGTTGTACATCCGGCGGCCGTCCGGGTCCTCGACGGCGACGATCCCTACTTCGTGGTCGCTGCCGATCGCGGCACCGCAACGTTCTCCGACACGGCGAACGAGATTGCAGCCGAGCGGGGGTTCTGGCTGGACGACGCATTCGCCTCTGGCGGGTCATCCGGCTACGACCACAAAGCGCTCGGGATCACGGCACGCGGTGCCTGGGAATCCGTGCGGCGGCACTTTGCAGAACTCGATGTAGATGTTCAAACGGATCCGATCACTGTCGTCGGCGTCGGCGACATGTCGGGTGACGTCTTCGGGAATGGCATGCTGCTGTCGCGAAGCATCAAGCTCGTTGCGGCATTTGACCATCGACATATCTTCATTGACCCGGACCCCGATCCCGAACGGTCCTACGCCGAGCGCGAACGGCTCGCACACCTCGGACGTTCTTCGTGGGACGACTACGACCGCGAGCTGATCTCGCCCGGCGGCGGCGTGTTCCCTCGGTCACTCAAGCGGATCGAGCTCACCGAGGCGATGCAGGCGGCGCTCGGCACCTCGGTGTCCGAGATGACACCCCAGCAGCTGATGTCATCGATCCTCAAGGCACCGGTCGATCTGCTTTGGAACGGCGGGATCGGCACCTACGTGAAGGCGTCGAGTGAGACGAACGACGATGCGCAGGATCGGTCGAACGACACAGTTCGCATCGATGGCAGGGAGCTTCGGTGCAAGGTGGTCGGCGAGGGAGGCAACCTCGGGTTCACGCAGGAGGGTCGCATCGAGTACGACCGAGCCGGGGGCCGGATCTTCACCGATTTCGTCGACAACAGCGGGGGCGTTCATTGCTCGGACCGCGAAGTGAACATCAAGATCCTCCTGAGACTCGCGGAGCAGTCCGGTTCGCTGACCCGAAATGAGCGAAACGAGCTCATCGAAGCGGTGTCCGAAGATGTGGTTGCGGCAATCGTCTACGACAACTTCCTGCAGGCCCAGATCCTGTCCCAGGAGACGTCGGTTTCGGCAGAGCGGATCGAGGCGTACGAGGATCTCATGGTTCGCCTCGAGAGGGACGCCGGTCTCGACAGAGGGATTGAGAAGCTCCCAAGCACGGAAACGATGATGGAGCGCTCCAGGGCCGGTCGAAGGATGGCGCGCCCCGAACTCGCCGTTCTCCTCGCGTACGCAAAGCAGAACCTCACCGACGACCTTGTCGCGTCAGACCTGCAAGAGGCGAAGTTCCTCGAAGGCCTCCTCACTGACTACTTCCCACAGCCGATTGTGGAGCGTTTCGGATCGCTGATACCGGACCACCCGCTGCGCCACCAGCTTGCTGCGACGATCATCGCCAATGAGATGTTGAACTCTCAGGGGATCACCTTCGTGTCACGCCTCGAGACCGAGACCGGAGCCGGATCGTCCGAGATCGTTCGTGCGTATCGGACGGCCCGAGCTGTCGCCGGCGCGTCTGACCGTTGGCGTGACGTCGAACAGCTCGCAGGAACGATCGATGCCGATGTGGTGAACCAGCTGCTCCGGGGAGTCGATGAGCTCGTCGAAGATCTGACCCGTTGGTTCATCGCGCACCCGAGTGATGATCCAATCGACGAACGGGTTGAGCACTACTTGAACGGCTTCGAGGAGCTGGCCGCCGGGATTCGCTCGATGGGACCGAAGCGTTGGCAGAACCGCCTCGAGCGAACCGTGGCGCGAATGACACGTTTGGGTGTACCTGAGCACGTCGCCGCCGGGCACGCCTATCAGGCCGAGCTGGTCCATGCGGCCGACATCATCGACGTCGCGGCGACGAACGAACGCCCGGTTGAAGACGTGGGACGACTGTTCTTCCAGGCCGGCTCGGTATTCCACATCGACTGGCTCGAGCGGCAACTCGAGGACATGTCTGCAGACACGCGATGGCAGCGCTGGGCGATCATCGGTCTCGAGCGAGAGCTCATGATGCTGCGGCGGCTGATCGTCGAGCGGATGCTCGCAGCATCAACGGATATCGATTCGGGCGCTGTGTTTGCTGCGTTCGTATCCGAATCCGAGAGGGAGATCACTCGGATGAACCGCGTGATGAAGGCGCTCCGACACGATGGCGTCTCCGACAGCGCAGCCATCGTCGTCGCTATCCGCCAGCTCGAGCAGCTGGTCCGCTGAAGAGCAGCGGTGTCGGCCCTAATCGTCCTTCTTCCTCAGGGATTCGAGGCCACCGATGACCGATCCGGCGTCGTCGCCGAGGTGGGGCAGATTCGCGGAACGGGATTTGTATCGCGAAGCACGTGGCTCGCGAAGAACTGTTTCGAACTCCCGATCTGAGGGATCATCACGGAGGTCCACGGCAATCAGATCCGCCTCGTCGGTGTCCGGATCGGCCTCGGGAGCGGGTGCATGATCGATGAACGGTTCGCGGGCTGGAGACGCCGTGTCTGCCGCCGCAGCGCGAGCGCGCTTGGCGCTGGCGAGAAGCTCATCCCGGTTTCGCTCTGCGCTCTCAGTGATCTCGACGCTTCGGACACGAGCCTCGCTGAGCAACTCCGTGGCGTCGCTCTCGGCCTGCCGCCGGATCTCTTCGGCATGAGTCGCTGCTTCGGCCTTTGTCCGTTCCGCCTCTTCGACGGCAGCCGTGCGGATCGTGTCGGCCTCTTCGCGCGCCGCGCTGAGGAGGTTTTCGCGTTCGGCGCTCACCGACCCGAGTACCTCGGTTCGATCATCGTTGATCTTCGCAGAGGTAGAGAGTGCTCCTGCGAGAACGGCCTCGGCCTCAGCATGGATTGATGTGGCGTGATGGTTCGCCTTTTCGATGATCTGCTGCGCCTCGATCTGTGCCCGTTCGGTGGCGTAGACGGCTCCGTCATCCGTTCCCGCCGCGACGTGCGAGGTGGGAGTCGACGCGAGCAACTGGGCACGGGCGGCGACGGTCTCCTGAATCGTGGTCTCGGCGCGAGCGCGTACCTCGTCGAGTTCGCGTTCGGCCTTCTCCGTGCGCACCTCAGCCAGCTTCCTGCGTTCCTCGAGGCGCGCCATGGATCTGCTGATCTTCGTGAGGAAGTCCTCGACCTGCAGTCGGTCATAGCCCTTGCGGACGACATCGAACGAGTAGTTCTCGACGTCGATCGACTCGAACTCCATGGATCTTCCTTTCCCGCTTTCGGCTGCCCACCGTGATCGTACTGGTGGATCGGTGCCACGCATAGGGCCAACGCGGGAACAAGAAATGGGCTAGTCAGTGTTCCCCTAATGCCACAAACCAGCCGGCGCGAGGGCGAACTTCCCGGGTCCGCGGCGGTGAGGCGAAGGAGCGCGGATATGTACGACTCGATCGACTGGGCGATGATGGTGCTGCGCGGTGTAGCTGGTGTGGTTCTGTTGGCACATGGCATCAAACATGCCAAAGGCCGCGCCAAGACCGCGACCTGGTTTGGCAGCATCGGGTTCCGCTCGCCGGATCTTCAATGGTTCGCCTCCACTGCGACGGAAGTCGGCGTGGGGGTCCTGTTGATCATTGGGTTCGGCACGTCGTTCGGCGCAGCCGGCCTCGTGGCCGTGATGGTGGTCGCCTTCTGGACCGTCCACCGTGCGGCCGGATTCTGGGTGACGGCGCGGCCGGATGAGGGATGGGAATACGTTCTCGTGCTCGGCAGCGTCGGTCTCGCGATTGCCATCGCTGGTCCGGGTGCGTTCTCTATCGATTCCGTGCTGGGCGTCGACGATGTGCTCAACGGTTGGGTCGGTGCCGCAGTGGTCGGAGGGGGAGTCCTGGCAGCGGCTGCGCAGATTGCCGTGTTCTTCCGTCCGCGGGAGATCGCCGAGGCCTGAAGGGCTTCGGCGATCTCGATCGATTCCCGACAACTACTTCCGATTCGTCCCGTAGACCATGTTCCTCAGGCGTGCTTCAACTTCCTTGGGATCCTGATCCCCGTAGTCGTATTCGCGCGAGAGAACATCCCGAAACCGGTTGCTGGTGATCTCCTGGTGACGGGCCAGGTCAGATCGACTCTCGCCTTCGTCACGTCGCTTCTTCCAACGCATGCCGGTATATCGGATCCTGGTCTCAGAATCTTGAACCCATTTGTGGGTCATTTTCAGAGGCCGGTGTCAGACTCTGTAGAACGGCCGGCTCGCAGGGTTGCAACACTGTCGTTGAGGCTGGCACGGAGGGCGAAGGAGAAGCGGTCGACGTCGAGGCACCGTGCAAGGTCCTCCGAGTCGATCCACGGGGTTGATCGGAGGCGTGCCGCGCCCTCGCCGTCCTGGATGCGGCCAATGCGTGCTGGGTCGTCGGGCCTTCCGAGAATCCGGTCCGAGATGAGACCGGCCGTCTCCTCGTCCTCATCGGCGACCGAAACACCGCCGAGCCCCGAGGCAATGATCGTGACTCGGCGTGAACCTCGAACGGCAGCTGCGGTAGAAGCGGCAATGACGAGGCTCGCGGCGTAGACAGGATCGGCCCCCGACTTGAGGGCCCGCACGATGGTTCGTGTCCCGCCCGACGTCCTCATGATGACGGTACGGCCGTCAAGAACGGGGAATGCAGCGGCCTCAACCGGTGAGTTTCCAAGGTCGAAGTCGTCCGGCTTGCGACCGCCGTCCTCCCCGCAGAGGACCGAATCCGGGATCGTGGCCGCTTGCCTGCGCGCCTCGTCGAGCGTTTCTGTGAGCACGATATGGTCGACGCCGCGGTCGACGAGGTAGGCTGCGGTGGAGAACGCCCGGAACGTATCGATGACAACCGTCGCCCCTGACACGTGCTCCGCGCCTTCGAGTAGGGAACGACGGACGATGGTTGGGGCAGTCACGAGGCCCGATGCTATCGGCCGGCGTGGCCTCCACGATCAGGTGAGAAGGGGGAACCTTGGAGAAGCATCGCGTCGAGGTGCTCGGGTCAGAGATGGCGTATGTGGACGTTGGGGCGGGAGATCCGATCGTCTTCCTTCACGGCAATCCGACATCGTCGTTTCTGTGGAGGAACGTTATTCCGCACGTCGCCGACCTGGGACGCTGTGTAGCGCCCGATCTGATCGGGATGGGGGATTCGTCGAAGGTCGATAGCATGGCGTATCGATTCGTCGATCATCGCACCTACCTGGACGGTTTCCTCGACGCTGTCGGTGTGCGGGACCGTGTCACGTTGGTCGTTCACGATTGGGGTTCGGCGCTCGGGTTTGACTGGGCGAATCGACACCGCGCGGCCGTATCCGGCATCGCCTATATGGAGGCGATTGTGCGACCCGTAACGTGGGAGGAGTGGCCGGAACCATCCCAACGTGTCTTCCAGGGTATGCGGTCGCCTGCCGGAGAAGAGATGGTCCTGGCGAACAACGTGTTCGTCGAGCGGATCCTCCCGGCGTCGATTCTGCGAACACTGAGCGAAGACGAAATGGCAGAGTACCGCAGGCCGTTCCTGAACCCGGGGGAAGACCGTCGACCAACACTCACCTGGCCCCGTGAGCTACCGATCGATGGGAGTCCAGAGGACGTCGTGGCCATCGTCGACGACTACAGCGGCTGGCTCTCGACGTCCAGCCTCCCGAAGCTGTTTGTCAACGCCGAACCGGGGGCCATCCTCGTCGGTCAGCAGCGCGAATTCTGTCGTCGGTGGCCCAATCAGACCGAGGTGACCGTCGCCGGCATTCACTTCATCCAGGAGGATTGTGCCGACGACATCGGGCTTTCCCTCCGACGGTGGATGGAGCTTCGCTGAACCACCTATCGTTGTCGGGTCCACGCGAGGAGACCGAGTGGTCCGCAACATGATCCGTGCGTCGTCGCTCGACCTCGAGTTCTTCAATCGTGCGGAGCGATCGCCGGACATGACGCTCCAGGCGTTTGCTGTGGTTGTCCTTGCGAACGCCCTCGCCGCCGTCGGATCCTGGATCGGTTATGAGAACACCGCCGGTGAGGATGTGTGGAACTCGCTTCGTGGGTGGCTGGGCATCGGCGGTTTCCCGATCCCGGCCGAGGGCGGTGTCTTCGTCGTTGTTGGCCTCGGCGTGGTTTCTGCGTTGCTCGGGTGGATCGTCTGGGCGACAACGACGTCGTTCATCGGTACGAGAGTCTTCAAGGGCACTACCGACATGGGAGAGATGTTGCGTGTTCTCGGGTTCGCCCAGTCGCCTCGCGTCATCGGCGTCATTCCCTTCCTCGGGCCGGTCGCAGCGGTTTGGGTGCTCGTCGCTTCGGTTGTTGCGATTCGGGAAGGTCTCGATTTCAGCACGGGGCGGGCGATCGGCACGGCGATCGGTGGCTGGCTGGTGTGGATCGTGCTCCAGCAGGCGACGTCGGTCCTCGTCACCGCGGTCTTCTGAATCAGCGCAACCAGGGTTGCAGACGTGCTGTGTGGCATCTCCGGTCCGCTGAACGGAAGGCGCGGTCGGTGAGTCAGCCGGCGGACACCTCACCCCGGCGCACCACTTGCCAGTCCTGGCGCCACGATCGGTTGGCTCGCCAGAAGACCCAAGAGCCGAGTCCGACGATGATCGGCGGAAGATACGACAGTCCGCGGTACAGCAGAACGCCGGCTGAGAGAAGGTCGGCGTTTGCCCCGTCGCCCCAGCCGAGCGTGAGGAGTCCGATGAAGCCGAGGTCGACGAGCCCGAGTCCGCCCGGACTCACCGGAATCATCACGAGAAGGCGTCCGAGAGCGAATGCGAGGACGACCCACGGCGTCGACACGTCGTCCGTCGACACGCCTACCGCCCGGAGCGAAACGACGAACAGCGCCGCCATCGATGCGTGATTGGCGACCGTGGCAGCGGTGATCGCCTTCCACCGATGCTCGGCGACGTGCAAGACGTTGCTCCTGAATCGAAGGGTGGCCGCGACCGTGTCAACCGGGTTGCGATGGAGCTTCTTCGTGAACCAGTTCACGACCTTGTTGAGCCACCTCCCGAAGCCCAACGCGGCCGATTCCGATCGAAGGATGACCGTGAGGACGCCGATCCAGATGCCGACCGAAATGACACCTACGATCGATACCAGCCACATCCACCACACCGCTTCTCCCATTATTGCGATGATGGCAACGGCCAAGACAGGGAGTGCCTGACGTGCGAGTTGGTCCCAGACACCGGCCGTGAGGAGTGCCGCGGTGACCGCACCCGGCGTGAACCCCCACGAAAGGAACTGCGAATACGTGATCGGCAGCGCAATGGCGCCGCCCGCCGGCAGCGAGTTGTTGATGGCGGTCGCCGTTGTCTGCACGACGAATCCCTCTTTGAAACGCAGGCTGGGCAGGGTCGCCATGAACACGAACACATAGGCGATGAGGAACCATCCTGCGAACACCGCCAAGAGCAGCCACTCGAAGGGTTCAATCCTCTGGATGTAGTCGGCGACGGCCCCGTAGTCGGCGAGTCTCGGAAGAACGAAGCCGAAGACGAGGATCAGCACGAGGAGCGTGACGCCCGCCCGCGCAATCCGCTTCCAAAGCGGTGGCCTCTCGGCTGTTGGAATCGTCGACTCCGTCGGGGGAGTACCGTCGTGCTCAGTCATCGATACGCACGGTACCGCCCTTTTCCGCCTCTCGTCATCGATCGATGTCGCATCCCGTGGCAGTCACACTCTGGTTCCAGAGCCGCGCCGCGGAAAGGACGTCCAGGGCCGTGCTGTCCGGTTTGGCAACTCGTTCATCCGCAAGGTAGGCACCGTTGTGGCGCTCGATTTCTGAGTTCACAGCGGCGTAGACAACCGTCGCGGCGCCCTGTTCCGGTGTTTTCATTCGAGATGCGGTCGCCTTCCAGATCATCGAACCGATCCGGCTGTCTCCGTCCTGGGCCATTCGGCTTGCCACCAGGCCGGGGTGCACCGAGAAGACGACGGTTCCCGTGCCCTCGAGCCGGCGGGCCAGCTCACCGGCGAACAAGATGTTGGCGAGTTTCGAGCGGGCGTAGGCCTCCGTGCCGCGATAGCGGCCGTTCGGTTCCAGGCGAGTAAATCCCAGATCGCGTCGTGCGGAGCGGTGCATGTCCGACGCAACGCTGATGATTCGATCAGGGCGTGTCGCCGGGTCACGAGCAAGCCGGCACGTGAGGAGAAACGGTCCAAGATGGTTGACACCCATCGTCCATTCGAATCCATCGGCGGTCTCACGGCGAGGGGTCACGTAGCACCCGGCGTTGTTGACCAGGACGTCGATCCTGCCCAGTCGAGCGGTCAGCGAATCGGTGAATGTGCGGACTGATTCGAGAGATGCCAGGTCGAGAACCATCGGCAGCGCCGAGACTCCGGTGTCGGCCTTGATCCTGCTAACCGCCACTCGACCGCGATGCAGGTCCCGCGCCGTGATCACGACGGCGGCCCCCTGTTGGGCGAGTGCGGTAGCCGCCGCGAGACCGATCCCGGAGTTGCCCCCGGTGATCACCGCGATACGGCCCTCGATACTCCACGTCACGGTGCGGCACGCTACAGAGTCCGCAGCGCTTCAGTGGGGCTGACCCTCGCGGCCCTCATCGCGGGGTACAGGCCCGCGACCACACCGATCGCAATTGCAGCGCCCATGCCTCCGACGATTGCGACTTCCGGGATCAGCACACCCCAGCCGCGTGACCAGGCGTACGCAGCCGTGACGGCGCCGCCGAGGAGAACTCCACCAATCCCACCGATGGTCGCCAGCAGAAGGGACTCGCCGAGGAACTGGATTGAGATATGCCGTTTGGTGGCGCCGAGTGCTCGCCGGAGGCCGATCTCACCGCGCCGCTCGAGGACCGAGATCACCATCACGTTCGCGATCCCGACGCCGCCGACAAGCAGCGCCACGGCGCCCAGACCGAGAAGCAGGTTGGTGAACGCCTGGTCGGCTGCTTCCTTGGCTTCGAGCGCATCGGACGGGCGCGTCACTTCAACTTCGTCAGGGTTTTCGGGGTTCACCGTTGCCGGCAGCACCGAGCGAACGTCGTCGATGTCGTCCGGATCGGTGCGCACGTAGATGGTGCCCGGAACACCTTCGTGGGCGAGATACGTGTCGGCGGCGGTGTAGCTCACGAGCGCAGATCGGTCGAGATCCGGAGAGAGATCGAGTGTCTCCATGATGCCCACAACTGAGAACCATTCGTCACCGAGCCACACGATCGTGCCGTTGTCGCCTGCGCTGACTCCGAGTCGCTCCGCCGCGACCGATCCAAGGACGGTGACCGGGAGATCACTCGCCGCCTGGTCGAGGAAGACCCCCGATGCCATCTGGCCCTGGAGTGTCTCGAGGAGGTTCTGGTCGACGGCCGCCACGCTGATGCCACCGGTCTGGCCGGATGGCACGAGGTCGGTGCGGTAGACCCGGGCATCGGTCTCGCTGATCGACGCCACCTGTTGCACCGGCCCGATCCGCGCCACCATTGCGGTGGACTCGTCGGGCAGCACGCCGCTCCCGATGCCGATCCCGGACCCGGCTTCGATCCGGAGCATGTTCGTTCCCAACCGATCGAGTTGAGCGAGGAGATCTGACTTCGATGACTCCGACAAACCGAGGACTCCGACCATCGCGGCAATGCCGATAACGATGCCAAGAGCGGAGAGGATTGAACGAAGCCGACGTGTTCTGAGGCCGATCAAAGAGGCCCGCATCATGTCGGCCGGCGCGAGGCGGGACGGTTCGAGCGCGGTGTTCACGCCGAGCCTCGGTTCTCAGCGGTTCCGGTGTCTTCGACGATCCGCCCGTCGAGCAGCGAGACCCGGCGAGGGAACCGAGCGGCCATCTCCCGGTCGTGCGTGATGACGACAATCGTCGTCCCGTCGGCGTTGAGGTTCTCGATCAGGCGGACGAGATCCTCACCCGTCTGACTGTCGAGGTTTCCGGTCGGCTCATCGGCGAGGATGATGTCGGGTGACCCGATGAGCGCCCTGGCGATGGCGACGCGTTGGCGCTCACCGCCGGAGAGCTTCGTTGCCTCATGATCCATCCGATGGGCAAGGCCCACTTGGGTCAGGGCTTCTTCGCCGAGGATTCTGCGTTCGCTGAGCGCCATACCCGTGTAGAGGAGTCCGTCTGCAACATTGTCGAGAGCGGTCTCACCGGCGAGGAGGAAGAACTGTTGAAACACAAACCCGATATGACGCGACCGCAGCGACGACAGTTGTTTGTCATTGAGATGGTCCACGTCGTAGCCCGCCACGGTGACGGTCCCCGACGTGGCGCGGTCAAGGGTTCCGACGACGTGCAGCAGCGTCGACTTCCCCGAGCCGGAAGGTCCGACGACGGCCACCAGCTCTCCGGTACGAATGCCGAGATTGATGTCTCGGAGTGCGTGGACCGGCGGGGTTCCAGGGTATGTCTTCGCTACTGCCGAGAGAGAAAGGACCGTTCGGTCATCACCAGAGACCGTCACCGTCGAAGCCGAGCCGGGGGACGCGAGGCTCACGGCGTGACCACTCTCATGCCCGCTTCGATCTGCGCCGACGAGATTTCGACCCATCCGTCGGCGTACATGCCAACGTCGACGCCTACCAGCGTGGTCCCGCCGGCGCCGTCGTCGACCTCAACGGCGTAGCCTCCCTCGCTCAATGCAAGCAGGGCAGAAACGGGCACGGCCAGCACATCCACGGCACGGTCATCGATCAGCTCAACCTCAACGGGGGCCTCGTCAAGGCCGGCGCCGGCGCCCTCGCGGTCCAGAATGACCTCGACCTCGAAGTAGGTGCCGAACTCCTGGCTCCGGATGGCGATGGTCCCTACCGACGTGATCGTGCCCGGTTCGTCCGTTCCGTTGGGCATGACAACATTCGCAGCATCACCAACGACAACGATCTCCTGGTCCTCTGCGGGTAGCTGGACCGACACCACCGACGTGGAGGTTGACGGGGTGAACAGCATGGTTCCAGGTGAGACATTGCTGCCGATGCCGATGTGAGCCGCGGCGATACGGATCGGATCCTCGGTCACGACGATCTCGCCGACGTTCACAACACCATCAACCGGGGCACCGATCGACTCCTGCCAGGCGATGACTGCGTCGAGGGTGGCGTCGTCGAACTCCCCATCCACGATCAAGGAGCCTTCCGCCTCGAAACCCGAAGTGGCGAGGGTTTCCTCGAGGACCCGTACGTCGTCTCCTACGGTGCCCACGGTGAGGGTCCGGTAGAACGGGACGTCGGTGACGAACAGCGTCACAGGATCACCTTCCACGGCGAACAGTGTGCTGCCATGACCGAGGACATCCCCTTCGCTCGCAACGGCTGTGACGGTGCCTGAAGGCATCGTCGACGTTGCGATGACGGGAGATCCGGGGTTGACGGCCGTACCAACGTCGACGAGCGTCTCGGCGACGAATACGGGGCCGTCGACGAACACATACAGGCCCATCTGCAGAACACCCGTGTCGTCGATCTCGAGGTCGTTCTGAAGGGCCTTGATGGCGTCGCGTGTTGCGGTGGTGAAGTCGCCGTCGAGATCAAGGTCGCCGTCCTCGTCGTAGCCGAGGCGGGTCAGTGCTTCCTCGAGTTGAATCACGTCGTCGCCATCGCTGGAACGGGTATTGAGGGTGCGGTAGGCCGGGATCTCGCCGTAGAAGACGATCACCGGCTGTTCGTCCCTGGTGTAGAGAATCTCGCCCTCTTCGACGGTCGAGCTCTCCTGGGGAAGTGAGGTGATCGTGCCGCCGGCTCCTGCCGGAATGGTGCTGATGCCGTCGGTTGAACCCGCGTAGACGATCGGCTCGCCCGCCACAAAGCCGAGCGTCCCGTCGAGCGTGGTGACCTGCTCGAGTGTCGTGCGTTGGACTTCTGTGAAGGCTACAGCTGCGACGGTGTCGGTTGTCGCTGATGAGTCGTTGCTCGAAAGGAGCCAGGCCGTTGCCGCACCTGCGATGAGGATCGCGACAACGATGACCCACGTTGATGCGCGACGCCACCACGGCTTCTTCGCCGTGGTCACCGGAAGAGCCGATTCCGTCGGGTCGGTCGAGGGAGTCTCGTCTGCCGGCTCTGCGCCGACCGGTTCACTCATGGGTTTGCTCCTTGTGTCCGTCATCCGCCGGCAACCCCGCTGCCCGGACCGCCGCCGGGTACCCGATCACCGCCGAAGATATCGGCGCAGGCTTCCTGTGCGGTCTGGAATGTAGGGTCGTCCTGATCGATTGCACCGAATGGTCCGCCGCCACCGGCGCCCGATCCGCCTTGTCCGGGTTCTCCGAAAGTTGAGAAATCCGGATCCGGCATGTCGTACCCGTGGTCGCGCATACACGCGGCGTACTCGAACAGCTGATCCTCACGTTCCGAACGGTCGGCCGCGTCCAGGCCGAATGCCACGCTTTCGAGGTGCTTGCTGCAGCTGTCCATCGCGGCACGAACCATCTCACGGTCCTCCTGTCCGATATCGCGAGGTCGCGGCGGACGGAGATTCCCGTCGGAGTCAACCGTGGGATCTTCTACGTCGACGCCCTCTTCCCTGAGACACGCGGCGAACGCGAGGATCGCCTCTTCGTCGGAGATGGGCTCAGCGACCGCCTCGTCGCTCTGCGCCTGCTCCTGGTTGTCGGTCGCCTGGGACGGGGTCTCGAGTGAGGCGACTCCCGAGTCTGACTCGCTTCCGCCGCACGACGCGGCGATCAGGCCAAACGCCAGCAGTGCCGCGATGATGATGCTTCGTCTCACGTGGTTCTCCAGTCGATGCCGAGATCTTCGAGGTCCATCACGCAGTCAATCATCTAAACCTGAGTCGGGAATCAACAGGGCCTAAGAAGATGGTGAGAAGAAGACTCGAGATATGAGACACGAGACACTGGACACGCGGCGAGTCTCAAGTCTCGTGTCTCGGATCTCGCTACCGATCGGAAAGCACGCAGAGGGAAGGATCAGTGCGGCGACCGGCGAGTAGTCCTTCGCTCTCACCCTCTTCTTAGGTCGGTTTCACGCCGTTCTCAGAGCGGTGGCGTATCTTGCGGTGTGCAGGAGGTTCCATGGAAGCCGACAAGGTTCTCGTCGTCGAGGATGATCCGGACGTTCGCGCTGCGCTGACCCGGGCGCTTTCGTTCGAGGGCTACCAGGTCGCGGTCGCCGAGGACGGCGGCCGCGCTCTCGAAGCGATTCTCCACGATCCGCCGAGTGTGATCGTGCTCGACGTGATGATGCCGTTCGTCGACGGGCTCGAGACGTGTCGTCGACTGAGGGCACGGGGCGACGAGACACCGATCTTGATGCTGACCGCTCTCGGTGACGTGTCCGATCGGGTCGACGGGCTCGATGCCGGGGCGGACGACTACCTGGCGAAACCTTTCGCCCTCGAGGAACTCCTCGCACGGATCCGAGCGCTCCTCCGTCGATCGAGCGGCGACGTGTCGGAACTTCTCACGTTCTCGGACCTCGAGATGAACCTTGCGACCCGCACGGTTGTGCGATCCGGCGAGCCCGTTCAGCTCACCAAGACCGAGTTCGACCTCCTCGAGGTGCTCATGCGAAGCGGCGGGCGTGTGGCGAGCCGCGATCAGATCTATCGCGACGTGTGGGGCTTCGATTTCGAAACATCATCGAATTCGCTCGATGTATACGTCGGGTATCTGCGGAGGAAGACCGAGGCCGGCGGCGCCTCGCGTCTGATCCACACCGTTCGAGGCGTTGGTTACACGCTGCGCGACGATTCATAGACGACATCGGAGGCCGCCGTGAAGCTCAGGACAAGGATCTCAGTTGTGGCGGCTTCTGCGGTCGCCGTTGCGGTCGTCCTGGTCTCCGCGGCAGCGTTCGTAGTGGCGAGGCAGCAGTTGCGTTCCGAGGTCGATGACAGCCTCATCGAGAGAGCCGTGGCGATCCAAGGGCTCGGGGATGACCCGAGGGGGATCATCGGCTCGGAAGGGCCGATGAGGCGAGGTTTCGGTCTGTTCGGATTCGGCGGCCCCGGATCGACGTTCGACACCGTGTACTACCAGGTGACGCTTTCGACCGGCGAGGTTCTTGTCCCGGAAGGGCAAGCCATCCTGTCCCCGGCCGAAACCGATGTGGCCGCAGGGACCGTGATCCTGACCGATGATCATATCGACGATGTGCATGTCAGGATGGCCACGGTTCAATCCGATCTTCTCGGCATCGTCCAGATCGCTCGCCCGCTCACCGAAGTTGATGCAACGCTTGCCGGCCTCGCCGCCGCCCTCTTCGTGTTCGGCGCGGTCGGTGTGTTGCTCGCCGCCGGTGCCGGCCTGCTCATTGCCAGGAGCGCGCTGAAGCCGATCGACGAATTGGCAGAAGCCGCAGAACACGTTGCAGAGACCCAGGACCTTGGTGCTCGTATCGGTATTGTGAGCAATGACGAGGTCGGTCGCCTCGCAGCGGAGTTCAACGCCATGCTCGCCGCCCTCGAGACGAGCAGACAAGAACAGCAGCGGCTTGTTCGCGACGCCGGCCACGAGCTTCGGACTCCGCTCACCGCCCTTCGGACCAACATCGAGCTGCTCGGCCGAACCCCTGGCCTCACCGATGAGCAGCGTTCTGAGCTCATTTCCGCGGCAGGCGCCGAGGTCAAGGACCTGTCCTCGCTCGTCGGTGAGGTCGTCGATCTTGCGTCCGACCGCTATACGGAAGGACCAACCGAGGGCCTGCGCCTCGACGAGACGGTTGCATCGTGTGTCGAACGCGCTGTTCGCCGGTTCGATTTCGAGATCCAGCTCGATGCCGAGCTGAGCCCCGTTCAGGGTCGCCCGGCGGCACTCTCGCGCGCTGTCGACAACCTTCTGGACAACGCGGTGAAGTGGGGCGCCGGCGACGGACCGATCAACGTGACGGTCGCCGGTGGCCGAGTCGCGGTGCGGGATCACGGTCCCGGGATCGACGCCGCCGACCGCGACCAGGTGTTCGACCGTTTCTACCGCTCGGCCGCCGCTCGATCCATGCCCGGTTCCGGCCTCGGCCTATCGATCGTCAAACAGGTTGTAGAAGCCCACGGCGGCGAGGTCTTCGTTGAACCGGCCGAGGGTGGCGGAGCCATCGTCGGCTTCGAATTGCCGACCACCTAGCAACCCCCGAGCATCCGGCTGTCCGCATTCCTTGTTCTTCGTTCTCCCCTCCACCACGAAGTGGGGGAGGGTGCCCGAGCGAGGGAGCGAGGGCGGCTTGGGGGCCCGAGTCGCGAAGATGAGGCCCACCGCCGGGGTGCCCGAGCGGAGCGAGGGGCGGGAGGGGGGCGGCTTGGGAGCCCGAGTCGCGAAGATGAGGCCCGCCGCCGGGGTGCCCGAGCGGAGCGAGGGCGGGGAGGGGGCGGCCTGGGAGCCCGAGTCGCGAAGATGGGGCCCGCCGCCGGGGTGCCCGAGCGGAGCGAGGGCGGGAGGGGGCGGCCTGGGAGCCCGAGTCGCGAAGATGGGGCCCACCGCCGGGGTGCCCGAGCGGAGCGAGGGCGGGAGGGGGCGGCCTGGGAGCCCGAGTCGCGAAGATGAGGCCCACCGCCGGGGTGCCCGAGCGGAGCGAGGGCGGGAGGGGGCGGCCTGGGAGCCCGAGTCGCGAAGATGAGGCCCGCCGCGTGTCTCGTGTCTCGTATCTCGTGTCTCGTGTCTCGTGTCTCGTGTCTCGTGTCTCGTGTCTCCCCATCTCTCACCTCCTTCTCAGACGCGGTTCACATCCGGCTGATGTCCGCACCCGACACTGTTGTTCATGGACGAAGAAAGGAGATAGATATGAAGAGGATCTTCGTTTCCATTGCAGCCGCCGGTGTTCTGGTGGCCGGGGCGTTTGCCGCCTCAACCATTGTCGACGGGGCTGCGCTTGCGCAGACCACCGAAGCCCCGGGGGCTGAGGCGCCCGCCGATGTGCGACCGGGCTTCCCGAAGCCCGGAGAGATCCTGGACGAGGTCCTGACGGATCTGGTCGCCGAGGGCACGCTCGATCAGGGTGATGCCGATGCCGTCAGAACTGCCGTCGAGGCACGGCACGAAGAGCTTCGTGCCGAGAGGGAGGCATGGCGTGAGGAGAACCCCGGCCGATTCGAGCGCGGCTTCAGGCGAGGCTTTGCCATGGGTGGGCTCCTGGAAGACGGAGTGATCGACGCAACCGAGCTTGCCGAGCTTCCCGACGATCATCCACTGAACGACCCCGACGGTCCCGCAGCGGAGTTCCTCGCCGACGGTCAGTTGACCCAAGACGAGCTGAGGCAACTTGGCGAACAGATGCACGAACGCCGTGCAAGCGATCGGGTTTCCTCCACCGACGCCTGAGCGATCCGGCTGCACGCGAACCCCGCAGCATCCTCCCACTGCGGGGTTCGCCCGCGCCACGGGCTTGCGGATCGCACCAAACGCACCCGGCCGACTACCTTGGAGGCATGGACGACCGAACGCTCCTCCTGCAAGCATTCCGTGCCGGCATCGCCGGCGTTGAGCCGGAGACGGCGACCGCCCGTGCTGCGGAGAACTTCGACTTTCGCTACGCCCACAGGGTCATCGCTATTTCCGTTGGGAAGGCCGCTGTGCCGATGGCGCGCGGTCTTGCGGCCGTCGTGAACCTCGCCGATGGCGTGATCGTGGCACCCGATCACGGCGAGGCGCCGCTTTCGTTGATCGTTGGTGGGCACCCGATACCGGACGAAGGGAGCGCCGCCGGCGCACGGCGCGCACTCGAACTCGCAGCGTCCGCTGGTCCGGAAGATGTCGTGGTGTGCCTGATCTCCGGGGGAGCGTCGTCCCTACTCGCTGCGCCGGCGCGCGGCCTGAATCTCGATGACCTGATCGAGGCCAACCGTGCCTTGCTCGAGAGCGGAGCCGACATCGGCGATACGAATACCGTCCGGAAGCACCTGTCGGCGATCAAGGGCGGGTGGCTCGCAGCAGCAGCCGGCCCGGCACGCCTCATTACGCTCGTCCTCTCCGACGTGGTGGGTGATCCACTCGACGTCATTGGTTCTGGCCCGACAGTTCCCGATCCCACGACCTTTGGTGACGCCCTCGGCGTTGTTGAGCGCCACGGGATCTTCGACCGCCTCTCCGGCCGTGTCCTCGGCCACCTCGAGCGTGGTCGCCGCGGGCTCGTCCAAGAGACGCCCAAACAACCGCACGTGCGTCACGAGGTGGTGGTCATCGGAAGCGGTGCGGTGGCAGCGGAGGCCGCCGCAACCTTCCTGCAGTCGCAGGAGGTTCCGGCACGGATCGTGTCGACTCGCCACACGGGTGAGGCTCGAGAGGCGGCTGTCTCGGCTTTGTCGACTGAGTCTCACGGTGACGAGGTGTTGATATTCGCGGGCGAGACGACCGTTGTCGTGCGCGGGACCGGACGGGGAGGGCGCAACCAGGAGGCGGCCATCGCCGCCGCGCTCGAGATCGATGGGCAGCCGGTGACCTTCCTGGCTGGAGCCACGGACGGGATCGACGGGCCGACCGACGCTGCGGGCGGAGTCGTCGACGGGGGTACGATCGGGCGGGGTCTCGCTGCAAACTTCGATCCGTTCGCGGCGCTCGCCGACAACGACACCTATCCGTTCCTCGCCGCGGCCGGCGACCTCATCATGATCGGTCCGACCGGGACGAACGTGGCGGACCTCTGGATGTTTCGACGCCGAGTTGAGACCGGGTCCCCGGACTCCGGCTATCAGCCGTAGGGCGGATCGTCACTGGGTCGGTCGGAGCGCGGTTGTGTAGCCGCCGTCAAACGCCGAGGTTATCGAGGAAGGTGGTGATGAGGGCT
Source organism: uncultured actinomycete (assembly GCA_942491345.1). Lineage (GTDB taxonomy): Bacteria > Actinomycetota > Acidimicrobiia > Spongiisociales > UBA5794 > JAHEEL01. The sequence goes on from CALOAN010000020.1 coordinate 355,168, forward strand.
TCGTAACCATCGGTGTCAGCGTTCCAGGCCAGCACGTGCCCGACGCCCGGCGGTGTCGACAGTGTCACGATATCCGGGCGGAGGCGAGCGAGTTCGTCTGCGGGCTCCGACGGAACGGTCTTATCGCCGCTGCCCTGGATGATGAGCATCGGTGTTTGCAGATCGCGCGAGCGCTCCACATAGTCGGTGTCGTTCCAGTCGATGCCGTAGCGCCATCCCGCGATCCACTTCGCAACCGAGGTGAGGCTCTGGGGCACCGGGATCGACGTCAGCGGCAGAGACGTCTGGTCCGCTGCATGATCGATGATCGATCCGAGATTGAGCACCGGGCTATCGAGGATGACGGCCGCCGTTTGGGAGCGAAGCGGCGACTCGAGGAGGAACGACAGCACGTTTGCGCCTCCCATGGAGTAGCCGACGATGATCACATTGCGCCCGCCCCTGGATCGTGCGTGTCGTGTGGCTGATGCGACGTCCTTCCACTCCGTGACGCCGTACTGGTAGGTGCCCGACGGGTCGGGTGGTGCGCCCGGGTCGTTGCGGTAGTCGATCACCATTGCGTGGTAGCCGCGCTCCACAGCAAGAGGGAGCAGGCGCAGGGCTTCGTTCTTGGGAGCGCCTTTTCCGTGGACGAAGATCATCCACGTATCGGATGATCCCTCCACGTACCACGCGTCGGCATTCCCTCCCTCGACTTGGTACGTGATCTCGCTGAAGGGAATTCCGAGTGCCGTCCGGGGGTCCCCGGACCAGATGTAGGAGTCGAGCCGTACCGAGGATCCCGGCGCCGGAATCGGCTCGTCGGGGACGCGTGTGCGGAACACCGTCGATTGTCCGCCCGCGGTGTCGGAGCTGACAATGCCGTCGACGAGGCTCTCGCCGGATTCCCACATCAAGCCGAACCGGCCGTCGTCGAGCAGATTCGCTGCGTTTTCGTCACCGCGCAATACGAGCGCCTCTGCTTCGCCGCGGTCAAAGGTGATATCGAAATCTCCAACCTCGGGAGGTTGCACCTGGATGGCGCCCGAGTAGATCTCGCCTGAGAAGTACCAACCCCCGATGGCGTAGAACGCGAGGACGAGGATCAGGATGAGAACGATCAGCCATACGACGATGTTCCACGGCCGGAGCTTCCGAGTGCGAACACCGGCGCGAGATACAACTGAAGTCTCCGTCGAACTCGTCATCAAGCCCCCGGCGTCAGGGTCGGTGCGATACCGAGGCTAACGCTCGGGGAGGCAGTCCGCCGTCAATCAGGGCCCGGGAATCGGAGAGTCGGGAGGTATGCGCTCCCACCGCAGCCGGTTGACCGCCGTCCGCCCGCCGTCGGTCTTCGTCGGCGGGGTTGACAGGACGAGGTCGTATCCGCGTTCGGACGGGACCCATTCGATCAGTCGTCGCTCGGTCGTGCCGACCCAATTCGGCATGAGGCTCAGTTCGATGTGGTGGAGTACGTCGTCGCCATCCATCGAGTAGGAACCGGCATAGCTGAGATAACCGGCGGCTGCGGCCGCTCGAATGTCGATGGGGGCGGCGCTCAGGGTCCGCGTGGGTGCCGGCGGACGCCCGTGGCTCATGAGCGAAGCCGTCATGCGCCCGTCCTCGGTGTACGTCAAGAGACCACCCGGGTTTCCGCCCCACGGCCGCGTTGGCCGCGAGTCGTCAACGGTGAACGTCCACTCGACGAGTCGCCAGGTTCCGATGAGGCTCTTCATCGGTCAGACCCTATGCGTGCGCGCTTCGCTTCGGGAGGCAACTTCGCGTCGGGCCGGGTCCGACGAGTCGGAGCTCCGCCGAGTTCTGGCAAGGGGCGGAGGCTACGAGGCGATGGCCCGATTGTCCCCGTCAACGGGGATCACGATCGGTGTGGGTGCATTGGCGCCATCCGGGATATCGGCGTATCGGAATGTCATGATGATTACGAGATCACCCGGCATCCCGAGCCGTGCTGCGGCACCATTGAGGCCGACAACTCCCGAACCTCGCGCCCCCTCGATGGCGTAGGTCGTGAATCGCTCGCCGTTGTTGACGTTGACCACATGAATGACTTCGTGGTCGGCGATCGCCGCCGCATCCATGAGATCGCGGTCGAGGGTCAGGGAACCTTCGTAATGGAGGTCGGTTCGGGTGATCGTAGCTCGGTGGATCTTCGAGCGGAGGAACTGGCGCACGTGGTGACTCCCTGTAACTGGTGAATCCCTGGGTTGAGAATGGTACCGGGGCGGGGCAGCAATTCGATCGGTGGTCGCCGGCTCGATGCCTCTGGTAGAGGTGTAAGATGAGGCATGCCTAAACATTTGGCGCGAGATTCCGTAGGTATGACTCAACACGCTCAGGACACGTCAGAAGCAGAGGAGATGTACCTCATCACGATCGCTCGCGCAGTCGAGGACGGGCATCCTGAGCCGGTCCCGGTATCGCACGCAGCCCGTGAACTCGACGTCTCCGGCGTGTCGGCCAACCAAATGATACGAAAGCTCGCCGGCCGCGGGTATGTGGAGTATGAGCCGTATCAGGGTGTCACGCTCACCGAGTCAGGCCGCGTGGTGGCCTCATCGATTCTCCGCAGGCGGCGTCTCTGGGGTGTGTTCCTCTCCGAGCAGCTCGGCCTGACACCCGAACGTGCAGACGAGGTGGCCTGCGACCTCGAACACATCACCCCTGATGATGTGGCAGATCTCCTTTCCGGATACCTCGGCGATCCCGCGTCCGGACCCTGGGGACATACGATTCCCAACGGAGGGAGCGCGCCGGTGCCCCCTCCAACGGTGCGCCTCGACGCGGTCCCTGCCGGGGAGCGACGGTCCGTGGTGGGCCTGAATCTCCCGGACGAACCTCGCCGGTTTCTCGAGACGCAGGGGATTGTTCCAGGGGCATACGTCGAGGTCATCGGTGTCGGCGGCACCGGCGATCGGCTGGTTTCAGTCGGCGGCACGACCTGCCACCTCGCCGTCGATCTGGTTTCCGGTATCGCGGTGAGCGCTCGATGACTCCTCAGACGATCCCGCTCGGTGAGCTCCCGATGGGCCGATCGGCCACGGTTGTGCGCTTCCCGTCGAGCAACGGCAGTCGTCGGTTCGTCGAGATGGGTCTGATCCCTGGAGTGGAGGTCACGGCGATTCGGGTGGCACCGCTCGGCGACCCCGTGGAGTTTGCCGTGATGGGCTCGAGGATCTCAATCCGAAGGTCGGACGCCGACGCGATCCTCGTCAGGGTGGACGATCAATGAGCTACTCGTCGACTACTGCGCGGGTTATCGCCCTTGCGGGGAACCCCAACACCGGCAAGTCGTCGATCTTCAACAAGCTGACCGGCGCGAAGCAGCACGTCGGCAACTGGCCGGGTAAGACCGTTGAACGAGTCGACGGCCGTTTTGCCCACGACGGCGACGAATTCAACCTCGTTGACCTGCCGGGGACGTATAGCCTCAACGCATCCTCCCCCGAGGAGATGATTGCGAGGGATTTCCTCGTTGGCAGCGATCCGGACGGTGCGGTCGTTGTCGTGGACGCAGCGAATCTGGAACGGAATCTCTACCTCGCGATTCAGGTGCTCGAGATCGGCGTTCCGACGGTGGTTGCGATCAACATGAGCGATGTTGCGCGGTCGCGCGGACTCGAGATCGATCCAAGTGTTTTGTCAGAACTTCTCGAAGCGCCGGCGGTTGCCACGGTGGCGAGAACGGGCAAGGGTCTCGATGAATTGCGCGATGTCATTGCGGCGACGTGTGTTCGCGAGGAGTCACGATGAACGGATTCATCGTTGACTATGGCCCAGACGTCGAATCCGCCATCGCTCGGCTTGTTGATCAGATCGATCAGACACCGGCGGTCAACGCCCGGTATTCCCCGCGCTGGCTGGCAACGGCGCTCCTCGATGAAGATCCCGGACTCGCCGAGCCGCTCCTATGGCTTGAAGGTGGGCCCGAGTTGATCGTCACCCGGGACCGGCTTCTCGAGGGCCTGCGCCGCGAACTGGGCGACAGTGCCGATACCGCAATCGCAGCCGCTCGATTCCAGACCGCAAATACGATTGCCCGCGCTGCCACGAGCGAGTCGACGCACCATTCGCGCGATCGCACCGACCGGATCGATGCCGTCCTCACCAATCGCTACCTCGGTATTCCGATCTTCCTTGCGTTGATGTGGGCCGTGTTCAAGATCACGACCGACATCGCTGGAGCCTTCCTCGACTGGATCGATGTGGCCGTCTCGGGGCCGATCGCTCATTTTGGGGAGAGCCTCGTCTCGATGGTGGGGCTGGGCGGTACGTGGGTTGAGAGTCTGGTGGTTGACGGCATCATCCCTGGCGTCGGCGCCGTGCTGGTCTTTGTTCCCATCCTCATGGCGTTGTATCTCGCCCTCGCGTTTCTCGAAGACACCGGCTACATGGCCCGTGCAGCGTTCGTCATGGATCGCGTGATGCGCGGTGTCGGTCTCCAAGGGAAGGCCTTCCTGCCGATGCTCGTCGGCTTCGGGTGCACCGTACCCGCTGTCTACGCGACCCGGACCCTCGAAGATGAGCGGGATCGAGTACTCACCAGCCTCCTCGTGCCGTTCATGAGTTGCGGGGCGCGCCTGCCGGTGTACGTGCTGATATCGGCCGTCTTCTTCCCCAACTACGCAGGGCTGGTCGTCTTCGGGATGTACCTCCTCGGAATCCTGGTTGCGCTCGCCATCGGACTCGTGCTCAAACGGACCCTGCTGCCGGTGACATCACATGCACCCACGATCATGGAGATGCCGCCCTACCGGCTGCCCACCCCGCGGACGATCTGGTTCCACACCTGGACGCGAGTCACGGCGTTCATAGGCGGCGCCGGCTCCATCATTTTCGGAACCATGATCGTCGTTTGGTTCCTCATGTCGATCCCGATTGGTGGGAGTGGGAGCTTCGCCGACACCGATGTCGACGATTCCGCATTCGCGACGGTGTCCGGTGTTGTCGCCCCCGCGTTCGAACCGGCCGGATTCGGAACGTGGGAGGCGGCTGGGTCTCTCCTCACCGGGTTCGTCGCCAAGGAGGTCGTCGTTGGGACGATGGCCCAGGTGTACGGCGTCGACGACGCTGAAGGATCCGGGCCGTCCCCGTCGATCGGCGACTCCGTACGCGAGATCGGAACCGGGTTCGCCGGAGCCGTCATTGGGGCACTGAAGGCCACACCGGGGATCATCGGGATCGACCTCACCGATGCTGACGAGGCCGAAGAACCCTCGAGCCTCATGGCATCGATTCGCACCAGTTTCGCTGAGTCGAGCGGGGGCCACGGTGCCGCGGCGGCCCTCGCCTTCCTTGTGTTCGTTCTCCTCTATACCCCGTGCATGGCGGCGGTCGCTGCAATCCGTCAGGAAACGGGCACTCGGTGGATGTGGCTCAGCATCGTGGGCCAGACGGCCATAGCGTGGGCGTTCGCGGTGGTCGTGTTCCAGGGGGCCAGGGTGATTGGACTGTGACGTCAGTGCTCGACACGCTGCTGACCGAACTCCGAACGGTACGCGGCCCGATTCGATCGGCTGATCTCGCCGGGAGGGTTGGCGTCTCGGAATCGGCGCTCTCCGGAATGATCGGCGTGCTCGTTGCCAAGGGACGGCTCTCACCCGCCGAGGACCCGGGAGCAGGCGAGGCCGTCGCATGCTCGGGCGGCGCCTGCGGAACGACATGTGTGGGGCTGGATCAGTGTGCGTTCATAGCGAACGTACCCGCCTCGTACACGCTGATCGTTGACTCCGCGGTGGCTCTGCCGAGAGCGGGAGCGCAATAGCCCGCGTGCACCGTCCGATGTCGTGCGTGCGGCGGCACCATCGGTGATTCGCGCGACGTGGCCGTTGTGGTGTGCACCGATACTTCCGGCCGCCGTCACGCCACGACGATGTGAGCGTTGCTTCCCCGTCAGAACCCTGATGCCGGGTCCAAATCGGCCGTTCGGTTCGTCGTTCGACGATAAATAGGGACCAATGGCCCTACGTGGGCGACTTGGGCGTCGCAAACAATCGTTTATATAGGAGCACTCGCCCGCAGGAGGGAAGACATGCGCCGCGGTGATAGGACGTTCTCTGTTGATCTGAGACGGGCAGGTGTGGCCTTGGTGGCCGTGCTGCTGATGGTGGTTCTCGCTGCTTGCTCAGGCGAATCCGGGGAGCAGGGACCTCCTGGCCCCGAGGGACCGCAGGGCCCGCAGGGCGAGCAGGGACCGGCCGGCGCAGCCGGCGAATCGGCGTCGATGGCCGACCTGTCGTGCGTCGGGTGCCATGATGACTCGACGCTCATTACGGGCAAGGAAGCGTCTGTCGGAGTATCCCTCCACGGAACCGGTGAGTCCTTTGTGCGCGGCACCAGCGCCAGTTGTGCCGGATGCCACTCGGGCGGCGCCTTCTCCGCGATGGTCGCTGCCGGAGGGAACCCCGGTGCGGTCGAAGAAGGTGACCCGGATCCAACCCGTCAGGATTGCAGAACGTGCCACCTGATCCACACCACGTACACGGGTGAGGACTGGGCGCTGACTACGACCGACCCGGTTGCCATGTACGCGTTCGAGGGCACGACCTTCGAAGGCGGTTCGGGGAATCTGTGTGCCACCTGCCACCAGCCGCGGCGCCAGATCGACGAGGCCGTTGATGGCATGATCGAAATCACAAGCACCCACTGGGGCCCACACCACGGTCCGCAGAGCGCGATGCTGCTCGGGCTCGCCGGCGCCGGTGGTGTTGACGGATCTGCCGGAGCGCATTACAGCCAGGTTGAAGACACGTGCGTGACGTGTCACACGGGCGGGGCCATGTCGCACACCTTTGAGGCCAAGATCGAATCCTGCCAGGCGTGCCACCCGGGAGCCGAGAGCTTTGACATCAACGGTGTCCAGACCGAAGTCCAGGCCGGGCTCGACGAGCTCGAGGCGGCTCTGGTTGCGAAGGGCTGGCTCGATGAAGAAGGCCATCCGGCCGTAACATCCGTTCCCGAAGCGGAAGCAGCCGCGCTGTGGAACTGGATCTACATCGCTCATGAGGACAAGAGCCTTGGAGTCCACAACCCGTCCTACACGTTGGCGTTGATCCAGGAGGGCCTCGACGCACTGGCGGGAGGCGGTGCCTAGATACGGCTCGAGCAACAAACACAGAACGTCCAAGTGGGGCTGCCATCGGCAGCCCCACTTCTGCGTGGTGCTCTTCGGCCTGAACGCATATCGGCGCCTACGCTGCCAGCCGGTGGGATGGGTGTCGACCGATGGCGGCGTCGGCTGCCTCGCTCGACCACCTGGGCCGGATCGCTACGCTGGCGGCCATGTATGAATACGCCGAAGCTGCAGTTGAGGGAGCACTCGCCGCCGGAGCCTCGTACGCCGACGCCCGAGTCGTGGTGTCGAAGCAGGAAGGGATCGACGTACAGAATCAGGCGGTGCAATCACTCGACCGTTCCGAGCAGGCCGGGGTCGGGGTCCGCGCGCTGTTCGGCTCTTCCTGGGGGTTCTTCGCAACTGCCGACTTGACGCGTCGGTCGGCAGCGGCCGCCGGCGAACGTGCGGCCGAGATCGCACGGGCGAGTGCCGTGGTCCCGGGCGATCCGGTGCAGTTCGCCGATGTTGACGTGGTGCAGGCCACGTATGAGACGCCCTATGTCGAGCACCCTTTCGCGGTGTCGATGTCGGAGAAGGTCGACCTTCTCGTGGGGGTCACCAAGACGATGCAGGAAGTCGACGGCATCGCCATCGCCACGGGCAATCTCACGTTCTACGACACCAACAAGTGGTTTGTCTCGTCGCAGGGTCACCGTATCGATCAGCACATCGTCGAGTCCGGCGGCGGCTTCGATGCTACGGCGCTCGGCGAACGTGAGAGCCAGCGTAGGTCCTATCCGCAGTCGTTCGGCCAGTACGAGGCGGGCGGCTACGAAACCGTCCGCAAGTGGGACTACGCAGGTAATGCCGGCCGGATCGCGGAGGAGGCGGCCGCGTTGCTGTCGGCGGACCAACTGGGGGAGCGGGAGGTCGACCTCATCCTGGAAGGGTCACAGCTTGCGCTGCAGATTCACGAGTCCGTTGGGCACGCGATCGAACTCGATCGAATCCTCGGCTGGGAAGCCGCCTTCGCGGGAACCTCACACCTCGAACTGCCCAACCTCGGGAAGTTCAGATTTGGATCCAATCTCATGAACATCACGGCGGATGCCACGCTGCCCGGCGCGCTCGGCACGTTCGGCTTCGACGATGAGGGGACACCGGCACAGCGGGTCGACATTGTGAAGAACGGGATCTGGCTCGGGGTGCTCTCCGGCCGTGACTCCGCTGCGATTGCAGGATTGCCGCCCGGCGGGATGGTCCGCGGCGACGGGTACAACCGCTTGCCGATGGTCCGCATGACAAACGTCGGGATCCTGCCGGGCGACTCTTCACTCGAAGAGATCATCGCCGACACGGAAGACGGCGTGTACATGGCAACGAATCGGTCCTGGTCGATCGACGACAAACGACTGAACTTCCAGTTCGGTACCGAAATCGCGTGGGAGGTCAAGAACGGCGAATTGGGCCGCATGCTCAAGAACCCAACCTATACCGGGATCGGGCCGGTGTTCTGGGGGAGCCTCGATCGCCTCGCCGGTGGAGACGAGTGGATTCACTGGGGAACTCCGAATTGTGGCAAGGGTCAACCCATGCAGGTCGCGCACACGGGACACTCGGCGGCGCCCGCGAGATTCAAGAACGTGCGAGTGGGGGTGCGAGGATGAGCCGGGCTGTTGACCTCGCCGAGCAGGTTCTCTACCTCGTTGGAGACCGTGCCGAAGCGGAAGTTGTCGCATCGGACGGCAACCTCGCGCTGACTCGCTTCGCAAACTCGTTCATACACCAGAATGTCGCAGAGGTCGGCGAGGCCGTCGGCCTACGGGTCGCCGTCGATGGGCGGGTCGCGTCTGCTCGGACCACGACGACCGGCAGGCAGTCATTGGAGACTTTCGTCGAGGCCGCGCTCGAAACGGCGGCGTTGCAGCCGGTTGATGCCGACTGGCCGGGACTTGCCCCGCCCTCGACGACAGCGCCTGTGGAACACGCTGATGACGCAACCTACGACGCCCCACCCGCGGCGCGGGCGGAGCTCGTCCGGGCATTCGTCGATGCCGGGAACGGCTTGCTCGCCGCCGGCTACTGCCAAACCGAAGGTCGAACCGAAGCCTTCGTCAATTCGGCCGGTCAATCGGTTTCCGGGCGACACACAAGCGCCATCATCGACGGGATCCACCAGACCGGAACCTCTGCGGGCACAGCCCACGCCGCCTCGGTGGCGATCGGTGACCTGGACGGCGCCAGCGTTGGGGAACTCGCCGCCCGACGGGCGGTTGATTCGGCGGCGCCATTCGACACGAAACCGGGGGAGTACGAGGTCGTTCTCTCACCCGAGGCCGTCGCAACGGTCGCCGTCTTCCTGGGGTTCTACGGCTTCAACGGCAAGATGCTCTCGGAGGGCCAGTCGTTCGTCGCGTTGGGGGAGCGGCAGTTCGACGAACACTTCCAGATGTGGGACGACGTCACCGATCCGCGAGCGATGGGTGTCCCGTTCGACACCGAGGGGACACCGAAGGGCCATCTCGATCTCGTGGTGGATGGCGTGACCAAGGGAGTTGCCCACAATCGCAAGACGGCGAAGAAGTCCGGCGTCGCTTCGACGGGGAACAACGTCTCCGGATCGGAGAGCTGGGGGCCGATCCCGACGAACGTCTTCGTCGGGGGTGGCGACCAGTCGGTCGACGAGTTGATTGCCGGTGTTGAGCGAGGGATCTATGTCTCTGCGTTCAACTACTGCCGCATCCTCGACCCGAAGACCTTGGTCGTGACCGGCTTGACGAGGAATGGCACCTTCATGATCGAGAACGGCCGGATCACCGATGCCGTGACCAACATGCGTTTTACCCAGTCGTTTGTTGATGCGCTGGGTGAGGGCAGGATTCTCGGGCTCGGCGATGATGCCCGGTTCGCCGACTCGGAGTTCGCTCCCGGCATCATGTACGTTCCGACGATGCGTGTCGGGTCGTGGAACTTCACCGGTGGAGCGGAGGGCTGATGGCTCGACCTGACGATCTCGTGACGGCAGCCTTGTTCACCGATCGTGACGTCGCCGATGAGGCGTGGGGTCGATTGAGCGATGCCGACATCCCCGCCTCGGTGATCACCGAACCCGGCATGGTCGGCGCCTACCGCCTCAACGTGATGGTGCATCGAGAGAACCTCGACGAGGCCCAGCGCCTGATCGCTGATCTTGTGATCGGTAAGTGAGATCCGAGACTCGAGACTTGAGACTCGAGACTTGAGACTCGAGACGGTCTCGGGTCTTGGTGCTGCCCTGCTACTTGCCACTTGCTACCTGCTACTTCGGGTCGGTCGCGTCGCAATGAGCGCATACCGTTCGTCGTCGACCGTCCTTTCCCACAGGTCCGGGTCGCTCGCGAGTGGGTGGTGTTCGATGTGATCGAAGAGGGGGGCGATACCCGCCGAGCCCCATCGCCCCTCGATCGCTATCAGGCGGCCGTCTGGTTTGAGGAGGGCAGCCCACCGGCGAAGTGCCTCATCAGGGTTGGGCAGTGCCCAGATGACATGCCTGGCCAGCACCACGTCGAATGTGTCGTGAGCGAGGTCCGGATGTGGCGTCGCCAAGATGAAGCGAATCGGCTCGTCGAGCCCTGGGCTTCGGGGACAGGTCGATGCCGACAACATCGCCTCCGGCCAAAAGAACCGAGAGTGACCCGGTTCCGCACCCCAGGTCGACGACGGTGCTTGGGAGCTCCGGCAGCCATGCGGTGAGCCGTCGGGACCACGCCGTTCGAACCCGATCGCTCGTCAGCCCGTGATCCGGCTCGTCATCAAACGAAGCGGCTTGCGCATCCCAGTACTCCGTTGGTCCGTCGAAGCTGTGCCGATTCTGCATGCCGTCCTCGCCCTTCGAGCGTCGCCGCGCACGGATCGTGCCACATATGTCCGCAACGCGCTCGCGGACGGATTCTGATTGGGGCGAAAACGAGCTGAGGGCCGGGACAGCAGTCCCGGCCCTCAGCTTCTCGGCTTCTCAGCTGCTCGAATCAGCGTGGTCATGATCGTGTTCATGACTTTCGTGATCATGGTCGTGATCGTCGCCGGCGTTCTCGATCTCCTCGCGGACAGCGTCCATGTCGAGGCCTTCGATCTGGCCGATGAGGTCCTCGAGCACATCTTCGGGGAGGGCGCCCGGCTGAGAGAAGACACCGATCTTCTCCTTGAAGGCCATGAGCGTCGGGATGGAGCGGATCTGGAAGTATCCGGCAAGCTCCTGTTCAGCCTCGGTGTCGACCTTGGCGAACACGACGTTCGGATACTTCTCCGATACCGTCTCGTAGGTCGGTGCAAACATCTTGCAGGGGCCACACCATTCGGCCCAGAAGTCGACAAGGACAACATCGTTGTTGAGGATGGTCTCTTCGAAGGTGTCCTTCGTCAGGTTGATCGTTGCCATGCGGTTCATACTCCGTTTCGTAAGCGGTCTCCCGGGTACAACGTTAATACCCCTGGGGGGTATTCCCGCAACCCTCTCGAATTGTGTCCGGAAGGCCTCATGGCCGGAACAATGGGCCCTTGGTCTCTATCTCCCGGGCGCCAAGTGCCGTGTTATGGGGCAGATGCGGATAGGTATCGGACGAGACGGCGACGCTTTTCGACGCGACAGACGAGCGGTTGGCTGCGTGTCGAGTCTTCCGCGCTCGCCGACAAACGGTTCAGAGACAGCGCCGCGTGATCGAAACGGACGGCGAACGATGAATCGATTGGCGAGGAATCTCGTTGTCTTCGCCGGAGTGCTCGTCGCGCTCGCCATCGGTGGGACAGAGCGAGCGGATGCCCAGACCGTGTCGGACTGGGGGAACGAGACATGCCTCGAATGCCACTCCGAACCCGGGCTATCGACGGAGTTCCCCTCGGGAGAGACGCTCGACGTCACGATCGACGAGAACGGATGGCACAACTCGATCCACGCCGAGTGGGATCTGAAGTGCATCCTCTGCCATACCGAGATCACCGCCATCCCCCACGATCCCCTGGCATTCGACAACAGCCGCGAATACGCGATAGCAAAGTCCGACGGATGTGTCGTATGCCACCGCGAGCAGGAGGTGGTCGACGACAGCGTTCATGCCGAGGCGCGGGAGGACGGCAACCTCGAGGCGGCCGTGTGCTCGGATTGTCACGACCCTCACTACACGACCGATCCCCCCAAGAGCCCGACGGAGATCCCGGAGACGTGCCGGACCTGCCACTCCGAGATCTACGACCGGTACACGGAGAGCGTCCACGGGAGCGCGCTGACAGAGGGAAACCCCGACGTGCCGACCTGCACCGACTGTCACGGTGTTCATGAGATCGCCGGGCCGAGTCGGCACGAGTTCCACCTCTTCTCTCCGGAGATCTGTGCGACCTGTCACGCCGATGAGGAGTTGATGGACAAGTACGGGATCAATACCGACGTGTTCAACACGTACGTGGCGGACTTCCACGGAAGGACGATCACGCTGTTCCAAGAGATCACGCCGGACCAGGACACGAACGCCCCGGTGTGCATCTCATGCCACGGCGTTCACGACATCCAACCAGCGGACGAGGCAGGAAGCTCGGTGGCGAAGGAGAACCTCCTGGCTACCTGCCAGCAATGTCACCCGAACGCCGAGGCAGCGTTCCCGGAGGCATGGATGAGCCACTACTCGGCGAGCACTGATGAGTACTCGATCGTCTTCTACGTGAGGCTGTTCTATCGGATCGTCATTCCTCTCGTGATCGGCGGCATGATCATCTACGTGGCGACCGACTTGTTCGGGCGCCTTCGCAGGAGAAAGGAGAGCGTCGCATGACCGACGAATCCGCACAGCGCCGCTTCCCACGGTTCACACGTTCCGATCGCCTCGAACACTGGGTGCAGGTGATCGCCTTCTCCGGTTTGGCAATAACCGGACTCGTTCAGATGTGGTCGGAGTCTGCATTCCCGAAGGTGATCATCACCGGATTGGGTGGGATCAACAGCACTCGTTTCATACACCGAACGCTCGCAATCGTGGTGCTGATCGCAACGGCCTACCACCTCGGCACGGCCGGATATCGCTTCCTCGTGAAACGAATCGGCAAGCAGATGCTCCCCAACTTCAACGACGTCCGAGCAGCTGCACACTCGGTCTCGTACAACCTCGGCTTCCGCCGTGATCCGGCGCAGGAGGGGAAGTTCACGTTCTCCGAGAAGCTCGAGTACTGGTCGATCATCTGGGGTACGGTCATCATGGCGGTGACGGGTCTCATGATGTGGAACCCGATCGCAACGACGAAGATCCTGCCGGGTGAGTTCATCCCCGCGGCGAAGGCCGCCCACGGCGGCGAGGCGATCCTGGCGGTCCTGGCGATCCTGATATGGCACACCTACTTCGTACACGTGCGCCGCTTCAACAAGTCCATATTCAACGGGTACCTGGACGAGGAGGAGATGATCGACGAACACCCGCTTCAGCTCGCAGCCATCGAATCCGGAGATGACACGATCACGATCCCCCCGGAGACCCTCCGGCGGAGGCGCCGGGTGTTCTTCCCCGTGTACGCAGCGATCGTGGTCCTGGCCGCGGCGTTTGTCCTGGTGTTCTTGTCCTACCAGGAGATCGCGATAACGACCGTTGACCCTCCGGATGCAGACGTCGAGATCTACACGCCTTATGTCCCGTAGGCCTCTATCCGGCCATCAGCGGGCTCAGTACCCGGTTGCACATGTGATCGCGGCTCGGATCTCCTCCGCGAGAACCGCAGAAGTTATGTCGCTAGGCTTTGCCCACCTGGGAGGGTTCTAGTGGCGAATGAAGAACCACCGGCCGAGACACCCGAACCCGAAACGCCGCCCCCAGGCACGACCTCCCCGGAGGCAGCCGCCTCCGAACCTGCCGTCGAAGCCAGGAGCCTGTACCGCCACCCGTTGGCCGCGCTCGGTGGCGCTTTGGTGCTCGGTGGCACGCTCACCTTCGTGTTGCTGGTCGGCATCGACTTGACGTCGGGCGGTGAGAACGCATACCGATCGCTCGTCACCTACTTCGCGGTCCCCCTCGTTGCCATCATCGGCGTGCTGTTGTTCCTGTTGGCGATGCGCATTCAGGTTATGGGTGCGAGGAAGCGGGGGGAGAACGTTCGGTTCAACCTTCGCATCGAGCCCTCCAACCCGAAGTACATGCGCAACCTCTGGCTCTTCCTCGGCCTGGGAGCCGTGATCCTGATCACAACCGGATGGGCGGGTTTCAAGGGCTACGAAACGACCGACTCCGTGGCTTTCTGTGGCGAAACGTGCCACACGGTGATGGGACCCGAGAACACCACATACCAGAACTCACCCCACGCTCAGGTGCCGTGTGCCGAGTGCCACATCGGGTCGGGGGCCTCATTCTGGGTGAGGTCGAAGATCGATGGAATCCGGCAAGTCGTCAAGACGGTGACCAACACCTACGACCGTCCGATAGCCACCCCGGTCGAGAATCTCCGCCCTGCGCAACAAACGTGCGAACAGTGCCATTGGCCCAGCCAATTCTACGGTCGGAAGCTGATCACCCAGCACTACTACCGGTCCGACGAGGCGAATTCTCCCTGGACGATCAGCCTGGCCGTCAACGTGGGCGGTGGGGAGGGCACGCCGGATGCCGGGAGCGACGGAATCCACTTTCACATGCTTGCCGGGAAGACGATCGAGTATCTTGCCGTCGACGAAAAACGCCAGGTGATTCCCTGGGTGCGCGTGACTCGCGACGACGGCACCGTGAGTGTGTTCTCCGATCCGAACATTCCCTACCCGGACCCCGAGGACCCGGATACGGACCTGCGCACCTTCGACTGCGTCGATTGCCACAACCGGCCGAGCCACAAGTTCCTGCCGCCCGCGGTTGCGGTGAACGAAGCGATCGCGATCGGCACTATCTCCGAGGATCTGCCCTTCGTGCGGCGGAACGGACTCGAGTTGCTCAACGCACCGTACGAGACTCAGGATCAGGCCGCGGAGGCGATTCGTTCAGCGCTCACTGCCTTCTACTGGGAAACGTATCCCGACCGTGCCGATGAGTTCAGCGGAGAGATCGAGCGCGCTGCCGACACGCTGGTCGACATCTACGCCCACAACTTCTTCCCGGAGATGGAGACCGACTACCGGGCGCATCTCAACAATCTCAGCCACTTCGTCAACGAGGGTTGCTTCAGATGCCACGGATCCGACAAGGTCGACGAATCAGGGAACACCATCACCAAGGAATGCGATTCGTGCCACACGATTGTGGCGCAAGGCCCCTCGGACAATCTCGCTGACGTGGATCAGGATCTCACCGGTCTCGAGTTTGTTCACCCGGTTGATATCGGCGACCAATGGCGGGAGATCAACTGCACCGGGTGCCACACGCCGGAACAGGGCTACTAGGAGGATCGGACGATCAGATCCCCAGGCTCGATGCCGATTTCCCGAACGGAACGCCTTGCTGATTCAGGTTCGCTTGCTCGTCGAGGGTCTTCGCCGACCAGGTGGAAAGCCCTGGCCGGGGCTGCGAAGCAAGCCTCCTATCGAACGACTGCCTACGGCCCTGCAGCCAACCGCGCCTTCCCCGGGGTTCCGGCCGTTCGGCCCTATGTCCCCATTGTCAGCCCGAATACCGTGTCGGCACAACGGAGTGTGGGCGAGTTCGCATCGACCGGGGATAGGACGTCAGCGATGCAAGACAGGCTGAAGGTGGCTGAGACGCGAAGTGCGTTCGGTCCATCCGATGCGGGTGTGCAGACATGACCTGGCGACGAAGGATCGGCCGTGGGGTGTTTGCCGGCGCCGTGACCCTGGTTGGGTTGGCGGCGGCCGGTTGCACCTCGGGCGGAACGGCGGCGTCCGAGGAGTTGCCTGCCCCAACGACCACGGTCGTCAGCAACACGGAGTTCATCGGCTGTTCGGAGTGCCACTTCGACCTCGATGAGACCAGGCCGAGCGACCGTCCTGCGACGTTGATCTTCGACCACTCCGAACACGACGCGGCATCCGATTCGGTCGGATGCGGATCGTGCCATCCCGTTGAGACTCACGTCGACGAGAAGACCATCAAACCCTCAATGGAGACGTGTTTCGACTGCCATGGCGTCGATGCGGTCGCACCACTGCCGTGCTCGTCGTGCCACCCCCTCTCCGTGGTTCCCAGGCCGCCGAGCCATCTGGATTCGACATGGGCCAGGGGCCACGGGATCGGTCTCCCCGACGCGGATCCAACGTGCACGTCGTGCCACCAGGAGGAGCAGTTCTGCGACACGTGCCACGGCCTGGAGATGCCCCACCCCGACGGCTGGTTCGAGAACGAGCACGCCGGGGCGTTTCTCGAAGCCGGAGAGGACGGCTGCGTCGCGTGTCACGGATCCGCTGAAGTGGGGCAAGCACGCAGCGATTGCGACACGTGCCACCATCCCGAAGGAGTCCAGAGCGATCCCTGGGCCACCGCCCACGCAGACGTCGTCACGAGCGAAGGCGGTGAGTCGTGCTCGACCTGTCATGTCCAGCCGGACTTCTGCACAGCGTGCCATGGTGTGGAGTTGCCACATCCTGAGGGCTGGTACGAAGCCGACCATGCGATTGCCGTCTTCGAAGACGAAGGTGACACTTGCGCCACGTGTCACGTGTCCGACGACGGCGACGAAGTGCGGAACGACTGCGACACGTGTCACCATCCCGAAGGTGATCCAGAGGAGCCCTGGCTCATGGCCCATCCCGACGTCGTGCGATTCGGAGACGCCACGTGCTTCTCCTGCCACGCCCAGACGACGTGTGCCGAGTGCCACACCGACGGAGCTACCGATTTCGAAGATGATCGGACGCGATTCGTGGATCAGTGGCTCAGGCGGCAGTCGTGAGTGATTCGGGCGACGGACCGCGATTCCTGACGGTCGGCTGCGAGCGTACGACGCGGTGTTCCGGTTGCTCCCGCGAGCGGTAGAGTCGCTCCAATTGCAGTCTCGGTATGCGACGGACCGAATACGGGGAGAAGTGGTGAGTCACAGGGTGGCGAAGCGGCGCCGGACGAGCACGGTGCACCGGGGCCGGGTTCTCCGTGATGTCGGAGTGCAGTGCACGTGAACGATTCGCGTTCGTCGCCGGCAGCCGACCCGGAGAACGCTCCTGCGTCTGCAGACGCGGCCGGTGCGCCGCTCGTGGTCCTCGACGGCGTCGGAGTCAGGATGGGGTCGACGCAGATCCTTCGTGACGTGAATCTCGAAGTCAGGGCGGGTGAAGTCGTCGGGCTGTTCGGAGCGAACGGCGCGGGAAAGACAACGGCTCTCCGGTTGATCGCAACGCTGATTCGACCGGCTCAAGGAGCGGGAACCGTGCTCGGGGCTGATCTTGCGTCGTCGGATCGGTACGACGTGCGTCGGCGGATCGGCATGGTCGGCCATGTTCCCGGGCTGTTTCCGGAACTCACGCTGGCCGAGAACCTTCAATATGCGGGCCGGGTTGCCGGCGTGCCGACCGAACGTGTCCCGGAAGTGCTTGCAGCGGTGGGCCTCGCCGGTGCCGCGGACCGGCTCGCCGGTGCGTCATCGCACGGGATGCAGCGTCGCACGGAATTCGCGAGGGAGCTGATGATCGATCGGTCGCTGCTCCTGCTCGACGAGCCGCATTCGGCGCTCGACCGTAATGCAGTCGACCTTGTCGAAGGGCTGATCGAGCGAAAGGCGACCGAAGGGGGAGCCGTGATCGTTGTCTCGCACGACAGGGATCGCATCAACGCGATCGCCCACCGGAACGTCGAGTTGGCAGGAGGAACGCTCACATGACGGCCGGCTTCTGGCATCAAGTCCGTGCGGTTATCGACCGTGATCTGCTCAGGGAACGTCGCAGCGGAGATGTCTTGTGGATCACGATTCCGTTCGGAGCGCTTGCCCTTCTTCTCGTGCCGCTGGCGGTCGGAACCGACGCCGAACTCCTCCGCGAGATAGGTGTCGGCATGTACTGGGTGATCGTGATGCTGTTCGGCGTGTTGGTCGCCGTCGGCAAAGCATCGAAAGAAACGATCCCGCAGCAAGATGCGTCGTCGCTCCTCGGACTCGACCCGGCAGCCGGATTCATCGGCAGGACCGTGTCGTCGGCGATTCTCCTGCTGGCATTCGAGGTAGTGGTCGGGGTTGTCGCGGTCGGTCTGTACAACATCGACGTGCTCGGGCCCGCATGGCTGATTCTGACCATGATCATCGCCGCGGTCGGTCTTGCGCTTCTTGGGACGCTTACAGCGTCGATCGTCAACAGCACCAGCGCAGGTACGGCGTTGGTACCGCTCCTCGTAGCCCCGTTGTCGGTTCCTTTGCTGCTCGGAGCCACCCAGGCCTACGACGGCTTACGGTATGGCCACGCTATTGTTTCCTGGGTGTTGCTCATGGTTGCAGTTGCGACGGTTGTGGCCATGATCGGGGTACTGACGGCGAGACCCCTACAGGAGTCCTGATGGCTGTGATTGCGCGGAATCTCAGGTGGCCGTGGATTGCGATCGGCGTATCGCTCGCCGTTTCGTTCACGTTGGCCATGACCAGCCCGGCGGACGACGTGCAGGGCGATCTCGTTCGCATCATGTACGTTCATGTTCCTTCCGCCTGGCTTGCATACACCGCGTTTTTCGTGACCTTCATCGGAAGCCTCGTCTACCTCGTCACCCGAAACCTCAAGGCCGATCGCGTAGCCGCTGCAAGCGCCGAGATCGGAGTGTTCTTCACAGGTCTTGCCCTCGCACTCGGGATGATCTGGGCGAAGCCGACGTGGGGGGTCTGGTGGACGTGGGACGCTCGGCTGACCCTCACCGCAATCATGTTCTTCGTGTATCTCGGCTATCTCGCTCTCCGCAGAACGACCGATGATCCCGTCATGCGCGCCTCGAGAGCATCGGTGCTCGGTGTGCTCGGCGCGATCCAGATTCCGATCGTCCACTTCTCGGTCGTCTGGTGGCGCACCTTGCACCAGCCGCCATCGATCATTCGCCCGGACGGTCCGTCGATCCAGGATCCGATGATGCTTGCCACGCTGATCATCAGCGTGATCGCCTTCACCGTGGTGTATGTGTCGCTCATGTTCAAGCGGATCGAGTTGATCCATCTCGATGACGAGCGCCGTGCCGTAGAGGATTCACCCGACCGGCCGGTCGCCGGTGAGGCCGTGACGGTTCCGGAACTGGGGGCGAATTGATGAGCGATTGGGGCTGGGTCGCGTTCGCCTATCTCGTTGCGTATGGCAGTCTTGCGGTCTACGGCGCGTCCATCGTCGTGCGCATCAGAAGTGCCCGTCGAGCAATCGGAAGGGTCGAATGAAGCGGTACTGGAAGTTCATCGTCCCGGCAGGGATCGTTGTGGTTGTGCTGGCGGTGCTCATCGTGAGCCTGAATGCCAGCCTCGTCTACTTCAACACGCCGACTGAACTCAACGAACTCGAAGCCGGTGACGATCGGCTGCGGCTCGGCGGACAGGTCGTGCCGGGCAGCGTCGTCGACAACACCACCGGTGTCACCTTTGAGGTCACGGATGGGCGGGAAGCGATCATGGTCGTGTACTCGGGCGCACCCCAGCAGCTCTTCCAGGAGGGCATCGGAGTCGTCGTCGAGGGGACATGGGACGGAAGCCAATTCCACTCCAACACGATGCTGGTGAAACACGACGAGACGTACGGAACCGACGAAGGTGAATACGACCCCGATCACCCCTACGGAGACGGAACGGACGAAGCGTGATCGCGTTCTTCGGCTATGTCTCAATCCTGGTTGCGCTGGTTTCGTCGGTAGCCCTCGTCGTTCAGGGCATCCGCGTCTCGCGAGATCCGAAACCCGATCCAGCGCGCCTGAAGATCCCCGCTTACGGACTCGCCATCGGTGGAGTGGCCGCGTTCTCGATCCTCGAGATCGGCATCCTGCTCCACGACTTCAGCGTGGCCTACATTGCGAAGAACACAGCCCTAGGCACGCCGTTCATCTTCCTTTTCGCCGCCGGCTGGGCTGCGCTCGAGGGGAGCGTCGTGCTGTGGGGTCTCATGCTCTCCGTATTCACATGGCTGGTGTGGCGAACCGTCAAGTCTGGTGACGGCCTCGGCGTGCTGGCGCTCGGGATCATCGGTGCGGTCGCCGTGTTCTGGTTCGGGCTCATGGCGACCGCCGCGAACCCCTTCTCCGTCTGCACGGAGGTCGTGAACGGATTCTGCTCGCAAACGTCGTGGTCCCCCCTCGCTGCGTCCGCGGCACCGGCGGACGGCGTCGGTCCGAATCCACTGCTCGCAAACCACATCCTGATGGCTGTTCACCCGCCGCTCTTGTACGTCGGGTATGTCGGCTTCACCGTGCCGTTTGCGTTCGCGATCTCAGCACTCATCCGATCCGAACGCGAGCGGACATGGCTCGAGAGGACCCACCGCTGGTCGCTGGTCGCCTGGATCTTCCTCACCGCCGGCATTCTGCTTGGCGGCTGGTGGAGCTACGAGGTGCTCGGATGGGGCGGCTATTGGGCCTGGGACCCGGTTGAGAACGCCGCGCTCCTCCCGTGGATCTCGGCTACTGCGTTCATTCACTCCGCTGTCGTGCAGCGGAGGCGGTCGGTGCTCCAGGCATGGAACTACGTCCTCGTGATCATGACCTTCGCCCTGACGATCTTCGGGACGTTCCTCACGCGATCCGGCGTCATCGCATCGGTTCATGCATTCGCCCTTTCGAGCGTCGGGCCGCTCCTGCTCGGGTTCTTGGGCATCATCTTGATCGGGTCCTTTGGGCTCTTTGCGATGCGGTCGGACGTGGTGGCTTCGTCGCCACGCCTCGATTCCCTGGTTTCGCGCGAGGGTTTCATCCTCGTCAACAGTCTCTTGATGACGCTGTTCGGATTCACCGTCCTCTTCGGGACGATGTACCCATTGCTCGTCGAGGCGTTCACGGGGCGTGAGGTCGCCGTTGGCCGGCCGTTCTTCGACCGCGTCGCCGTCCCGATCGCCTTCTTGGTGCTGCTCGCGATCGGAACAGGTGCCACGGCGCCGTGGCGTGTGGCGACCGGAAAGGTGCTGTGGCAGCGGACGAGGGTGGGTCTCAACGTCGGTTTGGCCAGCGCAGCGCTCACGGTCCTCGCCGGAGTGCGCTCGGTTGGTGTAGTCGCGGTCGTTGGGCTCGCTGGATTCGTGATCGGCAACATCGTCGCCTTCTACTTCCACCAGGCCGGGCGGGCACACCGCGGGGGCAAATCGTGGCCTGCGGCACTGTGGTCGACGGTCCGGAACGAGAAGGGATTTTGGGGAGGGCAGGTCGCCCACATCGGGGTGGCGCTCAGCGTCGTGGCAATCGCAACGACGTCGGTCCTAGCCACCCGCACCGAGATTCCGCTCGCTGTTGGCGAGACGGCCATCGTCGAGGGTTACTGCGTCCAATATCTCGAGAGCTTCTCGCGGGTTGAGCCGGAACGTAACGTCGCCGGGGCGAGAGTCGCCGTTCTCGACGTCACGTGCTCAGACACCCGGCAGGTGCTCGAGCCGAGGCTGCACGAGTATCCGAAATTCGGCCAGGTGATCACAACCCCGCAGGTGTGGACGACGTGGTCCGACGACGTCTATCTGTCCCTCGCCGCACTCGACGAGAGCGGGATCCGCCTCAAGGTGCTGATCTTCCCGTTCCAGTGGCTGCTGTGGATCGGGGGATCGATCATTGTTGCGGGTGGCGCGCTCGCACTCGGTCGGAAACCCAGGAGGCCGGTCGCAACGTCAGAACAGAATGAGCAATCGGAGCCGGTCGATGTCTAGCCGAACCAAAGGGCTCGTCTGGTTCATCGTGCCCGTGATCGCCCTTGGTGTGGTCGTCGTCGGCCTTTGGCCCGGCAATGAGTCCGTACCGGATCCCGAAGCACGGGCGTACAACCTGTCGATCCGTCTCAAGTGCCCCATTTGTGCCGGCGAGTCGATCGCGGGTTCTCAAACGGATCTTGCGAAGGACCTGCGTGCTCGGATCAACGACGAGATCGCGGCCGGGAGCACGGATGACGAGATCATCGCCATGTTCGTTGCGAGCTACGGTGAACAAGTCCTTCTCGACCCGCCGAGCACCGGCTGGGGAGCCGCACTCTGGGTGGTGCCACTCGGTGTGCTCGTCATCGGCGGGATCGCCATATTCGGGTTGCGGCGAAGAGATCGCGACCCGGTGGGAGTAGAGAAGTGAAGGCTGCACGTATTGCCGATCAGATCGCCCAGGTGGATCGGGATCTCGCAGAGATCGACGAACAGGTCGAGCTCGGTGAACTCGACGACGACACGGCTGATCGCCTCAGGTCGGCCTACCGATCCGAGCGATCTTCCCTCGAGGAACAACTCGCATCGATCGAAGCATCCGGTTCAGCTCCAGACGCCGCCGCCGACGAGGGCGACCCGCAGGCACGGCCGGGCCGTTCCAAGGGACGTTCGATCGCCGGAACCGCGATCGTCGGGGCGGCCGTGATTGCCGTAGCGGTGATCGCGGTGTTCTCGCTTCAGGAACGGACGCCCGCGGGCGAGATGTCGGATGGAGTGGCGACGGAGGTGGCCTCGGAGGTGATGGAGGGGCAGGGCGGCGTCGACCTCGATTCCGTCACCGCGGAGCAGATGGAGGTTGTCGTCGCTCAGAACCCGGACATTCCGGGGATGAGAATCGCTCTCGCAAATCGCTACCTGGAAGAGGGCAACCTCGAGGGTGCGCTGTTTCACTATGAGATCGCGCTCGAGCAGCAACCCGATGAACCGTCGACCGTGGCCTGGGTGGGATGGCTCACCTTCTTGCTGGGAGATCCGGCAAGCGCCGAGCCGTATGTCGTGCGTGCCATCGAGCTTGAGCCAGAGTACCCCCAGGCCTACTGGTTCCTCGCCAACATCCGATACGAGTCCGGCAATCTCGAGGGTACGATCGTGCCGTTGGAGAAGCTGTTGACGTATGAGCTTCCAGACGAGATTCAAGCGGAAGCAGAGGCGATGCTGACGGAGGCTCGCGGATGAGCAATCGCCTCTTCTGGCTGGTCATCGCAGGCGGACTCATCGTTGTGGTGGTCGGCGTCGCCCTGGCGGGAAGCCTCGGCGCTGATCCAACGGTCGTCGGGTCGGCGCTCATCGACAAACCGGCGCCCGAGATCGCGGTCGATCAGCTCGACGGTGACGGCGAGGTCCGCCTCTCCGACTATGCGGGTGATGTTGTCGTCGTCAACTTCTGGGCCTCGTGGTGCAGCGGATGTCGAGTCGAGCATGCCGCCCTCAATTCCGCCGCCGCCGAGTACTCCGATTTCGACGTGACCTTCCTCGCGGTCAACACTCAAGACGAACAAGGCCAGGCGCTTTCGTATTTGAACCGCTTCGGGATGAGTCCGGAGACGATCTACGGCCTCGACGAGGGATCGCGTGCCGCGTTTTCCTACGGTGTGGCCGGCCTCCCTGAGACGTTCTTCATCGATCGAGATGGCAATGTGGTCGGCAAGGTCATCGGGCCGGTGAACTACGACCTCCTCGCGAGAACGATCGACCGGGTGCTCATCGGCGAGGAAATCGAGTCCGTCAAGACCGGCGAGACAGACAGCGGCGCGTAGCAGCTCTCCGATCAAGGCACCGGTCGCGGAAGAACCAACCGGCCTGCGCGGAGCGGGTGGTCGATGACTTCGATGGGGTACTGGTAGATCTGGGACAACCTCGTCGACGTCAGCACTTCGTCGGCGCTCCCATGAGCGCACAACGTTCCCTCATTCAGGAGAAGGACGCGATCGAAGCTAGTTGCGAGGTTGAGATCGTGGAGGACCGCGATGACCGTTCGTCCTCGGTCGGCGAGTGCGCCGATGATCTCTACGACCATCTGCTGGTGGCGGATGTCGAGAGCTGTTGTTGGCTCGTCGAGAAGCAGAAGAGGAGTGTCCTGGGCGAGCATGCGCGCAATGGCCGTACGTTGGCGCTCTCCGCCCGAGAGGCTCGACACGGATCGCTTCCTCACACCCCCGAGATCTAAGGTGTCGAGTGCCGACGCGATGCTGTGCCGATGCTCGGCGTCACCAATTGTTGGGTCGGCTCGGTGGGCATAACGTCCCATGGCCACCACCTGCTCCACGGTGAATGCAACATCTTCGGCCTGATGCTGTCCGAGCACGGCTCGTTTCGTAGCGAGGTCTGCGATGGACAAGCGTGCGGCATCGATGGTGTCGTAGGTGATGCTTCCAGCGGTTGGCCGAAGCTCTCCCGCCAGAAGCCGTAGGAGTGTGGATTTTCCGGCCCCGTTCGGGCCGACGATCGCGAGGCGAATCCCCGGATCAGCGGCAAAGGTCACGGGTCCGACCAAGCGCGTCCCATTGACGTCGAACCGCACCGCGGACGCATTCACCCTCATGCGGCATTCCTCCGCAACAGCATCCACGCCAGAAACGGCCCACCGACGGCCGCCGTGAGCAGCCCGAGAGGGATCTCTGCAGGTGCTGCCAGCGTTCGAGCGAGTGTGTCGAACACAACAACGGCAATCGCTCCGGCGATGGCCGATCCCGGAATGAGTGTGCGATGTGTGGGTCCGATCAACGGTCGGAGCACGAACGGTACGAGGAGTCCGACGAACCCGACGACCCCTCCAAGGACCACCGAGGCACCGATCGCGACGCCCACGGCTGCGACGATGGCCGGGACCAGGCTGGCCGTATTGAAGCCGAGGTGGGTTGCCTCCCGATCGCCGAGGGACATCAAGTCGAGCCCGGGGCCGTATCGCCACACCAACACGAGAGCAGGCACGAGAACGATCGTCGTTACCGCGAGGGTCTTCCACGTTGCGCCGGATAGCGTTCCGAATACGAAGAACAGAAGTGTGGGCACCCGGGGGCTGTCGATGATCAAGACGAACATGCCGGTCCACGCCAGAAGTGCGAACCCGAATGCGACACCGGCCAGGATGAAGCGGTCTGGCCCGGTCCTCGCCCGGACGGCGGCGGACCCGACACCGAACATGGCACCGGTCAGCGCGGCGAAGAACACCGGGACGAACGGGAATACTCCGACGGGGGTGATGGCAAAGCCGATGGCCGCGCCAACTCCGGCCGCCGATGAGTAGCCGAGCAGGTGGGCATCGGCCAGTGGCGTTCGGTAGGTTCCCTGGAGCACGGCGCCAACGCTTGCCAGTGTTGCGCCCAGCAGTGCCGCGCCGAGCACCCGCGGGAGGCGGATCGAAGATAGGACTCGATCTGTCACGTCACCGGGTGTGCTCGATGTCGATCGGGAAAGCCACCCGGCGACCTCGCTCGGGCTGATCGCGAACGCTCCGAGCATGAGGGAAACCGTCATCACGCAGATAAGGACCACGATCCCGAGTCCGAACCAGATACCGCTGTGTGCCGGCGAGCGCCCTGCGATCACGGTGCGATTGCCAGCAGCGCCAGATCGTTGGCCAGGCGTGCAATTGATTCTGCAACGCGCGGGCCGAAGGTCAAGATGTCTCCTTCGGGATAGGCGAGCACGGAGCGACTGCTTCCCGCAGGAGTAGCCGCCACACCGGGGATCGAGAGGAGGCCGTCGATGCCGCCGAGAACTTCGTACCCCTCGGCGGGAACGACAATCACGTCGGGCGCAGCTGCGGCGAGGGCCTCAGGCGTGACGTCAACGGTACCGACCACTCCCGCTTCTGTCCCCGCGTCGAGGCCGCCAGCAGCAACAATCACGGGCACTGTTGTCATACCCGAACCGAACAAGAGCATGACGTCCGGACCCCTTGTGTAGACGAAGGCGACGCGCGGGGCTACCGCACCCTCATCAAGACCGACCGAGGCTGCCGCGATTTCGGTTCTCATCCGACTCGTGAGATCGGCGGCGGGTCCCGTAGCGCTCCAGAAGTGTCCCGAGGTCCGTGACCTTCTTGTAGAGCCCTTCGAGGGTGGTCGGAACGTCGAGAATCGCCACCGGGACCCCGGCCGATCGGATCTGCTCGATGACTGAGATGGGCGCCGTCTGAGCATCTCCAATCACCAGCGTCGGGTCGTGTTTGAGAACACCCTCCGCCGTCAGAAACCTGCCAAGGCCCGCTTTCGGCAGGCGGACTGCCGCTTCGGGTGCAACCGTCGTGACGTCAGTCGCCACTACCGATTCGCCGAGGCCAAGCTCGTAGACGAACTCGGTGAGATCACCGCTGAGGGTCACGATCCTCGTGGTATCCGGCGATTCAACAGCAACTCCGTCGAAGCCCACGAAGACAGTCTCAGCTGCCGCGGTGGTTTCGGCTCCGCCATCGGAGCACCCAGCAGCGAAGACCGCGGCGGTAACCACGATTGTGGCCGCCGCCCGGAGAGCGGCGGAATGCATCATGAAGTAGGGCAACCCACTCGTGCCGAGGCCATCATCCCGCAGAACATCTCGCGGGTCACCTGCCAGACGCCGTCGGAGAGGACTGCATCACCCGACAGATCGGGGTACGTGGGTGTCCCACCGAAGAGCAGGTCGTATTGCACTTCTGCTACCTCGCCGTCGATTGTCACGGCGTCCGGAACGAGAGTGATGCCTCCCATTGACTCTCCGGTCTCCTGGTATGTCGCGACCGTTTCCTCGAGCCCGGTGGGATCCACGAGGTAGGGCACCTTCTCGTCATACGTTGTGGCGCTGGAGAAGACGATCTCGTACGCAAGCACGACACCATCGACATCGGGGTCCTCGCCGGCCACGATTCCGCCGGTCGTGGTCGTTGTGGTCGCCGGGACCGTGGTGGTCGCCGGGACCGTGGTGGTGGCCGGCGCGGTGGTAGTGCTTGCGGGTGCAGCCGGCGCCACGGTTGTTGTCGTTTGCGGTTCGGCCGCCGAGGTCGAGGTCGACTCGACGGAATCTCCGTTCGAGCAAGCGGCGGCGATGATCGCGAACGTGAAGACAAGGAACAGGTTTCGTCTCAAGAATGGCCTCCTGGTTTGAGCCAGGATTGTCCCCACTTGTCATCCCGACACCAAGTCGGCTCGCCCCACGGTTTGAGGCGTGCTCCGATCGTCAAGCGGCCGAACGGAGTACGCTTGCCCAATGGCGGGATGGAATCGGCACATGGTGCACCTGGCGGTGCTGGCGCTCGTCGTCGCCTCCGCGCTGGTTGGCATTTCCTCCCCTGCGCAGAGTTCGGCGGTGTCCGCCCAACCTCCTGCAGCCTATACCCCTCCGTTCCCGGTGTTGTATCCGATCGACGCACCTCGCCAGTTTGCCGACACGTTCGGCACCGCACGCGACGGAGGGGACAGGCTCCACCAGGGCGGCGATCTGTTCGCCCCGAAGATGGCGCCCGTGCTCGCAACGGCTGCCGGTCAGATCAGCGCTGTTGATTGGGCGCCGTCAGCCGGGTTCTACATCGACATCACGCACGCCGGCGGGTGGACGAGCCGGTATCTCCATCTCAACAACGACACACCGGGCACCGATGACGGTCTCGGATTCGGGATCGCCGAAGGCATCGGTGTCGGAGCCGGCGTTGCTGCCGGTCAGGTGATCGGCTACGTGGGCGACAGCGGCAACGCCGAATCATCGAGCCCCCACCTCCACTTCGAGCTCCGGATGCGGGATTGGACCCCAGTGAATCCGTATCCGTTCGTCATCGGACGATCGTCCGAGACGACCCTTTACGTATTGCCCGAGCTCAGCCCCGATCCAGTCGTGAGCGGTATCGAGGTTCTGGGCCATATCGACCCGGGCGACGGCTTCAACGGCGATGTGCAAAGTCACGGCGATGTGGCCTACCTCGCAACCATCGGACTGGGGGACACGTGTCCCGCCGGCGGTGTTCGGATGTACAGCGTTGTGGATCCTGCGAATCCGGAAGAACTCGGCAGCATTGCCGGGAATCATGAAGGCACCCGCACCGAGCAAGTGTGGGTCGGGTCGATGGCGACAGATCACTTCGTGGGCGACATCGCTGTTGTGGCGCATCGGGTCTGTGAGGGTGCAGCCCCCGAAGCCTTCCGTGGATTCACGTCGTATGACGTCTCCGACCCGACCAGTCCGGTCGTACTCGGTTCGTACGAAACCGGACCAGGCACGGCCGGCGTCGAGGGATTCGACGTATGGTTGGAAGCCGGCCGAGTTGTTGTGGCCGCAGCGGTTCCCAATTCACTGCTCGACCACATGCGCAGCCTCGGCGATGTTCGTTTCGTCGACATCAGTGACCCGACAGACCCGTCCGATATCGTGGATTGGGACTTCCGGCGGGACGCTGATCCAGTGGACCGGGACGCTGCCACCGACGGTGCCGATCCCAGGGACCTGTACGCCAGCAGCGTCACGCTCGACCCCGACGGTCGGCGGGCTTTTGTCTCGTTGTGGGATGCCGGGGTCGTCGCGCTTGACGTGTCGACGATCGAACAGCCGCGGACGGTGGGGTGGACGGGCTCACTCGGCCATTCGGAGGGGAAGTCGGGATCGACTTTGTTCAGCGCTGAGCTTCAGACGCTTGTGGTGAACCACGAGGATCTTGATCCGCTCGACGATGGCGACGAACAAGCCGCGCAGTCGTGGGGTGTGCAGACCGTGTTCGACGTCGGGACGCAGGATCGTCCAGAGTTCGTCACCAAGTACTCGGTGGAGGATGCGCTGCCGGACTCCGACGGGCTCGTCTCTCTCGGTGGGATCTACTCGGTCGGAGATTCGCTCGCGGTGGGCCACTACGCCTACAGCGCCTGGCTCACCGGCGGACTGCGGGTCGTGGATTTCTCGAACTCGCTCGAGCCGACGGAGGTTGCCTCATTCCTCCCGCCCGCGGGAATCGATCCGCATGATCGGTTTGTCTCGCCGAATGGTGTCATCAAGCTGCCGCTGGTGTGGTCGGTCGACGTGAGCAGCGGACTGATCTACGTCTCGGACATCAACACCGGCCTCTGGATTCTCCGTCTCGTCGACGCACCGACGAACGCCGAATAGGCGACATCCGCGTCCGCGTGCCGCCGCTGATGTTCGCTCAGAGGGCTGATGAACAGCCCTTCGCCGGGCACCGGTACCATCCACCTGTCGCCGATCGAAGAGGAGCCCTCCGTGCCGTCCGAAGCCGACTACCGCCTGCCCCGCACCGTCATCCCGAGCCACTACGAGCTCAAGCTGACCCCCGACCTCGGTGATGCGAGTTTCGCCGGGAACGTGCTGGTGGACGTTGCGGTCGTGGAACCGGTTTCCGAGATCGTCGTCAATGCGGCCGAGTTGACGCTGTACGACGTGACGTTGTTCAACAGCGATGGGCAGCGGCTGGCGTCAACCGTGGAGACCGATGAGAAGGCCGAACGGTCGACACTCCACCTCGACGGGGTCGCCGCCCCCGGCGCGTGGAAGCTCGGGATCTCCTTCGACGGGATCCTGAACGACGACCTCCGGGGTTTCTATCGCTCCGTCTACACCGATCCAAACGGCGTTGAGAAGACGATCGCAACAACGCAGTTCGAGGCAACCGAGGCACGTCGGGCCTTCCCGTGCTGGGATGAACCCGATCTCAAGGCGACCTACGGCGTCACACTCGTCGTCGACGACGGCCTGACGGCGATCTCGAACGGCGCAGAAGCCGAGCGGACAGACGTCGGCGGCGGGAAGGTCGCCGTCCGCTTCGTGGATACCATCAAGATGTCGACGTATCTCGTTGCCTTCATCATTGGCGAGCTCGAAGTCACGGATCCGATCGATGTCGACGGGAACCCGCTGCGGATCGTGTACCCGCCGGGGAAGGGAAGACTCACCGACTTCGCACTCGATGTTGCCGCTCACTCCCTCCGGTACTACGCCGAGTACTACGACATCCCGTACCCAGGCGGAAAGATGGACAAGATCGCCATCCCCGATTTCGCGTGGGGTGCGATGGAGAACATGGGCGCCGTGACCTACCGGGAGACGGCGCTGCTCGTCGATCCCCGCAAGGCCACGCAGACCGAGATGATGCGAGTCGCCGAGGTGATCGCCCATGAGATCGCCCACATGTGGTTCGGCGATCTCGTCACGATGAAGTGGTGGAACGGCATCTGGCTCAATGAGGCGTTCGCGACGTTCGCGTCGATGAAGTGCATCGACGCCTACCGGCCCGACTGGAAGCTGTGGCTGACGTTCTCATCCGACCGTGTCCACTCGATGGAAACCGACGCCCTTGCCGCGACTCGACCAATCGAGATCCCCGTTGCATCACCCGAAGAGGCGAATGCGATGTTCGACTCGCTCACCTACGAAAAGGGTGCATCGGTGCTCCGGATGCTCGAGCAATACCTTGGCGAAGAGGCGTTCCGTCTCGGCGTGAGCAATTACCTGAAGGAGAACGCCTACGGGAACACGGACGGGGACGATCTGTGGTCTGCCCTTGCCGACGCGTCTGGCGAACCGGTCAAAGAGATCATGGACACGTGGATCTTCCAGGGCGGATTCCCGCTGGTCGGTGTTGAGGGTGAGCCTGGCGACTACACCCTCACGCAGCGGCAGTTCCGCTACCTGGGCGAGGGCGAGCACCAGTGGAGACTCCCTGTCGTCGTCCGGTCGTCGGAAGGTGAGCAGCGCATACTGCTCGAAGGTGAACGTGGACGCGTTGTCGCCGGCGACGACCTTGTCGTCAACGCGGGCGCTGACGGGTTCTATCGCGTGGCATATTCGCCCGAGCTGCGTGCGGGGCTCCGAGAGCGGCTCTCAACCCTCAGCGGTGAAGAGCGCTACGCCGCGATCTCCGACGCGTGGGCTGATGTGTTGAAGGGCGGCTCAGATGCTGCGGATTACCTGAAGCTCGTTGCCGGGCTAAGCAGAGAGCCCGAGGTCGATGTCTGGCAGCGGATCCTCGCCGGACTCGGCGAACTCGACCGTATCGCGCCCCCCGACGCTCGCCCGGCGCTCCAGGCGTTCGTGCGAGACCTCGTCGCCGACAAGGCCGACGCAATGGGGTGGCAGCCTGCTGGGGGAGAGGACGATCGGAGCAGGAAGCTGCGGGGCACGCTCATCACGGCGCTCGGAAACCTCGGCGATGATCCGGAGACCCAAACGAAGGCTCGGTTGGTCTTCGAGGAGTCCCGGTCCGCCGAAGGTGTGGTCGATGCGGAGGTCGCGAATGCGGCGCTGAGTGTCGTGGCCGCGAACGGCGACTACGAGGACTTCGAACGGTTCCTCGAGATCTCGGATGCCTCTGATGTCCCGCAGGAGGTCGTGAAGTACCTCCGAGCGGCGACTTCTGTGCCGGACCGGGTGGCCGCAGAGAAGCTCTTCCAGATGGTTCTTGATGGAGACATCCGTCGTCAGGACGCCTTCTGGGTTGTGGCGCTCATGCTCGGGCAGCGGGAGACCGGTCCTCGGGTGTGGGAGCTGATGAAGGAGAACTGGGATGCAATGCTCGAACGGATTCCGCCCGCTACCGGGCGTCGGATCCTCGAGCTGATCCCGAACCGCTCGGAGCCGGAGATCGCTGCAGACATCGAGGCATGGCTGGCCGACCATCCGATCAAGGGCGGCGAGCTGTTCGCGCAGCAACAGCTCGAGCTGCTGAAGGTGAGGGTCGGCCTCCGGGAGCGGGAAGCGAGCCGCCTCGCCGAAGCTCTCTAGAAGCAGCGAACCCAGGGTTCTCGACCCCGTATGCGGCGCTGTGAGCCCGCGGAATGGGGGGCGCAGCGAACCCAGGGTTCGTGACCCCGTATGCGGCGCTGTGAGCCCGCGGAATGGTTGGGTTGAGGTTCGCCGCGTCGCCTCGCGGTAGGCTGGTCTCGCTGGTCTCGATCGCGATCAGAGGAGCTGGCACATGGTCGTCATCGTCGATGGTTCTCCACTCACCATCGCCGATGTCACCGCTGTTGCTCACCGGAAGGCCGACGTCGAGATCGGGCCGGATCTTGCCGCCCGAATGGCTCCCGCCCGGGCTCTGGTTGAGGCGATCATCGCCAACAACGAGGTGGCGTACGGCATCACAACCGGCTTCGGTGCCCTCTCCCATACGCGAATACCCGCAGAGCAAGCTACCGAACTGCAGTACGACCTGGTCCGCAGCCACGCCTCCGGCGTAGGCGACCTCCTCAAGCTGCCAACCGTACGGGCGATGCTGCTGCTCCGAGCCCGTACGCTGGCTCAAGGCTACTCAGGCGTTCGCCCCGCCATCGTGGAACGCCTCGTTGAGTTCATCAAACGTGACCTGCTCCCCGCTGTTCCCGATCGGGGATCGGTCGGGGCCTCCGGCGATCTCGCCCCCTTCGCTCATCTTGCGCTCCCGCTCATCGGCGAGGGGTTCTTCTTGGTCGATGGCGGGCGAGTCCCCGCCGCCGGCGTGCTCGAGGCCGAGGGTCTCGAACCGATCCAACTCCAACCGAAGGAGGGTTTGAGCCTGCTCAACGGCACGGAAGGCATGCTCGCCCAGGGTTGTCTCGCGGTCGACCGGGCCCGGCTCCTCGCCGATGCTGCCGATGCCGCGTGTGCCCTGTCGGTCGAGGCGCTCATGGGTTCGAACCGGCCGTTCGAAGCTCGAGTTCAGCAGCTGCGGCCGCACCCTGGGCAGATCCATTCCGCACGGACCATCTCCGAACTCCTCGAAGGATCACTGATCGGCGCGAGCCACAAGGAAGACTTCTCCCACCGAGTGCAGGACGCATACAGCCTGCGCTGCGCCCCCCAGGTCCATGGCTCCGTGCGTGACACGATTGATCACGCTGCCGCCATCTTCGAGCGGGAGCTCGGATCCGTGGTGGACAATCCGATTGTCTTCGCCGACGAAGGTGACGTGATCTCCGCCGGCAATTTCCATGGCCAGCCCCTCGCCTTTGCCCTCGACTTCCTGGCGATTGCGATGACCGAACTCGGTTCGATCTCGGAACGAAGGACCGATCGAATCCTCGACCCCGAGCGGTCCTACGGGCTCTCGCCGTTCCTGGCGACGCGCCCAGGAGTCGACTCGGGCTACATGCTGGCGCAGTACACGGCGGCGGCTCTCGTGGCCGAGAACCGTGTGCTTTCCCATCCGGCGTCGGTGGAATCGATCCCCACCTCGGGTTCCCAGGAAGACCACGTGTCGATGGGGTGGGGCGCAGGACGGAAACTCAACGACGTGCTCCGCAACACAGCGAACGTGATCGCCGTCGAACTCGTTTGTGCCGCCCAGGGATGCGAACAACGAGCTCCGCTCGAACCGGCTCCCGGAACTCAGGCGATCCTTGAGGCGGTGCGATCCGTGGTGCCTCGGCTCGTTGCCGATCGACCGGTTGGAGCCGACATCGAAGCTGCCGCAGAACTCATCGAGGGTGGCGGCATTGCCGCTGCCATGGAGCGGAGGTAGCAGTGCCGCCGACCATCAGAGCACCCCGCGGGACCGAGCTTTCGACGAAGGGCTGGCTCCAAGAAGCAGCCCTCAGAATGCTCATGAACAACCTCGATCCCGACGTCGCAGAGAACCCCGATGAACTCGTCGTCTACGGCGGCCGTGGAAAGGCCGCTCGATCGTGGGAAGCCTTCGAAGCCATCGTCCGAACGCTGCGCAGTCTCGACAACGACGAGACGATGCTGGTCCAATCCGGCAAGCCTGTCGGTGTCTTCCGCACCCACGAGATGGCGCCCCGCGTCTTGATTGCGAACAGTCTTCTCGTCCCGGACTGGGCGACGTGGGAGACCTTCTGGGATCTGGAGGCCAAGGGCCTGATGATGTACGGGCAGATGACCGCAGGCTCCTGGATCTACATTGGGACGCAGGGGATTCTGCAAGGCACCTACCAGACGTTTGTCGCGATCGCGGAGCAGCGGTTCGGTGGGTCTCTGAAAGGAACACTCACGCTCACCGCCGGTCTCGGGGGGATGGGCGGAGCACAGCCGCTGGCGATCACCATGAACGATGGCGTTGCATTGTGCGTTGAAGTCGACCCCGAACGTATCGCCCGGCGCATCGAACACCGCTACCTCGACGAGCAGGCCGACTCGCTCGACGATGCCCTCGACCGTGTTCTCGCAGCGAAGGCTGAGGGACGGGCGCTGTCCGTCGGGCTGCTCGGAAACGCCGCAGATGTCTTTCCGGAGTTGCTCAAACGCGGGGTCGGTATCGACATCGTGACCGACCAGACATCGGCTCATGATCCACTCAACGGGTACGTTCCGCGCGGCCTCACGTTGGCCGACGCCGCGGAGCTCAGGAGTTCCGAGCCGGAGACCTACGTCGCCGCAGCCCGCGAATCCATGGCCGACCACTGCGCCGCCATGGTTGGATTCCTGGACGCCGGCTCAGAGGTTTTCGACTACGGGAACAACCTTCGTGGAGAGGCGCTGCTCGGCGGCTTCGAGAACGCCTTCGCCTATCCAGGTTTCGTCCCTGCCTACATCAGGGACCTGTTCTGCGAAGGTATGGGGCCCTTCCGGTGGGCGGCCCTTTCGGGGGACCCTGCCGACATCCGGGCAACGGACGACGCACTCCGGGTGCTCTTTCCCGACAACAGGGCGCTCCACCGGTGGCTGGACCTCGCCGAGGAGCGCGTCCCGTTCCAGGGCCTACCCGCCCGGATCCTGTGGCTCGGGTACGGAGAACGAGACCGAGCGGGTGAAGCGTTCAACGAGCTGGTCGCATCGGGTGACGTAGGCGCTCCGATCGTCATTGGGCGAGATCACCTCGATTCCGGCTCCGTTGCGTCCCCGTATCGGGAGACCGAGGCGATGCGTGACGGCTCCGACGCCGTTGCCGACTGGCCGATCCTCAACGCGCTCCTGAATACGGCGTCTGGTGCAGCCTGGGTTGCCGTACATCACGGCGGCGGAGTTGGGATCGGCAAGTCGATTCACGCCGGCGCACAGGTCGTGGCCGACGGAACCGCAGAGGGTGCCGAGCGCCTCGCACGGGTCCTGACGAACGATCCGGGCATGGGGGTCATCCGCCATGTTGATGCCGGCTATCCGGAGGCGGAGGAGATCGCCCGGCAACGCGGCGTGAGGGTTCCGATGTGGGAGACGTGAATCGCCAGCCCAAAGCCCCGACCTCCAGGAGAGCGGTCGGGTGAGCGATCTGCTGGTCTTCAATATCGGGCAGCTGGTCACGAATGATCCCGGGCGCCAGGGCGTGTTGGGGGCTGTCGACAACGCTGGCATTGCAGTCGTTGACGGCTTGTTCGAATGGGTTGGACCGGATGACGACGTCCCAGACCGCTATCGAGACCTACCTCGGCTCGATGCCGGGGGAGCGGCGGTGCTTCCGGGATTCGTGGATTCGCACACCCACCTCGTGTTCGCAGGAGATCGCAGTGAGGAGTTCGATCGTCGGCTCCGTGGCGAGTCGTATGAGCAGATCCTCGAGAGCGGCGGCGGGATTCTCTCGTCCGTTGCCGCGACCCGCGCCGCTACCGACGAGCAGCTCTTCGACGAAGCGGCGGCCCGCGTATGGCGGATGCTGGCGAACGGCACGACCACCGTCGAGATCAAGTCCGGCTACGGCCTCGACACCGAGACCGAGGCGCGCATGCTGCGGGTTGCGAGTCGGCTCGACGAGATGCTCCCGGTCGATGTTGTCCCGACCTTCCTTGGCGCCCATGTGGTGCCGTTCGAGGCGCGCTCCGATCGCGACGCCTACATCGACCTCGTATGTGGCCCGATGCTCGACGCCTGCGCTCCGCTTGCACGCTTCTGCGACGTCTTCTGCGATGAGGCGGCGTTCTCCGTCGCAGAGGCCCGTCGCATTCTCGAGGCAGCGAGGTCTCGCGGATTGGACGTGCGGATTCACGCCGACCAGTTGGGGCGTGTGGGGGCGGCGGCCCTCGCCGCCGATATCCACGCCGCAAGCGCCGACCATCTTGACCACGCCACCAACGACGATCTCGTTCTGATGCAGTCCTCCGGCACCGCCGCCGTCCTGCTTCCTGCCGTGTCGTTCTCCATGCGCCTGCCCTATCCCGACGGCCGCGCCATCTGGGACAGCGGCGTCTCGGTTGCGCTCGCAACCGACTGCAATCCCGGAACCGCCAATGTCGAGTCGATGCCGTTCGTGATCTCGCTGGCCGTCCTCAACATGGGCCTCACGACCGACCAGGCGATCTGGGCAGCGACGCTGGGTGGTGCATATGCCCTCGGTCTCGACGATCGGGGTCGTGTCGTTCCAGGAGCGATCGGTGACCTCGCGGTCCTCGATGCACCGTCCCATCTCCACCTCGCGTACCGGCCGGCCGCCGATATCGTCGCCGCCGTCGTCAAGCGTGGGGAGATCCTGTGAGCGACTACTTCTCGGTCGAGCATCCGATTCGCTTCGCACATCGCGGCAGTCGTGTGCTGTGGCCCGAGAACACCATGTACGCGTTCACGAGGGCGATTGAGGATCTGAGCTACCGCTACCTCGAGCTCGACGTGCGGCTCACTGCCGATCGCATCCCCGTCGTGTTCCACGATGCCACCCTCGACCGGACGACCGACGGCACCGGCAGAGTCGCTGACTACACGCTCGCCGACCTGAAATCCATCGACGCTGCCTATCACTTCGGACCGGACGACGACTACCCGCTCCGCGGAACCGGCATCGGAATCTCGCCCCTTGAGGAGTTGTACCGCACCTGGCCCGAAGCGCGGTTGAACGTCGACCTCAAGGGACCAGACGAGGAGTGGGCGGTTGCCGAGGTGATCCGCAAGGCCGACGCCGAGCACCGCACGCTCATCGGCTCGTTCTACGATCGGCGGATCGCCCGCTTTCGCAGGATCACTCAGGGGCGTGTTGCCGTTTCCGCAGGACCAACCGCTGCCACCGCGATGTGGAGTGCTTCGCGAGCAGGGCGGACAACCCGACGGAAGGTCCAGGCCTATCAGCTGCCGTTCAACTATCGCGGTTTCAAGATCGACGAGAAGCTGATCAACAGCGTGCACCGCGCCGGCGCACATATCCATCTGTGGACGGTGAACGAAGCAGATGACATGCGGCGGTTCCTCGACATGGGAGTCGACGGCATCGTCACCGACCGCCCCGACATACTGAACGAGGTGATGGGTGTCCATGGACGTTGACGAGTATCTGGCTGGAGCACCGGAACCGCAGAAGTCAACGTTGAATGAACTCCGGCAGACGCTTCGCGAGATCTTGCCCGCTGCGACCGAAGTGATGTCCTACGGCGTCCCGGCGTTCAAGGTAGAGGGGAAGGCCGTCGCGGGGTACGCGTACTTCAAGAACCACTGCAGCTACTTCCCGCACTCCGGCTCCGTTCTCCTCGAGCTCGCCGATGAGCTGCAGCCCCATGAATGGTCGAAGGGGACGCTCAAGTTCCCCATCGATGAGTCCCTCCCACGGTCGCTCGTAGCCCGCCTTGTGGAAGTGCGACTTGAGCAGCTCGGTCTCAGGTAGGACGAACACGGAGGAACGGGCCAGGCGGTGGCCATAGCGAATTCATCGGACGCAAATCGCCGACCCCGGGTAGCGTGTGAGCATGTTGACGAAACGGAAACGTTCCCGATGAGTGAAGCAATTGGCCGGATTGTGCGGCTCCAGGTGCATGCAGAGCCCCTGAAGCAGGACGGTGCATACGTCCCCGACCCGCTCGTTTCGGTCGATCGTGCTGTTGTCAGCGCAGACGGCATGCTCGGCTGGAATGAGAACGGCTGGATCATCGACACCCACCATCCCGCGCATCCACGGGCCAAGGGAGGCGGGAAGCGCGTTCTATCAATCGGATTCACCGGCCACTACGACGCGATGGCCGACCGTTTCGAATCAGCGCCTCTTGGCGTCGCAGGCGAAAACATCATTGTTGACGGACCCGCCGTTGCTGAGGACGATATTGAAGATGGCCTCGTGATCCGGCATGCCGACGGCACCGAGACCGAGCTGCGATCGCCGAAAGCTGCGATTGCCTGCACCGGGTTCACTTCCTACCTCCTCGGATCCGACGAGGTGCTCGGGCATGAGGAGGTCGCCGATCATCTTGCGTTCCTCTCGACCGGCACCCGTGGATTCATCCTCGCCGTCG
The DNA here is from genome assembly GCA_942491345.1 of uncultured actinomycete. Classification (GTDB taxonomy): domain Bacteria; phylum Actinomycetota; class Acidimicrobiia; order Spongiisociales; family UBA5794; genus JAHEEL01. The sequence goes on from CALOAN010000020.1 coordinate 393,035, forward strand.
ACCATCTCGACCGGCCTGTTGAGATTCAGGTCGGGGACGAGGTCTTCACACGCTGAACGGGATCCCGTTCAGCAGCACCAACTCGTCGATCACAGCGCTGCGGGCTTCATCGAACGACAGATCCTGTCGTTCCCGCAGCGGGATACCGCGTTCCTGGACGTAGATCCGGTAGCCGTTCTCGTCGGCGAGAACGTAGATGCCATCACGAGGCCCGACACGATTGAGCCCGAGGGCGAGCAGCGCTTCGCGGTTGGGGATCTCGGAGATGATGTCGACACGTTCGAGCGTGAAGGCACCCGAGAAGTCGGCAGCCGTCGTCGCCCGCCGCCCGAGCACCGAAGAGGCCATCTTGCGCGCCTTGCGCTGGAGGATCGCTTGCGCCTGCTCCTGGCGGGTTGGTCGGTTCATTCGCAGAGACCAGGCATCCCTACAGGCGCGGTTTCCAGGCGGGCCGTTCTTGCTCGAAGCGTTCGATCTCGTCGGCGTGTGCGAGTGTCAGGGCGACGTGATCGAGGCCGTTGAGCAGCCGGTGCTTCACTGCCGGATCGATGTCGAACGACGCTTCGAAGTCGCGCGACACGACCGTCTGCGCCGGGAGGTCGATCGTCACCTGGTTCGCCGGGTCGTCGGCAATCACGGTGAGTTCAGCTACCTCCTCGGCGCTGAGCGCGATCGGGAGCAACCCGACGTTGTACGAGTTGCCCCGGAAGATGTCGGCGAACGACGGAGCGATGATTGCTCGGAATCCACGGTCCTCGAGTGCCCACGGGGCGTGCTCTCGAGACGATCCCGAGCCGAAGTTCGGGCCGGAGACGAGCACAACGGCCTCTGAGTACTCCGGCCGGTTGAGGATGAATCCGGGGTCCAGTTCACCCTCGGCGTCCTGCGCCCAATCCCAGAAGAGGAACGGACCGAAGCCGGAGCGCTCAACACGCTTGAGGAACTGCTTTGGGATGATCTGGTCGGTGTCGATGTTGGCCCGGGGGAGTGGGGCCATCTGGCCGGAGATGACGGTGACGGGCTGCATCAGGACCACTCCCGGATGTCCACGAAGTGGCCTTCGATCGCGGCGGCGGCCGCCATGGCCGGGCTTACGAGATGGGTTCGACCGTCGCGACCCTGGCGACCTTCGAAGTTGCGGTTCGATGTCGAGGCGCACCTTTCTCCCGGCTGAAGAATGTCCGGGTTCATCGCAAGGCACATTGAACACCCGGCGTCGCGCCATTCGAACCCCGCATCGATGAAGATCCTGTCGAGTCCCTCTTCCTCGGCCTGGAGCTTCACCAACCCGGAACCGGGAACCACCATCGCCCGGACGCCCTCGGCAACCTGCCGCCCCGCCACAACAGCGGAGGCTGCTCGCAAGTCTTCGATCCTGGCATTCGTACACGAGCCGAGGAACACCACGTCGATGTAGATGTCGGTGATTGGGGTTCCGGCTTCCAGGCCCATGTAGACGAGGGCTCGTTCGGCTGCGTCACGGTCGAGCGGATCGTCGAACGACGCTGGATCGGGAACACCCTCTCCGACCGGTACCGTCTGCGAAGGGTTGGTGCCCCACGAGACGTAGGGCGTGAGGTCGGCAGCGTCGATGACGACCTCCGTGTCGAACACGGCGTCAGGGTCGGTGGAGAGCGTTCGCCAGTAGGCGAGCGCCTCATCCCACTCGGCGCCGGTTGGGGCGAAGGGGCGTCCCTTCAAGTACGCGAAGGTTGTCTCGTCGGGAGCGACCAGTCCGGCGCGGGCACCGGCCTCGATGGACATGTTGCAGACGGTCATCCGACCCTCCATCGACATGCTCTCGAACACCGAACCCCGGTACTCGACGACGTGTCCGCCACCGCCGTTGAACCCGATGCGGGCGATGATCCCAAGGATCACGTCCTTCGGCGCGACCCCGGGGGGAAGATCTCCGTCGACGGTGATCGACATCGACTTCGGCTTGCGCTGCGGCATCGTTTGTGTGGCGAGCACGTGCTCGACTTCGGAGGTGCCGATCCCGAACGCCAGCGCTCCGAATGCACCGTGGGTTGCCGTGTGGGAGTCACCGCACACGATGGTGGCGCCCGGTTGTGTGAGGCCCTGCTCGGGGCCGATCACATGGACGATGCCGGATCGCGGGTCGTTGATATCGAAGAGCGTCACACCGGTGCGTTCACAGTTCGCAATCAGCGTGTCGATCTGCTTCTTGGACAGCGGATCGAGGATGCCCAACGCCCGATCCGCGGTCGGCACGCCGTGATCGATGGTCGCGAGGGTGAGGTCGGGCCGATGGACGGTCCTGCCGGACATCTCCAGCGCTTCGAAGGCCTGGGGTGATGTGACTTCGTGAACGAGGTGTAGATCGACGAAGAGAAGGTCGGTGCCGTCGTCTTCCGTCCGGACGACGTGGTCGTCCCAGATCTTCTCGTAGAGGGTGCGGGGTTTGGTCATGGTTCGGCGCACCCTAGAAGGCCTGCGCAGGTGTGCAACGCCCTTGCGTTTGTCTTCGGGCGCCGACGAGCTGTGGATCTTGGTCGCTGCAAGGGATGCAGCCCCTGACCCCGAGGTGGAGATCGGCCCCGGATCATGAGGGGCCGGATCGCCTACCGCATTGCCATCAATCCGTACTTCCCGGCGGCACTCGTGGTATTGATCGTCAACGACCATGTGTTGAAGGCGGCCTATCCGGGGTGGTTGACCGGGAAGGCCTCCGACTTCGCGGGCCTCATTGTCTTCCCGCTCATGATCCTGTCCGCGATTGATCTCCTGACGCCGATTCCCGCTCGCCGTGCTCGGATGGTGGCTATCGCGGTGTTTGTTGCCACCGGGGCTGTGTTCGCTGCGATACAGCTCCATCAGGGATCCGCCGACGTCTATCGCGTCGTGTTGGGCTACCTCCAGTTCCCGTTCAGGGCTGCATTCGGTGCGACCCGTGCGGTTGCCGTCCGTCACACGGCCGACCCGTCGGATCTGCTCGGGTTGGCTGCGCTCGGGCTCTCCTGGATGGTCTTCAGGGGTGCGTCGAAATCCGTCGACCACGGTCAGATCGAGTCGATTCCCGCAGCGAGCGACCGCGCGACCACGATCGAGCGGGGGTATACGCAACACGGCGTGTCGGTCGGCGACTCGCGGTAGTTGTACACCGCTTCGTGCACTCGATCCCGACGGCGATCCCGGTACGCTGAGCACGATGCCTGTTGTCCTCGCGATGCTGCTCTCTGTCGTCCTCGGCGCCCCGTTCGGGGAGGCAGAGGCTCGTGCGCTCGAGGTCGACACCGGCATGACGATCGAGGTGTCGGTCGAACTGGACGGCGGACGATCAGCGGTGCTGGCCCGGGTGGTTGCGTTCGCCGGAGAACTGCCACCGGTCGCACTCGTCGACCAGGGCGATGGCCGATGGGTCGGCATCCTCCGGCTCTCGGGACGCGAAGATGTTCAGGTTGCGTTCGAAGCCGTCGACGCCGACGGCTCGAGCGATATCTCCGAGCTTTCGACGCTGACCGAACTCGGTGTTGATCCGGCCGTGGTTTCCCCAACTCGGCCAACGATCCCGCCGGCGGAGGACCCCGGTCCGAACTGGTGGCTCATCGGCGGGGCTGTGGCCGGGATCGCAGCACTCGTCCTATTGGTGGCGTGGGCGGTCGCGGGTACGACAGACAAGGGCTTGGGCGAACCGGACGAGAAGAACGGCGTCGGTGAGCCCGAACCCGGCTCCGCACCCGGCGACGCTGGGGCCTAGGCTCCGCGGGATCTGCGTTTCATGAGGGCAACCGCAGCGGCGAGCGCAGCGGCTGACAGTGCGACGGCGGCTCCTGTGAGCGGTGAAGGGCGCGGGATCGTGGGACCAACGGTGACAGGACGCTGGAACTCGAGCATTGGCCATCCTCGCTCCTCGGCAACAGCTCGCAGTTCCTTCTCCGGGTTCACAACCACGGGATTCCCAACCGCCTCGAGCATCGGCAGGTCGGTGATCGAGTCCGAGTAGGCGAAGGATCCCTCGAGGTCGATGTCGGCGGTGCGCGCCAGTTCCCGCATAGCTTCCGCCTTCCCGGGTCCCATGGCATAGACGTCGACTTCGGGCAGATACCGACCGTGCGCGTCGGTCTTGACCTTCGTGGCGATCACTTCCCGAACGCCGACGTGCTCCGCGATGGGACGTACGATTTCCTCCGGGCTGGCCGAGATGATGATGACCCGGCGGCCCCTTCGTGCATGTTCATCGATGAGGAACAGGGCCTCTGCGTAGACGAGCGGCTCCGCGACGTCGCTGAGGGTCTCGCGGACGAGTTGCTCGATCTCGTCGCGCTGCCAGCCGGCGATCAGGTGAAGCAGTTCGTCTCTGGCGCGTTCGAGCTGATCCTCGTCCGCACCGAAAAGGAGGTACATGACCTGCGCCAACCCCATTCGCGCCAGAGCCTTGCGACCGAGAAAACCCGCTTTGTAGAGCGGTTTGCCGAACGCGAGCGTCGACGACTTCGCGATTACCGTTTTGTCGAGATCGAAGAACGCTGCTTGCTGCATCACCATCGAGTGTATCGGCACGACAACGCGCCGAAGTGAACGTGAATCGAAGGTCTTGAAACGCTGGATGCGAAACCATACGGTGCTCGCAGTTGTCACCTGGAGTTGGGAATGCCGGCGCTCGCCATCTGGTCGCCGGAGGACGAGGTTCTCGGCGCCGTTGCCCCTCTTGCGCTGGGCGCGGCCGCCGGCACGGCGCTCGTGGTTGATCTGGATCCCGACGGCCCGCAGTATCGCGGGGACGTCTCTCTGGCGAGCCTCGTCGTCGACGGCCCGGCCAAGGCCGACCTCTCACCTCAGCGACGTGGCGTTGCGGTCGTTCGTAACGGCGGTATTGATCCTCAGGATGCCGAGGCGGTTCTTCACGCCCTCGTTGATGGTTGGCCTGCAGTGGTGTTCCGACTCCCCGCGGGCCACATCGCCGACGGGAGCGCGATCCCGGTCCTGCCGCTGGTCCCCGGTTCGCTGTTCCGCCGATTCCCCGGACCGGCCGTCTATCAGCGTTCGGCGTGGAGGGTCGAGACCCCGTCGAACGCCCTTGTGCTGCCTCGGCCCGGTTCTGGGACCATCGGTGCCCTTCTCGCCGGTCGCGCCCCCCTTGCGGGAGACCGCTGGATCCGAGCTTGGCGACGAGTGTGGAGGAACGCATGGGTGTGACCGATCGAATCGTCCGGCGCCTCCTCGAGTCCGACGTCCCGCTCGAGCGAGGGGCGTTGACGGCCGCCGCTTCGGTGCTGATCCCCGAAGTGGCGCCACTTGCCGGCACGGATGAGATCACTGACGCAGTCGACGCTCTGGCAGGTCTTGGACCGGTAGAGCGCCTCCTGCGTGACCCCGAGATCACGGACGTGCTGGTGAACGGCCCCAAGGAGGTGTGGGTTGAGCGCCACGGCAGGCTCGAGCGGAGCGAGGTTGCCTTCGTCGACGACCGGGCGATTGTTGCCGCCGTCGAGCGAGTCATCGCTCCACTCGGGCTTCGAATCGACCGGGCCAGTCCGGCGGTTGACGCCCGTCTCGCAGATGGGTCCCGGCTCCACGCCGTGATCCCTCCTGCATCCGTTGACGGCCCAGTCGTCGCGGTACGCCGATTCTCCGAGGCGGTGACGGATCTCGAGGTCCTCGTTGAGCACGGCGGTATCTCGAGCAGCGGAGCCGAGCTACTGCGAACGGCGGTCTTGGACCGATTGAACTTGCTGATCGCCGGCGGTACGGGAGCTGGAAAGACGACGCTGCTGAACGTGTTGTCGAAGGAGATCAACCCCTCCGAACGAACGGTGACGGTCGAGGACGCTGCCGAACTCCGGCTCGAGGGTCACGTCGTCCGTCTCGAAGCTCGCCCGCCCAACCCGGAAGGCGCGGGCGAGATCACCGTGCGGGCGCTGCTGCGGCACGCACTCCGTCTCCGGCCCGATCGGATTGTTGTTGGCGAGGTGCGCGGCCCTGAAGCTCTCGACATGATCCAAGCCATGAGCACAGGTCATGACGGATCGATGTCGACCATCCACGCGAACGGGCCCGAGGAGGCATTGTGGAGGCTCGAGAGTCTCGCAGCAACCGCCGACTCCGGGGCATCGATCGACACCCTCCGGCGGCAGATACTCTCGGCCGTCGATCGTGTCGTCTTCGTCACCCGCCGGCCGCAGGCACGTGTCGTCTCCTCGATCTGCGAAGTAGGCCCGGATGGGGTCGCGGAGGTCTACTCGTGTTGACGGCGGTGCTCCTCGCTGCCGGTCTGGCCCTCGGCATTCATCCGGCGGTCGTTGCACTCGCAGCGCTCGCTTCCACGGAACCGAGGCTGGTACTCGCCGGTGCTGTCGTGTGGGGCATCGTCGCAGCTGTTCGCCGCCGCAAGCGCCGGATCAGCCCGGACGATGAGGCGACCTACTTTCGAGCGCTCTCGGCCGAGCTGCGGGCCGGAGCGTCCTTGCGTGTCGCCATCGGCGAAGCACTGCACCGTGTACCCGAGCTCTCGTTGGGACCGGCCGTCCGCTACGCCGAGGCGGGCATGCCGATGATTGAGATCGCCGACGCCGTCGAGACGCGGTTCCCCGAGAACGGCCGGTTGGCTGCTGCCGCGTTCCGGCTCAGCGACTGGTCGGGAGCCCGGGTCGCCGACACGTTCGAGGGACTAGCAGAGCGGGCTGCCGCGTCCGCTGAGCTCGCCAGGGAACGGAAGGCCGCCACAGCCCAGGCCCGTCTCTCGGCCCTGGTGATCGGGATTGCCCCGGTCGCATTCGCAGCACTCTTGTTCGCAACCGGGCGCGGCTCGGGACTCGTGGCTCATGGAACGATCGGAGTCGTCGTGCTTGGTGCGGGCCTTGCTCTCGAACTAGTGGGCTTGATCGTCGTCGCGATGATCATGCGGAGGGCCGAACAGTGATGGTGGTTGCCACCCTCGGGCTCTGTCTCGGGGTTTGGCTTGGGAGATGGCGGCTGGTCGCCGTCGCCGCCGGACTCTTGCTCCTTCTCGCGGCGCCGATCGTCGGCCTTGTATTGCTGCTCGGACTGGGCGCCTGGATGCTCGCCCGCCGTGTACTGCGGCCAAACACCGAAGAGAACGACGAGGCTCTGCTGGCCGAGCTCGCCGCGTTGGGTCTCACCGCCGGCCTTACGTTCCCTGCGGCAGTCGAAGCGGCGACTGCCGCGGTCCCCGGCGACGAATCTGTACGCCTGCGCCGGGCAGTCCGACTTCACGCGGAACCCGGGAGCATTCCATCCGAAGATCCCGGATTGTTCGTCGTGGCTCGCCGCGCGCTGACAACAGGGGCACCGCTCGCTCCCGCTGTATCCGGCTATGCCACAGCCCTCCGCAACGGGCAGCGCTCGCGTCAACTCACCGCCGCTCGCCGCCTTCCGGTGAAGCTGCTCTTTCCCCTCGCCCTCTTGATCCTCCCCGGCTTCCTGCTGCTCACGGTCGGTCCCGCAGTGCTCGGAAGCCTCGAGCGACTTGGTTTGTGACTTCCCACCGCCCCGGCCGGACGCCGGACTCGAAAGGAACCACCATGCGCCACATCGCCTCCGAGGAACGCGGTCAAGCCACGGCCGAGTACGCGCTCGTGATCGTCGCTGCCGCCGCTATCGCACTCGCCCTGATCATCTGGGCGACATCAACCGACCTGCTGCCGTCGTTCTTCACAACGGTGCTGAACAAGGTCACGTCAGTGGCCAAGGGAGCGCCGATCGGGTGAGCCAGAAGGGAAGCGCGGTTGTCGAGTTTGCACTTGTTGTGCCGATGGTGCTGGCACTCATCCTGGGCCTGGTCGAGGTTGCGTTGGTTGCTCGTACCCAACTCGAGGTTGTGAATGCTGCCCGCGAAGGCGCCCGTCAAGCGGCGGCCTCGCCGGATCCGGCGGACGCGGTCAATGCGGCGCGGAACGCCCTGGGCGGGAACGGTGCGTCGGCACGCGTCTCAGTGCGGCGGCCGGATGTTGTTGGGAGTCTCGCCGAAGTGCGGGTGACCGTGCCGTATCGCGTCGGCGCACCCCTCTTCGGCGGCGTCGCCGTCGAGATTGCGGCACGAGCTGCCATGCGCGTCGAGCGGTGACCTGCGAGCGAGGTTCGGCGGCCATCCTGCTACTGGCTGTCGCCGGCCTAGTGGTGGTCTTGACGATCGCCGTCGCTGATGTTGGGCTCGCACTCGCAGCGCGTCTTCAGGCCGCCGCGGCAGCCGACGCGGCGGCGCTTGGTGCCGCTCCTGTCACGTTTCGTCCCTTCGGCGCCACGGGAAGTCCGGCGACCGAAGCCGGCCGGCTGGCTGCGGCGAACGGTTCGGTGTTGACATCCTGCCGCTGCCCGATCGACCGGAGCTGGCGATCCCGCGTGGTTGAGGTCGCGGTCGAACGTCGGGTGAGCCTGCTCGGCCTCGGATCGACAACCGTGCACGCCTCGAGCAAGGCCGAGTTCGACCCCACGAAGCTGTTGGGAGATCCGTAGCGGCGCGCTGCCATCCGCCGGCTGGAGACGCAACACCGTCTCATCCTCGCGACTCGGGCTCCCAGGCCGCCCCTCTGCGACCGGACTTTCGTCCGGCCGCGTCTGCCCCACTTCCTGGTGGAGACGAAGAGAGGGTCTTGTCTTGCTACCCGCTGCTTGCTACTTCGACCAACCCATCGTCTCTCAGGTCGTCCAGCATCTCGTCGGCTTCGGGCGTGAGCCTCACAACCGAAGCCGACCCGGCCCAGCCGGGATTACCCGGGAGGACGATGTTGTCGATGGCCTCGGGATCGAGGGTGTGGACGGCCGCGCCGAGCTGGATGAGATCGGTGGGGGTAAGGCTCGTCCACGTGTAGTCGAGGAGGAGCTTCACGATCTCGGGCGTATCGACGATGTCGTTCATCTGGAGCAGGTGCAGCACGGCCAACATGACCAAGCCCTGGTTGGCCGACCGGGTGAGGTCACCGCCCGGGATCCCCTTGCGAGTTCTGGAGTATTCGAGCGCTCGCTGCGGAGAAAGCGTCTGTTCCCCTGCCGGCCATCCGTTCCACCACGCCTGGTTTGGGATCGCCCTCGGGAGGTCGATCGGGAGGTAGCCGACCTTTCCCATCAGGTCTTCGAATCCCTCGAATCCCGTTACGACGTAACCCTCGACCGGAAGGTCCCAGGTGTCGACAACCTGGTCGACCATGACCTGCGGCCCGCGGCCCGACATCAGAGATGAGAACTTCATGGTGCCGTGCTTCGTCGATACCCAGCTGTCTCGTGGGAATCCGAGGATTGTTCCTGTCCCTTGGGAGGGGTTCGCCGTGAGGAGGTGGATGCTGTCGGCGCGGTGAGTCTGCTGGTTGGTTCCCACCCGAGCATCGGAGCCGATGACCATGACGACGCGCGGCTCATCGCCGTACCACGCAGCGTCGTTGGCTGGGCGGGCTCCGACGATCTGCCAACCGGAGCCTTCGTCTGCCGCAAGGAGCACGTCACCACCCTCCGTCAGGACAACACCAACCTCCCCGCCTTCAACCTCTGCTGTGGTGCCGGTGACTTCGACATCATCAGTCGTTGCGATCGGATGGTTCGCGAGGTGAGCCTCGAGTCCTTTCGGAATCTTGGGCGGGTGGTTGCGATCGTCGATCTGCCACGAAAGGAAGGTCGCCACAACGGCGAGGAGGTCGTCTTGGAGCTCGCCTTCGACCTGGACGCGAATGACCGGTTCCGTGGTGGTGGTTGTGGAACTCGACGCGGCGGCGATCGGCGGTGTGGTGGTCGTGGTCGTGGTCGGCAGCGTGGTTTCGGGCGTCTCAGCGGCGCTCGGCGAGCATGACACGGCGACGAGGCCCGAGACCAGGAGGAGGTTCATGACGGGAAGGATTCGTTTCACGGTCGAAGATCGTACGGCGGATGTCGAGCTGCGTGGCGGATCTCGCGACGTATCGAGGGTTCACGGTCCCGTGCCGGCGGGACAATCGGAGCCTCCTTTGGCGAAACTATAATTCCCGGGTTCCATTCGCCGATCCTGGGAGATTCTGTGAGCCAGCCGGATCTGTGGCTTTATGTGGCCGCATTCATGGGGGCCGCCGCCCTCGTCCTTGCGTTCTTCTACGCCCGCCAAGTGACGTCCGCCGATCCCGGCAGCGAGGTGATGGTGGATCTCATGGGAGCCATTCGCAAGGGTTCGATGGCATTCCTGAAGCGCGAATACCGAGCTGTGGCAATCTTCGTCGCCATCCTTGCGACGCTGATCCTCATATTCCTTCCCTGGGGTCGTCCATGGGGAGCCGTTGCCTACGTGTTTGGTGCCCTGCTCTCGGCGACGGCCGGCTTCATTGGAATGCGGATCGCAACTGCGGCCAACGCGCGAACTGCCGAAGGAGCACGGCGGGGTGGCATCAAGGTTGCCCTTCCCATCGCGTTCCGCGGCGGGGCCGTCATGGGGTTCACCGTCGCCGGTCTTGGGCTGCTCGGATTCTCGCTCGGCGTGTGGCTGTTCAAGGAGATTCTCGATCTCGACGACTGGGTAGCCGTTGTGACGGCTATTGCCCTTGGAGGATCCTCGATCGCTCTGTTCTCCCGCGTCGGCGGCGGGATCTACACGAAGGCCGCCGACGTCGGAGCCGACCTGGTCGGCAAGGTTGAAGCCGGGATCCCCGAGGATGATCCCCGCAACCCGGCCACGATCGCCGACAACGTTGGCGACAACGTCGGAGATGTTGCGGGTATGGGCGCCGACCTCTTCGAATCGTATGTGGGATCACTCGTGGCACCGATCTCGTTCGCCGTACTGGTGTTCGGCGTCGCCGGCGAGGCTTTCACGATGCAGGCTGTCTTCTACCCGCTGATGATCGCCTCCATCGGGATGCTCGCCTCGATCATCGGTTCGTTGCTCGTGCGCCCAGGCAAGGCCAGCCTCGCCGCAACCCTCGAACGTGGAACGTGGGCTGCCGCGGGGCTGACGGTCATCGGAGTTGGAGCGCTGACCCCCTTGATGTTCGGTGGAATCGAAGGTGTGAAGAACTACTGGGGGTTCTTCCTCGCAGTGCTTGTCGGCCTCGTTGTTGGCATCGTCATCGGCCGCATCTCGATGTGGTTCACGTCGGATGAACACAAGGTCGTAAAAGAGATCGCCCGCCAAGCTCAAACCGGACCGGCGACCGTTGTTCTCGCGGGAATCTCCGAGGGCATGAAGTCCGCCGCATACTCCGTGATCGTGGTCGCCTTCGGTATGGGAGCAGCCTTCTGGGCCGGTGACTGGGCCGTGGACGGGGGCGGTATCTACGGCGTGGCAATCGCGGCGATCGGTGTGCTGGCAACGCTCGGTATCACGGTCTCGGTCGACGCCTACGGTCCCATCGCAGACAACGCAGGCGGGATTGCCGAGATGGCGCATCTGCCGCCGGAGGTTCGCGAGACAACCGATGCACTCGATGCGCTGGGCAACACCACCGCCGCAATCGCGAAGGGCTTCGCGATCGGTTCTGCTGCCGTCACGGCGCTCGCGCTGTTCTTCACATTCATCCAGTCGGTGAATGTCGAACTGACCAAAGCCGGCAAGGACACCATCGAGGCTCTCGACATCCTCAGCATCTGGGTGATTGTCGGTATCTTCATCGGCGGGATGTTCCCGTATCTGTTTGCAGCACAGACGATCCAGGCGGTCGGCCGTGCCGCCAATCAGATGATCGAGGAAGTGCGCCGCCAGTTCCGTGAGATCCCTGGACTGCGTGAAGGGCATCCCGACGCCAAGCCGGAGTACGAGAAGTGCGTCGATATCTCGACACAAGCAGCCCTTCGAGAAATGATCCTCCCGGGTGCCCTCGCTGTTGCGCTGCCTCTCGTTGTCGGATTCATCAGTCTCGAGATGCTCGGCGGTTTGCTCGCCGGAGCGCTGATCTCAGGCTTCCTGTTGGCCATCTACATGGCGAACGCAGGTGGTGCCTGGGACAACGCAAAGAAGTTCATCGAAGCCGGTGCCTTTGGCGGCAAGGGCTCTGAAGCGCACAAGGCTGCGGTCGTCGGTGACACGGTCGGTGATCCGTTCAAAGACACGTCGGGTCCGGCGATGAACATCGTTATCAAGGTGATGACGATCGTCTCTCTGATCTTCGCATCGGCGTTCGTGACCTACGGCTTGTTCTAGGCGGTCGTCCGCCCTCCGTTCGAGCAGAACGGAGTGCGGCCTGCCGAAACGCGGTGGCGTCCTACCCTACGGGCGATCCACGCAGGGGGCTCTCTGGCTCGCACCATCACACTTGTTCGCCATGGCGAGACCGTCAGCAACGTCTCGGGGCGCTGGCAGGGCCAATCCGACTCGCCGCTGAGCGATCGCGGCCGACTCCAGGTCGAGCGCCTCGGCCGGCGTATGGCCGGTCGCGACACCGCCTTGCTTGTGACGTCAGATCTCGGCCGGACTCGGGCAACTGGTGCGTCGATCGGCAACGGGGAGCCCCTCTCGGACTGGCGCGAGTATGACCTCGGAGCGTGGGACGGGCTGCGGCCTGCGGAGATCCGTCGACGGTACCCCGACATCACGAGCGGGCGGTTCGGCTCCGGTGACTTCCAACCCGAGGGGGGTGAACGATTCTCCGGTTTCACGGAACGTGTCCGGGGCGCATTCGAAGCGCTCGCGTCGCGGATCGACGACGGCCAGGAGGCGATCGCGGTGACCCACGGCGGTGTGATCCAGACGATCGTGGGATCAATCATCGGCGCCGCCGACCAATCGGTGATGCTTGTTCCCTCGAACGCTTCACTGACGACCGTCCGTCTGCATGACGATCGAGCTGAGGTGTTTTCGCTCAACGACGATCTACACCTCAATGGTGACGTCGCCCGCCCGTCGGGGACCCGTCTTCGGTTCATCCGCCACGGTGAAACGGAAGCGAATCTCGAGCACCGTTGGTGGGGGAGAGGCGAGTCGCAGCTGTCCGACGAGGGACGGCGCCAGGCGAGTGCGCTCGCTCAGGCAGTTGGCGCATATGACGCCCTTGCTTCATCTCCGTCGGCGCGTGCTCGCGAGACGGCCGCCGCCGTTGCGAGAGACGATGACACGATCCGGATCGTCGATGATCTCGTAGAGATGCACTTCGGCGAATGGGAGGGACTCACCGGCGCCGAAGCACAGGCGACCGACCCGGAGGCGTTCCGCAGAATCTTCGAAGAGGGACGTGACGAACCACGCGGCAGCACCGGCGAGACCTTTGCCCGTGCCGGCGAACGGCTCGAATCCGCAGCGGCAACGCTTGCCGAGGACGAGGGGGGCACCGTCGCCGTCTTCACACACGGGGGAGTCACGAGAGCGTACGTCGCGCGACTCCTCGGCATCTCGTTCCCGAATCGAGACGTGCTCCCCATTCCGCGAAATACGGCCCACAGCGAAATCATCTACGGCGGATCGGGCCCTCGCATCTCGTCATACAACGTCGCCGCACATCTGGGAGACTGACGGTGCGGCTGCTGCTCATCACGAACGACTACCCCCCGAAACCAGGTGGGATTCAGCAGTACCTCGGCAACGTAATCAATGCCTATCCGGACGAATGGCATGTGATCGCTCCCGCCGACGGCGCAGCTGAATTCGACGAGCGCGTGAGCCGAAGCCATTCGTCGTTCATGTGGCCAACTCCCAAGGTCGCCGCGTGGGTCCAGGATCGTGCAGCGGACTTCGGCCCCGACGCCATACTGTTCGGTGCGCCACATCCGTTGCCATACCTCGGACCGGCGTTGCGGCAACGCCTCGGTGTTCCCTACGGGGTGCTCAGCCACGGCGCAGAGGTGACCCTCCCCGCGGCAGCGCCGGGGACACGGCAGGCGGTCGCCAAGGCACTCCGCGATGCAGACGTGAGGTTTGCGGTCAGTGATTTCACGGCCGGCCGCGTCGAACAACTCTCCGGCAGGGACGTGATTGTCGTCGGAGCCGGCGTGGACATCGATACGTTCCGTCCCCCACCCAACGGTGACAACGACGTCCCGGTTGTCGGATGTGTCTCCCGGTTCGTGCCGCGCAAGGGACAGGGTCGGCTCATCGAGGCGGCATCAAGACTGTCATACCCGGTCGAGTTGCTGCTCGTGGGCACGGGCCGCACCGAAAGGAGTCTCCGCAGACTCGCGGACAAGCTCCACGTGCGGACCCGCTTCGCGGTTGACGTCGCGTGGTCTGAGTTGCCCGGCCTGTACCGGCAGATGGACGTGTTCTGCATGCCCTGCCGATCGCGCTGGGGTGGGCTGGAAGTGGAGGGCCTCGGTCTGGTCTTCCTCGAGGCGGCTGCCACCGGTCTCCCGGTCCTCGCAGGGGATTCCGGCGGGTCTCCCGAGACGGTGATCCCCGGTGAGACCGGCTTCGTCGTCCACTCGACCGACGACATCGTCCAGGGTCTCGAGATTCTGCTCAACGACCCCGAATCTGCACGGGTGATGGGGCTCGCGGGACGGCGATACGCCGAGGACGTGTTCACGTGGCCCAAGGTGGTTGAACGCTTCCGCGCCGGCTTCGATCGATAGGCACGATTCGCCGGTCAACACTCATTGTCTTGACAAAGCGGCCATACTCCCGCATCGTTGAACCCGTTCCCAACCGACTGAGTGCTGTTCACCCATGCCCAAACACCTTGTCATCGTCGAGTCCCCGGCGAAAGCCAAGACCATCGGCCGCTACCTCGGCGACGATTTCATCGTCGAATCCTCGGTGGGCCACATCCGCGATATCCCGACGAAGGTCGGAGAAGTGTCCGAAGCGAAGAAGATGGCGTGGAGGGAGACTCGGTTCGGCATCGATATCGACAACGGCTTCAAGCCGATGTACGTGGTCAACCCCAACTCGAAGAAACAGGTGGCGGTACTCCGCAAGGCACTCAAGGGTGCCGATTCCCTGTACCTCGCCACCGACGAGGATCGCGAGGGAGAAGCAATTGCCTGGCATCTCCTCGAGGTCCTCAAGCCCAAGGTTCCCGTCCACAGGATGGTGTTTCACGAGATCACGTCGGAAGCCATCCAGGAAGCGGTCGATCATCCGCGTGAACTCGACAAGCAGGTTGTGGCCGCCCAGGAGGCGCGACGCGTTCTCGACCGCCTGTTCGGCTACGAGGTGTCGCCCGTGTTGTGGCGCAAGGTCCAGCGGGGGCTGTCGGCCGGCCGAGTTCAATCCCCGGCGACTCGCATCATCGTGGATCGCGAACGAGAGAGGCTTGCGTTCGTCGGCGCCACGTATTCCGGGGTAACGGGCACCTTCACCCCTCGCGACGAGCAGAGTCCGTTCGACGCAAGACTCGTCTCCGTCGACGGAGAACGAGTGGCGACCGGCTCCGACTTCGACCAATCGGGAACACCCCGGCCGGACCGCATCATTCTCGATGCCGATGCTGCGGCAGAGCTTGCGGACGAACTCGTCGACTCCGCATTCGAAGTGACATCCGTCGAGCGCAAGCCCTACACGCGGCGCCCCTATCCCCCATTCCGCACTGCCACCCTCCAGCAGGAAGCGGGCCGCAAGTTCCGATTTGGCACGCGCCGAACGATGTCGGCTGCACAGCGCCTCTACGAAGGCGGCTTCATCACCTACATGAGGACCGACTCGACGAACCTATCGGGGACGGCCCTGAGCGCGGCCCGCTCCCTGGTCGCCGACCGATTCGGCGAGGAGTATCTCCCGGACTCGCCACGGTTCTACGGCAAGAAGGCGAAGGGTGCCCAGGAGGCACATGAAGCAATCCGTCCCGCTGGTGAGCACTTCCAGGACCCGAAGACTGTTGCGAGTTCCTTCGGATCGAAGTCCGACGAAGCGCGTCTGTACGACTTGATCTGGAAGCGGACCGTGGCGAGCCAAATGAAGGATGCGAAGGGTGAGAGCCTCCAACTCCGACTCGCCGGGGCGGCACTGAGAAGCAAACGAGCGTGTGAGTTCTCGGCCTCCGGTCGCACGATTCTCTTTGGCGGCTTCTTGAAAGCCTATGTCGAGGACATCGATGATCCCGATGCAGCACGCGACGACCAAGAGCGACACCTGCCTGCCGTCGCGAAAGGACAGGATCTTGACGCGCTCGCTATGGAGGCGACGAACCACGAGACGAAACCCCCGGCTCGCTACACAGAGGCCAGCCTCGTGAAGCGGATGGAGGAGCTGGGAATCGGCAGGCCGTCGACGTACGCGTCGATCATCTCAACGATCCAGGACCGGGACTACGTGCGCAAACAGGGGTCGGCACTTGTTCCGACGCTCAAAGCCTTTGCCGTAGTCGGCTTACTCGAGGAGCACTTCGGCGACTACGTCGACTACGACTTCACCGCGCTCATGGAGGAGGACCTCGACAAGATCGCGGGCGGCGAGGAACAGATGGTTCCGTATCTCGACCGGTTCTATTTCGGTGTCGACGATCACCCAGGCCTGAGAACGCTCGTCTCCGACGATGCACTCGAAGGTATCGATCCGCGCGAAGTCAACGCCTTTCCGATCGGTGAGGGAGCGGACGGAGAACCGATCGTGGCGCGCTGCGGCCAATTCGGGCCGTATCTCGTTCACGGCGAATCCCGTGCCTCGATCCCCGAGGATGTCCCGCTCGATGAACTGACGGTCGAACGCGCAACCGAGTTGCTCGAGGCACCGTCCGGCGACCGAGCCCTCGGCGAGGATCTCGAGACCGGTCTCACCGTGTTCGCCAAAGCGGGACGCTACGGGCCGTACGTTCAGCTCGGCGAGCGAGATCCGGAGTCGAAGTCGAAACCGAAGACGGCCTCCCTCTTCAAGACCATGTCGCTCGAAACCGTGACTATTGAGGATGCCCTCCGCCTTCTCACGCAGCCGCGAAAGCTTGGTGAGCATCCCGAGGACGGCAAGCCGATTACGGCGCAGAACGGGCGCTACGGGCCCTACGTGAAGTGGGGCAAGGAGAGTCGCAGCCTCGAGGATGAGGATCAGATCTTCACGGTCGACCTCGAAACGGCGATTGCTCTGCTCGCTCAGCCGAAGAAGGGCCGCAGCCGGACTGCCGCGGCTCCGCTGAAGGAACTCGGCGAAGACCCGAATACGGAGAAGCCGGTCGTGCTTCGAAACGGACGATTCGGTCCGTACGTTACCGACGGCGAGACCAACGCCTCCCTCAGGGTTGCGGATTCCATCGACACCATCACCCTCGATCGCGCGGTCGAACTGCTCGCCGAGCGGCGGGCCAAAGGGTCGGCTCCGAAGCGGAAGCCGAAGAAGGCGTAGCGCCGGACCTGCCGCCCCCAACTCTGCGAAACTGTCCCGGTGGCGTCGAGTACGAGGAACGAGAGCAAGTGAAGCGTCCGTACATCGCCTTCGAGGGCATCGAAGGTGCCGGTAAGTCAACGGTTGCGCTCCGGGTTGGTGAACGACTCGAAGCCGACGGCGTCCGCGTGGTCCGTGTGCGCGAGCCCGGCGGAACTCACGTTGGCGAAGCGATCCGGCAGATTCTCCTCAGCCACGAACTCGCGCCGAAGCCGTGGACGGAAGCACTCCTCTTCGCCGCCGCCCGCGCCCAACTCGCGGCCGAAGTGGTGGGTCCGGCTCTCGATGATGGAGCGTGGGTCCTGTCTGATCGATCGGTGTACTCGTCGCTTGCGTATCAGGGAGCGGGCCGCCGGCTTGGTGTCGAGGAGGTCCGGAGCGCCAACGAACCCGGTTTGCTTGGGGTCTGGCCCAGCATGGTGGTGCTCCTCGCAGTTGACCCAAACGAGGGTCTCGCGCGCCAGGCGGTCGGGGATCGGATCGGAGACGAAGGTGTCAACTTCCAGCAAGCGGTCGCAGAGGGGTTCGCTGCGCTGGCGGCTGCGGAGCCCGAGCGCTTCATCACCATCAACACGCACGCGCCGCTCGACGACGTTGTTGAGACGGCGTATCGGGAGATCCGGGCTCGATGGTGACCCGATTCGACGCCATCATCGGGCATCGCGGGGTCATCGAGCTCCTCGAACGCGAGATCGTCGAACCCGCCCAATCGTATCTCTTCGTTGGTCCGTCCAACGTCGGCAAGGCGACGATCGCCCGGCGGTTCGCAGCTGCACTCCTATGCGGCGAAGACGAAGCCTGCTTCGGCCGCGTGCTGGCGGGTGTCCATCCAGACCTCGTTCTCGTTGAACCCGAAGGCCGTGCATCGATCACGGTCGATCAGGCGCGAAGCGTTGTCTCACAGGCAACGCGCACTCCGCTCGAGTCGGACAGGAAGGTCTTTCTGCTTGAGGAAGGGGGAATGATGAATGACGAAGCCGCGAACGCCCTCCTCAAGACGCTGGAAGAGCCGACTCCTGCCACGGTATTCGTGATCGTCGCCGAGACAGAAGATGATTTGCCGGAGACGGTGGCGAGTCGCTGCCGAACCGTCGTGCTCGGTCGAGTCTCAGAGCCGGAAGTCGCAGCAGGGCTCGCGCAGCTCGGAGTCCAGACTGATCAGGCGACGGAAGCCGCCCGGATCGCAGGGGGGCGACCCGGCCTCGCACTCGCGCTCGCGACGGAGCCTCAAGTCGCCGACTACCGAAGAGTGTGGCTCAGTATTCCCATGCGGCTCGGCGAACACCCGGGTGATGCATTCCGGCTTGCCGATGAGGCGATGACGGCCGCGGAGCCGTTGCTTTCTGCTCTCAAGGAGCGTCAGAAGGAAGAACGCGATGCGCTCGGTGACGAAGCGCCGAAGTCGCTTCGCGATCGGCAGACCCGCGCGTTGAAGCGCGCAACCGACGCCCTCTACGTGACCGGTCTCGAGATACTCGCTTCTTTCTACCGAGATGTAGCGGCGGCCCAATTCGGCAGCCCGGTGCGCAACACCGACGTCCCCGTCTCGGCGCTGTCATCCATGACACCGAGGCGGGCAATTACCGGAGCCGAGCGGATCCTGGTCGCGATCGAGGCGCTCGCCACGAACCAGCGGCCGCAACTGGCCTTCGCCCACCTGTTCTCCGAGCTGGCCGGCGATGGCTAGGTTCCGGCGGATCCCCTCGGCCGCCACGACGCGATTCCTCAACATTCCGTTTCGAATCCTCGCTCGCGGCCTGCTGGACTTCGAGGTCAGCGGCACCGAGAACATCCCGAGCCGCGGGCCGCTTGTGGTTGCCGCCAACCACTTCTCCCATCTCGACCCCCCTCTCGTAATCAACGCCCTAGGACGCCTGGTCCGGTTCATCGCCGTCGACGAGTTGTTCGGAAACCACCTTGCGTTCGATGTGGTGACCGGGTTCTTCGGAGCGATTCCCACAGACCGCGACGGTGTGCCGTTGCGGGCGTTGGAGGAAACGATCGCGTATCTTCGGGCAGGCGGTACTGCTGGTGTGTTCCCTGAAGGGCGACGAGTGGAGTACTGGCGCGAGACTGAACCGAAGCGGGGAGCAGCCTGGCTGGCATGGATGAGCGGTGCGCCGCTGCTGCCGGTCACGATCCACGGCACGGAACGCACCCTCGGCCAAGCGGACAGGGGGCTTCATCGCACGGCGGTTCGCCTCTGGATCGACAAACCACTGGACTGGGCGACGTACTCCGGCCATATCGACCCCCTTGGTGCGATGACCGACGACTGGTACGCGACAGTGGACGCACATCTGGCCCCATGGTGGCCGCCTCCCCACGCCCAGCCCTAGTTCCGCGATCTCGAGCTCGATCGATGGGTGTGTCGTCGGCTCGTCGGCTATGACCGTTGCCGGAGGAACTCGTCGACTTCCTCGGCGGTGGGGATACCGGCACGCCCGCCGAAGCGGGTGCACTTCAGAGCGGATGCGGCTGAGGCGCGCCGGATCACGTCTTCGATCGGCCGATGCTCGGCGAGGCCGAGTGCGAATGCACCGTGGAATACGTCGCCGGCGCCGAGGGTGTCGGCAACCTCGACCGCGAAGGCCGGACACGCGTGGGCAGCGCCACCATCATCAAGCCAAACGAGTCCGGCGTCGCCCAGGGTGACGGCGAGCCATGCGTCTGTGCGAGCGGCTATCGACTGCAAGGCTGAGGCCGGATCACCTTCGCCGCTTACCTCCGCGAGAGCCGGTGCCGAAAACACGATGTGCGTCGGAGTCGAGAGCGCGGCATCGATCGGACCCGGGCGGACGTGATCGAAGTCGAGGACTGCCGGAATACCGAGCTCGCGTGCCGCCTCCATCGCCGACAATGCTCCAGTCGGCCAAAGGAGGTCGCCGAGCACGGCGTCGGATCCAGACAGATCATCCTTGGTGACTTGGTTCGCCGACTCCAACAGTCTGGGATCCGTGTGATTGATGATGGTCCTTTCCCCGTCCGCCTCGACCGTGATCGTCGAGACCGGAGATGAGGCCGATGGGTGGCGCCGTACGCGGCTCGTATCGACACCCCAGCGAGCGAAGTCTCCAATGATCAGGTCTCCGACTGCGTCATTGCCGAGTTGCCCGATGAAGCTCGCGTTGCCGTCGAGCCGAGCAACAGCTGCGGCGGCCGTAGCGGCCGGGCCGCCGCCGATCACCGTCATCGAATCAGCGAACGCCTTGCGGCCTCGATCTGGTCGCACGTCGATGCCGAAGATGAAGTCGAGAACTGCCAACCCGACGCAGGCGACGGCCTTCACCGGCGCCTCTGCAGCGGCCACGGCGAATCTGCCGGCACCGTGCATCTTCGGTCCGTGCGCCTTGTCGGTCTCGCTGCAATCCATCGTCTCACCACGCCGCGCATCCTAACGATCGACCTCCTCTGTCTCGCCCGTCTCGAATCCGCGATCGCGCCATGATCGGACCGCCCATGCCCGGCGGTTGTCTGGACTCCAGGGATCTCCGAAGCCAGGCAAGAACCGGCTGCGCCAATTATGGTCCTAGCGCCCTATTGAGAACTCGAACCTGCGCCGTACAGTGGATGAGTGAGATCCGCCGTAGCTCTCATCGTGTTGCTCCTCCTTTGCGGTTGCTCCGACAGCACGGACACGACCGTCGCCGCCTCCCCAACCTCCGCTGTGCCTGAAACAACAACAGAACCGCCCACAACTACCACGTCCACGGCTGCGACCACAACAACGGCTGCAGAAACCACAACAACGGCTGCGACCACAACAACGGCTGCGGCAACCACGACCACGGTGGCGCCGACGACCACCACAACAGCGGCAACAACCACAACCTCGGGGGGGCCCTACGAAGTCGGCGTCCCGGAGTTCTATCCGTTGGCTTCGTTGCCGGGGAGCGGTGGCGCTGCCGGATCCGGCTGTTCTCCGGGGGCAGGACCGTTGCCGGATGGCGTGTGGTTCGGCTACGTGGTGGCGAAATCGGCGGCTGACATAGACTTCGATCTGGCCTGTTTCTACTTCGGTGACATCGCGTATACCGAGGGAGCAGCGGATGGGGAGGAGGTCAACAATGACTACTACGTGCGCAACGCCAATCCGACGCTCCGGACAATCCCCGTTGCACCGACAGTCACGGTTCATGAGATCGACGCAGGATCCATCGGGTTCCTGACCGTCCCATTCTCCGGATGGCCGGTCGACCCGAGTGCGTACATTTCCTGCCCTTCCAACTCGTGCAACGTCTGGCTCTTCATCAACGGTGGTGAAGTCACCGAGATCCTCGAGCAATACACGCCGTGACGTTCGACCGGCAACGCGCCACTGCCCTTCTCGCAACAACGAGGGAACTTAATCTGTGTGTGGGGCGTCGTATCGGTACCACACACAACGAGTAGGTTTGTATTGATGTCACGACGCGCCGTATTGATGAGCCTTGTTCTGGGTGTTGCGATGGCCGTGGCGGTCCCCGTCTCAGCCCTCGCGCCGCCCTATGACCAGTTGCCCGACGGTGACACCCGGCCGATCATCATGGCGGCCGAGCTGCTCGATCCGCAGCCGCACAACACGTTGCTCGAGGCCGATCTCCAGATCGAGGCCATCGACAACGATGGGATCTTGCGGTACGAGTACCGATGGAATCGACTCAATCCGGGCAGAGTATTTGCCACGTCAGCCGCTGAACCCACCGTTTCGTACGCCTCCGTGGTTCCCGAGACGTACGCAAGGCTCGAAGTCCGTGCGGTCGACCTCAACGGTTGGCACTCGCAGTGGCACACGGCATGGACCGGCGTGACACCGTCTGCCCCGATGATTGTGCTTGCCGGTGACTCAATTGCGTCCGGGTACACGCGGCAGTGGTTCACCGGCGACGCAACCTGCCGCGACGCTGACTACTCGTTCGGAAGCACCGTGCGCGATTCGGTCGCCGCCGCTCTTCCTGCCGCGTGGGCTCCCGACTACGTCAACATCGCGTTCCCGGGTGCAGGTATGAGTTCGGTGCTCAACGGTGGTTCAGACTCGTGCTCGAATGCACATCCCAGCCAGATCGACGACATCGAGCGCTACACAGACCCCGCGACGTGGAATGTCGTGATCGTGACGGCCGGGATCAACTCGACGAACTGGGTTGACGTCGTGAAGGAACTGACCAAGGACACGGCGTTCTCCTGGACCAAGGCCGGGGACAAGCTGGCGTGTCAACAAGCGATCACGGAAAGCTGGAATCTGGGCGATCGGCGCGACCAGATCACAGCCGGGGCATCCGAGATCGCTGAGGCAATTCGAGCCCGTGTGAATGCGTCGGTGTATTGGGCGAGCTACTTCGCGATCGATGGAACAACAATCGCGCCCGGATGGTCCCCGATCGGCCCCGAGTGTGCTGAGGAGATGCAGTTCGCGCTTGGCGAGCTGCACGGTGCCATTCAGGACGGCCTGAGTAGCGACGTGACCTGGGTGGACATTGACGGGCTGCCCATCGACACTCAAATGTGGGCCGGTTGGCCACACCCGAACACCGACGGCCATCGCACCATCGGACTCGCAGTCGCCCAAGCGATTACGAGCTAGGGGAGAACTCGGAGTCGCGCGTCGCGATCCGAGATCTGAGACCCGAGACCCGAGACTTGAGACTTGAGCTCCGCGGTGGGCCTCGTCTTCGTGTGCAGGCTTCCAGAGCCCCCTCCGCGTCCGGGCGGTCGCCTGGACGCGCTTCCCCCACGGAGTCGGGGAGGCAAGAAACTGAAGAGACTCGCAGTGGAAGAGAGAAGCAAGACGAACGACGGGGATTTGTTGGAGCCGGAGATCGGATTCGAACCGACGACCTACGCATTACGAGTGCGTTGCTCTACCGGACTGAGCTACCCCGGCGGGGGAGCCGGAATCCTAGTGGTTTCCCGCTCATTCCGGCTCGGCCGTAGGATGGCGACCGCAAGTGAGGAGACCCGTGGCGGATCAGGCAGATTTCGAGAAGGATGCGATGCAGTACGCCCCGCAGCTCTACTCGGCTGCGCTGCGCATGACGCGCAATCCCGCCGATGCTGAGGACGTCGTGCAGGAGACATTCCTGAAGGCCTACCGAGCGTATGACTCGTATAGCCAGGGCACCAACCTCAAGGCATGGCTCTACCGAATTCTCACGAACACCTACATCAACAAGTACCGGAAGCAGCAGCGCCGGCCCTCCGAGGTAGAACTCGGCGAGCTCGAGGACCTCTACTTGTACAAGCGGCTCGGGGAGGCATCGGGAGCGACACAGAGCGCAGAGGCGGACATGCTTGATACGTTCGTCGATACCGACGTCATCGAGGCCCTGGAGTCCCTTCCCGAGTCGTTCCGGCTGCCGGTGCTGCTGGCCGATGTGGACGGCTTCTCGTATAAGGAAATCGCCGAAATGCTCGACATCCCGATCGGAACCGTCATGTCACGGCTGCATCGGGGAAGAAAGGCACTCCAAAAGAAGTTGTGGGATGTAGCAGAGGAGCACGGAATCACAGGGGACCGGTCATGAGCGGCTGCGATTATGCCATCGAATATGTGTACCAGTACCTCGACAAGGAGGCGTCGTTCTTCACGACGTCGCGCATTCGGCTGCACCTGCGTCGTTGCCCACCGTGTATGGACGCCTTCGAGTTCGAAGCCCGGTTGAAGGATGTGATCCGCGAACGAGGGAAATCTGAGCCTCCCCCGGAACTTTTCGACACCCTCCGAGCGTTGATACAAGAAGAACGAGAGAGCAACGAGCCGGGAATGTGATTCCGTCCGGCTCGAATGGAGGGAACCCTCAATGAATGACAACGTCCTCAGAGGTCGCCGCCTCGACGGCGGCGCCCGCGCCCCGAAGACCTACTCCACGGAACGCAAGTGCGCGCACAAGGGATGCGAGACCAACCTGTCCCGATACAACCGTCGGGACCACTGTTTCGCCCATGCTCCGACGAAGTATCCACGCCTTCGGGGCCGCATCGTGAACACCGAAGCCTGACCGACAACCAGCAAGGATGAAGCGCCTCGTTGCGGGGCGCTTCATCGCGTCGTAGTCATCGTCTATCCTCGCCCCATGACACGGTCGTTCCGTTTGCTGATTGCCGCGCTCCTCGCTGGTCTCATCTTCCTGCTCCCGGCCATTGCCGTGGGACAGGAAGGGGAAGAAGGTGATGAGGTCGAGGTTGCGCCGACCTCGGTAGACAGTGGGGCCGCAATCGAGATTCCCCCGATCGATCCGATCGAAGCCCCGGATCCGTGGACGACCCGCTTCCTCATCCCAACGATTCTGGCGCTCACGGTCGTGGTCATCGGCGGTGTCGTTGTCTACTACCTCGTTGCGATCAAGGGACGCTACAAGGTCGCCGCCGAGTGACCGCAGGGAGTTGCTGACCGCGAGGTTCCGATAGGGTCATGACCCTCTGGATTTCGGGACAAACGACCCTACGACGGCCCCTGCCCGACCTTCAACCTACCCACGGACTGGATCCGACCGATGGGAGGGCTCATGGAGGAAGTGCTGCTGGCGCGATGGCAGTTCGGCATCACAACGGTGTACCACTGGTTGTTCGTGCCGATCACGCTCGGCATCACCTGGATGGTCGCCATCATGGAAACTGCCTGGGTCCGCACCAAGAAGCCCGAGTACCTCCGGATGACGAAGTTCTGGGGCAAGTTGATGCTGATCAACTTCGCCATCGGAGTCGTCACGGGCATCGTTCAGGAATTCCAGTTCGGCATGAACTGGTCGACCTACTCGCGCTTCGTTGGCGACATCTTCGGCGCACCCCTCGCGATCGAGGCACTGCTCGCATTCTTCATCGAATCGACGTTCCTCGGTCTCTGGATCTTCGGTTGGAAGAAGCTGAGTCCGAAGGTCCACCTCTTCACCATCTGGATGGTCGCTTTCGGGACGATGGCTTCGGCCTTCTTCATTCTCCTCGCCAACTCGTGGATGCAGTTCCCGACCGGCTACACCTTGAACTCCGTGACCGGCCGCGCCGAGATGCAGAACTTCGGCGAAATCCTCACGAGCAGAGTGCTCTGGACACACTTCCCGCATACGGTGGCCGTCGGATTCGCGACCGCCAGCGCGCTGATCCTTGGTGTGTCCGCCTACCACCTGGCCAAGAAGCAGCACGTGGTTGTCATGCGCAAGTCGGCAGCGCTTGGCGGCGCTGTCTTGCTCGTCGCCACCATCGGCGTGGCGCTCACCGGTCACTGGCAAGGGCAGGTCATGGTCGAGGTCCAGCCCATGAAGATGGCCTCCGCCGAAGCCCTGTGGGAAACCGAACAGCCGGCCTCTTTCTCGTTGTTTGCGGTTGGCGACAAGGAGAACAGCCGCAACAGCGTCAACGTGGCAATTCCTCGGGCCCTGAGCCTCCTGTCGTGCAACAACCTCGACTGCGAGGTCAAGGGGATCAACGATCTCCAGGCAGCCGCCGTCGCCGAATATGGGCCGGGCGACTACATCCCGAATCTGTTCGTCACGTACTGGTCGTTCCGGATCATGGTTGGTTTGGGCTTCCTCATGATGCTGATCGGAGGGCTGGCGGTGTGGTTCCACATCCGGGGATCGTTGACACCGCGGAAGTGGTTCCTGATGTCGGCGCTGTGGGTCGGCATTCCGGCGGCGTTCTTGGCGAACGCCATGGGATGGATCTTCACCGAAATGGGACGCCAACCGTGGATCGCGTACGGGCTCCTCAAGACGGAGGTCTCAAACTCTCCGACAGTCCCCGGCGAATGGATCATCCTGACGCTCGTTGGCTACACACTCATCTACCTGGCACTGGCCGTCGCTGCCGGCTACCTGTTCGTCAAGTATGCGAAGGCCGGGCCAGGTGACGAAGAGACGGCTGAAGACGTCGCCGAGTCGATGGTGTACTAGGGAGGTTGACCATGGAACAAGGAATATGGAACCTGGAAACCCTCTGGTTCGTGCTCATCGCCGTCCTGTGGATCGGATTCTTCTTCCTCGAGGGTTTCGACTTCGGCGTTGGGATCCTGCTGCCCTTCATCGGGAAGAACGACAACGACCGCAGGGTCATGATCAACACCATTGGCCCAACCTGGGATGGGAACGAGGTCTGGCTGCTCACCGCAGGAGGTGCAACCTTTGCAGCGTTCCCCGAGTGGTACGCGACTATGTTCAGCGGGTTCTACCTGCCGCTGTTCTTGATCCTGTTTGCTCTGATCATCCGCGGTGTTGCGTTCGAATACCGGAGCAAAGACCGCAAACCCGAGTGGCGCAGCATGTGGGATGGGGCGATCTTCATCGGGAGTCTCCTCCCGGCCCTGCTGTTCGGGGTGGCCTTCGGCAACCTCGTGCGTGGTCTCGAAATCGACGCCGCAGGTGAATACATCGGCGGGTTCTGGGCACTGTTGAATCCCTACTCGCTGGTCATGGGCATCGCATCACTGGTCCTGTTCACCCTTCACGGGTCGATCTTCCTGGCGTTGAAGTCCGATGGTGACGTTCGTGATCGTTCGGCAGCGGCATCACCACCGCTCGCGATAGCAGCGACCGTGGTCATGACTGCCGCCATGATCTGGACGTACACGCTGGGCGACGCTGGATTCGTCCCCGGCCTGTTGCCGGTCCTCGCGATTGTGCTGCTCGGGTCGGTCATCTGGTTGACCCGATCGGCGATGTTCGGTTGGGCGTTTATCTGCACGGGGCTGACGATTGTGGCCGTCGTTGCGGCGATCTTCATCGGCATGTACCCGAATGTGATGACCTCCACCATCAACCCGGACTACAGCCTCACTGTCTTCAACGCATCGTCGACCACGCTGACGTTGCAGATCATGTCGATCGTCGCGCTCATATTCGTTCCGATCGTGCTTGTCTACCAGTCATGGAGCTACTGGGTGTTCCGCAAGCGCGTCGGTCCTAGGGATGTCACAACGTCCACCCACTGACGGTCTGCAGGCAGAAGCGGACCGGGTCAGCCCGGTCGACCGGCGCCTCTTCGGGGTAACCGAGGGGGTGCGCCGGTATATGGGGGTGACGATCGCCCTCGGGTTTGCCTCCGCACTCGCTGTCATTGCCGGGGCCGTGATCCTCGCTGGAATCGTGAATCGCATCTTCCGCGAAGGTGCCGCGCCGGGGGACCTGTCGGCGACCCTCATCATCCTCGCGCTCATCTATGCGGCTCGTGGACTCTTCGAATGGGCCCGATCGGTGGCGGCCTACCGTTCTGCGGCCGACGTAAAGCGCACGTTGCGCGAGCAGGTCATGAGGGCCGTGCTGGCGCAGACCGCGCGAGGTCGGTCGGCGGGAAGCGGGGACCTCGCCCTCGTCGCATCGAGTGGAATCGACGCGCTGGACGCCTACTTCTCGCGGTACCTCCCGCAGCTCGTCCTCGGGGCGCTGGTCCCGCTCCTGGCAATCATCTGGGTCGCAACCGTCGACCCGCTGACCGCCGTGATCATCGTCATCACCGTGCCCTTGATACCGGTGTTCATGATGCTCATCGGCAACTACTCGGATCGAGCAACGCGGGCTCGCTGGCATACCATCCTCCGTCTTGGAGACGCTCTGGTGGAGACGCTTCGAGGTCTGCTGACCCTCGAGGTGTACCGATCCGGCGGGGCGAGAATCGAGCGCATCCGGAAGCTCTCGGACGAATACCGCAAGCAGACGATGGCCACCCTTCGGATCGCGTTCCTGTCGGCGTTCGTGCTCGAGCTCGTGGCGACGATGTCGGTTGCTGTGATTGCCGTCGCCGTCGGTTTGCGGGTAGTGAATGGGAATCTTGACTTCGAACCGGCGTTCGCGATCCTGATTCTCGCACCCGAGGTGTACGCCCCGCTCCGCAAAGCCGGATCAGAGTTCCACGCTGCGATGGACGGCATGGAAGCTGCTCGGTCCGCGTTCGACATTCTCGAGACTCCACTCCCGACGGCGATCGTCAGCGACGGGCAGTCGGCGCTTGTGCAGGGGGCGCCGCTCATCGCATTCTCACGCGTGACCTACCGGTATCCATTCCTCGGAGACACGGAAGGCGCCGTTGTGCTCGACGGGGTCGACCTCCACATCGCTCCTGGTGAGCATCTTGCAGTCGTAGGACCCTCCGGCGCAGGCAAGTCCACCTTGATGCGACTGATTCTGGGATTCGACAGTCCCGGTTGCGGCACCGTCGAGATCGAAGGTATCGCACTCGGCTCCCTCGATCTCGCGTTCTGGCGTTCTCGGGTTGGCTGGGTCCAGCAGGAGCCGTTCCTTGTCGCGGGAACTGTTCTCGAGAACGTGCGTCTCGGAGCGGCCGGCTCGAGTAGCGATGACGCCGCGGCCGCCCTCGAGCTTGTTGGCGCAGAGGACCTCATACCGCGACTCGGCGAGTTCATCGGCGAACGCGGCGCTGGACTGAGCCACGGGGAGCGACGCATGGTGACGCTCGCTCGTGCGGTCGTGCGATCACCGGATGTGCTGTTGCTCGATGAGCCGACCGCGGGCATCGACAGCGTGACCCAGCTCAGGATCGTCGAGTCGTTTGAGCGAATAGCTGCAGGCCGGACCGTGGTGACTGTCGCTCACCAGCGTGCTCTGATCGACCTTGCCGATCGTGTTGTTGGTATCGATAACGGGCGCATCGTGGCGCCGACGGCGGGGGAGTTGCGGTGAACGGGTTCATTCGCCTCGCTCGTTCACTCCGAGCCTATCCGGGGCGCCTTGCGGGCTCAATCGGCGCCGGTGCCGCATCGGTGGCATCATCGATCGGCTTGCTCACCGTTTCCGCCTATCTGATCTCTTCAGCGGCGCTGCAACCGCCGCTGCTCGATCTCACTCTCGCAATCGTCGGTGTTCGGTTCTTCGGCATCGCACGCGCTGTGTTCCGGTATGTCGAGCGCCTCGTCTCCCACGATTTGAGCCTCCATCTCCTCGCTGATCTGAGATCCCGGATCGCTCGGGCGATCCACCGGCTGGGTCCTTCCGGAGTTGCGTCGTTCCGAGCGGGAGACTTGGTCGGGCGATCCCTCGATGACGTCGACGAGATCCAACACGTCTTCGTCCGCGTGATCGCTCCTCCCCTGATCGCCATCGTCGTTGCTCTCCTGACGCTCCTTCTCGCGGTGCTTTGGCTGCCGGCGTCGGTTCCCACCATCCTCATTCCGCTGGCCGTGGCAGGTGTCCTCGTTCCCTGGGTCACGCAGCGGGCCGGGAACGCTTCCGGCCGTGCCGTCGCAGGCGAACGAGGTCAGCTGATCGGCCGAACCGTTGAAACCATCGAGGGTGCACAGGCGATTGTCGCTCTTGGTGAGGAGGACCGGATGCTTGCTGCTGCCGATCAGGTGGCTAGAACGTGTCGCGGACGCCGAACGAAGGACGGCGTGGCTCCACGGATTCGGGGATGCGATGCTTCTCGCACTGATCGGTTTTGCGCTGGTCGGCACGTTGTGGGTTTCCGCTGCCGCGGTGGACCGAGGGTCGCTCGACGGGGTGATGGTCGCCGTGCTCGCAATGCTGGCCATCACCCCGTTCGAGGCAGTTGCCCCTCTCCCATCAGCGTTCGAGCGGCTTGGTCGCTCGCTGGGAGCTGCAGATCGACTGTTCGAGGTCACCGACGCCGAATCACCGACGTCTGCCCCCCAACGCGCTGTTCCGATCCCCCCGATCGCGACGCTGGATGTCCAGGAGGCAGTCGTAGTCGCGTCGAACGGCGCTCGGATTCTCGGCCCGATCGATCTCGCCATCCGGCCGGGTGCACGGATCGGGATTGTCGGCGAGACCGGCGCCGGCAAGACCACTTTGGCGCATGTGATCTGCCGGTTCCGAGATCCCGATCAAGGAGTTGTCTCATTGGGCGGAGTTGATCTTCGCGATGCTGACCCCGACGAACTTCGAGCCGTCGTCGGCTACGAAGACGATCGAGCGTTCCTCTTCAGAGGTTCAATCGCCGGCAACGTTCGAATCGGCGACCGCGACGCCACGAACGACGCGGTGCGTGCCGTGCTCGACCGCGTTGGTTTTGGTCGGTGGATCGATGAGCTTCCCGACGGTCTCGACTACGACGTCGGCGAGGGAGGAGAGTTGGTATCGGGTGGCCAGCGCCGCAGGCTTGCTCTTGCGCGGGCTCTGCTCGCGGATTTCCCGATCCTGGTGCTCGACGAGCCCATATCCGGTCTCGATCCCGTGACCGCAGAGGCTGTGATGGATGATCTGCTCGAAGCGACACGAGAACGCACCCTCGTGCTGATCACCCACCGTCCGGTTGGTCTCGACCGCATGGACGAGATCATCGTGATGGAAGACGGCGAGATCCAAACCAGGGGAACACACAGAGAATTGCTCGAGACGTCGGAGCGCTACCGGGGAATGTGGGGGCTGGTAGCAAGTAGACCCGAGACTTGAGACCCGAGACCCGAGACGAGACCCGAGACTTGAGACCCGAGACCCGAGACTTGAGACTTGAGATCCGAGACTTGAACGCGAGGCTTGAGACCCGAGGCTTGAGACCCGAGGCTTGAGACCCGAGGCTGTCTCGTGTCTAGCGTCTCATGTCCCGCGTCTCATGACGAGCCTTGCCCGCAGACATGTCGGGACCCCTACCCTCTGTCTCATGTCCCGCGTTGATTGGCCGCTTGCTGTTTCCGTTGCTGCGAGTGTCTCCGGGCGCTACCCGCTCGAGGACACCTATCACCAGACGCGCCTGGAGCGCGACCTGCCCGACATGGTTGTGCGAGCTTCGGATCTCGTCTCGGAGGAAACGGGACTCGAGGCTCCCGGCCTCCCGGATGTGGCGGTGGTGGGACGCACGGGGTGGGTCGAGAACAACGTGGCATCATTCGCGACCCTGCTGGCACCGGCCGAGAAGCGGCTCGGCTCGGACTCGGGAGTCGGGGCGGCCGTCGCCGGGCGAATCATGGGCGCCGAGATGGGCGCCGTTCTTGGTTTCCTCGCTCGTCGGGTTCTCGGCCAGTACGAACTGGTGCTCCCAACGTCAGACGGCGAATTTGGGGACACCGTTCTGTTCGTGGGACCGAACCTTCTCAAGATGGAGCGAGATCACGCGTTCCGGCCCGATGAGTTCCGTTTCTGGGTTGCGCTGCACGAATGTACCCACCGGCTCCAGTTCACCGGGGTTCCCTGGCTTCGCGGCTACTTCCTCGGACTTGTTGAGGAGTTGGTTGCGACCACCAAACCCGAACGCGGGCAGATCCAACGGGTCGCGAGCCAACTCAAGGAGGCCGCTGCAACGGGCGAACCACTGATCGACGAAGCGGGGATCTTCGGGGTCTTTGCCACTCCAGAGCAGCGTGAAGTGATCGACCGCGTCCAAGCGCTGATGGCCCTACTCGAAGGACACGGCCACGTTGTCATGGACCGGATCGGCGGGCGAGAGCTCGTGACCCAGGCCCGCATGTCGGCGGTGCTCAAGGCGAGGCGTGCCGACAAGCGAACGGCAGCGTTGATGCGTCTGATCGGCCTCGAAATGAAGCTTCGCCAATATGAGATGGGGGAGAAGTTCATCACCCGCGTCGAGGATCGAGCATCGTGGCAAACGCTCGACCTCGCGTGGCAGAGCCCCGAAGCGTTGCCGACCCTCGAAGAGATCGAAGCTCCCGACCTATGGCTGCAACGGATCGCCTAACGCCCGAACGACTCGCGTCCGAGGCACACGAGATCTTGCCGGCAGGCTCCCTCGTCGTTGCGCTCGGGGGAGGTGCCGATTCAGCGGTCGCCGCTTGGACCGCCGCTCAGCGCACGACGACGCGCGGTATCTTCGCTCGTCAAAGCCTCGACGGTTCACCGGCGCTCGAAGAAGCCGCCGGCGCACTCGGAGCCCACCTCGGAATCGGAGTCACCTACGTGGACGCACCCGTGGATGCCGGACCATCTCTCGAGTCTCGTGCGAGGGAGGCACGATGGGGCGCCATCGTCGATGCCGTTGATGCAGATGAGACGGTAGTGACCGGCCACACGCAGGATGACCAGGCCGAAACAGTGATGATGAACCTCATGCGCGGCTCGGGGAGCGCTGGTATCGCCGGAATGCTGCGGAGCCGTCCCGGTGTTGTTCGCCCACTGCTCCGCTATTCCCGAGCCGATATCCGATCACTTGCCGAAGAACTGAGCTTGCCGTTCGTCGACGATCCGGCCAACGAAGACGAACGGTTCCTCAGGAACCGTATCCGTCGCCACCTCCTCCCGGACCTCGAAGCGGACTATGCACCCGGAGTCCGCGGAACACTCGCACGCACAGGCGCCCTCGCGGCCGCCGACGACTACTTGATCGAGGGTCTAACCGATGAGATTCCGGTGGTCGGAGATGCTCAGACGGTCTCCATCCCAATTGCTCCGCTTGTCACGGCGCCACAACCCGTGGCGGCACGAAGCGTGCGCCGGGCGCTGCGCAGGTTGCTCGATCCGTACGCCGGATCCGAAGCCGACGTCGAGTCCGTTCTCTCCGTTGCGGCCGGTCGATCCGAGTCGGCGATGATCTCCGGCACCCTCAGCGTGACGCGGGAAGGTCCGTATGTCACGGTTGACTCAGGGCGCGGCGCCAAGGCAGGCTCGATGCCAATCGCGGTCTCCGTACCTGCGGAGATCCGGTTTGGGCAACACGTCCTGACCTTCGAAAACGTCGACGTGCGCAAGATCACCCGTGTCTCAACGCTGCTCCTTGATCCGCAGGCTTTCGGCGGCGGCACCCTGATCAGAGCCGCAGCCGAGGGAGATCGGATCGACATCGCCTCCGGATCGAAAGCAGTCAGAACCGTGCTCTCCGAACGCGGAATCCCTGTCCGCAGACGGTCCACTTGGCCCGTAGTGGCTGAGGGTGCCAGAATCGCAGCCATTGTCGGTATTCGCGCCGCACCGTGGGCACGGCCGACGACGAGGCAAGCGGTCGCTATCCGATGGAAGCAGGAATCGCCGTGAAGATTGGAAGAACCCTCGTATCCGCAGAGGAAATCGACGCCAAGCTCGCCGAGATGGGTGCAGCCATCACGCGCGACTATGAGGGGAAGAACCTCCTGATGGTCGCGATTCTCAAAGGCGCATTTGTCGTGATGGCCGACCTCGCCCGGCATGTAGCACTCCCCGTCGAGTTCGATTTCATGGCCGTGTCGTCGTACGGGGCTTCGACGAAGTCGTCGGGTGTCGTCCGGATCCTCAAGGATCTGGACGAAGAGATCGAAGGCCGCCACGTGCTCATCGTCGAGGACATCATCGATACCGGTTTGACGCTTCAGTATCTGATCAGGAACCTCGAGGTCAGGAACCCGGCTTCACTGAAGCTTGCAGCGCTTCTCATCAAGGACGGTATCGAGCGCCCCCCACTCGAGGTGGCCTATGAGGGATTCCACATCGGTCCCGAGTTCGTGATCGGATACGGCCTCGACTTCGACGGCAAATACCGAAACCTGCCCCACGTGGCGGTCGTTGACGAGGTGTAGGGCGCTTCCAGTCACGGGGAACGGGCTGGTAGCTGAGACCCGAGGCTCGAGACTCGAGACTCGAGATCCGAGACTCGAGATCCGAGGCTCGAGATCCGAGACTCGACAGTTTCGTGTCCGAAGTCTCGGTACTCTCGGGTCCAGCGTCGAGCACCATGCGAGACGACCCCACTCGGGCCCGGAGTCTCGAGTCTGTTGTCTGGTCTCGCTGGGTGGCATAGGAGGCTCGTAGGCTTACCATGAGGAGGCCTGAGCTTGAGCCGAGGAGCAGCGTGAGCCGCACCGCACGAACCATCATGATCTATCTGGCCGTCATCTTCGTGGTGGTGATGGCCGTCAACGTGTTCGTCAACCAATCGACGCAGCCCCAAGAGCTCAGTCTCAACGAATTCAACGCCAAGCTCGCCTCCGGCGATATTGAGAATCCGGTCACCATCCGCGACCGTTCGAACGAAGTGACCGGGACTTATACCGACTCGTCCGGCGAGTCGATCGAGTACATCATGATGTATCCGGCCGAGTACTCGCCGACGCTGACCGAAGACATCCTCAATGCGGATGTCGAGGCCGTCACAGACTCACAGGAGCCTTCACTGTTCCAGTGGTTCCTGGGCAATGTGCTGCCGTATCTGCTGCTCTTTGGATTGTTCATCTTCATCATGTTTCAACTCCAGGGCGGCGGTAACCGCGTCATGCAGTTTGGCAAGTCCAAGGCGAAGCAGGTCACGAAGGACACGCCGAAGGTCACATTCGATGATGTCGCCGGCGTTGACGAGGCAATCGAAGAACTCGACGAGATCAAGGAGTTCCTGCAGCAACCGCAGAAGTTCCGCGCCATGGGGGCGAAGATCCCGAAGGGTGTGCTGCTCTACGGTCCCCCCGGCACAGGGAAGACCCTGCTTGCACGTGCGGTCGCGGGCGAAGCCGGCGTACCATTCTTCGCAATCTCGGGGTCCGAATTCGTAGAAATGTTCGTCGGCGTCGGAGCGAGCCGGGTCCGCGACCTCTTTGACCAGGCAAAGGCCAGCGCACCCTCGATCGTGTTCATCGACGAAATCGACGCGGTCGGTCGCCATCGTGGTGCAGGGCTCGGCGGCGGGCACGACGAGCGAGAGCAAACGCTCAACCAGCTTCTCGTCGAGTTGGATGGTTTCGATGTCAAAGCAGGCGTGATCGTCATTGCGTCGACCAACCGGCCGGACATTCTCGACCCTGCGTTGCTGCGCCCTGGTCGTTTCGACCGCCAGATCGTTGTCGATCGCCCCGACATCAAGGGTCGCGAGCAGATCCTCGAGGTGCATGCGAAGGGCAAGCCATACGATGACAACGTCAACGTCGGCACCCTCGCACGGCAAACCCCCGGATTCACCGGGGCTGACCTCGCCAACCTCATCAACGAGTCGGCGCTGCTCGCAGCCAGGCGGGACAAGACGAAGATCGGCATGTCCGAGCTCGAGGAGGCGATCGAGCGCGTCATCGCCGGCCCGGAGCGCAAGAGCCGCATCATGTCCGAGGAGGAGCGGAAGCTCACGGCCTACCACGAAGGCGGCCATGCACTCGTCGGATACGCGCTCCCGAAGCTCGATCCGATTCACAAGGTCACCATCATTCCGCGCGGCCGTGCCGGCGGCTACACGATGGCGCTCCCGCTGGAGGACAAGCACTACGAGAAGCGCAGCGAGCTCGTCGACCAACTGGCATATGCACTCGGCGGGCGCACGGCCGAGGAGATCGTGTTCGGGGACCCTTCGACCGGGGCATCCAACGACATCGAGAAGGCAACCAGCCTCGCCCGGAAGATGGTCATGGAATACGGCATGAGCGACCGCCTCGGACCGCTCAAGTATGGGCAGCCACAGGCGGAGGTCTTCCTGGGACGCGACTACGCGAAGAGTCAAGACCTCTCGAACGAGGTGGCTGCCGCCATCGACGACGAGGTCCGCAAGCTCATCACCCAGGCCCATGAGGAAGCGATGCAGATCATTGTGACGCATCGCGACGCACTGGACCGGATCGCCGAATACCTTCTCGAACACGAGACCGCAGACGCCGAAACGGTGATCGAGATGTTCCACGACGTGCCGAAGTGGGAGCATTCGGACACCGGAGCCCTCCGCATCAAGGGTCCGGAAGGTGCGGGGACAACCGGTGGGATCGCCGCAGCCCAAACCGGCGGAACCGGCGTCGGGTGAATGTGACCACTAGCCCGATCACCTGGAGCCTGAGGTCCCGCTCCCTCACAAACGCGGACCACACGCTCGTCATGGGTGTGGTGAACGCGACACCCGATTCGTTCTCTGACGGCGGACAGTGGGCAGAGCCGCACGCGGCAATCCGCAGGGGCTTCAAACTCTGGGACGACGGTGCCGACCTCGTCGACGTCGGCGGCGAATCCACACGACCTGGGGCGGAGCCGGTCGGCGTTGAAGAGGAGCTTGCACGCGTGGTACCCGTTGTCGAAGCACTGGCATCACACGGGATCATCGTCTCGATCGACACCAGCAAGGTGGAGGTAGCCGCCGCCGCGGTCGCAGCCGGTGCCGAGATCGTCAACGACGTGAACGGCCTCTCCGATCCCGACATGGCCGTTCTCTGCGAAGAGACCGGTGTTGGTGTCGTCATCATGCATATGCAAGGAGATCCCCGCTCGATGCAGGCCAACCCGACCTACGACAACGTTGTTGCCGACGTTGCACGGTTCCTTCGCGATCGCACGGCCGCAGCGATCGAGAGCGGAATCGACGCCTCGCGGATCGTTGTTGATCCGGGAATTGGTTTCGGCAAGACGTTCGATCACAACCTTGCCTTGCTGGCGGGGACGAGCGGTCTCGGGAGTGGCCAGCCGGTTCTCATCGGGGCGTCACGCAAGAGCTTCCTTGGGACCATTCTCGAGCGGGCGGGCCGGCCGTCCGAACCGGCCGATCGAGACACTGCGACTGCTGCAACGGTGGCCCTTGCGGTTGCTGCGGGAGCGGCTGTCGTGAGAGTCCACGACGCCGCCGGCGCCGTCGATGCTGCAAGAACAGCCGACGCTATCGTGCGAAATCACGAGTGAGCGTGGGGCAATGATCAAGAAGGACGTTCCGGGACTTGAACCCCGGGCATTTCGATGGGTGATCGCCGGCCGTCTTGCGGTGTCGGAACGTATCGGTGGATCCGGGTTCCAGCATCGCCGTGTCCGGCGCGAGGAGGAGATCGCCTGGCTCCACGACCAGGGAATCAACACCGTCCTGTCGCTCCTGCCGGCCGGTCAGAACACCGCCGTGTACGAAGAGGCGGGCTTTCGGGTCGTCGTGCATACCGTCGAGGGCACGCCAACCGAGATCAACGATGTTGATGGCGTGTTCGCTGCGATGGATGAAGCGATGAACGTCCGCGGAGCATCCGTGCTCTTCCACCGAGACACGATCGACGAGACCGTCGCTGGGCTGCTTGCCGGATACCTCGTTCACTCAGGGCTGGTGACGGATCCGATTATCGCCACGTCGGTCATTCAGGAGATCCTCGGGCGACCTCTCGGCCCCGAGGGACGCGGGCTCATCCCGGTCCAGTGACCCGCTGCGCTGTTGGTGTCGGATCCAATCTCGGAGACCGGTTGTTGCATCTCAGGGCGGCGGTCTACGGCCTTTCAGCGGTCTCACGCGTCGCGGCTGTTTCCTCGGTGTACGAGACGGCGCCGATTGGCGGTCCGGAGCAGGGCCCGTTCCTCAACGCCGTCGTGCTGATCAACACCGCGCACACACCTGGCGGCCTGCTTCGCGAACTCCTCGTGATCGAACGCTCGCGCGGACGGGTTCGCGACACACAGTGGGGTCCTAGGACCCTCGACCTGGACCTAATCCTCTGGGATCGCCAAATGGTCACAGAGCCCGGCCTCGCTGTTCCGCACCCCAGAATGCTGGACCGCCGGTTTGTCCTCGAACCGCTGCTCGAAGTGTGGCCCGACGCCCGAATGCCGGACGGCTCGTCGATTGCAGCGTCGTCCAGCGCAGTTGGGCTGCAAGGTCTCGAACGAGTTGCCGCGACCCTCGATAGCGCCGAGCATGGCGGGACGTAGTACGTTTGATCCGTACGAGCCCCGAGGCGGGGCCGGACCGATACCGGGAGGATCGGAGCCACATGCGGATCGTCCTCGTGGGACCCGGGCGGGCTGGTCAGTCCGTCGCAATCGCAGCGAACGGCGCGGGACATGAGGTCGTTGCCGTCGCTGCACGTGATACGGAGCAGGCACTCAGTGTCGCCCGGCGACTGAACGCGCGCGTCGTTGCTATCGGTGAACCGATCCCTGCCGTCGACCTCATCATCATTGCGGTACGCGATCACGCGATCGGAGAAGTAGCCGGGCAGATCGCACCGGTTGCTCGGAACGCCGCGGCACGGGCGGTCCACCTCTCTGGGGCAACCCCCGTGTCCGCGCTCGCACCCTTGGCTGCGCAGGGTCTTGCCATCGGGTCCTTGCATCCTCTTCAGACCTTGCCGACTCCCGATCGGGGCGCCCGATCGCTCGCCGGATCGTGGATGGCGGTGACGGCGGATGAGCCGCTCCGGTCGGAGCTTCGGTCCTTCGCAACGTCGCTTGGAGGTATTCCGTTCGATCTGCGCGATTCGGATCGAACGGCGTACCACGCCGCCGCCGCTGCAGCCGCGAACTTCCCGACGGCTGCGTTCGCAATCGCGCAACGTCTCCTCGAATCGACGAGTGTTCCATTCGACGCGTTGCGCCCGCTCGTTGACCGGATCGTGACGAATGTGTTCGAACTCGGCGCTGGTGCGTCGCTCACCGGACCGATTGCGCGGGGTGATGTCGAGACGGTCGGCGCCCAGATAGAAGCGGTTCGCATCGCGGCTCCGGATCTGGCGGCCGCCTTTGAGGCGATGGTGACCGCTACCGCGGACGTCGCTGCTTCCTTGAAGATTGAAGGTGGGGCATGAAGACCGTGGCAACATTCGCCGAAGTGAGGGCGCTCAGCCGAGGATGTGTGGGGTTCGTTCCAACGATGGGGTACCTCCATGAGGGCCATCTCAGCTTGATCGACGCCGCCCGGCGTGAGTGCGACATCGTGGTCGTCAGCCTCTTCGTCAACCCGCTCCAGTTCGGTCCCAACGAGGACCTGGCGTCCTACCCGCGTGACCTCGACCGTGATGCGAGGCTCCTCGAGACGGCAGGAGCCGATGTGCTCTTCGCACCACCGCTCGATGTGATGTACCCGAGTGATCCACTCACGACCGTCACGGTAGGGGAGGTCACCGAGGGCATGGAGGGCGCTCGCCGGCCCGGACATTTCGACGGGGTCGCCACCGTGGTGGCGAAGCTCCTTGCAGGTGTTGGACCTGATCGGTCTTACTTCGGCCGCAAGGACGCTCAGCAGCTCGTGACCGTGCGCCGCATGGTGCTCGACCTCTCGTTCCCGACCGTCGTTGTCGGAGCTCCCATTGTCCGCGAGGCCGACGGCCTCGCCCTCTCGTCGAGGAACATCTTCCTCGACCCTCCCCAGCGCAACGCTGCTCTTTCGATCAGCCGAGGCCTGTTCGCGGCGGCTGCTGCCGTGACGGCCGGAGAGATGTCAGCGCGCCAGATCGAACGAATCGCCTCGACAGTGGTGGGGGAAGAGAGCGGAATCGACCTTGACTACGCAACCCTGGCTGACCAGGACACAGCGGCGCCCGTGACAAGACTCGACCGACCTGTGTTCCTCGCTTTGGCGGCGCGCGTCGGATCGACGCGGCTGCTCGACAACGTCCATATCGACCGCCTCGAAGGCGGCTGGGTGCCCGACGTCGGAACCCGACTCCGCGAACCCTCGATTCTCTACCGGGAGGCCTGATGCTGCTCACAATCGACGTTGGAAACACCCAAGTAGCCGTCGGCTTGTTCCGAGACGATGAACTGGTCGGTCATTGGAGGTTCTCTACCAAGGAACAGACGTCCGACGAGATGCGGTGGGAGCTGCTCGGCGTTCTCGACCTCGACGGATTCACGCCGGACGACATCGGTGGTGTGGCCGTGTCGAGTGTTGTGCCATCGATCACGGCCACGATGCGCAAAGTCGCACCTGCGCTCTCACACGGGCCCGTCCTCGTCATCGGCCCCGGCATCAAGACCGGCATGTCAATCCAGATCGACAATCCGCGAGAAGTCGGCGCCGATCGGGTGGTGAATGCCGTCGCCGCTCGCGAGCGATATGGGAGTCCGGCCATCGTGGTCGACTTTGGGACGTCGACGAACTTCGATGTTGTTGGGCCCGACGGCGCCTACATCGGCGGCGTGATCGCTCCCGGTCTCGAGATCTCGACGCGAGCATTGATATCGGGGACGGCCGCGCTCCGCAGAGTTGAGTTCGTCCCACCGCGTTCGCCGATCGGGAAGGGCACGGTCGAGGCAATCCAGAGTGGCGCCCTGTACGGCCATGCCGGCCTTGTTGATGGAATCCTCGGCCGTCTCGTCGACGAAGTCGGTGAGGACACGGCCGTTGTCGCCACCGGCGGCCTCGCACCTACCATCGTTCCCTACTGCCGCAACGTCGAGATCGTGGACGAGTATCTGACCCTCGACGGTCTGCGGATCATCTTCGACCGGAACCAGGAAGACCTATGACCGACGACACCGTGAGCAGCCCGAGCCCGCACGACGATCCGCTCATTGCGGCGCGCATCGAGAAGCACCGGCAGGTTCTCGTCGCCGGAGGGTATCCGACGCGGTTCGACCGCACCGATCTCGCATCGGAGCTCCACGACCGCTACGGCGACCTCGAACCCGGCGCCGAGACAGGAGTCGAGGCCACGGTCGCGGGACGGCTCATGAACGTACGCGATATGGGGAAACTGGCGTTCGGTGTGCTCCAGGACGTATCGGGGAGGATCCAGCTGTTCGTGAGTGTGTCGGTGCTCGGCGATGACGGGTTCAAGGGTTTCCTTGACCTAGACGCGGGTGACTGGATCGGCGCCACCGGTGAGATCATTGCGACGAAGAAAGGCGAACTCAGCGTCCGGGTGGCATCACTGACACTCCTGTCGAAGGCGCTTCGTCCATTGCCGGAGAAATGGCATGGGCTCAAGGACGTCGAGGCCCGGTCGAGGCAGCGGTACGTCGATCTCATGGTGAACGCCGACTCGATGAAGACGGCGCTGGTTCGCGCAAAGGTGATCTCCGAACTCCGGCGGCAATTCGAGGACCGTGGGTTCATCGAGGTCGAAACGCCGGTGTTGCTCACGCAGGCAACCGGAGCAACGGCCCGTCCGTTCGCGACCCATCACAACGCGCTTGACCTCGACCTTTCGCTCCGCATCGCCACAGAACTGTTCCTCAAGCGCCTGGTCGTCGGGGGGATCGAACGGGTATTTGAGATTGGTCGGATCTTCCGGAATGAGGGCATTGACGCCACGCACAATCCAGAGTTCACGATGCTCGAGGCATACCAGGCGTTTGCCGATTACGAGGATGTCATGGTCCTGATGGAGGCCGTGATCTCGGGTGTCGCCGTGGCCGCTGCCGGCACGTCGACGCTCACGTACCAAGGCCGTCACCTCGACCTTGCACCCCCGTTCCGCAGGGCACGCCTCATGGATCTCGTGTCCGAGGCGGTTGGAGATGAGGTGTCACTCGCGACCCCTCGGACGCAGCTCGCCGAGATTGCCGCCGGCCGCGCTGTTGACCTCGACGAATCGTGGGGTCCTGGACGAGTCATCTTCGCGTTGTACGAGGAACTCGTCGAGGACGGGATTTGGGAACCGACCTTTGTGACCGACTATCCCAAGGAAGTCTCACCGCTTGCCCGATCGAGCCGGGGCAATCCGGAGATAACGGAGCGTTTCGAATTGGTCATCGCCGGGTCCGAGTATGCGAATGCGTTCTCCGAGTTGAACGACCCGCTCGATCAACGGGAGCGTTTCGAGGTGCAGGCGGCGGCACGGGCTGCGGGCGACGACGAAGCACATCCCGTCGACGAGGACTACCTCAGGGCGCTCGAGTATGGCCTTCCGCCGACCGGCGGCCTCGGCATCGGCGTCGATCGCCTCGTGATGCTCCTCACCGACCGCAAACACATCCGGGAAGTGATCCTGTTCCCCACGATGAGGCCCGAGTAGGTAGCAAGATCCGAGAACCAAGAACCAAGACAAAACACACAAGACAGCGTGCCGGCGTCTTGACTCTTGGTTCTTGGATCTTGGCTCCTACGCTTGGGCGGCCTCTACTCGGCCGAGGATGTAGGAATCGAGGTTGCGGAGGATCGGTCGCAGCGAGCTGCCGGGGATGCGGTCGGATGCCTGCTCCGCCAGGGCCATGTGTGCCATGGCCTCGTCGATCACTTGGTCGACGAAACCTCCGGATGCCGTGAGATCGATGACCCGGTCGATCACGGCACGGTCGCTGGGAGCCCCGTCGGAGAGGAGATCTCGTATCTCTGCACCACGTGGGCCGTCTGCGGCGTACAGCACCGGAAGGGTGTAGACACCCTCGCCGATGTCCGATCCGGCCGGCTTCCCGAGGAACACCTCGTCGGCAATCAGGTCGAGCACATCGTCCGTCATCTGAAATACGAGGCCCATCTCCCACGCCCATTCGCTGACGGCATCAACTGTCTCCGGATCGGCGCCGGCGGTCAGCGCGCCGAGACGCGCCGACGTACGGATCAGGCTGGCGGTCTTGCCGCCGATCACGCGGAAGTAGCCATCGGCGCCGTGGTCGAGTCCGGCGGCGAATCGCAACTCGGCGATCTGGCCTTCGCAGAGCCGAGCGTAGGTTTGGGCGATGAGGGCGACGGCTTCTTCACCGAGCGGGGCGGCGACCTCCGACGCTCGTGCGAGCAAGAAGTCTCCTGCGAGGATTGCGATCGTGTTCGACCAGTTTTCGTTCACCGAGACCTCGCCGCGGCGTGACTCGGCTTCGTCGATGACATCGTCGTGATAGAGGGACCCGACGTGAACCAACTCGACGGAGACGCCGGCTTCAATGGGTCCGCCGCCGTCGCTCGGGCCGAATTCCGCGGCAACCTGGGCGAGCAAGGGGCGATATCGTTTCCCGCCGGCCCGAAGCAGATGTTGGGCGATGTCGGTGAGGAACTCGTCATCTGATTCTGTGACTTCGAGCAGGCGGCGCTCTACCGCGTCCATGCGTTCCCACACACGGGGGACGGGCACAAGGTCGCTGAGAATCGGCTGATCCACTGGTCTCCAGGGGCTCTTGGGAATGTGGATGGTACCCCTGGTGTTCGCTGAAATATGAGACGGAGCGTCCGGATTTGACAACCCGGTTCTTACGGACACCCCGTCCTATACTCGATGAGGCGCTCGGGGAACCCGGCGCCACAGCTACATCATGAGGTAGTGCCTTGTTCGAACGGTTTACTGATAGGGCCCGCAGGGTCGTCGTGCTCGCCCAGGAAGAGGCGCGGCTGCTCAACCACAACTACATCGGCACAGAGCACATTCTCCTTGGCCTGATTCACGAGGGTGAGGGTGTCGCCGCCCGCGCACTCGAGAGCATGGGGATC
Source organism: uncultured actinomycete (assembly GCA_942491345.1). GTDB lineage: Bacteria > Actinomycetota > Acidimicrobiia > Spongiisociales > UBA5794 > JAHEEL01. Next base: position 436,080 of record CALOAN010000020.1, read on the forward strand.
AGCCTCGAGTCTGTTCGCAGCCAGGTAGTTGAGATTATTGGCCAGGGATCGCAGGCACCGAGCGGCCATATTCCGTTCACCCCCCGTGCCAAGAAGGTCCTCGAGCTGTCATTGCGAGAAGCGCTGCAGCTCGGGCACAACTACATCGGTACCGAACACATCCTCCTCGGCCTCATCCGTGAGGGTGAGGGTGTTGCAGCCCAGGTGCTCCAGCAGCTCGGGGCCGACCTGCACAAGGTGCGCCAGACCGTGATCCAGCTCCTCTCCGGTGTCCAGGGTGAAGAGGCAGCGCCCGCCGGTCATCCCGGCGGAAGCAGCCGCGCAGAGCCCACAGGGGGCTCGAGCAGTGGCTCAACTGTGCTCGACCAGTTCGGGCGGAATCTCACCCAGCTTGCGCGTGATAGAAAGCTCGACCCGGTCATCGGGCGTGCCACGGAGATCGAACGTGTCATGCAGGTCCTTTCGCGCAGGACAAAGAACAATCCGGTTCTGATCGGTGAACCGGGCGTCGGAAAAACGGCGATCGTGGAAGGGCTTGCGCAGAAGATCGTGGATGGCAACGTGCCAGACACGCTCACCGACAAACACCTCTACACGCTCGATCTGGGCGCGCTCGTCGCCGGCTCCCGCTACCGCGGTGATTTCGAAGAACGACTGAAGAAGGTCTTGAAAGAGATCCGGACGCGCGGCGACATCATTCTCTTCATCGATGAGATTCACACGCTTGTCGGTGCCGGCGCCGCTGAGGGCGCGATTGATGCAGCAAGCATCCTCAAGCCGATGTTGGCTCGCGGGGAACTTCAGACCGTCGGTGCAACCACACTCGAGGAATACCGCAAGTACCTCGAGAAAGACTCGGCCCTCGAACGCCGGTTCCAGCCCATTCAGGTGGAAGAGCCGACCGTTGCCGACACCATCAAGATTCTCGAAGGACTCCGCGATTCGTACGAAGACCACCACCGCGTACGGTTCACCGACCAGTCGCTCGTCAACGCAGCGAACCTCGCCGACCGCTACATCGCCGATCGCTTCCTTCCCGACAAGGCTATCGATCTCATCGACGAGGCCGGCAGCCGCATGCGGCTGAAGCGAAAAGACCTTCCTTCAGACGTTCGCGACATCGACGAGCAGATCTCGAAGCTGCGTGGCGATAAACGCGATGCCGTTTACGCCCAGCAATACGAGCGAGCCGCCAAGCTCCGCGACCAGGAGCGGGTGCTGATGGACGAACGCTCTGAATTCGAGACACAAGGCACGTCGATCGGCGAGGACTACTCGGCGGTCATCGACGAAGAGCAGATCGCTGAAGTGCTAGCCCAGTGGACGGGGATTCCGGTCCACCGCCTCACCGAAGAGGAGACCGAGCGGCTGCTCAAGATGGAGGATGAACTCCACAAGCGCATCGTCGGCCAGCACGACGCGATCGAAGCGGTCTCGAAGGCAATCCGCCGTACCCGTGCCGGGCTGAAGGATCCGAAGCGTCCTGCAGGGTCGTTCATCTTCCTCGGGCCATCGGGCGTTGGGAAGACCGAATCGGCGAAGGCGCTGACCAGTTTCCTATTCGGCGATGAAGATGCCCTGATCCAGATCGACATGTCGGAGTACATGGAGAAACACGCCGTGAGCCGCCTGGTCGGTTCACCTCCCGGCTACGTCGGCTACGACGAGGGTGGACAGCTCACCGAGGCAGTGCGGCGGAAACCGTTCTCCGTGGTTTTGTTCGACGAGATCGAAAAAGCCCACCAGGATGTGTTCAACATCCTGCTGCAGATTCTTGAAGACGGCCGCCTCACCGATTCCCAGGGACGTACGGTCGACTTCAAGAACACCGTGATCATCATGACGTCGAATCTCGGTACGGCCGACCTTCGCAAGAAGGCAATCGGGTTCACCACCGACGATGAAGAGGTCAACTACGACCGTATGCGCGAGAGAGTCGTCGAGTCGCTGAAGAAGCACTTCCGACCCGAGTTCCTGAACCGCATCGACGAGGTGATCGTCTTCCACGAACTCACGAAGGAAGAAGTCAAGACCATCGTCGATCTCCTCATCGCCCGGGTGCGAACGCAGCTCGAGTCGCAGGCGATCGACCTGGCCCTCTCGGACGCGGCGAAGACCCGCCTTGCCGAGAAGGGCTACGACCCGCAGCTGGGGGCACGTCCTTTGCGGCGTGCGATACAGAGGCTGCTCGAAGATCCGCTGTCGGAGCGCGTGCTGCACCGGGAATTCCCGGCCGGCTCAACGGTCCTCGTCGACATCGACGAAGAAGACGATGAACGTCTCTCCTTCGTATCGATCGAGACCCCGGACCAACCCCCGGTGGAACTCGCCGACAACGAACGGTAGCCGGCGCCCCGGTCTCGGATTGAACGCAGCCGGCTTTGGGTTGAGCAGGGACTCAAGACTCGAGATCCGAGGCTCGAGGCCCCGATTGGCGTGTCTCGTGTCTCGCATCTCGTGTCTCATGGGCCAACTTCTCAGCCAGCACAGGTTCCCGGAGTTCGCTCGGCCCGGCAACCCATCACGCCTTCGAATCACCTAGACTTCAAGTGTTGCACCCGTGGGTAGGTGTGCAGCAGACTCAACCACAGAAAGGTTCGATCCATGACCGGATTGAAGAAGCGCGGGGGCTTGTTTGTACTACTCCTCGCATTCGCACTGATCGTTGCTGCGTGCAGCAGCGACAGCGACGACACGACAACAACGGCGGCCGGTGGCGAAGAGACCACAACGACCGCCGCTGAAGAGACCACAACGACCGCCGGTGGCGAAGAGACCACCACGACCGCCGGCGAAGAGACCACGACCACGGAAGCCATGGCGTTTGAGGGCGAACCGATCAAGACCTGCTTGGTGACCGACCTTGCCGGCGTCGACGATCGAAGCTTCAACGCAAGTGCGTGGGCCGGTGTCCAGGCCGCGATCGAAGGCGGATACGCAACGGACGACTCGTTCTTCCTCGAGTCGACCGATGCATCCGACTGGCAGCCGAACATCGATCAGATGGTGAGCCAGGGTTGCCAGCACATCGTGACCGTCGGCTTCGCTCTCGGCGAGGTCACGGCGATCAATGCGCAGGCAAACCCGGACATCATCTTCACGATGGTGGACAATGTACTGACCGACGAGAACTTCGCGCCGCTCGCTCTCCCGAACGTGCGTGAGCTCGTGTACCAGACCGACCAAGCTGCGTTCGCCGCGGGCTATCTCGCTGCTGGTGTCTCTGAGACCGGCGTGCTCTGCACCTACGGTGGCGCCAACTTCCCGACGGTTGCGATCTTCATGGATGGCTTCACGCGGGGCGCGGAGTACTACAACGAGGTCAAGGGAACCGACGTGCAAGTGCTCGGTTGGGACGTCGACGCCCAGGATGGGCTGTTCACCGGCAGCTTCACCGACATGGACCTTGCACGGAGCACGGCGGTGAGCCTGTTCCAGGAGAACTGCGACATCATCATCCCCGTCGGTGGCGCAATCAACCTGCCTGCAGGTGATGCGATCAACGACTCGGGCGCCAACGCCGCTCTTGTTGGTGTCGACGCAGACGCGTACTTCGCGATGGATGAGCAGTACCAGTCGTTGTGGCTCACCACGGTCGAGAAGGCCATCGGGCCGCTCGTCGCACTGTCGGTGCTGCAGCAGGCTGAGGGTTCATGGACCTCCGGCGCATTCGTCGGCAACCTGGACAACGACGGCGTTGGGCTCTCCCCGTACCACGACTGGGACGACAGGGTGTCCGACGAACTGAAGGCCGAGGTCGAGCAGCTGCTCCAGGACATCAAGGACGGCGCGATCAAGGCCGACTACGTCCCTGTTGGGTACTAGTCGATAGCACTGATCCAATCGACACAAGACGTGGGCCCCCGCCTCTGCGGGGGCCCACTTCACGCGGTTGGGCGCAGCCCGGTCTTCAGCAACTATGATGCCCCAAGCGTCGATTGCGGGAGGCCTGAGTGGAACTCGAGATGCGTGGGATCACCAAGCAGTTTCCGGGCGTTCTCGCCAACGACGATGTGAACCTCACAGTCGCGCAAGGCGAGACCGTTGCACTTCTCGGTGAGAACGGCGCCGGCAAGACCACGCTGATGAACATCCTCACCGGGCTCTACACCCCCACGTCCGGTCAGGTGCTCATCGACAACAAGCCCCTGGTGATGGATTCCCCGAGAGATTCGATCGATGCAGGGATCGGCATGGTTCACCAGCACTTCATGCTGGTACCGGTGTTCACGGTCGCGGAGAATGTTGTCCTCGGTGACGAACCAACGGAGGCGTTGGGCTGGATCGATCAGAAGACGGCTCGAGCCTCCGTCCGAGACATATCATCGCGCTACGGACTCGAGGTCGATCCAGACGCGATCGTCGAGGATCTTCCCGTCGGAATCCAGCAGCGGGTGGAGATCATCAAGGTTCTCGTCCGCCATGCAGACTTCGTGATCTTTGACGAGCCGACCTCGGTCTTGACTCCGACGGAGGTCGAAGGCTTCTTCGAGATCGTGAACGGCCTCAAAGCCGACGGCAAGGGCATTGTCTTCATCAGTCACAAACTCGGTGAGGCGCTCGAGATCGCCGACCGGATCGTGATCATGCGTCGAGGTAAGACGGTCGCTGAAGTGCTCCCGGCAGATGTGAACGAAGAGAAGCTTGCTGAGCTGATGGTGGGCCGTCCAGTCGACCTCGTCGTCGACAAGGAAACGGCGGACCCGGGTGACGTCGTGCTCTCGGTCGATGACCTGACGGTGCTCGACGATCGCAACCGGCGTGCCGTGAATGGCATGTCTTTCCAGGTTCGGGCGGGTGAGATCGTTGGGATCGCCGGTGTTCAGGGCAACGGTCAGACCGAGCTGGTTGAATCGATCACTGGACTGCGGCCCTCACTCGGCGGGATCGTCAAGCTGAACGGGGAGGACATCACCATGAAGTCACCCCGTGCGATTCACAAACGCGAAGTCGCGCACGTCCCCGAGGACCGTCAGAAGAGCGGCTTGGTCTTGCCGTTCACCGTCGCTGAGAACATCGTTCTCGACTCGTACTACCAGACACCTATCTCGCGAGGCATCCAGATGAGTTGGCCAGCCGCGAATGAGCAGGCCACCCGTCTCGTCGAGGAATACGACGTCCGCACGCCGGGGATCGACGTCCTCGTGTCGAACTTGTCCGGCGGCAACCAGCAGAAGGTCATCGTTGCCCGGGAATTCGACCGGGATGTCAAGCTCGTCATCGCCTCGCAGCCAACCCGAGGAATCGATGTCGGCTCAATCGAGTACATCCACTCACGGATCGTTGAGGAGCGTGACGAGGGCGCCGCGGTGCTGATCGTCTCTTCCGAGTTGGATGAGATCAGAGCTTTGTCGGATCGCATCATCGTCATGTACGAAGGCAAGATCGCCGGCGAATTCGACGCCTCGGCATCAACCACAGACATTGGAATGGCGATGCTCGGCAGTGGCGGAGAGGCGGAGGCATCATGAACGACGAAGTGCCGGGGGATGGCGACTGGGGAGACGAGGGTTTCTCACCCTGGTACGCCCGCGTTACCGGAGTCGGCAGCACGATCGGCCAAGCAATCGTCATACCGTTGCTTGCGGTGTTCACCGCGCTCGTCATCGGCGCGTTCATCATTGCCGTTACGGATGTCGACACGCTTCCCCTGTGGGGGAGTGATCCGGGGGAGGCGTTCCGTCTCACGATCTCAGGTATCTTCGATGCCTTCAAGGCGTTGTTCGTCGGCTCGCTGGGGTCACCACGGGCCATCAGTGAGACGTTGTTTGCTGCAACCCCGCTGATCTTCGCCGGTCTGGCGGTGGCCGTCGGCTTCCAAGCCGGCCTGTTCAATATCGGTGTGAACGGACAGATGTTGATCGGTGGCATGGCCGGATTGTGGGTGGGCTTCTCCATCGACGTACCCATGATCTTCCACATCCCGCTGGCCCTGATCGCTGCGATCATCGGTGGGGCTCTCTGGGGCGGGATTGCGGGATTCCTCAAGGCGAGGACGGGTGCCCACGAAGTCATCACGACGATTATGTTGAACTTCATTGCGCTCTTCCTCGTTGACTATCTCCTGCAATCCTCTCTCTTCCAGCAAGCCGGCCGAAACGATCCGATCTCGCAGCCGGCGAATCCGTCGGCTCAGTTTCCGACGCTCATCGGCAGCTACCGGCTCAACATCGGGTTCCTCATCGCGCTTGTCGCAGTGGGGTTCGTGTGGTGGCTCATGTATCGATCGACGATCGGATTCGAGTTCCGAGCGGTCGGGTTCAATCCCGACGGAGGCCGCTACGCCGGCATGAACGTCGCGTGGATCTACGTGTCGGTGATGGCCGTCTCAGGCGCTCTAGCGGGTATCGGCGGAGCCAACCAGATCCTCGGCTTGGAGCCCTATCGAGGCATCTCCAACTTCGCCGGGACGATCGGATTCGATGCCATCGCTCTTGCGCTGCTCGGCCGATCGAACCCAATCGGAGTGCTCCTCGCCGGCTTGTTATTCGGAGCGCTGAGGGCCGGCGGTCGCGAAATGCAAGGTGCCGCCGGAATCCCGATCGATCTCGTCCTCGTCCTCCAGGCGTTGATCATTGTGATGATCGCAGCACCTGAACTGGTGCGAGCGATCTATCGAATCAGGACTCCGGAGCAGGGATCCGGAACGACGCTGCCGAGTGGGGGGTGGGGCGGATGACTGCGGAAGCCACTGCCGGGGATGCTGTTGTGAAGACCAGGGCGACGCCCGCCGAGCGGCGTGCAACGGTCGTCGGTGTCGTGCTTGTGATTCTTGGTGTGTTCGTGTTCTGGGTCTTCGGACTCGGCACCGAATCGGGGGCGCAATCCACCTTCAACCTTTCCCTTCCGGGCGAGCGGTTCGAGGGCCTGAACTGGGCGGTCGATTCGAGGTGGCTCGCGTTCATCTGTGCTGCACTTCTGGCATTCCTCGGAGGCTGGGTACTGCGGAGGTCCCACATCAAGTGGACGAACCTGGCATTGGCCATCGGCCTTGGTCTCTTCGTGCTTGCCTTCCTGACCTGGGCTGCGTCCGGCAAGTCCTTCAACCTCGTCGGGATGCTCCGCTCGACGGTGATCCTCTCGGTGCCGGTCACGTTGGGTGCCCTTACCGGCCTCATGTGCGAGCGCGTTGCGGTCATCAACATCGCGATCGAGGGACAGCTGTTGACTGCCGCCTTCGTCGGCACGATTGTCGGATCGGCGTGGGGGATCTGGGCGGGGTTGATCTCCGCCATGTTGACCGGCGCTTTGCTCGGGGCCGTCCTTGCGGTATTGGCGATCAAGTTCCGCATCGATCAGATCATCGCCGGCGTCGTGATCAACATCTTTGCGCTGGGTCTCACCTCATTCCTAGCGCGTCGCGTTCTCTCCGAGGCACCGGACCTGAACTCTCCGGGACGGTTCGCTTCGTTCAAGATCCCCGTGCTGGGAGACATTCCCATCATCGGGCCGATGTTCTTCGACCACAACTTGTTCGTGTACGCCACGTTCATCCTGGTGATCTTCCTGCATTTCGCGTTGTTCTACACGCGGTGGGGTCTCCGGTCTCGGTCGGTCGGTGAGCACCCTGAGGCAGCGGATACGGTAGGCATCAACGTCTATCGAACCCGATACCGCAATGTGATCCTTGGCGGGTTCATCGCAGGTTTCGGTGGGGCGTTCCTCACGCTCGCGCAGGTGTCACGGTTCGAGGAGAACCTCACGGCGGGGATCGGCTTCATCGGACTCGCCGCCATGATCTTCGGACGGTGGATGCCTCTGGGGGTGTTGGGCGCGGGACTCGTCTTCGGATTCGCGCGCGCTCTCCAGCAGAAGCTGGGCATCTTGGGGACTCCGATCCCATCGGAGTTCCTGTCGATGACGCCGTACATCGTGACGATCATTGTTGTGGCCGGCGTCGTCGGACGAGCACGACCTCCTGCTGCTGACGGGAAGCCGTACATCAAGGATTGAGAGCGCAGCCCCATACCCGCGCTTTCGAGCCGGTCAGAGGCCCGCATCTATCGCGAGTACCGCGCGCGGCTGCGCCCAGGCCGACGTCCCCTGATCGAGGGCACCCAACCGCGGACTCGGACCATCAGCGGCGGCCAACGATGCGCGCTCAGCCTTGGCTACCGAAGAAGCGAACCGCCTGCAACGCCAGTTCATTGAACGGCGGGCGGTCGCCTGCCGGCTCGGCCGGGTAGGTGCTCTTCACCTCGATGCGGAGTTCCGTGGTGCCGAGACTGGCGATCGGAACACGCTGGGCGTCGTTCGTGTTCGTAAGACGCCCTGAGATCTCTATGGTCAGGTCGTTCGTGGTGATCAGGTAGCCCTGAATCTTGTAGTTCTTCTTGAATCGTTCGTCATCGAACAGGTTCTGCAACTCGATTTCGGTGATTCGCACCGGCTCTGCGAACGTGAACTGGAGCCACGCGTCAACTCCGCGTGCACCCTCGTCATTCCAGTCGGTATCCGGATCGTCATCGATCAGGTGCTCGGGCTCGTGACCGGTGAGGGAAGAGCTCGCTTCAACCGAACTCGGGAACAACTCGACGGCAGCCACCGCGATGGTCGTGGAACTCGATGTGGTCGTCGATGACTCTGCCGTGGCGTCATCGCTGCGGAACACGTTGAAGATGAGGACGGCGAGAGCGACGAACAGCACAACAGCCACCAACACGCCGAGCGCACGGCCTCCGGGCGAAGAACGGAGTGTTGGGGCCGGGGCTACCGGCAACGGATCCTGGCCCAGCCTCGCCCCGCATTGCTCGCAATGACGGTTGTAGTCCGGATTCTGTGCCCCGCACGAGGGGCACGCGACCATCGGAACGGGAGGAGGTGTCGACACAGCTGGTGCGTCGATCTCAAGACTATCCGTGGTCTCCTGGCGCGGCGGCGGCTGGCGACGCGGAGTCTCGGGTTCCGTCGGCGCCTCCCCGAGCTCGAAGGGCTCGAAGAGATCGTCAAAATCGGGTTTGTCCTGGTCCATCCGATCGCAATCTTCTCAGAGGTCTGTGCCCCAGTATTGTGGCACGTATGTCGCCTATTGCACTTGTTCGTGTCGCCGAACCCTGGACGGTGGGGAACATCCTCGGGGCGATCTTCCTCGTGGCGGTAGTGGCGGGCATTGTCTACTGGTGGGTTCGCCGCCGCTAGTCGGACCCTCGTCGCGAGTTTCGTGTCACACCTGATCCCTACGGTCTGGTGTATGGCTGACTACCGATGTACCACATGTTCATATCGCACGAGCCGTTGGATGGGGTTTTGTCCCCAATGCAGAGGCTCTGGCACCGTCGTTGAATCCGGCGCGGGTGGTGCCTCAACTTGCGTGCCGATGCCGGTGGCAGAGGTTGTCTCCGCTCCGGTCCAGCGTCTGAAGACCGGGCTCGAAGAGTTCGACCGGGTCCTCGGGGGTGGGCTGGTACCCGGCTCGGTGGCGCTCTTGGGCGGTGAGCCCGGCGTTGGGAAGTCCACGCTCGTGCTCGAGATCGGCGCGGCGCTCTCGGGTTCGGGAACGCGTGTCTTGATCGCAACCGGAGAGGAATCCCGGAGTCAAGTTGGGTTGCGTGCGCGGCGGATCGATGCCGTAGCGGATGGCCTATCGGTTGCGACGGAATCAGACGTCGGGCGACTCTCCGCGCTGATTCGTGAAGGCACGTGGCCCGTGGTTGTCGTCGATTCCATCCAGACCGTCACCGATGGATCGAGAGGCATTGCCGGGACGACGACGTGGGTGCGGGACGCGGCGGCCCAACTGATAGCCGCAGCCAAGGAGAGCGGCGCGGTCGTGTTTCTCATCGGACACGTCACGAAAGACGGGGCGATCGCAGGACCCAAGAGTCTCGAGCACATGGTCGATGTGGTGTTGTCCCTCGACGGCGACGCACACCGGAACCTCAGGTTCCTGCGAGGGACGAAGAACAGGTTCGGCTCCGTGCACGAAGTCGGCGTGTTCGAGATGACCGACCACGGCCTCGATCCCGTCGCCGATCCGAGTGCCGTGCTCGCAGGATCAAGAGAGACACCGGTCGCCGGGAGTGTTCTCTTCCCGGCACTCGACGGTCGTCGTTCGCTGTTGGTTGAGATCCAGGCTCTCGTCGTCCCGACAACGGCGGCTCAACCACGGCGCAGCGTCAAGGGACTCACCGCTTCACGAGTCCATCAGGTTATTGCATCGATTGATCGCCACGGCAAGATTTCAATGGGTGGCCGCGAGATCTACGTCTCAGCCATGGGAGGCATCTCCATCGGGGAACCGGCCGCAGACCTCCCGATGGCGCTGGCTATTGCTTCAGCCGTCTCTGAGGTGCCGCTCGGTTCGGTTGCGGCATGGGGCGAGGTGGCTCTCACGGGAGAGGTACGGTCTGTCAGCCAGGCCGATCGCCGACGAGCGGAGAGTCGCCGCCTTGGTGTCGACCATGTCGTCGAGGCGGGCGATGGTCGCCGGCTCTACGACGTCTTTCGGGAGGTTGGTGTGACACCAGGTCAATCCGGGCAGGGGAACGGTCTTCGTTCGATACCGATCAACGAACATGTACGTTCTTGAACGACACCACCTGGGCGATCGTTGGACTAGCCTGCACCCTGGATGACACCCAAAGCGCCCCCGCCACTCGATGTACTCCGCCAGTTCGCGCCCGGAACGACACTTCGTGATGGTGCCGAGCTGATCTTCGGACAAGGGACCGGCGTTTTGATGGTGCTCGGTTCGAGCGGCCAGATCGACGATCTCTGCACCGGAGGGTTCAGGTTTGCCGACGTCCCGGTCACCGCCCAGCGGATCGCAGAGCTGGCGAAGATGGATGGTGGAATCGTCGTCGACGATGCGACGAACACGATTACTCGCGCCAACGTTCACTTCATCCCCGACCCGCGCATTCCCACCGACGAAACCGGAACCCGCTTCCGGACGGCCGATCGGCTGGCCTCGCAAACCGGCCTGCCGGTCCTCGCCATCAGCGAAGAGGGGCGAGATCTCGCCGTGGTGTTCGTCGGCGATGAACGCTTCGTCTTGAAGTCGCCGACGGTGCTCTTCGGCGAGGCCAACCAGCGGCTTCAGTCCCTCGAACGTCTCCGCAACCGGCTAGATGATGCCGTTGAACGTTTGTCCCTGTACGAGATCGACGACATTGTCACGATGCGAGACGCCGTGATTGTGATCCAACGAGCGGCTCTTGTACTCCGGCACGTCGAGGAGCTCGAGCTCATCGCCGTTGAGCTCGGCGACGAGGCTCCGCTGGTCCGTCTGCAGGCGACGGATGTGGCCGAGGGTGTGGGAGACCTCGTCGATTTGGTGAACGCGGACTATCAACCCCGCAAGCCGCGTCGCGGCACATCGGTGTTGCCGAGGCTCGCCGAGGTGTCGACCGAGGATCTCTACCACACCGCTCGCGTGGGAGAGGTGCTCGGCCTCGTCCCACTCGATTCTGAAATCAGCCCGCGTGGTGTTCGGGCGCTCGCCGCAGTGCCTCGAATCCCGGACAGGGTTCGAGACAGAATCCAGAAACGATTCGGTACATATCAACGGCTGCGTTCGACATCGGTCGACGAACTCGATCAGATCGACGGGGTCGGCCCGAAGCGCGCCGCCCGTATTCGCGCCTATCTCAATCAAGGCAACGGGATCCTCGCACCGCACCTCGAGGACTGAGCCCGGCCGGCAGGTACGCCCTAGGCAACCGGTACACTCGACAATCCGCGACCACACGGTGACACTTGGCGACGAAGAAACCTGCTGCGACGAAGAAACCTGCTGCGACGAAGAAACCTGCTGCGGCGAAGAAGCCCGCGGCGAAGAAGCCCGCGGCGAAGAAGCCGGCGGCGAAGAAGGCTGCGGCGAAGAAGCCGGCCGCGAAGAAGGCTGCGGCGAAGAAGCCGGCCGCGAAGAAGGCTGCGGCGAAGAAGCCGGCCGCGAAGAAGGCTGCGGCGAAGAAGCCGGCCGCGAAAGCAGCTGGGTCGTCGAAGGCTGCGACCGCAGACGCCACGGCGAAGCCTGTGGCGAAACGATCGGCTGCCAAAGCTGATCCGTTTAGTGTCGGCGAGAAGGTCGTCTACCCACATCACGGCGCTGCCACGATCGTCCGCAAGGAGAAGCTCGTGTTCAAGGACGAGAAGCAGAACTTCTACGTCCTCGAGATTGCGACGGATCAGCTGATTGTGCGCGTTCCGACCGCGTCGGCAGTTGAGCGTGGTGTGCGCCCGGTCATCTCCAAGTCGAAAGCCCGTCAGGTCTTCCAGACCCTGCGTAGCGAGCCGCAAGAGGCCGGCTCCAACTGGAGCCGCTGGTACAAGGTGCTGACGGAGAAGATCAACAGCGGCGACATCTTCCAAGTTGCCGAGGTGATACGCGACCTCGACTACGCCCAGAAGATCAAGGGCATTTCGCCGGCACTGAAGCGAATGCTTGCCAAGGCGCGTTTGATCATCATCAGCGAACTCCAATTCTCGCTGGATGTAACCGAGGAAGAGGCGACGAAACGCCTCGAGCGGGCGTTGCCAAAGGTCGAAGTTCCCGAAGAGGTCTGACGCCTCCAGCGTGTCGGATACCATTCGCCCCATGGACGATCGTGCCCCGATCTGGGGGATCCTGTTGGCTGCCGGACGCGGAGCTCGCTTCGGGCGACAGAAGCACGATCTCGACCTCCATGGCTCGCCGCTGTGGCTATGGGCCCAACGAGCCCTCATCGACGGAGGAGTCGGGCAGGTGGTGATCGTCGGGGATTTCGACGGTGCAGTTCCGGGGGGCGACCGAAGGCAGGACTCCGTCTCAGCCGGCCTTGCACAGATCCCCGATGACACCGGATTGGTGCTCGTGCACGATGCCGCCCGTCCCTTGCTGGCTCCGGGCGTTGTGCAGCGAGTGATCGCACGGCTGCTGGTCGGTGACGTCGCTGGGGTGATCCCCGTGGTCCCGGTTCGGGACACCATCAAGCGAGTTGAGCGAGATCGAGTGGTCGAAACCGTCGACCGTTCGCACCTCATTGCTGTGCAGACACCCCAAGGCTTCGACCTTCGAACGCTGCGTACCGCCCATGAGTTGTTCGAGGGGGAGGCAACCGACGACGCGTCGATGGTGGAGGCAACCGGTGGGTCGATCGCAATCGTCGAAGGTGATCCGATGAACCTCAAGGTGACCTATCCAGGGGATCTGCTGCTGGTCGAGGCGCTACGATCTGGACACCATGAGTGATTCACGAGTTCGAGTTGGCTGGGGATTCGATGCCCATCGGTTTGGCGGTTCCGGCCCGATCCGGTTGGCCGGAGTCGAGGTCGACACCACCCGAGGTGTTGAAGCGACGAGCGACGGTGACGTAGTGGCGCACGCCGTGGCCGACGCGTTGCTCGGCTCGCTTGCGCTCGGAGACCTTGGAGAACACTTCCCTTCCTCCGACCCCGCTATGGAGGGAATCGATTCGATGGAGATCCTCGCCAGGGTGGGCCGCCGAATCGAGGATCGCGCCCATCTCGTGCACAACGTCGACGTGACGGTGATATCTCAGTCGGTCCGAATCGGTCCGCACCGCGACGCGATGCGGCAACGACTGGCGTCAGCCCTTCGGGTCGACGTCTCCACGGTGTCGGTGAAGGCAACAACAACGGACTCGATGGGATCGATCGGCGCCGACGAGGGCCTTGCCGTGGCGGCGATCGTCACGGTCTACCGCTGAACGTATCCACCATCAATCCGGGGTCGTCGGTGAAGATTCCGGATACCCCCGCCTCGGAGAGTGCAATCGCGTCGTCCGGATCATTCACGGTCCAGACCAGCACGGCGAGTTCCCCAGCCGCTTCAACGATCCCTTTCGCGTCCTGGAGGGTTCGCGTCAACGAAAGGTTGACCGAGATGTGGCCGTCGCTGCGCGCCTGGTCGATTACCACGGAAGGATCGAGCGCAGCGCCGGCCAGCTGGCCGGTCGGAACACGCGGCGCCAGGTCCTTCACCACAGCGAGCGAGTCACGATTGAATGAAGACACGAGCACCCGGTCCCCGATCTCGTGCCCGGCGAGCCAGTGAGCCACTGCAGCCGCAACTTGGTGTGTCGAGTCGTAGTCCGCTTCGCGCTCGTCGTTCTTGATCTCGATATTGAGGAGGGCTGTCGGCCCTATTGCCTCCCATGCCTCGTCGAGTGTCGGCACCCACGGAGTTGTAGCCCTGATCTCGTCGAAGTCGAGTTCGACAAACGGCGGAGCCCCGGGGGCGGGCCGGTCGTCGTGGTGGATCACGAGCACGCCGTCGCGGCTCGGTCTTACGTCCAGTTCAACCCCGTCGGCGCCAAGCTCGATGGCCAGCGCGTACGCCTCGACGGTATTCGCCCGCACATGCGCAGAGGCGCCCCGGTGCCCGTAGATCAAGAACCCAGTCATAGGCGAACTCTAGAGAATCCGCGCAGCCAGGGTTCTCCACGTCCCGTATGGCGTCTCTAGCCCGATGAACGAGCATGGTCTCGCAACGTTGCTTGGCTGCGCGGCGGTACCATCACGTGCGATGAAGATCTACAACACGCTCGGCCGGCAACTCGAGGAGTTTGAGCCCCGCGATCCCGGCAAGATCGGGATGTACGTGTGTGGGGCGACGGTCCAATCGGATCCGCACCTCGGTCACGGCCGTTCCGCGGTGGTCTTCGATGTGATCCGTCGATACCTCGAGTGGTCGGGATACGACGTGACGTACGTTCGTAATGTCACCGACGTCGACGACAAGATCATCAACGCTGCAATTGCCGAGGGTGTCACGACCGATGTGATCGTTGAGCGCGCCTACGCCGCGTTCGACGAGGCACATCGACGGCTCGGCGTGAAGGACCCGACCATCGAGCCGTGGGCAACACATCACATCGAAGAAATGCTCGACATCATCGGGGAACTCATCGAGACCGGCCATGCGTACACCGTCGATGGTGATGTCTATTTCTCAGTGCGGTCCGATCCGGACTACGGGAAGCTCTCTCGGCATGACCCGAACGACCTTCGGTCCGGTGCTCGGATCGAGACAGACGAACGGAAGCGGGATCCGCTCGACTTCGCCCTCTGGAAGGCAGCCAAACCCGGTGAACCGTCGTGGAAAGCCCCGTGGGGTGCTGGGCGACCGGGCTGGCACATCGAGTGTTCGGCGATGGCGCGTAGGTACCTCGGAGACGGGTTCGATATCCATGCCGGTGGGCACGATCTGATCTTCCCTCATCACGAGAACGAGATCGCGCAATCTGAGTCGGCCACCGGCACCACGTTCGCCCGCTACTGGCTCCACAACGGCATGATGAACCTCGAGGGCGAGAAGATGTCGAAGTCGACGGGCCACGTTGTGGGGCTGCTCGAGGCGCTTGGCGAGTACCGCCCGACGGCAGTCCGCCTCGTCTACCTCCGCACGCACTACCGCAAGCCCCTCGACTTCTCGCTCGATGCCTTTGTGGACGCTGAAGCCGCGCTCGATCGGTTGTGGGCCTTCCGCAGGCGCACGCCGGGTCCAGTCGAAGATGCTGCAGACCCCGCGGTCATCGAACGGTTCGATGCTGCGATGGAGAACGACTTTGATGTGGCCGGTGCGCTCGGCGTCCTGTTCGACGTGGTCCGCGAAGGCAATCGCAGGCTCGACGCAGGCGAAGACGCCACCGCTCTGACGGCGGCGTATGACGAGTTCGTCGCGGTTCTCGGCCTCGCCGAAGGTGTGTCCGATCAACCCGGTCTCGATCCCGCGATCGCTCTCGTAGCTGAGCGTTTCGGAGCGGCGTCGGGTGACATCGAAGGACTTCTCGAGATCCGAGACCGCGCCCGAGCCGAACGCGACTGGGCAACCTCCGACGCCATTCGCGATGACCTTGCCCAATTCGGAATCGTGGTGGAGGACACAGCTGATGGCTCGCGCTGGCATCGGGGATAGGGTCGAGGGCTTCCATGCCGTCGCCGCAGTCGTCAAGGCCGGCCGCGCGATAACGGTACGAATCGAGCAGCGGCGTCTCAAAGGCGGCGCCTACACGGGCCTTGCCGATGCGGCCCGCTCTTCCGGCGCCGAAGTCGAGTATGTGAGCGACGTTCGTGACGACGCGTTGACGTCCGCGCCGCAAGGTGTCGTCGCAGTGTGCCGACCGAAGCAGACTGTCTCGATCGAGGATGCAGTCGCAACCACCGACCCGGCCGCGTTGCTTGTGTTCGATCACCTCGACGATCAGCGCAACCTCGGCGCGGCAATTCGCTCGGCCGTTGCCGCAGGGCTGCGATCGGTCGTTGTGCCGAAACGGCGGGCGGCCCCGATCGGTGCGGCCGCGTTCAAGGCAGCGGCCGGAACACTCGAGGAGGTCTCGCTGGTTGAGGTGTCCTCGATTCCCGAGGCGCTCCGGCGACTCGAGCAGCTTGGGGTGTGGTGCGTTGGCCTGGATGGAAGGGGAGAGCGTTCGCTGTTCGGCTTTGATCTGCTCGCGGAACCGGTGGCCGTCGTTGTTGGCGCCGAGGGGTCGGGCCTGCACCGTCTCACGGCCGAGCGCTGTGACGCCATCGTTCGGATTCCCCACGCGGGACCGGCTGAGAGCCTGAATGCCTCCGTGGCGACGGCGCTCGCCGTATTCGAGGTCTCCAGAGCGCGCGGTTGGGTATCCTGAGACCCACGCCGGGTTAGCTCAGTTGGAAGAGCATCTCTCTTGTAAAGAGAAGGCCATCGGTTCGAGTCCGATACCCGGCTCCACCACCTCCATCGATCTGTTCTTGGCATGTCCCGCACACCGTCGTGCGACCGGCGCGTTCGACCGGGATTCAGCTCTTGATCTCGACGACGATGAGGTTGGCCCAGCGTTCGGACCCTGTCTCGTTCGGGTGGTACCCGTCGGCGCGAAAGAGGTGGTCACCGTCCGCGCTCTCGCCGTACCAGTCGACGATGCGCACGTGGTCGTGGCGAGCGGCTGCGTCGGCCAGTGCCGCATTCGTGGCGCTCTCCCAACCCCGAGGCACGCGTACGTTGACGAGAATGATCTCGTTGACATCGCCCGCGGCGCTGATGAGTTGATCGACGTGGGCGGCGTTCGTACCGGCGTTCGTGCCGAGCGCAACCACGAGGATGTCGGGCGGGTCGGTTCCCACGTTCTGGCGTTCAAGGGCCGCTATCCCATCGGCGAACGGGCGGCCAACCTCGGCGTCGATCACGATTCCATTGACAAGATCGGTGAGGTGCTCCGACGCGCCCACCATGATGGAGTCGCCAATTGCGACGACAGTCGTGGCATCGTTGAAGGGCGCCGCCGGCTCCTGCTGGGTACACCCGGCGATCACAATCGCGACCAACGCGATGGTGGGGGAGAGCCTCCGGATCATATGGAGTATTGAACCATTGCCAAATATCTACCGCCGATGGGCCCTAGCGAGAGGTTCCAAATCGGCGGACGATGCAAGATGAATCGGAGACCCGAGGAGGGTTTGTGGACTACGTCGTGAACATGCATGTTGAAGTCGGTGATGAAGGTGCCTACGCCGTTGCGACGATGGAGTGCCCGTCGGGAGCGTTCAAGGGCGAAGGACGCGCGAAGATCGGGCGGTCGGAAGGCAGGCAGCACATTGCCGGGGACTTGGCGACGGCGCGGGCCCTTCGAGCCATCGAAGCGGACCTGATGGAGCACGTTCACGAGGGTATCGATCGCTGCACCGACACCCCCTAGCGGTTGATCGCCTCGCCGGACTCTGGGAGCGACCGTCGCGGCGTCTGAGGCGGTTCCCGCGCGAAATCCACGGTTCTGTCACACCCCGTGAATACGCTCCTCCCATGGTGTCCGAGCGGGACCGAAAGGTCCTCGACTTTGAGGGCTCGTGGTGGCTGTTCCCAGGACCGAAGGATCGGGCCATCCGCGAGTACCTAGAAATGAGCGCGACCCGCTACTACCAAGCGGTTCGCCGGCTCATCGATGACGATGAGGCAATTGCGTATGCGCCGATGACGGTGCTCCGGCTGCGGCGTATGCGTGACCAGCGCCTCGAGCAGATCGCCCGCCGGACCGGGACCACACCGTGAGCAAGTCCGGAGACAAGCAGCGGGTCCGCAATGAATTCGAAGGGCTCGTACGCAGCGTCGGGGTGTTCTCCTGGGCCACGATCGGCGCACTGATCCTGATCTTCGTCGGTGCCTACGTTCTGATCGAGGGACGCGTGATCTTCGCTCCGCTGTTCCTTTCACTCATCGTCGTCTTTGTCCTCAACCCCTTCGTCACTGCCTTACAGCGCCGCGGCATTCATCGGCTCATTGGCGCCGCTATCGGCTTTCTCGCCTTCCTCGCGTTGATCGTGGCGCTCGGTCTGATCGTCATTCCGAGCATCGCCGACCAGGCGAGCGACTTCGCGAGCGAGTTCCCCAACCTCTATGACGATCTTGCCGAGCAGGTTGTGAGCACCGGAGAGCGATTTGGCCTCGATGCCTCGATCTGGTCCTATGACGAGATTCTGGACTATCTGAACGATCCGGACAACCAGGACACGATCCTGTCGATCATCTTCGGCCGTATTGGCTCATTGACGAGCGGGGTCTTCGAGTTCATTCTCGTGTTCCTGTTGGGACCCGTGATCGCCTTCTACCTCTTGATCGACCTTCCGAATGTGCAGCAACGGATGCTTGACCTCGTCCCGCAGAAGAGCCGAGCCGAGTTCGCGTATGTTGGCCGGCGCCTCAACACTGCAGTTGGCGGATTCCTCAGGGGCCAGCTCCTCGTCGCGGTCATCGTCGGCGTGATGCTGAGCCTCGGGTACTGGATCATCGACCTGCCGTTCTGGTTGTTGATCGGCCTCATCGGGGGTGTCCTCAACATCGTGCCGTTCCTCGGACCGTGGGTGGGCGGAATCCTCGGCGTCTTCGTTGCAATGGCGACGACCGACTTGACCACTGCTCTCTGGGCCGCCGTGGTCGCCATCATCGTCCAGCAGATCGACAACAACTTCGTGAGCCCGAGTGTTCTGCGGGCCACGGTCCGGCTCCACCCGGCAGTCACGTTGCTCGTGCTCGTGCTGGCCGGCGCGGTTGCCGGATTCTGGGGCATCGTCATTGCTGTTCCGCTCACGGCCGCACTCAAGATCATTGTCGGGTACTGGTGGAGAACGCGCATCCTCGAGCAGAGTCCCCATGAGGCCGCTGCGTCCATGTTCATTGAGCCGCCGAAACGCAAGTCATGGACCCGTGAGATGGATGTCATCACCGTACCGTCCGCTCCGGCACCTGGCGGCGCTCCGGCACCTGGCGGCGCTCCGGCACCTGGCGGCGCTCCGGCACCTGGCGGCGCTCCGGCACCTGGCGGCGCTCCGGCACCTGGCGGCGCTCCAGCACCCCCCGCAGCTCCGGTGGAGGATCCTGCAGACGAAACAGCCCAATCGGAACCGCCCCCGGACGGTGAGTAGGGAATGTCGGGCCGTCGCGGCGTAGGAACACCACAACCATGATTGATGTGTTGGTTGGAACGCTTGTTGTTGTCCTGATCGTCCGGGGTTGGATGAAGGGGCTACTTCGCGAGGCAATCGAAGTCGGGACACTCGTGGTTGGAGCGGTCGTGGCGTTTCGACTCGCACCATTTGCCGGGCGTATGTTTGCCAGCCTCTTCGGAATGTCGCCAGACTTCGCCCGTGTGCTGGGTGGCGTTTTGCTGTTCGTCGCCATTTGGGTCGCAGCATCGATAGCGGCAGTCGTCATTACCCGGTCTCTCAAGGTCCTGCCTGGGCTCACAACACTGAACCGGATTGGCGGCGCGGCACTTGGGATCGTGTACACCGCAGTCCTGGCGGTCATCGCTCTCACGCTGTTGTCAGCGGCACCACTCCCGGCAGCGGTGGCAGACGAGATTGACCGTTCCGCCCTCGCGACATATGTTGCTGAGCCGGTCGGGCCTGCGCAGCAGGTGGTTGGTGCCGTGTCGGGTGATCGAGCACTTCAATCAATGGCTTGGATCAGGAGGGCGGTCGACGGCTGGGTGGTCGATCCCGCCGTCACGCGTATCACGTTGCCGGCGCTCGCGGACAACGCGGGCATCCATGCCTCGGCTTCCGCAGCCGAGGATCTGCTGAACACGATCAACAAGAAGCGAATCGACGACGGCCTCGGGCCGCTCGCGTGGTCAGAGCCGATGAGTCTGGTCGCCGCGACACGAGCCCTGTCGGCCTACCAGACCGGAAACCTCGTCTCGTCCTCATCGATCGAGGAACGTCTCGGTTCAGCAGGAGTCCACGTCGAAAACGCCGAAGAGCGGCTCGTTCTCGCTGCTACCGGTGAGAGCGTTGCTGATGTGACCCACATATCGGATACGCCGTCCGCCATCGGTGTGGGCGTGGTCGAAGGGCCCTACGGACTCATCGCCGTTCTTGTGACGGCCGGCTGACTCCTAGGTGCCGCTGTCTTCGTCGTCTGGATCATCGGCTCCAGGCGTGTCGGTTGCTTCAGTGGCTGTTGTTTCAGTCGCTGCTGCGGCATCGACGGCGACTTCGTCGGTTGCTTCGATGGCTGTTGCTTCGGCGTCTGCCGCGGCATCGACGGCGGGTGTCGCTGACTCGGCCGCCGCATCGGCTGGCCCCGCCGTATCGGCGGCACCGGTCGCAGCTGCCCCCGCCGCAACCACACTCGCATCGGTTGCGCCGGCGTCGGGTATTTCGAGCGCATCTGCAGCCGACTGCGGGTACTGAGCGGCGGCGTCTGCGACCGCCTGCTTCTCCTGTCGCCTGCCGAGGGTCACGGCGGCGACAATCGCAATCACACCGACCACCAGAACAACGCCCAGGACGATCCAGAGCCACCACAGGCTGCTGCCACCAAAGTCGGACTTTGCCTCGAGTGTCTTCGTCCCGCCGAGGATTGGGAGTGCCCACTTCAGGCGGCCATCTGAAAGGACTTCGTCGGCGTTGTGCTCAACGACATTCCCCGGCATCCCCAGAATGAAGTTCGCCGAGAAGACGTCTCCGGTGAGAGCAGCTGGATCGAGGCCGAGGTCGCCCAAGTCCTGCTCTTCGCCTGTAGCAGTTGCCGCAAACGCGGCGCTCTCATCATCCATGACGAACGAGAAGTCGGAGAACATGGCATCACCGGCCGTTTCTCCCACGAGGTCTTGGATCACGTCCGAGATGTCGTCGAAGTCCTGTGTCGCACCCGTGAACGTCATGTCGCCGTCTGTCCGCTCGGTGACGGTACCTCCTTCAGCGGCGACACCGAGGTCCAGCTCGCCGAAGAGGTCGTCGGCACTTCCTCCGGACGATTCGAGGAGGCCGCGAAGCTCATCGTCAAGGCCGAATTCGAAGGCAAGGGTCCCTGAGCGGTCGTCGTTGATGTCGACGAGTACGTTCACCTCGGCTTTGCATGCCACGGTGAGCAATGCGATGCCGGCGAACAGCAGGACGAGTTTCTTCATGTGAAGCCCCCGGGGGAGTGTAATTGACGAGACCGATGCTAAACGACCATCGTCCTCGGGGGCGCATATCCTGAGCGGTATGGTTCCTGAGGCCAATCGACTTCATGCAGCTTTTGTCGCAGCGCTGCCGGGCTACGCGACGGCGGTTTTCGCCGAACGAGGTTATCCGCTCGATCGGTCGGCGGTCGAGTCGATCGATCGAGCTACTGCGCTGCTCGACGTGGAACTCGGTTCCGAGCTGGAACTGCCCTTTCGTGAGCAGCGGAGGAGTCCCCTGGAGATTGTGCGGTGGGTCCTCGAAATCCCGAGCAGCGCCCTTGCCGACGCGGGGGTGGTGCCCGCCGCCACCAGCGGGCTGATGTCAGGCGTCGACCCCTATGACCTCGCGCCGGGGTCTTCGAGTGCACTCGGACCCGACGCACACGAAGCCCATCTTCGATGGGGGGTCGCGAAGGCCGCAGCGTTCATACGCAAAAGGGAAGCGGCGCCTGGGGAGCCGATGGTGCTGGTTATGGCCGATGGCCGGGCCGACCGAGAGGAGCTGACGCGGGCGGTCGAGGAGCGCGGCATGCGCCCCCTCGTGGCGCGGAATCCAGGTGGCGTTGCTTCGGCGATCGATGGCGGACTCGTTGTGTTCGCGCTGGTCGATCTCGCTCATCGATCAGCCCGTGACGCGATCGCTCAACTCGTTGAGGCTTCGACTCCAACCATCGTGTACGGCGATGCGATCGACGACCTGATCGAGACCGGACTTCGCGCCCAGGGTGTTCGAGGGGTTGTGAACCGGCGACGCCTGCTCGAGGATCCGACTGCGTTCCTACCGCTGATCGCCTAGGAGCCCGGTCCCGGATCGATCACCACCGCCGAATATGGCGCGAGGTGCAAGAAGCCGTCCGCAAGCTGCGAATCGCCGTCGGTTGAGGCCAACATTGTGGCGGTTGCCGAAAACGGGAGAGTCCGGTCCGCGGCTTGGAAGTTGATGAGGACCGTCGTTTGTTCTCCGTCGACCCGCCGGACATAGGCGAGCACTCCTTCGGGAGCGTCGTCGATGAACACGATCGTGCCCCGTTGCAGGGACGGACGGCGTCTGCGAAGCGCGAGAAGGCCCCTGACCAGGTTCAGCATCGAACCCGTATCGCCAAGCTGCGTCTCGACATTCCTGGTCCCGGCATCCTCGCCAAAAGGAAGCCAGGGCTTCACCTCAGGGTCGGTGAAGCCGTGGCCCGGAACAGGTGTCCACGGCATAGGAGTGCGGCTGCCGTCGCGACTCATGCCGGGGACCCGCATTCCCCATGGATCCTGTTGGTCCTCGGGTGGAACGTCCGTCTCTCGCAGTGCGAGTTCGTCGCCGTAGTAGATCGTCGGCTGACCCCGAAGCGTCAGCAGCAGCACAGCTGCGGCGCGTGCGTTTTCTGGTCCATACCTCGTGGCGAGACGCTGCTCGTCGTGGTTTCCGAGTACGTAGTTTGGCCAGCCGCGCGACAGCACGGCGGCCTCGAGAGACTCAATCCTTTCGCGGACGGCTGGGGCGTTCCACCCGCCCCATATGAGCGAGAAGTTGAATGGCATGTGGAGTTCGTCGCCGTCTCCGTAGTACGCGGCCCACTCGTCCCAGTCGGAGATGTGAATCTCTCCGATCGAGAACCGATCGCCGTCGTAGGAGTCGAGGATGGCTCGCAGGTCGCGATATACGCCATGAACGTCCGGGTGGCCCCGGTCGTGGACATGTTGCCAGGCGTTGAACGGGCCCATCGGCTTGAAGTGGGCCATGCCGCCTGGGTCCGTAGCGGTCGGGTTGTCGGCGAGGGTGGGGTCTTTCATCACGTAGTGGGCGACATCTATGCGGAAACCGTCAACGCCCCGATCGAGCCAGAACCGCACCGTGCTGAACATCGCAGCGGCGACCTCGGGGTTGCGCCAGTTGAGATCGGGCTGTTCTGCGAGGAAGGAGTGGAGATACCACTGACCGGTGCCCTCGTCGCGGGTCCATGCCGGACCCCCGAATTCCGACTGCCAATTGTTCGGAAGCGATCCGTCCAGCTTCGAATCACGCCACACGTACCAATCGCGCTTCGGATTCGTGAGCGACGAGCGCGACTCGATGAACCAGGGATGTTGATCCGATGTGTGATTCGGCACCCAGTCGATGATCACCCTCAGGCAACGGCGGTGGGCCTCGGCGAGGAGGCGGTCGAAGTCGTCGAGCGTGCCGAACATGGGGTGGACGTCGGTGTAATCCGAGACGTCATATCCGAAGTCAGCCATCGGTGAGGGGTAGAACGGAGAGATCCAGATGGCGTCTACGCCGAGCGTATCCGCCAGGTATCCGACTCGCTCGGTGATGCCGTTGAGGTCACCTACGCCGTTCCCTGTCGTGTCCTGAAAGGACCGCGGGTAGATCTGATAGACGACGCCGGTCTTCCACCACTCGAGGTCGGAGTTCTGATCTGTCATGGCTTGAACGGTAGCCGCTGGCCACCGAGCGTCAGCCTCCGGTCGACTCTCGTGCGTATCGTGCCGCGATGGCAGCGGACTGATACTCGGCGAGGCCGTCACCAGCCTTGTTGATGTTCGTGCGGAAGCGCTCGTCGGCGACGTACATGACTCCAAGCCCGGCATGGATCTCCGGTGTGCACTCGTAGAACCACTTCGTGATGTGGCCTCGATGAGCGTCAACGAGCGCGGCGGCCTCGACGGAATCCGCGGGTGTTTCGCGTTCCATGAGCAGCAGGAACCCCTTGTTCACCTCGTCGGCCTCCACCGACACCTGCTGCCAGTCGTCGGCGGTGTACGAGCCGGTCCGGCGCGCAGATTCTGCGTAGGCATCGGTGTCTCCCCACCGCGCTCTGGCCTCATCGGCGTGCTCTTCCGGCTCGAAATCGCCGAATGCCTGGAGTTTCTCTTCGGGGGTCATGTTCGTTCCTCTCGCCTCGGCTTCAATTGCCGCGTCCAGACTCCCTGCAATCCGCTGCAGTCTCCCGACCTGGTCGGCGACCCGGCGTCGTGCCCGCTCGAGTGCCAGCACGGCGTCGGAGGGTTCGTCGAGCAAGTCCCTGATCTCGTTGAGACTCAGGTCGAGTTCGCGGTACGCCAGGATCTGTTGGAGCCGGGTGATGTCACCGTCGGTGTATCCGCGGTAGCGATTCTCTCGTCGCTCAGACGGCGTGAGCAGTCCGATGTTGTCGTAGTGGTGCAGCGTTCGCACGGTGATCCCGGCGAACCGGGCAACATCACCGATGGTTGTG
Source organism: uncultured actinomycete (assembly GCA_942491345.1). GTDB lineage: Bacteria > Actinomycetota > Acidimicrobiia > Spongiisociales > UBA5794 > JAHEEL01. The sequence continues at coordinate 460,657 of CALOAN010000020.1, forward strand.
GTCTCCATGGCGCCACGGTAGACCATGACGTAACGTGAGGGTCAAGTCCGTTCTGCTCCAGCGGCGATACGAGTGCGGCAGCAGGTGCGAGCCGCTAGGACCGGAAGAGCTTCCGCAGGATGAACAACGTCAGAACAGCGGAGACCCCGATGATGGCGGCGACCCGGGCATCCACAGCGATCTCGGGCCTGCCTTCAACGGATCCAGCGAGCAGGAGCCCGATCTTCGAGTCCTTCGCGTTGACCTTTGAAGCCACAACGAGGCCGGCTGAACTGCGGTCGAAGGTTGCTTCCTCGGCGACGACAATCACCGCTCCGGATTGGTTCACGGTTGCGTGTTCGGTGTCAACGAAGAACGCACCGCCTTGTGTGATATCAGCCGACGCCGACGAGATCGTCTGCGCTCCGCCCTGTCGGATTGACACCGTGTCGGCGTCAACGTGACCGGCCCCGCCCTGGCTGATATTGACCACCTGGGCGTTGACTTCCTCTTGAAACGGCTCGGCGGGGATCTCTTCGTTGGGCATGGTCCAGTCCTCTGGTAGCTGAGCAGAATCCTATCCAAAAGCAAGTAGTTGTGTTTCGGGGGCAGAATCCCGCTCATGAACCGAATCATGGCCCTTGTTGTGGCGAGCGGCGTTCTGGCTGCGGCGTGCTCGAGCACCTCTGTGGCCGAGACCACCGCCACGACTGACACGTTCGCCCCGATCGAGACGACGAGCACGGTCGCGCCGGAAACGACCGTGGGTGCCGAGACAACAACCACCGAACCCCCGACGACCACCGAGCCGGTTGACGATCAGCCTCCGGCGGTCGAGACCACACCCGCTGACGGGGACGTCGTAGACACGTTCATGGTTGAGTTCATCGGCACCACCGATCCGGAGGCTCGGGTGTCCGTGAATGGCGAGCCGGTGGAGCTCGGCGCCGAGGGTTCGTTTTCGGTGATGCTGGCTTCGGATCTCGGAGACAACGAAGTGGCCATCGAAGCAGTTGACGAACTTGGGAACACCGGCGTAACAACCGTTTCGTATTCATTCGAGCCCGAAGACGGGTGGATCGCCGCCGTCGGCGATTCCGTGATGCTCGGCTCGAAGGAGGAGCTCGAGAAGCGGATCGGTCCTGGAACCGTCGACGCGATCGTGTCACGGCAGTTCGCTGATGCACCCAGCCTCGTGTCCAATTTGCTCGCTCGACCGGTACCGCCGCAGGTGATCGTGCTGCACCTCGGGACCAACGGGCCGGTTCAAGAACGCCACTTTGAGGCGCTGATGGAGATCGCCGCAGATGTGCCACTGATGGTATTCATCAATGCCCACGTCCCGACTCGGAATTGGGAGTCAACCACCAACCGTGAACTTGCAGCCGGCGTTGAACGCCACGACAACGCCGTGCTGGTCGACTGGCACACACCGACCAAGGGTCGGAGCGACCTGTTCGCCGCCGACAACTTCCATCCGAAGCAACCCGGCCGCGTCATCTACGCCGAACTGGTCGCTGAGGCCATCTTCCCGAACTGGGAAGCGCTCGGCGGGTAGTACTCGGTCATTCGCTCGCGTATTCGAGGGCGCCGGCACCGATCCTGCCTGTGTTCAAGAAACCTCTTCACACCTCACAACGTGCGCGTAGGGTCAACTGGGTGACCGTTTGGGGGGGAGTGCCTCCGCTCCCATAGCGGACAATGATGGAGTCGCGGCGTTTGGCGACGGCCGCGGCTCTGTCGCGTCTCGACCCGACGTCGGCTCGTCGATCGCGATCGAGTGTGAAGAACCGCTCCGGAGTAGGCTCAGAACCACCACCGGAGGGGGACCTCGTCCAACGCATCATCGTCGTAGCAAACCGGCTCCCCGTGGCCTGGGACGGCAAGGAATGGTCGATCAGCCCCGGCGGACTCGTGCGTGCCCTCCGGCCGGTGCTGCAGAACGCAGACGGCGCCTGGGTCGGCTGGCCGGGCATCCCCGACTTCGACCCTGAACCGTTCGAATACGACGGCATCGACCAGCGGCCGGTGCCTCTGAGCGAGGACGAAGTCGAGAGCTTCTACTACGGATTCTGCAACGGCACCCTCTGGCCGCTCTACCACGACGCCATCGTGGCCCCCGAATACCACCGCCACACGTGGCGTCCGTACGTCGCGGTGAACCGAAGGTATGCGGAGACGACGGCGGAGGTTCTGGGCTCAGGCGACATCGCATGGGTGCAGGACTACCAGCTGCAACTCGTGCCCGCGATGTTGCGCTCGATGGTGCCGGACGCCACCGTCGGGTTCTATCTCCACATTCCATTCCCTCCCATCGAAGTGTTCGCCCGTCTTCCGTGGAGACGGCAGATCATTGAGGGGCTCCTCGGAGCGGACGTCATCGCATTCCAGACGCGTTCGAGCGCCGTCAACTTCGCTCAAGCAGCGAGACGGCTCACCGGCGCAGAGTCGATCGGCAGGCGCGATCTGATGTGGAACGGCAGGGCGGTTCACCTCCAGCCTGCCCCAATAGCGATCGACACCGCCGAGTTCGAACAGATGGCTCAGTCCCCAAGGGTTCGCCAGCGAGCTGCAGAAATCCGCTCTGAACTCGGCGATCCCGAGCACATCATCCTCGGGATGGATCGGTTGGACTACACCAAGGGGATCGACCTTCGACTGAAGGCGTTCGGAATCCTCCTCGACAACTCGCCCCGCGATCGACACACGTACGCCTTCGTTCAGGTTGCCGTTCCGAGCCGTGAACAGGTTCCTGCGTACCAGCAGCTGCGCACCGACATCGAGCAGATCGTTGGACGGATCAACGGCGAGTACGGGGAGCCCGGGTGGGCACCGGTGTCCTATCTCTATCGCACGATTCCCTTCGAGGAGCTCATCGCCTACTACGTCGCTGCCGACGTGATGTTGGTGACTCCGCTGCGCGACGGGATGAACCTCGTCGCCAAGGAATACGTGGCGTCCCGGTTCGAGAACGACGGCGTGCTCGTGCTGAGCGAGTTCGCCGGCGCAGCCGAGCAGCTGCGTGCGGCCCTGATCGTGAATCCCTACGACGTCGACAGCGTGGCGCAGACGCTCGCATATGCGACCACGATGTCCGAAGACGAGCAGCGGCGACGGATGCGGAGACTCCGCAACACGATCAGGAAGGCCGACGTTTTCGAGTGGGCTGCCGAGTGTCTTGCCACGCTCGAGGTCCGGTGATCGAAGTCGCTCTCGCGATTCTTTGGACCAACCGCAGCTACAAGGGAACCGTCTCCGTCGTCCCGGCGGGCACTTCGATAACCCGGTCGCGAATACCAACGCGAATGGGTTGAGCTTCGCTCGGGCGGGTCGTCACCGCGAGCTGATCGGGAGTGATGTGAAAGTCGAGGACGTGCCCGCGATAGCGGATCTCAAAACGGAGTTCACCGAGTTCGTCGGGAATCGCAGGGTCGAGCCAGAGCGTGTCCTCCCGGGTCTCGATACCGGTGAAGCCGCGTTGGACCAGGTCGACGGTCCCGGCCATCGCGCCGAGGTGGATACCTTCCGGTGTGGTGCCACCCTGGATGTCGGTGACATCGCTAAGCAAGGCTCCCTTGAAGAACTCCCAGGACCGTTCGCGATCCGATCGGGCGAGCACCCACGCGTTGACGATCCGGCTCAATGTTGAGCCGTGAGACGTACGCTCGTCGTAGTAGTCGATGTTGCGCTGGATGCCGGCGCCGTCGATCTCGTAGCCGAGCCTCTCGAAGACGGACGTCAGCTCGTCGGTCGAGAGCAGGTAGAACAGCATCAGCACATCGGCCTGCTTCGACAGTTTGTAGCGATTCGGGGTGTCGCCCTCTGCCTCGAGAATGCGATCGAGTCGCTGGATGTCGCCGTACCGCTCGCCGTAGCCGATCCAATCAAACTCCGCGAGGTCTCCGTAGCCTTCGAATTGGCTGATGATGCCGTCGTCGTGGAAGGCTATCTTCAGCTTCCGGCTGATCTCATCCCATCGCGTGAGTTCCTCGCGCTGTATGTGGAGCTTGTCCATGAGCTCATTGCGTCGGAACTCCGGGAGGAGATCGAGCGCCTCGATTGTGCGAGCCAAGACCCACGCCGCCATGACGTTCGTATACGCGTTGTTGTTGAGGCCGGGTTCATCGGTATCTGGATATGCGTCGTGGTACTCGTCGGGGCCCATGACCTTGAGGATCTCGTATCGGTCGATCGCACGGTTGTACGTGGCAAGGCTGGCCATGAGTCGTGAAATCTCGATCATCATCTCGGCACCGCCATGTGCGAGGAAGTCGACGTCGGCGGTCGTCTGGTAGTACTGCCACGTGTTGTACGCGACGGCGATGTTGACGTGGCGCTGCAGGTAGCTGTTGTCCTGCAGCCAACGTCCGGATTGCGGATTGAGATGGACGACCTGGCTCTCCTCCCTTCCGGTGCTCCCGCTCTGCCACGGATAGAGGGCTCCCTCGAGGCCTGCTGCCTTCGCCGACCAGCGAGCTTCCGGGAGCCGTCGGAATCGGTAGAGCAACAGAGCTCTGGTGAGGTCGGGAAGGTGGAGGTTCAGGTACGGGAATACGAAGAGCTCATCCCAGAAGATGTGGCCGCGATAGGCCTCGCCGTGCCATCCACGGGCCGGCACTCCGACGTCGAGATCGATGGTGTGTTTCGAGACGGTCTGCATCAAGTGGAACGAATGGAGGTTGAGCACCATCGCCTCGAAGTCGTCGGCTCCGGTTTCGAGGGAGAATCTCCTCCACAGCAGATCCCACGCCAGGGTGTTCGACTCCAGCAGCTCATCAAACGAACCGAGGCGCCAGATCCACGCGCGAGCCGCGCGTCCGGGTTCGGAGATGGCGTGGTCTCGCGACGTGAAGAGGGTGACGGTCTTGTCGACCGTCGTGGGGATGCCCTCGTTCACGCCGAACTCGAGTGTCTGAGCCACGAATCCGGGTTCCTCAGTCTCGGTGAGATGGGTTTCAACCTCTTCACCGTTGAGCCGAACCACGGTGCGAGCCGCCATCGCCACGCGCACTCGAGATTGTGTGGTCTCCACATCGAGGTACATTGTGCCGTCGCTGATGCCCGCCTTGACCGGGTCGAGGTGCCGACTGTTGAGCTTTCGGTAGCGAGCTACGCCGGCGTTGATCACGCGGCCGTCGATGCCGGACTCGACGTACATCTTCCCGGACCAGTTTGTCGGCTCAAATGTGGTCTGGAGACCTGCGACGTGCGAGTTGCCCATGTGCACGAGGCGCCGTTGAGCCACCCTGGTCGAGCGCCCCTCCGTGTCGGTGAAGACAAACGTGCGGATGAGGACACCCTTGCGAATATCCAGTTCCTGCCGGTAGTCGTCGATCTCGGCATCTTGCACGGCGAACCACGCACCGTCACCCGTACGGAACCGGAGGTGCAGCCAATTCGGGACATTGACCAAGTCTTCGTTCATGATCTCTCGTCCGGCAACCTCGGTGATCAGCCGGTTGTAGAGCCCCGCCACATAGGTGCCTGGGTAGTGCACGTCGCCGGCCGCGGCTTCGGGCGCGGCGCCGCGCGTTGCGAAGTAGCCGTTGCCGAGGGTGCACAACGCCTCTCGAAGTGGTTCTTGTGAAGGATCGAACCCTTCGTAGGTCAGGGTCCAGCGGTTCACAGCTTCTGTGCCTCAGCGATTCTTGCCAGGAATGCGGTCACCTCGTCCGTGTCCTCGAGTGCGAAACGCGCAAGGGATGGCTCGCCTTCGCGTCCCACGACGACTCCGACGCCTCGTTTGCGGATCACCCTGAAGGCGTCCTCGTCCGTCGTGTCGTCGCCGAGGTACACGGGTGTCACCATCTCACGGTCGAGTCCGAGCTCACCCAGCAACCACCGCATGGCGCGGCCCTTGTCCCAATCAAAATCGGGCCGGAACTCGAAGATCTTCTTGCCGGTTGCCACCCGCAGCGACGGGACGGTCGGGGCTGTGTCACGAACCGCCTCTTCGACGAGCGCATAGTTGGTGTCGGCGACCCGTCGGTAGTGCACGGCGATAGCGAACCGCTTGCGCTCGACCTGCGCCCCGGGAACGTCTCGAAGGCGATCCTCGAGCTGCTCGGTTGCTGCGTCCAGCGGAGCGAGATAGGTCGTGAAGCGATCGAGTCGTTCATCGATCACGGGCTCCCCGGACGGCGAGATGATGTCAAACCCATGGCTTCCCGCGTAGTAGATGCCCGGCACCTGCACCTTGCCCCGGACATCCGCGACATCACGACCGCTCACGACGGCCACTGTTGCCACGGAAGCAAGATCGGTCAGGACCGCACGTGTCTCATCGGAGAGCACAGCAAGATCCGGGTGTTCAACGATCGGCGTGAGCACACCGTCGTAGTCGAGGAACACCGCAGGCTTTCGTGCGCCAAGCAGAGATTCGATCTCGCTGAAGTGGTCAGCTGCCGACGGGAGGTTCGCTCGCGGAACCGGCGGCACAGCCTTCACGCTGAGCTCGCCGAGGTCCGACACCACCAGCGTGGCTCCGGCCGCGCGCAGTTCTTCAGCCTGATCTCCACGATCTACGCCGATGACGATGCGAAACCCACCGGCTTTCCCTGCTTCAACGCCCGACTGGGCGTCTTCGACGATCGCGGCATTGGCGGGTTCGGCACCGACCCGCGATGCGGCTTCGAGAAAGACGGCGGGGTCGGGTTTGCCAGGTATGCCGAGTTCGTCCGCCACGATGCCATCGACCCGGACGGTGAACAAGTCCAGGAGATCGGCCGCGCCGAGGACCTCATCGACATTGCGACTTGACGAGATGAGCGCGGTCTCGATGCCCTGCCGCTGAAGCTCTCTGACGAATGCGACGCTCGTGTCATAGGCCTCGATGCCGTGCGTCTCGAGACGTTGAAGGAAATAGCGATTCTTGCGGTTTCCAAGACCGCAGACGGTCTCGGCTTCCTCGGAATCCTCGGCTGAACCCCACGGGAGAGAGATGTCGCGTGACTCCAGGAAACTCGCAACACCGTCGTAGCGAGGTTTGCCGTCCACGAACTCGAGATAGTCAGACGGCTGGAATGGCTCGAACGGCTCCTGGAGACGTGCAGAGCGGCCCTCGAGGTACTCGTTGAAGAGTTGTTCCCAGGAGACGTGATGGACGGATTCCGACCTCGTGATGACTCCGTCGAGATCGAAGACGACGGCATCGATGGCTGCCGCGTCGATTTCCGTTCCCTCACGCAAGGCAGAAGCCCCTCATTGCGTTGCCGCATGCTAGTCGACGACACGGCCGGCAAGTCGCATGTCGCCATGTGTCGCCATATGAGTATGAATTGACCTCGACCCTTGCCGAAGCACCGGCCGTGCAGCGTACCTCGACCGACGCGTCGGGATCAGTCGATGAACGACGGAGTCTGCCCGAGCATGCGCCGGAGGCCGGCGAGCGGCACGCGCACGAGATCGGGGCGGGTTGCGAGCTCCCAATGGAGTTCCCGCAGTGCCCTCGACAGCACAAATGCGTCGAGCAGGTCATCGATAGCGTCCACGGAGTCGGGGAGTAGAGGTGAGTCCTCCAGTTCTGCGAGGTAGCTCTCAACAAAGGCGAGACCAATCACCCTGGACCACCATGCAGCCCAGCGTCGCTCATTCGGTGATCCGTCGCGTGCAGCTGTAAGTGCAACGTAGTCGAACGACCGGAGCATCTGGGAAACGTCGCGCAACGGTGAACCGCGAAGCCGTCGTTGACCGAGCGGACGCGAGTGGTCGCCGGAGAAGTCGGCGATGATGAACCCGTCATCGACGATGTGCACCTGGTCGAGGCGGTAGTCGCCGTGGAGTCGAATCCGCGATCCCTTGATTCGATCCCGTCTGATGGCGCCGAGCCGCGCGAGGCAGGATTGCTCTGCTGCGATGAGTTCGTCCAGCGCAGTCGCAACCTGACCCTCGGCGCGGTGCCGTAACCGGCGGATCTCTCGCACCTCCTGGCGGATGCCGGCACGCAGTGATTGGTACAGGGACTGTTGGTAGTGCTCCGTGAATGGTTCGGGGTTCAGGTCCGGGTCCTCGCTGAACGAGCCCAACGCCTGATGAAGCGCGGCGGTCGTTCGGCCAAGCCGTGTCGTGAGTTCAAGCGCCGGGTCGAGCAGGTGGGCATTTGGAAGAGCTACGGCCGGAGACTGGTCCACTGGACCGAATGCGCCTTCGGGCTCCCCGATTGCCTCTTCGCCTCTCGTTGCGTCGAGCCAGTTTCGGGCGAAGCCGGATAGGACGTTCCACGCGGTGGAATCCTCGGCGAACGACTGTTGAAGGACGCCGAGCGTGTAGGTGTCGCCCGACTGGTACTCGAGTGCGCCGTAGGTGTCGGCGATGTCGTCGAAGGCCGTGCGCTCGGTGAGGAAACGTCGCAATTCGAGGTCCGGGTTCACTCCCGGTTCGACTTGGCGAAAGAGCTTGATGGCGAAGCCCCGACCAAAGTCGATGTAGGTCTCGCCGAGATTGTTGGTCGATACTGTCGATTCAATCGGCTCGCCCGTCGGGATCTCGAACGGGGCGGTACCTGCGGTGCAGATCAACGATCCGGCGCGGCCCAGGAGAGTTTCGCCGGCAAGGATGCCTTCGAGGAGCATGGCCCGGAACTGTGGGTTGTGAACGGCGTCGAACAGGATCCCGTCGGTGCCGTCGCGTCGCACGTGGGCGAGCACCGCAGAGTCTGCGATGTCGGAATCGGGTTCGAACGAGATCCCGATCGGAACCACGTACCAGTAGCGGGAGTTCGCACCTCGGTCGATGCTGACGAGGGCAATCCACATCGTCGTGTCTTGCTCACCGGGAGTGATGGGAATCAGGTCGGCCACCGAAATCTGCGATCGCCGCGGCGGGCGGCCCTGGTACCAGGATTGGGCTGCGATGAATCGGCCGAGGATGAGCGGCAGGGGTCCGTCGCCGGCAAACGCGCCCTCCAGAGGGCCGCTGATCTCCAGCACATCGCGGGTGTCGATGACGGAACGGTCGTGTCCGTCGATCGATATCCAATAGAAGCCGTACGGACCGAGCGAGAGCGGGTAGGGAGCCTTGCCGACTACCGGGAATTCCGTTCTGCCAAGCATCTCGGTGGGGCGCTGCCCGGCAAAGCGGCTCAGATCCAACTCCGCGAACTGCGAATGGCGGCTGAGGTTGGCGACAACCGCGATTGTCTCTCCTTCACCCTCTCGTAGGTAGGCAAGGATCTGCTCGTTGTCCGGCGACAAGAACTCGATGCTGCCGCGCCCGAAGACCGGATGACGCTGACGGAGCCGGATCATGCTTCGAGTCCAGGACAACAACGAATTAGGGTTGGCCTGCTGCGCCTCGACGTTCACCGTCTCGTAGTGAAACTGAGGATCGACGACGATCGGCAGATAGAGCGATTGGGAATTGGCTCTCGAGAAGCCGGCATTGCGGTCGTTGCTCCATTGCATCGGTGTCCGAACGCCGTCACGATCGGCGAGGAATATGTTGTCGCCCATCCCGATCTCGTCCCCGTAGTAGACCACCGGGGTACCGGGCAGCGACAAGAGCAAGCTGAACAACAACTCGATGCGCCGGCGGTCGTTCTCGAGCAGCGGTGCGAGCCGCCGACGGATCCCAAGGTTGAGACGTGCACGGCGGTCGGGGGCGTAGCTCCGCCACATCAGATCGCGCTCTTCCTCGGACACCATCTCGAGTGTGAGTTCGTCGTGATTCCGGAGGAAGATCGCCCACTGCGCGTCCTCCGGGATCGCGGGAGTCTGCTCCAGGATGTCGATGATCGGAAGCCGGTTCTCGCGTTCGAGCGACAGGTACAAACGGGGCATCAGCGGAAAGTGGAACGCCATGTGGCATTCGTCGCCGTTACCGAAGTACGCGGCCGAGTCCTCGGGCCACTGGTTCGCCTCAGCGATCAACATGCGATTCTCGTAGTTCTCGTCCATGAATGACCTGAGCCGTTTCAGCTCCTCGTGGGTCTCGCGCAAGTTCTCCCCGTTGGTCCCCTCGCGTTCGAAGAGGTAGGGGACGGCGTCGAGACGGAGGCCATCGACGCCAAGGTCGAGCCAGAAGCTGAGCACATCTGTGATCGCTTCTCGAACGAGGGGGTTGTCGTAGTTGAGGTCGGGTTGGTGGGAGAAGAACCGGTGCCAGTAGTACGCGCCGGCGACCGGGTCCCATGCCCAGTTCGAAGCCTCCGTGTCTTGGAAGATGATGCGAACATCGGCGAACTTGTCCGGCGTGTCGCTCCACACATAGAAGTCCCGCTCGGGTGTTCCAGCTTCGGCTCGCCGCGCTCGCTGGAACCACGGGTGCTGGTCGGAGGTGTGGTTGATGACCAGCTCGGTTATGACCCGCATGTTGCGTGAGTGAGCCGCATCGAGGAACTCCTTGAAGTCGTCGAGAGTCCCGTAGCTTGGGTGTACGTCGTAGTACTCGGCGATGTCGTAGCCGTCGTCGCGCAGGGGTGACGGATAGAAGGGGAGCAGCCAGATCGTGTCGATGCCAAGGCGGCTGAGGTAGTCAAGTCGAGAGGTGAGGCCCGGGAAATCGCCGATGCCGTCGTCGCTCGAGTCGGCGAAGGCGCGGACGTGGACCTCGTAGATAACCGCGTCTTTGTACCAGAGCGGAGGACGGAGTACCCGGGGATCAACAGCCATACGATTCTCCAGACTAGGGGTGCTCGCCGACGATTCTGCGCCGGCATGCCGCCTGGTATCAACACGCGGTGTTCGGAGGAAGATCCGACGGCCGTATCCCTTCGATGCAGACCGTTCACGCACGGTCTCTCGCCGGCGACGATTCGACTCAGTGGGCTCCTTGGCAGAGCTCCCGCACGGGCGTAATCGTCAAGCAGCCTGCATCTCATCCCGATGCCCTTGGATGGAACGAATACGACCGGTGCTCGCCGTGTTTGCCGTCGTTGTTGCGTCGTGCGGTGGCACCATATCTTCTTCGTCCTGTGCTGAGTACTCCGCAGAGGTCCAGGACATGATTGCCTCAGGTGCCTCCGTCGACGATCTCTCCAATTTCATAAGCGATACTGAAGAGCACGCTGCTCGTCTCATCGCCAACGATCCCGACAATGCCGGACCTTGTGTTGAAGCCGTTCTGGGGGCCATGTTGACCGGCGCATTCGACGACCTGGACTTGTCTTCCGACGAATGACCGTGTCGGTTTCCGGGAGTACCGATCTCGGGTAGGGAGCGGGCGGTCGAGATGCGGTTGTTCGTTGGCGCCCTCGGGAAGATTCGAACTTCCGACACCCGGTTTAGGAAACCGGTGCTCTATCCCCTGAGCTACGAGGGCAAATCGTTATGAAACCTTTGGTATATCTACCTTTCCGGCCGTCTCGGATAGACCCGACACACGCTCCAAAGTGCGCTTGGGCCGCACCTGGGCCGCACCTGGGCCGCACCTGGGCCGCACCGTAACGCGCATCCATCGATTCTGCGAGGCTCTCGAGGTCATCTTCGAACAGATGTGTATACCTATCAAGAGTGATCTGTGCCGACGAATGCCCCAGCATTTTTTGCACTGCTTTCACGCTTGCCCCGGCTGAAATCGCCAGACTTGCGGCAGTGTGTCGCAGGTCGTGCGGCACCAGATCGCCAAGGCCGAGGTCGGCCACCGCGGGCTTCCACACCCTTCGCAAGAAATTCGGGGAGCGGAGAGCCTGGCCGGTCGACGACGTGAACACGAGGCGATCCCCGGAGAGGGTCGGGGCCATCTCGTCGATCAGGAATGCAGGTAGCACAATCGTGCGGGATCGATGCGACTTCGGGGAACCCCAGACAAGCTTGCCATTGACCAGGGTGGCCGATTCCCGTACATGAACTTGGCGCCGCAACACGTCCACGTTGTTTGCCCGGAGCGCCACGGCCTCTCCCCAGCGAAGGCCACCGTAGGAGAGGAGCTTGACCAGCTGCGCGCCGCCACTGATCCGTTGCTCCACCGCATCGGCGAGCTCGGTCACCTGCTCGGCCGTCAGATACCGTTGGTCCCGCTCGCGAGTCTTCGGTACCTTCACCGTCTCTGCCGGATTCCGACCGATGAGGCCGTCGTTGACAGCCTGAGCTAGTACCGCAGAGACAACTCGTTTCGCCTGGCCCATCCTCGATGCTGACAGACCGTCCGCGGCCATCGCGGCGACCCATGCTCGGAGGAGGTCCGGGTTGATCCGTCGCAGTTCGACGCTACCCAACGTGGGCAGGATCCTCGAGTCGAGCAGTGAGCGATAGCCGGCGATTGTCTTTGGCTTGAGGACGAGGCCCTGAAACCAATCCTCCGCGTACTCTTCGAATCGGACGGCACCTGCGCTCGGGTCAACCCATAGACCCCGGTCTTGTTTCTGGAGCTCGTCGCGGAGCCATCGCTCTGCGTCCACCTTCCGTCCGAACGCTCTCGAGTGTTCCCGCCCATCCGGGCCGCGGTACCCGGCGCGCCACGGCGTAGGTCGATCAGGTCGTTTACGAATCCATCCCATTAGAACTCTGGAGGGTAGCCAGCCGCGACGCTCTCGATGTGAGGGGACGCGCCGCGCGTCAGATGCTCCGCGGCCGATCGCGCCGTGCCGGGTTCCGCAGTTCGATCACCGTGCCGGCGTTCGTTCATGGGCTGGCGCTTTCGATCTGGCGTTCGATCCACTCGGTGACGTCCGTCAAGCGGTAGCGGATGTGCCTTCCCACGCGGAACCCGAGGGGCCCTTCTCGGCGATACCGCCACTGGTAGAGCGTGGTCGCCGGCACACCGAGATATTCGGCGAGGTCTTGCACGGTGAGGAGGCGATCGGGGAGTTCCATTGCCGTATCTTGCTCCGCGACCCTGTCACCAGAGTGTTCGCAACCCTCTCATCAAAGTGTTCGTGACCCTCTCATCAGAGTGTTCGTGACCCTCTCGACGAAGTGCTCCGCGACCTCATCGCGACCCTGTCATCAGAGTGTTCGTAACCCTCTCATCAGAGTGTCACCAGAGTGTTCGTGACAGGGTATGACGCCATCGGGAGGCGCTCATCACGGCAGCCGTCAACGGTGAGATCGACATGTACACTTTCGACCACGAGCAGCACTTGGAAAGGAAAGCACGGTGACCAAGACCGTCCACCGAGTCAAGCTCACTCTACGCGGTATCAGACCGCCGATCTGGCGGCGCATCGAGGTGGCGTCCGACACAACCCTCGGAGACCTCGCACCGGTTCTCGAGGCGGCAATGGGATGGCTGGGCGGTCATCTTCACATGTTTGAAATCGACGGAGTCACCTACGGCACTCCCGACCCCGACTGGGACTCCGACGACCTCGATGAGAACGAGTACCGCCTGGGCGATATGCTCCCCACAGTCGGGGCGAAGATGACATGGGACTACGACTTCGGGGATGGCTGGCAGCACAACGTGCTCGTCGAAGCCATAGAACCCGTCGCAGCCGACGTCCTCTACCCACGATGCCTCGCAGGGAAGCGGGCCTGCCCGCCGGAGGACTGCGGCGGCCCGCCCGGGTATGCCGACATCCTCGAAGTGATCGCCGACCCGGACAACCCGGACCACGCCGACATGCGTGACTTCGTGCCCCTCGACTACGACCCCGAGTGCTTTGACCTCGCCGACACCGACGCCGACCTGCGAGTGCCCCGCCCCCTTGAGGGCTGGTGAGCTACCTCTTCTGGAATAGTAGGACCAGATTCCGCCCCTTATTCCAGCCATGGACGTTTTGCTAGAATAGTGACTATGATGCGTGCACGAAACACGAGCACACTGGAATAGCGAAGCCATGACCGATCGAGCGGGCACCTACATCCAACAGCCAACCGGCTATCGGTCTTTCCTGCCCAAGCCGCTGCCACCTGATCCGCCGATCGAGTGGAACGATGAATTGATCCAGGCACTCTCGGATGCGGACCGTGCGATCGGCCGCCTCGACGGGCTTGCCCGCAACCTCCCCAGCAACGACCTGTTCGTTGCGATGTATGTCAAGAGGGAAGCCGTCCTCAGCTCCCAGATCGAAGGCACCCAATCGAGCCTCGACGACGTACTCGCGTTCGAAGCAGCCATCCCCGGGGTACAGCAGCCCACAGACATCGCTGAAACTGTGAACTACGTCAAGGCAATGAACAAGGGCATCGAACTTCTCGATGAGCTCCCTCTCTCGGGGCGCCTCATCCGCCAGATTCACCGAGAGCTGCTTACAGGCGTACGAGGCCAGGAACGAAACCCGGGTCACTTCAGAACATCGCAGAACTGGATCGGACCGGCAGGATGCACCCTCAACACTGCAACGTTCGTCCCCCCGCACCCCGACGACCTGCCCGAGACGTTCAGGCACCTCGAGGCATACCTCAACGACGGCTCGATGCCGCCGATCGTCCAAGCGGCGCTCTCCCATGTGCAGTTCGAGACGATCCACCCCTTCCTCGACGGAAACGGGCGAGTCGGACGGCTGCTGATCACGCTCCTCCTCATCGAGAGGGGAGCGCTGGCCGCACCGCTCCTGTATCTCAGCCTGTTTCTCAGAGCGAACCGGACGGAGTACTACGACCGGCTCGGGCGTGTACGCACCCACGGGGATTGGGAGGGCTGGCTGCGGTTCTTTCTCCAAGGTGTCACTGTGACCGCCGACGATGCAACCGACACTGCCCAAGCGGTCGCGACACTCCACGCCTCCGACGTACGCATGACGTCCGAATTCGCATTCGGAACGTACGGGCCCGCATTCGTCGATCTCATCTCGCAGCAGCCAGTCGTGACTGTCGCATTCGTGTCGGAGCGGCTTGAAACATCTCCAACGACGGCTGGCCTGCTACTTGGAAAGGCAACGGACGCTGGGATGATCGAGGAGATCACCGGCAAGAAGCGGAACCGGATCTTTCGGCACTCGCGACTTCTCGATCTCTTCAGCACCGACGACACCGATCCACTCATGGACAGCACAGGGGGCAGCACATGAGCACCAAAGAGGCAGACTTCGAAGCGACGATCGTGCGGTCCCTGGTGTAGGGCGGCGGGTACGCCGAGGGCGACCCGTCAACGTGCAACGCCGAACTGGGCTTGTATTGATGGGTCCGCACTTCCGCTCTCGGCGATACCGCCACCGGCAAAGCGTGGCCGCCGGCACACCGAGACACTCGGCGAGGTCTTGCGCGGTGAGGAGGCGATCGCCGCGGCCACAAACACTCTGATAACACTCTGATGAGAGGGTCCTCCTTCACGATTGGCCACATGAGCCAGTCCCGAGAGACGATTCCGATGTCAGGTCAGCATGACCGCCACACCATCGTCAACCAACCAGACAGCCATGTCGCACGTCATGGATCCAACTGCCTTCATCACCACACGCACCTGCAACAAGTTGCCCGGTGTGTACATGTGTACATCGCAGGTGGCGCTGATGGACTTGGATAGGGGCACGTTGGCGAGGATCGACCGCAAGATCCTCTCCGGCCTCGGCAGCGACGAGGCCTACCGGACGCTGCGAGTGCCAGCGATCGCAGCGAAGTGGTCGACATGGAAACGGTACTGCGATTCCGTGGGGATCTCGATGGGGCGAGCCGTCACGATGCTCATCGATCGAGAGCTCATCAGCGTGTTCGGTGACGTCACCGGCGACGAGCCGCCCGTGTTCGCTCAACGTGCCACAGAACAGCTCTCGATCCGAGAGGCGAAGATCGCAGCCCGAGAGCGTGAGGTCGATACGGATGAGAAACGGATGCGCGAGTGGAGCAAGCGGCTGCGACGTCGGGAGGAGGAACTCGAGGCCCGAGAGCAACGGGCCGAATCTGCTTCAAAGGTTGCATCACCTCACTCGACGGCTCGCGTCAAGATTGGGCGCAACGAACGGTGCCCGTGCGGGTCAGGCCTCAAGTACAAGCACTGCCACGGCCTGGCCGGCCGCCGAACATAATGCCGGATATGGGCGGCCACGGCCCGGTCGGTTCCGCGTGCGTTGAGGCCGTTGGACCCTGGTTGCATGCTGCCTGTCGGAGGATGGTTTGAGGGACGGTGCTGGACAACGCTGAGGAGTCCTGAAGATGCAACCGTTCGCTCTACGTTGGCTGATCCTGTTCATCTTGGTCGTGCTGCTGTTGGCTGCTTGTGGCGATTCCGCTGACGGCGATGCGGCCACGATCGCTGCCGTCGAGGCCAACGAGGAGGCGTACATTGAGGCGTTCTTCGCCCAGGACCTTGATGCGTTCATGGACACATTTGCCGAAGATGCCATCTTCGTCGATGAGACATTCGGTGACTATCTCGAGGGCAAGAATGCGATCAACGCCATGTATACGAGTCAACGCGACCCCGACATGGGGGTTGGGGGGTGGGGGGGGGGGGGGTGGGGTGTTGGTGTGGGGGGGGTGGGGGTTTGTGGGGGGGGGGGGGGGGGGGGTGGGGTGGGGGGTGGTGGGTGTTTCCTTTGTGGGTTTTGTTTTGTATGGGTTGGGTGTTTGTTGTTAGATCGATGTACTTCTTGGTTGGGGAGAGGTCAGTGGGGCCGGGGGGGGGGGGGGGGGGGGGGGGGGGGGGGGTGGGGGGGGGGGGGGGGGGGGGGGGGTGGGGGGGTGGGGGGGGGGGGTTTTCTTTTTTTTTTTTGGTGGGGGTGTGGGGGGTGGGGTGTTGTCGGGACTTGGATGTGTTACTGGGTATTTTTGTTCCCTACTCATTTCTCGTTCGTTTGTCGAGGAGTTGCTGTGCTCATGAGTTCCGCCGACCCGGGGGGGGGGGGGGCGACCTCACTGAGGTGAATGACCGGCTCTCTTTGAGTTTGGTCGGGTGGGGCTACCGATGGCACGTTCGCTCGCAACTGAGCGTCTGGATCGTGGATCGGCACCAGCGCCTTCGGGAAATCCCCGTTCGAACCTTCCACTGGTCGGGGGGGGGGGGGGGGGGGGGGGGGGGGGGGGGGGGGGGGGGCTTGTCCACGAGTACCGAAGAGGTCAGCGATGACTCATGGTTGAAGAGACGGATCTATCGGTCGACGCCGGGGGGGGGGGGGGGGGGGGGGGTGGTGGGTGTTTTTTTCTTTCGCTGGGCCGCTCGACAAGATATCACACCGGCCCACCGCCTGAGATGGCCCGACATCAGCGACGCTGATGGGCCAATAGCGGGCCACAGACCATGCGACACGGCCGCGAAGGGGGGGGGGTTCGAGGACGGAGGGGGGGGGGGGGGGGGGGGGTTGTGGGGTTTTTCCTTCCTCACAAGCTGAGAACCCCAACGGGGGTTTGTTTTGTTTTTTTCCAAGGCGGCTATTTGCGATCGGCCCCAGTCCTGCGACCCCACTCGTCCAGCACACTCCGCCCATATCGGCCGACATATGGGCGGCTAGAACGGGCGCAGGAGATCGCCCATATTGCCTCCGGTTATGGGCGGCCAGATCATGGTGTTGGGTTAGTCGAGTTTGAAGTCTCCTGATATGGGCAGCCAGTTCGTTTCTGCACCGGGCCAGATGAACTGCGAGTCGGCGTTGCCTTGGGTCAGGGTGTAGCGGAAATAGAACGTCGTGTTCGACGGCCGGAACACTGCGGGTGTGTCTTGTCCTGTGATGCCGCCCCAGTCTCCGGCGACGAACCGGTCGCCTGGATCGCCGAAGTAGAACTGTCCGTCTGCGATGCCGGTGGTCAGGGTGTTGCGGTAGTAGAAGAACCCTGTCGCTTCGCGGTGTAGCCCGATCTCATCGATCCCGTCACTGTCCCAATCCCCGACCACGGGCTTGTCACCGAGGTTGCCGAACAGGAACGAGTACTCGGCAGCACCCAACCCACCTTCGTCCGCACCCAACTTGTTGATGATGTAGAACCGGGCCTCCGATGGCCGATACATGCTGAGTGTGTCGCAGCCGTCGCCGTTGAAGTCGCCGGCGAGTGGAACATCTCCGGGGTCACCGAAGTAGAACTTGATGTCCGCGTTGCCTTGCGTGTTCGAGTCGCGCAGGTACGCGAATCCGTCGGATTGGCGGTACAACCCGGGCGTGTCTGTCCCGTTGCAGGTCCAATCGCCCACAAACGGGGAGTCGCCTGGGTTGCCGTAGTAGAACTCTGCGGATTCGCCTCCCCAGTCGCGCAGCCGCCAGATCCCGGACCCCGGATCGGCGAGGCCCACGGGTGGGAAGACGGGCTGCCAGTGCGGATTGCCCCGAATCTCTCCGAGGTATGCGTCCGGTTCCACCAACACGAAGTCAGACCCGTCGGGGTGCACGGTGGCTATTCCAGCGCCGGCCGAAACGGCGATGAGTGATCCGTCCGACGACCAGTCCGGGTTCGATGCGTCTCCGAGGGTGATCTTGTTGGTGCCGTCGCTGGCGGCGACGAAGGAGAACTCGTTGAAACCGCCCCACGCGATCATCGCACCGTCGGGCGACCAAGCTGGGAAAAAGGCGTTGGCCGTTCCGTCCGTGATTTGGTGGCGGCCGGTCCCGTCGGCGTTGATCACGAAGAGGTCGGGGAAGTAGTCGCTGCCTTGATCTGATGAGAACGCGATCTGTGTTCCGTCGGGTGACCAAGCCGGGAACTGATCGTCGTCAGTCCATTTGGTTGGACTCCCTTCGGGAGCGGGCGTATTCGTGAGCCGCGTCCGGTGTGAACCGTCGAGGTCCGTCACGAATATCGCACCCGTATACACGGGGATGGCTTTCGGTGGCCAGGAACCGGTCGAAACGTACGTATGCGATCGCTCAACGTATGCGATTCGAGAACCATCGGGTGAGAATGTCGGCGAGGCGAACGACGTTGCAGGATACGGAACCGGATCATTGATCGTGGTGAGCCGCGTCATGGCTCCACCGGCGACATCGACCCGATATATCTCGCCGTCGAAGCCACTCACGAACACGATCGACTCGCCATCCGGTGACCACGACGACGGAGGGCCGCCGGTACTGTCCCACGTCACACGATGCACATAGCTGCTGCCCAACTCGGCCACATAGATGTCGAGACCAGAGGCCCCCGGCTCTCGACCGCGGGTAGATGTGAACGCCACCCGCGTACCGTCGGGTGACCACAACGGCCCGTTGTGCCCGCTGGCATCCGATGTGATCAGTTCAAGGTTGCTTCCGTCACTGTCCATGACATAGATGCGGTCGTCCTTCTGGAAACCGATCCTGCCGTCATGGCTCGACTCCGACGCAGCCGCAGCAGATGGCAACGCGAACAAAGCGAGAATCAGGACAAAGACACCGAACCAACGCGACCGCGTAAACATTCGGACCTCCGGTATCGACGTGACTACCTGACCCCGCATACGCATTGTCCCGTTCAAGCGCGGACGCCACCCAGGGCCAATCGCCCCTATCCCAAGCCACCCACACCCCAGCAAACGAGTGCCCAGCAGCCCTCCCCAACCAGTACATACGGGGAAGCAAACAACTCGCGCAACAGGCAGAAACGACCGGCAAACAATCGGCGAGCTTCGCAATAACCGCACAGTGGGCATCGGCAACCACGTCCAGAACCGCACCACGATTGCGTCGAACTAACGTGCTCGCCATGTCGGACGATATTCTCTCTTTGCCGCTGGACGACTGGGACGACAGGCGGCTACGCGAATTGATCGGGCGTCATGAGAGTCAGCGCCTCGAACTCAAGGGTCCTATCGACCCGGCAAACGCGAGTCATCGGACCGACGTCGCGAACGAAGCAGCTGGTATGGCCTCAACCGTGGGTGGCTTCATCATCATCGGCTCAAACGACGCCGATGAGCTTCTTGAGCTTCCCGGAATCGAAGCGACTGAGGAAGACGCCGAGCGCCTTCGGAATTCGCTCCTCGACCTTGTGAAGCCCTACGTGCTCCTACGCGGTCCGAAGCTCCTAACCGCCGACGATCCCGCACGAGTGATTCTCGTGATCGAAGTCCTGCCCCACCCGCTTGGACTGCCCGCATCGGTCAAGGGAGTCTTTCGTATGCGGGTCGAGGATTCATGTCGCCCAATGCCATACGACGAAGTCCGCCGAAGGTTCACCGGGATTGGCGATTCGATCGCTGCGTCACGCCTGCTCGCTGAAGCTGCGCTCGACGAAGTACGCGAACGACTGCAGATTGGACATGCGTTCACACCGTCATTTGGGGCCGCGGTGGTGCCGGTTCCCTCGCCACGCGACCTGTCCCTCAGTGGCCGGGAGTTGAGGGACGTATTCCAGAGCGTCGTGGAGTCCGAGAAGGCGGCCTGGCTAGCCATCGAACACCCCTACTGGGGACCTGCAGAGGACCTGCTACATATCACCGCGACAGGTGTTCGTTCGGAGGTTTCTCACTTCTGGAGTTGGTTCCTTGCCCACGATGCGTCCTTCTCGGCCGCCATCGACATCATCGGCCGGCGCACCACCGGAGGTGTCGAATTAGGCGAGGTCTGGTTCTTCTGGCTAGGTGCCGTCGCGGCTCGCGTGGTTGCGTTCGGCGCTGCCCTACAGAACCGATTAGGCATAGCCGGATCCTCCCATGTCATGATCGAATCTGGCCCCATATCTGGCCTGACGTTCGATGCGGGCTCCAACATGCGAAGGACCCGGCCGATGCAGGAACCATCAACGAGAGTCCACTACGAGTTTGCGATTCCACTTCGCGCCGGAACGGCTCAGGCTGTCGCGACTGAGGTGGAACTGTTCGGCCAACGTATCCACGATGGCACCGGACAGGGGCTTGACACGCCCCTCGCGGCTGATGTCAACGAGTACCTGCGACGAATGCTCCCGGACTGACCGGCTGTTCGGTCGCTGCTGCCGATTCTTTGGTGTACCCCCCACCCCGGACACCCCGCCCGTGTCCTCCCTCTCCCCGGTGTACCCCCCAATCAAAGAGTGCGGGACGTAGCTCGATGAGAGTTGCGAGATGTTGAGTCCTCGGCGGAACATTATGCACGGTCCGGCAATGGACCCCAGCATGTGAAAGGTTCGCTCCGCATGGAGCGGCACACATGCGCTCCCGGTCAGCCGCCCATATTGCCGGACATGAGCGGCACTCCATGCTGTCTCAGGGGTCGTGTTTGGGATTGCTCGCTGGTTCTCGGAGGCGGGTTGATGTGGGACCCCGCGGCTGGTGCCAGCGCGCCGCCTAAACGACTGGCTGTGTCTTTCCGTTGCTGAGCTCAAATGTCACGCGCACATTCCCGTTCGCCTGATGGGATTGCTTCGCTGAGCGGACGATGGGTTCCCCGTCAGCGTACGGAGCGAGGTTGCCGAGCTGCAGGTTCCCCAAAAGCCGATTCGGTCGAGTGGCGTCGTAGACGCTCACCACGCCAGAAGGTGCCGGCGTGGCGGTCACGACGAGAACTGTCTCCTCCTCGGGACCCCACCAGAGCTCAGTGACCGGGGCAGTCAGGTTCACCGATCGCTGTCCGGCATTCGCCCCGGCGTCGAACCACAGGTTGTAGACCCCGCTGTTCACAACGTTGATTGCGTCTACGGTGTCCCAGATCCACGCCAGCCGACAACGCGGCGAGAAAAACCAGCCAACCGCGTCAACGGTGGCCAACGGCGGTATCGGATCGAAGGTGTCGATCATCTGAACCCTCAGATTCGCACCCACGCGGTTGAGCTCGAAATTCGCGCACGACTTGTCCTGCGTCAGCACTGCGCCCGCACTGACCTCAGGGAAGTTGAACTTCTGAAACTGCCCTATTGCGTGCCGAATCTCGACGTCGAGCTCGGCGGAGTCCCTGACCACGCCAGCGCCGCCGATGCCGATGCCCGCTCCCCCTGAGCACGGGTTCGTATCAGCGCCCTCGCGTACCCGAACCTGCAGCTTGTGGTAGCCCGGCGAAGAACGCCGAGGCGCAGCGTAGACATCCAGGAGGCGCACCATGTTCGCTTGAACGTTGATCCTCTGAGGGTTGAACGCCAGCTCGTCAGGCGGATCGCACACCTCAAGGGTCGTCACCAACCCAGACAAGAAATCGCAGACGAGCAAACAACACTGCCCCATGCCTTCCTATCGGGTGCCTTAAAACCTACAGAGCTCCCACTTGATGTCACACCCGCCCATATCGGCACCTATGGGCGGCCCGACCGGGGTACAGGAGAGGCTTCCTACAAGGCTTGATCGAACCCTCACCGCCCGACCGGGGCGTGCAACACCACCCCCATCATCCGTCCCAGCCGGATATGGGCCGTCCCTATCGAGAAAGGACCGTGCCCAGGCGTTGGAGGCCCTTCGCTGACTCAAGACCGCTCTTCGACGCGCCGATACCCACCCTGTGACCACACCACTTACCGACCTTCCCGGCATCGGACCCGCCACGTCGCAGCTCTTCGTCGAGGCAGGGTTCACCACGATCGAGTCGATCGCCAACGCCGATCCCGCCAGTCTCGAGCAGGTCAAAGGGATCGGTCCGCACCGAGCTGTGGCGCTACGGACCGTCGCCCGGGAACGAAACGCCGTCGGCACGGTGAACCTGCCCTCGACCTCACGGCCCGGGGCCTCGAACGCCACCACACCATCGACAGACAAGTCCAAGTCCAAGAAGTCCAAGTCCAAGAAGTCCAAGTCCAAGAAGTCCAAGTCCAAGGGCAAGGGCAAGTCCAAGTCCAAGTCCAAGGGCAAGAAGTCCAAGGGCAAGAAGTCCAAGGGCAAGAAGTCCAAGGGCAAGAAGTCCAAGGGCAAGAAGTCCAAGGGCAAGTAGACCTGACTCCCGGACAGATGCGACGGCCGACGGCACGCAACTCCTCGTTCCAGGGAAGCCTTTGACGCCGCCGACCTACCAAGCCGACGCCCAATCGACCGATTTGACTCACCAGCCTGCCGCCGATCCCACACCTCGACCCGCTCCGACTCAGTGAACACCGCCACAACAACCTCCTCGATGAGACACCACAGCTCTCACCGAAAGTGTTGCGTTCACCCCCAGAGACCACAGCACCTATGGGCGGGCAGAACGAGCAGGGCCGAACGCCCAGAATGCCGGTCATGGGCGGTGTGCTCCGAAGTGCCTTGTGCCACTTTTCAGCGTAGGGTGAAACCAACTGGAGGTGCAGGTTGGCGGACGATTTGGGAACGATTCTCGATGAGATCCTGAGCATCAAGAAGAGCCTCCGTGAGATTCCAGCCGACGCGTTTGAGCAACGGATCGAGCTGAGAGAGCGCCTGCTCGGTCGTCAGGCTGCCGCAGCAACTGTCGCTCACGAGACCACGACGGATTCGGCTCTCTGTCGCTATCTGGAGCAGCTCGAACGGCGACGAGACGCACTCCTTGGCCGACGGATTGACCGCTCCTGGCAGGACGGCGGCGGGGGTGGCATGGGAATCCCCGCAGAGCAGACCGAAGCGTTCAACCGCCGAATCGATGAGGCAGCCGATCTCCCGGCATTGGAGCTAGAAATCGCCCGGATCCGTGCCAGGCTGACAACCGACGGGAAAGATTGACCGGCCCGCCCATAGGTGCCGATATGCGCGGGGCGTTCGACACTTGTCAGATGACAACCGGAGGCGGATGATGGTGGGGAGGAGAGTGGTTGGTGATGTTGTGGCGGAACCGGCTTGTCGTGGTGAGTCTGGTCCTGGTGCTGGCTGCGTGTGGCTCGACGGGATCGACCACGACGACTGCTTCGCCGGTCGGTTCGATGTCAACGCCGGTTTCGGCTCCCACGTCGGTTCCGTCGGCTCCGTCAACCTCCTTGTCTTTTCCTCCCTCCACGGTATCCGCGTCGTCGACGTCCACGTCTCCTGCGACCACGTCTACTTCGACCACGACCACGTCTACTTCGACCACGACCACGGTGACAGCTGCCGCGGTTCCGGGTCAGTGGAACAAGTCGCTGCAACTTGACGAAGGGTCGCCTCTGTCGAAACAGGAGATTGTGTGGTGGGGGTGGGAGTTCGATGTGCTTGGCGTTCTCGGTGATACGTTCTTTGCGCTGGCCACCCGCCACGAGGACGGCACCATCGCTGCTTGGCACCTCCCTGTCGGTGGGTCGTGGCGCGAGGTCGGCGCTGCGGCATTCGACGGAGGATGGCTCAATGAATCATCCTCAGGCCCCGGGGGGCACGGTGCTGCCATCGGTCCTGCCGGCGCCATCGTGGACGGTGTCCTCTACAGCGGTGAGTGGGACGACGGGTACAACTACGAGACGATCCCTCCCGGTCGCGGCGTGGTATGGACGTCGCTGGACGGGATCACATGGACGAGAACGCAACTTGCGTCGATAGTGCCGGACCTGGAATCGGACGCCAACCTGTCGCTGCTCTTGGCGAGTGGCGAGCACGGGTTCGTCGCGTTGGGTGAGGCGTTTCCGCCATGGGAACCAAACGGACCTGTCGTACTCGGTCGTCCCGTTGGGTTCTTCTCGCGAGACGGCGTCACGTGGGAGGCGGTGGATATGAGCCCTTTCGTCGCTGAAGGCGTCGGCACCGAGTTCGGACATGTGCACCTTGTCGGTTGGGGTGGTGGCCGCTACGTGGCGTTGGGGTGGAACCCGGCAACTGAACAAGATGTGCAGTGGGAATCGGACGACGGGCTGACGTGGTCGGTGGTCGAGGCCGGGCTACCTCCCGTGGAGGTGCTATCGATGATCGGGCCCGACCGCCTCTTGGCCGCCGGTCCCGCCGGGTTCCTGACGCTTCGGGTACTCGACGGCGGGACCAGCACCGAGTTGCGTTGGTCGACGAACGGCACCGCATGGACCGTTGTTCCCTTCCCGGACGAGCATGATCCCGGACGGGGTGTGGACGGCGCTGTCGGTGAGGTGGAGGTCGCTCTCGCTGGGAGAGTCACTACTGGTCAAACGACCATCTGGATTGCGAAGCCGTAGGCATCGTCGATCGACGCAACGCTGCAACGACGTCTTGAGCCCACAAGCAATAGGCGCTGACCTCACCCACTCATGGCCCACACAATGAGCGGCTCCGGACTCAAGCCACGCACATGTACATCGTCGATGTTGGTGTTCAACTCGCTACCCGTGTCGTGGAGGAGGCTCCAGGAAATGCGGGCGACGCGGCGGGGGCGTCCAGTTGGCACACATCTGTCAGTATCAGCGCCCATAGGTGCCGTTATGGGCGGTATTCGGGTGGGTCTGGGTTTGTGCTGATTTGATGGCTTCGAGGACGGTGGCGACGGTCTCTTGACCCTGCGGCGAGTCGGTGCCAGCTCGGCGGAATCGTCGCCATCGCCCGCCCAGGGCTGCTGATATGTGGGATCTCCGGGGCTGCTCGGCTGGGCCTAGGGGACCGCCAAGAGGATCTGCCACATGCCAATAGCTAGAGCGGCGACCGCGATCAGGAGCCAACCACCCCAGCGCCGGCGGAATCTCGGAACCCACAGCGCCACCACCCCGGAAACCGCCACGAGAGACACGGCAAGTCCCATCAGCCCGAGACCGACGGTCGTTGCCGGGTCCGGCGGGCAGTTGTACCAGGCAACTCCGGGATCATTGCACGGTGGGATGAAGGCAAGGTAGGCAAGGTACAACCCCGCGAAGCTCACGGGGATGGCCAACAGCAGAGCCTGACGGTGAAAGCCTCTCGCCGCCACGCCACCAACCGGAAACCGCGGCTTTCCCGGGTGTCCATGCGCCGCTAGACGCGCTCGCCGTTCGCCTGGCGCTTGCTGGTACTGGGTGCTGGTCACGGCACCGTCATTCTCCTGCCGCCCTCGGTTCGCTGGAATCGGGAATCCCCAGGAAGCGACTAGCAGGGCTGAGTTGGTATTCGAGCCAGACCGAGGCGAGTTGAAGGCCGTTGATGCTTCTCCGGGGCCGCCCATAGGTGCCGTTATGGGCGGGTCATTTGCCTCTTGCTCGGGTGGCGAGAATCGCCGATGTTGTAGGGGAGATGCCTGATAGCGACGCTCCGTCGTGGGAGTCATAGTGTTGCTTGAGGTGAAGGGACGCAGCATGTTCCGAGTGGCAGCGACCATCGCATTCGCAACCGTCGTTTTGATGGGGTGCACGACGGATACGAGCGACACCACCGGCCCGGATACGACGCCGTCTACGACCTCAACCGTCACAACTCAGGCACCGACCATCACAGCAACCACGACCACGCTGGCACAGTCAACGACGACCTCGGCGCCGTCAACCACAACAACGAAGGCTGCTCCGACGACAACCTCCACGACCCTCCCGACGGTTGACCAGGTTGAGACCGGGTTGTTCTGTCGGGACTTGCACGCATTTGGGTACAGCTACGTCGATGCGGTCGCCTACTGGGTACGGGAAGGGTCGCCGGAGCGCATGGATGCAGACCGCAACGGCATCCCTTGTGAGACCGTCTACCCCGCGGACGATGTGACCGGATTCTGGGGCAGCCCGCTCCCCACCACCACGACCAGCGACATCTACTACTCGGTCGCCACACACGCAGACCAGATCCTGTGGCCCGATGCGCTGCCAGGCAGCGGCGGCTGGTGGGGCTCCGGGTGCTCGCCGGGCAGCAACACCCTCCCCGAAGGGATCTGGTGGGGATACGTCACCGATCTCACCCGAACCTCCGTGACATTCGACCTCGTTTGCATCAAGTTCGTCGTGCAAACGGACAACGATCCGAGCACCGAGGATCACGCTTGGGTGATCGAGAACAACAACCCGAAACTACGGACCATCCCGGTTAGCTCCGACGCCTTGGTGTCGTGCCAGTGGATGGGTTGCCCGCCCTATCCGTATCCGTACGTCGAGTGGATCACGGATGATCGGCTTCCGCACGGTGATTCGGGGCGAGAAGGCGGCGTCTGGTTGTATGTCAACAACGGAGCCGTTACCGAAGTCGGCGACGCTGTCTTCGCCGGTTGAAGTGCCACGCGGTCAACGCAAGGACCGCAATCTCGCCTCCCGAAACGAGACAACAACTCTCGTCGAAGGTGATGCAACGACCACCTGAAATCACAGCCGAAATGTGCGGGTAGTCGTTGACGGTTCGCTAACCAGTGGCGGTCCAGATGAGGCGCACTCGACCATCGACACTGTGATCGGGGTTGGCGGCAGTGATATCAACAATCCTGCTCTCGTGCGACCAATCGGGTTGGTGCCAGACCAGCGGAACATCGTCCGGCCGGTCTGCTGTGGTGAGAACGAGGAACCGTCCATCGAAATCGGCTAGTCGCTCCTCGGCTGGACTATCGGCTCGGAAGACTTCGGCTCCGGTCCCGAGGTCGAGCACAACCACTTCGCCTTGAATGTTGCGGGACCCTTCGAGCCAGTCCTCGTACGGCACATCGTCGTATTCGGGGCAGGGCCACTTGTTGTCGGGTCGGAATCGGTAGGCAAGCAAGTGTCCATCGGGAGACACATGGGCACCCAGCTCGCATGGGGTCCAGTCGGGGAACTCGTCCCAAACGGCAGGGCACGGGTACGGGTTGGCAGGGATGTCGATTTCTCCACCGGAGGAATCCCAGAATGTGATACAGATGTTGGTGCGACACGAGCCACTGTCGAAATGGTCGACCCCGACGAAGAGGCCACCACCGTACGAGCTGGGGAACAACCCGTAGTCGCCGTCCCCGGCACAAACCACGAAGTCCTCGGGGTCACCGGTTTCCAGATCATGGACCCGAATCGGGTGCGGGCACCAATCCTCAGCGTCGTCGAATCGCCACACTGCGAGGCGACCGTCGAGGTTGATGAACCCCCCCGAGCCTCCCGCCGGATAGCCTACTGGCTCGCTGGCACCTGAGGGCAGACGCCAGATCCCCGGCACCTCTGAAAGCCAGTGGTAGGAGAACAGCAATCCACCGGCACCGTCACTCCACACCGAAGTGACCGGTTCGTCGACAAGCTGTGTCTCCCCACCGCTCGTCACCTCGATCGCACCGAACGAGCCATAGCGGAAGAACGGTGGAAGCTGCGGAGCGGCAACCGTTGCTGGTGAAACAGGCACCGTGGTTGATGTGCTCGTCGTGGCGGTCGCTGTCGTGGTCGGCGCATCGGCAACGGTCGTCGAAGACGTTGCTGCGAACGTCGTGCTGGAAGGCATCACTTGGGTGGTTGCGATGCTTGACGCAACAAGCTCCCCGGGATCGACGGCCGGATCGTTGTCGCCGCAAGCCGCCACGCCCACAACGACCAACACCACCAGGAGCGTCCACCATCGCATGTGCAGCCTCCACCCGACAGTGTCACCCCATACGTCTCAACGGGTCAAGAGCCAATCCCACGACCGTCCATATCCGGCACTATGCACGGCCGCGGTTCGCTGTTCGGGTTCGACAGGATGGGCCGCTGTGTGCGAGAGTTGGGGTGTGGGTGAATCTGATCTGACCGGGTTGCATCTCGATGTCTATATGACGCGGGATGGTCCGTGGAATCCGGATCACGGTGACCTTGAGATTCCTGGGGGTTGGGAGTTCTTGCCGTCAGGTGATGCGTTCGTGACACGGAGGGTGAAGGCGGCAGGAGTCTTCTGGGTGGCGTGGCGTCCGCGTGGTCGGAGTCGGCCGCATCGCCGCAAGCTCGGCCTGTGGGCACCGAAGGATGCGATTGACACCGCCGTAGCTGAGGCGGCATCGACCGAGGAGACGCGGGCGAAGCGGCGGGAGCAGGGTGCGAAGGGTCGGGAGAAGCAGGAAGCCACCTATCAGGTTGAGTTCGCTGACGCGATCCGCCGGTTCCTCGCCTTCACACCCGAACATGCCGGCCTAGCTGATGAGATCGCCACTGAGGCCGCCACCAGGGCTGCCGAAGTCGGGAGCGGACGAGTTGGCCGAACCCGGACGCTCTCTCTGGATGAACGCGCCGGGTTGGCAGCTCGGGCGTTGGTCCGTCACCGGTACACCACTTACGACGACAATCTTTTCGTCGCGTCGTTGGAGGATCCGTGGGGTGAGGAGTTCTGGTATCGGGAGATCAAGGCCGAGGCACAGTGGGCGGTCGACGAGTTCTTGGACCAGCACCGGCAGGAGTCCCCCGTCGATACGCCAGAGGGCATCTGAGGCGCAGGTGGATCTCGTCTTGAAGGCGTTTCTGCCGCACACAGTTGCAACGGTGCTCAGCTTGCTGCGATCCCGGGCTGGTTGGATTGCGAATCGGCTCAGGGGTGCAAGCGTTCGGGTTCGCGGTGCCTTTCGGTGGCGTGAACCAGGTCGGACTCCTTTAGCGAATCCGGGAGCCGCAGTTGCACCAAGATCCTCCTGCAGAGATTCGACTCCTCAACTGTGCAGGTGAATCCCAGGCCAGTCACCTCCCTTTCGAGCTGCCCGGGTCGACTGGTGCCGCAACGCGGATCGAGTACGACCTGGTTGACAACTCTCGACCGATCCAACTTGAGCGGCGGGCGCCTGCCTATGGCGACGTCCGGATCGTCGGGGATGAACAGCAAGCGGATCTCGCGCTCCCACTTGAACTGGCTCCGTTTGAGCATGCACGGCGCAGGGTCCATCTTGGCGGCATCTCCCTTGCGGTGGATGAGGTTGGCACCACGTTGATGGACGGTTCCACTGTCGAGATACTCGACTCTCCCGATGTAGAGGTTGCCATGACGCATGCTCGTCGCCGCTCGTCTTGGTTGCGGAAGCCCTGGGCCGCTCTTGGGCCGCACCTGGGCCGCAACGGGAGTGAAAACGTGAGAAATGATGCGAGACGATGAGAGGCGAAGACGCAAGCACAGCAAGGCTTTCAACCGTTTCGCCCTGGTACACAAGACCCCCCAAATCGGTTTAGGAAACCGGTGCTCTATCCCCTGAGCTACGAGGGCCTATCGATAGCCTAACTCCAAGGCCTTCCTGGCGGCTGCACGGCCGTTCCGCTGGGGCATGGCACAGCGTCGATTGAGAACCGAACCGCAGCCACCACGTTCGGTATTCGGGTTGGGTAGGGTCGTTGGGGTGGATACATCTGACCGGAATCCGGATGCGCTACTCGACGGCCGGGACCCGATTGGTCGCCAAGTCTCTGTCGAGGGCACGGTCCTGTACGTCGAGGAGCAGGGTTCGGGTGCAGCGGTGTTGTTGATCGGTGCTGCCGATGAGGACGCCGAGTTCTATCGGGGCATCGCTGACCGTCTTTCGTCAGGCTGCAGGGTTGTTACCTACGACCGTCGTGGCACCCGACGTAGCGGCCGGGAGGGGTGGCCGTCCGCCTCGGCTCGCCATGCTGACGACGCTGCTGACCTGATCACCAGCCTTGGACTGGAGGGTGTGACTGTTCTGGGAGCTAGCGCCGGTGGGGTCGTCGCCCTCAGGTTGGCGCTCTGCCACCCTGATCTGGTGAGGAGTGTTCTCTGCTTCGAACCTGGCATCTTCCGATTGACCGACGAGGGAAGGAAGCTCGAGGACCAAGGCGCTTCAGCAGTCGAGCAACACCTTGACTCACATCCAGGCGACTGGGTCGGCGCAGTCGATGCTCTCGGACGAGCAGCAGCCAGTTCCCTCGCTGACGTTTCAAGCCTGTTCAGCCCACCCATTGGACGGGAGTGGTTCTCCCAACGAGCCGATGAGAACGCTGAAGCCTTCATACGAGGTGACCTGCCCATCACCCGAGAACACTTCGATCGCAAGGCCGTAGCCGACTGCCAGGCAAACCTTCGATTCGCCTACGGCGGTTCGTCGCACCCAGTCTTTCACGGCATCGCAGCTGAACTCGCTGCCAGCCGTTCACAAGCCCCAGACCGCCTGGACGGAATGGGCCACGGCCTATTCCACCACCCTGAAACAACGGTCTCATACATCCTCGGCTGGCTCTAGCAGCACCACTGCAAGCGGGTCTCGGCCACCTGCGACCGTGCGGCCAATCGGCTATGTTCTCCTGCGCACTCGACGAGGAACGGGATGCCCTCGTGATCCACGATGAGACGATTGTCCGCACCGAGAATCTGACGAAGACATATGACACGGTGAACGTGGTCGGTCGCCTTGATCTGGCGGTACCTCGCCACTCCATCTTCGGCTTCCTTGGGCCCAACGGTGCCGGCAAGACGACCACGATGAAGATGCTCCTCGGTCTCATTCGTCCGACCGCAGGTTCAGGAACCATCTTTGGCCTCGACATCGAGCGTGACAGCCCGAGCATTCGGTCCCGGGTGGGGTATCTGCCGCAGGAACCGCGTTTCTACGGGCACATGACGGCGCGAGAGACGCTGCGTTTCGCTGCCGGGTTCTTCTTCTCGGGTCCGAAGAATCGTGTCGAAGACCGTGTCTCGGAGATGCTGGAGCTCGTCGGACTGAGCGACAAGGGCGACCGGCCGGTCAAGACGTTCTCTGGAGGGGAGATGCAACGTCTCGGTATCGCGCAGGCGCAGATCCACGGACCCGAGTTGCTCATCCTCGACGAGCCGGCTGCCGCGCTCGACCCACTCGGCAGGCGAGACGTTCTCTCGATACTCGAGCAGTTTCGCACGACGTCGACCGTCTTCTACTCGACGCACATCCTCGAAGATGTCCAGCGTGTGAGCGACACGGTGTGCATCCTGAACCGTGGTGAGATCGTCGCGCAGGGCCCAATCGGCACGATTCTCGCGAGCGAGGCGGAGACGTCCTACTCGGTGGAGGTTCGGGGGGACGTCGAACGGGCGAGGGCGGCGCTCCTCGCTCAGCCATGGGTCGATGACGTGAACGCTGAAGTGAGCGGAGATTCGGCCCATCTGAACATCGCGGTCTCAGACACCGAAGCCGCCGACGCTCAGATCCAACGAGTTCTCCTTGCCGACGACTCGCTCGTTGTGAGGGAGTTCAAGCGAAACAAAGCGAGCCTGGAAGACGTCTTCGTTGACCTCGTGCAAGAGGAGCGCGGCGATGCCTGACTCTGGTGTGGCCGGTTTGACCCGGGTTGGTGGACGCGGGTGGCGCAGCGGTCTGTCCAACCTCATGGGTGCTGCGTTTGGTTCGTGGTGGCGAACGAGCAATTGGTGGGTGCAATCCCTGTTGTGGACGGCGGTGATCAACGGGTCGCTTGCTGTGGTCATTTGGAGCGATACTCCCGAGGAACTCGATGTCTTCACCCTGTACGGGGTCATGACGATGTTCGCGGCGATCGCCGTCGCCATCCTCATGCAGGAGGAAGTGGTCGGCGAGAAGCGAAGCGGCACCGCGGCCTGGGTCCTGTCGATGCCGGTGTCGAGGCCGGCGTTCTTGACTGCCAAGCTCGTTCCCAACGCGGTCGGCGTTGTTGCCACGATGATCGCCATTCCATCGGCCGTGCTCCTCATCCAGCTGGCGCTGGCGGACGTCGAAGTCTCGATTCCGCGGTTCGCGGCCGGGGCTTCGGTTGCCGCTCTCAATCTCCTGTTCTACCTCGCGCTCACGCTCATGCTCGGAACCCTCTTCGACTCGGCCGGGCCGGTCATCGCAATCCCCCTGGCGTTCGCGTTCGGACAGCAACTCCTGGGGAGCCTGCCAGACCTGTTGGCGCTCTTGCCATGGTCCCTGGTCGTGCCGATCAACGGGGAGGACACGAGCGTTGTGGGCGCAATCATTTCGGGGACCCCCGGACCATCGTTCGGCGCCATCGTGACGACGTCCCTCGCGTGCGTCGTCTTCACCATCGTCGCCTACTGGAAGTGGAACCGGACCGAGCTGTAGCTCCTGATGCGGTGCGGGAGCGGCCTCGTGACGAGTCGCATTGCGCGTCGTCCAAGCTGGAAGACACCGACGTTCCGCTGCTCCATAGTCGGCCGGGCGCAGGTCCGAAGGTTGGCGGTTTTGGCGACATGCGTTGGCGCACTGGCGTAGATTGTCGGAAGCAGCGCCGTGAGTCGAGAAGGAGCCGTCATGTCATTCGAATCGATCCCTCAGCAGATTCTCAACGCCGGGCCGGTGCGCGGTTCCGCGAACGCGTACGGCGTGCGTCGTGAAGATCAGTGGGTAATGACGAGCTGGCAGGACTACGTCAATCAGGTCAAGGCCGCGGCGCGCTCGCTGATTTCCCTTGGGATCGAGCCCGGAGAGGCGGTTGCGATCCTCGGATCGAACACGCCAGAGTGGGTCATCTTCGACGTCGCGGCTATGGCGGTGGGTGCCACACCGGCCGGCATCTATCCGACCAACGCTCCGGAGGAGTGCGCATACGTCATCGAACACTCGAGGTCGCCGGTGGTTCTCGTGCAGAACCAGATCCAGCTCGACAAGATCCTCGCGAAGTGGGACGAACTGCCGAACCTTCGCCACATCGTGATCATGCCAGGAACGTCCTCAGATATCGACGGTGTGATGAGCTGGGACGATTTCATCGGGCGGGGTGCGGGTGTCGAGATGAATGCGGTCGACGAACGCCTCTCGGCACTCGGGCCGCGCGACCCGGCAACACTGATCTACACGTCGGGCACCACGGGCCCGCCGAAGGCCGTGGTTCTTCCGCATGAGGCAATGGTCTCGCTGATCAAGTCGATCCATTCGTTCATTCCGCTGGATACATCGGACTCAGCCGTGTCGTACCTGCCGCTCTCGCATATCGCCGAACAGATCGTCTCGATCCACGGTCCTGCTGTCATGGGGCTCACCGTCTACTACGAGCCGGACATCTTCCGGCTTGCCGACACACTCAAGGAGGTTCGTCCGACGGCCTTCTTCGCCGTGCCGCGCGTGTGGGAGAAGTTCTATGCCGGCGTGTCGGAGGAACTAGGCAAGGCAACGGGTGTGAAGGCAGCGATTGCCAAGCGCGCCATGTCGGTTGGGCGGCAGCACACGGCGGCGCTCGATCAGGGTGACCAGCCCGGCGGCTGGCTCGCCGCCCAGTACGGGCTTTTTGACAAGCTCGTGTACAGCAAAGCGAAGGAGGCGATGGGCCTCGACCGGTGCCGATACATGTTCTCCTCGGCGGCACCGTTGTCCCCGTCGATCGCTGATTTCTTCGCAGGTCTTGGCATGCAGCTGCTCCAGCTCTACGGCGAATCTGAGTGCACCGGCGTGTGTGCGTTCAATGAGCCGACCAAGAACAGGGTCGGATCCGTTGGTTCCGCAGTACCGGGTGTCGAGTTGGCAATCGCGGAGGATGGCGAGATACTCACGCGCGGTCCGAACGTATTCCTCGGGTACCTCCGCAACCCGGAAGCCACCGCGGAGGCCCTGAGCGACGACGGCTGGCTCAGGACGGGTGATGTGGGCCATATCGACGACGATGGATTCTTGTTCATCACCGACCGCAAGAAGGACATCATCATTACCGCCGGCGGGGAGAACGTCACGCCATCACTCATCGAGAGTTCGCTGCAGACGAATCCATTGATCGCGACGGTCGTGGTGATCGGCGACCAGCGCCCCTTCCTCTCCGCACTCGTGTCGCTCGATCCCGAGGCCGCAGAAGGAATGAGCGAAGACGAGATTCAGGCGTCGGTTCAGGAGGCCGTTGATTCGGTGAATTCCGCCAGTGCTCGGGTTCGGCAGCTGAAGAAGTTCGTGATCCTCGACGAACCGCTTTCGATCGAACACGGAGAGCTGACGCCTACGCTCAAGGTGAAGCGCAAGGTCGTCCGCGAGCACTACTCCGACCAGATCGAGGCGATGTACAGCTGAGTCCTACCATCAAGCGATGAGCACCACCGCACCGTACGGCTCTTGGCAGTCGCCCGTTGGCGCGGCCGATACCGTCGCCGGCATCGTTCGTTTCTCTGATCTTCAATATGACGACGGGTCGTTGTATTGGCTTGAGTCGCGCCCTTCGGAGGGCGGGCGGACGGCCCTCGTTCGTCGCACCGACGATGGGACGATCGGAGACGTGCTGCCCGACACCGTGAACCTGCGAACGATGGCGCACGAGTACGGAGGTGGCGCGTATCGGGCCGATTCGGGAGATCTCGTGTACTCGGAGTTCACCGATCAGCGGTTGTATCGGGTCACTCCCGACGGGTCCACTACGCCATTGACATCCGAGCCTCCGCGTCCTCGGTCGGTTCGGTTTGCCGACTCCGTTCGATTGTTTGACGGATCGCTGATCGCCGTGAGGGAGAGCCACCCCGCCGAGGGTGAAGCGGTCAACGAACTCGTCTTGATCCGTACCGACGGCACGGTTGACGTGATCGCTTCGGGATCCGACTTCTACTCCACACCACGGTTGTCCCCTGACAACACACGGCTTGCGTGGATCGAGTGGGACCATCCCAACATGCCGTGGGACGGAACTCGGCTCGTGGTCGCTGATGTCGAGAGCACTGCGGCTTGCACGGTTGTCGCAGGCGGAGACGACGAATCGATCGTTCAACCGGAGTGGGCGCCGGACGGGACGCTCGTCTTCGCTTCCGACCGCACCGGATGGTGGAACCTCTATCGGTACGACGGTTTGGAGACGATGTCGATTCTCGAGATGGAGGCCGAGTTCGCAGGTCCGGCCTGGGTCTTCGGAGAGTCGTGGTACGGATTCCTGTCGGACGGGAGGATCGCGACATCTTTCTACGACAACGGCCGGAGCGGGCTCGGGATCATCGATGCCGTTGGCGTCCTTGAACGAATCGAACTCGGCTTCACGGACTATGGCTATCACGTCATCACCGACGGCGACCAACGAGTCTGGTTCGTCGGCGCCCGGACGGACAAACCGTCCGCGATCGTCGCGTTCGATGCTGCCTCCGGGGCGACGTCGATCGT
This sequence comes from uncultured actinomycete, assembly GCA_942491345.1. GTDB lineage: Bacteria > Actinomycetota > Acidimicrobiia > Spongiisociales > UBA5794 > JAHEEL01. Next base: position 496,004 of record CALOAN010000020.1, read on the forward strand.
CCGATCGAACCCGTCGATCGTTGATGCCGGCTACGTCAAAGAACCGCGCGTCATCAGTTTCCCCACGACCGATGACGACATCGCCCACGCCGTCTACTACCCCCCGGCGAATCCGGAGTTTGAAGGTCCCCCCGGGGAGCGACCGCCGCTGATTGTTCACGTTCACGGTGGTCCGACGTCGAGCGTCTCACCGGCGCTTAGGCGTGAGACGGTGTTCTGGACTTCTCGTGGTTTCGGGATCGTCGACGTCAACTATCGCGGTTCGACCGGATTCGGCAGGGAGTACCGAGAGAAGCTCGAAGGCGAGTGGGGTGTCGTTGATGTCGACGATGCCGTCGCGGCTGCCGAGTACCTGGCTTCCATCGGCGAGGTTGACGGCGATCGGCTCGCCATCAGCGGCGGGAGCGCGGGTGGGTATACGACTCTTGCGGCGCTTGCGTTCCGCGACTCGTTCGCTGCCGGGGCGTCCTACTTTGGCATCGCCGACCTCGAGATGCTCATGGGTGACAGCCACAAGTTCGAATCTCGATATGAGACCCGCCTGATCGGCACCGACCCGGTCGTGTGGCGGGAACGGTCGCCGATCCACTCTGTTGAGCAGATCAGCGTGCCGGTGGCACTGTTCCAGGGGCTCGAGGACAAAGTAGTTCCACCGAACCAGGCCGCCGTCATCGCTGAGGCGCTTGCGGATCGTGGCATTCCGTATGTGCACATCGAGTTTGAGGGGGAGGGCCACGGGTTCCGCAAGGCAGCAAACGTGATCCGGAGCCTCGAGACCGAACTGGCCTTCTACGGCTATGTCTTTGGCTTCACCCCGGCCGGGGACGTATCCGATGTGGATCTCGGACCAGGGATCCCGAACGGCGACGCCGATGGGTGACGGGCCCGCGATTGACGGGCCTGCTGTTCAAGACACCTATCCGGACGACGTCGCCCATTGTTACGGGTGCGGACGGCTCAACGAGGTCGGCCACCGGATCAGGACGCGCCAGCTCGGTGATGGAACCGTCACGGAGTTCACCCCCAAGGACTTCCATACGGCGATCCCGGGATACACCTACGGGGGTCTGGTTGCCTCTGTTATCGATTGCCACTCGACGGGGTCGGCCGCGATCTTCGCGATGCAGCGGGACGGGAAGGTGGTCGGGAGCGAACCTTCACCTCGGTTCGTCACCGCCCGTCTCGAAGTCGACTACGTGCTTCCGACGCCTCTCTCGCCCATGGTTCTCACCGGCCGGCTCGTGGAAATCAAGGGCAGGAAGGCCACCGTTGACACCCATCTCTCGGTTGACGGAATCGTGACAGCAAAGGGTTTGGCGGTACTGGTAGAGATCCCCGAGGATCGGTTCAGAGCCCGGAGTTAGCTCGGGGATAACCCCTATCCAGATCGGTGTCGCTATCAGGGCGTCTCGATACCATCGGAGCGGTTCTCCTGTGGCGGACTTGGGACGGTCGGCCACCCCACTCGTCGGGAGGCAATTGTCTGTCTGCCGTCCCATGAAGTTCGACAATCCAAGATGTTCACCGGACCGGGCAGCACCTCCCCTTTCCTTCTCCCGCAGTCCGGACCGGTGGGCTGCGGACGGCCGCTCGGCCCCAACCGGCGGTCGTTCGAGTCGACCGCCTCGTGCCGTTTCCCCCCTTCGGTACGAGGCGGTCATTTCGCGTCGGGGGGGCAAGCAGTCAGGTCAGGGTTGGATGCCAAAGAGTTCGTTGAGGGTTGCGAGGAGCCGTTCTCCGGTGAGTCCCCCTTGTTGGACGCGGAATGGGCTGATCGCGTACCCTGGGTTCGCTACCCCGTATGCGGCGCTGTGGGCCCGCGGAATCAGGGAGTCGCTCAGCAGGCGCGTGCTGCGGGCTGGAGACGCCGAATAGAACGTCTACAACCCCGAGTACACGTGATTTGTCGGTCCACGGACCGATCCCAATCGGTCTGCTGCACTACGCTCGGCGTATGGATCGGATCCTTCACGCCGTCAACGGGGTGCAACTCGCAGCCATCGACGAAGGTGCCGGCGACCCAGTGGTCATGATCCACGGCTTCCCGGAGCTCGCCTACTCTTGGCGGCACCAGATCCCCGCCCTCACCGGGGCCGGATTCCGGGTGATCGCCTACGACCAGAGGGGATACGGCGCATCCTCAAAGCCGGACGATATCGCGGCATACACCTTGGTGAACCTCGTCGCGGATGCCATCGGCTTGCTTGATGGCCTCGGCCTCGAGCGAGCGACGCTTGTCGGCCATGACTGGGGAAGCCTCGTCGTGTGGACGGCAGCGATCATGTACCCCGAGCGTGTCCAGAGGGTGGTGAGCCTGAACGTCCCCTATCGCGGCTGGTGCGCGGGATTCCCATCGACCGAGGTCATTCGGGCAGAGCTCGGCGACCGCTTCGGATATGTCCTGGCGTTCCAGGAGCCCGGCGCAACCGAGTCGCTGTTCGAGTCCGATCCCGACGCTTGGCTACGCACCGTCTACCTCGGTGTTGCTGCCGAACCGACGTTCATGACCGACGATGAATTCGCTGTCTATCGCGACGCCTTCGTCGCTGGTGGACTCTTCGGACCCCTCGGGCCGTATCGCAACATCGACGCCAACGCCGCCGACACGGAGTACCTCGCGAACGCGCCTATCACCCAGCCGACGCTGATGATCACGGCCGACCAAGATCCAATCCTTCCCCCGGTGCTTGCGACCGACATGGATCGCTGGGTCTCGAATCTCGAAGTCGCAGAAATCAGCCACAGTGGACACTGGACGCAACAAGAACAACCCCGGCAAGTCAACGAAGCACTCGTTGGCTTCCTGCAGAGTGAAACGAGCGAACCATGAAACAAGTCAAGGACTGGCTCTTTACGATTCCCACCGTCGCCGCGTTCGGCCTGACGCTCGGCGTCTTTCACTTGATCGGCCTCTGTGCGCTCCCGTTCGGACAGCGGCCGTTCGAGAAGGTCATGGCGGGCCTGCAGCGGACCCTGATCGGCGTGTTCAGAATCGCAGGGATCAAGGTGGTGACCGAGGGGACCGCCGGCTTCTCTCCCAACGCCGGCTACATCTTCGTCTCGAATCACCAGTCGATGTACGACGTGCCGATCTTTGGAGGGCTGCTTCCCCGCAACTATCCGAAGTACGTCGCGAAGAAGCAGCTCGCGCGCGGCCTCCCGAGCGTGTCCCTCAACCTGCGGCACGGTGGCAATGCACTCATCGACCGAGACCACCGAGACCAGGCGATGGATGCGATCGCCCAGATGGCCTCCGAAGCCGAGCGACGGGACGTGTCCGTCGTGATATTCCCCGAGGGAACGCGGTCTCGAACCGGCGAACTTGGCGACTTTCGGGTCGGCGGACTCGCCGCGATCATGGAGGCGGCGCCCAATCTCCCCGTGATCCCGGCGGTGATCGAGGGCTCGTGGAGGGTGTTCCAGAAGAACATGCTCCCGGTGCCGTACGGTGCGTCTGTCCGCATCCGCTTCGGTGAACCGATCCTCAGGGCGGTTGGCGAGTCTCCCGTCGAAGTCCTCGAACAATGCCGTGCCTGGATCGACGGCACGCTCAACGAGTGGCGAACCGCCGAAGGCGCCGCCTGATACGCTCCAGGTATGGAAGAAGAACGCATCGGCCTGTTCATTGACTACGAGAACCTCGCGATCGGCGCACGGGAGGATCTGGGCATCCAGTTTGATTTCAAGCCGGTGGCCGACGCCCTCGCTGAACGCGGCCGTGTGGTTGTTCGCCGCGCCTACGCCGATTGGACCTACTTCGAGAAGGACCGCCAGATGCTGACGGAGAATCAGATCGAGCTGATCGAGATTCCCCAGCGGAAGGGTGCTGTTCGGAAGAACGCCGCCGATATCAAGATGGCGGTTGACGCTGTGGAGCTCGCGTTTGAGCGCGGCTACGTGACGATGTTCGTTCTCTGCACCGGCGACTCGGATTTCACTCCGCTTGTGCACAAACTTCGCGAGCTGAACCGGCGGGTCGTCGGCGTGGGACTGAAGGCCTCGACCTCGAAGCTGCTCCCGGCAGCGTGCGACGAATTCCTCTTCTACGAGAATCTCTCGGGAGTCGACGTTCCCGATCGCAAGCCCAAGAAGGAGCGCCAAAAGGAGGAGAAGCCCACACCGGCGACGTCCGAGTCACCCGATGCGCTGATCGTCCCGACGCTGGCCGGACTCATCCGCGCCGGGAACGGTGATGTCCGTGCGTCGAGCCTCAAACGGGCGCTGCTCCGAAAGGATTCCACCTTCACCGAGACCGACTACGGCTTCCGAGCGTTCGGGGAGCTGATGCGACACCTGGCGGACCGAGGGGTTGTGGAACTCGACTACGAGGACTCGCAGGGTGATCCGGCCGTTCGTTTCCCGAAGTCCGGTAGGGGAGAGGAGGCCGGCTTCGGCCTGCTCCACGATGCCGTCGTCAACCTCGGTTCCGGCGGGTCGGCGGTGGCGCTGTCCGGACTCAAGAACGAGTTGCGCAAGCAGGACAGCGGCTTTTCGGAGAAGTCGCTCGGCTACTCGGGCTTCCTCCAATTCGTCAAGGCAGCGGCGGCGAGTGGCTACGTCGATCTTCTCTGGGACGACGAAACCGACGACTACGTGGTGTCGGCCCCCTAGCCGGAAGAGCTAGAACTCGACGTTGCGTGGCGTACGCGGGAACGGGATGACGTCGCGGATGTTCTGCATACCTGTCGTGAACTGAACGACTCGTTCGAGTCCCAATCCGAACCCGGAATGTGGAGCGCTGCCGAAGCGGCGGAGGTCCAGGTACCACCAGTAGTGCTGTTCGTCCATGCCTTTGAGCCCCATGCTGTCGGCAAGGACGTCGAGCCGCTCCTCACGCTGGCTGCCGCCAACGATCTCGCCGATCCCGGGGACGAGCACGTCCATGGCGGCGACGGTCTTGCCGTCGTCGTTGCGCCGCATGTAGAAAGCCTTGAAATCGAATGGGAAGTCGATGACGATCACCGGCTTCTTGAACAGCTTTTCGGTCAGATACCGCTCGTGCTCCGTTTGCAGGTCTTCACCCCATGCGGCAGGGAACTCGAACGTCTCGCCGGACTTCGCGAGGAGATCCACAGCCTCGGTGTACGTGATCCGCTCGAAACTGCTGTTGGCCACCGACGCCAACATGCCGAGTAGCCCGTCGTCCACCCACTCGTTGAAGAACTCGAGGTCCGCCTCGTTGTGGTCGAGCACATACCGCACGAGGTACTTCACGTAGTCCTCTGCGAGGTCGCTGTCATCGTTGATGTCTGCGAACGCCATCTCTGGTTCGACCATCCAGAACTCGGCGAGGTGCCGCCGAGTGTTCGAGTTCTCTGCCCTGAATGTGGGGCCGAACGTATATACGCGATCGACGGCGAGGGCGTACGCCTCGGCGTTCAGCTGGCCGCTCACCGTCAAGAACGCCGGCTGCCCGAAGAAGTCCCGGGTGTAGTCCACTCCGCCGCCTTCGTCGCGTGGTGGCGACGCCGGATCAAGCGTGGTGACCCGGAACATCTCTCCGACACCTTCGGCATCACTCGCCGTGATGAGCGGGGTGTGGAGGTAGAGGAAGTCGCGGTCCTGGTAGAACCGATGCGTCGCGTATGACAGCGCGTTTCGCACGCGCGCTACCGCTCCGATCGTGTTCGTGCGGGGTCGGAGGTGGGCGATCTCGCGTAGGTGCTCGAACGAGACGCGCTTCTTCTGGAGGGGGTAGGTCTCGGGGTCGGCGAGACCGAACGGCTCTACCTCGGTGGCCTTGATCTCGACACGCTGGCCCTTGCCGGGGGACTCGGTGAGCGTGCCCGTGACCCGAGCCGAGCTCCCGATGGTGAGGCTGAGGACATCGCTTTCGTAGTTCGGCAAGTCATTGTCGGCGACGACTTGGAGGCCGGTCATCGTCGATCCGTCTGTGAGTTCGATGAACGAGAAGCCGCCTTTCGAGTCGCGGCGTGTTCTGATCCATCCCGCCACCGTGACGGTGGCGCCGAAGTCTTCTCGCTTGAGGACGTGCTTGATGAGTTCGCGCTGCATCTGGTGCTCCTTGACGAATCGAGACGATAGCCCCGGCTTGCTCAAGTGGCAGACCAAAGACACCGCTACGAGCCGCTCGGCCCAACCAACCAGAAGGAGGTTCACCGCCGCTCGGCAGTGCCACGTTGCTGTGCCGCGGCCGAATTCCTTTTGCTTCAAGGATTCCATCGAATTACACTTGTGTAACACACAGAGGGGTTTCATGGCGGTAGCAGTACGAGAATCGACGGTCACCGACGTTGACCGCGTGGCGGCAGCGACGCTCGACGTCTACAACCGTCGCTGTGATCTGGCGGCCGAGATGCCGCTTGCAGAGCTCCTGTCTGTTCCATCCGACCTCGGGGCGCTGCGCGCCGTGGTTGGCGCAGCCGACCGCACAGTCGAGATTGTCCTCGACGCGGATGTCGACGCTGCCGCCATTGCCCCGGCTGCCTGGGCCCTCGCCGCCAAGGGGTTCGCCACAGTCGTCCTTGTCGCCCTCAACCGCCTCGGTGAGGCACATGAAGGGCTGCGGGGCACACCGTGCCATCTCCAGGGCTGGTGGGTATCCGACGACGGGATCGCATTCGGGGCCTTCGAAACGGCTTGATGGGCTCGCTCAGCGGTCCGGAAGAGTCCTAACCTCACATCCATGCCGGTTCCCCTCTACACGCAAACGGTCATCGCCCTGGTCTGGGACTTCGACCGAACGCTCATTCCCGGGAACATGCAGGACCCCATCTTCGAGAAGTACGAGGTCGATCCCGCGGTCTTCTGGGCCGAAGTCGACGGACTTGTCGACTACTACCAGCGGCAGGGGATTCGGATCCAGCGGGACATCGCCTACCTCGGACACCTCCTGACCTACGTTCGCGAGGGCATCTTCGACGACCTCACGAACGAGCGGCTCTTCGAGCTGGGTGCCGACCTGATCCCTGCTCCCGGCATGCCCGATTTCCTCGAGGAGAGCCGGCAACGCGTCAAGGACATTCCCGAGTTCGCCGCTGAGGGAATCGTGGTCGAGCACTACGTCGTGTCGACCGGGATCCTGCCGATGATCGAGGGCAGCGTGTTCGCAGATCACGTGGATGGCGTGTGGGCGAACACCCTCATCGAGACCCCGGCTCCGGCCGGCTACCTCGATCAACTCCCCGTGGCGGCTGCCCCGTCGCCGGTGACCCACCTCGGCTACACGATCGACAACACCGCCAAGACCCGGGCGCTTTTCGAAATCAACAAAGGTATCAATCGGAACGCCGACATCGACGTCAACGCCAGGATCGGGGAAGAAGAGCGGCGGGTGCCGCTCCGCCACATGGTCTACATCGCAGACGGTCCGTCGGATGTTCCGTGTTTCTCGATCCTCAACCAAAACGGCGGGAAGACGCTCGGTGTGTACACCCTGGAGCCGGTCGACAATCACCGTCGCGTGAAGCAACTCCAGGAGCAGGGACGGATCCAGGGCATGGCCGAGGCCGACTTCCGTCCCGGCAAAGCTGCGTATCTGTGGCTGATGGACAGCATCGAGCAGATTGGGTACGAGATCATCGAGGCCCGCCGTCAGGCGTTTGCGTCGATCCCAAAACCCCCCGGGCACACGTAGACAGACCCGAGTCTGGGAGCTAGGCCTCGACGCGGCGGGCGCCGTTTGATTCCAGCACCCGCTGGAGTTGGTCCTTCATCACAAGCCCGGATGCGCGCCAGCGCTGGGTCGGTCGTGCCATCGTCCGCTTCTTGGTGCCCTGCGTCTTCTTGAGTGCGTTCTTCGACGTCTTTTCCGGCGGCCGTGCTATCACGACGGTGGTTGGTGTCGAACGGATCTTGTACGTCTCGATCGCGCCCGGGACCTTGCCGATGTCGGCCTTGACGACGTGCGCCGTCTCGCCGTATTCGCGGGCCAACTCGTTGACAATCCCGTCCATCACCTGACACGGCGCGCAGCCGACTTGGAAGAAGTTGATCAGCACGGGACGGCCGGAGGCAACCATCGGCTGCAGCTCGTTGAGGCGGTGGATCTTGCGTGCTTTGGTTTTGCGTTTGAACATCGTCGTCCTCTCCGGGACCCTCGCGCCCGAGCGCGGGGTCGGGGAATTATGCCCGTTTGATGCGCTACTGGACCGATCCGCCGGAGGGTTTGATCGACCAGAATGGAAGCGATCCGACTTGGGAGAGCACGATGGCGAAGATCCACGGCGGACGGGCGATTGCGCGAGCGCTGCGTGCTGAAGGTGTCGACACCGTGTTCGCTCTCACCGGCGGCCACATCCTTGCGACCATCGATGGTTGCGTCGAAGAAGGGATACGTGTCGTCGACGTGCGCCATGAGCAGGCAGCAGCCCACGCCGCCGATGCCTATGCCCGCTTGACCGGCCGACTCGGAGTGGTGCTTGCGACCGCGGGCCCGGGTGTCACCAATACCGTCACGGGGATCACAAACGCGTGGTTCGCCAACAGCCCCGTGCTCCTCATCGGGGGGCGGCACCTCACCACCGAGGACCTTCGCGGCGGCCTCCAGGAGATGGACCATCCCCGCATTTTCCAGTCGATCACGAAGTGGGCGGGTACTGCCTATGAGACGGCGCGACTCCCGGAGTACATCGCGACAGCTTCCCGGCATGCGTTCTCCGGGCGGGGCGGACCGGTGTTCCTCGACATCCCGTGGGATGTGCAGGCAGGGATCGTCGAGGAGGATGCGATCGGGTGGCCGTCCGGCTATCGCCCCAATCGACCGGCAGGCCTTGACGACGATACGCTCCTCGAAGTCGTTGATCTGCTCAATGCGGCCGAACGCCCGGTTGTCTTCGCAGGTACCGGATACCGCTGGAGCCGCCACCGCGATCCGATTGGCGCGCTCAACGGACTCGTCGACGCGATGCAGGCGCCCGTCTACCTGAACAGCCTCGCTCGCGGTTCGCTCCGCTGGGACCATCCCTTGCTCGGCAACCGGACTCGGTCCGACGCGATGCGTTCGGCGGATGTCGTACTCGCCCTTGGCGTGGACTGGGACTTCCGTACCGGATTCGGTGCCAAAGTCTCACCGGGCGCCGCAGTGATCCAGATCGATGCCGAACCATCGAGGGTGGGCTGGAATCGACCGGCAGAAATCGGGGTGGTCGCCGACCCCGGTGCGGTGGCTGCGCAACTCGCCGACCGTGTTGAGGGCGGCGATCGGGCCGATTGGCGTGAGCAGATCGCAGGGATCGAACGTATGAAGCAGACCGCTGCGAACGAACTCGCCGCTACCGGCGGCGGTCCGGTCCACCCCGAGCGCTTTGCCCGAGAGGTCGCCGACTTCTTCGCGGACGACGCCATCGTTGCCGCGGATGGCGGGGACATCGTTTCAACAACGGCCAAGTGGCTTAGGTCGAGCAGGCCAGGCGGCCTCCTCGACCCAGGACCGTTTGGATGCCTCGGGGTCGGTGCGCCGTTCGCTCTTGCAGCCAAGGCGGTCGAACCCGAGACCCGGACCGGCATCGTCTACGGCGACGGGTCGTTTGGATTCAACGGGATGGAGTTCGACTCTCTGGTGCGCCATGGGATGCCGGTGGTCGGCGTTGTCGGGAACGACGGTGCGTGGAACAACATCAAGGCGATCCACCGCATGCTGTATCCGGACCGGATGGTCGCGGCCGACCTCGGGGTGCGACGCTACGACCTCATGGTGGAAGGGCTCGGCGGCTACGGCGAGTTCGTCGAAGATGCTGCGGAAATCCGGCCGGCACTCGAGCGTGCCCAGGACAGCGGTGTCCCTGCTCTCGTGAATGTGCACATCGCAGAGCAGTTGAGGATCAGCAGCGCGTACGGTGGCTGAACCTCGGGCAAGTGGTCACCAACCGAGATTCGAGACACGAGAAGAGTCTCAGGCCTCATTTCTCGCCTCTGAGTTCGGCAAACGGCGCGTGAGCCTTCCCTGCCCAGTTGGCAGCTCGAGGTGGCGACCTACAGCGCCACGAGCGCGATTGCGCCGAACGCGATGCAGTAGATCCCGAAGGGGGCGAGGCCGGCTTTTGCAATCACGCGGAGGAGGAACGCAATCGCCCAATAGCCGGTGACTGCCGCCACCACCATGCCGATGACGGTTGCCGTCGTGATCCCCGATTCATCTGACACCGCTCGGGCCACCGAGAGGAGGCCGGCGCCCGCGATCACCGGGATGCCGAGGAGGAACGCGAAACGAGCCGCCTCGACTCGCCGCATTCCGCGGGCGAGACCTGCCGAGATCGTCATACCCGACCGGGAAACACCGGGGATGAGCGCGAACGACTGAGCGAGGCCGATGAGTCCGGCGTCGGTGGGTGTGAGCTCTTCTGTGGTCCGGTCACCCGGTCGAAGGAGCATCGTTCCGAGGAGGATGAGTCCGGTGACGATCAGCATGACGGCCACGACCGACGGCCGTTCGGTGAGTTCGTCGAGTGTGCTCTCGAGCGCCAGGCCGAGGATGACCGCTGGAATCGTGCCGATCACGATGATCGTGATCATCCTTCGACCGGCTCGATCAAACCGGGCCATCTCCACGAGGTCCTTGCGGAAGTACACGAGTACGGCGACCAGCGTGCCGAGGTGGAGCATCGCAGACGTTGCGAGGTCGGGGCCATCTCGCCCCAGCAGTGCAGGAATGAGGACGAGGTGTCCGCTCGAGGAGATCGGAAGAAACTCGGTGAGCCCCTGGATTGCTCCCCACAGGATGGCATTCAGCATTGGGGGCAGGTTAGGAGTGTCCTACGGCTCAAGAAGGACGACCACCGTTCCGTCGCGCGCAGCGATCGCGATCAGGGTGGCCGCGTCGGGTGGCACGGCAGCCATCCCCGATTCATCGAACGACATCAGGTCGTCACTTCCGGCCGCTATGACGATGCCATCGGTCTCGAAGCCAGACGTGGCATCGACGAGGTGAATCCGAGTACCCGGCACTGCGGTTGCCGGCAGAGGCACGGGCACCGACCACCATCCTTTCGGGATTGTCGTCGCACCGGAAACCGCGGACGGCACGATCGGTTCTCCGGCCGGGACGTCTCGGGCGGCGACCGGGTCGCTGAGATCGGGGAGTGCCATCGTCCCTTCAGGGACGCGACGCCATACGACGTCGGCTTCGGCGATTGGGGCGCCCGCCGCGATTGGACTCGAGGCGAACGGGTAGAGGATGTCGCTGCTGCCGCGCAGATCCCAGAGGAACGCGACCACAACCACCGCGACGGCGGCTGCCCATCGCAGGTATGGGGGCCGGGTCAACCAGAACACCAATCGAATGTATCGAGTCCCCATGACCGATGGAAGGGGATCGATCAGTGACCCCTCCCCGCGGTCGCCTTACGCAAGCAGGGGGAATGGTGGGGGGCCTGCGTTCGGTTATCCGCGGAGAGGGATCTCTTCCATTGTTGCGCGTTGCACGACGATGGGGAAGCTTCTTCGGTCCGCCGGTCGCATAAACTTCCCGCAGTGGACGTTCTGATCCCCCTCGCGGTTGCCTATCTCATCGGCTCGATTGACTTCGGCGTCATCGTTCCCCGAGTCCTTGGCGTCGACATCTACAGCGTCGGGAGCGGCAACCCGGGCACGTCGAACGTCCTGCGCTCGCTCGGGAAAGGCCCGGCCGCGCTCGTGCTGCTGGGCGACGGAGCCAAGGGTGCACTGGCGGCGGCCATCGGAACGGTATGGGCTGGAACAGTCAGCAGCTTCATGTCCGCAGAGACGTTGGCAGTCGCCTGTGCATTCGCCGCTGTTGTCGGACACATCGCTCCGATCTGGCACAGGTTCCGAGGTGGCAAGGGTGTCGCGACGGCAATCGGGGCTGCGATCTACCTCGCCCCGATCTTCGGTCTGATCCTCGCGGTGCTCTGGCTGATCGTGACCCTGGTCTTCAAGGTGGCGTCGGTCGCGTCGCTCGGAGCGATGCTCCTGTACGTTCCTGGTCTCGCACTCTCCGGCTATCGCGGATGGGCGCTTGTTTGGGCCGCAGCCATTGCCGTACTGGTCATCGTGCGCCACATCCCGAACATTCGGAGGCTGGCCAGCGGTTCGGAGAGAACGGTGGCCGGATGATGAGGAGCCTCGCCGACATGCAGGCCGAAGTCCTGGATCGCATGCCCCGGCTGAAAGCTGTCGAAGTCGCGCTCGAGGACGCAGTCGGTTCCGTGCTGGCCGAAGACGTCATCTCCCCGGAAGACCTCCCGGGATTCGAGAACGCCGCCATGGACGGCTTCGCCGTTGTGGCTTCCGATGTCGGCCGACCATCCGTCGAACTCGATGTCATCGACGATGTTGCTGCCGGATCGGTTCCCTCGGCGACGGTCTCGTCGGGCACCGCCGTCAGGATCATGACGGGTGCCCCGATCCCTCCGGGAGCCGATGCCATCGTTCCAGTAGAGGCGACCGATATGACTTCCGATGGACGAGTCCGCATTCTCGAACCGGCAACGGCCGGCGACCACGTGCGGCCGGTGGGCGGGAGTGTGCGCGCCGGATCTCTGGTGTTCGAGGCGGGGCTGAGGCTTCGTCCGCCCCACGTGTCGGTCTTGGCTTCGATGGGTGCCCTTCCCATTGTTCGGCGGAGACCAATTGTCGCCGTGATGTCGACCGGTGACGAGTTGGTCCCAGCCTCGACCAGGAGGCTTGAACCGGGTGCGATCCGTGATTCGAACCGCACTCTGCTGCGCGGCTTGCTGAACGATCTTGGCGTCGAGGTCCGCGACTACGGGATTGTGGGAGACACGCCTGGCTCGTTCGATGCGGCGCTTGGTGATGCCACCGATGGCACGGATGTGGTCGTGACGAGCGGCGGTGTGTCGATGGGTGCCTACGACGTTGTCAAGCTCACCCTTCGTGAGCAAGGGACCGTCGACTTCCTGAAGATCGCCATGCAACCCGGCAAACCCCTCGGGTTCGGAACCGTCGACGACATCCCGTTCTTTGGTCTGCCAGGCAATCCCGTCTCCGTGTTCGTCTCCTTCGAGCAGTTTGTGCGGCCGGCCCTCCTGGCGATGATGGGCGCGGAACTCCTCTTTCGGGACCGAGTTCCCGGGGTCCTGGATGACGGGATCACCACGAATCCGGAGAAGGACGTGTTTGTTCGTGTCACCACCGATCGTGACAGCGAGGGGCGATGGCACGCTCGCTCGTCCGGGGGCCAATCATCCAATGTCCTTTCGGCGTTGGCGTTCGCGGATGCCCTCGCCGTCGTCCCCGTGGGTGTCGGCCGAGTCGAGATGGGCGGTACGGTTGACCTGGAGATGATCCACTGGCCCGAAACACGAACCCGCGAGGAGGTCCTCGGTGACCGATGAACTCAGCCACATGGACGATGCCGGAAACGTGCGGATGGTCGATGTCGGGGACAAGGCGCCGACCCTGCGCAGAGCTGTGGCCGAAGCAACGGTCCTCATGACTCGTGCCACTCGCGAGCGTTTGTTCGCCGATGATCTCCCGAAGGGGGACGCCGTCGCTACGGTCCGGATCGCGGCCATTCAGGGTGCCAAGAGAACGTCATCGCTCATTCCGTTGTGCCATCCGCTCCCGATCGAATCCGTGTCTGTGAACATCGAGCCGACCCCGGATGGTGCCGTCATCACGGTGACGGCAACTGTGACTGCAAAGACGGGAGTCGAAATGGAAGCGATGACCGGAGCGGCTGTCGGAGCCGTCGCCCTCTACGACATGATCAAGGGCGTCGACCGGGGATCGCAGATCGGTGCGGTTCGCTTGCTTGAGAAATCCGGGGGTCGATCGGGGGAGTGGCAGCGTGAGTAGCCGAACGGCCGCAGTTGTCACCGTATCGGATCGCGTGACTGCCGGCACCGCCGAGGACCGCTCGGGACCGGCGGCCATCGCCCTGCTCGAGTCGGTCGACTTCGAGGTGGTCGAGTACCGCGTGATACCAGACGGGATCGACTCGGTCGCCGGTGCGTTGACAGAGATCGCCGGGACGGTTGATCTCATCCTCACGACCGGAGGCACCGGTCTCACACCGCGGGACCTCACACCGGAAGGCACGAACGCCGTACTCGAGCGTGAGGCACCGGGACTCGCGGAGGCGATGCGCGCGGCAACCTTCGGCGAGAACCCACACGGGATGCTCTCCCGCGGGGTTGCAGGTACGGTCGGAGCGACGCTGGTGGTCAATCTCCCGGGCTCAGTTCGCGGCGTTCAGGAGTCTCTTGCGGTAATCCTCCCGGCGCTCTCGCACGGAATCGAGTTGCTAGTACACGGGTCTTCCGACCACAATACGTAGGTGGTCGGGCAGCAAATATGCTTTGAAGCCGCGCGGCGCGGGCCTACGCTCGCTCGAACGGCGGAGTGCAACTGATGGGCATAATCTTTTTCATCCTCATCGCGGGGGCCTGGGCAGCGTTCTTGCTCCCCTCGTTCTTCGATCATCGGCGGGAGAACCCGAAGGCAACTACCCGTGCATTCGCGCGCTCGAAAGAGAAGCTTGCGAACGTCACGGTTGCCCAGGTGGGAAGTCCTGCGTACGCCAAGCAACATGCGCAGAGGCGTCGACAGCGCATCTTCCTCGTCCTGCTCTTTGCGGCGCTCGCCACGCTGGTAATCGCGGTTCTGCAATCGAGCACGCTGTGGCTCGGCATCACGATCATCGTTGATATGGCCGTCGGCGGGTACGTGGCAATGATCCTCACAGCGAAGCAGCCGAAGGTCGTGCGCCGTGCACCGGTTGTCCCGATTCAGACGTCGGTCCCATCCGCACCGACCCCGGCCGCCGATCTCAGCGTCGATTCGGCCACGCCGACGGTCCGCGTCATCGCCGGCTGAGCCGGTGGATCCGTCTCGCCCAGACCTCACCGCCGTCGAAACGGAGGTCCGCGCGGATCTCGACGAGAAGAACGCTGCCCGCGAACTCGCGTTGAAGAACTGCCGGATCATCATTCGGACGTCCGCGAATGCGATTCGAGCGCTGCACCGGGACGAGCGCGATCGCGCCGATGAACTGCTCGCCGAGGCTCGCGCGCTGATCGCCGAGGCCGAGGCACCCCTTGCCGACCACCAGGACATCTATCACGCCGGGTTCTTCTACGACGCGGTGAAGGAGTACGCGGAGGGCGTGCTCACCGCATCGCTCCTCGCGGGAGAAAGGCTGCCGCTGCCATCCGAAATAGGCGTTCACTCCGTTCCGTATCTGAAGGGGCTCGGGGAAGCGGTCGGGGAGCAGCGCAGACGGATGCTCGACTTCCTGCGCGCCGGTCGGATCGAAGACGCTGAAGCGACGTTCGTGGCTATGGACGCGGTTCTCGATCTTCTGACTTCACTCGACTATCCGGATGGCATGACGGCCGGCTTGCGGCGCACGACCGACGTGGCGCGTTCACTCATCGAGCGCAGCCGGTCGGATCTGACGACGGCTGTCGTGCAGGAGCGGCTGCGCTCCGAACTCGGCGGGGACTGAGATCTCGATCGTCCGCCTTGCGGTTCCCAAGGTCGGGTACCGGTGGAACCGACCTCCTGATACACTCCCGAACCGTTCGGGGGTGTAGCTCAGTTCGGCAGAGCACTACGTTCGCAACGTAGGGGTCAGGGGTTCAAATCCCCTCACCTCCACCGATCAGCAGCCCTTGCCTCGCAACGGCTGCTCGCCATTTCGGCCTTGTCGCTCTACAGCTCCAATCCTCGATCCGCGCGCGTTCTGTGCGCGATCGCGTCGGCGATGAGTTGTTCGAGCCGATCTGCGGCGACTTCGTCGAGGGGTTCGTACAGGTGCCCGTAGATGTCCAACGTGGTCTTGATCGACGTGTGGCCGAGCCGCGACTGCAACAGTTTCGGATGTGTGTTTGCTGCGATCAGAAGAGCGGCGTGTGTATGCCGCAGGTCATGAAACCGACATGGTTGGCCGACGGATGCGTCCACGGCTGGGAGCCAGAATCGTTTCCGGAAGCTGCGACGCCGGAGCGGACCTCCCTGGGGTGCGGTGAACACCCGGTCAGTGCGTTCGGTGCCGCGGTGATCGAGGTGCTCGGCGAGGTCATCGGCAACGGCTTGGGGGAGCGTGATTGTCCGTTTCGACGCCGATGTCTTGGGTTCGGTTTCCGTGATGGCGCCGCGGACTTCGGCAAGTGAGCGGGTGATCGTGACCCGGCGCCGCCCGAGGTCGAGGTCTCGGGGTTGGAGGGCTGCGAGTTCACCGAACCGTGCTCCGGTGTAGCCGGCGGTGAGGACAAGGGTGCGGTGGCGCGGGTCGATGGTGTCGGCGAGGTCGTGGAGCTCCTCCGCGCTCAGAAATCGCTTCTCGGTCTCAATGCGTTTGGGGAGGTTCACATCCGTGCAGGGTGTGCGTTGGATGAGAGCATCGTCTGCGGCGGCGCTAAACGCCATCGACACGAGCCCGTAGGCGAGCTGGATCGTGGCTGCTGCGTAGCCTTCCTCGGCGAGATCGGCGACCCAGTCCTGGATGTCGTGACGGGTGATGTCACTGAGCCGCCGGGTACCGAAGTGGGGCAGGACGAGCGAGCGGAGGTACGTTTCGTCGCGTTCACCGGTTGAGTCGCGGATGTGGAGCCGGGTCGCCATCCACCGGTCGGCCCATTCCGCGACGGTCATGGTGCCGGCGTCTGGGTCGATCCAGTCGCCGCGGTCGATCAGGGCGAGTTCACGGCGTAGCCACTTGTCGGCGTCCTTGCGCCGATCAAACGTCTTTGAACGGGTTCGACCTCCAGGTGTGCGGTACCGCGCCTGGTAACGGCCCGAGTGAGCTCTGCGGATCCACCCGGCCATCAGACGCCGCCCTGACGCCTGCGATATGTGGTTGAGTCGCACCTATCCATTGGACGATCGTCGGATACAACCCTCTCACCAGAGTGTTGTCAGAGTGTCACCAGAATGTCAGACCGCCGGGAACCGTTGATTTGGGGGTGATACGGCGCCGAGTTGATCATCTGCACCCCGAGGTCTTTCAGGCTCGATTCGAACATCACCTCCACCCGGTGGAGACGGCCGGTGAAGATCAGCCCGTTATCGGACAGCAGCTGCCGGGGCAGCCCATAACGTGAAACGGCCAGCTCGAAGGCGTCCCACGCCAACTCCCCAGTAGCGGCCTCACCGGAGATCGAGGCGAGCAGATAGCGGGAATGGTCATCCAACAGGTTGATCACATAGCCTTTGGTGTCGTCAGCGAGCAACACTTCGGTGGCGTCGATCTGCCACAGGTCGTTGGAGACCTCCCGCTCAAACCGCCGGTCCGCTTTCGGTTTCCGCTTCTTGGTGGCGGCCACCAGCCCGTTACGGCGCAACACCTGATGAATCGTCGACACCACCGGGGGATCTATCCCGGCGCGGACCAGTTCGGATCGTATCCGGCGGGCACCCCAGCGGGGATGCTCCTTGCGCATCTCCACAATCTGTGCCTCCAGATCGGCGGGGATCTGATGTGCCGGCACCAACGGTCGCCGGGATCGGTCGTCGAGACCTTCTAGCCCTTCGGCCAGGTATCGGCTCCGATACCGGTAATAGGTCTGCCGGGAGATCCCATAGCGGCGGCACACCTCCGTCACCGACATTCCGGTGCGCTCCGCCTCGAGCAGCACTTCTAAACGCATTTCAGCCATCGTCACCACCTTCAACGCCACCGCTGACCTCCTTGCCAAGACACACGGTCAGCATGCAGCAGCTAGCTCAGTGGTGTCACACATCTTCCCGGAACACTGTCACACATGTGTCCGGAACGATCTGTCACCGATCTCCCCGGAATGAACAACAATCTTGACACTCTGGTTGGAGGGTTCCTGACACTCTGGTGAGAGGGTTGCTGACACTCTGGTGAGAGGGTCCTTCATGGTCCGAACACGACGTCCAGTTCCTCTCTGAATCGTCCAGGACCCAGGCACAGGACCATCCTCCGCATCCGACTCACACCAACAGGCCAATGCAGTCCCACGATCGAGAAGCCCACATACGAATTCTGAGAACCACGACGGCCGCCGACGACCGCCACGATCCCGCGAACGAACGGTGCACTCCCGTCGCAACCGCGCTTGCGCGCAGACACCCTCAAATCACACACGCACGTGCAACAAGTTGCCCGGTGTCTACATGTAGACAGGCGAGGTGGTCTTGTTGGATCTCGACCGGGGCATGTTGGCGAAGATCGGCCGCAAGATTCTGACCGGAATTGGCACCGATGAGCGCCATCAGATGGTCAGTGCGCCGGTCTCAGCATCGACGTGGTCGACATCGAATTGCTGTTGCGCAGCGGTGGGAGTGTCGATGGGGCGTTGAGTTGCCGGACTCATCGCCCACGAGCTTGGTAGCGTCATCGCCCAGAACTCGGACGCCGGGTCCATGTTCGGTGCGGAGCTGCGACGGAACCTCGCTGCGCGTGCCGAGGGCCTTGGTGTCTGAGAACGACTCCTCAACGAAGGGACTTGACAGACCCTCGGATGGATGACGCCATCAGACAGACTCGCCCGAGTGTTGCGATGACCACCCGAAATCGCAGCACGAATGGGTGCTGCCGATGGTCTACACCACCGGTGGCGATGTGGACCCCGACAACCCCGGGTCGTCGGAGATGTGGATGCAGTTTGATCGGTATTCGGGCCGGATGCCCCCTGGTCGACGACTTCTTTCGCCGAGGACCTTGGGGTAACTCGCCAAGGAGGATCGCAGTGTTGAGGTCTCGTGCGTGGCGTGGCTGCGGTAATCGTGTTGGTCACGGCGATGGCGTAGGAGGGCCGCCGGCGGTGGCCGTACGTCACCGGGGACACGACGGGTGTGGTCGATCAGACCACCGGCATCTGGTATCTCCGCGACGCATCCAACGGTGGCACGACGAGCTTCTACTGCGGCAATCCTGGCGACTACCCGATGGTCGGCGACTGGAACTGCGACAACATCGACACTCCCGGGCCTGTATCGCCAGTCCGACGGCTACGTCTACCTCCGCAACTCGCAACACGCAGGGCAATGCGGACATCTCGGTTCTTCTTCGGCAACCCCGGCGACATTCCGCTTGCCGGGGACTTCAACACCAATGGGTGTGACACGGTCTCGATCTATCGGCCGTCCGAGGCCCGCATCTATGTGATCAACGAGCTCGGATCGAATGATGGCGGACTCGGCGCTGCCGACTACGACTTCTACTTCGGGAATCCTGGCGACAAGGCGTTCACGGGCGACTTCAACAACAACGGACAGGACACGGTCGGACTGCACCGGGAGTCGACGGGGTTCGTGTACTACCGCAACACACTGACGACCGGCATCGCGGACAACGACTTCTTCTACGGTGACCCGGCTGATCAGATCATCACCGGCCGCTGGGCGCAAGATCCGACGAAGGGACCGGACACGGTCGGGGTCTTCCGTCCTTCCAGTGGCTACATGTACCTGCGGTTCTCAAACACGCAGGGCATCGCCGACGTCGAATTCCCTAACGGCAACAGTGACATGTCAGCGGTAGCGGGAGCGTTCAGAGTGTTGCCGGGTGGCGACCCGGCACCGCGCGCGACGTAGCTCTCGACCCGTCGTTCGGTCTCAATGGCGCCGTGTTCACCGATTTCGGCATGTGGAACGATGAGGCGACGGCGGTGGCAGTACAGCGTGACGGCAAGATCGTCGTTGCAGGCGTGGCAAGATTGGCAGACTTGGAGCTGGACTTCGGCCTGGTCCGCTACAACTCGGATGGCTCGCTTGACTCGACCTTTGGTGTCGGTGGCATATCCGTCACCGATTTCGGTGACGTTGAACAGCCGGTTGGGCTTGCGATCCAGCCTGATGACAAGATCGTCGTCGCGGGCAACGGCAACAACGGCCTGATACTCGCACGGTATGAGCCGGACGGGACGCTTGACTCGACCTTCCTCGGAGGCGCGGCCACCGCTGGTCTCGATGGGGGCCACCGGGCAGAAGACTTGGTGCTCCAGCAGGACGGAAGGATCGTCGTTGCAGGCTCGTTTGCGGCCGAAGGCGCGGACTCCTTCCACGAGTTCCTCGTCCTACGGTTCCGGACTGATGGCACGCTTGATCCCACCTTCGGAAGCGGCGGCCGCGTGACGACGGCCTGGACCGGAGAGGGAGGCGCAGCCGGCGCTGTAGCAGTGCAGGCTGACGGAAGGATCGTCGTCGCTGGCTCACAGTTCCCTGCGTTCGTGGATTGCCAACCATACGATCCCTGCGACAGCGCCTTCGCCCTGATCCGCTACAACAGCGACGGGAGCATCGATCCGTCGTTCGGTGGTGGCGGGATGGTGACGACGGGTCGGCCGGGCGAGACAAACACCACGTGGGGAATGGTGCTGCAGCCGGATGGCAAGATCGTGGTGTTCGGGGGCAGGCCCACACCAGCGACGCCGCCCGTGGTGGTGTCGGACTTTCTCATCGTCCGATATCATTCCGACGGCACTCTCGATGCTTCGTTTGGCGTAGGCGGGGAGGCGACGACCAACTTCGGTGGTTATGACGAGGCTCGGGCAGTGGCACTTCAACCCGACGGCAAGATCATCGCTGCCGGCGTCGGCGGGTCGAGCGACCCCGTTCTCGATCCCTTGCACGGGTGGATCGTCCCGGCGGAGTTTGCCGTTGCCCGATACCACCCCGACGGGACTCTCGACCGTTCGTTCGGTGTCGGAGGCAAGGTACTGGTCGACGTGGGCGACACTTCCGGTGCTACCGCTCTAGCCCTCCAGCTAGATGGGAACGTCGTCGTCGCCGATGCGCGGCGGCGACCAGCTCGGAAAATTCGCGCCGTGGTTCGCCTGATGGGTGCCACTTCCGCAACCGAGTGAAGCCGTCAGCTGGGTAGACCCGGGCACGCATTGGAGCGGCATCTGCGCAACAGCGAATGAGCAGAGCCTCCGCCCATGACCGGCTGGGTGCTCTCGGCTGGCGGTGGTATCGGATTCAGGGGTTGATCTTGGTTCGGGCCCTCCGAAGAACCTGCATCTCAGCGTATCCAGTTCGGACGGGTGATCTGCTCGGCCCGGTGTCGGAGTGTTACGACCGCATCGCCTCCACACGGGGGTGAGCAACACGGCAAACCAGCGGCGGGAGAGGTGGTGGGAGCAAGGAGGGCGGCCCCCCTAGGCCCTATGGCGGTTCTGTCGTGGTCACCGAACCACGTCCGGATGTACGAGGCCTTCACAAGTTAGCGGAAGGAGCGACGTCGAAGATGAAGCGGAACCGGAGACCGCGCGCGCTTCGCGCGCGTTTCGCTGAGAAACAGAGCGAAACAACCCGACGGAGCGAGATCGTTTCCTCAGGCCAGAGCGTGTTTGCCCCGATCACGGCGATGGGGGCGCAACGT
>CALOAN010000021.1:0-330149 GCA_942491345.1 uncultured actinomycete
ACGTCGGTGACGATCATGTGAACACGGCGACGGTGGTCAAGTCTGATAACGATGGGAACACGGATGATGCGCCGGATGATGCTACGGTTGCGATTCTCGACGCCGCCGGAGATCGAAGTCACCAAAGACGCGAATCGCGACACGGTGGCACCGAGTGCGGCTACGTCGAGTTCACCGTCACGGTGGATAAACAGCGCTGGGTGACCGATCCGGCTTTCCGCTGATCACGTCGATCGTCGACTCGGTGTTCGGCAACACCTTGGACCCAGCCAATCCGCTGGTCGAGAGAGACGACCTGCACGAAGCGACCATCCAGCCGGATGAAACCTACACGTGCACGTTTTTTTTTTTTTTTTACGGCGTTCGTTGGACCAGGTGAAGCCGGCACGGACCACGAGAATCGCGTGACGGTGGTTGCTGGCAAGACGATGACGCACAACCGACGAGGACGACGACGAGACGATCCTCTTCGCCGAGGGTCCGGGCAGTTGGGACGCCAGGAGCCCTGGTACAACCATCCCAGCGTCTGGGACGGAGTCGAGGGACACGAGTACACGGAGCAGGACGGGACGGCCTGTCCGGCTTCCTGGCCGTGGATCTGATCACGGGTGTGCCGGTCGACGTGCTGTATCCGGTTGACTCCGACAACGACGGTGTCCCCGACACGATCGAGGGAGTCCTCATCGGCGACTGGAACTTCAACGGTGTCTGTGACCCGTGGGAGCAGGATGCCGGCGGTTGCATCTTCTTCGCCAATCAAAGAGGTAACGATGCTCATCGCCAAGCAGCCGGTCGGAGCAGCGTGCTTCATCAGCGCGTTGCTCGCATCGTGGCTCAATGTCGCCGGAAACGACTTCAGCTGCATTGAAGATTCCATCAATGATGGATCTACTGGCTGAAGGTGAAGGACGGCGACGTGCTTGACCCCGGCGACAACAACGATGGCAACTTCTTCGACGTCGCAGACGGTGAACTCGACGGGAAACGCCACAATGCCCAAGGGCAAGACGTGGACATCGGCGACGGCGAGCCCGTCTACGAGGCGCTTTCCGACTACTACAACAACACTGCGCCGGTTGTGCGATTGACCGAGATACGGGTACGAGGGGCCGCCATAGGCCTCACGCCGATACGGATGATGTGACGAGGGGCCCTCGGGCCCCTCGGGTCCGCGCGACACCAGCCACGGATGGACGTGGGCATACGGAGCGCCTTCCCACACAACGAGTGAGGGGCCGCGGTATGCCGGCCCCTCATGGTTCTTCGACCGTAAAGAGGGGCTGCCAATCGCCGAGGAGTCGGAACTCTTCGGTATTCCAGGCCAGAAACGAAACCGACGCGCCTTTTCGCACGCTGTGGATCAAGCGTCGCTGAAGCAGTCCGCGCTCCTGCCGTCCACCAGTGGCGTCTTTGACCTTGCCGACGGCGGCCAGGGCGGCATCGATTCGCCACGCGGTTGAGCGGCCATCGCATCAAACAGAAATATGGCAATGGTCATGAAGACACGGATTGCGTTATCAACCCGCCATTAACTCGGTATCGAACGAGACTTCGGAACCGTAGTGCTTGGACCAGCCGCGGCAGCGAGCCTCGCCGTGTCGCTGTGGAGAGCGGATCGACCCTGTCACAGCGTCTCCCTTGTTGCCACCTCTTCGGCTCCGAGTGCTGGTGCTGCGGCGAGCACCAGCACGAGGCCGGTCAGCTGCAGAAAGGTCGTCATTCGTCTACCCATCAGTTCCTCCCCTTCGGAGGATTGACGCGCGATGCGTCTGGCTTCTGAGGGGCTATCGGCTGGAAGCAGAAGTGACTAAAGCAGGAAGTTTCGAAGTGACCAGTCATCAGGCCCGGACTCGAGGAAGAGCGAGGTCGTGCGATGCGTGATTGGGTGCGGCGTATGGAAGCGCCAGGCACTGCCTGTCAGACCCGCTCGGGCAGGTATTGGATGCGGCTTCCAGCACCCGATCTCGGCGAATGCCCGCCGTGGATCGATGCCGATACGCATGCCGGCACGATTTCCTGAACGTCCAGGGCTCAGGTGCAGCGTCGATTTCTGGCCAGGCGGTGCACGGTTGGTGATTAGTGGAAGCGAGTGTCCAGAAGGCCTAAATGGTCCTCGACCGTGGTCGCCCTACCCGCCTGATTCGGCGGATGCCCTACGAAGGGATTGATTGGACCGCCCCGCCAACCTCCTAGACTTTGCTTTTAAGAACCCCTACCCGTGGTCGGAGGGCCCGGAGCGGGGCCAGGCGAGTACACCGAGAGGGCATCGACACGTGCGCAACGAATACTTCGGCGACTACACCACGGTCGCCGTATTCCTGCTTGCCGGTGCTCTCCTCGTGGGGGCGGCCGTCTTCACCGCTCGACTCGTTGCCCCTCGCCGTCCCAGCCTCCTGAAGAGCACCCCGTACGAATCGGGAATCGAGCCGATCGGCGGCGGCTGGAACCAGAGCCACATCCGGTACTACGTGTTCGCCCTGCTCTTCCTCGTCTTCGACGTCGAAGCGGTGTTCATCTTTCCGTGGGCCGTCTCGATCGACTACTTCAAGGGCATCGGCAATGGCGCGCTCGTCTTCTTCGAGATGGTCGCCTTCGTCGTCATCCTCTTCCTCGGTCTTCTCTACGCGATACGCAAGGGTGTGCTCCGATGGGAGTAGTGGAGAAGTTCGGCGGCATCAAGCCGGTCTCGTGGCTGCTCAACTGGTCGCGCAAGTACTCGCTCTGGTATTTCCAGTTCGGCCTCGCCTGCTGTGCCATCGAGGTTATGGCCGTGTCGAGCCCCCGCTACGACTTCATGCGTTTCGGCATCGTCCCGTTGCCGGCCTCACCGCGCCAGGCCGACCTCATGGTTGTGGCCGGCACTGTCACCGACAAGATGGCCCCGGCGATCAAGCGCCTGTACGAACAGATGGCGGAACCCAAATACATCATCTCCATGGGTTCGTGCGCCAACGTCGGCGGCCCCTATTGGGACTCGTATTCGGTCCTCAAGGGCGTCGATCAGGTGATGCCCGTCGACGTCTACGTGCCGGGCTGCCCGCCCCGCCCCGAAGCGCTGCTCGAAGGCATCATCATGCTGCAGCAGCAGATCACGAACGAAGACCCGCGCGAAGTCTGGAGGAAGGTCAGTGAACGACCAACCTGACTCCGCGGAGAGCGTCGATAGCTACGGCAGCGGCCTGGCCGAGCGCCTTGGGGGCCGTGCCGTAGTCGAACACGAAACCGTTCGGATCTACATCGATCGAGAGGCATGGTTTGACACCCTCCGGCGCGCGAGAGATGAGGAGGGATTGCCCTTCTTCTCATGGCTGTCCGGGATCGACTGGTCGAAGGACGTCGCCGTCGGCGACACGGTCGAGGAGCCCGACCAACTCGACGAGCGTTTCGAAGTGATGTGCAGGCTCTCATCGATCGAGAACGCCAACGGCGCGCAGTTCATCACCGTGGTTCCGAAGGACGACGCAGTGATCGACTCCATCACTGAGCTATTCGGCGGAGCCGAATGGCACGAACGCGAGACCCACGACATGTTCGGGATCGACTTCGCCGGGAACCCCAACCTCTCGCCGATCTATTTGCCGGAAGGGTTCATCGGCCACCCGCTCCTCAAGTCGTATCCGCTCCTCGCCCGCGAAGTGAAACCCTGGCCCGGCGACGTAGACGTAGAAGACATGCCTGAGGATCCAGGCGAGGGGAAGGACGCGTGAAGCCCCTGTCTTCGTTTGGAGGTACTCAGTACTCAGTACTTCGTAGTCCGTCGCCGGACCTCATCGGCGCGATTCGGGCTCCCAAAGCCCCCTCCGCTGCGCTCCGGCC
This sequence comes from uncultured actinomycete, assembly GCA_942491345.1. Classification (GTDB taxonomy): domain Bacteria; phylum Actinomycetota; class Acidimicrobiia; order Spongiisociales; family UBA5794; genus JAHEEL01. The sequence continues at coordinate 3,817 of CALOAN010000021.1, forward strand.
AGATGGCCGGATGCTCGCGCCTCCCCCACTGCGTGGGAGAGGCGAAGGCAGGCGACTCCTATGACCTCCTACGACGCGCTCATGCATCGGTCTGAGGTTGCGGTCTCGGTGGAGCTGCAGACGCAGGACATGACGCTGAACATCGGGCCGCAGCATCCGTCCACCCATGGTGTGCTGCGACTCGTCGCGAGCGTTGACGGTGAGCGGATCTCGAGCGTGGAGCCGGTGATCGGCTACATGCACCGCGGCTACGAGAAGCTCGCGGAAGTCCGCACGTACGCGCAGATGACGGCGCTCGTCAACCGCATCGACTGGGTCTCCGGGTTCGCCAGCGAGGTGCCGTTCATCATCGCCGTCGAAAAGCTCGCAGGGATCGAAGCACCTGAGCGGGCGCAGTGGATCCGGCTCATCCTCACCGAGCTGTTCCGGATCTCCTCACACGTCGTGTTCACCTCGTCCTATCCGCTCGAACTCGGTGCCACGACGCCTCTCTTCCACGCCCTGCGAGAACGCGAGCGGGTTCTGGAACTCATCGAAGGGATGACCGGCGGGCGCTTCCACCCGAACTTCAACCGCGTCGGCGGGATCAAACCCGCTGCGGGCGGCGGGAAGACCCAGAAGCAGGTCTCGATGGACATCCCGGCGGGCTGGCTCGAAGAGACGAAGGCAGCGATGGAGCGGATCCTCGGCGCAACCGACGACAGCGACACCCTCGTCACCGGCAACGAGGTGATCAAGGCGAGGACGCGGGGCGTCGGCGTGATTCCCGGCGACAAGGCCATCGAATACGGCCTCTCCGGGCCGAACCTCCGTGCCTCCGGGGTGGCGTACGACCTGCGAAAGCACGAATTCCACTTGCCGTACGACCAAGTCGACTTCAACGTCGTCAGTGCTGAAGGTGGAGACTGCTACGACCGCTATTGGGTGCGGCTCCAGGAGATCCGCGAGTCGGCGAACATCGTCCTCCAGGCCATCGAGAAGATCCCAGCCGGACCACTCCGGGCGAAGGCTCCTCGGGTGCTCAAAGTCCCCAAAGGCCAGGTCTACGTGCGGGGAGAGAATCCGAAGGGCGAGTTCGGCTACTACGTCATCTCCGAAGGCGGCCAGAAGCCGTACCGGCTGAAGATCCGTTCCACGTCGTTCTCCAACCTCTCGATCCTGCCGTGGGTTCTCAAGGGAGCCCTCGTTCCCGACCTCGTCGCCATCATGGGCAGTTTGGACTTCGTGCTCGGGGATGTGGATCGATGAGTCTCCGCCCAAACCCGTGGCTGGGCTCGCAGCTCACAGAGCCCCCTCGCGCCGCTCCAGCCATCCGGCAAGAAGCCCCCTCCGCGTCCGAGCTTTCGCTGGAACGCGCCTCTCCCACTTCGTGGGAGAGGCGAAGACTGGTGGCGGCGCACCGGAGGCTCGGACATGATTTCCGGGTACTTCTGGGTTGACGTGATCCTCAAGGTGGTCTTTGTGCTCGTCGCAATGATCCTGATGGCGTTGGTCGCCATCTACGGCGAGCTGAAGGTCATGGCCCACATGCAGAACCGCATCGGTCCGTACTACGCCGGGGGTCGCTGGGGATGGGCACAACCTCTGGCCGATGCTGTGAAGTTCATTCAGAAAGAGGACCTCGTCCCCGCGGGGGCCGACGCCGTGATCTTCAAGTCGGCGCCGTACATCGTCGTAGCGGCCACCGTCGCCACATTCGTCGTCATCCCCTTCAGTCCGAATCTCATCGCACGAGATCTCGACCTCGGGGTCTTCTACCTCCTCGCCATCTCTTCGCTCACCACGCTCGGCGTGCTCATGGCCGGCTGGTCGTCCGCCAACAAGTACTCCCTCATGGGCGGCCTGCGCGCCGGCGCGCAGCTGATCGCCTACGAGCTTCCGCTCGTTCTCACCGTTGTTGCCGTCGTCGTGCAGGCGGGCACGATGTCGCTCGTCGGAATCGTCGAGGCCCAGGCCGCGCCGATCGAAATCGGAGGACTATCGATCAGCCTCCCGTTCCTGCTCAAGGGTCAGATCGTCGGGTTTGTCGTCTTCCTCGTGGCTGCGATTGCCGAGCTCTCTCGTATCCCGTTCGACATGCCGATCGCGGAGTCCGAGCTGACGATGGGGTACCTGACCGAGTACTCGTCATTGCGATTCACCATGTTCTTCCTGGGCGAGTACGCCGCGATGATCTCGATGTCGGCCGTGGCCGCGACGTTGTTCCTCGGTGGTTACTGGGCCCCGTTTGTGCCGGAGTCCGCCCTGCTCTACCTCGGACCGTTCATCCTCATTGCCAAGATCGCGTTGCTCGTGTTCCTGATGCTCTGGCTCCGCTCGACGTGGCCACGGCTGCGCGAGGACCAACTCCAGGACATGGCATGGCGCTGGCTGATTCCCGTCTCGCTGGCGAACATCCTCGTGGTTGCATTCTTCAAGGTGGTGGTGTTCTGATGACGCAGCACCAGCAGGACAAGAGCATTCGATTCCCGTTCACCGGCCTGTGGAAGGGCATGTGGTTCACTCTCAAGTATCTGTTCAAGCCGGTGCCGACGGTGATGTACCCCCAGGTCCAGGAGATCCCGGTGCCGCGGGCGCGCGGCGTCATCGCCCTCGACCCCGAAGCGTGCACGGTTTGCATGTTGTGCGCCCGCGAGTGCCCGGACTGGTGCATCTACATCGAGGGCCACAAGGAAGAGCAGCCGCCGTCGAAGCCCGGCGGGCGGGTCAGGAAGCGCAACGAGCTCGACCTCTTCGAGATCGACTACTCGTTGTGCATGTATTGCGGGATCTGCGTCGAGGTCTGCCCGTTTGATGCGCTGTTCTGGAGCCCCGAATACGAATACAGCAGCCACGACGTCGCCGATCTCATTCACGGCAAGACCCGGCTGAAGGACTGGCTCGAGACCGTTCCCGAACCACCGGCACTGGAGCCGCAGGAATGACCGTCACCTTTGCGGACTGGATCACGGAACTCGCCAACTGGGTGTTCCTTCTGATCGCCATCCCAACCGTCGTGGCGGCGTTCTTCGTCGTGACCGCAAAGAACGTCGTTCGGGCGGTCCTCTCGCTCGTCATCACCCTCGCCGGAACGGCCGCCCTGTTCCTGATGCTGGGAGCCGAGTTCGTCGGCTGGACCGTCGTCCTCGTCTATATCGGGGCCGTCGTGATCCTGTTCCTCATGGGGATCATGATCACGCAGTCGCCGCTTGCGAAGAGCACTGAGCTCAGCCAGCCGATGTCGATGCGCACCCCTGCCATCCTTCTGTCCGTGTTGTTGTTCGGCGTGATCGCCTGGGCAGTGATCGTCTCGTTCGGAGCTGAGTCGATTCCTCTTCCGGACGAAGCAACGAGAACCGCCTCGATCGGTGAGGCGATGTTCACCAACTGGGTCATCCCATTCGAGGCCGTGTCGTTCGTGCTGCTCGCCGCCCTCATCGGTGGCATCACGCTGGCCCGGCGGGACCCGGTCGAGGAGGGCGAAGAAGCATGACGATCGTCCAATTCGTGCTCCTCGGCGCTGCCCTCTTCTCCCTCGGCCTCTACGGCGTGTTGACGCGGAAGAACGCAATCCTCGTCCTTGCCTCCGTTGAGGTCATGCTCGCCGCCGTCAATGTGAACCTCGTAGCGTTCGACGTCTACCTCGCTGACACGTCGAGCGCCGGCCAGGTGATGGCCCTGTTCATCATCGCTCTGGCCGCAGCCGAAGTCGGGATCGGCATCGCCATCGTGCTGATGATCTTCCGGAACCGCCGTACGGCGGATGTCGACGACCTGGACGTGATGAGGTACTGATGGTTGCTTCAGTCACCCCGTTCCTTGGTTTGGTGGCCCTCTTCGCAGAAGAGGGCGAGCACGAGGTCACCGCCGGTGATGGCGGCTGGCTGGCCGAGTGGGCGTGGCTGATCGTGGTCGTTCCGCTCGTCATCACGTTCCTCATCGTCTTCTTCGGCAAGCGCTCACCCTGGAAGGGCTGGGGGATGGCCACCTTCGGCATGGCGTTCGTCGCCGTCTACGGGGCGGTCCTGGCCTGGGTGAACCTCCAGGATGGCATCCTCTACGAAGGGGCCATCGAGATTGGGCGTATCGGGTCGTTCACCCTCGAGTGGGGATGGGTCGTCGACGGCCTCTCGATCATGATGTACTTCCTCGTCGGCGTCGTCGGCTTCCTCGTGTTCGTCTACGCCAACGGATACATGAAGGGCGATGTGCGCTACACGTGGTTCTTCGCCTCGTTCTCACTATTCGCCGGCGGGATGCTGGTGCTCGTCTCGGCGCCGAACCTCATCCAGTTGATCGTCGGTTGGGAGCTCGTCGGCGTGTCTTCATATCTCCTGATCGCCCACTACTGGGAGGACTTCGACAACGTCGACGCCGGCAACAAGGCCTTCATGGTGAACAAGGTTGCCGACACCGGCCTGTTCATCGGGGCGATCATCATGGCCCTCTCGGCTGGGTCGTTCGAGTTCTCCGAGATCTACGAGACGATGGTCGGCGGCAACTCAACGCTCGCGCAGTTCGGCTTCTGGGCCGGCCTCGCCCTGTTCATTGGTGCGATGGGCAAGAGCGCACAGTTCCCGTTCCACGTGTGGCTCCCCGACGCCATGGCAGGTCCAACTCCGGTCTCGGCCCTCATGCACGCCGCAACCATGGTCACCGCCGGCATCTACCTCGTTGCCCGGCTCTTCCCGTTCTATCAGCTGCCCGAGTACGGCGGCGACGTCAACATGATCATCACCATCATCGGGGCGATCACCCTCTTCTTCATGGGGCTGCTGGCCCTCGTCCAGGACGATATCAAGAAGGTGCTGGCGTACTCCACGGTGAGCCAGCTCGGCTACATGATGGCGGCGATGGGTGTCGGAGCGTATACCGCGGGGCTCTTCCACCTCTTCACCCACGCGTTCTTCAAGTCGCTGCTGTTCCTCGCGGCCGGCTCGGTGATCCACGCCGTCCACTCGAACAACATGTCCGACATGGGCGGCCTCCGCAAATACCTTCCTGCCACGTTCTGGACGTTCATGATCGGCACCGCAGCCCTCGTCGGCCTGTTCCCGTTTGCCGGTTTCTGGTCGAAGGATGAGATCATCGCCTCGGCCTACTACAACGCATCCGAGGACCCAACCGCCGCAGCGTGGTTCATGGTGGTGCTTTCGATCGCCGGGGCGTTCATCACGGCGTTCTACATGGCCCGCGCCGTGTCGCTGACATTCCTCGGGAAGTACCAAGGCCACGGCGAGCCGCACGAGTCACCAAAGATCATGACCGTGCCGCTGATCATCCTCGCTGCATTCGCGGCAGGAACAGGCTTCCTCAACGCACCAGGCCTCACCCACGTGTTCACCGATTGGGTGACGGTCCGAGCCTTCCCAATCATGGAACACCATTTCGAGGCACCGAGCTGGGGTTTGATCGCGATCGTGACGCCCGTGGTGCTCATCGCCCTTGCAATCGGCTTCTACCTCTACCGCCCGAAACAGACGCAGGCAGAGCGCGACGAGTTCAGCGTCCCGGTGCTCTACCCCTTGCTCGAGCACAAGTACTACATCGACGACTTCTACATGGACGGCATCGTCCGGCCGACCATGGGCCCGGTCGCGGATGGGACACTCTGGATCGACGAGAACGTGGTCGACGCGGTCCCGAACCTGGGCGCCGTTGGGGCGAAACACACCGCCGACGCGGTGAACGCGCTCGACCAGCGCGGAGTCGACGGCGTGTTCAACGGGCTGAGCGCGGCAACCGGCGCTGCGGGCGGATTCCTGCGCAAGGCGTTCACCGGACGGGTCCAGCAGTATGCGGCAATCAGTTTTGCGGGCGTGGTCATCCTCGCCTTGCTGTTCATGATCTTCTGATAGGAGGAGCAACGAAATGGAGTGGTTCGACAGCGGCTGGGGCCTGAGCCTCATTGTCTTCCTGCCGCTGGTGGGTGCGTTGATCCTGGCAGCGATCCCGCGTTCCGCCGAAGCAGGAATGAAGTGGGTGGCTCTTGTAACGGCGTTCGGAACCTTCGCGCTCGCCATCCTCCTTGCGGTGCGCTTCGACTACGGCGCTGCAGCACAAATGCAGTTCGGCACGGACCTCCCGTGGATCGAGGCGATCAACGCCCGCTACCACATCGGTGTCGACGGAATCTCGCTGCCGCTCGTGGTGCTCTCCACGTTCATCACGACCCTCGTGGTGATCTACTCCTGGAACCACTGGCCGGAGCCACACAACCCGAAGCTGCTGCTGATCCTCACGATGATCCTCGCAACCGGGATGACGGGCACCTTCGTAGCGCTCGACCTGGTCCTGTTCTTCGTGTTCTTCGAAGTCGTACTGCTCCCGATGTACTTCATGATCGGGATATGGGGTGACACGAGCATCCGCACGGTGCCGGTGGTGCATTGGGAGATCGAGATGCGGCTCTACGCGTCGATCAAGTTCTTCCTCTTCACGCTGTTCGGGTCGGCGTTCATGCTGCTCGGCTTCCTCGCCCTCTACTTCAAGTCGGGTGACGCCGGGGCGAGAACGTTCGACATCCTCGAGCTGTCTGCCCTCGGGCAGGCCGGCCTGTTTGCCGGAACGTTTGCGTTCTGGGTCTTCGCCGCGATGTTCCTCGGATTTGCGGTGAAGGTGCCGATGTGGCCGCTCCACACATGGCTCCCCGACGCTCATACCGCCGCTCCGACGATCGGCTCGGTGATCCTTGCTGCGATCCTCCTGAAGCTCGGGACCTACGGCTTCATTCGCATCTCGATCCCGATCCTCCCTGAGGAGGCCAAGAACTGGGCGTGGTTCATCGGGGTGCTCGCAGTGATCGGGATCATCTACGGGTCGCTCGCATGCCTTGCCCAAAGCGACATGAAACGACTGATCGCGTATTCATCGGTCGGCCACATGGGATTCGTGATGCTCGGCGTCGCAACGATGAACGAGATCGGGATCAACGCGGCGATCATCGGCATGGTCGCCCACGGGTTGATCACCGGACTGCTGTTCTTCATCGCCGGTTCGATGGCCCACCGGTACCACACGAGGGACATGAACCGTCTCGGCGGCCAGATGATCCTCATGCCGAAGATGGGTGTCGTCCTCGGCTTCGCGGCGATGGCCTCTCTCGGCTTGCCGGCACTCGCCGGGTTCTGGGGCGAGTTCATGTCGCTGCTGGCGTCGTTCAACCCGCTCCCCGGTCTCAACGTCTCGCTGTTCCGGACGCTCATGGTGGTCGCAGCGATCGGCACCGTCCTCACTGCCGGCTACATGTTGTGGATGCTCCGCAGCGTCGACTTCGGCGAGCCGGCCGCTGAGTGGCTCGACCATGACTTCCACGATATCGACAAGTACGAATGGATGGCATGGGCGCCCCTTGTCGTGATGACGATCGCGATCGGGATCTACCCGAAGATCGTCTTTGGGGCGACGAACGACGCCGTTGTGAACCTCGTCGTCAAGGCCTTCGGAGGCTGATGTTGTGATCGACTACCACGCGATCCTTCCCGAGATCATCCTGGCGGTGACGGTCCTTGCCGTCCTCGTCACGGATCTCGTGACGCGTGAGAAGTACTACGGAGCGATCGTCGGGATGGTCGGGCTGTTTTCATCACTCGTTCCGCTGTTCACGCTTGCCGTGTGCGACGACCTCGAGTTCTGCACCGGCACCCTGCCGCGAGAGCTCTTCGGCGGGTCCTACGTCGTTGATCAATATGCACTCGTGCTGAAGGGGCTCTTCATCGGGTCCGCGTTCGTCGTCCTGCTGCTGTCCGTGGCGTATGTCGAGTCGGATCGGTACTACGAGGGTGAGTACTACTTCCTGTTGCTGTCGGCCGCGCTGGGTGCGGTCGTGATGGCGTCGTCGAGAGACTTCATCACGATGATTGTGGGTTTGGAACTGGTTTCCGGCCCGGGATTCTTGCTTGCCGGTTGGAGGAAGGCCGACGAGAAATCGAACGAAGCGGCGCTCAAGTTCTTCATCATCGGTGTGGTGGCCTTCGCTCTGCTGGTGATGGGCGTGAGCTTGTTGTACGGCATCAGCGGGACGCAGTTGTTCTCGGAGCTTGCCGTCGTTCCTCAGTCGATCGCCGACGAGCCGGCGTTCGTGCTCGGGATGCTGTTCGTATTCCTCGGCTTTGCGTTCAAGATCTCCGCGGTGCCGTTCCACGTCTGGACGCCGGACGTCTACGAAGGCTCTCCGACCCCGGTCACGGCCTGGCTCTCGGTCGGATCCAAGGGCGCAGGGTTCGTCGGCGTGCTGACCGTCGCCTACCTCGCGTTCCCCGACCAGGCCGAGATGTGGGGGCCGCTGCTCTGGATTCTCGCCGCTCTCTCGATGACGATCGGGAACCTGGTCGCCATCAAGCAGACAAACATCGTGCGACTGCTCGGATACTCCTCGATCGCCCAAGCGGGATTCATGTTGGCCCCGTTTGGTGCAGCGGCAGCGGCCGGGGCCGACCTTCGGGAAGCGTTCGCCGCCACCGTCGCGTACCTGCTCATCTATGCGGTGATGAACCTCGGCGCGTTCGGTGTGATCATCGCTGGGAGAGCGCGGCTGAAGTCGGACGAGCTCGAGGATTGGTCCGGCATGTACCGCTGGGCGCCCGGCCTCGCCCTCTTGCTGTCGATGTTCTTCATGTCACTCGCCGGCATACCCCCGCTCGCCGGGTGGTTCGCGAAGCTGGCGATGTTCAGCGCCACGATCAGCGTTGGCTCGGCGTGGGGCTACTCGATTGCCGTCATCGCGGCGCTCAACGCCGTAGTTGCCCTCGTTTACTACACGAAGGTCGTCAAGACGGTTCTCTTCGATCCGGTACCCGACTCGATCGACCCGGACCTCGTCGGCGGGATGAGCCTTGCGCCGACGCTCGGCTTCGCCCTGGGCATCACCGCCGTCCTCGTCCTCGTGCTTGGTGTCTTCCCGGGTGTCGTCGCCGACTTGTCGAAGTTCACCGCCGAAGTTCTCGCGACCGGCTTCTAGCCACACGTGCTCGCCGACCGACTCCGCTCGACCATTCAGTCCGATGGTCCCATGCCGTTCGAGGACTTCATGGCTGCATGCCTCTACGACCCGGGGGGCGGCTTCTTCGCGACCGGTCCGCTGCGATCAGCCAAAGACGGCGACTTCCTGACCAGCTCCGAAGTCAGCCCTTGGTTCGGCAGGATGCTCGCCAGGTTTGTGGCAGCGGAGCAAGCCCGAACCGGAGCCACCCCGTTTGCTGTGGTCGAAGCCGGTGCCGGCTCAGGTTCTCTCCTGCGCCCTCTGATCGAAGACTTGGCGGACGTCGTCTTTCCGGAGTCGGCCCCACCTTCCGTCCCCCCACGGAGTTGGGGGACGCGGATTCGCCCCGGCGAATCCGCAAGGGGGCTGCCTGTTTCGTTCGACGCCATCGAGACTTCACCTGCTGCGCATTCGGCCCTCGCCGATCTCCTCGGATCCGACCGCGTCCACAATTCCCTCGACGCCCTTCCGAACGCATTCGACGGGGTCATCATCGCGAACGAACTCCTCGACAATCTTCCGGTTGCACTTGCGATCAGAACCGGCGATGGCTGGGTTGAGCGGTGGGTCGGTGCCACGGACGATCGGTTCGGGTTCGTGACGGCCGAGGCGAGGCCCGAGGTCGTGACATGGTGTGACGCCTACGCGGGGGCGGTCCCCGAGGGCGGCATGGTTGAGGTGCAGCTTGCCGCGGCCGAGTGGGTGCGTGCTGCGCTGGGTCGCATCGGCCGAGGCGCCCTGGTCATCATCGACTACGGCGGCACCGCAGAAGAACTCGAGCCGCGGCGCACGCAGGGCACGCTGCGCACCTATCGCAGTCACCACCTCGGCCCGGATCCCCTGCTCGAGCCGGGTGCTACCGATGTAACCGTCGACGTGAACTTCACGGCGATCGTGTCCGTTGCGGAAGGGCATGGCGCTGCGGTCGAACTCCGCCGTCAGGACGACTTCCTCGGCGATCTCGGTCTGCGGGAAGTGGTCTCGGATCTCAGACATCAAGAACGCGATCTCGCCAACTCGGGTGACGCGATGCAGCGTCTCATTGTGCGCTCAGAAGCCACCGATGCCGAGACCCTCCTACACCCGAGAGGCCTCGGAGACTTCCGAGTGATGCTGGCAACAAAGCGATGAGGCGGCGAGAATTGTCAAGCGACGGCGGGAACTCGACGATGGCTTCTGAGCGTCGGAGTGGTACAAGTGGGGTGTCATGAGGCTTCGCATTCTGGTCGGAACCGTGCTGGTGACGAGCCTGCTGTCGTCGTGTGCCGCTGAGCCCGAAGAGATTGTCCCGACAACAGTGGCCGACGAGGTGGCACGTGAGGTCGAGTCAGTGGCCGTTCCGGCCGGCGTCGAGACCGACGTGGTAGCTCCCGACGACGGCCCGCAGGAAGTCCTCGAGGCCGGCGCCAACTCCTCAACGTCCTCGACTCCGCCCCCGACTCCAGACGACGCTGCTGCTGTCGAGGCTGGGGAGGGAGGTTCAGCAGAGCCGACGGCCCCGGCGCCGGAAGCAACTGAGCCCGCCGTGCCTGAGGCGCCGGCGTCCGAGCTGCCGGAGCCGGGCGGCCCGTGGATCGACCCGCGACAGCCGGACTTCACCAAGACGGTTCCACCACCCCAGCGCTGAGCCGCTGCGGGTCGCGATGATCGACCCCTCGACGGATGACACCTTGCCTTGCGGTCGAACACGAGAGAGGCCCCCGGATATCCGGGGGCCTCTCGATGCTCACTCCGACTCTGGTGAGTCGGATGGTCTACTGGTCTGCTATTTGGCGGGACGCACCTCCACCTGCATGAAGCTGCCCTGTGCGCTGACGCTCTTCACGCGGATCTGCGTACCGGTGTTGGGGACGATCACGCTCCCCATCGGGTTCGCCGGGTCGTAGTAGCTGTTCCTATCGTCGAATATCTTCACCGCCGGCTGGCTGGGGTGGTACGACGCTTCGCCGTTCTCGTGCAGCGTGATCGCATCCGTCGCTTGGAGGCCGAACGTGGCGTCGAACGTCTGAACGCGGTTGCGCCAGATGTCACCGTCCGCTTGGTACATCAGATCTGGATGCGCATCGACCGGCAGGAGGAGCCCGCCGCAACGCCCGGCTGCGCAGTTCGCACCGACGTTGTTGTTGGCGAACGACGTGTCCCAGTAGCTGATCAAGAGACCATCTTGATAGGGGAAGTGCTCGACGTAGTTGCCAAGGTCCGGGTCGCTACCCCAACCGAAGTTGTAGGCGTTCGCCAGGCCGGCGTCGTAGCCCCGGTACTGACGGAACTCACCAACGTAGTAGTTGTTGTAGAACGCACTCTCTGTTCCGGTGGTCACGCTGAATCCATCAAACGCCCATCCGGAATCGCTCTCGGCACCGTCAAGCGGATACCCCGAGATTCCGATGGCGTCGACCATGAAACCCGGTTGGACTTCCGCGACGTCAGTCCAGTAGCGGAATCCGAGTACAACGTCGCCGGCGTACGCGGACAAGTCAGCTGTCAGGTCAAGCCAGACATCGCCATAGTTGCCCGTTATCCCGCTGCCGAAGTTCTGACCATTGGGGTCGGTGTTCGTCGAGAGATTGGTTTCCACGTTTTCCCACGTTGCACCACCGTCGGTCGACACAACGAGATACGCGTAGTCCCAATCGAGTTCGATCTGCACATTGGCCTTCGCTGATAGCGTGGCGCCTGCTGGCAGGGTGAATGACTTCGTCATCCAGTTGTCGAGTTCATCTCCGGCACCGCTGTAGTAGAAGTACTCACCTTCGTGCGGATCGGCGATCTGCTCGGTGACAGGCTTCGGTGGCAACACCACGAACAAGCCCTGGGCCTGCTTCGTGGTCAACTCTGCCGGGCCGAGCTTGTGCTCGGATTTGTCACCGGCGAACGCCACTTCGTAGTCGAGCCAACCGAGTTGGAACTTCTCCCAGACTCCGAAGTGGTTCGGCTGCGAGCCGATGTCGTAATTGTTCTGGCTGAGCCACGATCCGGAGGACATGATCGTCCAGAATCCGGTTGAGTTCTCGCCTGTGTAGTCGTAGAGATCCGGCAGACCGAGGTCATGGCCGTACTCGTGAGCAAACACGCCAACGCCGCCATTCTCCGGCTGGATGGTGTACTTGTTGAGCCAGAACTCGCTGTTGCCGATCTGGATTCCGCCGATCAGGAAGTCAGGGGAAGGCCCTGCGACTCCAACCCGGTTCGAGAAGGCAAACCAGCTGTGGCTCCAGATAGCGCAGTCGCCGAGTTCACCGCCGCCGGCTTCGTTGCCTTCACCGGCGTGTACGAACTGCATGTGGTCGATGTAGCCGTCCGGCTCATCGAAGTTGCCGTCGCCGTCCCAGTCGTAGCGGTCCCAGACATCGAACTGACTCAGGTAGTCGTTGATCTCGTCGTCAGTCATGCCGGCCGCGACCTGCTGGTTATACCAATCAGTCGTCGTATCCCGCAGGAAATACCAGACGGCGTTGCCGCCATCGGGGTGGGCTAGATCGTCGTCGTACGAGCACGCGTCCTCAGGTGCGAGCGTCCAATCGGTCACATCTCCGTGAACCGTGTACCGATTCGACGACTGCTCGATGTAGAAATCCCGCATCGAGTTCTGGCCTTCAGCGAAGAGCAGGTCAAGGAAGTAGTTCCGATTGAAGTCATCGGTCCAGATCGTCGTGTTGTCGTAGTCGCGATCCGGTTCCGCAATACTGTTGTGCGGGAAGTCACCGAACTCGCCCAGCACCGTCCACACGGGGTCTTCACCTTCTCGCGCCAGCTCTACGAACTGACCCTTCGCAACCTCGAGGGTCTTGCCATCGGTCGTGGCCTTGCCGTTGAGGACAGAATCCATGGCTTTCGCCTTGAGCTCAGTCTGTTCCTCGGTGAGTGGATCAGTCCGATTGTCGATCTTGGTCGACAGACCGGGCTCGCCGTCTGAAGCCGGCGGTGAGGCCAGCGCCGATGTGGCGAGGAGCCCCACAAGCAGCACCATTACCACTGTGAGGATTGGTAGTCGTCGAGACACGTGTGCGCCTTCCTTTCGTAGCTACCGTGGAAAGGAGCAGTGCGCCGTGCCCGGTGGGTAACCCATAGGCTCACGCAGCTTTCCCGTACGTTCACTCCGCCGACCCGCCCGGGACCGCTTGCATGCGGACCCTACTCTGTGTGGTCGCGCGAATGCGAACCGTGTTCATCCGGTTTTCGCGACCTCGCCGGGAGGCTCGCCGGGCATCTGTCGCGCGACAACGTGTCACAGGAAACGGCGTGGCGCGGTACCCTCAACACCATGGCGAACAACCTCAAGACGGTCGCACTGCTGGCCTTCCTCGGCGGCGTTTTTGTCGCGATCGGCTGGCTCTTCGGCGGGCAACAAGGTGCGCTGATCGCCCTCGGATTCGCGGTGGTGATCAACTTCGGGATGTATTGGTTCTCCGACAAGATGGCGATCGCCGCAGCGAAGGCCAGACCCGTCGAGGAACATGAGATGCCCGAGGTCTACGGCATGGTGCGGTCCCTCGCGAATCGCATGAACATTCCTGAGCCGCGGATCTATTTCATTGATGCTCCGCAGCCCAACGCATTCGCAACAGGGCGCAACCCTCGTCACGCCGCGATCGCGGTGACTCGCGGCATTGTCGAGATGATGTCGTACCAGGAGCTCGAAACGATCCTCGCCCACGAGCTCTCCCACGTGAAGAACCGCGACATCCTCATCGGGACCATTGCCGCAACCATCGGGGCCGCGATGTCGTTCTTCGCCAGGATGGCGTTCTGGGGAGGGATGGGCCGCCGCAACGACAATGGGGCGATCGGCGCGATCGCCGCGATCGCGGCCATCATCATCGCGCCGATCGTGGCCGTCATCATTCGGATGGCGATCAGCCGTGCCCGGGAGTTCGAGGCCGACCGGACGGGAGCGGTTACCACAGGATCACCGCTCGTGCTCGCGGCCGCCCTGCAGAAGCTGGATGCCGGGACGGCGCGTATCCCGATGGACGTGGGGGCCGCCGCCTCCACACTGTTCATCGCCGATCCCTACCGGTCGATGTCGGTCAAGCAGCGGCAGCAGTTCAAGTTCAGCCGGATGTTCTCCACCCATCCACCGATCCCCGAGCGGATCGAACGCCTCGAAGAGATGGCGACCGGGATTCGCTAGCCCTCTCCAGGTACACATGCTGCGGAGGCGCTGTAACCTACGTCGCCGTTGACCTGCGTGCTTCGGCGCGCCGTTCACCTGCTGGGATGCCCGAGCGGCCAAAGGGAGCAGACTGTAAATCTGCCGGCTGATGCCTACGGAGGTTCAAATCCTTCTCCCAGCACCAGCGAAGGTAATCTTCGCTGAGCGCCTCCTTGGCTCAGTGGCAGAGCGTGCGATGAGCCGTCAGGCGAAGAGCGGTGCGATTGTCATGGTAAGGAAGGCGCCCCGGTGTGCCGGGGCGGCGCTTTCGGGTTGGCGAGGTTGAGACAAGTGAATATGTGCCTCCTTAGCTCAGTGGTAGAGCACTTCCATGGTAAGGAAGGGGTCCCGGGTTCGAATCCCGGAGGAGGCTCGATCTGGTCGCATGCGGCCGGAACGCCCCGCCTGCGCGGGAACAGAAACAAGGCGGCGTAGCTCAGACGGTGAGAGCGCTCGACTCATAATCGAGAGGTCGGCGGTTCGAGTCCGCCCGCCGCTACGCCAGACAGACAAACACCACCCAACACCAAGGAGAGCGCTGATGGCGAAGGCGAAGTTTGAGCGGTCGAAGCCGCATGTGAATATTGGGACGATGGGTCATATTGATCATGGGAAGACGACGTTGACGGCGGCGATTACGAAGGTGTTGGCGGAGTCGGGTGAGGGTGGTTCTACGGAGTTCACGGCGTTTGATGATATTGATAAGGCGCCGGAGGAGCGTGAGCGGGGGATCACGATTGCGATTGCTCATGTGGAGTATGAGACGCCGAATCGTCATTATGCGCATGTTGATATGCCGGGGCATGCTGATTATGTGAAGAACATGATTACGGGTGCTGCGCAGATTGATGGTGCGGTGTTGGTGGTGTCGGCGGCTGATGGTCCGATGCCGCAGACGCGTGAGCATGTGTTGTTGGCGCGTCAGGTGGGTGTGCCGTACATCGTGGTGTATATGAATAAGACGGATCAGGTTGATGATGATGAGTTGTTGGATCTTGTTGAGTTGGAGGTGCGGGATTTGTTGACGGAGTATGAGTTCCCTGGGGACGATATTCCGGTGGTGCGTGGTTCTGCGTTGAAGGCGTTGGAGGGTGAGGCTGGGTTTGAGGAGTCGGTGGTGGAGTTGATGGAGGCGGTGGATTCGTATATTCCTGAGCCGCCTCGTGATACGGAGAAGCCGTTTTCGATGCCGATTGAGGATGTGTTTTCGATTACGGGTCGTGGGACGGTGGTGACGGGTCGCGTTGAGCAGGGGACGCTTGATGTTGGTGAGCAGGTTGAGATTGTCGGGTTGCGTGATATTCAGACGACGACGGTGACGGGTGTTGAGATGTTCCGTAAGTTGTTGGATTCGGCGATGGCTGGCGACAATGTTGGTTTGTTGTTGCGGGGGATTGGGAAGGATGATGTGGAGCGGGGTCAGGTGGTGGCGAAGCCTGGTTCGATTACGCCGCATACGGAGTTTGAGGCGCAGGTGTATGTGTTGACGAAGGATGAGGGTGGTCGTCATAACCCGTTCTTTGATGGGTATCGGCCGCAGTTCTATTTCCGGACGACGGATGTGACGGGTTCGGTGTCGTTGCCGGCTGGGACTGAGATGGTGATGCCGGGGGATAACACGGAGATGACGGTGGTGTTGGGGAAGTCGATTGCGATGGATGAGGGGTTGCGGTTCGCGATTCGTGAGGGTGGCCGTACGGTGGGTGCAGGCCGCGTTACCAAGATCATCAAATAGGCAAGTTGTAGCGAAGCCCCCCTCCGCCCCGGAGGGGCACCTCCCCAACAGGGAAGCCCCCCTCCGCCCCGGAGGGGCACCTCCCCCACCTCTTCGGCGGGGGGAGGGAGACTGGAGACTGGACAATGGCAAGTGACAAGCGGCCGCCGATCAACCTCGCGTGCGAGGAATGCAAGCGGCGGAACTACGTGACGACGAAGAGCAAATCCAACACCAGAGAACGTCTGGAGTTGAAGAAGTACTGCCGCTGGTGTCGAAAGCACCAACCGCACAAAGAGACGCGGTAGCAGCCATTTCGTCCCGATGAGAGAGCGGGCCGGCCTTCGGGCCGGCTTCTCTTTGGCGCAGCGGCCACGAGGGAGCGGGAACCGCCGAGATGTCGAATTCGTCGGGGCTACGCTTGACCGCCATGACACCCGGGGACCTGGAAGGCAGCAATATCGGACCGGTCGCGCATCGCGTCGACCGGGAGCGAATCGCCGCCTTCGTAGCGGCAACCGGGGATCGTCCCGAACGATGGACCGATAGCGCGCCGCCGGGGTACGCGGCGGCGCTGCTCTTCTCCGTGGCCGGTGTGCTGCTCAACGATCAACGAATCCTGCCGTACCTGGCAACCCTCATCCACGTCGATCAGCAATTCACGTATCACGGCCCGATCGAACAGGGCGCCACGATCACGATGACGGGCACGGTCGAACGAGTCCGCGAACGCGGCGGCGCGTTCTTCGTGACGTTTGCCGCCACCGGCACGTCCAGCGGCGAGGTTGTGCTCGAGTCGCGATCGACGTTCCTCATGTCCGACCAGGCTGCGGCCGAAACGGCGACGGATCGACAGGAGCCGTCTGCCGACGATCGTGGGCCGAACGCGGTGGCTGCAGATCGATACCCGCTCGAAATCGGCCGGACCGTCACGACGTCCAAGTCGGCAAGCCGTGCGGACCTTGTTCGTTATGCGGCGGCGACGCGCGACTTCAATGCACTCCACTGGGATCACGAGGCGGCCCGAGCCGCTGGGCTCGAAGGCGTTGTGGTTCACGGCCTGCTGGTGCTCTCGTGGATGGCGCAACTAGCTGCGGCGTATTCACCGGCGCCGGCGCCGATCGCAACGATCAAGGGTCGCTTCCGCAATGCCCTCCCCCCTGGCGAGGCCGCTCAGATTGAGGCGTTCGTCGGGGACGTCGCGCCGGATGGGCGAGATGCACACGTCTCGCTGAAGGTGATTGCGAACGGTGCCGATGTGGTGACCGGGACCGCGGTCGTGAGCCTCACGGGGGTAACCCCATGACGCAGCCCGAGGTCGAACGATTCGAAGAAGACGAGCTGGTGAGCCTCGCAGGCCAGGGAGACCAGGCGGCGTTCACCGAGCTGGTCAAGATCCACCAGCACGAGGTGTACACGTTGGCCGTCCGGATGGTCGCCGATCGAGAACTCGCCCACGACGTTGCCCAGGAGTCGTTCGTGCGTGCGTGGCGCGCCATCGGACGATTTCGCGGCGACGCCAAGTTCTCGACGTGGATGCACCGAATAACGGTGAACACGGCATTCACCCACCGAGACCGAAGGAAACGAGCCGCTGCGGACCCACTCGACGTGGTGTATCAAGAGCCCGAGTCAGAGTCACTGAGTCCCGAACGCGGCGGCGAGAGCGCTGCGATTCGTGGGCCGCTTGGTGATGCACTTGCGGCTCTTCCTGAGTCGCTGCGTTCGGTCGTGGTGCTCAAGGACGTCTACGAATGGACGCACGTCGAGATCGCCGAGCACCTGGATATCTCCGTCACGGCCGCAAAGGTGCGGCTCCATCGAGCACGGAAGTCACTCAGGCTTACCCTATGGAGTCATCAGAATGAGGGGGGTGCATGAAGACCCGATGCGCTGTGGTCCGGATGCGTCTTCCGAGCGTCGACTCCGTGGACCAGTTGGGGGAGCGGCTCTCGACGCACGTCGAGACCTGCCTGCAGTGTCAAGCTGAAGCCGCTCGCTACCGAACCCTCCGCCGCCAACTCGGTGCGCTGTCTCGTGACGAATTGGCGGCACCCGCAACCCTGGTCCCGTCGGTTGTCGCCCGCATCGAACGCGAGGCCGCAGAAGCGACGACCGATCGGCGTGTTGGGCTCAGACGGACCGCCGTTGCCGTCTCCGCCGCAGCGGGCGCAGCTGTCGCTGCTACCGCGGGAACGATCATCGTGGTTGGCCTCCGTCGCTCGCATCACGCGGCGTGAGGACGCCTTCGGCGCAGTAGTCCGCGGTGGCGCCTTCGGCGCCGTACTCCGTAGTCCGTATTCCGTGCGAGTCGTGCCATTCTGCCGGCGCGCGATTGAACCCTTCCGACCCGCTACGCCGCCGGACGGGTACGATGGAGGTACAACGAGGCATTGTGCTTTGCCGCTTCTGCTCCATATACTCTCCGCTCGGGCCTCAACCGGCCGGAGGGGTGTAGCTCCAATTGGCAGAGCGCCGGTCTCCAAAACCGGAAGTTGTGGGTTCGAGTCCCGCCACCCCTGCCCACTCAGGAGGAGTGCAGTTGAACCGCGAGATGCGTCGCCTTCAGGCGAAAGAGGATGAGCGCGCCAAGAAAAAGCGTCGCGAAGCCGCCCAACCGAAGAAGAAGAAACGCGTGGGTATCCGCCAGTACCTTCGTGAGGTTCGACAGGAGCTGAAGAAGGTCGCGTGGCCGTCGCGCGAAGAACTCACCACCTACACCGTGGTGGTCTTCACCGTCACAACCGTCATCACCTTGTTCGTGTTCGGCCTCGACTGGGCATTCTCGAAGGGTGTGCTTTACCTCTTGGAGAACATGACCTGATGAGCGAAGGCACACAGGACATCCTCGATGATCAAGAGGACGCCGCGGCCGAGGTAGTTGAGCAGAAACCGCTCAGCCCGTACGACCTGCCGGGTGGCTGGTACGTCATCCACTCGTACTCCGGATACGAGAACAAGGTCAAGGCGAATCTCGAGACCCGCGTGAAATCGATGCATCTCGAGGACAAGATCTTCGACGTCGCCATTCCGATGGAAGACGTCGTCGAATACAAGGGCGGCAAGAAGGTCACCGTTCAGCGCAAGAGATTCCCCGGGTACGTGCTCGTACGTATGTACCTCGACGACGACTCGTGGTATGCCGTGCGCAACACCCCGAGCGTCACCGGGTTCGTCGGATCCCAAACCAAACCGACACCGCTGTCTCGCCGCGAGGTCGAGCGCATCCTCGGAGTTGAGAAGGAAGAGGGCAAGAAGGAGAAGCCCACGTTCAAGCCGGCCTGGGAGGTCGGGGAGACCGTGCGGGTGGTCGAGGGCCCCTTCGCCGACTTCAACGGTGTCATCGAGGACATCAACGTGGACCAGTCCAAGGTACGAGTCCTCGTCGATATCTTCGGTCGCGAAACACCGGTTGAACTCAATTTCGACCAGATCGTCAAGTACTAGATCCCGAGCGAGGTTCCCTGATGGGTCGCAAGAAACTGATGACCGTGCTGAAGCTGCAGATCCCTGCCGGGCAGGCCAGCCCTGCTCCTCCGGTCGGCCCTGCACTCGGCCAGCATGGTGTGAACATCATGGATTTCGTCCAGGCGTACAACAACGCCACGGCGAGCCAGGCGGGGACCATTGTCCCGGTGGAGATCTCGATCTACGAGGATCGCAGTTTCACCTTCATCACAAAGACGCCGCCTGCTGCTGTGCTGCTCCGTCAAGCGGCACGCCTCGAGAAGGGCTCGCCCGAGCCCCACAAGGAGAAGGTTGGCAGCGTCACGCGTGATCAGGTTCGCGAGATCGCAGAGATCAAGATGCCGGACCTGAATGCCAACGACATCGATGGAGCTATGAAGATCGTCGAAGGCACCGCACGATCGATGGGAATCACCGTCGACGGCTAGCGCCGCCGACATGGCCCCGCTTCCGCGACGGACGGAACGACGGACTACGGACGACACATACGTGGGAGGGGTTTCATCGCCCCGCCTGGACCACAAGGAGAAACGATGAAGAAGAGCAAGAACCGCAAGAACGTTGATCAGGGCTACGACAAGCTGACCCAGTACGACCCCGCGGAGGCCGTCGGTCTTGTCCGAACGCTCTCATTTGCCAAGTTCGACGAGTCCGTCGATGCTGCATTCGAGTTGGGGATCGACCCCCGGCAGGCGGATCAGATCGTCCGCGGGACCGTCAGCCTTCCGAACGGGACCGGCAAGGACGTCAAGGTCGCGGTGTTCGCCGAGTCCGATCAAGCACGCGAAGCCGAAGAAGCCGGTGCGGACCTGATCGGCGGAGCGGAACTCGCCGATGCGATGCAGTCCGGGAAGCAGGCGCTCGACTTCGACGTCGTGATCTCCGTCCCGTCGATGATGTCGGTAGTCGGCAAGCTCGGCCCGGTCCTCGGGCCACGCGGCTTGATGCCGAACCCCAAGAGCGGCACAGTCACTCAGGATGTCGGCAAGACGGTCGCTGCCTTCAAGGCCGGCCGGGTCGAATACCGCAATGATCGCTACGGCAACGTCCATCTCCCGATCGGCCGGGTCTCGTTCGAGGCGGAAGCGCTGCTCGAGAACCTGGCTGCGGCTTCAGATGAGATCCTCCGAGCCCGCCCAGCCTCTACCAAGGGGAGGTTCATGCGCGGCGCCAGCATCTCGTCCACAATGGGCCCGGGCGTGAAGATCGACACCGGACTCCTGGAAGACCTGGTCAAGGAAAGCCGCTAGGTCCGGCTCCGCCGGACGGGCAATTCGTAGTCCGTACATCGCAGTCCGTACCGCGGAATCCGCCGATTCGGACTACGGAATACGGACTACTGGCTTCGATTCATCGAAACCAGTTGCTCCCACGGGATCCGTCCGCGATACTCAAGAGCACATAGCGGGGGACGCTTGGAGCATCCGTTGCTGGAACGAACCACCACCGTTCCTGCCCTGGACCCCAACCACCCCGAACACTCGACCGGTCGGTCCCTACCACGGCCGGTCATGGGGTGGAGACGAGTAGATGGCTTCCTGGCCCGCCGTCTGCCCGAATCCTCGAGAGTGGGGTCCGCCTAGGACCCGAGCCCTCCGCATGTAGCAAGTGCCCGGCCCGCTGCCGGGCGCTTGCGCGTGCGAGATGGCCGGCCGCCGTGCTTCGGCCCCTTCCCCCGCCGAACTTTGCAGCCGAGATCCGAGACTCGAGACCTGAGACTGTCTCGTGTCTCATGTCTCGAGTCTTCACCTTCTCCGGCATGTAGCTCGAGGCGTGCGACTGATCGGTAGGGTCATCACCTATGGATGTAGCAATCACCAAACTCGTGCACGCTTGTCTCCTTGTCGAAGTCGGCGGCGAGCGGATCCTCATCGATCCGGGGGTGTTCTCGTGGGAGGACGAACGGCTCGATCCGTCCATGGTTGAGGGCGTCGATCGCGTCTTGATCACACACGAGCACGCGGATCACGTCTCTTTGGAGTTCCTTCGTGCCGCCCTCGAACGATCCAATGATGCTGCGGTCGAGACGACCCCCGCACTGCAGGCGATTCTGGCCGAACAGGGCATCGACGCAGTCACAGACGGCACCCCTCAGTTCGCTGCTCCACACGAACGGATCCCGATCGGACCCGGGCCGCAGAACGTCGGCTTCCACGTCGAGGGTGTGGTGAGCCATCCCGGCGACAGCCACAGCTTCGCCGAGACGATGCCAATTCTCGCGATGCCGTTCGTAGCTCCGTGGGGTTCGCTCACGAATGGCGCCGACCGGGCCCGCCTGGTGAGGCCGCGGTACGTGATCCCAATTCACGATTGGTTCCTCAGCGAAGGTGGCCGCACGTTCATGTACCGGTTGGCGAAGATGGCGCTGGATCAAGACGGGATCGAGCTCGTTCAGATCGAGGACTTCGAGTCGGTAACGCTGGAGGTCTGAGACTCGAGACCCGAGACCCGAGACCCGAGACCAGGGCCCGGTCTCACGTCTCGTGTCTCATGTCTAGCGTCTGGCCCTACGCGCCTTGCGGTAACCGCGCCCCAGGTCCTACCCTCGGTCTCACACAACCTCAACCTTGGCCCGAGACCGTCGGTAGGTGTAAGTCCGCAATGCGGCGCCGGCGTAGGTCGTCCTCTTCGAGGGCTCCCTGTCTCTTGCCGGGAGCCCGAACTTCGTTTCGGACCCCGGCCGCCTCAAGGACGGGGTCGTGTGGAAGCAAGCCCGAAGAGGAGGACGACGAATGCCAAGACCGGAGAAGGTCCAGGCCGTCGCCGACATCAAAGAGCGTCTCGACGGAGCACAAGCCGTGTTCCTCGCCGAGTACGCCGGGCTTTCGGTTCAAGAGCAGCAAGCACTGCGCAGAGAGCTGCGTGCGAACGGCGCCGAGTTCAAGGTCGTGAAGATGACCCTGGCCCGTTTGGCCTCCGCCGATCTGGAGATCGAAGATTTCGACGCTCTCCTTCTCGGTCCGACCGGTTTGACGTTCGCTGACGGTGACCCCGTCGGCGCCGCCAAGGTGTTGCGAGACTTTGCGAGGACTCATGAGGTGCTCGTCGTGAAGGGCGGGCTCCTCGGTCGGGAATTCCTGACTCCGGAGCGAATCGCAGAACTCGCCGACATCGAGCCCCGCGAAGTGCTGTTGGCCAAGATCGCCGGTGCGTTTGAAGCACCAATGGCGAAGATGGCAGGACTGCTCGCCGCACTGCCGCGAAACGCGGCAACGGCGATGCACCAACTGCTCGAGAAGAAGCAAGCGGAAAGCCCAGAGCTGCCAGCTGCCAGCGACGAGCCCGAGGTGGAGCCCGACTCCGCCGAGGACGCCGTCGAGGGCGCTGACGTCGAGGACGCCGTAGCCGAGGACGCCGTCGCCGAAGAAGCCGCCGTTGAGGTGGCTGAAGCCGAAGAGGCCGTCGTCGAGGAAGCCGTCTTGGAAGAAGCCGTCGAGGAGGCCGCTGAGGAAGCGGTTGTCGCCGAAGCTGAGGAAGCCGTTGTCGAGGAAGTCGCCGCTGAGGAGGCTGTCGTCGAAGAGGCCGCCGAAGCGGAAGCCGAACTCGAAGGTGCATCTCCCGACGAGGAGAGCGACGAGCGCAAGGCTCAATCAACCGAAAGCGATGATGAAGCGCCGGCTGCTGATGTGTCCGAAGAGGATGCCGGCACCGAGCCCAAAGACACTGATGATGCGGCCGATGACGCCGTTGAGGAGGAATAGAACATGGCAAAGACGACGACCGAGGATCTGCTCGGTGTCTTCGAGGAGATGAGTGTCCTCGAACTGTCCGAGTTCCTCAAAGCATTTGAGGAGAAGTTTGATGTGACCGCCGCGGCACCTATGGCGATGGCCATGGCACCTGCCGGTGGTGGTGGTGAAGCTGCCGCCGAGGAGGAGAAGGACGAGTTCGACGTCGTTCTTGTCGGCGTTGGTGACAAGAAGATCCAGGTGATCAAGGAAGTCCGCGGCCTTACGAGCCTCGGCCTCAAGGAAGCCAAGGCCCTCGTGGATGGTTTCCCGGCTCCTGTCCTGGAAGCGGTAGACAAAGAGACCGCCGAGAAGGCGAAGGAGACCCTCGAGGGTGCCGGCGCCACGATCGAACTGAAGTAGCCGGACCGGCAGCTTCGCTGCCGGTGTAGTGCGTACTGCGTACTCGGTAGTCCATACCCAGTACGAAAGAGGGGGAGTGGCTTTGGCCACTCCCCCTCGCGCGCTCACACCCGGTACGTCGTAGCCGGCAGCTGGGAACTCCTACCATCCTTGACTCCGGCTCGTGGTTCTTGGTATGTTGCATGTGCAAATTGAACGATCCTCCACGACTCTCCACAGGTAGAGACGGGATAGCTGTGCGCTATCCCGAATTCGTGCTATTCTCAGTGGTTCCGTAGCCCTGCCCACAGCTCCCGCTGACCGCATCCATACCAGGAGGATCCTCCCTTGGCCCGTGCGCGCTCTTCCCGACTTTCCTTTGCCAAGCTGCCCGAAGTCCAACCACTCCCCGACCTCCTCGCTGTTCAGCGCGACTCGTTCGACAGTTTCATCGAAAGAGGTCTGCGTCAGATCTTCGAGGAGATTTCGCCGATTGAGGACTTCACCGGCAACCTCGCCCTCGAACTGACCGACCATCGATTCGGCGATCCGACTGAGACGATCGAAGAAGCGAAGGACCGAGACAGCAACTACTCGAAGCCGTTGTTCGTGACCGCTCGCTTCCTGAATCGCGAGACTGGTGAGATCAAAGAACAGCAGGTCTTCCTCGGGGATTTCCCGATGATGACCCACAACGGCACATTCATCATCAACGGCACCGAGCGTGTTGTTGTGAGCCAACTCGTCCGGAGCCCCGGTGTCTATTTCGACGTGACCCTCGATAAGACTTCGGACAGGGACATCTACTCGGCGAAGGTGATACCGGGTCGCGGTGCGTGGCTCGAGTTCGACGTCGACAAGAAGGGCACCGTGGGCGTTCGCGTCGATCGGAAGCGCCGTCAGTTCGTCACAACGTTCATCCGGGCGCTCGGCCTTGCGGAGACCGACGAGGACATCCTCGCTCTCTTCGACGGTTCCGAGTTGATTCGCGAGACCCTTGCGAAGGATCCGACGTCCACGAAGGACGAGGCCTTGCTCGATCTCTACCGGAAGCTCCGTCCAGGCGAGCTCACTACGGTCGAATCAGCGCGTGGCCTCATCAACACGCTGTTCAACAACCCGAAGCGCTACGACCTCACACGAGTGGGCCGCTACAAGCTCAATCAGAAGCTCTCGCGTCCACAGATCGACGCCGACTCGTATGTCCAGAGCGAAGACGGACTCCTCTCCGATGAGGACATCCTCGATACGATCCGGTATCTGATCGCTCTCCACAATCGTGAGCCGGGCTACCACACCGACGATATCGACAACTTCCAGAACCGTCGGGTGCGGACGGTCGGGGAGCTCATCCAGAACCAGATAAGGGTCGGGCTGAGTCGCCTGGAACGTGTCGTTCGCGAACGGATGACAACGCAGGATCCCGAGGCGATCACGCCACAGACCTTGATCAACATCCGCCCGGTCGTTGCGTCGATCAAGGAGTTCTTCGGGACGAGTCAGCTGAGCCAGTTCATGGATCAGCCGAACCCGCTGGCAAGCCTCACCCACCGGCGCCGCCTGTCGGCCCTCGGCCCGGGTGGTCTTTCTAGGGAACGTGCCGGTTTCGAAGTGCGAGACGTTCACCCGTCCCACTACGGCCGAATGTGCCCGATCGAGACGCCGGAGGGTCCGAACATCGGTCTCATTGGATCGCTTGCGTCGTACGCGAAGGTGAACCGATTCGGATTCATTGAGTCGCCCTACCGGCGGGTTGTGGACGGCAAGGTCACGTCGAAGATCGACTATCTGACCGCATCGGAAGAAGAGGGCCACGTCATCGCTCAGGCGAACGCGCCCCTCACAGCAGACAGTTCTTTCGTCAACGACCGCGTGCTCGTTCGCAAGACCGGAGGAGAGGTCGATTCGGTCGTGCCGGACGACGTCGACTATATGGACGTCTCGCCGAAGCAGCTGGTTTCGGTCTCTACGGCGCTCATTCCATTCCTGGAGCACGACGATGCCAACCGCGCGCTCATGGGGTCGAACATGCAACGCCAGGCCGTTCCGCTCATCACGACGGATGCACCGCTCGTGGGCACGGGTATGGAAGGCCGGTCCGCAGTTGACTCCGGTGATGTCATCATCTCGCCGGTCGACGGTGAGGTCGTGACCGTGACCGGCGATGAGATCGTCGTCAAGGAGAAGGGCGCGAACAAGAAGCACACGCTCCGGCTCCTCAAATTCGAGCGCTCGAACCAGGGCACGTCGATCAACCAGAAGCCGATCGTGGCCGAAGGTGATGTGGTCAAGGCAGGCGACGTCCTGGCTGACGGCCCATCCACCGAGGACGGTGAGCTCGCGCTCGGCCGCAACCTGCTGGTTGCGTTCATGCCGTGGAATGGCCACAACTACGAGGACGCCATCATTCTCTCGGAGCGTCTGGTGAAGGAAGACGTCTTGACGTCGATCCACATCGAAGAGCACGAGATCGAGGCCCGCGACACGAAGCTCGGCGCGGAAGAGATCACAAGGGACATCCCCAACGTGGCCGAAGAGGTGCTGCAGGATCTGGATGATCGCGGGATCATCCGCATCGGTGCCGACGTCGACCCGGGCGACTATCTCGTCGGCAAGATCACCCCGAAGGGGGAGACCGAGCTGACGCCCGAAGAGCGCCTGCTTCGAGCCATCTTTGGAGAGAAGGCCCGCGAGGTTCGCGATGTTTCGTTGAAGGTCCCGCACGGTGAGACCGGCAAGGCCATCGCCGTCAAAGAGTTCCGTCGAGACGAGGGCCATGACTTGCCGCCGGGCATGAACGAACTTGTTCGGGTCTACGTTGCGAAGCAGCGCAAGATCTCGGAGGGAGACAAGCTCGCCGGACGTCATGGCAACAAGGGCGTCATCGCGAAGATCCTGCCGGAGGACGACATGCCGTTCCTCCCGGACGGCACTCCTGTCGACATCATTCTGTCTCCGCTCGGTGTTCCCTCCCGGATGAACCTCGGTCAAGTCCTCGAAACCCACCTCGGGTGGGCGGCGGCTCGCGGATGGAACGCATTCGACGATCTCGATAGCCCGGCATCCGCCGGGGCCCCAGCGTGGACGAAGATCGCCACACCTGTCTTCGATGGTGCGCGCGAGGACGAGATCCTCAAGGTTCTGGAGAACACGGTCCCGAATCGCGACGGCGAAATGATGGTCGACGGCGTTGGGAAGGCGACCCTCTTCGACGGGCGCACGGGCGAACCATTCGATTCTCCGATCACGGTTGGGTACATGTACATCTTGAAACTGGTTCACCTCGTGGACGACAAGATCCACGCACGGTCGACCGGTCCGTATTCGATGATCACGCAGCAGCCACTCGGCGGCAAAGCCCAATTCGGTGGGCAGCGCTTCGGTGAGATGGAGGTGTGGGCACTCGAAGCCTACGGAGCGGCGTACGCCCTCCAAGAAGTCCTGACCATCAAGTCGGATGATGTTCGTGGACGCGTCAAGGTCTACGAGGCGATCGTCAAGGGCGAGAATATTCCCGAGCCCGGCATCCCCGAGTCGTTCAAGGTGCTGGTCAAAGAGATGCAGAGCCTCTGTCTCAACGTGGAGATGCTCTCTGCTGGTGAGGAAGTCGAGTTCAAGGAGCTCGAAGAGGACGTGTTCCGCACCGCTGCGTCGCTCGGTATCGATATCTCACGGCCCGAGAAGGCCGAATCAGACGTTTGAGGGTGATGGGAGTAGATGGTGACACAACTGTTCGATGAACTGAAGATCAGTCTGGCGACGTCGGATCAAATCCGTGCGTGGTCCTATGGCGAAGTGAAGAAGCCCGAGACGATCAACTACCGGACCCTCAAGCCTGAGAAGGAAGGCCTCTTCGACGAGCGCATCTTCGGCCCGACGCGGGACTGGGAGTGCTACTGCGGCAAGTACAAACGAGTCCGCTTCCGCGGCATCGTCTGCGAGCGCTGCGGTGTCGAGGTCACCCGTGCGAAGGTGCGACGCGAGCGCATGGGCCACATCGAGCTCGCCGCGCCGGTGACGCACATCTGGTACTTCAAGGGTGTTCCAAGCCGCTTGGGATATCTCCTCGATATGTCTCCGAAGGAGCTCGAGAAGGTCATCTACTTCGCTGCATACCTCATCACCCACGTCGATGACGAGAAGCGCCAGGCAGACCTCCTCGACCTCGAAGAGGCAACTCGCCACGAGCTTGAACTCATCCGCGAAGAGGTTGCCGAGTGGAAGGAAGCCCGTCTCGAGCGCCTCGAGCAGGAGCTCAACCAGATGGAAGAAGCCGGGGCGAAGACGCAGGAAGTCAACGCTCGCCGGCGAGAGGTCGAACGTGAGATCAAGGACCGCGAAGAGCGTTCCACCGTTGAGGAGGAACTCCTCCAGGAAGCGTTCGACACGTTCCGCACGATGAAGCCGAAGCAGCTCATCGAATCAGAGCAGCTCTGGCGCGAGATCGTCGACCGCTACGGCGACTACTACAGCGGCGGCATGGGCGCCGAGAACGTCAAGGATCTCATCAGCCGGCTCGATCTCGACGAAGAGATGGAGAGCCTGAAGGCCGACCTCGACGCAACGTCGCAGCAGCGAAAGCAGCGTGCGATGAAGCGGATGAAGGTCGTCAAGCCCTTCGCCGAAGGGACGAACGATCCGAAGAGCATGATCGTTGAAGTTGTCCCGGTGATCCCGCCGGACCTCCGGCCGATGGTTCAGCTCGACGGCGGCCGTTTCGCCACGTCCGACCTGAACGACCTCTACCGCCGGGTGATCAACCGGAACAACCGCTTGAAGCGACTGATCGACCTCGGAGCACCCGAGATCATCGTCAACAACGAGAAGCGGATGCTTCAGGAAGCTGTTGACGCTCTCTTCGACAATGGCCGTCGCGGGCGAGCGGTGACGGGTCCCGGCAATCGGGCCCTCAAGTCGCTGTCCGACATGCTGAAAGGCAAGCAGGGCCGGTTCCGTCAGAACCTGCTCGGCAAACGCGTCGACTACTCGGGCCGTTCGGTCATCGTCGTCGGTCCGCAGTTGCGGCTCCACCAGTGTGGCCTGCCGAAGATCATGGCGCTCGAGCTGTTCAAGCCGTTCGTGATGAAACGGCTCGTCGATATCGGCGAAGCACAGAACATCAAGGCCGCCAAACGGATGGTCGAGAGGCGCCGCAATCAGGTGTGGAACGTGCTCGGAGAGGTCATCGAGGAGCATCCGGTTCTGCTGAACCGTGCGCCGACGCTGCACCGTCTCGGGATCCAGGCGTTCGAGCCGGTTTTGGTCGAGGGCAAGGCGATTCAGCTGCACCCGCTCGTGTGTGAGGCGTTCAACGCAGACTTCGACGGGGATCAGATGGCCGTGCACCTCCCGCTCTCGGCGGAAGCACAAGCCGAGGCCCGCATCCTGATGCTGTCCTCGAACAACGTGCGGTCACCCGCCTCAGGGCGTCCAATCGTGACGCCGTCTCAGGACATGGTCATCGGGGTGTTCTATCTCTCCGAGATCACCGAAGACGGCAAGGGAGCCGGCCGTGCGTTCTCGCACCTCGACGAAGCGAGGATGGCCTACGAAGTCGGCGACCTGTCGCTTCATGCTCCGATCAAGCTTCGTGTGGGTTGGCTTGCAGGTGACCCGGAAGTCCATGCTGATCTGAAACGATCGCTAGGTGCCCTGATCGCCGAAGAGCCGGTTGATCCTGACGGGCTCACCGAGACGACGCTCGGTCGGGCGTTGTTGAACGAGGCGTTCCCACCTGGGTTCCCGTACGTGAACGCACCCGTCTTGAAGTCTGATGTGCGCACGTTGATCGACGAGATCATCCGCAAGTACGACAAGCCGGACGTGGCGAACACGCTTGATGCAATCAAGACGCTTGGGTTCACGTTCGCGACGAAGGCCGGCCTGACGATCGGTCTCGAAGACGTGAAGACTCCCCCGGAGAAGGCGGCCATCCTCGAGGCGTTCGAAGAACGCGCCGACAAGATGGAGGGCCTCTACCAAAAGGGCGTCATTACCGACGCCGAGCGCCAACAGGAGCTCATCGAGATCTGGAATGAGGCGACCGATCAGGTCAAAGATGCCATGTCGGCGACCCTCATGGCTGAGAAGTTCAATCCGATGGACATGATGGTTCGGTCGGGTGCGCGTGGGAACATCATGCAGCTCCGACAGATCGCAGGCATGCGTGGACTGGTCGCCAACCCGAAAGGCGACATCATCCCGCAGCCGATCAAGTCGAACTTCCGTGAGGGCCTTTCGGTGCTCGAGTACTTCATCTCGACCCACGGCGCACGAAAGGGCCTTGCCGACACGGCCCTGCGTACTGCCGACTCGGGCTACTTGACGCGGCGTCTGGTCGATGTCTCTCAGGAGATCATCATCCATGATGAGCCGACCGAAGATCCCGGTATCGTGATCAGGACGCGGCAGGCTGATGGATCGGCGGTGCGGCATCTCCAGAACCACCTGTTCGGACGCATGCTGGCGGAGGATGTCAAGGACGGCCGCAAGACGGTCGAGTTGCCGGACGGCAGGAAGCTCAAGCAGGGATTCGTGATCGATCGGGATGCCGTCATCGGGCTTGAAGAGCTCAGCGATGTCACCGAAGTCCGGGTTCGTTCACCGCTCACCGACGAGTCCCGCTACGGGATCAGTCGCGATTCCTACGGGATCGACCTCGCCACCGGTGTCATGGTCGAGCCGGGGACTGCGGTCGGCATCATGGCCGCTCAGTCGATCGGCGAGCCGGGCACGCAGCTCACGATGCGTACGTTCCATACCGGCGGTGTTGCCGGAGAGGACATCACTCACGGTTTGCCTCGCGTGGTCGAGCTGTTCGAGGCTCGCACCCCGAAGGGAAAGGCGATCCTCGCCGACGTTGGTGGTGTTGTGAAGTTCGAGACCGACGAGGAGACAAACGCCCGGTTCGTGGTGGTCGTCGATGGTGATGACGAGGTCAGGTACGCCCTGCCCCGCCGTGCTCGCCTCCGTGTCTCGGAAGGCGACATCATCGAGCCGGGAACGCAGATGACCGAAGGTCCGCTCGACCCGAAGGAAGTCCTGGAGATCCAGGGGATCCGCGCCTGTCAGCGCTACCTCGTGGACCAGGTACAGGAGGTCTACCGTTCGCAGGGCGTCGACATTCACGACAAGCACATCGAGCTCGTCGTGCGCCAGATGCTCCGACGGGTCCGCGTCGCCAATCCGGGTGATTCGCACTATCTCCCGAACGAGTTGGTGGACCAGAAGGAGTTCCTGCGTACCAACCGTGAACTCGTCGAAGAGAGCAAGGCGCCGGCCGAAGGACGTCCCGAGCTCATGGGGATCACGAAGGCGTCGCTCGCGACCGATTCGTGGCTTTCCGCGGCATCGTTCCAGGAGACGACGAGGGTACTGACCGAAGCGGCGCTCCAAT
The DNA here is from genome assembly GCA_942491345.1 of uncultured actinomycete. GTDB lineage: Bacteria > Actinomycetota > Acidimicrobiia > Spongiisociales > UBA5794 > JAHEEL01. The sequence goes on from CALOAN010000021.1 coordinate 34,579, forward strand.
CGCGTTCCGACTTCATGCGGGGCCTCAAAGAGAACGTCATCATCGGCAAGTTGATCCCATCCGGTACCGGTTCAGACTATTACCAGGGAATCGAACCGATGCTGCCAGACGCCAACGTCGTGTCGGCCCTTGGACTCTTCGGCGAAGATCCGGTCGAGTCGGCAGACGAGGGGCTTCCGGCCGACCCGGCCGAGTGGCTTGCGTCGCTTGGCACAACGTCGGATATAGAAGACGATCTGGCGATGGACGCCGAGGAGTAGGCGAGTCCAACAATCGTAGTTGCGGGGAGGCGGTCCGACGGGCCGTCTCCTTCGCGTCGGGGCGCCCTATCGTTCCCGGGTGCTCAAGTTCCCGCTCATCGGCGTTCCCGTCTCGGTCCACTTCTCCTTTCTCTTTGTTGCCGTCCTTGGCTTCGGGGCCTACCGGGGGTGGGAGATCGCTGCATGGACCGGTGCCGTATTCGTTGCCGTCCTGCTCCACGAATCGGGCCACGCATTCACCGCGAGGGCGTTCGGCGGGACATCAGTATCGATCACGCTCTTCGCTCTCGGTGGATTCACCTCCTGGGCGACGTCGCGCGATGTCGGTCCTGGCCGGCGATTCTTGATCTCGGCCGCCGGCTCGGCGGTGGGGATCGTGGCAGGGCTTGCGGTGATCGGCCTCGGGCGGGCCGGGGTATTCGACAACCTCCCCGATCTTGCGTTCACCTTTCTCGAGAGCTTCGTCTGGGCTGGACTGGTGTGGGGTGTCCTCAATTGGGTTCCCATCCTGCCGCTCGACGGCGGGCACATGCTCCAGCACGGCCTCGAGATGTTCACGCCCACGAAGGCAGCCGGGATCGCCCGCGCAGTCTCTGTCATCACCGGCATTGCAGCAGTGGTCGCAGCGTTCTCCTACGGCCAGACGTTCCTGGCCCTCTTCGTCGGCATGATCACGCTCGTGGGCTTGCGGTCGGGGACCGAGGACGAACCACAGCCGGCACCCGCTGCAGATGCGCCCGCCACAGATCCACCCTCCGCAGACGTTCGCCCGGATGAGGAACCCCCGGCCTTCCCGATCTGAGGACCTGCGCGGCCGACCTCATCTTGGCGTTCCGAGCTCCCAGGCCGCCCCCTCTGCGCCCGAGCATCAGCTCGGCCGCGTCTCCCCCACTCCGTGGTGGAGACGAAGACCCAGCGGAGGGGGCTGCTTTGCCCCTTCCCCTCTTCTTGCGCACTACGAACGCGTCTCCCTATACTTCCGAGTCCGGTTTCCCGCCGGAGTCCGCGCTTACCCTGAGGCGTTCACTGAACGCTGTCGTGAGCGGAGCGACTCACAGTAGGGATCGGCGACGTCGCGATGTGTGACGGCGCCGATTTTCGTTCGTCAGAGCCCCGATACCGAGTCCCTCGGGTTGGGGTGCGCCGAGAAGAGAGAGACGGTACCCACGTGCCGACCGTACAGCAGCTGGTCCGACAGGGCCGGACGCCGAAGCCGAAGAAGTCGAAGACCGTTGGTCTTGCAGGCTCGCCGCAACGTCGCGGCGTCTGCACGCGCGTCTACACCGTGACCCCGAAGAAGCCGAACTCGGCCCTCCGGAAGGTCGCTCGTGTGCGCCTCACCTCCGGCGCGGAAATCACCGCGTATATTCCGGGCGAAGGCCACAACCTCCAAGAGCACTCGATCGTGCTCGTCCGTGGTGGCCGTGTGAAGGACCTGCCGGGCGTTCGCTACAAGGTCATCCGTGGAGCGCTCGACTCCGCCGGTGTTGCGGATCGCGAGCAGGGGCGTTCGAAGTACGGCACGAAGAAGGAGTCCTAGGCAATGCGTCGCGCACCAGCCGAGGTTCGCAAACTCGAACCAGATCCGATCTACCGATCCGTCCTCGTCACACAGGTCATCAACAAGGTGCTCTGGCGCGGCAAGAAGGGCGCTGCCCGCCGCATCGTCTACGGCTCAATGGATATCGTTGAGCAGCGCACAGGCTCCGAGCCGCTGTCGGTCCTGAAGCGGGCCGTCGACAACATTCGGCCGTCGGTCGAGGTCCGTTCGCGGCGCGTCGGTGGATCGTCCTATCAGGTTCCCGTCGAGGTTCGGCCCCGACGCGGCCAGACACTCGCCGTCCGCTGGCTCGTCGAGTTCGCCCGCAAACGCAGAGAGCCCACCATGGCGATGCGCCTCGCCGGCGAAATCCTCGACGCCGCCAACCGAACCGGCGCTGCAGTGAAGCGTCGCGAAGACGTCCACAAGATGGCGGAATCCAACAAGGCCTTCGCCCACTACCGCTGGTAGTCCTGGAGCACCGATACCTCATGGCACGCACCATCAACCTCGAGAAGATCCGCAACATCGGGATCATGGCCCACATCGACGCGGGCAAGACCACGATCACGGAGCGGATCCTCTACTACACGGGACGCACCTACAAGCTGGGTGAAGTCCATGAGGGCGCGGCCGTGATGGATTGGATGGAGCAGGAGCAGGAGCGCGGTATCACGATCACGTCGGCTGCCACGACCTGCGCCTGGGACGACCATGTCATCAACATCATCGACACACCCGGCCACGTCGATTTCACGGTCGAGGTGGAGCGGTCGCTTCGGGTGCTCGACGGCGCCGTTGCTGTGTTCGACGCCGTATCCGGTGTTGAGCCCCAGTCGGAGACCGTCTGGCGTCAGGCTGACAAGTACGGCGTCCCGCGGATCTGCTTCATCAACAAGATGGACCGGATCGGTGCCGACTTCTTCGCCGCCACACAGTCCATCGTTGACCGCCTCGGTGGTAACCCTGTAGCGATCCAGATTCCTATGGGCTCCGAATCGAAGTTCCATGGCGTCATCGACCTCGTCGAGATGAACGCCATCATCTGGCACGACGAGGACGGCAAGGAGCGCGAAGTCGTCGAGATTCCCGACGGCTATAAAGAAGTTGCGGCCGAGTGGCATCACAAGATGCTCGATATCGTCGCCGCCGAAGATGAAGCGCTGCTCGAGAAGTATCTCGAAGACCATGATCTCGATCCGGAGGAAATCCGCACCGTCATCCGGCGCGGAACGATCGAACGGGATTTCGTACCCGTCCTTCTCGGCTCGGCCTTCAAGAACAAAGGCGTTCAGCCGTTGCTCGACGCCATCGTGGCGTACCTGCCGTCCCCGCTGGACCTCCCTCCCGTAGAGGGCTTCAAGCCGCGGCACGAAGACGACGTGCTCTACCGGGACCCGTCAGACAAAGAACCGTTCTCGGCGCTCGCCTTCAAGATCATGACCGACCCGTACGTCGGGAAGCTCACGTACTTCCGTGTCTACTCGGGGACTGCTGACAAGGGTGACGCCGTCCTGAACACGACCGACGGCAAGAAGGAACGGTTCGGCCGGCTTCTCAGGATGCACTCATCCAAGCAGGAGGACGTCGACCAGGTCCATACCGGCGACATCGTCGCCGCGGTTGGTCTCAAGCACACAAAGACCGGCGACACGCTGTCGGGAACCGATTCACCGATCCAACTCGAGACGATGACGTTCCCAGAGCCGGTCATCTCGGTCGCGATCGAGCCGAAGACCAAAGCCGACCAGGACAAACTGGGTGAGGCCCTTGCGAAGCTCGCAGAGGAAGACCCCACCTTCCAGGTCAGCGGCGACGAAGAGACCGGCCAGACGATCATCGAGGGGATGGGCGAGCTCCACCTCGAGATCATCGTCGACCGTCTGCTGCGCGAATTCAAGGTCGAAGCGAACGTCGGGCGACCGCAGGTGGCCTATCGCGAAACGATCAAGAAGGCCGTCAAGAAGGTTGATGCCAAGTTCAAGCGACAAACCGGGGGCTCCGGGATGTACGGACACGTCGTCATCGACCTCGAACCCCTTGCCCCCGGCAGCGGATTCGAATTCGAAGACAAGGTGAAGGGCGGAAACGTCCCTCGCGAATACATCCCGGCCGTCGAGCGTGGAATGCGGGAATCACTCGATTCGGGCATCCTTGCCGGCTATCCGCTTGTCGATCTGAGAGCCTCGCTCATCGACGGATCGAGCCACAACGTCGACTCGAATGAGATGGCGTTCAGGATCGCAGGGTCGATGGCCCTCAAAGACGCCGCCAAAGTGGCCGGCGTGAAGCTTCTCGAGCCCGTGATGGAGCTCGAGATTGTTACCCCTGACGAATACATGGGTGACGTCATCGGCGACCTCTCCTCCCGTCGAGGGAAGGTCGAATCGATGGATCAGCGGGGGCAAGGACGGGTGGTCAAGGCCCTCGTTCCCCTCGCAGAGATGTTCGGGTATGCGACAGACCTTCGGTCACGGACTCAAGGCCGCGCCAATTACTCGATGCAATTCCACTCATACCAGGAAGTCCCGACCGCCGCCGCGCAGGAAATCGTGGCCAAGGTCAGAGGCGAATAGAAGGAGAGCGCTGATGGCGAAGGCGAAGTTTGAGCGGTCGAAGCCGCATGTGAATATTGGGACGATGGGTCATATTGATCATGGGAAGACGACGTTGACGGCGGCGATTACGAAGGTGTTGGCGGAGTCGGGTGAGGGTGGTTCTACGGAGTTCACGGCGTTTGATGATATTGATAAGGCGCCGGAGGAGCGTGAGCGGGGGATCACGATTGCGATTGCTCATGTGGAGTATGAGACGCCGAATCGTCATTATGCGCATGTTGATATGCCGGGGCATGCTGATTATGTGAAGAACATGATTACGGGTGCTGCGCAGATTGATGGTGCGGTGTTGGTGGTGTCGGCGGCTGATGGTCCGATGCCGCAGACGCGTGAGCATGTGTTGTTGGCGCGTCAGGTGGGTGTGCCGTACATCGTGGTGTATATGAATAAGACGGATCAGGTTGATGATGATGAGTTGTTGGATCTTGGTTGAGTTGGAGGTGCGGGATTTGTTGACGGAGTATGAGTTCCCTGGGGACGATATTCCGGTGGTGCGTGGTTCTGCGTTGAAGGCGTTGGAGGGTGAGGCTGGGTTTGAGGAGTCGGTGGTGGAGTTGATGGAGGCGGTGGATTCGTATATTCCTGAGCCGCCTCGTGATACGGAGAAGCCGTTTTCGATGCCGATTGAGGATGTGTTTTCGATTACGGGTCGTGGGACGGTGGTGACGGGCCGCGTTGAGCAGGGGACGCTTGATGTTGGTGAGCAGGTTGAGATTGTCGGGTTGCGTGATATTCAGACGACGACGGTGACGGGTGTTGAGATGTTCCGTAAGTTGTTGGATTCGGCGATGGCTGGCGACAATGTTGGTTTGTTGTTGCGGGGGATTGGGAAGGATGATGTGGAGCGGGGTCAGGTGGTGGCGAAGCCTGGTTCGATTACGCCGCATACGGAGTTTGAGGCGCAGGTGTATGTGTTGACGAAGGATGAGGGTGGTCGTCATAACCCGTTCTTTGATGGGTATCGGCCGCAGTTCTATTTCCGGACGACGGATGTGACGGGTTCGGTGTCGTTGCCGGCTGGGACTGAGATGGTGATGCCGGGGGATAACACGGAGATGACGGTGGTGTTGGGGAAGTCGATTGCGATGGATGAGGGGTTGCGGTTCGCGATTCGTGAGGGTGGCCGTACGGTGGGTGCAGGCCGCGTTACCAAGATCATCAAATAGGCAAGTTGTAGCGAAGCCCCCCTCCGCCCCGGAGGGGCACCTCCCCAACAGGGAAGCCCCCCTCCGCCCCGGAGGGGCACCTCCCCCCACCTTCGGCGGGGGGAGGGAGAAGAGAAGACACAAGAAAGAGCCAAGTACCGAGACCTTCGGGACTCGGGACCGCTAGCTGAGGAGAGTTCACAACATGGCAGACGAGCATCGGATTCGGATCCGACTCAAGGCCTACGACCACTCGGTTGTAGACGAGTCGGCCCGCAAAATCGCGGAGACCGTGATCCGTACACAAGCAAAGATAAAAGGTCCGGTGCCTCTGCCGACCCGTATCCACCGGTACTGCGTAATCCGTGGCCCGCACGTCGACAAGACGAGCCGCGAGCATTTCGAGATTCGCATCCACAAGCGGTTGATCGACATCCTCGAGCCGACCCCGAAGACCGTCGATTCGCTGATGCGTCTCGACCTCCCGGCCGGTGTTGAAGTGGAGATCAAGACGTGAAAGCGATTATTGGTGAGAAGCTGGGCATGACCCAGGTCTTCGACGATGAGAATCGGGCGATCCCGGTCACCGTCATCAAGGCCGGTCCCGTCCATGTGACACAGATCAAGCGCCCTGAGACGGACGGCTACGCAGCGATTCAGATCGCATATCGTGAGATGACCGCCAACAAGGCCAATCGCGCTCAGGTTGGGCACTTCGCCAAGGCGGGTGTTGCACCACACCGGCACGTCGTTGAGCTCCGGGTCGACGATCCGGACGTCTACGAACTCGGTCAGGAGATCACGATCGCCGACGTGCTCGAGGTCGGGCAACGTGCCGATGCGACCGGGATCTCCAAGGGGAAGGGTTTTGCCGGCGTGATGAAGCGCCACGGGTTCAAGGGCCAGGGTGCCAGCCACGGCGTCCACAAGGTTCACCGAGCTCCCGGCGCCATCGGTGCCTGCGCAACTCCGGCCCGCGTCTTTAAAGGCAAGCGGATGCCGGGTCGTATGGGTGGGGATCAAACCACCGTGTTGAACCTGGACGTCGTGCAAATCGACGCCGATCGCAACGTGCTGCTGCTCAAGGGGGCCGTACCTGGTCCCAAGGGCGCCGTTGTGGTCGTGCGAGAGGCGGTGAAGAAACGTGGCTGATCCACTCACTGCAGAGCTGTTCACAGCCGACGGAAAACAAACCGGCGAGGTCGACCTCAACCCCGACATCTTCGGGATCGAGCCGAACGTGGCCGTCATGCATCAGGTCGTGACCGCACAACTTGCTGCCGCTCGTGCCGGAACCCACTCGACCAAGACGCGCGCCGAAGTGCGCGGCGGCGGTAGGAAGCCGTGGCGCCAGAAGGGTCTCGGTCGAGCCCGTCACGGTTCGATCCGCTCGCCCCAGTGGGCCGGCGGCGGTGTAGCTCACGGCCCGAAGCCTCGCGACTACTCGCAGAGGACACCGAAGAAGATGAAGCGCCTCGCCCTGCGCAGCGCCCTCTCGGCTCGAGCCGCAGATGCCCGTATCAAGGTGGTTGAGAGCTTCGACGTGTGGGCCGAGCCCAAGACGAAGAACGCCACCGCGCTCCTCGAAGCCATGGGTATCACCGGCAAGGTGCTGCTCCTCGCCGAGGACCACGAGCGCACGGCCATCAAGTCGTTCCGCAATATCGAAGGTGTGATCGCCTCGAACCTGGGGCAGGCCAACACATATGACGTGTTGTGGGCCGAAACCATCATCATGTCGAAGGGCACCCTGGACCTCGGTCAGAGTGTTCCTCGGGGCACCGAAGAACACGCCGAATCGGTCGCCGGCCGCCAATCGCCAGTCACCGATGAGGTGGCCGCTGTCGAAGCCGATCAAACCGAGGAGGTGGGCTCGTGAAGGATCCCAGGGACATCATCTTCGAGCCGATCGTCTCCGAGAAGTCGTACGACCTCATCGAGGACACGAACACGTACACGTTCGTCGTTGACCGGCGGGCGAACAAGACACAGATCAAGCAGGCCGTTGCGTCGATCTTCGACGTGAAGGTCCTGTCCGTGAACACAATGAACCGCAAGGGCAAGCTCAAGCGAACCGGCTACGTGCTCGGGAAACGCAAGGACACCAAGCGAGCTCTCGTCAAACTCGCCGACGGCGACAAGATCGACATCTTCGAGGTATAACGACATGGGTGTAAAGAAACTCAAGCCAACCTCGCCGGGTCGCCGGTGGCAGACCGTCTCCGACTTCGAGACCATCACGAAGTCGAAGCCGGAGAAGAACCTCCTTGCGAAGCAGAAACGCTCGTCGGGACGCAACGCACAGGGCCGCATCACGTCACGGCATCGCGGCGGCGGCCACAAGCGTCGCTATCGCGTGATCGATTTCCGGCGTACCAAGGACGGGGTCCCGGCAAAGGTCGCCGCGATCGAGTACGACCCGAACCGCAATGCGCGCATCGCGTTGCTCCACTACGTCGATGGCGAGAAGCGGTACATCCTTGCTCCCGTCAATCTCGAAGTAGGGGACATGCTCGAGTCCGGTTCTTCGGCCGACATTCGTCCCGGCAACGCCCTGCCGCTGAGGAACATCCCCACCGGCACCGTCGTTCATGCCGTCGAGCTCCGCCCGGGTGGCGGAGCGAAGATGGGTCGGTCCGCCGGCGCAGCCATCCAGCTGATGTCGAAAGAGGGCAAGTACGCGCTCGTCCGGCTCCCGTCCGGCGAGATGCGCCAGGTGCACCTCGACTGCCGTGCGACGGTCGGTCAGGTGGGCAACACCGAGGCTGAGCTGATCAAGATCGGCAAGGCAGGCCGGAGCCGGTGGAAGGGCAAACGTCCGCAATCTCGCGGCGTTGTCATGAACCCGGTCGACCACCCCCTCGGCGGTGGCGAAGGCCGGAGCTCGGGTGGACGTCACCCGGTCAGCCCATGGGGCAAGCCGGAAGGGCGTACCCGCAAGAAGAACAAAGCCAGCGACAAGTACATCGTGCGCCGGCGAAGCAAGAAGGGTCGGAGGTAGACCATGGCGAGGAGCCTGAAGAAGGGGCCGTTCGTCGACGAACACCTCCTCCGCAAAGTTGAGGCGGCAAACGACCGCGGCGACAAGAAAGTCATCAGGACGTGGAGTCGGCGATCGACGATCACGCCGGAGATGGTGAGCCTCACCATTGCCGTGCATGACGGTCGCAAGCACGTTCCGGTATACATCAGCGAGTCGATGGTCGGCCACAAACTGGGTGAGTTCGCCCCGACTCGAACATTCCGGGGACACGCCGGGAGTGAGAAGGCTGCGAGGAAGCGATGAAGGCCAACGCGAAAGCCAAACATGTTCGGCAGTCGCCGTACAAGGTACGACGAGTGTTGGATCTGGTGCGGGGTCTCCCCGTTGACGAAGCGCGCGTGGTGTTGAAGCACACGCCGCGCCGCGCCGCAGACCCGATTCTCAAGTGTCTCGACTCGGCCGTTGCGAACGCGGAGCACAACCTGGCAGCCGACGCCGATGAACTGGTCGTTGTCGAGGCGTTCGCCGACGAGGGTCCGACCCTCAAACGCTGGCGCCCGCGTGCCAGAGGCCGCGCAACGCGAATTCGCAAACGTACGAGCCATATCACGATCATCGTCGCGGACTCGGAGGAGGATGCCTGATGGGCCAGAAGATACACCCATACGGCCTGCGGCTCGGGATCGTCACCGACTGGAAGTCCCGCTGGTACAGCGAGAAGGACTATGCGTCTCAGGTTCTCGAGGATCAGAAGATTCGCACGTACCTGCGTGACGAACTCACTCGTGGCGCCGTTTCACGAATCGACATCGAGCGGATCGGTGACAAGAAAGTTCAGATCGACATCCACACCGGACGCCCCGGCGTGGTGATCGGTCGCGGTGGTTCGGAGGCTGAGAGGCTCCGGTCCGGACTCGAGGAGCTCACCGGCCGAAACGTCAAGTTCAACGTGATCGAGGTTGCGAACCCCGAGCTCGACGCAACGTTGCTGGCACGCAGTGTCGCCGACCAGCTCGAAGGCCGCGTCGCCTTCCGGCGTGCGATGAAGCGCACCGTGACGACGGCCATGAAAGCCGGAGCCGAGGGTGTTCGCGTCCAAGCGCAGGGCCGTCTTGGGGGAGCGGACATGGGCCGCCGAGAGTGGTATCTCGAAGGTCGCGTTCCACTGCACACACTACGAGCCGATATCGACTTTGGTCGGGCGACGGCTCGCACCACCGTTGGTGCCATCGGCATCAAGGTGTGGGTGTATCGGGGTGACCTACTGACCAGCGCGGTCGCACGCAACGAGAAGATCGCTGCCGAGGCCCGACTCGCCGCAGGCGGGCCGGCACAGCGTCGTCGTCGCTCTGCCCGTTCACGCGCCGAGGCGGCCGCAGGCGAGTCCGGCGGCAAGCGCCTCATCGAAGCCGGCGGTGGCAAACGTGTCACCGAAGCAGGTGACAGCAAGAAGGGCGGCAAGCGCCTCATCGAGGCCGGCGGTGGCAAACGCCCCGCGACCACAACAGCCGACGCTGCCGCGGAGTTCGAAGCAGCCAAGGCCGAGGTCGACGAGCTGATCGAGGCGGAGGCGGCGGTTGAAATCGCTGAAACCGTTGAGGCCGTCGAGGCCGTTGAAGCCGTTGTAGAGACCGAGATCATCGAGGCGATCGTCGAGGCCGAGGTGGCTGAAGAGATCGCTGAAGAGAAGATCGCCGAGGCGATCGTCGAGGCCGAGGTGGCTGAAGAGATCGCTGAAGAGAAGATCGCCGACGCAGTCACGGAAGAAGAGGTCATCGAGGCCGCAGCCGAACTCGAGGTCGTGGAATCGGCCGCCGAGGCCGAGGTCGCTGAGGCGATCGTCGAGGTCGAGGTCGCCGAGGCGGTCGCTGAAGAGAAGATCGCTGAGGCGGTCGCTGAAGTCGAGGCCCTTGAGGCCATCGCCGCCGAAGAAGTAGCCGAAATCCTTGTCGAGGCCGAGCTGCTCGAGGAAGAGGTCGATGCTGTCGAAGTGGAAGAGACCCCCACGGTCGAAACCGCTGAGACCATAGAGACTCAGAAGGTCGACGACGAGGACGCAGAAGATGCAACCGGCGACAACTCGAGCGACACCTCCGAAGGAGAAAACGCCTGATGTTGATGCCGAAACGCACAAAGTACCGGAAGGTCCAGACGGGCCGCATGACCGGGAAGGCGAAGGGCGGAACGGAAGTCTCGTTCGGCGAGTGGGGCCTCCAAGCCCAGGAGCCTGGATGGATCACCGCTCGTCAGATCGAGGCAGCCCGTATCGCCATGACCAGAAAGATCAAGCGTGGAGGGAAGGTCTGGATCACGATCTTCCCCGACAAGCCGATCACCGAGAAGCCCGCCGAGACCCGCATGGGATCGGGCAAGGGCAATCCTGAATACTGGGTCGCCGTCGTGAAGCCGGGACGGGTCATGTTCGAGATGGCCGGCGTCGACGAGGAGCTGGCACGTGAAGCGATGCGCCTCGCCGCACACAAGCTGCCGGTGAAGACCAAGTTCGTGAAGCGGGAGGACGTATGAAGACCGTCAACCTGCGCAAGCTGAGCTACGCCGAACTACAAGAGCAGTTGGACGAGTCAAAGGAGGAGCTGTTCAACCTCCGGTTCCAGATCGTCACGAACCAACTCGACAACACCGCACGAATCACACAGGTGCGACGCCAAGTCGCCCGCATCAAAACGTTGATGCGCGAACAAGAGATCGCTGCGTGGGAGAAACAGAAGGAGGAGGCGTAAATGGAACGAGGACGCCGCAAAACACGCGTCGGAGTCGTCGTTTCAGACGCCAGGGACAAGACGGTCACCGTCGAAGTCCGCGACTCCAAGCGCCACCCAAAGTACGGCAAGACCGTGCCGGTGAGGAAGCGATTCCACGCGCACGATGAAACGAACGACGCCAACGTTGGCGATACGGTGCGGATCATAGAGACCCGCCCGATCTCGAAGTCGAAGCACTGGCGCGTCGCTGAGGTCGTGGAGCGGGCAAGATGATCCAACAGGAATCCAGGCTCAGGGTCGCCGACAACACCGGTGCCAAAGAAGTCCTGGTGATTCGCGTTCTCGGCGGATCGGGCAGGCGGTACGGCAGCCTCGGCGATACCGTCGTCTGCACGGTCAAGGACGCCACACCCGGTGGAACTGTCAAGAAGGGTGAGGTCGTCAGAGCCGTGGTCGTGCGGACGAAGAAGGAGAACCGTCGTCCGGACGGGACCTACATCCGTTTCGATGACAACGCCTGCGTGATCATCAACGACCAGCAGCAGCCCCGCGGTACCCGGATCTTCGGTCCGGTCGGCCGTGAGCTGCGCGAGAAGAAGTTCATGCGGATCGTGTCGCTGGCACCGGAGGTGCTGTGATGAAGCTGAAGAAAGGTGACACGGTGAAGGTCATCACCGGCAAAGATGCCGGCACGGAGTCGAAGATTGCCAAAGTCTTCCCCACCCGAAACAAGATCATCGTCGAAGGCGTCGCTACTGCGAAGCGCAGCCAGCGCGCTACCGGGCAGACGATGCAGGGCGGAATCATCGACAAGGACATGCCGATCGATGCCTCCAACGTCATGATCGTCTGTTCTGAGTGTGGACCAACTCGCATCGGTGCCAAGTTCGACGACGAAGGCCGCAAGTACCGCGTTTGCCGCAAATGCGGAGGTGAACTCTGATGACTCCCCGCCTAAAAGAGAAGTACAACGACGAGATCGCGGCTCAGCTCAAGGAAGACCTCGAGCTCGAGAATGCGATGCAGGTCCCGCGTCTCCTCAAAATCGTGGTGAACATGGGTGTCGGCGACGCCGCCCAGGACGCAAAACTGATGGACGGCGCAGTCGAAGATCTGCGAATCATCACCGGCCAACAGCCGAAGGTCACGATGGCTCGCAAGTCCATCTCGAACTTCAAGCTGCGCGAAGGTGTGCCGGTCGGCGCATCGGTCACGCTTCGTGGCGCCAGGATGTGGGAGTTTCTCGATCGACTCATCGCAACTGCGATCCCACGCATCAGGGACTTCCGCGGAATGAATCCAAAAGGGTTCGACGGCCGCGGCAACTACACCTTCGGTGTGACAGAACAGCTGATCTTCCCAGAGATCGACTACGACAAGGTCGCCAAGGTCCGCGGTATGGACATCACGTTCGTGACCACGGCAGCAACCGACGAGCAAGGCAGGGCGCTACTCGATGCCTTCGGGTTCCCGTTCCGCCGTCAACAGGCAGGTGTGTGATGGCGAAGACATCGAAGATCGCCAAGAACAACAAACGGAGGGCAACGGTCGACAGGTACGCCGAACGTCGCGCCGAGCTGGTCAAGGTCATCAAAGACCCCGACGCCTCATACGAGGACAAACGGGAGGCGTATCAGCAGATCGCCAAGATGCCGCGTGACGCCAGCGCAACCCGCTATCGCAACCGGTGCGGCGTAACGGGTCGTCCCCGTGGCTACTACCGCAAGTTCGGTATGTCGCGGTCGTCGTTGCGCGAACTCGCGCACGAGGGCGAACTCCCCGGTGTGAGAAAGGCTTCGTGGTAGTCATGCAGTCTGATCCCATCGCCGACATGCTCACCCGGATTCGCAACGCGAACATCGCGCTGCATCCGGAGACGCGCATGCCGTCCTCGAAGTTGAAAGAAGAGATCGCCCGCATCCTCTCCGAAGAGGGTTACATCGACGGGTACGTGGTCGATGACGCTCGCGTCGGGAAGGAACTCACGGTGCGTCTGCGTTACGGCAGCGACAGGAAGCCGATTCTGGGTGGTCTCCAGCGTGTCTCGAAGCCCGGACGTCGCGTCTACAAGGGCGCGACCGACGTGCCTCGCGTCCGCGGCGGCATCGGTGTGGCAATCGTGTCGACGTCGGACGGCGTGATGACCGACCGCGAGGCTCGCCGACGCAAGGTCGGCGGCGAAGTCCTGTGCGAGGTTTGGTGACATGAGCCGGATCGGAAAAGCACCAATCGAGCTGCCGTCGGGTGTTGAGTTGACGAACGAAGGCAATGTCGTTGTGGTCAAAGGACCGAAGGGTTCTCTCAGCCAGGAGATCGACCCGCGCGTCAGCCTGTCGATCGAAGGCGGCGTGGTCACCGTTGTCAGGGACAACGACGAGCGTGAAGTCCGGGCTCTGCACGGGCTCTATCGAGCCCTGATCGCCAACATGGTGATCGGCGTGTCTGCCGGATACTCCAAGGAGCTTCAGGCGGTCGGCGTTGGCTATCGCGGCGCGCTGAAGGGCAGTACGCTCGAACTCCAGGTCGGATACTCACATCCCGTGGCGATCGAGGCTCCGGAGGGCATCACCTTCGAGGTCCCGGAGCCAACCAAGTTCATCGTCAGCGGGATCGATAAGCAACTCGTCGGTCAGGTCGCGGCCAACATCCGCGCCGTACGTCCGCCCGAGCCCTACAAGGGCAAAGGCATCCGCTACGTCGACGAGTACGTACGCCGCAAGGCCGGGAAAGCAGGAGCTGCCTGATGAGAGGTTCACGCACAGATGCTCGGCGCCACCGCCATTTCCGGGTACGCAAGAAGGTCCACGGCACCGCAACACGCCCCCGGCTCGCGGTCTTCCGCAGCAATCGCTACATCTACGCACAGATCATCGACGACGACCAGGGTGTCACCGTTGCAGCGGCATCTTCACGAGAGGGGAACCTCGCGAAGAAGACGCTCAATGTCGAAACTGCGAACAAGGTCGGGGAGCTGATCGGTTCCCGGGCGAAGGAAGCAGGGATTGAAGAGGTCGTCTTTGACCGGGGCGGCTTCGCGTACCACGGGCGCGTCAAGGCGCTGGCCGACGGAGCCCGCAAAGCCGGGCTGGAGTTCTAGGAGCGCTATGACGACTCGAGATAACAGAGATCGCAACGACCGACGAGACCGCAGGGACCGCCGCGAGCGCCGCGAGCCGGAGTTCGACGAGCGCGTCATCGCGATCAACCGTGTCGCCAAGGTCGTCAAAGGTGGGCGTCGTTTCTCATTCACCGCACTCGTGACGGTCGGCAACGGCAACGGCAAGGTCGGGATCGGATACGGAAAGGCCAAAGAGGTCCCGATGGCGATCCAGAAGGGCATGGAGATCGCACGGAAGAACATGTTCGACGTGCCGATGGCCGGACAGACGATCATCCATGAAGTGATCGGCCAGCAGAGCGCCTCGCGGGTGCTCCTCAAGCCGGCGGCGCCCGGTACCGGCGTTATCGCCGGCGGCGCTGTTCGCCAGATCCTCGAAGCCGCCGGCATCAGTGACGTGCTATCCAAGTCGCTCGGCTCGCCGACCCACGTCAATGTGGCGAAGGCGACCGTCAACGCGCTTCAGGCTCAGCAGCGTCCCGATGTGGTCGCCAAGGCCCGGGGCAAACGTCCAGAAGAGCTGTTCCCGCCTGCGCTGCTCGCGGCGTACCGGTCGGCCGAACTCATGAAGACCCAAGGCGGTAGCTGATGGCCGAGAGTCTGAAGATCACGCTGGTGCGCAGCACAATCGGCGAGAAGCCCAAGATTCGCGCAACCGTAGAAAGCCTCGGGCTGCGCAAGATCAACAACACGACCTTGCGGCCCGACACACCGGATGTGCGCGGCATGGTGTTTCGTGCGAAGCACCTTCTCGACGTGGAGGAAATTGGATGAAACTCCATCATCTCCGGCCCGCTGAAGGGTCGAAGAAGCGAAAGATCCGCGTTGGACGCGGCGAGTCCGGACGGCGCGGCAAGACCGCCGGTCGTGGCACGAAGGGCTTGAAGGCTCGGAGCAAAGTTCGGCGCGGTTTTGAGGGCGGGCAGATGCCCCTCCAGCGCCGGATGCCGAAGCTGCGTGGCTTCCGCAACCCGAACCGGGTTGAGTACACCGTGGTGAATGTTGAACGTCTCAATGACTTCGACGCAGGCACCACGGTGACGGCGGACGACCTCCGCACCCGGGGCCTCGTGAAGCATCGCGGCAAGGTGAAAGTGCTCGGAGAGGGCGAAATCGACCGCGCCCTGACGATCAAAGCTCACGCATTCAGTCTCGGCGCCGTAGAGAAGATCAAGGCCGCGGGAGGATCGGTTGAGGTCATTCAGGACTAGTCATCCTCGAATCCTTACTACCGTGCCCACCGCAGGCAAGAGGAGCACCCGAACCACATGCTGACCGCCTTCAGGAACGCCTTCCGGATCCACGATCTACGGAACAAGATCCTCTTCACGCTGTTCATCTTCGTTCTCTACCGATTCGGGACCACGGTCCCGGTGCCCGGTGTCGATCTCGACGCCATCAAGGAGTTCACCGACGCTGCCACGACGAGCGGGTTCGTCGGCCTGCTGAATCTCTTCTCGGGTGGGGCGTTGACTCGCCTGTCGGTGTTTGCGCTGGGGATCATGCCGTACATCACGGCATCGATCATTCTGCAGCTGCTCGCCGTTGTGATCCCGAAGCTCCAAGCGCTCCAAGAAGAAGGCGAGACCGGCCGGAAGGTCATCACGCAGTGGACGAGGTATCTCACGGTCATCCTGGCGCTTCTTCAGTCGACGGGTTTCTCGTTCCTGTTCCACTCCGGTCAGCTGACCAACGGCATCGACCTGATCCCCGACTACACACCGCGCAATGTCATCATCATCGTCGTCACGATGACGGCCGGCACGGCGCTGTTGATGTGGTTCGGCGAGCTGATCACGCAGCGTGGGATCGGCAATGGTATGTCGCTGCTGATCTTCGTTTCGATCATCTCCCAGATCCCGTCGCAGCTGGCGATCCTCAACGCCAACTCGCAGACCTACCAGTTCATCGTGATCGTTGCAGTCATGGTTTTGCTGACCGTTGGGATCATCTACATCGAGCAGGGCCAGCGCCGTATTCCCGTGCAGTTCTCGAAACGGGTCCGCGGCCGCAAGGTCATGGGCGGGCAGTCGACGTACATTCCGTTGAAGGTAAACATGGCGGGTGTTATCCCCGTGATCTTCGCCACGTCGATCATGTACTTCCCTGCTCTCATCGCCTCGGTCCTGCCGCCTGAGGGTTGGGGCGCCACGGTTCGCAACTGGATCGACACGAACCTGCTCTCGTCGAGTGGTGGCGGGTTCTCTCCGAGCATCTGGTACATCCTCGTTCTGGCACTGCTCGTGGTGTTCTTCACCTACTTCTACACGGCGATTCAGTTCGATCCCGAGCGCCAGGCCGACATGATCCAGCGTCAGGGCGGCTTCATACCCGGGATCCGTCCGGGACGAGCGACCGTCAACTACCTGCAGTACGTGCTCAGCCGGATCACGCTTCCGGGTGCCCTGTACCTGGCTGTCGTCACGGTGCTGCCGTCCATCCTCGGGTACCTTTGGAATGTCCCCGTCGGGCTGTCCGGCGTCTCGATCATCATCGTGGCCGGCGTTGCCCTCGAGACGACCAAGCAGATCGAGTCACAGCTGATGATGCGCAACTACGAAGGGTTCTTGACGTAGAGCGCCTGCGGCGCGGTAGTCGACTGCTCGACTCTGGCACGTTGCCCGCCGAGCGTGGCGGCGGAGACCCGAGACTTGAGATTTGAGACCGGGCTCCTGACGCCTGTCTCGTGTCTCGTGTCTCACATCTGCCCTGACCCGGCGGAACCGCAACCGTGGAGCGTTAACCTACGGAGCTCTTCAATCAGGAGCTTTTGATGGGTAGACGCCTCTTGTTCCTTGGGCCCCCGGGGGGCGGCAAGGGAACACAAGCCAAGCTGGTCACGCGGGCACTCGGAATTCCTCACATCTCGACGGGAGAGATGCTGCGTGAGGCCAAGGAGTCGGGCAGCGAACTCGGGAAGCGCGCGGCGGAGTACATGGTCCTTGGTGATCTCGTCCCCGACGACGTCGTTGTCGCCCTCGTTGAGGAGCGCCTTGCCCGCGACGACGCGGCCGGCGGGTACCTCCTCGATGGATTCCCTCGGAACCTCCGTCAGGCGGAGATCCTGACCGAGGTGGTCGGCGACGATGCCATCAACACAATCATCTACCTCTGTGTCGACGAAGACGAGGTCGTGCAGCGGTTGTTGAAGCGGGCCGAGATCGAAGGACGAAGCGACGACAACGAAGAGACGATCCGCCACCGCATCGAGGTGTTCCACGGTGAGACGGAGCCGCTCGTGACCTACTACGGGGATCGCGTCCGGCGGGTTGAGGGGACCGGTTCGGTCGAAGACATCTTCTGTCGCATTGCGTGTGAGCTGGCGTCTTGATGGTCGGAGCGAAGGTCATCTCGAAGAAGAAGCCGGATGACTTTGCAAAGATGGAGATCGCCGGGCAATGTGTGGCGGCGATGCACCAAGCCGTGAGGGAAGCGGCGGTCCCCGGCATCACGACGCGCGAGCTCGACGCGATAGCGGCCGAGGTCGTTCGTGAGCGCAGCTGCCGACCCTCGTTCCTCGGCTACCACGGGTTCCCCGCGACGATCTGTGCATCGCCGAACTCCGCAATCGTCCACGGCATCCCGGACGGTTACACGCTGCGCAGCGGCGACATCATTTCGATCGACGCCGGCGCGATCTACGAGGGATGGCACGGTGATGCGGCCTTCACGATGGCCATCGGCGACGTTCCCGATGAGGTGCGGCGCCTGTTGGTCGCAACCGAAGAAGCGCTGTGGAATGGGCTGCGCATGGCGCGGCCGGGCAATCGCCTCGGCGACGTCGGTCACGCGATCGAGGCAACGGCGAAACCCCACGGCTATGGGGTTGTCCGCGAGTACATCGGGCATGGGATCGGGCGCCAGATGCACGAGGCGCCAAATGTTCCGAACTACGGCGTGCCCGGCAAGGGCCTGAAGCTGAAGGCCGGGATGGCACTCGCCATCGAACCGATGTTCAATCTCGGAACTGCCGAGACGGTGGTGCTAGACGATGGATGGACGGTGGTCACGGCAGACGGGGCGCCCTCGGCCCATTTCGAGCACACCGTGCTCCTCACCGAAGACGGTCCGGTGGTTTCCACCGTCCCGGAGCCGATTCACCTCTGACACCAGATCCGGTTCTTGCGGGGAAGGTGGATGCCGGTTTCCGTGAGTTGCACAAGAACGGAGGGGTGCGGCACGCAGATCCACTGAACTCTCAGCGAGGGTCGTTTGTCCCTTGTCTAGAGTCCGAGTTCGTCCGAAGATGGGCTGTTCGCGAAGCACGCGTCGGAGGTGACGCGGCGGCGCGAACGCAGGGTCCGTTCACACAAGGGAGTAGACGATGGCGATCGAGGTCCGGAAAGTCGTACTCGAGAGTGTTGGCGACGCGTCAGGTCTCGCGGCGCTGATCGACGAAGGGGTCTTCGACGCCGACGGCGTCGTCGCTGTCGTCGGGAAGACGGAGGGGAACGGTGGCGTCAACGACTTCACCCGAATCCTCGCCGATCAGGCTTTCCGAAAGGTGCTGATGGAGAAGGGCACAAGGCCGGTCGAGGAAGTCGACGAGATCCCGATGGTCTGGTCGGGTGGTACCGACGGGATCCTCACTCCCCACGCCACCGTCTTCGCCAAGGTTGCCGATGACGATCCGGCGTCCGACGAACCGCGCCTCGCCGTCGGGTACGCGATGAGTGATGTCATCCTTCCGGAGGACATCGGTCGTCCGGCGATGGTGGAGAAGGTCGCCGAAGGTGTGCGGCGCGCCATGGTCGAAGCCGGTATCGAAGACCCGGCCGACGTGCACTACGTCCAGACGAAGACGCCGCTGCTGGTGATGGAGACCATCAACGATGCCAAAGCGCGAGGCCACACGGTTTTCACCGAAGATCCGCTCGAGTCGATGAACGTGTCCAACGGCACCTCTGCTCTTGGCATCGCTGTTGCGCTCGGGGAGATCGACATGCCGACGGCGGAGCAGATCGGACATGATCTCGACCTGTACTCCTCCGTTGCCTCCTGTTCTTCGGGTGTTGAGCTCGACCAGGCACAGACCGTTGTCGTTGGTAACGTGCCCGGCGCCGGCGGGAGGTACCGCATCGGACACGACGTGATGAAGGATGCGCTCGACCAGGAAGGCGTCTACCGAGCGATCCGGTCCGCCGGTCTGGACCTGCCAGAACGTGCCCGTGCCGAGGATCTCGACGGCAGGCTCGTCAACGTGTTCGTCAAGTGTGAAGCCGATCCGACATCCCGCCTGCGCGGACGCCGCCAGGTCTCGCTCGATGACTCCGACGTGCACCACCACCGTCACATCAAGGGTGCGGTCGGCGGGGTCGTCGCATCAGCGGTCGACGACGCTGCGGTCTTCGTATCGGTTGCGGCATTGCACCAGGGCCCCAGCGGGGGCGGACCAGTCGCGGCCATCGTTGACCTCGGCTGAACCGAAATGACCGCCCCAGCGGTCCAGGCACGCCCGACGTCGCTGCCCGCCCAGGTATCGGCGGTGGCGAGCCTTGCTCTGCGGCAGCTGTTCGTATCGGAGGCCGCGACCTCCTCGGTGTTGGGTGCGTCGAGCCACGCGGTGTGGCTCCTCACCGGGAGAGATGTGGTGGTCGTTTCGACCCGTGATGCGACCCGACTCCCGAACGGCGTCGAGATCGCAGCTACGTCCGAGGCTGGCCTGCTCGATTCGGTCGGTCACGGGACATCGGTTGTGGTCGGAAGCAACTCTCTCGATTTCGACAGCCTGGTTGTTGATCTCGTCCGGTGGTGGGATCCCCGGCCGACCCTTCCGCGCATGTTGAGCGACGATCTTGCGGTCGCGATCGGCGGACTCCCAGATTCGGTACCCGGCGTTGACTCGAGTGCGCTGGGTTGCGCACTGGCCGCCACGTCGCCTGAGGATCTGATTGACGCCTCCGTGATGTTGCTCGGCCGAGGCCCGGGGCTAACCCCGGAAGGCGACGACGTGCTCTCCGGGGCGCTCGCCGCAATCCGCACGCTCGGAACGGCACTCGGGTCTCGTCCGGCGCTCGGCATGCTCGATGAAGCAGAGGGCGCACTCATCGATGCTGCCGGCAAACGAACGACCACCTTCTCCGCGACGCTGATTCGCTGCGCCGTGCGGGGTGAGGTGGCTGCTCCGGCCGGGGGATTCCTCCGAGCGCTGGCCGGCCGCGGCGACGTTGACTCAAACCATCGCGATCTGTTGCACGTCGGCCACACGTCCGGACCCGCCCTCGCCGCAGGGATCGTGCTCGGCGCCAAATCCCTCATCGAACCCACACCACAACCGACGGAGGTGTCCAATGATTGCTCGGGTTGAGATTCACCCCGGCCGCTACCACGACTCGGTTCGTCTGATGCAAGCGAGCAAGGCGCTGCAGAACGTCGAAGGTGTCACCGATGCCCTCGTTGCGATGGCGACTGAGCTGAACCTGAGCTTGCTCGCCGACATGGGGTTCGACATGGACGCCGTCGCCGATGCCGGCCCCAACGACCTCGTACTTGCTTTGCGGGCCGAGAATGAGGCAGCGATCGTTACGGCTCACCAGGTTCTCGATGACGCGCTCACGCACAAGGCCGCGCCGTCCGGCGGACTCGACGCTCCGGATCCGAAGACCGTTGGCTCAGCGGCCGCAGTCACCGACGCGAACGTCGTGTTGTTGTCCGTACCGGGCGAGCATGCCTTCGTGGAGGCGATGGAGGCCCTCGAGTCCGGGCGGCACGTGATGATCTTCAGCGACAACGTCCCGATCGAGCAGGAGATCATCCTCAAGACGTACGGCGGCGATCACGACCTACTGGTGATGGGCCCCGACTGTGGGACCACCATCGTCAACGGAATCGGACTCGGCTTCGCCAACGCAGTGCAGCCGGGTCCGGTGAGTATGGTCGGGGCGTCCGGGACCGGAATCCAGCAGATGTGTGCCCTGCTCGACGATGCCGGAGTTGGTGTGCGCCATGCCCTCGGGACCGGGAGTCGTGACCTGTCCGAAGGCGTCGGGGCAGCCTCCACGCTCCAGGCCCTCGAAGCCCTCGAGGAGGATCCGGCGACCGACCTCATCGTCGTCATATCGAAACCTCCGGCTGATCCGGTAGCAGAGAGCGTCCGACAGGCTGCTGCGGCGTGCAGCAAGCCGGTGGTGGTCACGTTCATGGGAGAGACCACGCTTGAGGAAGGTGCGGGCGAGGTGCTGGCCGTGCTCGGGAAGCCACCGGCCGAGTACGGCACATGGCCGGCAGCGAACGACGATCATCGTCCGGGATTCGTGCGCGGGCTCTTTTCTGGCGGGACATTGAGTTCGGAAGCCCAGTTCGTAGCGGCCCCCTTCCTCGGTGAGATCGGGAGCCGCGAAGGAGACGAGGGCCACACGTTCATCGACTACGGCGACGACGAATACACACAGGGTCGGGCACACCCGATGATCGACCAGACGGTGCGTCTTGAGCGGCTGGCAGCGGCCGCCCGAGATGAGTCGGTTGGCGTGATCTTGATGGATGTGGTGCTTGGATACGGCGCCAACGCCGATCCGGCTGCGGAACTCGCTCCGTTGATCGATCAGGCCGTAGCAGCCGAAGCGGCCGTCGTGGTGTCGCTCTGCGGAACACGTGGCGACCCACAGGGTCGCGACCTACAAGCCCAAGTGCTGAACCAGGCAGGCGCTTCAGTCTTCCTCTCGAACGCCGCCGCGGCTCGTGAAGCCGCCCGTCTCGCGACAGCAAGGACATCACGATGAGCAATCTCAGTCACCTTCTCGACGGCGAACCGATCGTCGCGACCGCCGGCACCGACATACTTGCCGACTCGATCGAACAGCAGGGGGCTGAGGTCACTCGCTCGGACTGGCGGCCACCCGAACCGGGCACCGAGGCCGCCCTTGCCGCTCTGGCTGCGGACGGGCGCAACAGGGACGCGAACACCACTGCTGTTGAACGCCTGCTGGCGGTCCGACCGCAACTGGTTGATGTGAGGGTCGCCCGGGACGTCTTCCCGGACATGACGCCGACAACGTTCTTCCACGCCGGACCGCCGCTGACGTGGGACCGAGCCAGCGGTCCGATGCGAGGAGCGATCATCGGGGCGATGATCTACGAGGGCCTCGCCGACGGCCCGGAGGATGCCGAGGCCAAGGCGTCACGCGACGAGATCGAACTGTCTCCGTGCCACCACCATGGCGCGGTTGGCCCGATGGCCGGTGTCACGTCGCCTTCGATGCCGGTGGCTGTGGTTGCAGACGGCGCCGGTGAGGGCGTGGCGTACTCGACGCTGAACGAAGGCCTCGGCAAGGTGCTGCGGTATGGAGCGTTCGCCCCTGAGGCGATCGACCGTCTCCACTGGATGGACTCTGTCCTCGGCCCGGTGTTGAGCGCCGTCCTCGAGAGCCGGGGGCCGATCGACCTCCAGTCCCTGATCGCTCAGGCACTCCAGATGGGGGATGACGGACACAACCGGAACCGGGCGGTCACGTCACTGTTCTTACGCGAACTCGGTGGAGCGCTGGTCGACGGGGCCGACGCCCCGGTCGATCAGCGAGCGGAGGTGTTCCGCTTCATCGACGGGAACGACCACTTCATGCTCAACCTCGTCATGGCAGCAGGGAAACTCGGCTCCGACGCTGCATCGGGTGTTCCGGCCTCGAGCCTCGTGACGGTAATGGCTCGCAACGGGACCGACTTCGGAATCCGTTTGTCCGGTACTGGAGATGAGTGGTTCGTTGCGCCTGCACCACCGGTCGACGGCCTATACCTGGGATCGTTCACCGAGGACGATGCCAGCCCCGACATCGGCGACTCCACGATCACCGAAACCGTAGGCCTCGGCGGTTTCGCCATGGCGGCGGCACCGGCAATCGTGGGTTTCGTCGGCGGCACGGCGGCCGGGGCGGTCCGGCGCACGCTCGCGATGTATGAGATCACGCTGGCCGAGCATCCGATGTACCAGATACCGATGCTCGAGTTCCGCGGCACACCCGTCGGGATCGACGCGGCTCGTGTTGTTCGGACCGGGGTGCTGCCTCAGATCAACACGGGAGTCGCAGGGAAGGTACCCGGCACCGGGATGGTCGGAGCGGGATTGGTCGAAGCACCGATGGAGTGCTTCACACAGGCCATCAGGGCGCTGGCAGACACGTTGGACTGACGGAGTAGAGCGGCCCGGCGGGCGGGCGTAAAGTTGTAAGATCCTGGGATCGGTTCGGAGGAGGCTGTCTTGGTCATCGCTCACGAGTTCGACTATCGGCGTCCCGCGTCGCTTGACGAGGCGATCGGGATTCTCTCCGAATATCCCGGTTCCGCACGCCTCCTCGCCGGCGGGACCGACCTGGTCGCTTGGCTCCGTGACGACGCGGTGGCGCCCGACGTCGTCGTCGATATAAAGGACGTCCCTGGACTCGGGGACATCACGTATGACGGCGACCTGCTCCGCATCGGCTCATTGGTCACATTCACCGATTTGATGGAGTCCGACCTCATCCGGACCCATGCCCCGCTCCTTGTGGAGATGGCGGAGACGGTTGCATCAACGGGTATCAGGAACCGGGCAACCATGGTCGGGAACATCTGCTCCGCCGTTCCATCCTGCGATACCGGACCGGTGTTGCTCGTCTACGACACCACCGTGCACGTTGTCGGGCCCGCGGGAGAACGCAGCGTCGACATCAACGACTGGTTCGTCGGACTTCGACAGACGGCGCTTGCTGAAGACGAGGTCGTCACCGGTATCGACATCAAGATCCGGCAGCACGGTGGCGTCTACGTGAAGCTGATGCGATACGCCGGTGAAGATCTTGCTCAAGCCGCCGTGGGAATCGTCGTTTATCCGGGCAACGAGTACAAGGTGGCCTTTGGGGCCGTCGCACCCACCCCGTTCCGGTCGAGCCGCATCGAAGGTGCTCTGCGGGGCAAGCCGCTCGCCGATGCGCTCGTGGCCGAGGTTGTCGCGATGGTCGACGACGAGATCAGCCCGATCACGGACATGCGGGCTTCTGCCGAGTACCGCACCCGCATGACGGAAGTGATGCTCGAGCGAGGTTTGTGGGAGGCGAGCGAACGGTTCGCCGGTACGGGATCCGACTACGGCGTACGACTGATCTGAGAGGACGGCGATGCAGCTGAGAACCACGGTCAACGGTGAAGTCTGGACGCTCGATGCCGCCCCGGCCGACGTCCTACTCGATGTGCTGCGGGAACGGATCGGGGTCAAGAGCCCCAAGATCGGCTGCGAACGGGGGGACTGCGGATCGTGCACGATCATCATGGACGGCAGAACGGTGCGCAGCTGCCTCGTGCTTGCCGTCGAAGCCGATGGCCATGAGATCACGACGGTCGAAGGGATCGGCTACGACGGTCTCAGCGAACTGCAGAGCCTGATGCTCGGCAACAACTCGTTCCAATGCGGATTCTGCGCTCCCGCAATCGTGCTTGCCGCCACGGAATTGCTCGAACACAACCCGAACCCCTCTCGGCACGACGTTCAAGAGGCGCTGGCCGGCAATCTGTGCCGCTGCACGGGATACGAACCGATCATCGAAGCGGTGCTGAGCGCGGGCGGGGGAGGTGCCGAATGACCACCACCTACCCGTTCGAAGCCGAGGCCGCCGGCGAGGAACTCACATCCGTAGGTACCCCGGCGATCCGGATCGACGGTCTCGACAAGATCAGCGGCGCTGCGCAATTCGTCGACGACATCGACTTTGGTCCCGGTCTGCTCTACGCAGCGGTCGTGGAGAGCCCCCATGCGTATGCGCGGATCCTCTCGATCGACACGTCGGAGGCCGAGGCAGCGAGCGGCGTCGTTCGCGTCGCTACGGGAGCGGACTTCCCGTACAAGTTCGGCATGTACATGGAAGACCGGTACATCTTCGCCCAGGACTACGTCCGGTTCGTGGGCGAGCAGGTCGCAGGTGTTGTTGCACGAAGCCATCGCGAGGCGGTCCAAGCCGCAAAGCTGATCAAGGTTGACTACGAGGTGCTCACACCGCTCCTCGACCCGAAGTCGGCCGTCGCGGACGGCGCCGACCTCATCCATCCGGATCTGGCGAACTACACCCACGTCCCGTGGTTCTTCCCGGAGCCTGAAACAAACATCGCCCACTGGCGCAGGGTCCGCAAGGGTGACACTGAGAAGGCGTTTGCCGAAGCCGACTATGTGCTCGAAGACACGTATCACGTTCCGCGGTACGCACACTGCGCGATCGAGCCGCACGTGACGGTCAGCAAGCTCGATCACGCAGATCGGCTCACCGTATGGACGGCCTCACAGTCCCCGCACACGCAGCGGCACCTGTTTGCGGAGGCGCTCGCACCGCTCGGCTTCACTCACAAGGACGTGCGCGTGATCACTCCGTACGTTGGCGGCGGCTTTGGCGGCAAGGCCGGCGTCTCGATGGAGATCATCGGGGCAGCGATGGCGACACTCGTGAAAGGGCGCCCGATCAAGCTCCGCTGGACCCGGGAACAGGAGTTCTACAACACCTACCAGCGCCAGGGTGTCGTAGCCGAGCTCAAGGTCGGGGTCATGAACGACGGCACGATCACAGCGGTCGAGCACAAGCTCTACTGGGACGCGGGCGCCTACGTCGAGTACGGGGCGAATGTCGTGAACGCCGCTGGGTTGTCGGCAACCGGTCCCTACCGGGTCCCGAACATCACCAACGACTCGCTTTGCATCTACACGAACCTGCCACCGGGTGGCCCCTATCGAGGATTCGGATACTCCGAGTTCCATTTCGGCCTCGAGTCACACATGGACCGACTCGCCGAAGCCATCGGGATGGACGCTGTGGAGTTCCGAAAGAAGAACGCCATCGTCGAAGGTGACGAACTGGCCTACGGCGCTCACATGAATCCGTCCGGGCTCCATCAGGCAATCGACAAGACCGCAGCCGCGATCGACTGGGGTGTGGAGGAAGAGTCCGACAACCCAAACACGGTCATCGGCAAAGGGATGGCGCTGTTCTGGAAGGCTCCGGCGATGCCGCCGAACGCCTCGTCCGCGTCATTCCTCAAGTTCAACGAGGACGGCAGCATCAACATCACCGTGTCTGGCATGGAGCTCGGCCAGGGGTACCTCACGGTCATGGCGCAGATCGCCAGCGAGGTTCTGGCGGTGCCCGTCGACAAGATTCGCGTTGAGACACCCGACACCGATCGCAATCCGTATGAGTGGCAAACAGTTGCATCCCACGTTACGTGGAGCTCCGGACTCGCAGTTGAGAAGGCCGCCGTCGAGGCCCGGGCCAAGATCTTCGACGTGATTCACCAGGTCTACGGATATGAGGACGGCTCTCTCTATCTCGAGGACGAGGCGGTCAAATGCGAGACCGACCCCAGCTTCTCGAAGCCGCTTCGCGAGTTCGTGATCGACGGGATCCAGACGGAAGAAGGAACCTGGCGTGGCGGGCCGATCATCGCCAGTGGCAAATTCATGCCTGAATTCACGAACGCCAACAGTGATCCCGCCACCGGTCAGGGTGGCCACCCGAACGTCCACTACACGGTCGGCGCAACGGGCGTTGTCCTAGAGATCGACAAACAGACCGGGCGTATCTGGGTCCGCAAGGCAGCGTTGGCGGTTGACGCCGGTCGAGCGATCAACCCTGACCTCGTCAAGGGTCAAATAACCGGCGGACTCGTCCAGGGCCTCGCAACGGTTCTCTACGAGGACATGCGGTTCGACGAGGGCGGGAAGATGATGAACCCCACCTTCACCGACTACAAGATCCCAACGGCGTTCGACATCCCGGACGAGATCATCCCGATCATCGTCGAAGTGCCCCAGCCGGACGGACCGTTCGGTGCGCGGGGCGTGGGGGAGCACACGATGATTGCTGCCGCCCCTGTGATCGCCAATGCCGTGTACAACGCGCTCGGGGTTCGCATCAAGTCCATGCCGATCACCCAAGAGAAGGTCGCCATGTCGTACCTCGAGAAGTCCAAGTCCGAAAACAAACAGGAGGAGTAGACCACCGATGTCCGTCGATCTAGAGAAGATCCTTCGACCGGTAGATTCGCCGATGGAGCCGTACGAGCCGAAGTACATGTTGCTCGCGAGCGGCGAAGCGGTTGTGGTGAGGCAAGTCGATCGGGATGAGATCCCGGACCTCCTGAAGTACGTCGAGCCGTTGCTCCATGTCGAGCGCGACTACTACGACGTGGTTGCCTCGCGGGTGTACGCCGAACTCCTCGGCCACTACCAGTACCGATTCCAGGATCAGTACGTGCTCGCTGTGCAGATCGACGGCGAGTTGGCCGCGATCGTCAACGGCCGCCAGGTCAATCCGAAACTCGGTCTGTCCCTGCACACGCTGGCGTTCCGGCGAGGACTCCGTGTTGGGGCCCACGCCTTCGCGGCGAAGATGGAGTACCACTTCGACCAACTCGGTCATGACGAGGTTCTGATCGTTGCCGAATCGCCCATTGGATTCCGCCGATGGATGATCGAGTACAAACTCGAGAAGCGGTTCGATGTGCCTCATGAGTTGGGCGGCGTTCCGTCGTGGGCGCTGACGCGTGAGCTGTTCGATCGTGCCCGCTCCAGCCTCGTCGTCGGGCGCCGACCGGTGCCGCCGGAGCTGCTCGAGAAGGCTCAGGCGGCAATCCTGCCGCCGTCCGACCCTCCCACGCCCGCACTCGACCCGCTCGCGGCGACGCGCGCGAAGTACGACCCGACGGCAACTGCGCTGATGATCGAGCGGTGGGAGATGGAGGGGAGGTCGGAGGATGCGTGATGTCTACGTAGCAGGGATCGGTATCACCACCTTCACGCGTCTGGAGTATGCGCTCTCGGAGATCGCGTCGTATGCCTCGATGATGGCGCTCAAGGACGCCGGTGTGACCGAGGTCGACGATGTCTACGTGGCCAACATGGGCGGGGCCAGGGTGAACCACCAGACGGCGCTCGCCAGTGCCGTGGTCGACAGCCTCAGCCTCACCCCGGCCGGAGCCGCTGCCATTGAGAACGGTCCGGCATCGGGCGGGTCGGCAATCAAGGCGGGCTTCCAGGCAGTCGCGTCCGGTATGGACGACGTTGTCCTCGTGGCCGGTGCGGAACGGATGCGCGAGGTCAACAACCTCGAAGCAACCGACTTCGTGGCCACTCTGACACACCCGATCGCCGAGTACATCTACGGCGTGACGCTTCCTGCGCACGCGGCGATGTTCACTCGGCTCTACATGGACAAGTACGGCGTCACGGAACGGCATCTCGCGATGGTCGGGGTCAAGAACCAGAACGCGGCCCTCAACAATGAGTGGGCGCATCTCCAGCAGGAGATCACCCTGGAGGGCATCCTGGATTCGCCGGAGGCGATGACGAACAACCCGTACGTTGCCGAACCACTGCGGTTCTTCGATGCGTGCCCCGTTTCGGACGGCGGCGCCGCGCTGATCCTGGTCTCGAAGGAGAAGGCTGAGGAGCTCGGAAGACCGCTCATCAGGATCAGCGGTGTTGGCCAGGCAACCGATACACACGCCGTGTTTGAGCGTGAGGATCCGACGGATCTGCTGGCGGTTCGCAAAGCCGCCGCCGACGCATTCTCGATGGCGGGCCTCACACCCGAAGACGTCGACGTTGCAGAGCTGCACGACGCCTTCACGATCCTCGAGATCGCCGAGAGCGAAGAGGTTGGGTTCTTCCCAAAGGGCGAGGGTCATATCGCCTTGGAGAAGGGCGAGACGGCTCTTGGGGGGAAGATCCCCATCAATGTTGGAGGTGGCCTCAAAGGGCGCGGTCACCCCGTTGGGGCGACGGGTGTCGCCCAGGCGTGGGAGATCGTCACACAACTACGTGGTGACGGCGGTACGCGACAGGTCGAGGGCGCAAAGGTCGGCTTCACCTGCAACTTCGGCGGATTCGGCAACAACGTCGTGTGCTTGACGTTTGTGAGGGAGGACTGATGGCTCGCGAGATCTACGCATACCGGTGCCGGCTGTGCGACACGATGCACTACCCGTTCAAGATGGTGTGTTCCGGCTGCAAGCAGAACGACTTCTTCGAGTTCGACACCGTCCCGCTCCCGAAGGTCGGGAAACTCCTCACCTTCACCAAGGTGTACAACCTGCCGGCGCAGTACGAGGTCGCCACACTTGGCCTGGGCATCGTCGAGTTGGAGAACGGGATGCGGATGCTGGGTCAGTTGGATATCGACGAACCGGTGATGGGCATGCCGGTGCAGGGCACGGTCGAGATCGTCCGTGAAGAACCGTACGACAACTACTACGGGATGGTGTTCAGGGCGGCATGAGGGATTCATCACCGGTGGGTGGCACCCGAGAATCGCAGAAGGCGGCGCGCAAGCGGGCGCGTGTCACGGTTGCTCGATGCCGGGTGGACGAGAAATGACAGTCTTGACCGGGGCCACGGCCACCAGTCAGGTTCGGGTGAATAGCCCGATGGGCAAGAACGAGAGCCACCCCTTCGAGGGTGGCTCTCATCGTTTGTGGGAGAGGGAGATCGTATGGAGTTGACGATTCAGAAGAAGGTGGTGCTCGGTCTACAGCACACCATCGCGATGTTTGGGGCAACCGTCCTGGTGCCGTTGCTCACGGGACTCGACCCGTCGGTCGCGTTGTTGGCTGCCGGCATTGGAACGTTGTTGTTCCACCTCGTGACCAAACAGATGGTCCCGGTGTTCCTGGGGTCCTCGTTTGCGTTTATCCCCGCGATCCTGCTCGCGGTCGAAGATGGGTACTCCTGGCAGGCGATCGGCGCCGGCATCATCGGCGCTGCCGTGATCTACCTCGTCATGTCGATCATCGTGACGTTTGTCGGTCACGCCGTCATAACCAGGATCTTCCCGCCTATCGTCACCGGACCCGTGATCATCGTCATCGGTATGACTCTTGCACCGGTTGCGCTCGGGATGGCTGAGGGTGCCTGGTGGCTTGCGATCGTCACGCTGGTTGCGGCGGTCATCGCTGCGATCTTCTTCCGGGGCCTCTTCCAGATGCTCCCGATCCTCACCGGGGCGATCGTTGGCTTCATCGCCGGCGCCATCTTCCTCGAGGGATTCACATGGGACCTCGTCGGCGAGGCGGCGTGGTTCGGTTTGCCCGACTTCACGTGGGGCCTGGGCGACATCCAGTGGGGTGCCATCGCGATCATCGCGCCGATCGCGTTCGTCACGATGATCGAGCACGTCGGTGACATCGTCGCCAACGGCGGTGTTGTGGGTAAGAATTTCCTGGATGAGCCCGGGCTGAATCGGACCCTGCTCGGTGACGGTATTGCGACCGGCGTGGCCGGCCTCATCGGCGGTCCACCGAATACGACATACTCGGAGAACACGGGGGTGCTGGCCATCACCAAGGTCTACGACCCGTTCATCCTCCGAATCGGTGCGTTGTTTGCCATTGCCCTGGCCTTGATTCCGAAACTGGCGGCGCTGCTGCGCACGGTGCCGACACCGGTGCTCGGCGGGCTTTCGATCATCCTCTTTGGAATGATCGCCTCCGTCGGCCTGCGGACCTTGGTCGAGAATCACGTCGACTTCAAGAAGGGCCGGAACATGCTGGTGGTCGGCCTGATCCTCGTCTTCGGATTGGGGATCAGTGGCCTGACATCGCCGCTCCAGATCGGCGACGTTCAGATCTCCGGACTCGCTCTCGCCGCCGTCATCGGCGTCGTCGCGAATCTGATCCTTCCCGCCGACCGCGTAGAGGTCGGACCGGCCCTGCCGTCCGACTCCAAGCCCAAGACAACGTCTGAGCCAACACCCGAGAAGGGCTGACCGCCCAGACCTCCGACGCAACAATCGCGGAGAGGGAGCCGGCGCCGTCGGCTCCCTCTCTCCTGTTTCCGGGTGCGGTCGATTCGAGAGGGGCCGACCTGCCAATCGACTCTGCACAAGTTCCGACGACGAGGCGACGATAGAGAACAGAGAAGGGGGCTGTTGTGTTCGCCCAAATCGTTGAAAGGGAAGAACGCCATGATGAGGAGACCCATCAATCTCACAATTGCCGCTGTTGCGGTGTGTGCGCTCACTGTCGCCGCCTGCTCGAGTGCATCCGATGTGGTGGCTGACAATGTCGCCGAACAGATGATCGAGGCGGGTATTGAGGGTGACGTAGACGTTGATGTATCCGGTGATGGGGAGGACATGTCGATCAACATCGATTCCGAGGAGGGGGATGTTTCGATCGACGTGTCGGGTGATGACGAGGAGATGACAATCGAGATGGAGACCGAGGACGGTACGGTCTCGATTGGTGTGGGAACGGAATTGCCCGACGAACTGGAGATACCGGTCCCGGACGGCGGCGACGTCATGACCTCATTTGTGGCGGACGACGGTGTCTCTGTGGCCCTGACCTACGACTTGAGTCGTTTCGACGAGTTGACCGGCTTCTACGACGACTGGACCGGAAGCAGCGGTGACGAGTGGACATCGAATTCGATGTCGGTGGACTCTGACGATGGCACGCAGCGGATGCAGATGTGGACCGACCCTGGGACCGGAACGATGATCATGGTGGCGGACTGCGCCGATGGGACCGGGGACGGGAGTTCGAGCGAGTCCAACGCAGCTTGCGTGTCCATCAACCAGGTCGGGTAGGGCGACAGGTTCGGCCGATCGATCGGGACGCTTTTGCCGGGTGCTTCGTTGCGGGCGGGGGAATCGAGACACGTCATTCGCCACGTGTGTGGCGCGTCGACATCGACCCCGACGCCTGCCCATTGCTCGTTGCCCGACTGTCGCGTAGGGTCGACTCGAGCGACGATGAACCCGGGGGCAGCTGAAGCCTCGGATGTGGGCACCCGCGCTCGTGTGTTCATGAGAGTCGTCCTTCCCGAGTGGCGGAGGAACGGCTGCGAACGGGGTCGAACAAAGGGGAGGCGTGATGCGTCGAAAGATCGTGGTGGCGGCTGCATTGATCGGATTCGCCCTGGTGGCGACGGCGTGCGGCGCCGCGGCCGAAAAGCTGAGCGAGGAGGCGGCTGAGCGGGCCCTCGAGTCCGCAAGCGGGGGAGACGTCGAACTCGACGTGTCTGGCGATGGTGACGAATTCACCGTCAACGTCGAATCGGAAGACGGGACGTTCTCGGTTGGATCTGACGTCGAGATCCCCAGTGCGCTCCAGATCCCGGTCCCGGACGGCGGAAGCGCGACTACGGCCGGCACACAAGACGGTGCCGTATTCGTCTCGATCACGTACCCCATTGATCGCTACGACGAGCTCGTTGCGTTCTACGACGACTGGACCTCCGGCACCGGGGGCGAGTGGGATACCAGCACCGCCACCTTCGACATGGACGGGCAGACCCAACGTTCCGCAAGCTGGGCTGAGACGGGCGTCGGGTCATACATCGCCGTCAACGACTGCTTCGATGTGTTCGGAGATAGCGGCAGTGACACGCTCAATGCAGCGTGTGTGACCGTGAACGAGACGAAGTAGCAAGACAGAAGACACGAGACACGAGACACGAGACACGAGACATGAGACTCAGATCTCGGGTCTCAAGTCTCGGGTCTTGCTACTTGTCTCCATACGTCCAGCGGTCTACCACGTTCCCGTGCGCATCTTGCAGCATCACCGTGTCGCCGGTGTTCGACCATATCGAGCGCTCGGCGCACCAGTGGAGCGTGTCGAGCTTGTTGGCTCCGCATCCGGTTCTCACCGTGATGCTGTCACCGGGAGCGAGGGTGACCGAGCCGAACCGATAGCGGTTCTGGGACGATTCGTCGCGTAGTGTCCACCCGGTGAGGTCGATGGCAGCAACACCTGCGTTGGCGATCGTCACGTATTCGTCGTTGAGCCGCTCATCGTCCGGCCCCGGAGGGTTGTATTGCACGTCCGCGATGCTCATCCCGGGAGGTGGCGGTGGCCCGCAGGCATCCGCCGCCCACATGCCGTAGCCCGCATCGGCTGCGAGGTTGCCGATCTCGACGAACGCCTCGTTGGAACGGTGGTCTCCTTGAAGCGTGACGGCGTTGCCGTCGGCGAGCATACGTCCGTTGATGTTCTCGTCACCGACGTAGACGTATCGCAAGAGGCGTCCGTATTGGTCTGCGTCGCTGCCGGACCCGTCGAGGAGGGCGACGTCCTTGCCATCGAGATACGCAATGAGTGCGTCGCGCGCCGGCTCCCCGAAGCACTCATCACCCTCGGGAGCGTTGACGCCGATCAGGCGTATCTCCTCCCTTCGGCCTGCGATCTCGACCTCAATCGAGTCACCATCGAACACGTAGGTCACCGTGGCCCCGATGCTTCCCCGTTCCGCTACCGCTTCCGCGTCGCTCTGCGGATCCGAAGTGACGGAACACGCGGCGGCGAATATCGCAACGAGGAGAGAGAAGAGGCCGGTGCGTACCATGGGCGGAACGGTACCGCGAGAACTGCGGCCGACGGTCGCGGTATGCGAAGCAGGCGGCCGCCGTGATCCGGCCCGGTCATGGGGCTCGCCGTGTTTTGGGTGAGACTTCACCCGACTTGCCGTTACACAACAGGCTTCCCTACAATCTCCTCAGCGGCCCGGTATCGGGCTGCGTTTTCCCATGCAAAGACGTCGTTGATATCGACGGGTCCGGGTCACGCTCGGCCATCGTCGGTGTAGAGGTCACCCTTCGCTGCGGACACCCCGGTGTCTGCCTCGGTGACGCTCGGATGCGGCGTTCGACAGAACCGAACCGAGGCAGGATCACCACTGATGAAAGTATCAGCATCCGCCAAGAAGATGTGCGAGAAGTGCCGGGTCATCCGGCGCAACGGACGCGTCTGGGTGATCTGCGAGAACCCGCGACACAAGCAGCGTCAGGGGTAGCGCACACATGGCAAGAATCGCTGGAGTAGACCTCCCGAGAGAGAAAAGGGTCGAAATCGGCCTGACGTATATCTACGGCGTCGGGCGCACGAGATCACATCAGATCCTCGAAGCGCTCGAGATATCGCCTGATACGAAGGTACGTGATCTGACCGACTCCGAAGTCGTGAAGGTCCGCCAATTCATTGACGGCAACTACATCGTCGAAGGTGACCTCCGCCGCGATGTCGCACAGAACATCAAGCGCAAGGTCGAGATCGGCAGCTACCAGGGGCTCCGCCACCGCCGGGGCCTACCCGTACGCGGTCAGCGTACGCACACAAACGCTCGCACCCGCAAGGGTCGTCGTGCTCCGGTCGCAGGCAAGAAGAAGGTCACGAAGTAATGGCCAAGCAGACACCACGGCCGCGCCGCAAGACACGCCGCACGATCACCCATGGCCAGGCACACATCCGGGCCAGCTTCAACAATACAATCATCACGATCACAGACCAGAAGGGCGAGGTCGTCGGCTGGTCATCGGGTGGGTCCGTCGGCTTCAAGGGATCTCGCAAGTCAACGCCCTACGCCGCTCAGGTTGCCGCCGAACAAGCCGCCCGCAAGGTAGGCGAGATGGGGATCCGCAAGCTCGACGTCATCGTCCGTGGCTCAGGTTCAGGGCGTGAAACGGCGATTCGCACACTTCAGAATATGGGGATCGAAGTCACCGGTATCAAAGACGTAACACCGGTGCCGTTCAACGGATGCCGCCCGAAGAAGCGGAGGATGCGCTAGAAATGGCTCGCTACACCGGACCGAGGACCAAAGTGAGCCGCAGGGCTCGGCAACTCCTCGACGACAACAAAGCGAAGTACTTCGATCGCCGGCCCTACCCGCCGGGTGAACACGGGCGCGGTCGTATTCGCGAGTCCCAGTACCTCGTTCAGCTTCGCGAGAAGCAGAAGCTGAAGTTCATCTACGGCGTGCTCGAGAAGCAATTCCGGCGCTACTACAAAGAAGCAGCGCGCCAGAGCGGCATCACAGGCACCGTCCTCCTCCAGATCCTCGAAAGCCGACTCGACAACGTCGTGTATCGGTCGGGTCTGGCATCGACGCGTCCCCAAGCGCGCCAACTCGTCAACCATGGGCACTTCCTCGTCAACGGCAAGCGGGTCGATATCCCGTCGTACCAAGTGCGAAAGGACGACGTTGTCTCGGTCAAGGAACGGAGCCTCGAGATCCTTCCGATCATGATTGCCGTCGACACGGGAGACCGGACGGTCCCCGAGTGGATGGACGTCAACACCCAGGAACGCACAATCACCATTCGGGATCTGCCCAGCAGGGAACAGATCGACACCCAGATCCAAGAACAGCTCGTCGTCGAGTTGTACTCCAAGTAGTAGTCCCCATAAGCGAAAGGGGAGTCTCTCCGTGCTGATCACGCAGCGGCCCACCATCGAAGAAGAAAACGTCAACGAGACTCGTTCACGGTTCATCGTTGAACCACTAGAGCCGGGTTTCGGCTACACGCTCGGAAACACAATGCGGCGAACGCTGCTGTCTCGGATTCCCGGTGCTGCGATCACGTCCGTTCGGATCGAAGGCGTTCAACATGAGTTCTCGACGATCGAGGGCGTTGTTGAAGACGTCGTCGACTTCATCTTGAACCTCAAGCAAGTCGTGCTTCGTATCGACGCCGAAGGCCCACAAACCCTCTACCTGTCTGCACAGGGCAAGGGTGAGGTCACTGCAGGCGACATACAGGCGCCTGCCGGCGTGGAAGTCGTCAACACCGACCACCATCTGGCGACGCTGTCAGCCTCGGCGAAGCTCGAGGTCGAAATGGGAGCCGGCCGTGGTGTCGGTTATCGAAGCGCAGACAAGAACAAGACTTCCGATGCGATCGGCGTCATGCCGATCGACTCGATCTACTCGCCGGTGCGCAAGGTTGCCTATCGCGTGGAGAGCACTCAGGTCGGTCAGATGACCGACTTCGACAAGCTCATCCTCGATGTCGAGACCGATGGCTCGGTGACACCCGCCGAGTCGATCTCGTCGGCCGGCGGCACGCTGCGGAATCTCTTCGACCTGTTCTCCGACATGGAGGACTACGACGCACTCGAGCTCGATGAGATCATCCAGCCCGAAGCAGCCGGCCAGGAGCATCTCGATCTCCCGATCGAGGCCCTCGATCTGTCGGAACGCCCGCGGAACTGCCTGCGCAGAGCCCAGGTGCAAACCGTTGGCGAGTTGATCGAAAAGAGCGAAGAGGATCTGCTGAACATCACCAACTTCGGGCAGAAGTCGCTCGAAGAGGTTGTTGCGAAGCTCGACGAGCTCGGGTTCTCGCTCCGTTCGATCGCCGACTCCGAGTCGACGGAGAGCGTTGTCTAATGCCAAGACCGAAGAGAGGGGCCCGCCTCGGCGGCAGCCCTCAGCACCAGCGCAAGATCCTTGCCAACATGACGGCCCAGCTCATTGTTCACGAGCGGGTGACGACGACCCACGCGAAGGCTCGTGAAGTTCGGCCGTACGCCGAGAAGATCATCACGAAGGCTCGTCGCGGCGATCTTCACGCTCGCCGGCTCGTGCTCGCGAAGATCGGTGACAACGACGTCGTTACGAAGCTGTTCGACGAGGTCGGCCCGCGGTACGCCGATCGGCCGGGTGGCTACACACGGATCACGAAGCTCGGCCCGCGCCGTGGCGACGGTTCCGAGATGGCGGTTATTGAGTTGGTCTGAGTCGCAGGGAGCGAATCAAGAACAACGGAGCGCTCCGATTTCGGTCGGAGCGTTTTCGCGTCGGCCGGGCCCGGGTACGCTCTCCGGGCATGATGACCATCGAAGCTCTGCTCCTCAGTACCGGCGACATCGCCCCGCCTGCGGTGGTGGGCCGTGCGCTCGAACTCGTCGAGTCGGGGGACTCGACCAACCGCGATCGGTTTGATCCCGGGCACTTCACTGCGTCGGGGTTTGTCGTGTCGCCTGATGGGTCGTCGCTTCTCCTCATCCATCACCGGAGGCTCCAACGGTGGCTCCAGCCGGGTGGCCACATCGATCCGGAGGACGTTTCACCGATTGCCGCGGCGGCTCGTGAGGTCCTCGAGGAGACCGGGATCGCCACCGAACCGATCCTTGAAGGACTCATCGACCTCGACATCCATCCAATACCCCCGCGTGTGCCGGAACCGTCCCACGAGCACTTTGACCTTCGGTTCGCCTTTCGAGCGCTCGATGCAGATGTGGTCGCCGATGAGGAGGTCAACGATGCCGCGTGGGTCCCCTTGTCGCAGATCGAATCGTACGGTGTTGATGTCTCCGTGGTCCGCGGTGCCGGACGGCTTGAACGGGCATGCTCGTGACGGCTCACCGGTAGTCTGACGATCCCAGACCGAAGGCAACCGATGGGCGCCGTTCTCAACCGACTCTTGCAGACGATCCGTTTCGATCGCGACGCCTTCGTGTGGATGGAGTTCAACGACCGAGCAACGGGTGACGCGCTCATCATCGTTGCAATCACCGAGGTGCTTTTTCTCATTGCGGGTGGCACCCCCCTCTTCGGGCTGGTGACGAGCTTCACGGCTGTCATGTCGTCGCTGCTGTCAGCCATCATGTTCTGGCTGATCTACAGCGGCCTGGTGTACGCGGTCGTCGTGTATCTCTTCCGGGGCGATGGCCACTACCCGATCTACCTCCGGATGGCCGGTTTCGCCTTCCCGACGCTGCTGCTGACGATCGCTTCGGCGCAGATCTTCGGCAATGATCTCATTGCGACGCTTGTCGGCTCGCTTTGGTTCCTTCTCGTGGTCGCATATGGGACCCACTACGTGTCCGATCTCCCGCTTGACCGCTCGATCGTCGCTGCTGTGCTCGGATGGGCCGGGTGGATCGTTGTCTCGACGATCCTCGGCGGCTTCAGCCTGTTCTAGGAGCTTTGCGGGATGCCGACGTATCGGATCGACGTCGCCTACGACGGAACGGGATTTCACGGCTACGCGCGCCAGGGTGGTCTGCGGACGGTGCAAGGTGAGTTCGAGACCGCGCTGTTCCATCGAATCGGAGAGGTCAGAACGGCGGTCGCCGGCCGGACCGACGCTGGAGTCCATGCCGCCGGCCAGGTCATCAGCTTCACCGTCGACGACTCGCTCGACATCGGGACGCTCCAGCGCAGTCTGAACAGCCAGCTCCGTCCGGAGATAGCGGTGTACGCCGTTTCAGAGGTTCCGGACGCTTTCCATGCGCGCTTCTCCGCTACCGGACGCCGGTATCGCTATCGCATCTGGAACGCTCCGGTGCACGATCCCCTCTCGGTGAGGACCACCTGGCACATATCCGAGCCGCTTGATGTTCCAGCGATGGACCGCGCGGTTGCATCGCTTGTCGGAACCCACGACTTCGCTTCGTTTTGCCGCAAGGCTGGCGGCCTCAGCGCGGTGCGCGAACTCAGGGAAGCGGTCTGGAGCCGGAAGGGGGACGTCGTCGAACTGCTGATCGCCGCCAACGCTTTCTGCCACCACATGGTCCGATCCATCGTCTCAACCTCGGTCGAAGTCGGGCGCGGTCGCCTCGATCCGGAGGTGGCGCTGGAGATTCTGGAGCGGCGTGATCGCTCCTTCGCATCGGGCAGTGCCCCATCACGAGGCCTCACCCTCATCTCGGTGGAGTACCAATAGCGCGTACCCAGGGTTCTCCACCTCGTATGCGGCGCTGTCAGCCCACGGAATGGATCCGGTTGGCCTTATGTTCTGCGACCCGATAGCATTCGGGTCCGCTCCCGGGTCCCCGGGGGTGGTTTCGTGCCGTCTGAGGACTCCCGATGAAAGCCAAGCTGCAAAGAACATTCACGCCCACGCCCGCCGATATCGATCGGAGCTGGTACGTCGTTGATGCCGAGGGGATCCCACTCGGGCGTCTCGCCTCAGAGGTCGCGCAGATCCTGCGCGGCAAGCACAAGCCGACCTACGCGCCGCACATGGACATGGGTGACTACGTCATCGTCATCAACGCCGGCAAGGTCGCCGTGACCGGCAACAAGGAGACCGACAAGGTCTACCACCGCCACTCCGGCTACCCGGGCGGCCTACGCTCGCACAACCTCGCCTACGTGAGGACGCAACACCCCCAGCGCCTCGTGCAAGACGCCGTCAAAGGGATGATTCCAAAGAATCGTCTT
Organism: uncultured actinomycete; assembly: GCA_942491345.1. Taxonomy (GTDB): domain Bacteria; phylum Actinomycetota; class Acidimicrobiia; order Spongiisociales; family UBA5794; genus JAHEEL01. The sequence goes on from CALOAN010000021.1 coordinate 73,867, forward strand.
GGTCGCCAGATCCTCACCAAGCTCAAGGTCTACGCCGATTCGGAGCATCCGCATGAGGCCCAGAAGCCCCAATCTCTCACCCTCAAATACCGAAAGGCTGAAGCCTGATGACGAAACCGATTGCTCAGGCCACCGGCCGCCGGAAGACCGCCGTCGCCAGAGTCAGGCTTCTCGACGGTACCGGGCAGTTCACCCTCAACGGGAAGAGCCTCGACGACTTCTTCCCCGAGCCGTCACATCGCCTTCGAATCGTTGAGCCGCTCAAGCTGACCGAACTCGAGGGACGCTACGACATCTCGGCAACCCTCGAAGGTGGAGGCACCACCGGACAGAGCGACGCGCTCCGACTCGGAATCGCCCGAGCGCTTGTTGAGATTGATCCGGATCTTCGCCCCGCCCTCAAGAAGGCCGGACTGCTTCGCCGTGACGACCGCAAAGTCGAGCGCAAGAAGTACGGTCTTCGCAAGGCACGCCGCGCTCCGCAGTTCACGAAGCGCTGATTCAGGCACTGGACCTGCTCAACATCGACCGCAACGGGGGTATTCGGCATGGCTGAGAGGCACCTCTTCGGAACCGACGGTGTTCGTGGTGTCGCAAACGAGGGGCTCACCCCCGAGATCGCTTTCGATCTTGCCCGCGCTGCCGGAGAAGGCCGGGACGGCCACGTGGTGGTCGGGCGCGACACGAGACGATCGGGCCCGATGCTCTCCGCCGCATTGATGGCGGGATTCAACTCGGTGGGTGTGGACACCATCGACCTCGGCATCATCCCGGTTGGTGCGGTATCGCGCCTCGTTCGCGACTCCGGTGCCACCTACGGCGCCATGGTGAGCGCCTCACACAACCCGGCTGCGGACAACGGCATCAAGTTCTTCGGGCCAAATGGGACCAAGCTGTCGGATGATGACGAGGCCGCCGTTGAGGCGCGCTACTTCGAGGGAGCGCCGTGGCATCGGAGTGTCGGCCCCAAGGTCGGAATCCAAACGGTGATGGGCGATGCCGTTGACCGCTACATCGACAAGATTGTTCAGCCGGTCGAGTATTCGATGCGCGGCCTCGAGTTCTTGGTCGACGCCGCAAACGGAGCCGCGTTTCTCGCCGCACCTACCCTCTTCGAACGAGTCGGTGCGACGGTGGAGGTCATCAACGCAGATCCGGACGGCATGAACATCAATCGGGGGTGCGGCGCAACCCATCCCGAGGCCATGGTCGACAAAGCACGCGGGCGGGTCGGCCTGTCGTTCGATGGAGACGCCGACCGGCTCATCGCAGTCGATGAGGACGGCGTTGTGGCCGATGGAGACGTCATCATGTCGATCTTTGCCCAGTGGATGAAGGAGCGGGGTCGGCTCAAGAACGACACTGTGGTGGCAACGGTGATGTCGAACCTTGGCTTCCGCAAGGCGATGGAACGGCTCGGAATCGTGGTCATCGAGACGGACGTCGGCGACCGTTACGTCCTCGAAGCGATGCGCACGTCCCGCGCCGTCATCGGAGGAGAACAGTCAGGCCACGTCCTGCTGGAGGATCGGGCCACCGGCGATGGGCTGCGTACTGCCCTACGCCTGATGGAGGTCATGGCGTCTACCGGTAAGGAACTCAGGGAACTACGCACCGTCATGGAGGCTTATCCCCAGGTTCTGACCAACGTCACGGTAAGGGACAAGGCCTACATGCACAACACAGCAGTGGTGGCGTCCATCGCAGAGGCGGAGCGTGCCCTCGGCGGCCGCGGCAGACTCCTTGTCCGTGCCTCGGGAACGGAACCGTTCGTGAGGGTCATGGTCGAAGCCCCTTCGTCCGCCGAAGCCGCCGACGTCGCGGCCCTCGTGGCCAAGACGGTCGAAGCAGAGTTGGCGTAGAAGCTGGCCTCCCCCTCTTCGACCGAGCTCCCGTCCGGCCGCAGCGACCGGTCTCCGGTCTCGTGTCTCATGTCTCATGTCTCCGGTCTCGTGTCTCGTGTCTCATCTCTCAAGTCTCGCTACTCTTCTCCCCACAACTGAACGACCGACCGGAGAACATCCAAGCGCCTGCCCTCGCGACTCGCGAGGTGACGAGGAAGAGGGATTATCGAACAGTCGGCGGGTGCCCTCTCGGCCGCTCACGGTCGTTACGGGGTCGGGCAAAACCCGGGAGTGATTCCGGGGACAAACCCCCCCTTGTGAGCCGGGACATCGTCCCGGAGCGCCCTCCGGTCCACAACCTCAAGGAGGTAGCGCGCGTGTGTGGAATCATGGGCTATGTCGGCCCTCACGAAGCGGCTCCCATCATCATGGATGGGTTGCGACGTCTCGAGTACCGGGGCTACGACTCGGCTGGCGTTGCTGTAGCCAACGGATCGATCGATGTTCGGAAGGCCGAGGGGAAGATCGTCAATCTCGAGAACCGCCTCGAGGACGAACCGCTGGCCGGGACCATAGGAATTGGGCACACCCGTTGGGCGACGCACGGCGTGCCTAGTGATCTGAACGCGCATCCCCACACCGACCCAACCGGCGAGTTCGTCGTTGTGCACAACGGGATCATCGAGAACTTCCAGGCGCTGCGCGAGGATCTAGAAGCCGGCGGGGCAGTCCTCACTTCGCAGACCGACACGGAGATTCTCGCCCACCTGATCGCCGAGGAGTACACCGGGGATCTCGCGGCAGCGGTACGGCGCGCCGTTGAGCGGGCCGAAGGTGCGTATGCGCTGGTCGTGATGACAAAACGAGAGTCCCGCAAGATCGTGGCTGTCCGCAAGATCAGCCCGCTGGTGATCGGCCTCGGGAATGGTGAGACCTACCTTGCTTCTGATATTCCGGCGCTGCTTCACCGCACACGCGAATTCCTCATCATCGAGGACGATGAACTCGTGACGCTCACGGAGGACGGCGCCGTCGTCGAGACGATCGACGGCGAGCCGATCGATCGCGCAGCGATCCACATCGATTGGGATGCCGAGCAGGCCGAAAAGGGCGGATTCGACCACTTCATGCTCAAAGAGATCCACGAACAACCGACGGTGATCACCGAAACCCTCGGCGGGCGGATCGGCGAAGACGGCACCGTCTGGCTGGAACACACCGATTTCGATGATGAGTTCGCCAGAAACCTGGACACCGTGTGGATCACGGCATGCGGCACCGCCTATCACGCCGGGCTCGTCGGGCGGGAGATCTTCCAACGGGTGCTGCGACTCCCGACCATGGTCGAGTACGCACACGAGATGCGATATGCCGATCCCATGGTCAAGGCCGGCGACCTCACCATTGCGATCTCACAGTCCGGAGAGACCGCGGACACGCTTGCGGCCGCACGGCTCGCATCAGAGCGTGGTTCGCGCATGCTGGCGCTGACGAACGTCGTCGGTTCGACATTGAGTCGCTACGCAGACGACGTGCTGTACACACGTGCCGGGCCCGAGATCTCGGTCGCATCAACAAAGGCCTACCTCGCAATGCTGATCGGCCAATACCTGCTGGCGCTCCGTCTAGGACTCGCGAGAGGCTCGATCGATCGGCAGCGCGCCGGTGAGATCGCTCGCGGACTTGCCCAATTGCCTGCGCAGGTCGAGACAACCCTCGAGAACGAGGAGTCGATCGTCGAGGCAGCGCGTACAATCGTCGACGCCGACGACATCTACTTCATCGGGAGAGGTTTGGACTACGCCGTTGCGATGGAGGGCTCGCTCAAGTTGAAGGAGATCTCCTACCTCCACAGCGAGGCGATGCCCGCAGGTGAACTGAAGCACGGAACGCTGGCGCTGATCACCGAGGATGTGCCGGTGGTGGTCGTCGTGACACAACGGGCAACCTACGACAAGACGATCTCAGCCGTGCAAGAGGTGAAGGCGCGGGGCGGGAAGATCATCGCCGTGGCCTACGACACCGACACGGAGATCGAGAAGTTCGCCGACCTCGTGTTGAGGATCCCGGAGACCGAAGACCTTCTGGCTCCTGTGAACGCCGCCGTCCCGCTGCAGTTGCTCGCGTATCACGTCGCACGGCTCCGCGGGCACGATATCGACCAGCCGCGTAACCTCGCGAAGTCGGTCACCGTCGAATAGGCATGCCGGCTGATCAGCAGTTCGGGATCGGGAGTGCACCGTGAACATCATTGGCCTTGGCGTCGACCTCGCTGAGGTTGATCGCGTGCGCGGCCTACTGGCCCGATACGGTGACGCGTTTCGCCGGCGGTGTTTCACCGACCACGAATGGGAATACGCCCATGGGTTCAGCGATCCGGCAAGTCGCTTGGCAGCAAGGTTCGCCGGCAAGGAAGCCGTGATGAAGAGCCTGGGAACAGGTTGGCGGCGCTTGCGGTGGACCGACATTGAGATCACCGGAGGCGGACGTCCGAGGGCGATTCTGACCGGGCGCGCCGCCATACGAGCCGAGATGTTGGATGTGAGTGACGTGTTGGTCACGGTGACACACACCCGGGAGCAAGCCATCGTGATGGCGATTGCGGTGGGACCGGCGAACTGAGATGCGAGCCCCGCGGCACGAACCGTGACCGTGAATAGGCGAAGCGGCCGCTCCGGAGAGCGGCCGCTTCTTCTGGTCGGACCCATCCCGGGGAGGGGTGTCTGCAGAGTGCGGAGATAGGCGACGATGATCTGCAGATCACAATCCAGTGCCGGTGGAAAACCACCCGAGGGTGGTGTGTCCACTCCCACCGAGGTGCCGGATTGCGTACGGGACCGACCGGTTCTCAAAGACTCGTGACTCGGTGTCGCACCTCTCCTGGCTCGTGACCGGTTTCCGCGTCGCCCGGTCGCTTCGCTTCCGCACCATGAGGGTACGGGCGTTGTCGGGCCGTCCCTAGGGTCGAACGACCCGGTTATCAAATACATCATGGACAACTTGACCGGCGGGCAGTCGTTACTCTTGCGGCCATGCGTCCGTCCTGGATCGAAGTCGATCTTGATGCCATTGAGGCAAATGTCCGCGCCATCCGCGCCGCTATCGCACCTGCGGACGTGTGTGCTGTCGTGAAGGCCGACGGGTATGGCCATGGCGACGTCGCGACTGCCCACGCTGCAATGGCCGGGGGTGCCACATGGCTCGCCGTTGCGCTCGTCGCCGAAGGTGTTCGGCTCCGAGAAGGTGGCGTCGATCTGCCGATCCTCATTCTCTCTGAACCACCCATGGAAGAGATCGACGCCGTGGTTGAGTGGTCGCTGACACCAACGGTCTACCGGAGCGATTTCATCGGCGCAGTCGCCGAGGTCGCGGAGCGCGAAGATGCGACTCCATATCCCGTGCACCTCAAAGTAGACACCGGGATGCACCGCGTGGGAGCGGATCCGACCGCAGCAATGGAGTTGGCCCGCCAGATCCACGCCGATGAACGGCTCGTCCTCGAGGGAATCGCAACTCACTTGCCGGTTGCTGAGACAGATCAGGAATTCACGGCTGGCCAGGTCGCGGATCTCTCTGCTCTTCGCGAATCGCTCGCTGCCGAGGGAATCGATGTCGACTACGTCCACGCCGCCAACACCGCCGGTGCCCTCGACCATCCGGACGCTCGATTCGACTTCGCACGGATCGGTCTCGGGATCTACGGCCTGCGCCCGGCGCCCGAGACCGGCCGAGGGGTCGAGCTCGTACCGGCCATGAGAGTCGTCTCCGCCGTCACTTTCGTGAAACGGCTCCCGGCTGGGGCGCGTCCGTCATACGGACGAGTTCGCCCCCTGCCGAGTCCGTCCACCGTCGTGACCGTCCCGCTTGGCTACGCCGATGGGATCCCTCGCCGGCTCTCCGAACTCGGCGGTGAGGTGCTCATACGGGGGAAGCGCTACCCGTTTGCCGGAACCGTGACGATGGACCAGGTGGTCATCGACGTCGGAGACGATCCGATCGAAGTTGGTGACGAGGTGGTGTTCATCGGCCGGCAGGGAGCAGAGGAGGTGGGCGCGACCGAGTGGGCCGACATGCTCTCGACGATCAACTACGAAGTGGTGTGCCAGTTCGGACCGCGCCTGCCGCGGCGATACTTCAAGGGAGGCTCCTGATGGCTGATCCGACGATCACAGCAGTGCCGGGTGTCGCCGTCGGCCACCACACCGACGAGGAAGCTGCGACCGGGGTGACGATCCTGACGTTTCCCGAACCGAACACTGCGGTGGTCGACGTACGCGGGGGAGCACCCGGGACTCGCGAGACGGATGCCTTCGGAGACGCAATCAAGCCGGTAACGGTCAACGCTCTGATGTTTGCAGGGGGATCGGCGTTTGGGCTCGCCGCGGCAGCCGGTGTGTCGGATGAAATCGAGCGAGAGGGCCGCGGTGCTCCGACTCCGGCCGGGCCGGTCCCGATCATTCCAGCTGCCATCGTCTTCGATCTCATGACGGGGAATCCGCCCGGAAGGCCTGGACCCGACGACGGGGCGGCTGCATATCGCGCTCGATCGACGGACCCGGTTGCCTTGGGGCGCGTCGGTGCCGGAGCTGGAACCACGGTCGCCGCATGGCGCGGATTCACTGAGATTCAGTTTGCCGGAATCGGATCGGCCGCGGTGAAGGTCGGCGACGCATCCGTTGGCGCCCTGGTTGTGCTCAATGCGGCCGGCGACATCTTCAGCCTCGAGGGAACACCTCTTACCGGCGGCGAACACGCGTCAATCGCTCCGCCCGTCGGTCCGGCTCCCGGCGACAACACCACCCTCGTGTGTGTCGCCACCGATGCCGGGATCGAGGATCGGAACGAACTCCGCAGGATTGCAATCCGAGCCCACGACGCCGTCGGAGCCTGCATTCGGCCAACCCACACTCGATACGACGGCGATTCGGCTTTTGTAGTCTCGTTTGGCGCCGAAGCGGCCGACCTGGATGCGGTTCAGCAGGCCGCCTTTGTTGCCGTCGGACGGGCGATCGAGTCTGCGGTGCTCGAGGCTCGGAGCGCAGAATGAGCGCCGAAGCGGTGGCCCTGCTGGAGGAGCTCAGAACGACGGCGCTCTCCTGCACGGCGTGCCGGCTGGCCGAAGAGCGGCTGAACGTTGTGTTCGGTGACGGGAATCCTCGGGCAGACGTCGTGTTTGTCGGAGAAGCACCAGGCGCACGAGAGGACGAGGAGGGACTGCCCTTTGTTGGTCCCTCGGGGAAGCTGCTCGAGCGGCTGCTCGCAGAGATCGGTCTCCGTCGGGAGGATGTGTACATCGCCAACGTTGTGAAGTGTCGTCCACCGAAGAACCGTGACCCGAGGCCCGACGAGATCGTGGCATGCAAGGGATATCTCAGGGAACAGCTCAGTCTGATCGACCCGAAGGTCGTTGTCACCCTCGGCAACTTCTCGTCGAAGCTGCTGCTGAACACCGAGACGGGGATTACCCGTCTTCGAGGCACGGCATATGAGTGGTGGGGTCGCTACCTCGTTCCGACGTTCCATCCCGCAGCTGCCTTGCGGGGTTCCGCCCAAGTGCTCGAAGATATGCAGTACGACTTCGGTCTCGTCGCGGCCGCCATCGCCGGTAATCTCCGTGCGAACGCCGACAATGTCGGCGCGAACGCCGACAACGTCGGCGCGAACACCGACCACGACGAGGTCGAGCCCGCAGCCGAGCCGGATGATGACCCGGAGCAGCTTGGACTCTTCGGAGCATGAAACGCACATGATCACGACACGAACCGACTCCCCCGAGGAGACGCTGGCACTCGGCCGTCGTCTCTCCTCGGTGCTCAAGACGGGCGATGTCGTGCTGCTTGGTGGGCGTCTCGGCACCGGCAAGACACTCCTCACCGCGGGGATCGCCGAAGGGCTCGGAGTTCCAGATCCCATTGCCAGTCCGACCTTCGTGATCGCACGGGTCTATCTCGAGGGCTTCCTTCCCCTTGTGCATGCCGACGTCTATCGCCTCGGCTCGATCCTCGAGTTCGAGGATCTCGATCTTGAGGAGACCGCTGCGAGCGGCGTACTCGTCATCGAATGGGGTGAGGCGATCGAAGACGCTGTTTCTCCCGACCGTCTGGTCATCGAGATCGAAATCGACGGAGAGACCGGGCGGCAATTCCGCTTCGTGCCGCACGGGTCGTGGCTGAATCGCCCGCTTGAGGGAATCGTATGAAGATCCTCGCGATCGAGACCGCAACGCCCGCTTCGTCGGTAGCCCTCGGTGATGGGGGATCACTCGCGGCGATGAGCGTACGGGTCGATCGGCGGGGACACATCGGTTTCCTGATGCCGGCGATTGAATTCTGCTTCAAGCAGTCCGGGTGGCAGCGCGCCGACATTGACGCTGTTGCTGTTGATGTTGGCCCTGGCCCATTCACGGGCATTCGAGCGGGTATCGCCACCGCCCAGGCGTTTGCGGCGGGGGTGGGCGCGCCTCTTGTCGCCGTGTCGTCGCTGACCGTGCAAGCCCTTCGCGCCGCGACCGGGCGTCGCCGGATCTGGTCCGTCGTCGACATGCGCCGGCAACAGGTCGCGGTTGCCCCGTATCGACCGCTCCCCGGCGGGGTTGCTCCCGACGGTTTGCCCGAAGTGCTCGGATTCGAGGAGTTCCGGGCCGTTCTCGACACCGAGGAGTCGGACACATTGGTCGTTGGTGACTGGCAAGCCCTGCCTGAGGCAACGTGGGGCGGGCTGCATCGGGTTCGCCGCGGTCGACCTCGGTATCCATCGGCCGATGTGATGCTCGAGATTGCAGCCATCCGCGTCGCTCACGGTGAGTTCGTCGCCCCTGAGGACGTGCGGCCTGCGTACATGCGGGAACCAGACGTGCAGATCAACTGGAAGATGTTCCGATCCGAGGGGATGTGGCCGTCATGATTCGTGCCATGTCGCGCAGCGACGTCCCCACGGTTGCAACGCTCGAACGTGACATCTATCCGCAACCGTGGTCCGCGAGGGTCTTCTTCGACGAACTCGGCCATGCCAACCGATCCTATGTCGTCGCGGCCGAAGGCGATGAGATTCTCGGGTACGGCGGGTTCATGCTGGTCGAGTCCGACGCTCACATCACGACCCTCGGGGTCGCTCCGGGCCGGCGCCGCCGCAAACTCGGCACTCGGATCCTCCTCGCGCTCGTGGAACGTGCCGTCGGCCGCGGTGCTCGGCACCTCACCCTCGAGGTGCGGGCTACGAACACCGACGCGCAGCTGCTCTACGAGCGGTTCGGATTCTCTCCAATCGGGAAACGAAAGGGCTACTACCAGGGTGAGGACGCCATCGTCATGTGGGCGCTCGACGTCGACGCCGAGGAGTATGGCACTCGCCTCGATGAGATCCGCTCCGACCTTCAGGCGGCATCCGCATGACCGAGCCACTCGTCCTCGGGATCGAGACCAGTTGCGACGAGACCGGTGTCGCGGTTCTGGAGGGATTCGACGTCCGCTCGTTTGTGCTGGCGTCCCAGACCGAGGAGCACGCACGATTTGGCGGTGTGGTGCCGGAAGTCGCAGCCCGGGCGCACGTCGAAGCGATTCGGCCGCTCGTCCACCAGGCACTTGCCGCCGCCGGTGTTCACCCAGAGCAACTCGACGCTATCGCGGCAACCCGGGGTCCGGGTTTGATCGGAGCGTTGATGGTCGGATTCGCCTTCGGAAAGTCGCTCGCATGGACGCTCGAGAAGCCGTTCTACGGAATTGACCACATGGAGGGCCACCTCTATGCCCCCCGTCTTGAATTCCCGGCGTACGAGCCGCCGGCGGTGGTCCTCCTTGCTTCGGGTGGGCACAGCCAGATCGTCCACGTGCGCGACTGGGGTGACTACGAGACGCTCGGCACCACAATCGACGACGCCGCGGGAGAGGCCTTCGACAAACTGGCGCGATTCGTCGGTCTGGGGTACCCAGGGGGGCCGGCTATCGATGCGGAGTCCGAAGATGGGGACCCGAGCGCGATTGTGTTCCCGAGGGCGCTCCGCGATCGCCCATTCGATTTCTCGTTCTCAGGTCTCAAGACCTCGGTTGTCACCTACCTCGAGAAGGCGCGGGACGACGATGCCCTGCCGCCGCGCTCCGACGTCGCGGCCTCTATCCAGGAGGCCATCGTGGACGTCCTTGTTGAAAAGACGTTCAACGCGGTGGAGGAAACCGGTGTGACGGCCGTCGGGGGCGGTGGTGGTGTCCTCGCGAATCGACGGCTGCGGTCCAAACTGCGCGACGAAGCCGCGAAGCGGGGGGTCGAGTTGTACATTCCCTCGATCCGCATGTGTACCGACAACGGCGCGATGATCGCCGCCGTGGCGGTCGACCGGCTGCGCAATGGCACTTCTCCTGACGATCTTGGCGAAGACGTCGATTCGAGCATGCGGTTGGGCTCGTGAACCGGGCCATCCGGCTCGGGCGGATCGGCGGGGCGGAGGTCGTGGCCGACGTGTCGGTGCTTGTTGTGGCGGCAGCGATCGTGATGGTGCTCTACGTCGACTTCGGCGCCGTCTATCCCGACACCAGCCCTGCAGTTGCCACCGTCGTCGCCTTGCTGGCAGGGGTCGCATTCATCGCGTCCGTCCTCGCCCACGAGACAAGTCATGCGATCGTCGCCCAACGCCGCGGCATGGAGGTGCGGCGCATCCAACTCCTTGCCTTCGGCGGATACACGATGATCGAAGGGAAGTCGGAGCGGCCGGCCGACGAATTCATCATCTCCGCCTCCGGTCCGATCGTCTCGCTGCTTCTTTCGGGTGTTCTATGGCTTGTCGCCGGAGCGATGTCCGGTGCCCCGGCGGTTCAGGAAGCGATACGGTTCATCGGGTTCGTCAACCTCTTCATCGCCGCATTCAATCTGATCCCCGGCTTCCCGCTCGACGGCGGTCGCGTGTTGCGCGCCGGCATCTGGCACTTCAACGGCGATCGGGTTCGGGCGACGGCCGTCGCAGTCCAAGCCGGTCGCGTCTTCGGATGGTTCGTCATCGGCACAGCGACTCTTGTTGCCCTGGTGACGTTGAGTCCATGGGCGTTGCTCGGCGCCTACCTCGGCTGGTACCTGCTTCGGAGCGCCGATCTCGCGGGTCGTCGCGAGCTGGCAATGACCAAGGCCGACGGACTTGTCGCAGGTGACGTGATGCGCAACACACCGGATCCCGTGCCGGGCGAGATGTTCATCACCAATGTGGTAGATCTGTACCAGATCGGCACACGGCTTCGCTCACTTCCGGTCGAGGTCGAAGGACGAATCCGAGGCGTGCTCGGTGAGCCCGAAGTCGAGCGCCTGTCGCCTGCACGTCGGATGTCGAGCCGGGCGTCCGGCGCCATGGCGAAGATCGGGCCCGCGGACGTGGTGGATGTTCGTATGCCCCTTGACGTGATGATGCGCCGGCCCCCGGGGAAGACCGGCCGGCTGGTGGTGGTCAGCGACGGGCGCGCCGTTGGCATCATCGAGCCCGCCGACCTCGGACGCGTCATGGAAGACGGGTAGCGACTTCAGGTGGGACCCGGGCGGCTTCCGTCGTGAGAGAACGATGCCGCGCGACCTCGACGCAGGTTTCTTGACAGTCTTCGAGAAATTCTGGCAGTCGGGAGTAAAGACTGCCAGAAGCGTGTTATGATTAGCACTCGCAATGGCCGACTGCCAGCACGTGAAGGAGGAGTCGGATGAATTTGAAGCCTCTCGGCGACCGTATCGTCGTGAAGCCGCAAGACGAGGAAGAGTCTCGCACCGCGAGCGGTCTCGTCATCCCGGATACCGCAAAGGAAAAACCACAGCTGGGCGAAGTGCTCGCCGTGGGACCGGGTGAAGTCAAGGACGGGGAGCGGATCCCCATGGATGTAAACGTCGGGGACGTGGTCTTCTACTCGAAGTACGGCGGCACCGAGGTGAAGGTCGACGGTGAGGACTACCTGATTCTGTCCTCTCGCGACGTACTCGCCGTACTCGCCTAGGAGGGTTATCCAATGGCAGCAAAAGAACTGAGATTCAATGAAGAGGCCCGCCGTGGCCTTCAAGCGGGCGTCGACAAGCTCGCCGACACCGTCAAGGTGACGCTTGGCCCGAAGGGCCGCAACGTCGTCCTCGAGAAGAAGTGGGGCGCCCCCACCATCACGAACGACGGCGTGACGATCGCAAAGGAGATCGAGCTCGAGGACGCCTACGAGAACATGGGTGCGCAGCTCGCCAAGGAAGTCGCGAACAAGACCAACGACGTTGCCGGTGACGGCACCACGACGGCCACCGTGCTTGCGCAGGCCATGGTGCAGGACGGCCTTCGTCTCGTCGCCGCGGGTGCGAACCCGATGGAGATGAAGACTGGCATCGAGGAAGCCGTTTCGCGCGTCGTTGAGAGCATCGCAGACAGCGCCACACCGGTGTCAAGCGATGACCACGCCGCGATTGCCTACGTGGCCGCCAACTCCGCCGCCGACAGTGTGATCGGTGAACGGATTGCGGACGCGATGCAGAAGGTTGGCAACGAGGGTGTCATCACCGTCGAGGACAGCCAGACGTTCGGCGTCGAGCTCGAGTTCACCGAGGGCATGCAGTTCGACAAGGGCTACATCTCTCCGTACTTCATCACCGATCCGGACCGGCAGGAAGCCGTGCTCGAGGACCCGTACGTGTTGATCGCCAATTCGAAGATCGGTTCGGTCCAGGACATGCTCCCGATCCTCGAGAAGGTCATGCAGGCTTCCAAGCCGCTGCTGATCATCGCAGAGGATGTCGAAGGTGAAGCGCTCGCGACACTGGTCGTGAACAAGATCCGTGGCACGTTCCTTTCGGTCGCCGTCAAGGCTCCCGGCTTCGGTGAGCGCCGCAAGGCTCAGCTCCAGGACCTCGCGATCCTCACGGGTGCAACCGTCATCTCGGAAGAGGTCGGTCTCAAGCTCGACAGTGTCACGATGGATCTGCTCGGCAAGGCCCGCAAGGTTGTCATCTCCAAGGACAACACGACGATCGTCGAAGGCGCAGGTAGTCATGCCGACGTCGATGCTCGCGTGAAGCAGATTCGTCAGGAGATCGAGAACTCGGATTCCGACTGGGATCGTGAGAAGCTCGCCGAGCGTCTCGCCAAGCTGTCCGGAGGCGTGGCCATCATCAAGGTTGGCGCTGCCACGGAAGTCGAGCTCAACGAGAAGAAGCACCGCATCGAGGACGCCATCCAGGCGACTCGTGCAGCCGTCGAAGAGGGCATTGTCCCCGGCGGCGGCGTGGCGCTTTTGCGCTCCGGCGATGCGATCGACAAGCTCCGCGGCGGCACCGACGATGTCAAGGCCGGTCGCCAGATCGTCAAGCGGGCCCTCGAGGCTCCGCTCCGTCAGATCTCGGTGAACGCCGGGTACGAAGGCGGCGTTGTCGTGAACAAGGTGCTCAACGAGTGCAGCGGAAGCGAGGGCTTCAACGCTGCCACCGGCGAGTACACGGATCTCAACAAGGCGGGCATCATCGATCCTGCCAAGGTGACCCGGTCGACCTTGCAGAACGCGGCATCGATCGCGGCCCTGCTCGTTACGACCGAGGCGCTTGTTGCCGACAAACCGGAGCCTGCGGTGGCCGCGGGCGCCGCTGGTCACGACCACGCGGGCGGTATGGGTGGAATGGACTTCTAGGGAGCTTTCAGCTCATGGAGGAGGGCGGCCCGTGAGGGCCGCCCTTCTTCATATGAGCCTCCACCACGAAGTGGCGGAGGCTCGGCCGAGCCTGGCTCGGTTGCGGAGGGGGCTTTGGGAGCTCGAATCAAGGGGATGAGGTCCGCCGGCGTTCGAGCTGGAAGCTGGCAGCGCCGATCTACTTGCCGGCCAGGATCCCATCACCAATCAGCTGTTTCTTGATCCCCGGCCACTCATTCTCGAGGACACTCCACGCCGAATGGTCGAGCCATTCGTCGCCGACCCTTACTTCGTGACGGAGCATGCCGTCATAGTTGAAGCCCAGGCGTTCGGCGATCTTGTCCGACCGTTCGTTGCCGGCGGCTATTCGCAGGATGATCTTGTGGAACTCGAGTTCCTCGAAGCCGATCTGCATCGCACGTGCGGTCACCTCGGTGCCGATACCTTCCCCGGTGAGGTCCGTTCTCACCCAATAGCCGATCTCGCCGGTCCGATTCGGCGCAGAGGTCGGCCACACGGAGACGTTGCCAACGTGAAGATCCGGCTCTTCCGGAAGCCGAATCGCGAAGTCGAAGGCGCGACCGTCGTTCCAGGCAGATGCCGATTCGCGAACGAATCGTTGCGAGACCGACCGGTCGTAGCCAATGGCCCACGGTAGCCACTGAACGAGCTCCGGGAGGGAGGCCTGGATGGCGTCGTGCATTGGAGACACGTCCCGGCGACGGAACGGACGGATGATGAGACGTGGTGTTTTTCGTGGGCGATTGTTGATACGCGGCGCCATCGAGCGCAGCCTATCGACTTATGCTCTGGAGATGGACCTCTGGAAACGACTCGCGGCGCTCCCGGATGTCGCGTCCCCACCCGACGCCCGGTACGCGGTGCTCGTACCGATCTACGTGGATAGCTACGGGACGAACCGGATCATTTTCACGCGCCGACCAGAGCACATGCGGACCCACCCGGGCGATGTTGTCTTTCCCGGCGGTGGGCGCGAGGAGGGAGAAGACGCGATCGCGACAGCGAAGCGCGAGGCGTGGGAGGAAATCCGGCTCCCGCCTGAGAACGTTGTTGAGATCGCCGGCGGGCTCACGCCCGTGACGACGCGGAGCCGCACGACGCTCATCGTGCCTGTTGTTGCCAGGGTCGATCGTCCCGGCGAGTTGGTGCCGGATCCCGCGGAGGTTCACAGCATCATCGAACCCCCGATTGATCACCTGCTCGACGAGAGCCGGTGGGTGTCCCGCGATTTCCACGGTCATGAACTGTGGTTCTATGAGTTCGAAGAGGGCACGTTGTGGGGCGCCACCGCGTTCATGGTGAGGGAGTTGCTGAAGTACTTGAGATGAGAGGCAAGAGCCGAGAGCCGAGAAACGAGACACGAGACATGAGACACGAGACACGAGACACGAGATATGAGACCACCGGGACCTGAACCCGCCGGCGGTTCCTATCACATGTCGCCGGAGGATTTTCGGCGGTATGGGCATGAACTTGTCGAGTGGGTCGCGAACTACATGGAAACGGTCTCGGAGCGGCCGGTGATTTCGACCGTCGAGCCGGGATCAATCCGTGCGAAGCTCCCTGCAGCGGCGCCCGAGCAGCCGGAGACGTTTGATGCGGTCTTGCGAGATCTCGACGAAATCGTGATGCCGGGAATCACACATTGGCAGTCGCCCGGCTGGTTCGGTTACTTCCCGGCGAACACCTCCCCTCCGTCGATCCTCGGGGAGCTGGTATCGGCAGGTCTGGGTGTTCAGGGCATGCTGTGGGCGACGAGTCCGGCTGCGACCGAAGTCGAAGAGGTTGTCGCGGACTGGCTGGTCGATCTGCTTGAGCTGCCCGTGGGATGGAAGACCACTGGTCCGGGTGGGGGAGTCATCCAGATGAGCGCCTCGGACTCGACACATACGGCGCTCGTTGTGGCCAGGGAACGTGCCGACGGTGAGATTGGCCGGATGGTGGCCTACGCGTCCGAGCAAGCGCATTCATCGATCGAGAAAGGGGCACGGGTGGCCGGATTCGGTCACACCCGGTTCATTCCGGTTGATGAGGAATTCGCGATGCAACCGGATGCGCTCAAATGTGCGATCGAATCCGACCTGGCCGATGGTTTCGTTCCGGCTGTGGTCGTGTCCGCTGTCGGGACGACCGGGACAACTGCGGTCGATCCGGTTCGCGCTATCGGAGAAATCACGCGGTTGTATGGCCTCTGGCATCACGTCGACGCGGCATACGCCGGCACCGCCATGATCTGCCCCGAGTTTCGTCACCATCAGGACGGACTCGAGCTCGTCGACTCCTACACGTTCAACCCCCACAAGTGGATGTTCACGAACTTCGACTGTTCGCTGTTCTACGTCGCCGACCGTGTACCGCTGCTCGAGGCGTTGAGCATCTTGCCGCCCTATCTGCTGAATACAGCGACGGAATCCGGGCAGGTCATCGACTACCGGGATTGGCATGTCCCGCTTGGGCGCCGTTTCCGGGCCCTGAAGCTCTGGTTTGTGCTGCGCTCGTACGGCGCCGAGGGCCTTCGCCACCACGTCCGGGAGCATGTTGCCCTCGCTGTGGAACTCGCGGGGCGGATCGAGCAGCACTCTCGTCTGGAGTTGGTCGCACCGGCGCCGTTCGGCCTCGTTTCTTTCCGACATGTGGATGGGGACGCGGCGACCGACGGCCTTGCCGAGGAGATCAACAACTCCGGCTGGGCCTACGTCACCCCATCGAAGCTCGATGGCCGGAGTTTCATCAGAGTCTCAATCGGACAGACGAACACGACCGCGGAGCACGTAGATCGCCTTTGGGAGATGATCGAAGCGAGTAGCTAGAAGCCAAGAGCCCAAGACCCGAGACGCTAGCCGTGATCTCGTCTCGAGTCTTCTGTCTCAAGTTCCTGTCTCGTCTCCTGGTTCTTGGGTCTCAAGTCTCGGGTCTCGTCCAATACACTTCGGGACATGGAACCGCTCATCACTCCTGCAGAATCGGGAAGGCTCGACACCATGGCCGACGACCCACCCGAGTTACTCATGGAGCGGGCCGGGCTCGGTGTGGCGCTTGTGGCCGTTGAGATGGGGATCGGGTACGGGGATCGTGTCACGGTGCTCGCCGGCCGGGGCAACAACGGTGGCGACGGATACGTTGCAGCGAAGCACTTGGTGCGACGCGGCGTGGACGTCACGATTCGCTCATTCGGCTATCCGAGGGGCGACACCTCCCCGGCGAGGAAGGCTGCCCTCGCAGCCGTCCGCTCCGGCGCAAAAGTCGCGGGTCTCGACGCGCCGGACCGATCGGACCTCATCATCGACGCCGTATTTGGCGTCGGGTTCCGCGGTGCACTTCCAGATCAGGTGATCCCGTGGACGCTGCTCGACACGCCGGTTCTCTCCGTTGATGTCCCGTCCGGACTCGATGCCGCCAGCGGCAGCGTTGAGAATGCAGCCTTCTACGCAGACGTCACGATCACCTTCCAGGCGGCGAAGACGGGACACGTGCTCGGCGAAGGACCTGAACGAAGCGGAGAGCTGATTGTCTTTGACATTGGCCTCGGTGCGCCCCGCCCGGAGATGATGCTGTGCGAGGCCGTGGATGCACCGATCCCGACGCGAACCCGCAATGCCCACAAATGGTCGGTCGGATCGGTCGCGGTCGTTGGCGGATCACACGGGATCACCGGGGCTGCGATGCTGTCGGCGCGGGCTGCGCTCGCCGCAGGTGCCGGTGCGGCAGTCGTGATATGTCCCGGAACGCTCCAGCCCATCTATGCGGCGATGGATCCCGGGGTGATGAGCCGCGGCGTTGGTGCCGGTAGTGGCTTCAGGGTTGCGGACATCGATGGAATCCTCGAGGCAGCTGCGCGCTACGACGTTCTGGCGATCGGACCTGGTCTCGGCCCTGTCGATTCTGGTTTCATCGAATCGCTGATGTCGCAGTGGGACGGTCTTGTTGTTCTCGACGCCGATGGGCTCAACGCGCTCAGCGATCTGGAGGCACTCGCGCGAAGCGGCGAAACCATTGTGACGCCGCACGCAGGGGAGTTCTCCAAGCTCACCGGCAATGAGCCAAGCCCCGCCGCGGCGATGGAACTCGCGCGAGACCGTGGTGTTGTCGTTCTTCTGAAGGGGAATCCAACATTCGTTGTGGACCGCGACGAGACCTGGGTCGTTGTGAGCGGCGGTTCGGAACTGGCGACGATCGGCACGGGCGACGTACTGACCGGGATGACCGCAGCGTTCCTGGCGGGGGGCCTGCCGGCCGACCTCGCCGCCCGGTCGGCCGCGTTCCACCACGGTGCGGCCGGACACCGTCTGGCGGGTTTCGAGACTGTGACGGCGACGACGCTCGCAGCCGAGATCGGACGCTATCTCGCGGCATTGGGCTCGGCTAACCACCTTGTTGGAGACGGAAGGTCGTAGTGCTGCCGGGGAGGTCGCGCGAGCCGGGCCCTTCTCCTCCGGTCGACCCGTCAGATCGAAACGCTATGCTCCCCGCTGCCGTCGGTAGTGCGGACACGATTGACTGGATCGCGACCACTTGCGGCGGGTACCACGAAGCGCCCGAGAGCTCGGCGCCGACGAGATACTCCGTCAACCAGAATTACAACGCTGATGATCGTTGAACGAGACAGATACCTGAGAATGGTTCTCCCTTCGAGAGTGCGGCCGAGGACGCCGCGAGCAACCGCTGCTCCTTCCTCAAATGGTCATCCAGACGAAAGGCACGGATACCCATGCGATCGACTCTGCTACTACTAGTCCTTTTGGCCGTAGTCACCGCTGGAGCTTGCAGCAGCTCCGGTGACGGTGGAATCCAGGTCGAGGACCCCTGGGGTCGAACATCACCCCAGGTGGCTGCCAATGGTGCGTTCTACATGGTGCTGAATGGAAGTGACACCGCCGACCGGCTCGTTGCCGCCGACGCAGAAATCTGTGGAACGACGGAGCTCCACCAGACGTTCATGAACGACGGCGTGATGATGATGGAGCAGGCGGAAGGCGGTATCGAGATCCCGGCCGGGGGGCAAGCCCTTCTCGAGCCGGGCGGCTACCACGTCATGTGCATCAATAAGGCGAGCGAGTTCAAGGTCGGAGACGTGATTCCCGTGACGCTCACGTTCGAGAACGCCGAGGAGCAAACGGTGGATGCGGTGATTCGAGAAGGCTAGGACCGAGGCAAGCAGACCGAGCTCCAACTCGCGCCAACCGGGACGCTCCGGTGCTTCTCCTTCCCGGCTGAGTGAAGTCGCGTTGAGTGGGATGACCTGCTCCGACGCCGGCGATCCGCCGAAGCCGGGGGTCTCAGCGCAAGCTCAGACGACCCCGAGCTCGAATCCTCGATCACCACGTGGATGATGTGGGGCCTTGCGATCATGGCCTTGATGATCATGGTCCCTCGTTGGCCGCGCCGTTCGCTCGGATCAAGCCGACGACGATGCCGTCACAGACCGCCCGCCACGAGGCGTCGATGATGTTCTGGTGTACACCGATGGTGCCCCACGACCCGTCGACATCGCTGTGACGGCAGAGCACGCGCACGCGAGCCGCCGTTCCATCCGAGGAGTCGAGATCTCGCACGCGGTAGTCGGTGAGGTGGATTCGCGACACCTGTGGATACGCGTCGGCGAGTGCCGCACGGAGTGCAAGGTCGATCGCCGCCACCGGTCCATCACCTTCGCGGGTGGTCACAATCCGTTCCCCTCCTACGTGGACCTTCACCGTGGCTTCCGCCACGACATCGCCTTCCCGGTGCTCAACGAACACGCGATACGACTCCAGACTGAAGAACGGTTGTGTCCATCCCTGCGCCTCGCGAACGAGGAGCTCGAACGACGCGTCTGCCGCCTCGAAGTGATATCCCTCATGTTCGAGATCCTTGATTCGGTCAACAACGAGCTGCGCTTCGTCCGACGTGAGTTCGAGACCGGTGTCTTGCGCCTTCGCCAGGATCGTGGACCGACCGGCGAGTTCGGAGACGACGGTACGCGTGGTGTTCCCAATCGAAGACGGTGGGAGATGCTCGTAGGCGTCGGGCCTGCGCGCCAGCGCCGACGTGTGGAGGCCGGCCTTGTGAGTGAACGCCGAGACGCCGACGTATGGCAGGTGATCGTCGAGCGTGAGGTTGATGATCTCCGCAATGTGATGAGAGACGCGGGTGAGGTGCGGGAGCCGGTCCTCAGGAATGGATGTGTACCCCATCTTGAGTGAGACGTTCGGTATGACCGAACAAAGGTCGGCGTTGCCGGTCCTCTCACCGTATCCGTTGACACAGCCCTGGATCTGCAGGATTCCGGCGGAAGCTGCGGTGAGGCTGTTCGCCACCGCCGTCCCCGAATCGTTGTGGAAATGGCACCCGAGCACGGCATCGGGGAGCGCTGCGGCAACCTCTCCGATGACGCGTTCCACATCGTGTGGAAGCGTGCCGCCGTTTGTGTCGCAGAGAACGAGACGTTCGGCCCCGCTGTCTTGGGCAGCCCGGAGCGTTGCGAGTGCGAACTCAGGATTTGTCCGATAACCATCGAAGAAGTGCTCGGCATCGAAGAAGACGCGACGGTCGACCGAGCGAAGGTACTCGACCGAATCACCGATCATCGCGATGGCTTCTTGCTGCTCGGTACGGAGGGCGTGTTCTACGTGGTAGTCCCACGACTTGCCAACGAGGCAAACAACCTCAGTTTCCGCGGCAACGAGCGCAGCAAGCTGCGCGTCGGTCGCCGCCGACGCCCCCGCCCTTCGGGTCGAGCCGAACGCCACGAGTGTTGCGGTTCCGAGGTCGAGTTCGGTGCGGGCCCGCTTGAAGAACTCGTCATCCTTTGGATTCGCTCCCGGCCAGCCACCTTCGACGTATGCGACACCCAGTTCGTCGAGGAGTTGGCTGATCATCAGCTTGTCCCCGGCCGTCAGCGAAATGCCCTCTTGCTGTGTGCCGTCTCGCAGTGTTGTGTCGTAGATTTCAAGGGTGGTCATGGTGTTGCTCCGAATAGAGAAAACCCCCCGCTGGGCGGAGGGTCGTGGGCGCACACGGCTACGTGTGCGCCTAGGTGATGATGATGATGGTGGTGGTGGCTGGTTCGGTCATGGACTGGCGAGTATGGCTGGTTCCCGGCGCCACGTCAATGTCCGATGGATTCAGCGATGAGCCGTACGTAGGCTTCGATGCCGGCACCGGTGAGATGAACTCCGTCCTCGCCGAAATACTCGGGGTGGTCGGTTGCCGCGGCATTCCAGTCGATCAGGTAGGCATTTGGCCAGAGTTCAACACCGGCCTTGAGGCCCTCATTGACGCTGTCTTCCCATCTGCGTGGCACCTTTGTGTTGACGAAGTAGACGCGGTCAACCTCCTGGAGCGCCAGCATGACGGCGTCGAGGTGATACGGGCCGAAGACGCCGTTGGTTCCAAGATGCACGACGGCGATATCACCGAAGGGTGCTTCGGCTCGCATCTGCGCGACAAGATCGGGAACCTGTTTCATCTGGCGGCTCACCATTGCGTCCACTCGTGCGCCTTCGATGGCCAGAGCGAGGCCGGGTTTTGCCCCGAGCATCACGGAATCCCCGATCAAGAGCGGTCCAGGAGCGGGGGGCTCTGGCTCCACCTCGGCCTCGGCGATCGCAAGCTCCTCACCGTCAACCGGTTCGGCTCGTGTGGTTGCGGTTTCGGAGTCCTTTGGGCCGGGTTCGACCTCAGCGTCGTTCGGGGCCGTGGGCGAGGGAGGCGTTGTGGAGGTCTCCGGGACCACGGGTTCGGCTTGCACCTCCGGCGGCGACCCGTCGGATTCCGCAGACTCTGATTCGGCGGCTGCCTCATCTGGATCGGGTTCCCGAGATTCGGCGACCGCCGACACAACCGCAGCCGGTGAGACATCAGCCGGATCTCCGACAATCTCGATCTCCGAGCCCACCGACTCGTCGGCGAGCGCGACCGATTCCTCAGCCGGCGGCGGGGTTGAAGAACCTTCGATCAGGCCGATCGTAAGACCGAGTAGGAAGACGCCGGCGACGACCGGCCAGAGGAATGCTGCCTGTGGGGACACTCGTCGCAGGGGTTCGGTGATTCGTGCGAACCAGGTCTTGAACCCGAGGTGCCGGATCGGCTGCTCGATCCAGCGGTAGGAGAGTTCCGCGACCGCGACGGTCAGCACAACCTGGGCCACGAGCGTCGGCCATCGACCCCATGGCACGTCGATGCCGGGTCGGAGGAGGACAAAGATCGGCCAGTGGTATAGGTAGAGCCCGTAGGACCGTTTGCCGACCCAGACGAGGGGGCGATTTCCGAGTACCGGGTTGAGGGCGCCTTGCGGGTGGACAGTGACGGCGATGACCACGGCGGTGAGCGTCGAGACGACGAAGAAGCCGCCGCGATACAAGAACAGGTCGTATTCGCCCATCTGAAGCAGCAGCAACGTCAGCCCGCCGACAGCGGCGAACCCCAGAACATTCATGATGGCCGCTCCGACTGAACCAAGTCGGCGTGTGAACCTCCAGGGTTGCCACAGGAATGCAAGGCCGACGCCGATGAGGAGGCCTGTAGCCCGCGTGTCGGTGCCGAAGTAGACCCGAGAGGGATCCTCGTACGGCACGAACAGGAACCACATCAGCGCCGTTGAGGCGACTGCACCGGCGAATGCGACAACGATGAAGCGCCGAGCCGTTTGGCCGTAGCCCGTGGACCGGCGCGAGAGCAAAGCCATTCCCCCAACGAAGATCAGGGGGAAGAAGAGGTAGAACTGCTCTTCGACGGCCAGCGACCAGAGGTGCCGGAGGAGCGGCGGTCGGGTGAAAGCCTCGAAGTAGGACTCCTGGCGGAAGATCATGACCCAGTTGGTGGAGTAGGTCAGGGCGCCGAGTACGTCTTGATTGAGGCGGAACAGGGCATCCCGGGCGAAGAGGAGGGCACCGGCGACGGTGAGAACCAGGAGCACGCCGAGCGCCGGAAGGAGTCGCCGTGCCCGCCGTAGCCAGAAATCCTTGAGGTTCACGCGTCCGGACCGTAGGCGTTCGAGAATCAGCAGGGACGTGATCAGATAGCCGCTGATGACGAGGAAGACTTCGACGCCGAGGAACCCGCCTGGGATGAATCCGAACTCTGCGTGGTAGAGGATGACGGCAATGACGGCGATGGCGCGTAGTCCGTCGATGCCCGGCATGTACGGCAAGCGTCCCGGTACCTCGCGGGGAAGGAGATCCCGCATCTGGTCCGTTGTCGTGCTCGTTGTGGCCATGGTCTTTCGTCGCGCGCGTATTCAGCGCTCCCGTGGCGCCGAAATCCTTCCAGAGCAAGGGTATCACGGAGGGGTCCAAACCCCGAGCGCCTTGCTGGAAAGATCGGCCACCGGTATCGTTCCTGTATGGAAATCGCGCGTCCGTGGTGGTTGCGGGGGAGATAGGGTCTCCGCGCGCCGCGAAGGCACCGACGCCGGAGCCCGAGGGCCCGGCGTTTTCTCATGAGGAGGATGTGGTGACAGAACAGGTGAAGCAGACGGTGTTCTCGGGGGTTCAGCCCTCGGGGGCGATGCACCTCGGTGGCTATCTCGGAGCGTTCCGGAACTGGGTTGCGCTCCAGGACGATGACGCCTACGACGTGATCTACTGCATCGTCGACCTCCACGCGATGACGGTTCCGTACGACCCTGCCGATTTTCATCGCCTTCGCCTCGACACGGCCAAGACGGTCCTGGCACTCGGGATCGACCCAGATCGTTCCCTGCTCTACATGCAGAGCCAGGTACCTCAACACGCAGAGCTGGCGTGGATCCTCGGTACGTTGACCCCGACCGGAGTGCTGAACCGGATGACGCAGCACAAGGACAAGGTCGACAAGGGAGTCCCGTCAAACTTGGGCTTGTACTCGTACCCGGTGTTGATGGCTGCCGACATCCTGCTGTTTCACGCCGGGCTCGTGCCGGTTGGCGACGATCAGAAACAGCACCTCGAGATGTCGCGCGACCTCGCTGCCCGGTTCAACAACCGATTCGGCGAGGTGTTCCCGATCCCCGAACCGCTGATCCCGGAGACCGCGGCACGGGTGATGTCACTTGTCGAGCCGACCGCCAAAATGTCGAAGAGCGACCCGAACGCGAAGAACCGCATCGACCTCGATGATTCGCCTGATGTCATCCGGAAGAAGGTCAAGTCGGCGGTCACGGATTCCGACCCCACGGTTCGGTACGACATCGAGGCGAAGCCGGGTATCTCGAATCTGCTCGAGATCATGTCGGCGACAACCGGGCGGTCGATCGACGACCTCGCTGCCGAGTACGAAACCGGGGGCTATGGGCGGTTCAAGGATGCGGTGGCCGAGTCGATCGTTGCTGAGCTCGCCCCGGTCCGATCGCGGCTACAGGAGCTCGACGATGCCGACGTCGCGCGCATTCTCCAGAAGGGCGCCCTCGATGCCCGAACACGCGCCGAACGACTCCAACAGCAGGTGAGAGACGCGGTGGGTCTGGGTCGAGTCTGACCGAAGGAGCAGGCAGCAGAACTCGAGACGGAGGCACGTTGCTGAGTCTCGGGTCTCATGTCTCATGTCTCAGGTCTCATGTCTCCGGTCTCTCTCGAGTCTCGAGTCTCGAGTCTCGGATCTCACACTCCTACTACGCTGCGGTGGCTGGCACTGCCCACCAACGGAAGGTCGTTTCCACGTGGAAATCGAGATCGGTATCGCAAAATCCGGACGAAGGGCTTACGGGTTCGACGACATCGCCATCGTCCCCTCGCGGCGGACTCGCGATCCCGAAGACGTTGATTTGCGCTGGGAGATGGACGCGTTCACCTTCGATCTCCCGCTCCTGGCGGCGGCGATGGATTCGGCCGTCAGCCCCACTACTGCGGTTGAGATCTCGAGATTGGGCGGCCTGGCGGTTCTGAATCTCGAAGGTCTCTGGACGAAGTACGAGGACCCTGTGGCGGTGTACGAGGAGATCTCCTCGCTGCCGGACTCCCAGGCAACGCGCCGGATGCAGGAGATGTACGCCGCCCCTGTTGAGCCCGATCTCATCACGCAGCGGGTTCGAGAGATGAAGGATTCCGGGATCATCACGGCGGCAAGCCTCACTCCTCAGCACGTCACCAAATACATCGACGACGCCAAGAAGGGTGGCCTCGACATCCTCGTCGTCCAGGGCACCGTGGTCTCCGCCGAACACGTCTCGTCGAGAACCGAGCCGCTCGACCTTTTCCGATTCATCCGCGACGTCGAAATGCCGGTCATCGTCGGCGGCGTTGCCTCCTACTCGGGGGCGCTGCACTTGATGCGGACCGGTGCCGTCGCCGTGCTCGTTGGTGTGGGACCCGGTGCTGCCTGCACCACGCGGGGAGTCCTCGGCATCGGCGTTCCTCAGGCGACCGCGATCGCCGATGCGGCCGGTGCGAGAACCAGGTACCTCGAGGAGACGGGCCGGTATGTCCACGTGATTGCCGACGGCGGGATGCGGACGGGGGGAGATATCGCCAAGGCGATTGCCGTCGGCGCTGACGCCGTCATGCTCGGTTCTCCGTTCGCAGCGACTGCGGAAGCCCCGGGAAACGGTGTCCACTGGGGAATGGCCACCTTCCACCCGACGCTGCCGCGCGGGTCGCGGGTGCGAGTTGGGACCCTCGGAACGATTGAGGAGCTGCTCCTCGGGCCGGCCCACGAAAACGATGGCAAGAGGAACCTCTTTGGAGCCCTGCGCACCTCGATGGCAACCACCGGGCACGCCAACGTGAAGGAGTTCCAGAAGGCTGAAGTGATGGTTGCCCCCGCCCTCCAGACTGAAGGCAAGCAGCTCCAGCTGTCTCAGGGCGTCGGGATGGGTTGACGTGGCAACCGGAGCCACGGGTCACGCGTCGGATGGCGACTTCGATCGGGTGTTGGTGGTCGATTTCGGGGCCCAATACGCCCAGCTGATTGCGCGCCGAGTGCGTGAGGCACACGTCTTCTCGGAAATCGTTCCACGCGACATCACGGCCGCCGCGGTGGCAGAGCAGGCACCCGTCGGCATCATCCTGTCGGGTGGTCCCGCTTCGGTGCACGAACCCGGGGCCTATGGGATCGATCAGGCGATATTCGATCTCGGGATCCCGGTCCTTGGTATTTGCTATGGCCATCAGATCTTGGCGAACAGCCTCGGTGGCACGGTGGACCGAAACGACGTAGCCGAGTACGGTCCGGCCGAGCTGACGGTGACGGGCGAATCCGTCCTCTTCGCTGGCCTCCCGGTCGAGCAACCCGTTTGGATGAGCCATCGAGATGCGGTTGCCGAGGCTCCCCCGGGCTTTACCGTGACCGCCTCAACCGGAGATTCCCCGGTTGCAGCTATGGAGGACGCGGAGCGGGGCCTCTTCGGGGTGCAATTCCACCCGGAGGTCGTGCATACACCCCGGGGGCAGGAGATCCTCAAACACTTCCTCTACGCGGTGTGTCGGGCCCGACCGACATGGACCCATGTCGGGATCATCGAGCAATCGGTTGCCGCGATTCGAGAAGAAGTGGGCGAGGGAACGGTCATCTGTGGGCTCTCCGGAGGGGTCGACTCATCGGTTGCAGCCGCTCTGGTGCACAAGGCGATTGGGGACCAACTCGTCTGCGTCTTTGTCGACCACGGGTTGCTCCGCAAGGGCGAGGCTGAACAGGTTGAGGAGACGTTCCAACGCACATTCAACATGAACCTCATCCACCTGAAAGCAGAGGATCGCTTTCTCGATGCACTCGCCGGGGTCACGGATCCCGAACTGAAACGGAAGATCATTGGCGAGTCGTTCATCAGGGTTTTCGAAGAGGTCGCATCCAGCGTGGCCGACGCGAGGTATCTCGTGCAGGGCACGCTGTATCCAGACGTGATCGAATCTGGCACCAAGGATGCAGCAAAGATCAAGAGCCACCACAACGTCGGCGGTCTGCCAGATGACATGACACTCTCGCTCATCGAGCCGCTGCGTGATCTGTTCAAGGACGAGGTTCGGGCGGTAGGAGAGGAGCTCGGGCTTCCGGAAGAGATCGTGTGGCGTCAGCCATTCCCCGGGCCCGGGCTTGCAGTCCGCATCATCGGCGACGTGACGAAGGAGCGGCTCGAGATCCTCCGCGACGCCGACTCCATCGTGCTCGATGAGATCCACAAGGCGGGCCTGTATCAGGACTTGTGGCAGACCTTCGGCGTGCTTCCTGCGATCCGTTCGGTCGGGGTCCAGGGGGATGGGCGTACCTACGCCTACCCGCTGATACTTCGTGCGGTCACGTCGGATGATGCGATGACGGCAGACTGGGCTCGGTTGCCCTACGAAGTGTTGGCTTCGATCTCATCGCGCGTCATCAACGAGGTTCCCGGTATCAACAGGGTTGCGTACGACATCTCGTCGAAACCTCCGTCGACGATCGAGTGGGAGTGATTCGCGCCCGATCCGCGTACCCAGGGTTGTAGACGCCAGTAGGACGCGGAGAACCCTCGGTACGCGGTTTGTAGTCCTCAAGGCGCTGTGGGGGTCGGTCGATACCTCCAGCACAGCATTGCGCGCAGTTTGAGGTACATCAGTGGGCTGGAGCAACGATCCAGAAATGCAGAAGATGTTCCTCGACGAGGTGACGGAGCGATCCGCCCGCCTTGTTGAGGGTGCTCAGGCCCTCCGTGCAGGAACGGTCTCACCGCAGGAAGCCGGTGACCTCCTTCGCGAAGGTCATACGATCAAGGGAACCGGCCGTGTCATGGGCTACGACGATGTCGGGTCCGCCGGGCTGATGCTCGAGATGATCTGGAGATGGATCCAGCAGGGTGACATCACGCCTGTCCCGCTCTTCGGCCGCGTGCTGGAGGGCCTCAGTGCTGCGATCCCCAGAGCTCTCGATGACCCGGCGGAGCTCTCTGTGGCGATGACCGCCGTCCATGAGTTCTTCGACGGGCAGGAGCTTCCGGAAGAGCTTCCACCGGCTCCCCAAGTCGACGGCGCGGCAGCCTCTTCGAGCGAAGGGGCGTCCACCGATCCCGACGGTGGTGGTGGACCGGTGATCTTCGGCGAACGTGCAGCTGTGCCAAACGGCTCCGCAGCGACCGTGGAGGCTGCTGAACCTGCGGCCTCCGATGAGCCATCGGAGGCCGAGACGGTTGGCGTGGATGCCGCTGAGGGCGAACTCGAACCTGTATCAAACACCGAGGCTGTTTCGAGTGACGACGCGGACTCGGAGCCGGTGGTGTCGGCTCATGACATGTTCGCTCAGTTGGCGAGCTCCGAAGCGGAGTTGGTCGGGGACGGCTTCGTGGAGGCTCAGCGGGCCGATCGGGAGGCCATCGAGGCCGACGTCGATACTGAGCCCGCTGATGAGGAAACTCCCGTTGACGGGCAGGTGTCAGAGCCGGTGCTTTCGGCTCATGAGATGTTTGCTCAGCTGGCGAGCCTCGAGAATGAGACCGGTGAAGCTGAAGCAGGTGTGGTGTCCGATGATTCCACAGAGGCCCCCGAGGCCGTTGAATCTGCGGCCTCTCAGGAGGCGCCTGCGGTGGAACCGGATGAGGCTGAACCACTCCAGGCTGAGGTTGACTCCGAGTCTGCTGTAGAGGCTGTTTCGGTCGACGAAGCGGAGTCGGAGCCGGCGATGTCGGCTCATGACATGTTTGCCCAGCTCGCGAGTCAGGAAGAGGCGTCCGCAGAAGTCGAAACCGCTGAAGATCACATGGACGATGGTGAAGCGGCCGAAGCCGTGCAGGAACCTCCAACGATGGAGCTGGTCGAGGATGGCCACGCCACAGACGCAACCGTCGAGAGCGAGTCCGCCGATGAAACGGCAGCGGATGCCGCACGGTCGGCTCAAGAGGCATTCGCCGAACTCCGCCGTTCGATGATGCAAGACGCCGCTGCTGCTCACATCGCTGCCGAGCCCGAAGACCACCCAGACGACACAGAGGCCGCTCCGGATGTCGTCGATGGGGACAGGGACACCACCGACGTCGAGGAGCCGATCGCTGCGGCAGTCGGCGACGAATCCGCAGACGGCGAGCCGGTCGGCGACGAATCCGCAGACGGCGAGCCGGTCGACGTTTCGACGGTTGATGCGGCTGCGTCCGCGCCGGAGGCACCGTTTGGCGACGTTATAGAGTTCCCGGTGTCCGAAAGCGATGCTGAGTCCGGAGAGAAGGCGGCCGGTGATGCCGACCCGAGCGCCATCGACGACGATCAGTCGCAGGAGGCGACTGATGTCGTGGTGCTGCCGTCGAATCGAAAGACCCAGCCGCAGGATTCCTCCGATCCGAAGGATCTTGGCGGCCTCGTCGGCGCAGTCAAGACGTGGGCCGATGAGGAACCGATCTCGGTAAACACCGGTCGGCTGTACGGCCTCGTCAACAACATCGTCACGCTCCGGATGAACATCGAATCGGCCAAGGAGCAACTCGCAGAGCTCGCGGAGGTGGCAGCCGCCGATCCATTCTTCTCGGATCGCGTTTCGCACATAGCGGGCGAGATCGAACCGATCGCCGATGCTTCCGAACGGATCGAAGGAGAAGCCCTCGCTCTCGCCGCCGCTCCGCTCCGCGACGTGACCAACACACTGCCGCAGCTTGGCCGGTATCTCAGCCGGAAGACGGGCAAGGAGTTGCGTGTCGAGATCGTGGGCGACGACGTACTCGTCGATCGACAAGTCCTCGATCGTTTGGGCGACGCGATCAGACAACTCGTCGTCAATTCGGCGGTGCACGGCATCGAAGACGTTGACACGCGGCTCGGTGCCGCAAAGCCGGGAACCGGCTCCATCCGGATCGAGGCGAAACAAACGGACGTGAACCTCGAAGTCGCAGTGATCGACGACGGGCGAGGGATCGATTGGAAGGGTATCCGGGAGAAAGGGCTCGCACTCGGACTCCTCGACTCGGCAGGCGAACTTGCGCCGGATGCGCTGCGCTCGCTCTTGTACCAGTCCGGGTTCACGACCCGTGACGATGCCGATGAACTCGCCGGGGATGGCGACGGGTTGGCAGTTGTTCGCGATGCGATGGAGTCGCTGAACGGATCCCTGCGTCTCGAAAGCACTCCGAAGGTCGAGACCCGGGTCTCGATGGTCGTTCCCGTCCACCAGGCAATGCAGAAGGCACTCCTGGTGGTAGCCGGCGGGATCATGTGGGGCATCCCGGAAACCGGCGTCCTTGACGTTGTCGAAATGAACCTGGCGACCATCGCGGTGGCGGATCACACCACGGTTCTCGAACGACCCGATGGAGACGTGCCCTTTGCTTCGTTCGCCGATCTGATGGGACAGCATTCGGACGCAGTTCCCACGTCGATCGTCATCGCGACAAGCGCGGCCGGTCCAGTCGCGCTCGGAGTCGAAGAAATCGTCGGTGTTCGCCGCATCGCAGCGAAGGAGCTCGGTGCCGTTCTCGCAGACGCCAAGGCCGACGTGGTGACCGGCGCAGCGCTCCTCGGCGGTGACGAGGTTGTTCTCCTGGTCGATACGACGCGCCTTGCAGAGAAGCAGCGCGAAGTTGCGATCGAGACACCGGCGTTTCCTTCCGCCAGGGTTCTCATCGTGGACGACTCGGTCGGTGTCCAGCAGGTTGTATCGTCGGCTCTTGCCACGAGTGGGTTCAACACCTCTGTGGCAGCCAGCGTGGCAGATGCTCTTGGAGCACTCCACAGCGGATCGATCGACGCCGTGGTCGTCGACTTCTCTATGCCGCGAGCCGACGGCGTCGCCCTTGCGCATATGGTGCGGCAACGACATGGAGATCTCCCGATCGTGATGCTTTCGGGTGTTGCCGAGGGCGAGGACGTCGATCGGGCTCGTGACGCCGGGGTTGATGCATTCTTCAACAAATCCGACTTCCGAGAAGGCGGCCTCGCCGAGAAGCTCCGGGAGCTGATTACCGCTCGCCGTGAGAAAGAGCAAACGGCGTAGCGCGGAAGCACACAGCTGTAGTTCGATCACACGCGACCGGTACACTCCGGGTTCCGATGCCCGACTCTCCGCTCCTTGAAGGCCTGAATCCGTCGCAGCGCCATGCCGTCGCTGCGACCGATGGCCCCGTGCTCGTTGTTGCCGGTGCGGGGTCAGGCAAGACTCGAGTGCTGACCCATCGCATTGCCTACCTCGTCCGAGATCTCGGTGTGTCCCCGTACTCGATCCTCGCGATCACCTTCACCAACAAGGCAGCGACTGAGATGAAGGAACGTGTCGCCCGCCTCGTTGGAAGGGTCGCCGATGGGATGTGGGTGTCGACGTTCCACAGCGCTTGTGTTCGGATTCTGAGGAGAGAGGCGCCTCGCCTGGGGTATCGGTCGTCCTTCTCGATCTACGACGATGCCGATTCCGTGCGGCTCGTGACGATGTGCATCCGCGATCTCGACCTCGACCCCAAGCAATTCCCGCCGAGGGTCATCCGGGCAGCTATCTCCAACGCCAAGAACGAGCTCATCGACTACGAGACATACGGGTCAAGCGGCGAAGGGTTCTATCACGAGAAGGTGTCGGACGTCTTCCGGCTGTATCAGCAGCGACTCGTCGAAGCGTCGGCTGTCGACTTCGACGACATCCTGGTGCTCACCGTGGATGTCTTTCGGGCATTCCCCGAGGTGCTCGCCCACTACCAGCAGCTTTTTCAGTACATCCTGGTCGACGAGTACCAGGACACGAACCACGCCCAGTACATGCTCGTCAAGCTCCTGGCCGCGGCACATCGCAACATCTTCGTGGTTGGTGACGCAGATCAGTCCGTCTACGCGTTTCGCGGCGCCGACGTGCGCAACATCCTCGATTTCGAGAAGGACTACGACGATGCCACGATCGTCCTCCTGGAACAGAACTACCGCTCGACCCAGACAATCCTCGACGCAGCCAACGCCGTCATCCGTCACAACGAAGCCAGGAAGCCGAAACGGCTGTGGACCGACGAGGGTGCAGGCGAACCGATCGCTGCCTATGAGGCCCGGGACGAGCAGGACGAGGCGGCGTTCATCGCCGATCAGATCCGGGACCTCGAGTCGGACGGAACGGCGCTCTCCGACATCGCGGTCTTCTATCGCACCAACGCCCAGAGTCGCGTGATCGAAGAGGTCTTCGTACGGTACGGCGTTCCATACCAGGTGGTGGGCGGCCTCAAGTACTACGACCGACGGGAAGTCAAGGATGCAATCGCCTATCTCCGTGGTGTTGTCAATCCGGACGACCAGGTGGCGCTGAAGCGCATCATCAACGTCCCGAAACGAGCGATCGGAGACACCAGCGTCGCCCACGTCGACCGATTCGCAGAGTCGCACGGCATTGGGTTCTTCGAGGCGTTGCGCCGCGTCGACGAGAACGAGCGCCTCACGGCTCGCGCCGAACGATCGATCGAGGAGTTCGTCGCGCTGATGGATCACCTCGGTGAGCGTGCCGCCGACGGCCCGGCGGCAGCGATCCAAGCGGTCCTCGACGAAACCGGCTACCTCGACATGATTCGTTCCGACCGTTCGATCGAGGCGATGGGCCGTGAAGAGAACCTCAAAGAGCTCGCTTCCGCCGTTGCAGAGTTCGAAGAGGTCGGACCGGAATCGATGGGTCCGGCAGAGTGGGCTGAGCTCGACCCTCTGGAGAAGCTCGGTCTGTTCCTCGAGTCGATCAGTCTCGTCGCAGATATCGATGCATGGGAAGACCGTGACCAGGTCACACTCATGACCCTGCACAACGCCAAAGGTCTGGAGTTCCCTGTGGTGTTCATCACGGGGATGGAGGATGGCGTGTTCCCGCACATGCGGTCTCTCGGGAACAAGGCGGAGCTCGAGGAGGAGCGGCGCCTCTGCTACGTCGGTATCACTCGGGCTGAGCAACGGCTGCACCTGACAAGGGCGTGGAGTCGCAATCTCTGGGGCCAGTCTCAGTACAACGGGCCGAGTCGATTCCTGGGCGAGATCCCCGAACACCTTGTCACATCTGTGAAGCGATCCCGCCGCACCGACCAACAACCAACTGTGACGCATGCCGCGATTGGCGGGGACGAGATCGCGGCCGGAGATCGCGTGCGACACGCACACTGGGGTGATGGTGTGATCGTTGCGGTGGTCGGCCGTGGCGACGCGGCTGAAGCAACCGTCGACTTTCACGGTATGGGGGAAAAGAGGCTCCTGCTCGCGTGGGCCCCCCTCGAGAAGGTATGACGGCGACCGGCAGATTGTGACGGTCGGCCCTGTCGCACAACGCTCGCTTCCTCGACGGTCGAGGAAACAAGGGAGCCCTATGCGTCGTACCGCCATTCTCCTGATTGCCGGTTGTCTGCTGTTCCTCGGATGCACGGGGAGCACCGACGACTCGACCACCGTGCCGTCGTCGACGACCTCGACCGAGGTGACCACAGCAACGACGTCTACGACCACATCGACCACACTTGGAAGCTCAACAACGTCCGCTCCTACTTCCACGACAACCGTTCCGTCGCCTACGACTGCACCTCCGACGACGGGCGCGATTCGGCCGGTGACGGTGCATCCGAACCTGCCGGCGGCGGTGGGCGGTCACCTCGTTGACTGGGACGCTGTTGGTCCCGGATGGATCCTGGCGTTGTACGACGCGAGCGACATCGCTACCGCCGTGACGCACCCAACCGTGCTCTACGTCATCGATCCCGCAGGAACCCTCTACGAGGTTGCATCCTGGGCATCTGGCCCCTACGAGATCGCAGACTGGTCCGGTACCGGCGATGCCGCAATCCTCCTCACCAACGGGTCCGATGCCGTGATTGTCGACCTCCGGACCGGGACCGAGGTCGCGACCGTGGCGCTGCCCCTGGGTCCCTACGGCCCTCCTGTCTCGTTCACGGAACCGACCGGAACCAACGTCGTTGTGCTCACGGACGATGGCACGACGCAGCGCGTTGAACGTCGGAGCCGGTCGGGGTCGGTGCTCGCGATTCTCGGCGAGCAACCAGCGCCCACCGATGCCCGGGATAGTCTCGAATGGTTGTACGGGGACGACGGAACGTTTGCCCTCATCAAACACGCAGGGGGCATTGAACTGGTTTCGAACGACGGCTCCTTCGTCCGCGACCTCTGGACTCCGATGGCGCACCTGTGCACACCGAAGCGGTGGTGGTCCAGCGGTTCTTTCGTGGCGGCGTGTGTGGGGGAGGGTCCGGCGTTCCCTCACGACTGGTATCACCAGGTTTGGATACTCAACACAGATGGAACGGCCGGGGTACCGCTCACGGAGATCCCGGCCGGCGTTGTTCCCGTCGTCGACATGGGCTACTTCGATGCGTGGCAGATTCCGTCGCACACGTACGCCCAGTGGATCGGGGACTGTGGCGCCGCACATATCGGAACGGTTGCGCCCGACGGATCGGTCACCGCGATCGGTGGAGCAGAGAACCGGCGTCTCGTTTCGGTCGATGGGAGCCAGATCACCGCGCTCGGCTCGCTCCAGTGTGACTCCTCGGAGGCCAGACTGTTCTCCACCGACTTGAGCGGAGTCGAAACCGGGGTGCTGATACCGAGGATCGGCGACGCATGGGGTGTGCGGTCAGCGGCCACGCTCACCACCGTCTACCCGTGATAGCGAAGCGGCAGTGAAGGCAGGGTGAGGCGGTGCCCCGCTCTGATCAGAACGAAGGTCACGGTCGGGAATAGACCGCGATTCGGTCCGGCGCGCCGAACGCCGCTCCGGCCCAGACCCCTTCGCAACAGAAGGCACCGTCCTACCATGACGTGGTGACCACTGAATTGCCGGTTCTGATCCAGGGCGGGATGGGGGCCGGAGTCTCCGATTGGCGTCTTGCCCGGGCCGTATCCCGCGCCGGGCAACTGGGAGTCGTGTCCGGAACCGGCCTCGATGCAATCTACCTTCGCCGTCTTCAGGATGGCGATCCCGGCGGCCATATGCGCCGCGCTCTCGAGGCGTTCCCCATTGCCGGTGTGGCCGACCGGATTGCCGAGAACTACTTCATCGAAAGTGGGAAGGCTCCGGAGGAGCGATTCAAAGCGAAGCCGATGCCTCGCCTCAATCCGTCGAAGAAGTTGGATGAACTCATGGTGGTGGGCAACTTCGTCGAGGTCTACCTCGCGAAAGAGGGTCACGAAGGCGTGGTCGGAATCAACTACCTAGAGAAGATTCAGACGCCGCACCTCGCGTCGCTCTACGGGGCAATGCTCGCCGGCGTCGACTACGTGTTGATGGGTGCAGGGATTCCGATGGCCATACCCGGGATCCTCGATCGTTTGAGCGAAGGCCTGCCGGTCGAGTACCGGCTGGACGTCAAGGGTGCACAACGCGGAGAGGTCTTCGCAATGCACTTTGATCCGACGAACATCGGTGACGGGAGCCTCCCACCGGCGCCACGGCCGCAGTTCCTCGCGATCGTCTCTTCGCATGTTCTTGCGACCGCGCTGGTGCGGAAGGCGAGCGGCCACGTCGATGGGTTCGTGATCGAAGGTCCGACAGCCGGCGGACACAATGCCCCGCCGCGAGGGAAGATGGCGCTGAACGATCTCGGCGAGCCGATCTACGGCGATCGTGACATGCCCGACCTCGCGGTGTTCCGCGAGCTTGGGCTTCCGTTCTGGCTTGCAGGGGGATACGCAGAACCCGAGCAGATCGCGGCAGCACTCGAGGTTGGCGCCACCGGAGTCCAGGTCGGCACGGCGTTTGCGTACTGTGAGGAATCTGGGTTCACCGCCGCAACGAAGCGAGAGGTGATCAACCTGAGCAGCGCCGGTCGAGCGAGGATCTTCACGGATCCTGTGGCATCACCGACCGGCTTTCCCTTCAAGGTGGTCGAGCTCGACGACAGCCTCTCCAATCCGGTCGTGTACGAGAAGCGATCCCGGATCTGCGATCTCGGGTATCTCCGTACGGCATACCGGCGGGAGGACGGCACGGTCGGATGGCGATGCCCGTCGGAGCCGGTTGAGGACTACGTGCGGAAGGGTGGTTCCGAAGAAGACACCGTCGGCCGCAAGTGCCTCTGCAACGCCCTGATCGCAAACATCGGACTTCCGCAGATTCAACGCAACGGCGAGGTGGAGAAGGAGCTGATCACGTCCGGTGATGATGTGGCCGATGTCGCGCGGTTCTTGCCTCCGGGCAGGGACTCCTACAGCGCACTCGACGTGATCGACTACTTGCTCCCGGCGCCGTAGGCCGACCAGCGTCGGATCAACCGTCCATCTGCATCCTCCTCGGTCGTTCGCCGCTACCCTTCGGGCCGATGCCGCCACGGATCCTGATTGCCAAACCAGGCCTCGACGGGCATGACCGCGGAGCCAAGGTCGTTGCACGAGCTCTGCGCGATGCCGGCTGCGAGGTCATCTATACGGGACTGCACCAGACACCCGCCCAAATCGCCCAGGCTGCCGTCGACGAAGATGTCGATGGCGTCGGCCTGTCGACGCTCTCGGGCGCCCATCTGACGCTCTTTCCCCGTGTGGTCGAAGCCCTCCGCGAACGGGAAGCCGGCGACATCATCGTCTTCGGCGGCGGCATCATCCCCGAGGAGGACCTTCCCGCCCTCCACGATGCCGGCATTGCCGCCGTCTTCACTCCCGGCACGCCGCTCGACGTCATCGAGGCGTGGGTGGAAGAGAACCTCTCAAATCGCTGAATCGGAATCGACGAACGGAGAACGATCCTCGTGAAGATCCATGAGTACCAAGCGAAGGCTCTGATGGCCGACCGCGGCATCGCGGTCCCGATGGGGCACGTTGCTACGACGGTCGACGAAGCGGTTGCCGCCGTTCGGCCGCTCATCGAGGAGAGCGGGAATCCCGTCGTCGTCGTGAAGTCCCAGATCCACGCCGGGGGACGCGGCAAAGGTCGGTTCAAAGAGCATCCCGAGGTCGGGGGCGTGAACGTTGTCACCGAAGGGATCGAGGGGGGTATTGGCGCCGCCGAGGAGCGCGTCCGCGAGCTTGCAAGCCGGATGCTCGGTTCGACGCTTGTCACGATCCAGACCGGTGAGGAGGGCAAACAGGTCAACCGCCTCTACATCGAGCAGGGGATCGACATCGCGACCGAGCTGTACCTGTCGGTGCTTCTCGACCGGGCGACCTCGCGCAACATCGTCATGGCCTCGACCGAAGGCGGGACCGAGATCGAAGTTGTGGCCGAAGAGACACCGGACAGGATTCTCAAAGAGGAGATCGATCCCGCGTTCGGCCTGCTCCCTTTCCAAGCGAGGCACATCGCCTACTCACTCGGTCTCGAAGGTGATGCGTTCAAGAACGGGGTGCGATTCCTCGATGCGCTCACCAAGGCGGCCGTGGAACTGGACACGGATCTCGTCGAGATCAACCCGCTCGTGGTCACTACCGACGGTGCCGTGATGGCCCTTGACGGGAAGATGGCGTTCGAGGCAAACGCGCTCTACCGGCATCCTGACGTCGCGGAGCTCAGAGATGTGAGCGAGGAGGATGCGGCTGAACTCGAGGCGAAGGAGCACGATCTCTCGTTCATCAAACTCGACGGCGACATTGGGTGCATGGTGAACGGTGCCGGACTCGCCATGGCGACGATGGACATCATCAAGACGGTCGGCGGTGAGCCCGCCAACTTCCTCGACGTCGGTGGAGGCGCCGAAAAGGACCAAATCGCCGCTGCGTTCAAGATCATCACGAAGGACCCGAACGTGAAGGGGATCTTCGTGAACATCTTCGGAGGGATCATGCGATGCGACATCATCGCCGAGGGGGTGATCGCCGCCGTTGAGGAGGTCGGCCTCTCCGTCCCGCTTGTTGTGCGTCTCGAAGGGACGAATGTGGAACTCGGCAAGCAGATGCTCGATGATTCGGGTCTGGATCTGGTGAGTGCGACAGACATGAAAGATGGGGCACAGAAGATCTTGGAGCTGACGAAATGAGTGTGCTGATCGGGATGGACACGAAGGTCCTTGTTCAGGGCTTGGGGAAGACCGGACGCTTCCACACCGACAAGGCAATCGCCTACGGGACGAACATGGTCGCTGCAGTGCACCCGAGCCGCGCCGGCGAAATCGAGGTCTTTGAAGGCGAAACCGACCGCTCCGGCGTACCCGGAAGGGGCGCCACCTACTCCATTGCGCTGCCGATCTTCCGAAGTGTTACCGAAGCCGTGGAGGAGACCGGGGCCAACGCGTCTGTTGTCTATGTACCGCCGGCATTCGCAGCCGACGCGATCATGGAGGCTGCCGACGCCGGCGTGCCGCTCATTGTGTGTGTGACCGAGGGCATCCCGGTGGCCGACATGGTGAAGGTGAAGCGCTACCTCGAAGGCAAGGCTGTCCAGCTCGTCGGGCCGAACTGCCCCGGTGTTATCACGCCGCAAGAGTGCAAGATCGGCATCATGCCGGGATACATCCACACTCCCGGCCGCATCGGGGTCGTCAGTCGGTCCGGCACGCTCACGTATGAGGCGGTCTATCAGCTGACACTGAACGGCCTCGGGCAGACGACCGCGATCGGGATTGGCGGGGACCCGGTGAACGGGACCAACTTCGTGGACGCCCTGAGACTGTTCAACGATGATCCCGCTACCGACGGCGTGCTGATGATCGGCGAGATCGGTGGAACGGCAGAAGAGGATGCCGCAGAGTGGATCACGGCCAACATGTCGAAGCCGGTCGCCGGCTTCATCGCCGGCACAACCGCCCCACCCGGGAAACGGATGGGGCATGCCGGCGCGATCATCTCCGGCGGCAAGGGCACTGCGGATGCGAAGATCACAGCCCTCGAAGCCGCCGGCGTCGTCGTGGCGCCAACCCCGACTGACATGGGCACCGCGATGCAAGAGGCGATGGAGAAGGCGAGCCCGGGCTGGTAGGAACTTGAGACCCGAGACTTGAGACCCGAGACTTGAGACCCGAGACTTGAGACCCGAGACTTGAGACTTGAGACTTGAGACTTGAGACCTTGAGACTTGAGACCCGAGACCGAACCGAGGGCGACAGGCGACCGCCGACGAGAACCCGCCCTGGCCTCCCCGAACAGGAGATCTGCCGACGGGTCCCAGGTCTTGGTCTCGTGTCTCGTGTCTTCTGGTCTCTTGTCTTGGTTTCTTGTTCCTTGCTCCTTGCTACTTTGCCTTCGATGAAGACCATCGGGCTGCTCGGGGGCATGAGCTGGGAGTCGTCGATTGAGTATGAGCGAATCATCAATTCCGAGATTCGGCGACGCCTGGGCGGCGTCCACTCGGCCGACCTGCTGATCCGGTCGTACAACTTCGACGACATCGAAGCGTTGCAGCAGGCGAATGAGTGGGACCGGGCTGGAGCCCTGCTCGCCGCCGACGCGGCTCGCCTCGAGGCATCGGGCGCCGATCTGATCGTGCTCGCGACGAACACCATGCACAAGGTGGCCCCTCAAATCGAGTCCGAGATCACGATCCCGTTTCTGCACATTGCCGACGCCACAGCCGATGCGGTCCACCGCACCGGCATCGATTCGGTTGCACTGCTCGGAACGCGCTACACCATGGAACAGGACTTCTACCGTGGCCGCCTGGCCGATCGGGGCCTCGACGTGATGGTTCCCGGGCCGGCTGACCGGGTGTTCATCCACGACGTGATCTTCGACGAACTCGTACAGGGGCGTGTGATGGCCGGCTCGAAACAGCGCTTCCTCGAGATCATCGAAGGGCTGTATGAACGAGGCGCTGAGGGCGTGGTAGCCGGGTGTACCGAAATCGAACTTCTGGTCACTCCCGACGACCTCGATCGGCCGTACTTCCCGACTACACGGATCCACGCGATCGCGGCCGTCGACGCTGCGTTGGCGTGAGCACACATCGGGCTATCTCTCCCGATCCGGCCGGGGCGATGGCACCTAACATGCCGCGTCGATGAATCGTCTCCCGATCACGCGTGCACTGATCTCTGTCTCCGACAGAACCGGTCTCGTCGAATTCGCACGGCGCCTCCACGGAGCAGGGATTGAGATCGTGTCATCGGGCGGCACCGCGTCCGCCCTCTCAGAGGCCGACATCCCCGTGACTGAGGTTGCCGACATCACCGGGGCACCCGAGATGCTCGGCGGCAGAGTGAAGACGTTGCACCCCGACATCCACGGCGGGATCCTGGCCGACCTTGGTGATGAGGCCCATCGGTCCGATTTGGCGGAGCGTGGCATCGAGCCGTTCGGACTCGTGGTTGTGAGCCTCTACCCGTTCGAATCGGCCGTTGCGGCAGGGGCGCCGGATAGTGAAGTCCTCGAGAACATCGACATTGGCGGGCCAACGTTGATCCGCGCCGCAGCCAAGAACCACGCATGGGTGGCGACCGTGGTATCACCGGAACAATACGCTGGGATCGCCGATCAAATCGACGAGGGTGGGACAACAGCGTCAACGCGAGAGGGGATGGCTCGGGAAGCCTTCTTCCATACCGCCCAGTACGAGGCAGCGATCGTCAACTGGCTCGAGAAGGACGAGGCCGACCATCTCGCTCTTGCCCTCTCGAAAGTGTCGGACGCCCGATACGGCGAGAACCCGCACCAACCTGCGGCGCTCTACGCCGCTGGCGTCTCCAAGGGGTGGTGGGCCGCTGCGGACGTGGTTCAAGGAAAGGCAATGTCCTTCAACAACTACGCCGACGCCGACGCGGCATGGCGGCTCGCGAACGATCTTCCGAATGGATCCGCTGCGATCGTCAAACACATGAACGCCTGCGGTGCGGCGACCGGCGAATTGATGCACGGGGCGTTCCGCATGGCCTGGGCGTGTGATCCACTCTCCGCGTTTGGCGGCGTTGTGGCCCTCAACGGTCAACTCGATCGGGAGACGGCGTTGGAGATCAGCCAGTACTTTGTCGAGGTGGTGATTGCACGCTCGATCAGCGACGAAGCGAGAGCGGTCCTTGCCCCGAAGGAGAACCTCAGAGTGCTGGTCGCGCCGGCACCGTCGTCGCACGACCTCAACGTGCGCACGATCGACGATGGTTTCCTTGTCCAGAGGCGTGATTCGGTCCACGTCGGAACCGAGGACTGGGAAGCCAAGTCCCGGCAACCCACAACCGACGAACTCCACAACCTCGAGCTGGCCTGGGTGGTTGCCGCCCACACCAAGTCGAACGCGATTGTCGTCGTCAACGACGGTGCGGCCGTGGGCGTGGGCGCGGGTGATCAGAGTCGAGTTGGAGCCGCGAAACGGGCGCTTGCGAAGGCGGGAAAGCGTTCGGCCGGGGCCGTCGCCGCTAGCGACGGGTTCTTCCCATTCCGGGACGGCGTCGACACCCTTGCGCTCGCCGGGATCACGGCGATCGTGGAACCGGGAGGCTCGATCAGGGACGGCGAAGTAGTTGCAGCCGCCCAAGAACACGATGTTGCGATCATGTTCACGCACAGGAGGCATTTCCGACATTGAGCGCACTCATCCTCTCCGGGAACACCGTCGCCACTGCGGTGCGAGCTGACGTCGCCGACCGGGTCACAGCACTCCGTAAACGCGGCCGCAGCGTTGGGCTGGCGACGGTACTCGTCGGCGACGACGCAGGATCGCAGATCTACGTCAGGAACAAACACCGTGCCGCCGAGGCGGCAGGAATCGTATCGATCGATCGAAGGTTTCCTGCAACCGCATCCCAAGCCGAGGTTGAAGCTGCCATCGACGATCTGAACACCGATGATCGGGTCAGCGGGATGATCGTGCAACTTCCGCTTCCCCACGGCCTCGACGGTGCCCTAGCGGTCGAGATGGTCGACCCACACAAGGACGCCGACGGGCTACATCCTTTCAACCTCGGTCAGCTCGTCCTGTCGCGGCCGGGCCCGGTCCCCGCAACGCCCGCGGGGATCATGCTGATGCTGGATCACTACGACATCGAGACCCGGGGAAAGGTCGCAGTGATCGTCGGCCGGTCGTTCCTCGTCGGACGGCCTCTTGCGCTGCTCCTTGGAGCGAAGGGCATTGATGCCACCGTCATCCAAGCCCACTCGCGCACCCCCGACCTGGCGGGCGTGTGCCGCGAGGCAGATATCCTGGTGGCCGCTGCGGGCCAAGCGAAGATGTTCAACGACCACTTCGTGAAGCCGGGCGCGACGGTCATTGACGTCGGTATCAACCGGACCGACGAAGGGCTCGTGGGAGACGTTGATTTCGATGCTGTCGCCGGAGTGGCCGGGGCGATCACACCCGTCCCCGGCGGCGTCGGGCCGATGACGATTGCATCGTTGCTGGCGAACACGGTGGCGTTGGCTGAAGCGAAGGACGACTCAGACGAGGCAGGAGTACCTGCCGACGAAAGGTGAAACGACATGGGTTCAGCAATCAGGATGACCGACACAGGTCTCGACGTCCCGACCGACCCAATCATCCCGTTCATCGAGGGTGATGGAATTGGACCGGACATTTGGGCCGCGGCCGTGCGGGTGCTTGATGCTGCCGTCGAGAAGGCCTACGGCGGGGAGCGCACGATCGAGTGGATGGAAGTCCTGGCCGGGCAGAAGGCGTTCGATGCAACCGGTGAATGGTTGCCGGACGCCACCGTCGAAGCGTTCCGCGAGTACCTTGTCGGTATCAAGGGCCCGCTGACCACCCCGGTGGGTGGTGGCATCCGCAGCCTCAACGTGGCTCTGCGCCAGATCCTCGACCTCTACGTCTGCCTCCGACCCGTCCGTTGGTACACAGGCGTTCCGTCACCGGTCAAGCAGCCTGCGCTCATCGACATGGTGATCTTCCGCGAGAACACGGAAGACGTGTACGCCGGCAAAGAACTCGAAGCCGGGTCAGAAGACGTTGAGAAGCTTCTCGCCTTCCTCGCCGACACGTACGGCTGGGACATTCGGGCAGACAGCGGCCTCGGCATCAAACCCGTGTCGGAGACCGGCACGAAGCGACTAGTCCGAGCAGCCATCGAATACGCGGTCGAAAACAACCGTCCCACGGTGACGCTGGTACACAAGGGCAACATCATGAAATTCACCGAAGGTGCGTTCCGCACGTGGGGATATGAAGTCGTGCGCGACGAGTTCTCCGACGTTGCCGTCGGCTGGGAAGACTGCGGCGGCGACCCCGGTGACAAGATCCTTGTGAAGGACGTCATCGCCGACGCGTTCCTCCAACAGATCCTCACCCGGCCGGGGGAGTACGACGTCATCGCGACGATGAACCTCAATGGCGACTACATCTCCGACGCCCTCGCCGCTCAGGTGGGAGGCATCGGAATCGCCCCCGGCGGGAACATCAACTACGAGAACGGCTACGCGGTGTTCGAAGCGACGCACGGCACGGCGCCGAAGTACACCGGTCTCGACAAGGTCAACCCGGGTTCCGTGATCCTGTCCGGCGAACTGATGCTCCGCTACATGGGATGGACCGAAGCGGCAGATCTGATCGTGAAGGGTATGGAGGCCGCGATCGCCGAGAAGATCGTCACGTATGACTTCGCCCGCCTGA
This sequence comes from uncultured actinomycete, assembly GCA_942491345.1. Lineage (GTDB taxonomy): Bacteria > Actinomycetota > Acidimicrobiia > Spongiisociales > UBA5794 > JAHEEL01. The sequence continues at coordinate 116,609 of CALOAN010000021.1, forward strand.
TGGATGGCGCCACCGAGGTCAAGACGAGTGAGTTCGGCACCGCCATCATTGAAAGGATGTGAGCGGCGCGAATCGCGAGGCGAACGCGATTCCGCTCCCGGCCGGAAACGGGGTAGCGAGACTCGAGACGTGAGACGGTCTCGGATCTGGGATCTCGGGCCTCTTGTCTCAAGTCTCTTGCCGCGATTGACAGGCTTCTGAGCCTCGCCGCGTGCGTCTTTCGCGAACTAGCCTTGGGCCGAAGCGCACCGAGGAGGATGTGAGATGAGCAAGGTCACCGTTGTTGGGGCGGGGAAATACGGATCGACGACTGTTCAGCGCCTTGCCGAGGCTGACGTCGTTGACGATGTGGTCATGATCGACATCGTTGAAGGTCTGCCGCAAGGCCTTGCGCTCGACATGAATCAGTCACGCCCCGTGCTCGGCTACCGCACGCTCGTCACAGGGACGAATGACTACGCCGATACCGCAGGGAGCGACGTTGTTGTCATCACGGCAGGACTCCCGCGAAAGCCCGGCATGAGCCGCATGGACCTCCTTGGTGTCAACGCCAAGATCGTCAAGGGAGTGACCGAGCAAGTGGTCGAGTACTCGCCGGATTGTGTGATCGTTGTGGTCACAAATCCGCTCGACCAGATGACCACGCTCGCCGCTGACGTCTCCGGATTCCCAAAGAATCGGGTGATTGGTCAGGCTGGAATGCTTGATTCGGCACGTCTTGCTCACTTCATCTCCGAGAAGACCGGTGTCGATATCCTGTCGGTGAAGGCGGTGACTCTGGGGAGCCACGGCGAGACCATGGTTCCGGTGCCGTCATTGTGTGAGGTGGACGGGCAGCCGCTCGCGGAAGCGCTGGATGAAGAAGCGATTGAGGAACTTGTGGATCGGACCCGCAGCGGCGGAGCCGAAGTAGTCGCGCTCCTCAAGACGGGCTCGGCCTACTACGCGCCGTCGGCTGCCGCCGCGGCGATGGTGGAGGCGATCGTCGCCGACAGTGGAGCCGAAATGCCAGTGTGTGCTTGGGTTTCCGGCCAATACGGGATCGACGACGTGTATCTCGGCGTGCTGGCCAAGCTTGGCGCCGGAGGGGTCGTCGAGGTCTACGAGGCCCCGCTGACCGACACCGAGACGAAGGGGCTTCAGCAAGCTGCTGTTGCGGTGAAGGCCAAGGTCGCCGAGATGGCCGACATCGAGTACTAGGACGTCCCTCCTCGGTACCGAGTCGTGAGTGCGGATGGTGATGGTCCGGGCTCGATGGGCCCGGCCAACTTGATGGCAATCACGCTCGTTCCCAACCCGGTGATGTGCTCGGCGGTTGCTCCTGCCCATTCTCAGGAGCTGGCGGTCGGAGTCCTTGCCCTGCAAGAGTTCTTGCCCACGCGCAAGGGCACCGGTAGGGTTACACCGCTGTGATTCACCTCAGCATCAACGACCAACTAGGGAGGTCTCTGTGAACAAGGGTGAGCTCATCGACGCTGTCGCTCGCAATACCGGCGAGTCGAAGGCAACCGCTGCCAAGGTCATTGACGAAACGCTCGATGTCATCGTTGGTGGCGTCGTGACCCAAGGCAAGGTCCAGATCACCGGATTCGGGACGTTCGAGGCTCGTGACCGCAAGGCACGTATCGCTCGGAACCCGCAGACCGGTGCGGAAGTTCCGGTCGCGGCTACCCGCGTGCCGGCTTTCAAGGCGGGCAAGGCGTTCAAGGATCAAGTCAAGCCCGGCTGATCTACGAAACGAAGCCAAACAAAGGAGAAGGGGCGCCAGCGGCGCCCCTTCTCCTATTGGGTGTTGGTTCCCAGGCCGCCCGCTTTGCGCCTTTCCCTCTCCCACGAAGTGGGGGAAGCGCGAGCACCGACCGGTGAGGCCGGAGCGCAGCGGAGGGGGCTGAGGGCGGTGCGAAGCGGGTTGCGCTGCGGATCTCACGTCCTGAGGGCCATACTTCCAGGCCGCCCGCCTTGCGTCTTTGCCTCCCCCTCTGCGAGGTGGAGACGAAGACCCAGGCCGCCCGCTCTGCGTCTTTGCCTCTCCCACGAAGTGGGGGAGGCGCGAGCACCGGCCGTGAGGCCGGAGCGCAGCGGAGGGGGCTGAGGGCGGTGCGAAGCGGGTTGCGCTGCGGATCTCACGTCCTGAGGGCCATACTTCCAGGCCGCCCGCTTTGCGTCTTTGCCGCCCGCTCTGCGACCGGACATTCGTCCGGCCGCGTCTCCCCCTCTGCGAGGTGGAGACGAAGACCCAGGCCGCCCGCTCTGCGACCGGACATTCGTCCGGCCGCGTCTCCCCCTCTGCGTGGTGGAGACGAAGACTCAAGCCGCCCCCTCCCGCCCTCGCTGCGCTCGGGCACGCGGGGACTGACCTCATCTTCTGGGTGCTGGCTCCCAAGCCGCCCCCTCCCGCCCTCGCTGCGCTCGGGCACCCTCCCCCACTTCGTGAGGGAGGGGAGGCCGAAGGACTAGAAATCCAGGTCGAGTGTGCTGGAGACTCGGGCGAATTCGTTGATGAGGCCCTGATACATCATGACCTTGGCCATGTTGCCGCCAACCTTGATCTTCCCCGTCATGAACGCCATCTGTACGTTCAGTTCACCCTTTGCGATCGCCGCAGCCGTGTCGTAGTCGCTGCTGACCGAGGCATCCGCGTCCTCGAGTGTGCCGAGGGCGAGGACGGCGACACCGTCTCCGACCGTGAGGTAGTAGTCGACTTCCCCATCGGGGGCGTCGGTCACGTTGAATTGCAGACCGAGGTCAACGTTGTTCATCGACGCCGCGAAGCCGGCGTCTTCGTTGAGGCTCGCCGTACCCCCCGCCATGTGATCTTCGCTGAGGAACTGCGCCACGGTGTGGTCCTTTCGTCGTAGGCCACGGATGATAGCGCCAAATTTGAGCGCACGATCAAAAGTGAGTCGGTCACTGAGAGACTCCGCGCCTACGGACCACGGACTACGCCTGCTGCCCTTGCTTCCTAAGGTTCTTCCACTGGGCGGCAACGTAATCACGGTTCATCCATGCAATCACGTCGATCGAGATGCTCTTTGGACACGCCGCCTCGCATTCGCCGTAGTTCCTGCACGATCCGAAGTACGACTCCATGGTTTCGACCATCGCCACGGTTCGCAGGTAGCGCTCCGGCTGCCCTTGCGGGAGAAGGCCCAGGTGGGCGATCTTCGCCCCCGTGAACAGGTTTGCCGCGCTGTTCGGGCAGGCTGCCACGCATGCGGCGCACCCGATACACGACGCCGCGTCCATGGAGGATTCAGCGGCGGGTTTCGCGACCGGAATCGTGTTGGCATCCGGAGCAGCACCGATGTTGGCGCTGATGTAGCCGCCGGCCTGGATGATCTCGTCGAACGGACTGCGGTCCACCACGAGATCCCTGAGGACAGGGAAGGCGAGGGCACGCCACGGTTCTACGGTGATGGTGTCGCCGTCGTTGAACTTGCGCATGTGGAGCTGGCAGGTCGCCGTACCGCTCTGCGGCCCGTGCGGGTGGCCATTCACCATCACACCGCAGGTGCCGCAGATGCCCTCTCGACAATCGCTGTCGAACGCGATCGGCTCCTCACCCTGGTCGTTGAGCCGTTCGTTCAGCTCGTCGAGCATCTCGAAGAACGAAGCGTCGGGACTGACGTCTTTCGCTTCGTACGTCTTGAACTCGCCCTTGGCGTCGGGTCCGGCTTGCCGCCATACGCGGAGCGTGAGGTTCATCACTTGTAGCTCCTCTGCGTCAAGGCCACGTAGTCGAACTCGAGTGGCTCGGTATGGCGTATCGGCGGCGAATCCTCGCCGGTCCACCGCCAGGCGGAGACGAATGCGTAGTTCTCGTCGTCGCGCCTCGCTTCGCCGTCTTCAGTTTGGTGCTCGAGCCGGAAGTGGCCCCCGCATGATTCCTCGCGATCCAGCGCATCCCGGACCATCAGCTCCGCGAGTTCGAGAAAGTCGGCAACACGTCCTGCGCGTTCGAGCGACTGGTTCATCGATTCCTCGGTCCCAAGTAACTTGAGATCGCTCCAGAACTCGGCTCTGAGCTCGGGGATCTGCTCGAGAGCCTTCTCGAGGCCCTCACGGTCACGCGACATGCCGCACTCCTCGATCATGATCTTGCCAAGACGCCGGTGGAAGTAGTCCACGGAATGCGTGCCGTCGATGGAGAGGAGCTTTGCGAGCCGTTCCTTCACCGCCTTCTCGGCTTCTGTGAACGACTCGTCGTCCGTGGGAACGGGCGGCACGTTCAGCCAGTTGGCGAGATACCCCGAAATCGTGGCAGGAAGCACGAAATATCCGTCGGCCACTCCCTGCATGAGCGCCGAGGCGCCGAGACGATTTGCGCCATGGTCGGAGAAGTTCGCCTCCCCCGAGGCGAAGAGACCCGGCACGGTGGTCTCGAGGTTGTAGTCGACCCAGAGCCCGCCCATCGTGTAGTGCGGAGCGGGATAGATCCGCATCGGAACGGTGTATGGGTCCTCGTCCGTGATGCGTTCGTACATCTCGAACAGGTTCCCGTAGCGATCCTCGATGGTCTGGCGCCCGAGGCGGCTGATGGCGTCGGCAAAATCGAGATAGACGCCGTTCTTGAGTGGTCCAACACCACGGTCTTGGTCGATCATCCGCATCGCCGCGCGAGATGCAACATCTCGGGGGACCAGGTTGCCGAAGGCCGGGTATTGCCTTTCCAGGTAGTAGTCGCGTTCCTCTTCCGGGATATCGTTCGGCGCTCGGGAATCGTCCGCGTTCTTCGGAACCCAGATACGACCATCGTTGCGCAGCGACTCGGACATGAGGGTGAGCTTCGACTGATGCTCGTCGCTCGCCGGGATACATGTCGGGTGAATCTGAGTGAACGACGGGTTCGCGAAGTAGGCGCCCTTGCGATATGCCCGCCAGGCGGCCGTCCCGTTGCAGTTCATCGCATTCGTCGACAGGAAGTACACGTTCGAGTATCCGCCGGTCGCCAGGACCACGGCGTGAGCCGCGTGGCTCTCGATCTCGCCGGTCACCAGGTCGCGGGTCACGATGCCGATCGCTCGGCCGTCCTTGGTGACGAGTTCGAGCATCTCGGTTCGGGTGAAGAGCTCCACGTTTCCCAGGCCAACCTGCCGGGCAAGTGCCTGGTACGCCGTCAACAGCAGCTGCTGACCGGTCTGCCCTCGTGCATAGAACGTGCGAGACACCTGGGCTCCGCCGAAGGAGCGGTTGTCGAGCAATCCGCCGTACTCCCGTGCGTACGGTGCGCCTTGAGCGACCGTCTGGTCGATGATCGAGTTGGACACCTCGGCCAGGCGGTACACGTTCGCCTCACGTGAGCGGTAGTCGCCGCCCTTGACGGTGTCGTAGAACAGGCGGAACACACTGTCGTTGTCATTCGGGTAGTTCTTCGCCGCGTTGATTCCGCCTTGAGCCGCGATCGAATGGGCACGCCGGGAGGAATCGTTATACGTGAAGGCCTTGACGTTGTATCCAAGCTCACCGAGTGCCGCAGCCGCCCCGGCACCGGCGAGGCCGGTTCCAACGACGATGAGGTCGTACTTTCGGCGGTTTGCCGGGTTGACGAGCTTCACGTCGAACTTGCGTTTCGTCCACTTGTCCTGAATCGGCCCTTCTGGAATCTTGGGGTCGAGCTTGGAGCCGTCGAGTGGTGTTGTCACAGTGATCCCCTCCTCAGCCCGACACCGTGAGTATGCCGAGTTGGACGGCTATCGGGATCGAGGAGTTCCCGATCAAGATGGCAAGAGCGAGCGCTACTGCCAGATACCGTCGCCAGACATCGTACCGAGGGTTCGCCATTCCGAGGCTCTGGAACAGGCTCCATGCACCGTGGTAGATGTGCAGTGCGAGGAAGACCATGGTGACGAGGTAGAACAAGGCGACCGGCCACCGTTCGAAGCTGTAGACGACGTTGTTGTAGACATCACCGGCGACGTAGTCCGGGTTTGCGCTACCGATCGTGAGGTCGGCGAGGTGGTAGAGCACAAACAAAGCGATGAGCACGCCACCCCAGAGCATGGTACGGCTCGCGTAGTCCGCGGCTGCGTACTCCCGCTTCTTCTCATACCGAATGCTGCCTCGTGCCTTGCGGTTTCTGAGCGCCAGGACCGTTGCGGACCAAATATGGATGATCGCCATCGCGCTGAGCCCGATCCGGAACAGCCACAACACCCCTTCTTTCGGGAAGATCGGGTAGAGGAGAGTTCGCAGCGACTCCGCGTAGTGGTCGAGATCCTCAGGTCCGATGAAGATCTTCAGGTTCCCGATCATGTGGACCAGGATGTAGCCGAGGAGACCAATACCCGTGAGCGCCATCATCCACTTCATCCCCACATCGGAAGTGAAGAACGGTCCGAGCCACGACTGCCATCCGGATCGCCGGTTGACCTCGAGGCGGCGTGTCTTCGTTGTCACCATGTGTCCTTCCGTTGAGTCGCCAGAAGTGATTATCGCGGGGTTTGAGCGGTGTGTCGAAACGGACGCGATCCTTGTGTTGCAAGGCGCGCGTCATTGTTTGAGGTTGACAAGCGCGCGCGGGGTTGGGAGAATCCCAAGGTTGTAATTACAAAAACCACAGGAGCTCCATGTTCGGCGAATTTCTCGAGGCCCTTCAAGCTGACGGCTTCGACATGTCCTGGCAGGATTTCGCGAACTGTCGCGGAGCCGATCCAGACCTCTTCTTTCCAGAGCGCGGCGCGTCTACACGCACCGCCAAAGGCATCTGTCGTGAGTGCACCGTGCGTGACGAGTGTCTCGAGTTCGCGATCGTCTCGAGTGAGAAGTTCGGGATCTGGGGCGCGATGTCGGAACGCGAACGGCGCAAGATCCGAAAACAGCGCCAGATTGCTGCAACTCGCCGCAGAGCAGTCTGAGCCGCGCGCTGCGTAGCAACGTTCCCATTCCTCGCCTCCACCACGTTGTGGGGGAGGCGCGAGCGCCGGCCGTCAGGCCGGAGCGCAGCGGTGGGGGCTCTGGGAGCCTGACATTTCGCGATGGGGTCAACGGACGAGTTCCGTGCTCAGCCGCCGGCAGTGCCGACTCGGAGTCACGCCCTGTGCCCTACGGACTACGGACTACCTGTGAGGATCGGCCCCGGTAGAATGAGGGTCGTGCCACACACATAGGGAGCCGGGTTGAGTCCTACCGTCACCGTCATCGTTGCCATCATCGTGGGGTTGGTCCTCATCGGTATCGTCTGGGCAATTGTCTCGGCGGTTCGGAGCACGACGTCGACCTCGTTCTTGTCGTCTCGGCCGACACTCGAAGCACAGGATCTACTCCGCCCGAAACTCGTCGACTTTCATGTGAAGGACACCACCGCACGGATCTACTACGGAGTACCGCTCCCTGATGGTGACGTCGATGGCCACCTCAAGGATCTGCTCTGTCGCGACGCCCCACTGGTTTTGCACGAGAAGCGTGCCCATGGACTCCCGATCGAGCAGGTCGTGCGGGCAGAAGTCTTCGGGCAGCGCGGTGGTAAGCCGATCGAGGTGGCTGTGCTGGAACTGGAGGAACCGGGCGAGATCCCTGAACTCGTGGTTCCGGATCTCGTGCCGCACGCAGCGGTTACCGGCTACGACCCGCTCGCCCACCTCGGTGAACAGGAATTCGAGATCCAGCCGGGCGTCGCCAGCAAGGAGTCGACGGTAGGGCTTCCACCCTTCTCGGACGATATCTCGTTTGCGAAGTCGGTCGAAGCCGAATTGCGAGCCGTCGGCGTCGACCCATACAACACGCCACTCTCGGATCTCTCGCTTGCTCTGCTCCGAATCGGGGGGTACCAGGTGTCGCCCGCTCCCGCAGGCACGGCGAACATGCACATCGCCCAGAAGGCGGGTTCAACTTCGCTTGTCGTCGTCCACGAGCATCAGGCCGGCGACCATCCTGAACTCTCGGAACAGGCCGTCAACGGCTTCGTTATCGCGGTAGCGCAGAACAACCCGCAGCGTGCGCTTCTGATCACCGACATGTTCAGCCCATACATCGTGTACGAGAAGGAGCGCAGCGACCCACGGTGCCGCTTCATCACACGGGAGCGGCTCCAGCCATTCGTGGATAGCTTCGCGCTGCAGTAGGTAGCGAGCTACGCGGGTGCAGCCCATAGTCCGTACTCGGCACGCTGCACGTTCCGGTTGAGGCTGGAACGAGGCCTGCCGAGAGCTTCGGAGGGTTTGGGCCCCGGAGAGCGAGAACGCACCTAGACTGGAATTCTGAAAGGAGACCCATGATCAGGAACATAGGCGGCCCTGAGCTGCTGATCATCCTTGTGGTGGTGCTCCTCCTCTTCGGCGCGGCGAAACTCCCGAGCCTTGCCCGTTCGATCGGCGCGTCGGCGAAGGAGTTCAAGAAGGGTATCGACGAAGGTGTTCCCGATGAGGACGCCACCGCCGACTCTGAGAAGACCTGATCTTCGCCTGAGGTTCCGGGAACCAGTTGGGTTCGCTTGGCGTTCTTTCCACAGTTGTGGGGAAGATCATGACTGACGAATTCACACCAACCTGGGAAGACGTTGCGCATCGCTATGGGCGCAAGATCTACAACTTCGCCTACCGGCTCACCGGAAATCCGGACGACGCGGCAGACCTCGTGCAAGAAGTGCTTCTCCGCGTTCGGAACGGTCTTGACTCATATCGGCCAGGCTCGTTCGACGGCTGGCTCTGGCGCATCACCCGCAACGCCTTCCTGGACGGGATTCGGAGAAAGCAGCGACGCCCGGAGTCTGCGCTGCCGGAGGGTGACCACCACACGCTTGGATCGAGTCCCTCCCCTGACGAAGTGCTTGCATCCGTCCGGCTCTCGGACGACGTGCAGTCGTCACTCCTCAAGCTTGCCTACGAATTCAGAGAAGCCGTGGTGTTGTGTGATGTGGTCGGCCTCAGCTACGACGAGATCGCTGAAGCAACGGACGTACCGGTCGGCACGGTCCGCAGCCGGATTCACCGCGGCCGCAAACAACTTCGGGAGCTGTTGACATGGCCCGTCTGATTCCCGATCCCGATGCGCGGGGGGAGTTGTTCTCGGCGTATCTCGATGGACAGCTGACCCCGGACGAGGTTGTGATGGTCAGCAACCTCCTCGAGGGCGACGAAGAGGTCATCCGGGAATTCCGCTCGCTCCAAAGAATCCGGCGGTCGCTCCGTCTGTTGCCGGAATTCGAGGTACCCGCAAATCTCCTTCCCGACGGTCACCTCGGTGATCGGCTCTCCGCGTATCTCGACGGGGAACTCGTCACCCTCGAGCATCGCCGTGTGACCCGGCACCTGGTCGATTGTTCCGACTGTCGCGTCGAACTCCAGGACCTCGACCGGGCGCGCATCGCGATCCGATCGCTGCCCGGCGTCGATACGACCTCGACTGGTGAGATTCCCGTGACCCCCACAGCGAAGCACACGCGGAGGTATGTTGCCGCTGGAATCGGTGCAGCAGCTGCGGCTGCGGCCCTCGTGGTGGGGCTGACCGTGGGAAATAGCGACGAACCGGCGTTCTCGCTCAACGATCTCGGCACCCGGCATGTTGCCCGGGCATCGGCAGAGCCGGGATTTGCCGTGCTGCCAGCGAGCGTCGAGGTTTCGTTCCCATGATCGTCCGGCGTTTGTTGGTAGTCGGCGGATTGGCAGCCGTCTTCGTTGTGACCACGGCCGGGTCTGCCCTCGCCGATGATCTCACCGACTACCTCGAGGAAGCGCGGGATGCGATCTACTCCGGGCAGCGGCTCGTTGCGACGTCGTGGGACGGTATTGAAAGCGTCGGGATCTTTGAGATCCAGCATCACGGCGGGATGGCGAGTGTTGGATCCGGCGCTGGGTCTGCAACGATGGGGGCCGGCCGCATGTACGTCGGCGGTCTCGAAGAGGCGGCCGTGTCGTTCGTGCTGCATGCCGACCCCGAACCCGGCGGGCGATACAGCGTTTCACCCGGTGAGGCCACGAAACACCTTGGGCGTGCTGCGACCGTGGTCGAAGTGATGGAGGCCGGTTCCGTGCGGGTGCGGATGGTGGTCGACGATTCCACATCGGCGCCCGTTGCGACCGAGGTTTTCGATGACGAGGGCGAGTTGTTCCGCTACTCCGCAATGACGGAGTTCTCGGTCTGGGTTGACCCGGCCATGGCCGCGTTCGACGATCGGGAATATCGGATGATGCTGCCTCTTGACGCAGCTGATCTCCCGATCGATCTCGCCGGGTATCGGCTCATCGACGTCTACGCCGCACCGCACGACGGACGGCAGGCGTTCTATACGGATGGTTTGTTCTCGTTCTCCGTGTTCACGACGCGCGGCCGGGCGGACTGGGCGAAGATCGCAGACAACGAACACTCGTACAGCACAGACGGCAACCGCTATCTCCGCGTCGTCTCGCCGACGAGCGTCACGGTGCTGTGGAATGCCCCGACGACGGCGATTGCCCTCGTCGGCGACCTGCCGCCGGATCATCTCGATGACGTCCTCGACGAGCTTCCGCTCCCTGGAACCGACAACTGGATGAAGCGCATGTGGCGGAAGCTATTCGGGTATTAGAGAAGGCGCGAGCTTCGAGGCGCCGGCGACGAGCCAGAAGACACGAGACACGAGACACGAGACACGAGATTGTCTCAGAAGAAGGGCCAGCAGCTTTCGGCTCGGCTTCCTACTCCCTGTCGTCTTTGGATTCGTCGTAGTAGTCGAGGCGATCGACGGGGAGCACCAGAGACGTCAGGAAGTTCATCACGTGAGCGGTGATGCGCTTGAGGAATCGGAAGTAGAGCGCTCGCGCGACGGCGTCAGATGCCGGACCGGTCGACTGCGAGGCAGCCTTCACCTGGACGTCGTACTCGTCGAGGAAACCGTCGGCTTTGGCTATGAGGGCCCTGGCGCGATCCTCGTCGCGTTCTTTGAACGTGTCGGCAGCGTCACAGAGCAGTGTCGAAACTCGATCGCGGTAGTCGGCGAGCAGTTCGTAGTCGGGGGCGCCCTCGAAGTTGGCGCCGTACTTCACCAGGTCGTAGAAGTTCTTGGAGTAGTCCCCGATGCGTTCAACATCCTTGACGGTGCTCATGTACGCGAGCACGAGAGGGAGATCCACCGTGTCGTTGACAGAGGCGTGCAACATCAGATCCCGGCGCACGTCCTGCTGCGCGGTATTGATACCACGATCGGTCGTCTGCAGTTCTTTCTTCGTTTCTTTCGACTTTCCGCCGCCGAAAAGGGCTTCCATGGCGGTGTCGTAGACGTCCCGCCCGTCGAGGACCATCTGCACGAGCGTCGCCTCGACGACGTCGATCGTCGACTCGCCCCCCTTGAAGAACTGAAACACCATGTCGACCTCCTAGGTGACGACGATAACCAGCAACGGCAATGCGATGAAGGCTCCCGCAACGTAGGCCATCGCTACCCACTTGCGTTTTGCCGCAACTCCGGCCAGCCATCCGGCGAGTTTGATTGGCACCACGCGAATCTTCGGGATCGGATAGAGGATGAGGATTCCGAGCAGATTGAAGAGCAGATGGACCAGTGCGATCGTGAGTCCGTCGACGGTTCCTGCGGCGAAGGCCGCAAGCAGCGCGGTCACCGTCGTTCCCACGTTTGCCCCGAGGGTTATGGGATAGGCGTTCTGCACGAGTAGGAGCCCCGAGGCAACGAGGGGAATCAGGATCGATGTAGTGATGCTCGAGGATTGAACCGCGATCGTGATGACGACCCCAACGGACATCCCGATGACTCCACTCTTTGCGAGCGCAGCGTTGAGCGACCGTTCGATCCGCGCAGCGATCAGCACCTTCATGTTCTTTGTGATGTACGTGAGAGTGAAGAAGATCATTGCGAGGCCGACGATCAGGAGGAGGAATCCGAGGGCACGCTCGTTGTCTGTGATCGACCCCAAGAAGGACTCGATGTGCCCGGCGCCCCACTTGACCGCGCCCTTGATCGGACTGTCGAATCTCCCGCCGCCAACTTCGCCCGCAAAGGTCTCGGCCATGGCGGCGGCCGGCTTGGACAGGATGCCGAAAGCCAACTCCAAGGGGAGGATGATCGCGACCGCCAGCACGTTGAAGAAGTCGTGCATGGTTGCGGCGGTGAAGGCGAGCTTGAATTCCTCTGATCGTCTGGCGTGTCCCAACGAAACGAGTGTGTTGGTGACGGTCGTGCCGATGTTCGCGCCCATGATCATCGGCACGGCGGTCTCTAACGGAAGGCTCCCGGCTGCGACCAGCGCCACGATGGTCGAGGTGGTGACCGACGACGACTGAACGAGGACGGTGGCCAGGATGCCGACGGCCAGAGCGGCGATTGGGTTCGTGATTCCTTCGAAGAGACTCTCGTTGGCTCCTCCGCTGACGCCCTTGATGCCACCTTCGAGAAGACGAACGCCGACCAGGAAGAGGTAGAGCAGGAAGATGACGAGGAGCGTTCGCGCCCATCCCGGCATCGTCCGATGCCTGGGCCGTCCCGGCTCAAGAGAGTCGTCAGTAACGGTGTTGGTCGTAGGATCCGTCCGCTGCTCGGCCGAGCAAACACGGCCGGCTGAGCCGCCGGTCAGCTAGCCAAACCACCCGCGCACCCCGGAGCGAGGTTCGGACGGCAGTCTACCCTGTTGCGTCAGTGTCCTCCGCATCGGGGAAGACGGACGTCACGACGTAGGTGACGTTCTGAGTGATGTTGACGCCGTGGTCGGCGATGCGTTCGAGGAACCGCCCGACGTGGGTCAACTCAACGGCCGAGTCGAGGCCGATCTCTGTGCTGTGCGCGTGCACGGTTCCGAAGAAGCGCGTGGTGGTGGTGTCCACAACATCGTCCGCCGCCTCAGCGTTGGCGCCGATCTCAGGATCGAAAGTCGCCAGTGCTTCGACGGCTTGGGCGAACATCGCGCAGGATTCCTCGACGAGTCGGGCGAGGAGGCTGTGGATGGCGGGTATCTGCGGGAAGCCGTTGTGCGCTGCGACCCGGTTCACGATGTTGACCGCCAGATCGCCCGAGCGCTCTGCTTCGTACAGGATTCGTGTTGTGGCGATGAGGAAGCGCAGATCGACCGCCACGGGCTGCTGGCGAGCCAGGATCTGGAATGCGAGGTCGTGGAGGTTTGCGTACAGCTCGTTGATTGGTTTGTCGGCGTCTCGCACCACATCGACCAGGTCGAGGCGATTCCCGATCACGACTTCGCCGGCTCGGCGCGTGTTCTCCAAGACCAGTGAGGTCATCTCTACGAGTCCTGAGCGAATTTGCTCGAGTTGTTCTTCGTAGCGGTGTCGAATCTCCCCGGGCCCCTCACCGTCTGGGCGGGTGCCATCAGCGTTCATGACCATTATCCGAACCGTCCTGTGATGTAGTCCTCGGTCGCTTTTTCCCTCGGAGATGTGAATAGCTCATCGGTCGGAGTGAACTCGACCAGGTGGCCCGTTCGCTGGCCCTTCGTGTCCAATGCCACGTTCAAGAACGCCGTCTTGTCCGATACCCGAGCCGCCTGCTGCATGTTGTGGGTGACGATGATGATGGAGTACTCCTCCTTCAGTTGAATCATCAGCTCTTCGATCCGCAGTGTCGCAATTGGATCGAGCGCCGAGCAGGGCTCGTCCATCAGGATGACGTCCGGTTGTGTGGCGATGGCCCGGGCGATGCACAACCGCTGCTGCTGTCCCCCCGAGAGCGACAGGGCGCTGTCCTTGACTTTGTCCTTGACCTCGTCCCAGAGCGCGGCGTGCCGGAGTGTGTCCTCTACGAGATCGTTCATATCGGCCTTTGATCCCTTGAAGCCGTTGATCTTGGCACCCCACGCTATGTTGTCGAAGATCGACTTTGGAAACGGGTTTGGCTTCTGAAAGACCATCCCGATGTGCCTTCTGATCTCCACTGGATCGACGCCGGGCGCGTAGATGTTGGCACCGTGGTACCTGACCTCACCGGCGGTGTGGGCGGTTGGGATCAGGTCGTTCATGCGATTGAGCGAACGCAACACCGTTGATTTGCCGCAACCGGACGGTCCGATCAGAGCACTGATCCGATTCGTGGCGAAGTTCAATGAGACATCGGCCACGGCCTTGAAGTCCCCGTAGAACACATCCATGTTGACGGTCTCGAGGACTCCGGGAGCCTCGGCCTCCTCATCCCGCGTCGCTTGGTGGTGCGGAATCTCGTCCGGCGAAGGGAAGTCGGCCTCGAGGTCGGTGTGGCTCTCGTTTCGCCACGCCGTATCCACGCCGGCTCGCTCGGGGGTTTCGTTTGTCACTGCATTCTCCTGGAGTATCGGTTGCGGAGTATCACGGCGCCGGAGTTGAGAATCAAGAGCAGGACCAGGAGCGCGAGGCTGGCAGCTGCTGCGAGGTGGCGCCACTCCTCCTGCGGGAGAGCAGTCCATTGGAAGATCTGGATCGGGAGGGCGGTGAACTGCGAGAACGGACTGGACGGGCTCGTAGTGATGAACCCGGCGGCGCCGACCAGGATGAGCGGAGCGGTTTCACCTATGGCGCGGGCAACGGCGAGGATCACTCCCGTCAATACTCCCGGCAGGGCAATGGGAAGAACCTGACTGCGTACCGTCTGCCACCTGGTGGCGCCGAGACCCATCCCGGCCTGTCTTAGCGAGTTGGGGACCGCCCGGATTGCTTCCTGAGCGCTGATGATGACGACCGGAAGGGTGAGCACGCCGAGCGTGAGGCCGGCGGAAAGCACGGTCCGTCCATTCGCGGCATCCGCACCGAAGATTGAACCGGAGGTGATCGGTTCGAAGGCTCGGACGAAGATGGCGAGACCGAGCATGCCGTAGATGATGGAAGGAACGCCGGCGAGGTTGTTGATGTTGGTCTGGATGAAGTCGTTGACGCGATTCGGTTTGGCGAACTCCTCGAGATAGATCGCGGCACCCACTCCGACGGGTACAGCGAACAGGATCGTGACGGCTACGAGCCAGAGCGAGCCGAGGATCGCCGTGCTGATTCCAGCGGTCTCGGGAGTCGCGCTGGCCGGGCTGGTCACGAACGTCCAGCTGAACCATGCCCGCCACTGGTACCGGACCTGGTCGTAGGTGTAGTCGCCGTACCGGTCGGGGTTCTCGGCGAACGACGTCTGCACAGCATCTTCGAATCCCGACGCGTTGAACACTGACTGCCAGAGGGTGGCGGTGGCGACGATGTCCGGCTCGACGATACGCTCTTGCACCAAGAGGAGTAGGTTGGATTGGTCCCGCGAACCTCCGGCACAGCCGGCTGGCGGCTCAGCTGATGCACAGACCTCGTCCCACTTCTCCTGGGTCTCGAATACCAACCGATCTTCGTAGAAACGCTGGTCGCGCTCCAGACGGCGGCCGACATTGTTCGAGACACCAGATTGCAGCACGGTGACGAGCTCGTCCTTGGAGAGATCGCCGAAGGCAACTTCTGCCGGGTCGTATCCGACCGAAGCCACGATCTCTTCAGGTTCCACCTGATTCACCTGGGCTACGAGTCCGAAGGAGTCGTTGATGATGGTGAGCAGCAGGGTGATCAGAGCGACAACCGCGACGATGAGGGCAAGCATGAGCAATCCCTGCGTGACGAGGGCGCGGCGGGTTCGCTTCCTGAGGAGGCCGTCGTACTCCTGTTCAGTCGGGAAGTACGCCGATTGATCGCGAATCTGGGTTCCGGATGTCATTCGTACTCTTGCCGGAATCGCTTGACGATGCGTCTGCTCAGAGAGTTGAGGCCAAGTGTCATGAAGAAGAGCGTCAGGCCGATCGCGAAGATGGAGTTGTAGTCGATGGTGTTGTAGGAGATGTCGCCGCTTGCGGTGATTGCGATGTAGCCCGTCATCGTCTGGGCTCCCTGGAACGGGTTGAGGATGTACCCAAATAGGGAATCCTCACCGATGTGGAAGTTGCGGGGCGCTGCACCGGCAGCGAGGGTTACGACCATCGTCTCGCCGATCGCTCGAGACATGGCAATCACAATGCCGGCGGCGATTCCCGAAAGAGCGGCAGGCAGGACAATACGAAGTGACACCTCGAGCTTCGATGCGCCGAGGCCGTACGCCGCCTGTCGCAGCGAGTTAGGAACCGCGGACATGGCATCCTCGGAGAGGGAGCTGACGAGGGGAATGATGAGGATCCCGACGACGATGCCTGCGGAGAGCACGTTGAAGAAGCCGACGACGCTCGACCCGAATATGGAGCGGAGCACCGGAGTCATGAAGGTGATGGCGAAGAATCCGAAGACGACCGTCGGAATACCGACGAGGATCTCGAGCACCGGCTTGAAGAAGCCGCGCACACGTTGAGTTGCGTATTCGGACAGGTAGATGGCCGCAGCGAGGCCGATGGGAACGGCGACGGTGAGGGCGATGATGGTGATCAGGAGCGTGCCGAGAATCAACGGCCAGATACCGAACGTGCCGGCCTGGGGTTGCCATACGGTCCCGGTGACGAAACCCCAGAACGAGACCAACGGATCGCGGAAGAAGAGGAGTGACTCGGTACCGAGTTCGTACAGGATGCCGATCGTGATGGCGATCGAAAGTGCGCCAGCCCCAAACAGGAGTCCGACGATCACCGACTCGCCGGGTCGGCGCCGTTTCTTGAGTTCGGACGCGATGTCTTGTTTCTGTGGTGCGTCAGCAGTCATGTCGCCTTCGGCTTTCGGCGGTGGGTCTCCGTGGGTTGGTGGATGGCTCCCGGTCGACCCACGCCGACCGGGAGCCATCCATCGTAGGTTCATGCGGCGACCGGGGTCGAACCGCATGGGCTTCTCCTAGAAGCCTGCCGCAGCCTTGATGGCGTCGGCTGCCTGCTGGAGCGCTGCATCCGGTGCCGGGAAGTAGCCGACCTCGCCTATCAGGTCGTTCACGTTGTTCAGGTAGTAGGCGATGAAGTCGGCCACCTGCGGCTTGGCCGCGATGACACTCTCATCGGTGTACATGTACAACGGACGTGAGATTGGGTATGAATTGTCGTTGACCGTGTCGATGCTGGGTGCCACAGGGCCGTCACCTGCATCGACGGCAACAACCTCGAGTGTGTCCGCGTTCTCCTGGTAGTACGCATAACCGAAGTAGCCGATGGCGCATGTTGAACTCAGGTCGCCCTCGGTGCATCCATCCTCCGCGACACCTCGCACTGTGAGGTTGTCGTCTTCACCAACGATCTCGACGACGCCGGATTCGAGGATCGGCGACGGCTCGGCCTCATCGAAGACCACTTCGTTGAAGTAGTCGAACGTACCCGAGTCGGCCCCAGGCGAGAACGCTTGGATCGGATGGGCTGGGAAGGCAGCGTTGATCGTATCCCACGTCGCACCTGCTGGAGCCGAGAACGCGGCGGCGATCTCCTCGATCGTCAACTCCTGGGCGAAGTAGTTGCCCGTGCCGAGTACCAGCGAGAGTGCGTCTGTGCCGACCCGGATCTCGATTGGGAATCGAGCCGGATCGAGTTCGCCGCAGGAGACGATCTCCTCGTCCTTGATCGCTCGGCTGGCATTCGAGATGTCGGAGGCGCCTTCGACACAGAACCGTTCGAAACCGCCGCCGGAGCCGATCGAATCGATCGCGTACTCCGGGCCGCCCTCGTCCTGCCATTGGTCGAGGACTGCGACCGACAACGGGAAGACCGTAGACGAGCCGGCGATGCCGATATCGCCTGCGGGAACATCGAGCGGGTCGATGATCGGGAGGCCCCATTGCGACATGTCGCCGCCGGACGAGGCTGCGGTGGTCGTGGTGTCGTCAGCGGCTGCTGCGGTGGTCGTGGTGTCGTCGCTGTCACTGCTACATGCCGCTGCAACGAGCGCGAATGCGATCAGCGCCGCCATCAGGAACATCGTTCGTCTCATGGATGATTCTCCTTCGTTGGTTTGAGTGAACTGATGGTGGCATACCTCGAAGGCCTCTGCCCATCAGCCGTCGAGACGCTAGGGCCGCCCTGTGAAGGCGAGGCGGCCCGGAAGTGAACTGGATGTGAATTCTGGTACGGCCCTTGTGAAGCAAGAGCAGCCGAGCGCTCCCGTGAGCGCGAGGCACCGTATAGTCACGCGCCGTGAGCTCCCTTGTCGCGATCCTTGTCGTTGCCCTCATTGGTGCTGTTGTGGCAGCACTCTGGGCCATCCGCCGCCGCCGTGAGCTGGAGCGCGCGATCGAATCGTCGTTGAAGACGCTTGGCATGGAGCAGGAATCGGGCGATCCGAGCTTGCTCATCCGATCGATACGCCGACTCCAGCAGAGCACTGCCGAATCGGAGACCGAAGCTGCCCGCTTTCGGGCTGTTGTCGAATCCACCGCTCTCGGCGTGATCGTCGCAGACGAGCGAGGCACGATTGTGTACGCGAATCCCGTCGGTCGCGACGTTCTCGAGGGGAAGATCGGCGATGCAACTGCCCGCAATCGGTTGAGTCAACTCATTGAGCGCGTGACGACCACGGGTAGCCCGGAGCAACTCGACGTTGATGTCTACACGCCCGTCCGTCGATTCATTCGGCTGCGAGCGGTCCCGTTGCCGAGCACAGCCACGTGGGGTCACGCTGCGGTCGTCTACGTCAGGGATCTATCGGGTCGCCGCCGCGTTGAGGCCATGCGCCGGGATTTCTTGACGAATGCCGGGCATGAGATGAAGACACCGCTTGGTGCGCTTGCCATCCTGGCCGAGACGATCGGTGACACCGATGATCCAGAGACCCGACGACGCCTCGCTGAACGACTGAGCTCCGAGGCGAACCGCATGGCACAAGTCGTGGACGACATCGTCACGCTCGCAGATATCGAGTCTTTGGAGACTTCGTTTGAACCCGTCCACATTGACGACGTGATCAGCGAGGCCATGTCGCGTATCTCCGTGGTGGCGAGCGAAGCCGGCGTCAAGGTTGAACTCGAAGAGGAGGATTGCTCTGGCCTCGTGGTCGGCAATTCGGAGCAGCTCACTTCCGCGGTTCTGAATCTGCTCGACAACGCCGTCAAGTACTCGCCGAGAGGGGACGATGCGACCGTGTCGTTGTCCGTGGACTGTGGCGACGATGAGGTGAGGATCGAGGTGGAGGACCACGGCATTGGGATCTCCGCGGAGCACCTCGATCGGGTCTTCGAGCGGTTCTACCGCGTCCAGCAGGGGCGCGGCCGATCCTCCGGCGGAACCGGCCTCGGACTGTCGATCGTGCGAAACGTCGCCGAGACACACGGGGGTTCGGTCTCAGTCGAATCGACGCCGGCGGAGGGGAGTACGTTTACTGTGCGGCTGCCCTCCATGAGGAGATGAGATTGCGCGTCCTGATTGTTGAAGATGAACCTTCGTACGTGGACGCCCTATCGGTCGCCCTCGAGCGCGAGGGATTTGATGTGTTGGCGGCTGTTGACGGGCGAGCCGGACTCTTGTCGTTCCTCGAGGATCCGCCGGACATCGTGCTGTTGGATCTCATGTTGCCGGAGATGTCCGGACTCGACGTGCTCCGGGGGATTCGTTCGGAGGCGAATACACCGGTCATCGTTCTGTCGGCAAAGGATGCCGAATCAGACGTCGTGACCGCTCTCGAACTGGGAGCCGACGACTACTTGACCAAGCCTTACTCGGTCCGTGAGTTGCTGGCCCGTGTTCGCGCCACACTTCGCCGATTGCCGACAACGATCGAGGCCGACGGAGAAGATCGGATGGTGGCGGTGGGTAGCGCGGTGCTCGATCCCGGTCGGTACCAGCTCCGGGTCGGAGACGTGGTGTTCGATCTCCCTCGCAAGGAGTTCGAGGTCATGGAGGCGCTGATGGCGAAACGCGGACGCATCGTGTCTCGCGATCGGCTCCTCGATGAGATCTGGGGTATCACCTGGACCGATTCCAAGACCCTCGACCAACACATCCGGCGGCTTCGCAGGAAGCTCGAGCAGGTTGACGGTGCTCCCCAGATCGAGACCGTTCGAGGCGTCGGCTACCGCCTCGACGTTTAGCCTGTCGTGACGCCCGGCGGCTCGGCGTCGGGATCTGGACGCCGGAACCACCAGGCGGCCAGACCGATGGCGAGGGCCGCGAAGCCGACGATGGCGCTGATCAGGAGGTACCCGTTGAGCAGCGCGTCCCAGACCGACCCGGCTGCTTCTCGATAGACGTCATTCTCGACCTTGCCTCCCGCATACCAAGCGAAGATGCGAATGGCGATGAGGCTGAGGAGGGTTGCGATCGCAAGCCCGATTCCGAAGACCTGGACCGGTCGGAGCCGCTCGCGATCGATCAAGACGGCCAGACCCAGAACGAGGAGAGCCACGATCGGCAGCACCCAGACGCCGGTGTGGAACACGTTCACGAGGTTGCGCGGCCCGGCGAGCATCTCTGCCTGGATGAACGTGATCTCACCAACCGAAGTCTCGACCTCTGCGAAAAGATCGATGCCTCGCTTTTCGAGCTCGTCGAGGACGAGTCCGGCTGTTCCCTCGAGGTCGAGTCCGACATCGCCGGTCGTCGGATACACCGGATCGCCGTCCAAGATGCCGATGATGACAGAGTGAACGGTTTCGATGCCCCTGGTCCAGACACGCGAGAACGCATCTGATTCGACGAGGCCGCGCGTGGTGTCGAACACTTGCTCCTCGACCAGATCGAAGACTCTCGGCGTGAGGAACGCCAGTCGCTCCGGCAGCACTTCAGCGACTTTGGCCTCGGCGGTTCCGCTGGCGCCGAGCACTTCAACGGTCTTGGTGGCGATCGCCGTCGATACGGCCGGATCCTGGGGCAGGGGCGCTAGGGACTCGACGAAAGCATCGGTGTTGAAGATCCGGTCGTGGAGCCAGAAAGCATCCACCGCCATGGTTGCGAGAAGGACGGCGATCACGGCCATTACGATCGCCGCGGCAGGACGGATGCGACTGGATTGAGAGCTCGACCCAGCGGATGTATCGGTCATCGTGGTCCTTCCGTCAGTCGATCTCGTTGAGGGCATCGGTGTATGCGACGAATTCTCGAGCGGTGCCGAGGGAGCCGCTGTCGACGATGGTGCGGGCGACACCGCCGTCGTCAAGGACGAAGCTCATGCGGTTCGCGACACCGACCTTTTCGTTGAAGGCACCGTATTCCGTCGCGACCGTCCCGTGCGGCCAGAAGTCGGAGAGGACCGGGAATGCGAAACCGTTCTCATCCGCCCACTTCTTGTTGATCTGCACCGCGTGGCAGGTGATGAGAACAACACTGGCGCCGAGGCCGCTCAGTGCCGCGAGGTTGTCGCGGATCGTGCACGCTTCGCCATCGCAGATGCCGGTGAACGGGAAGGGGATGAACACGATGAGGGTCTTCGTCCCCTTGAAGTCGTTGAGGTTGACCACGTTCCTGTCCTGGTCCATGAGCGAGAACGCGGGGGCGAGAGAACCAACCTGTGCGGGCATGGGGAAGCACTTTCAACTTGGGTCGCGCTGAATGTAGCGGTTTGCGAACGGACGGGAGATACGAGACATGAGACACGAGACTCGAGATATGAGACGAGAGACATGAGACTCGTGTCGCGAGACAAGAGCTGCGTTCGAGTCTCGGATCTCGAGTCTCAAATCTCGAATTGGTCCATCATCACCCTCGCGGTCCAACCCACAGGATCGGTCAGTTCGGGGAGCGTTGGGAGGTTCGCCGGCTGTTCCCACACTCGAGCGAGTGCCTGGTCGCCCCAGCGTTGTTCGATCTCGACGCAGAATTCTGCAGCATCGGCGGCACGGTATCGCTGAAGCTCGAGCCCGACGATCTGCTGTAGGTACTGCTCGGCTTGGTTTGGTTCGGAGCGTCGCCGGGTGTTGGCGCTCTCGATCCGACCGAGATCGGGAAGGAGTTCCGCTCCGGCCTTTCGCGTCATGAAGTCGCCGTACCCTTCGATGAACGCTGTGCACGCCTGGATTCCGGCGAGGCGCTCCGGGTCGGACGTGCCCTTCAGGAATGCTGGGCCAGAAGCGCCATCCTCACCGAGAAGATCACGTATGCGGTCCGGATCGTCGAGCGCACCCATCTGCCCCATGAGGTCCGACATGTCGAACTCGACGGTGTCGTAGAAGGCGTTGACCACCGACACGAAATGGCCGCGAAGCCACTCGATCTCCATCAGACGCTGGAACAGCATCTCGTGAAGTGCCGCCCACAGGCGAACCTGGCGAACGTCCACTTCTGCCTCGTAGGCGAAGTCCTCGACGTTCGGAACGACCAGGTAGGGCTGATCGTGGTCGATCGCTGGGATTCCGGTATCGAACTGTCCCAGCACGCGATGTGCCATGAACCCGACCATGGTTCCTGCCTGCATTCCGAGCAGAGCCGGACCGAGCGGTTGGAGCATCGCTCCCATCTGGCCGAGCGATTCGGCCCCGGGGATGCCTGCGAAACCCCCCGAGAGCTTGTCGCCGAGCGGTTCGACGAGGATTCGGAACGTCTGCTGGTTCTCCAGTGCCCACGTGGTGCGGTCAGTCGGATTCAGGTCTCCCGGCGACGGAGCCGGGAGATCTGCCGTAGCCTGGATCCGCAGTTCGGCGACATGGCCGAGTTCTCGATATTCCTCGGCGACGTCGGGTTCGATCGGCTCCCGTTCACCCGCAAGATTCTTCGTCAGTTCCCGGGCAAGCTTCCAGTTGACCGGTCCGGACGACTGGAACAGTCGGAAAAGCTGGGCGAACAGGTCGTCGCCGTCTCCACTCAGGGGGAGATCACCCGTCACCGGGACTCTCTTCATCGGTGGGTGGCGGCGAGTCCTCCGGCCGTTCATCGAGAATCACCGGGGCACGGAACGGCGCGCCGTCCCGATTGGCGGTCAGCACGATCTCGTCGCCGACGTGGAACAAGCGAAGTTGAACGACAAGATCCTCCATCGTCGTGACCCTGACACCGTTGACCTCGACGATTGCGTCTCCCGGAACGAAACCTGCATCACCGGCCGCCGAGTAGTCCTCCCAGAGTTCAGTGATTTCCGCGCCTGCCGGCACCAAAGCGCCGTCTTCCGCGTCTGCAACGTAGTTGGTCCCGACGATGCCGATGAATCCGTGTTTGACCGTGCCGGTCTCGATGATCTCATTGGTGACACGCTCGACGAGCTCAACGGGGATCGCATACCCGATACCTTCGGCCCCGGCTTGGCTCACACCGATTGCTGCCGTTATGCCGATGAGCTTCCCGTTCTCGTCGACGAGCGCCCCACCGCTCGAGCCGGACGTGATGGGTGCGTCGGTCTGCAGCATGCCGTAGAGAGCCGTGTCAGAGTTGAAGACCACCGTTCGTGAGAGCGCCGAGATGACCCCGACGGTGAGCGACGCTCCGCCTTCCTGTCCGAGTGGATTCCCGACGGCCACCGCCATCCGTCCGATGGCGAGATCCTCGGTGGATCCGAAATCGATCGGGGTGAGTCCGGCGATGTCGACCTTGAGGACGGCGAGGTCGGTCCACGCATCCGAGCCGATGATCTCTGCGTCGTAGGTGCGGCCGTCTTGGAGCACGATGCGGCTCGTTGTGGCGCCTTCGATGACGTGGTGATTCGTGACGACGTACCCGTCTTCGAGAATCACTCCGGAGCCGGAACCACTCAGGGTCAGCGTGTCGCCTTGGAGATCTCCAACTTCGACGGTTACAACGGATGGAACAACCTTGATGGCTATGGCCTCAGCCGCTCCGGCTTCGGAAGGATTGGTCACGATCTCGGTCGTGACTTCTCGAACGACGGTCGTCGCCACCGGCTCGGCGACTACCGGAGCAGCGGCCTCGGTGGTGTCATCGGAGAAGAGGCCAAGGAGGGCGAGGAGACCGACGACGACGATCGCACCCGCAACAGCCGAAATGAAGGCTACTGCTCCAGTTGCGACATGGCTGCTCTGCTTCGGTGCTGGATTCGGAGGAGGCGTCGGCGTTGGTCGCGTGATCGGCCCTGCCTCGCGACTCCACGGCCGTACGTACGCCACGTAGGGCGGGTAGAGCTCGTCAGTTGGGTCGGGCTCAGGCCCCGATGGTGTGCTTCCATGGGTAGTGTCATCCACGGAGCCGATTGTATGCACCCAGACCACCTATCCCGGCAGCCAGACCTGATCGCCGTTTCCGCCGATGTGGTGGATCCAGCCGACGTCGTCGCGGCTGTTTCTGCGCCCGATGCCGGGGCGGTTGTGCTTTTCGTCGGAACCGTGCGCGATCACTCGCCGGGCAGAAGCGGCGTGACCCACCTCGAGTACGAGGCCTACGACGAGCAGGTCATCGAGAAGATCGCCGAGGTCGTTGGCGAGGTTCGAGAGCGGTGGCCGGTGACGAAGGTCGCTGCGATCCATCGGGTTGGTGAGCTCGGTGTTGGAGAGATCTCGGTGGTTGTGGCGGTTTCCTCACCGCATCGGAATGATGCCTTCCCTGCCGGGCGCTACTTGATCGACGAAATCAAGGCTCGGGCTCCGATCTGGAAGAAGGAGCACTGGCCGGGCGGTGCCGAGTGGGTGCGGGAGGATCGCCATCACTCCTGACGCGGCTGGTGCTGCCTACCGGGAGGCGTTGGTTCGACTGCTTGATGACCCGGTCCCGTTTCTCGACCATCCGGACGCAGAGGTGCGGCGGCTCGCGATCTCGGCGTGTGTTGCGTCCGGGCTGACCGACGAGTCGGTTGCTGGTGTCGCCCGTCTCGCCGGGGAGGATGTGGACGGCACTGTGCGGGCGATGGCGGCGGAGGCACTCGGTGGCGCCGGGCAGCGAGCGGTTGCGGTCCTCGACGCGTTGCGATCGGACGACGATCCCAGAGTGCATGAGGCCGTGGCGACCGCCTACGGGGAGTTGAAGCACGGCGAGGCAGTCCCATGGCTGATCGAAATGGCGGCGGGCGACGGCGATCGGGCGAGTCGGGAGGCCGCGGTCGCTGCCCTCGGCGCCATCGGGGATGGGGCCGCTCTTCCGGTTCTACTCGATCTCGTGGCCGACGCTCCTCCCCAGGTGCGCCGCAGGGCGGTAGTCGCTCTCACCGTGTTTGACGATTCCGCGGTGGAACCGGCACTACGCAACGCGGCCCGGGATCGGAATCCGTCGGTCCGCGAGGCGGCAGAAATGGTCGTTGGCCGCCAGCCAGACTGAGAAACCCGTTCTGTGGGCTGGTGGCGCCGTATGCGGGGTGGTGAACCCTGGGTTCGTGGCGTCCCCGTTCTGTGGGCTGGTGGCGCCGTATGCGGGGTGGTGAACCCTGGGTTCGTGGCGTCCCCGTTCTGTGGGCTGGTGGCGCCGTATGCGGGGTGGTGAACCCTGGGTTCGTGAACTACTGCGAGCAGGGTTCGGTTCAATTCTCTATTGTGGATTGGGGCCGGAGAGCTGGAGGCGACAGCGCAGTGACGACCACGCTCGAACAGACGGGTCGACCCGATCTATCGGGCGCATGTCGCACCGTGGCCCTTATGGTCCGAGAACGGTCGCTCACCTCCCCCGATGCCGTCGCCATGCGGGACAAACGCTTCGGGATCTGGCAGGAGCAAACGTGGGCCGAGCTCTGGGAAGAGATCGTCCTTGTGGCGCACGGCTTGCTCGCCCTCGGTGTTCAGCGCGGCGATGTCGTGTCCATCCACTCCGAAGACCGTCCCGAGTGGGTGATCTTCGACCTCGCGGCCATCGCCATCCGAGCCATGTCGACCGGCCTCTACCCGACGAATCCGACCACCGAGGTGAAGTACCTCGTCAACGACTCCGGGGCCCGCGTTCACCTTGCCGAAGACCAGGAACAGGTCGACAAGGTCGTCGACGCCGCTCGGGACGACTTCCCGCACGTCGAGACGATTGTCTACCTCGAACCTCGCGGCCTCCGTTCCTATGACGACGACCGCTTGCTGTTCTGGGACGACTTCCTCGAACTTGGCCGAACCCACCGGGAGCAGCATCCCGGGACCGTGGCCGCGGCCATGGCCGAAGCTGAACCGGATGACATCGTCACCCTCGTCTACACGTCCGGCACAACGGGCCCACCGAAAGGGGCGATGCTGACCAACGCGAACGCAACGTTCGCCATCGACAACCTGATTCTCGCCCCAGATCGTGCGCCGGACGGGAAGATCCCCGGTCCACACGATCTCATCCTCACCTACCTCCCACTCGGTCACGTCGCTGAGCGCATCATGTCGACCTGGACGATGTGCTCATCCGGGGCGATCCTCAACTTTGCCGAGTCGATCGAGACGGTGCAGATCAACCTCCAGGAGGTCCAGCCGACGTTGTTCTTCGCCGTGCCCCGCATCTGGGAGAAGATCCACGCGACCGTCCTCATCAAACTCAACGACGCCTCGTTCCTGAAGCGACTCGTGAACGCTCTCGGCATGAAGATCGCTTCTTTCGTCGGGCGCAGTCGCGTCAAACACGGAGGCGACTACACCATTGGTACCCGCCTCGCCTATTGGATCGGGAACATCATCATGTTCCGGGCGCTCAAGGAGCGGATTGGCCTGCGCCGATGCCGTTGGGCGGGGACGAGCGCCGCTCCAATCGCACCAGAGGTCATCGAGTTCTTCATGGGATTCGGCGTCCCCATGTACGAGCTCTACGGGATGACCGAGAACAGTGCCGTTGCGACCCTCAACTTCGGCGGCCGGGCAATCGTCGGAACCGTGGGGGAACCCTATCCGGGAATCGGTCTTCGCCTCGACGAGGAGACGGGTGAGATCCAGACGAAACACCCCGGCAACTTCCTCGGCTACTGGAACAAGCCCGAAGCGACTGCAGAGACGTTCACCGAGGACGGCTGGCTGATGACCGGCGACGTCGGTGTGTGGGTTGAGGGGACGCATATCAAGATCATCGACCGGATCAAACACATCATCATCACGTCGGGCGGAAAGAACGTCTCGCCGTCCGAGATAGAGAACAGCCTCAAGACCTCTCCGTTCATAAAGGAGGCGATGGTGATCGGTGACGGTCGCAAGTACCTGACCGCTCTGATCGCGATCGAGTACGACGTGGTCGGTGGCTGGGCGCTCTCGAAGAGCATCCCCTACACCACGTACCGCGACCTCACCGAGAAGCCCGAGGTCATCGAGCTCGTGCAGGGCATCGTCAACGAAACGAACGAGAAGTTCGCGACGGTCGAGCAGCTCAAGGCCTTCCGGCTGATTCCCAAGGAGCTGGATCACGAGGACGGCGAGCTGACGGCCACGCAGAAGATCAAGCGCAGGACGATGGAGGGCATGTATTCCGACCTCGTCAGCGGGATGTATGAGTCATGATCGTTGAGGCTTTGACGTTTGCGCAGGCGGGAGGGCAAGACGTCGCTGAGAAGTTCGCCAATGCAACGAGCAGTGGAATCGCGCTCGGCGCTATCTACGCACTCCTCGCGCTGGGTCTTGTCCTCATCTACAAGGCAACACAGGTGCTCAACTTCGCCCACGGTGCTCTCGCCGCCCTCGGTGCGTTCTTCGCCGCCTACCTCGCCACCGTCATCAACTTCCCCGGTCGCTACGTGACGTTCGTGCCCACTCCCGTTCAGTGGGTTCTGTCTGCCATCGTGGCGGTGCTTCTCACCGCCGTTGTTGGCCTCGTGGTGGAACGTCTCGCGATCCGCCCGATGATCGGTGAGCCGCTCTTCTCGGTGGTGATGATCACGATCGCTCTCGATATCGTGCTGAGGACCATCACCGACGACTTCATCGGCAGCACCCCCCGCCCGCTCGGCGATCCGTGGGGAGCGGACGTCGTGAACATCGGACCGGCGCTTGTCGCCAAGACGGAGATCGCGACCCTCGTCGTGACCATCATCACACTGATCGGGATCGCGCTCTTCTTCCGCTCCCGCTACGGCATCGCCATGCGTGCGACCGCGTTCGATCAGGAGGCCGCGATGGCCCAGGGCATCAGCGCCGGGCGGATCTTCGCGATGGCGTGGGCGATCGGCGCCGGTCTCGCCGCGATCGCAGGCATCTTCTCGTCGATGTTCCCGCGTGCCGCGATCGGGGTCAGTGGGGCGACCGCGTTCTTCGCTTTCCGCGCGCTACCGGCCGTTGTGATCGGAGGCCTTGATTCGATCACCGGTGCGGTCCTCGGCGGGTTCATCGTGGGATTGGCCGAGTCGTATGCCGGCATCTATCTCACCGGCGCCACCTGGTCGTTCCTCGGGCTCGGGTTCGCCGGCGTGATGCCGTACCTCGTAATGCTGGTGGTGCTCCTCGTCCGGCCGTATGGGTTGTTCGGCACCGAGGAGATTCGGCGCGTATGAGGAACCGCCCACGCCTCTTCGTGACCTACTCGTCGGAGATGTCTCTCCTGCCTACGTGGACCCAGAAGGTCGCGGCGCTGGTCTTCCTCGTTGTCTTGGCCTTGCTCCCGTTCGGCGTGATCCCGGGTCTCGGCTTCTTGAGCGATAATGACTGGCTGAAGATCCTGAGCCGGGTCGCCATCTACGCAATCGGGGCGCTTGGTCTCCACATCCTCTCCGGTCTTGCCGGCCAGGTCTCGCTCGGGCATGCGTTCTTCGTCGGCATCGGTGCATACACAGCAGCGATTTTGGGAGGCGAGGTCGGTGAATCAACGTGGGGTCTCGGATTGCCGATCTGGATCTGGCTCCCGGCCGCGGGTGTTGTCGCCGCGCTGATCGGGGCGCTGATCGCGCCGACGGCCGTGCGAGTTCGAGGTATCTACCTCGCGATCGTGACCCTCGGGCTCGTCTTCCTCGGAGAGTGGATCTTCCGCAGCGTGGTCTTCATCACCGGCGGTGCTCAGGCCGGTCGCAAGTTCCCCCGTCTCGAGCTTCGTCTCTGGCAGGAAGACGCACCGCTTCTCGACTTCACAAGTGACGGAGCGTGGTTCGGAGTCGAGATGACGGGCGAGGCGAAGTCGTATCTCCTCCTGCTGGCCCTCGTTGTTCTGGGAGTGGTTGTTGCGAAGAACATCCAACGGACCCGTGTCGGGCGCGCGTTCATGTCGATCAGAGACCGTGACATCGCGGCAGAAGTGATGGGGGTGGCCGACGCCCGGTACAAACTGATGGCTTTCGCTCTCTCGTCGGCGTTTGCAGGGGTGACCGGAGCGCTTCTCGGAGCGTTCGTCGGTCGACTCATCCCCGAAGGTTTCGCGCTGCTGATGTCGATCCAGTTCGTGGCGATCCTGCTGATCGGCGGGCTCGGAACCGTCACCGGAACACTTCTCGGCGCCGCGTTTGTGATCATCCTGCCGCGCCTCGTGCAGGACTTCACAGGCCTGCTCGCCTCCACGGTGGAGACAAGCAGCGGCTTCTTCGCCTCCGCGGCCGGGGTCTTCGTTTCGACGAGCATCGACGATCCGGGGATCGTCTCGACGCTTCCCGGCACGTCGCCCGGTCTCAACGTCGCCCAATTCAATGTAGTCCTGTACGGCCTGCTGCTCATCGGGTTCCTCATCTTCGAACCCCTGGGCCTGTACGGCATCTGGATCCGGATCCGCAACTACTGGAAAACGTGGCCATTCACCTACTAGCAACCGTCCGATCGCCCTTGGCCAGGGCGCGAGATCGGGCTGAAGGAGGAGACCGTGAAGAAGGCAAGAGTATTCGTCATGATGCTGGTGCTGGTGCTCGTTGCAGCAGCGTGCAGCAGCGATAGTGACGACACGACAACAACGGCGGCAGAAGGCGGCGTCGAGACCACGACAACCGCGGCCGAGGCCGAGACCACAACAACGGCGGCCGAGGCCGAGACCACAACAACGGCGGCAGCTGAGTCGATGGAGATCGCGGTCGACTACGGCGTCGATCTCGAGACCAAGACGATCAAGGTGGGCCAATTGGCCGATATCACGAACTTCCAGGCCTTTGCCGCCCTCGTCAACCCGATCATCGATGGGCAGAAGATGTACTGGGACTACGTGAACGCCAACGGCGGAATCGGCGACGGCTTCATGGTCGAGATGGTGACTCGTGACACTGCCTACAACACCGAGCAGCACATCGCCGCATACGACGAGATCCGCGACCAGGTTGTGGCGATCAGTCACAGCACCGGTTCCCCACCAACGCTGGCGATCGCCGACGCCATCGCTGAGGACAACATGATCGTTGTTCCGGCGACGTGGTACTCAGGCTGGACCGACACCACCATTGCTCCCGGTGTGCTCCACACCGGTGTGAACTACTGCCTCGAGTCCATGAGCCTCCTCGATTGGCTCAAGGCCGAGGAAGCAAACGAGGGCAACGATGCGCCGACCCTCGCGGTGGCGTCGATCCCGGGCGACTTCGGTCTGGATTCGGTTGCCGGGGCTCTCCTCTGGGCGGAGGCCAACGACATCGAGATCGTCTACGACGGCTCCGGGATGATTCTCCCCGGTCAGGACAACACGCCGATCGGAGGTTCCATCGTTGAGTCCGGCGCGGACATGGTGTTCGTGACGACGACGCCGTCGACGTTCGGCGAGGTCTACGGTGCAGCGGTCGCGCAAGGCTTCGAGGCGAAATGGGCCGGTGCGGGACCCACCTACAACCCGGTCTTCATCGGTCCCGATTCGGCCATCGCGGCACCGATCCAACGCGACTGGTACGGCGCCTTCTACTCGACTCCGTGGGCCAGCGAATCGCCCGGGATGGCGTTGGTCCAGCAGTTGTACGACGAGTCGGGCTCTACCGAGGCCCTGAAGGACTACGTCACCGTCGGCGTCGTCGAGGCCATGCTCGTCGAAACGGCACTCCGGCAGGCGTATGAGAACGGCGACATGACCCGCAAGGGCGTGTTCGACGCCATCTACTCGCTCGATGATGTCGACTTCATGGGCATTGCCCCGAACGAGAGGTATACCGGCAGCACGTCCGATCAGGTGCAGCGTTTCACCACTCTCTATCGGCCAAGCCAAGAAGATCTCCTCGCGGGCGGCTCAGGCGCCGTGATCGTTGAAGAGAACTTCGTCGGTCCGACGGCGGAGGCGTTCGAGTTCACTGAGGCCTGCTGGACGTTCTAGTTGGAGAGACGGTGGCCGGGCCTGCGGGTCCGGCCACGCGTCGAAGACGAAAGGATCCGATGCTCGAAGTAGCCAACCTGGAGGTCGTCTACAACGACGTCGTCCTCGTGTTGCGTGGTCTGTCGCTCAATGTGAGCGACGGGCAGATCGTTGCGCTGCTCGGCGCCAACGGCGCCGGCAAGACCACGACACTTCGCGCCATCACCGGCCTTCTTGACGTACATGAAGGAGATATCACCAAGGGATCCATCACGTTCAAGGACGAGCGGATCGACGGGAAGGACCCATCGGTGATTGTCCGAATGGGGATCGCTCAGGTTCTCGAGGGCCGGCGGATCTTTGCCGAGATGAGCGTCGAAGACAATCTTCGGACAGGAGCGTTCACCAACACCGACCGGGCGTCGGTGGACGCTGCGCGCGACCGGGTCATGGAGTTGTTCCCCGTGCTCCAGGGGCGCCAGAAGGACACCGCCGGGTACCTGTCCGGGGGTGAGCAACAGATGCTTGCGATCGGGCGAGCACTGATGGCTGACCCCCAGTTGCTCATCCTCGACGAGCCAACGCTCGGGCTCGCTCCGATGCTTGTCCAGCAGATTCGCGACATCATCGTCGACATCAACCGTCAGGGGACGTCGGTCCTCCTGATCGAGCAGAACGCCAACATGGCTCTGTCGATCGCCGACTACGGCTACATCATGGAGACCGGGAAGGTCGTGATGGACGGGGATCCGAAGAAGCTGCTCGGCGATGAGGACGTGCAGGAGTTCTACCTCGGCCTCCACGCCGCGGGCGATCGCAAGTCGTTCCGCGACATCAAGCACTACAAACGCCGGAAGCGGTGGCTGTCATGACGTCTCGCAGGACATCACTCGGATCCGGGCGGCTCGGTGAGAGCCGGGATTTCGAGCATCTGCTGGAGTTCCAGGATGTGAGCCTTGCTTTCAAGGGCATCAAAGCACTCGATGACGTGAGCTTCACCGTCGCCGAAGGGGAATTGTTCGCAGTAATTGGGCCAAACGGTGCCGGCAAGACGTCGATTTTCAATTGCATCAACGGTGTGTACACGCCGCAGTCCGGTTCGATCAGGTGGAAAGGTGAGGAGATCCTCGGCAGCAGACCCGACCGGATCGCGGCACTCGGCGTCGCCCGCACGTTCCAGAACATCGAACTCTTCCCGCACATGACGGTGCTCGACAACATCATGCTCGGCCGTCACGTCAGGGCGAAGACCTCCTGGTGGGACGGTGCGATTTGGGTCGGCCCGGCGAAGAAGGAAGAACTCCAGAGCCGCGCCGTGGCGGAGGACATCATCGACTTCCTCGAGATCGCCCGGTGGCGCAAGTACCCGGTCGCGTTGTTGCCATACGGCGTGCAGAAGCGGGTCGAGCTTGGGCGTGCCCTCGCGATGGAGCCGGAGCTGCTCCTCCTTGACGAACCCGTCGCCGGCATGAACCTCGAAGAGACCGAGGACATGGCTCGCTTCATCCTCGACATTCGCGAGGAGCTCTCGATCGCGATGATCCTCGTTGAACACGACATGGGCCTGGTGATGGATATCGCCGACCGCGTCATGGTTGTGGACTTCGGTGAGCGGATCGCCATCGGCCTCCCGTCCGATGTCCAGCGCAACCCGAACGTGATCAAGGCCTACTTGGGAGAGGAGATGGAATAGGAGAGACTCGAGATCCGAGATCCGAGATCCGAGACCCGGCGTGATTCGCTGTCTCTTGTCTCAAGTCTCTTGTCTCGTGTCTCTTTCTTGGCCTCTCCCGCCGTCAGGTGGGGGAGGCGCGGCCGAGCGAAGCTCGGATGCGGAGGGGGCGGCCTGGGAGCTCAAACCTCCAAGATGAGGCCATGAGATCAGTTCCCTGCGTCGTCGCTGACGCTCCTCCGCGTCCCCCACTTCGGGAGGGTACGGAAGAGTACGCGCCGCTACCGCTGTGCCCGATCTACCGCAGACCACGCTGCGGGGAGGGCGATCCCTGCGATGAGGACCTTCATGATGTCGCCGACGAGGAAGGGGTACATGCCGGCGCTGAGCGCGGCGCTCAGCGTTGGAACCGATTCCACCGTCGCCCAGAGCCACGTCACACCAAGGGTGTAGACCGCTGCACTCCCGATGAGGAACGCCGGAATTGCCGTTCGGATCGACCGGTCTCTGCGCTGTTCCGCGAGGCGGCCTACGAGCCAGGCTGCGGCAACGAATCCTGCGAGGTATCCGAACGAGGCACCGGTGACGTAGGTCCATCCACCCTCCCCTCCCGCAAAGAACGGAAGGCCGACCGCGCCGAGGGTGACATAGAGGAGCATGCTTCCCGCACCCGCTCTCGAACCCAGCGCGGCACCGGCGAGCAGCACGCCGAACGTCTGCCCGGTGATCGCAATCGGAGTACCGGGAAGCGGGAACCTGATCTGAGCCGCGAGGGCAGTGACAAGTGCGAAACCGACCATCAAGGTGACAGTCATCGCCGCCCTCCGCGGCAGCGTGACACCGGTGATGACATTGGGGTGGACTGCTTGCACGCTCGGCCTTTCGCTTGCGTAGCGGCTGGTGATCAACTCAAGCGAGCGTCGGCACCGGCCGATGTGGTCATCGATGAGACTCGTGAGATCGGCGATCCGTTTCATGGCCGCGTTCGGCCTTGTTGTTGTTGCCTGCATCGCGCCTCCCGCAGATGCGGTGGTGGCCCCTGCACACGCCGTGCCTGCTGCCAGTCGGCAGCCGACATCTTCTCCGAGCCAGGAGTCGGGTGTAGTCGTGTCCCACCTTCGGATCCCATCGATCGGCGTGGATGAAGAGGTTCGGTCCGGGATCTCCCTGTCCGTGATCAACCAGGGTGTCGCCCACTGGGCCGGTACGTCAGCGCCGGGTGGCAGTGGGAACGTGGTTCTTGCCGGACACCGAACCACGTATACCCGTCCGTTTGCCGACCTGGACCGTCTCGAGGTCGGTGACCTGGTGTATCTCGAAGACGGAGACGGTTTCGACGTCATGTACCGGGTTTCCGACATCTTCATCGTCTCACCGGAAGACATCTGGATCTCGTACGACCTCGGCAGACCGATGGTGACGATGTTCGCATGCCATCCGAAAGGATCTGCGAGGGAACGAATTGTCGTCCAGGCCGAGCTCGTGGCCGGCCGCCGAGTTGCATAGCCGGGGTTTGTAGCCCCCGTCGTCAGTAACCTCGTTGGCGATGGATCCAGCTACCACCATGGACACCGATCGTTTCGACGGGCCGTCTCCCGGCGCGCCGAGCCGCCAGCCCATCCCGAAGTGGCCCTTCGTGTTGGCAGGCTTGCTCCTCGCGATCGGGGTCGCTGTTGCCATTGCGTGGCCGATCAAGGTTCCGTACTACACCCTGTCGCCGGGGCCCCTCTACGACACCTCGGATTTTGTGTTCGTTGTCGGCGAAGAGGCGCAGAGTGAGATCGACGGCGAGCTGTTCTTCCTCACCGTTGCACTGAGCGAAGCCAACCTCTTCGAGTATGTCGCCGGACAACTCAACCCGAAGGTCGAGATTGCCCCTCGTCAGAATTTCCGACCGCCGGGTGTGTCACCGGAGGATCTGCGCCGGGAGAACCTGGCACGTATGGAACAGTCGAAGACCGACGCTACGTTCGTTGCGTTGACGAAGCTCGGGTACGAACCGACGTACACCGGCACCGGCGCGCTCGTGATCGAGACGGTTCCCGACTCGGCGGCTGACGGAGTGCTCCTCTCCGACGATGTGATCGTGGCCATTGACGGTACCGAGGTGGCCTTCCGGTCGGATGTGACCGATCGTCTCGGCGAGATGAACATCGGCGATCAGGTGACCCTCACGATCGAGCGCGTCATCGACGGTTCGGATGATGTGGAGGTGTTGGATGTCAACATCATCCTTGGTGCGCACTCCGACGATCCCGATCGGCCGATGGTTGGCGTGCTGCTCGACAACAACGCACCGATTGTTGAGTTCCCGGTCGAAGTTGAGACAGACACGCAGAACATCGGTGGTCCATCGGCGGGAATGATGTTTACGCTCGAGATCATGAATCAGCTCACGGAGGAGGACCTCACCGGTGGTGAGCGAATCGCCGGCACCGGGACGATCGCGCGGGACGGCACCGTGGGCGGCATCGGAGGCGTGAAGCAGAAGGTCTATGGAGCGATCGACGCGGGAGCGGTTGTTGTCCTTGTTCCCGCGTCGAACTACGAGGACGCTCTCGAAGCCGCCGGAGACAAGATCGTGGTGGTGCGTGTCGAGACCATTGATGACGCGCTCGAATACTTGAGCAACGTCTGACCACCGGTCCGAATACCCGAGACGGACGGGTCGCATCGTTACCCTGTTCGCATGGACGAGTCCACCGATTCTGACGCGCCTGCTGACGGATTCCGGATAGCCCGAAAGGGCTACGACCGGCAGCAGGTCGATGCTCACATCAGCACTGCGGCGAGACGGATCGAATCACTCGAACACCGCATCCAGGAACTCGAGTCGGGCATGAGCGAGCTCGGTCTCAATCGACCAACGGATCTGGCCACCGAACTCGACCTGGTGGGTGAGGAAGTGAAGCGGATCCTGGCCGAAGCCAGGGTCGTAGCAGAGCAGATGCGGTCGCGAGCCGCTGATGACGCTGCTCGCTGGCGCGCGGAAGCCGATGCAGAATCGCGAGAGGTCCGAGAGTCCGCCCGGTCGGTCGCGTACGCGACCAGGCGTTCCGTGTGGGAAAACGGAACGGAGATGCTCGCAGCGGCCGTTGCGGAGGGTGAGGCCCTGATCGTGGCAGCCACCGAGCGGGCACTGTTCGTCCAAGCCGAGGCGGAGCGAGAAGCATCGCGCCTGACCGGGGATGCCAGAAGGGAACGAGAGGAGGTCGTTCGGGCCGGAAGAGAAGAGGCCGAGCGCTTGATTGCTTCCGGCCGGCAGGAATCCGAATCGATGGTGTCGGCTGCACGGCGTCAGGCGGACGCAGCCCAGGAACGTGCACGCGCCCTCGAAGTGCGTCGGACGGAGTTGATGGTCGAGCTGGAAGCCGCTCGCGCCTCGATTGCCGGGGTGGAGTCCGAACCGGCGTCCGCACCTGACCCGCTCGAAGACGACGTACCGGCGATCGGCGACGATGAGATCGTGTTCGGACCCGACGACGATACAGGGAGCCATTGGCCCGACGACGAAGGCTCGGTGAAGATTGTCTCTGCCGCACGCGTGATGAATTCGGGGCCGGTTGATGCTGACGAAATGGTTGCGGAAGTGCAGGCCCTGCGCCGGTCGCCGGCTGGGAGTCCCCGGCCCGACCGCAAACCCGAACCGGCCGCCGTCTCCCCGGCCGTAGACCGAGGCGGGGCGGCGGAGCCCAGCGGTGACGCTGAGGAGCTCCCGGAACCGGAAACCGAGCCCGTCCCGGAACCCGAACGGGAGTCCGTCCCTGAGCCCGAGCCGGAACCCGAGCCCGAGCCGGAACCCGAGCCCGAGCCGGAACCCGAGCCCGAGCCGGAACCCGAGCCCGAGCCGGAACCCGAGCCCGAGCCGGAACCCGAGCCCGTCCCGGCACCCGAACGGGAGTCCGTCCCTGAGCCCGAGTCCGTCCCGGCACCCGAACGGGAGTCCGTCCCTGAGCCCGAGTCCGTCCCTGAGCCCGAGTCCGTCCCTGAGCCGGTCCCGCCGCCCGAGCCCGTCCCTGATCCGCTCGCCGGTCTCTTCGCCCAACTCCGCGAACCCGAACCGGCCGCTCCATCCAAACCATCCCGTTCATCCGATTCCTCCCCCTCACGAGGAGGTGGCACTGGCGAAGCCGCTGACGGAGGGGGTCAAGCATCAAGCGTGTTCGCTCCGAGTTCCGAGTCGCCGCCAGGCGGCGGAGCGGGTCAAGCGTCTGGCGCGCCCGCTTCGAGTTCCGGGCTCGCAGGCGACCTCGAGTCGGTGCCGCCGGCCCCGGTTGTCGCGGTTCCACGCGACGACGAACGACGCCGGATTTCCGAAACCGCGGTTGATCCGTTCGCCCTCCGCGAGCGGCTTCTGCTGCCGGTGCAGAATCGAGCGCTACGAACCGTCAAACGCCACCTCGTCGAAGCCCAGAACCGGTCACTCGAGGACCTCCGCTTGATCGAGGGATGGGAGCCGGATGCCTCCATCGTGAGTGAGGAGGTCGTCGAAGCACTGGTGGTGCTCGCCCGCGAGAGCATGGTCGCCGGGTTCGCGGCGGCGGCGGAGATGACGGACGCTGACCGGACGCCGCAACCAGACGGCGTTGAGCCGGGCGACCCCTCCGTGGAATTCGGAGCAGCGCTCGTCGAAGCGGCTCAGGGCTCGATCGCCCGCTCTCGCGAGTCCGGCGCCGGACATCGTGAGACCGGCTCTTCGCTGTCGCGGGTCTTCCGCTCCTGGCGAACCGACGATGCTGAGCGACGGGTTCAGTTCGCTTCGAGAGCCGCCTATCACGTCGGCCTGACGGCAGCCCTCGCGGAATTGGGGGCGAAGGACGTTGCGGTTGTCGTCTCAGGGCGCCCCTGCCCCGAGTGCCCGGAGAACAGGGGACCGTGGACGATCAGTGACGGCCCTCCCGCGGGCACCGCGCTGCCCCCGGCTCGGCTCGAATGCACCTGCACGATCGTCCCGTCTCCCTGACGCGACGACTCTCGTAGACTTGAGTCGTGATCAATCGCGAACCAATCCCGTATACGCGCAAAGGCCGATCCCGCAAGATCCTCTGGGTCATCCTCGGTATCGGCTTCGTCGGGCTCATCACCCTCCGTTCTCTGGCCACCCTGTGGACCGACTACCTGTGGTACTCGAGCGTTGGCCAGGTCGGCGTCTGGTCGACGCTTGTGTTTACCCGGCTGTGGCTCGTCCTCGCCGCTTCGCTCCTCGCGTTCGGGATCGTGTGGCTGAATCTCTACCTCGTTGATCGGATCTCCCCGCGCCGCGGCGTCTCTCC
Source organism: uncultured actinomycete (assembly GCA_942491345.1). Taxonomy (GTDB): domain Bacteria; phylum Actinomycetota; class Acidimicrobiia; order Spongiisociales; family UBA5794; genus JAHEEL01. The sequence goes on from CALOAN010000021.1 coordinate 154,291, forward strand.
GGGGAGTCCGGACGAAGAACTCCTGATGCGCTATCAAACGTGGGTCGAACCGCGCTCCGGTCGTCTTCGCCTCGCAGCTTCGGCGTTCTTCGGCATCCTGCTCGGCCTCGGCGCCGCCGCGTGGTGGCAGGACTGGCTGCTGTTCTCGCGAGGTGGTTCGTTCGGTCTCGCTGATCCGATCTTCGACCACGACATAGGGCTCTACGTGTTCGACGTTCCTTTCATGCGCGACGTCTTCGCCTGGGCATTCCAACTGGTTCTGGTCTTGACGCTGATCGTTGTTGCCGTGCACTATCTCAACGGCGGGATCAGCGTGCAAGGCCCAGGGAAGCGCACGAGCTCGGCTGTGAAGGCCCATGTCTCGATCCTGCTGGCGCTGCTTGCGCTGCTGAAGGTGGCCGGCTACCAACTCGACAAGTGGGACCTTCTGTACAGCCAGCGCGGACAGGTATTTGGAGCTTCATACACCGACGTGAATGCCCAGGTGCCTGCTCTGAATCTCCTCATGATCATCTCGCTCGTCGCTGCGGTGATTCTCCTCGTCAACCTGTGGTTCCGCGGGTGGACGCTGCCGCTTGTCGCCGTGGGACTGTGGCTGGTCACGTCGATCATCGTCGGCGGTGTGTACCCGGCGCTCGTACAACGGCTGAACGTTGAGCCCGATGAGGTGAACAAGGAGTCACCGTACGTCGCCTACAACATCGAATACACTCGAGAGGCGTACGGGCTGAGTGATGTCGAAGTTGAGCCATTTGCCGCGGAACCGGTGCTGACGCCCGAGGATCTAGCTGCCAACGCCACCACAATCGACAACATCCGGCTCTGGGATCCGGGTGTGCTGAATGTCACGTACCGTCAGCTCCAGAACATCGTGACGTACTACGACATCGGCGACGTGGACGTCGACCGGTACCAGATCGACGGCGAACTGACTCAGGTGATGGTCTCGGCGCGCGAACTCGAGGAGCAGGGCATCCCAGGCGAAGGCTGGGTCACCGAGCGACTTGTCTACACCCACGGGTTCGGATCGGTGCTGAGCCCCGCGAACGATGTCACAACGCAGGGGCAGCCGGACTTTCTGGTCAAGGACATCCCACCGGTGAACCTCTCCGATGATCCGAGCCTCGCCATCGAGCAGCCTCGGATCTATTTCTCGGATCACGCAGAGACCGACTACGTGATTGCCGGCACGAGCCAGCAGGAAGTCGACTTCCCGATCGGGTCGAGCGGCGCGGACGTTGCGACCAACTCGTACGACGGGAACGGCGGCGTGAAACTCGGTGGTTTCTTCCAACGGGCGGCGTGGGCGTTGCGCTTCGGCAATCTGGACACGCTGATCTCAGATCGTCTCGATTCCGATTCCAAGGTGCTGCTCGAACGGAACCTTCGTTCGCGGATCTCGCGCCTCGCGCCGTTCCTGTACGGCGATGCGGACCCGTACATCGTGATCGCTGAAGGGCGTCTCAAATGGGTTATGGACCTGTACACGATCACCGACCGGTATCCCTATTCGGCACCTGCCAGCACGGCCCGGCTGAACGCGGGGGAAGGGCTTCCGAACCGCTTCAACTACATTCGCAACTCGGTGAAAGCCGTCGTGGACGCGTATGACGGCACGATTGACCTCTACGTGATCGATCCGGACGATCCGGTAATCCGGGCGAACGAAGCGATCTTCCCTGGTGTCTTCCGGCCCCGTTCCGAGCTTCCGGCCGATATTGTGGAGCACTTCCGCTATCCCGAGGACCTCTTCCGGATCCAGACGGACCAGTACCAGCTGTATCACATGACCAACCCGGATCAGTTCTTCACTGTGTCCGATCCGTGGCAAATCGCTCGCGACCCGTCGACGTCACCGCGGCCCGCGCTTCGCGGCCGGTTTGCGGACTCGAGCGGCCAGGAATTCAACCCGATGCTGCCGTATTACTTGCTCATGAAGCTGCCGGGGGAGGAACGGCCATCGTTCTTGCTCATGCAACCGTTCACGCCGCGAGGACGGCCGAACATGGTGTCGTTCATGGTGGCCAAGAGCGGTCCGCTCGAGGAATACGGAAGAATCATCGAATACGGTCTGCCATCGGACAGCCAGATCGACGGTCCGGGTCAGGTCGGCAACTTCGTCAACCAGGATCCGGAGATCTCTGCCGAGTTCACGCTTCTGGGTCAGGGTGGATCGCGCGTGATCCAGGGCAATATGCTCGTTATCCCCATCGAGCAGTCGCTGCTCTACGTCCAGCCGATCTACATCAGCGCGAACGACGAGGCGTCGAGCACCGGCATTCCGGAGTTCAAGCGGGTTGTTGTGTCGTTCAACGGCCGGATCGAGATGCGAAACAGCCTGTCTGAGGCACTTACTGCCGTCTTCGGCGTGTCGAGCGGCGACGGCGGCGGGAGCGGCGAAGACGGCGGTACGACCGAACCTCCGACGGGTACTGTCGAGGAGCAGGTCGTCGAGCTGCTGGCCCGTGCCGATCAGGCGTTCATGGATGCTGATGCCGCGATGCAGAACGGCGATCTCGTCACCTGGGCGCAGAAGATCGAGGAAGCGCAGGCCGCGGTTGAAGAGGCCACCCGCATCCTGATGGAGACCACCGAGGCACCCGCAGAACCGGCACCCGAAGCCCCCGCTGAAGCCCCCGCAACCGACGCGTAGGAGAGCAGGTCGAATCGGCGGTCGCCATGGCAGGGCTGCGGCGTTCCCTCTCTTCACTGTGCTGGCTCCCAGGCCGCCCCTCCCGCCCTCGCTGCGCTCGGGCCCCCTCCCGCCCTCGCTGCGCTCGGGCCCCCTCCCGCCCTCGCTGCGCTCGGGCCCCCTCCCGCCCTCGCTGCGCTCGGGCCCCCTCCCGCCCTCGCTGCGCTCGGGCCCCCTCCCCACTTCGTTGTGGAAGAAGGGGAGGAAGGATGTGGAGGTCTTTGCCTCCACCACCTCGTGGGGGAGGCGCGGCCGGGCGAATGCCCGGACGCGGAGGGGGCTGTCTTGTGGAAGGCCGTTCTTGAGCCGCGGCCGGTAGCCTTCCACGCGCTTCTGCGGTTGCGAGAACGGGGTCCTTCATGGCGGATAATCTGGGCGTACGCGGCCGTGGTTTTGGCTCGACCGTGCTACCGCTGTTCGTCGGCCTCGCCTTCTTGATGGTCGGAAACGGTCTCGTCGGTTCTCTCCTCGGCGTGCGAGCAGACCTCGAGGGGTTCCCCACCATCGTCACCGGCGTGGTGATGGCCACGTACTACGGCGGATTCCTCGTGGGATCGCTCACGATTCCCCGCTGGATTGCAGACGTTGGCCACATTCGCGTCTTTGCGGGTCTCGCAGCGCTGGCAGCAGCAACTGCGCTCGCATACTCGCTGTTCGTGAACCCGGTGACCTGGGGAGGTCTTCGCTTCATCGCAGGACTCTCGATGTCGGGGTTGTACGTCACGGTCGAGAGTTGGTTGAACGCACGGGCAACCAACGAGACCCGAGGGCGCCTCCTGTCCATCTACATGGTCGTGGTGACGCTCGGTCTTGGGCTCGGTCAGTTGCTGCTGGGTGTCGCCGATCCGATCGATCCAACTCTGTTCGTCGTTGCGGGCATCCTCATCTCCCTGGCCGTGGTGCCGCTGACTCTGCTGAAGATTCCGGCCCCCGACGAGATCATTCCGGTCGAGTTCTCTGTACGGGCCCTGACTCGAAGCGCCCCGCTCGGCGTTGTGGCCGTTGCCTTGTCCGGAGCGGCTGGAGGGGCGATCTTCGCGCTTGGTGCCTTCTACGCGACGAGGATCGGAATGGAGCCCGAGAGGGTCGGCGTGTTCATGGCTGCCTCGCTCGCGGGGTCGTTGGTGACGCAGTACCCGCTGGGGCATCTCTCCGATCGTTTCTCGCGCCGGCGCGTCATCCTCGTGGTGGCCGTAGGCGCCGTCCTGATCGCAACAGTGGGGACGTTTGTCGATCCAGAAACCGCTTGGCTGTTCGCGGTGATGGCCGCCTACGGGAGCCTCGCATTCCCGATGTACTCGCTCGCCGTCTCGCTGATCAACGATCTCCTTCCCGAGCACCAACTCGTGCCCGCCGCTGGCGGCATCATCTTTGTCTACGGCATCGGTTCAATTGTCGGCCCGCTCACGACTTCTGTTCTGATGGCGGCCATCGGCCCGGTTGGTTTCCTGTGGAGCCTCGCCGCGTTCTTCGTGCCCGTAGCGATCTACGCGCTGGTGCGGACCTTCACGGCTGTGCGTCCGCAGCAAGGGCGGTTCATCAGCCTGCCGCCCAGGTCGTCGACAGCCGCCCCCTTGCTGGCCGACGACGACGTCGCGGAGTAGCCGGCTAGACGGACGGGTCATCTGCTGGCGTTGGTTGGCTACGAACCTGTTGGTTCGCAGCCATGCCGAATCGTCAAGGCCGAGTTCCAAGGGAACATCCCAGGCCCGAGAATCGTGGCGATGATGGGGACCTCGCCGTCGTCCGCCCTGACATCGAGCACTGCGCTTCGTCCTGCGCGTCGCTGTGGTGTGGCCATCAGGGTGACCACGATCTCGGGCGGTTCGCGCACAGTCGTTGGAAGCGGGCCGAGCGTCGGCGCTGGTGCGGTCGCGATCGCTGAGGAGAACCGCCCCGGCCGTTTGCGTCCTTGGGTCCGATTCCATGTCATGATCTCAGCCTTTCCTGGGTCCTTCGGGGCCAAACCAAGGGTCACTACCTTGATTGCAAGAGACTTTAGCTATAGGTAGTTGGCAAGAAGCTTGCAGCTAAGCTATATTGGCTCTGTGGACGATTATGTGCAAGGGGCTGTGGCCGACTGGGACAGGGAATACCCCGATCTCGACACCTCGCCGATGGATGTCGCCGCTCGGATCGTGCGAGCCGGGGAGTTCATCCAGCGACGCCTGAACTCGGTCGCTGCAGCACATGGGGTGAGCCACAAAGGCGATGTTGATGTGCTGACCGCTCTTCGCCGGAGCGGCCATCCGTACGAATTGACGCCCACCCAGCTGGCGCAACGCCTCCTGCTCACAAGCGGAGGCATGACCAATCGTCTCGATCGGCTCGAGGCGGGCGAGCTGATTGAGCGCCGCCCAGATCCATCGGACCGACGCGGTGTGCTGGTTGGGCTCACTTCCACCGGTGCCGCGCTGGCGGAGGCCGCATTCCGAGACGGCTTGGAAGCGCAGGCGGCTGTCCTCGCGGCGATCGACGAGAGCGATGGGGCCGTCACTGCGCGCACCCTGAAGAAGCTCCTAGTGTCTATGGGAGACACCGAGGTCGGGCCATCCGGTCCGACACCACAAGACTGACAAGAAGGGGAATCCTTTGAGACTTGCGTTTGTCGTCAACGATATTGCGACCGAGGAACCGGGATACACAACAACTCGGCTTGGTATCGCCGCGACAAAGAGGGGCCACGAAGCTTGGGTGATCGGCGTCGGAGACCTTGCCTACGACCCAGATGAGCATGTGAAGGCTCGAGCGCGGCGAGTTCCGAAGACTCGTTACACCTCGGGCCAGGCCTACCTGCGCGATCTCCAGGGAAGGAGCGCGATCACAGAGCGCGTGACCGTGGACGACCTGGACGTCCTGATGCTCCGCAACGACCCGTCGACCGAGAAGGGGAAGCGGGAATGGGCCAAGACTGCGGCCATTGACTTCGGGCGGGTTGCGATGCGCCACGGCGTCATCGTTCTGAACGATCCAAATGGACTGGCAAAGGCTCAGAACAAGATGTACTTCCAGACGTTTCCCGAAGAAGTGCGACCCGAGACCCTCATTACGCGGGATCGCGAAGAGGTGAAGGCGTTCATCCGAGAGCGAGAGAAGGCGGTGCTCAAGCCGCTCCAAGGATCGGGCGGCGACGGCGTGTTCCTCGTTCGCTCGGACGATGTGGCGAACCTGAATCAGATTATCGATGCAGTCACTCGCGACGGTTATGTGATCGTTCAGGAGTACCTCACCAAGGCAGAAGACGGCGATACGCGACTGTTTCTGATGAACGGCCTCCCGCTCCGCCACCGGGGGCGCTATGCCGCCTTTCGCCGGATCCGAACCGGGGGCGACATGCGCTCCAACGTGCACGCGGGCGGCAAGCTTGGCAAGGCCCTCCTCGACGACGATGCCCTGCGCCTTGCCGAGATGGTGCGGCCGAAACTCGTTCAGGATGGGATGTTCCTGGTCGGTCTCGACATCGTGGGCGACAAGCTCATGGAGATCAACGTCTTCTCACCGGGCGGCCTCGGCTCAGCTCAGAAACAGGAGGGGGTCAACTTCTCGGATTCCGTCGTCGACGCGCTTGAACGGAAGGTGGACTACATGACGTACTACCAACGGAGCTTCGACAACCGGGAGATGGCAACACTATGACCGGTCTCGGTTGGACGATCGTTTCCGATCCGGACGATCCAATCATCGCCACAGCGATTCACGCAGGGCACGAGGTTCGTCCCGGACTCATGCCATCGGTCGCCCTTGATGACGCAGTTCGCCTGCGCGAGGAGGATCCGTTCACCGACCGGTGGCTTCCAATCGCAGGCAACCAGATCGCGCTTCGGCAGTCGCGGTTCGAAGTTGATCTCAACCGGCCTCGGGACGCCGCGGTGTATCTCGATGCAGATGCCGCCTGGTCACTCGAGGTGTGGACGGAACCGCTTTCGGCCGAGGTCGTCGAGGAGTCGCTCGCGGCGTACGACGCCTTCTACCGAGACCTCGGCGACGTTTGCGATGCGGTCGCCGCAGCGCACCGGCGGTTCGTCGTCATCGACCTCCACTCGTACAACCATCGTCGCAGCGGGCCCGTTGCGCCTGTGGATGATCCGGATGGAAACCCGGAGATCAACGTCGGGACAGGCAGTGTCGACCGAGCAGTGTGGGGCGACGTTGTCGATGCGTTTGAGTCGGCAATGAGCGAGTTCCCGTTCGATGGTGGCCGCCTTGACGTGAGGGAGAATGTGCGGTTCAAGGGCGGCCACATGAGCCGGTGGATCAACGACCGCTACGCCGGTCGGGGTTGCGCACTCGCAATCGAAGTGAAGAAGATCTTCATGGACGAGTGGACCGGCGAGCCCGACGAGGCGGTGATCGGAACGGTCGGCGACGCGCTCTATGCAGCGACCGACGCCGTCCGGGATGTTCTACGATCCTGACCTACCGGGGTTCCGCGAGTGCAACGAGATCACTGTTGTTGCGCAGACGCTCCATTCGGTAGTGGGTGTCGGGATGGTCGAGGTAGCTGGGTCGCAGCGGCGGTGGTACGAGGACACGCCGTCGCTGGAGCTCTTCAATCACCGGCGCGTGGTCGACGGAGATCTTGCCGACGAGCAACGTGTCGAGGCGTCCCCCGTCGCCGAGGTAGTCGACGACGCGTCGAAGGCCGCGTAGGTACACCGCGTCTTTGACGAATCCACCTCCGCGGTGGACCCGAGCTGCAATTTGGAACGCAGGCCGCGACTCCATGCCGTAGTCCGCCGTCAGCAGCCGGAACGTGTCGATGAACTCGCTGCCGTCGCTGACCGCTCGCGCGGCGATCACACGCGCCGCAAGGGTTCGGAGGCGCGGCTCGGTGAGGCCCGCGACGAGATACTCGGCGAGCACCGCCAGGCCCTCCTGTAGCTCGTCGTAGCCCGCGAGACCTGCCGACAGCAGGCGGAATCGCTGGGCGGCTCCGTTCCAGTACGTCACGACGTGTGTGCCGACCTCGTGCTGAATGAGGGGTTCCACGCGGTTGGCGGCGAAACGCATCTTCGATCCTACGAGCAGGCTGCCGCGTGACACGACGAGCGAAGTGACGTCGTCGCGGAGTTCAACGGTGGCGCCCACGTTGGGATCGATCTGCCGGTACTTCTCGATTTCGTCGGCGGCTGCGGATGCGAAGTCAACAGCGCTCACCGTTGGGCCGCGCTGTCGTGTTGCGCCGGGTGGGATACGAAGCAGGAGGTCACGGGCCGCGTCCACCATCGGCGAATCCACGGCTCCATAGAGGGCGGTGCCGGTATGGAGGAAGCGGCTGGTCCCGCGATCGCCAAGGAGGTCGAGCTGGAGCGAAAGCTCGCGTTGCTTCTGTCGGAAGATGGACTCGAGGGTCGGATCCTCAACCCGGTCGATCGGGATCGAATAGAGAGCTCGTTTCAGGGCGGTGGGATCGACGCCAAGATGGCGGTAGGTGAACGCGGGTGGGCGTTCGAAGTTCGATCGACGGAAGTTGCGGTATGCGCGATCGGTATTGACCGGCGAGACCAAGAGGAGGAGGTCGAAGGCTGAACCAACGGCAGCAAGCTCTGCGTCCGCACGGCTCGCCGCCTTCACGAAGGCGCGGCGGCCGAGCGCTTGGTAGTGCCTCGGGCGGTGGGTCGTCTGGTGGAATGCGAACTCGTACAGGGACCGCTGAACGGCTCTCGAAAGCTGTCGATGAACAGACCGGCTGACAATTGGGTACTCCTCACCCGTGTCGCTGTCCCGATAGATCGGTCGGACCTCGATCCCGATCAGATGGATCGGCGAGGAGGCCGTTCCGAACGTGCGTGAGATGCGGGGCATGGTGGGCGGGGAGAGGCGGCTGCCGGGTGCAAGCTCGACTTCGGCAGTCGCATCAGCAATCCGCACTCGCCGCAGGCCCTTGAGCAGCCGTACCACACTGGGCGCGTCGGCATCGCGACGAGCCGTGATGACCCTGAATCCCGGCGGACGCGGGACACCACTGTGCAGCGCTGTTGCATCGTCGTCGGGACCCGCCCATATCTCGACAACCAAGAATCCGCCGAAGACGTCGGTCAACGCATCAGCGATGGTCGAGACGAGTGCACTGACCTGCTGACGGTGCCGTTTGCCTCTCGGAGCGATCAGGTAGGACGCCTCGCCCTTCACGAAACGCGCAGTTCCGGCGTCGCTGACCCCGACCGGCGGTCGGTAGACGACGAGGAATGGCAACTGGCGATCGATGTGGAGGCGTCCACCATCGGGGAGCGATCGACGGATTGGGAGGTTGCGTTCGAGCCGGTCCGAGATCTGTTCGATCAGCCGGTTGCCGATGATCGAGGGTTTGCGAGCCGTCGCCACGTCGCTCCATTCGGGCCCAATCGTGCGCAAGGGAGCGCACATTGCCGGCCTGGTATGCGAACCACAGTCTACGGCGGCTTCGTCGATTCGCCGCGTTCGGCAGCCACGCATCACTACTGCGGCTCGAGGCATTGACGGCAACCTCGAACCGACTACCCAACGACCGTGTCCGGTACCACTGCGGTAGCTTCGGCGCCGAGGCAATCCAGACCCAGTCAGGCCGGATGTGAATCGGCGAGCGGAGGGCCGACAACCTCCATCCAGTTCCGTTGGGAGATCTCCCGATACCGTGCAGGATCGACGACGCCGGGCGGCAGAAGGGCGTGCTCCTCGAAGAATCGCTCCATCCCTGAAGGCGTGAACATGACGAGGATTCGCGACGGCCGGTCCTCGAGATTCTGGAAGCAATGCGCCGTACCGCGAGGCACGAATACGAACGCTCCCTCCGGGGCGTCGAAGAGTGCATCGTCGGCGATGAAACGGAAGTTCCCGTCGAGCACATACCACATCTCGTCCTCGCGACGATGAATGTGTTGGGGAGGGCCCTGCCTGGGCCCGATCACGTTCTCGAGGAACGTGAACGATCCGCCGGTGGTGTCCGTATCGGCTTTGATCGTGGTGGGCCCTCCGGCGGGGCCCGTCATCAATCTGCCCTGTCCGTTGCGCACGACGAATGGTCTGACCGTTCTCGCCATTGGTTCCTCCTGGGTACGGCGTCGGCCGAACGGTCGGCGCCATACAAACCGTACTCGCGGGCCCAATGGGTTGTAGGTTTCGATTTGGACGCGCTGGAGACCGTGGCGCTAGGGGTTGTCCCTACGTATACTCACCTTCACAACGACGCGGGGTGGAGCAGTCTGGTAGCTCATACCACGCTGTGCGCGCCGCGGTTGCTGACGCGGGCTGAGTGCGCCGTCACCGTGCGTCGCAAGCGCGTCGATCCCGGTGTCGGTAGGGTTCCCGCATGACGCTCCGAATTGTCGTTGCCGAGGACAACCTCCTCATGCGCGAGGGTATCCGGTCCGTTCTCGCGCTCGATGACAATCTGGCGCTCGTGGCGACGACAGCTGACTATGACGGTCTGCTGGCTGCCGTCGACGAGCACCACCCTGACGTCGTCATCACCGACATCCGAATGCCGCCGAACCAGACCGACGAGGGCATCCGGGCTGCCAACCAGCTCCGAGAGTCACATCCGGACCTGGGTGTTGTTGTGCTGAGCCAGTACGTGGAACCGGAGTACGCGATACGCCTCTTCGATCGGGGCTCGAGCGGCAGGGCGTACTTGCTGAAGGAACGAATCGGCGAGCCGAACGAGCTATATGCGGCAATCCGTCGGGTCCAGGAAGGCGGATCGGTAATCGACCCGAAGGTTGTGGAGACACTGATTGCCGCCCGATCCGCGGACCAGCCGACCGTCCTCGACCGTCTCACCGAGCGAGAGCTCGAAGTGCTGGCCCACATGGCCCAGGGGGAGAGCAATGCAGGGATCGGCGACGCGCTGTTCATCTCGCCGCGGTCGGTCGAGAAGCACATCAACTCGATCTTCACCAAATTCGATCTCGGCCAGGAACCAGACAGTCATCGCAGAGTGCGAGCCGTGTTGGTGTACCTCGGAGACGGCCGGCAATAGGTGGTGCTGGCCCTACCTCGGATGACGGCAGGCACCGTGGCATCCGGGCCTCGACTCGTACATGATGACGCCATGAACGAGGCGGCCCCCGTCAATGTACGAGTACTGATTGTGGACGATCAGGTGCCGTTCCGAGAGGCGTCGCGCATGGTCGTCGAGATGACGGACGGCTTCGAGGTTGTCGGCGAGGCTGAGAACGGTCATCGGGCGCTCGAACTCGTCACTCACCTCAAGCCCGACCTCGTGCTCATGGACGTCCAGATGCCCGGCATCGACGGCATCGAGACGACCCGCCGGATCAGCGCCCTCCCCGACGCCCCAGCGGTCATCGTCATGTCGACCCATGAATCGAGTGACTACGTCGGCATGGCCGTGGCTGCGGGTGCGGTCGGGTTCGTTCCGAAGTCGCAGTTCAGCTTCGACACGCTGGCCGAGATGTGGGAGCTCGCCCAGTCGGGTTAGGCCGGTACGGGGTCGCTGACCGGTATGGATCCAGTGATCGTGGTGCCGTGTCCGGGGGTTGAGGTGATGGTCCAGGTGCCGCCGATGGTGTCGATGCGGTCGGCGATCCCGCTCAGACCTGCCCCGCGTTGGATGGTTGCCGGATCGAAGCCTCGCCCATCGTCGGATACCTCGAACCGCAGGTCACCGTTGCGGGCCGTGAGCCGCACCGTGGCGCGTGATGCCTCCGCGTACTTTGCCGTGTTCTGCAGGGCCTCGAGGATCGAGAAGTACACCGCGGACTCGACGTCACGCGGATACCGGCCCACACCATCGGACTCGAGAACGACCGGCACCGCGGCCCTTGCGGGTCTCCTGCCGCCAACGCCACCGTGAGGCCCTCGGCACCCAACAACGGCGGATACACACCCGCAGCGAAATCCCGCACCGCCTGGATCGCGTCCCCCGCCTGGGACTCGATATCGGCAAGCAGGCCCGCGGTCCGAGTGGCACCGGCATCCTCGGCCAGCTTGCGGATCGGACCCAACTTCACCTTCACCGCCACCAACTGCTGCTGGGGACCCGAATCGAGGTCATGCTCGAGCGACCGACGCGCCGCATCAGCCGCCGACACGATCCGGTCACGCGACCGCTGCAGATCCTTCACCTGACGACGCAACGCAGCCGTCAAACGCGCATTGCGCAACGTCAACCCCAACCCATCAGCAAGGCTCTCCACCAACTCGAGCTCAGGAGGCGTGATCGACCCACCGCGAGCAGCCGTCATCGAGATCCCACCCAACAACTCGCCATCGTGGAACACCGGCAACGACACATCCGCCTCGGGATCATCGAACACCGACCCCTCCAAACGCCGCACTCCATCGACCTCGGGCCACGCCGACGCCGCACGGAAGCCCTCACCCGAACGCACCCACACCACAGCCCCAACTGTACCCGTCCCATCCACAATCAACCGAGGAATCCGAGCCAACACATCCTCATCGGACTCATCCGTCGCCCGATGCGAGAACGACGCCAACACCTCATACGGTGTCGCACGCTTCCCGTACACCAACCGATTCGCCCACCGCTCCACCCGCACACGCACCGGCTGGAAACCCAACGCCACGACCGCCGTCGCCACCACCGACAACCCCAAATTCGATCCATCGCCGCTACCGATCACCTCACTCACACCGACGACGATCCCCACATACACCCCACCGATGAACCCGGCCAACACACCGTACGTGACCGTCTTGGAGATCACGACATCGATGTCGAACAGATGGAACTTCAGAACGGCGATGGTGATGACCGTCGGGATGACGCTGATGCCCAGGACCAAGAGGAGTCCGATAGTGCCCGAGCCCCACGACTCCAAGAGGAAGGCGGTCACCCACGCCATGGCGAAGACGACGAAGCCGAAGAGCACCCATTTGATCTGTTCCCTCTCGACGCCCGGTGCCCTCCGGTACCGCACGACCATCGCAACGGCTCCCCCAGCGAGGAGGAAGAGCACACCGACGAGGAAGATCAGCAGCACCGGTCCGAAGGCGTCGGAGCCGACGAATCCGATCGGGTTCTCCACGAACCAGGCCTCGGACGTCGGCCCGATCTCCTCCGCTGCGAGCGAGCTCGCCACGAGGAGTCCGAAGAGGGCCAGGGCCAGACGGGGGGCCCACCTCCAACGCCGGGAGAGCAACGACCCGGTGGGGAACACGTAGAGCAACAAGAACATCGGGAAGAAGAAGGTCGCCCACGCAACGTTGTTGTACCAGAGGGCAGCGAAGAGCGCCGGCGACATGGTGCTCGGCGGTTCATCGATGAAGAAGAACACGGCGTCGCCGAGATTGCTGAGAGTCATTCCTACTCCGATCGCGAGCAGGATCAAGCCGATCCGGTTCCCAGGCTGCCGCGAGACGATCAGCGCTCCGAGGGCGGCGAACGGGATGGGTACGATCGTCCACAGGAAGTCGCCAATCGAGAGCGTTGCCTCCTCCGTCAGAAGCCGATAGGCGACCTCGAGGCCTACGGCTGCGAGGGCGACGGCGGCCGCGACCAGCCAAGCGGCGGTCGCGTTGCGCCTCGTCGCGACCGTCGTCATGCTGCAACGTCCTGTACGAGGACATCCGGAGTGGACCGGCATAGAAGATCGCTCATGCGGGCTCCAATGAGCGGGCAAGCGCGGGCAGCTCACCCGCGACGACCGTGCGGCCGCTCCCGCGATCGATATGGACGATTCCCTTCAGCGCATCGACTCGGTCCTCGACGGCGACCAGGTCTCTGGCGGCACTGTCAACGTCGACCAAGAAGCGGATTGCGTCGGGACCACCGCGGAGCGTGATGGTCACACGGGTTGCCCCCGTATCGGCAGCCTCGGCGACGACACCCAGCACGCAGAAGTAGATGCTCTCCTCGACGGATTGCTCATAGCGGACGATGCGCTCAGCCACGATGTCGACCCGGATCTCAAGGGCGCGTCTCGCCGACGCCAGGGCCGCCTCCAACCCCTCGGCCTCCAACAGCGGCGGGTAGATGCCATGGGCCACGGCACGCATCCCATCGACGGCCTCCTGGGTCGTGTCCGATAGCGACGCCACCAGTTCGGCAACGGAACCTGCCCCCTCGCGCTCGGCCAGGGTTCGGGCGATGCCTAGCTTCACCTTCAACGCCACCACCTGCTGCTGGGCGCCGTCATGGAGGTCACGCTCGAGCCGACGACGCTCGGCATCCTGGGCGGCTACCAACCGACGCCTCGACCCCCTCAACTGCTCTGCCCGCTCGGCCAACTCGGCATTGAGCCCCATGTTGCGCAACAACACTCCGGCACCCGCCGCCACATCCTCGAGCACCTTCTCATCGGACCCCGTCACGGCATCTGCCCTGCCCTTGGAGATACTCAATGCCCCGAGCACCTCACCTCGATGCCGCACCGCAGCCACACGATCACCCGGTATCGCCGCCACCGGGTCCTCACCCGTCACCGGACCCAAGACCTCAACAACATCCCCAGGCGATGACGCACGCGGATACACCACATCCCCCACCTTGAGCCACAGCACCGCCTCCACCGCACCCGTACCGTCGACCACCAACTGCGTCACCCTGGCCATGGCCTCATCGGGATCACTCGTATCCGACAATTGCGCGGTCGCATTGGCCAACACCTCGTACGGCGTCGCTCGCTTGCCATACACCACGACGTTCGCCCAATGTTGGACCCGCCGACGTACCGGCTCGAACGCCACCGCCACGACCGCCACTGCCGATATCGACAACGCCAAGCTCGGCTCATCTCCACCCCCGAGCAGCGAGCCGACACCCACCACGATCACCGCATACACAGCCGTGATGAACGCAGCCAGCACTCCATACGTTACCGTCTTGGAAATGACGACATCGATGTCGTACAGGCGATACTTCAGAATGGCCATACCGATGGCGAGTATCCCGAGTGCACCGAGGGCGCCCGAGATGATGCTCAGGGCACCGGCAGTGTCGGGGTACGAATCCTGGATGAACCCGCTGAGGGTCAGGAGCACCATGGCAACGCCGGCGATCGCGAACACCCATTTCATCTGCTGACGCTCGATGCCATGCCCGCGAATGTATCGCACGATGAGCGCAGCGACCATGAAGACGAGAAATGCCAGTTCGAAGGCAACGAATGCCTCGTCCGATGGACCTTGCAGAACACCGATGGGGTTGTCGAGGGTTGTCGTTCCAACCGCGGATGGGATGGGCCCAGATCGCAAGGCACGAGCGGCGAGAAGTCCGATGCCGATGGCAATGAACCCGTTGAGTATCCGCCGCCACCATGGGCCAATCGTGCGCCCCGTCGGGTACAGGACGAGTGCGAGCGGGATCGCGATGAGTGACGCCCCTTCGGCGAGGCTCTGGGACCACATGAACCACGTCGTGGCCGTCACGGCATCGTTTGTCGCTGCCGCTGCAGCACCGACCATCGACACGTGGACCAGGGTGAGCACCAATCCCCAGCCAACACCGAGCGCCCAGCCGAAACCCTGACGCGGGTTGCGGGAGAGGACCACGGCTCCGACGACGACCGATGCGAGGAAGATGAGTGCGTCGACGTGCATCTCGAATTGCATGTAGCGGAACATCACCGCTCCGGCCGGACCGATGATGTCTGTCAACGCCTCCTCGGCTCCCGGTCTGGCGATGAGGCTGACGGCGGCGAGATTGGCCGCCAGCTCAACAGCTATCGCGGTCCCCGCGACCAGCCACACCGAGATACGCCACCGACGGGATCCAACCGGCATGCCGACATCACGATCCGCGCTAGGAGCACCCACGGGCGAGCCGAGGTGCGCGTCGGCAGAACCGATTGCGCTCACGCTGCCCTCCTCGGGAACCGGTAGGCCGCCACTGGCGTGTCCCTGCCCTTGACCAACGATGCTTCGAGCTCGTCGGCTTCGGGACGATCGACGAGCACGTCCCAGGTGGGCTGGCTCAGCACCGTTTCGCCAGGCTCAGCCCACCCCTGAAGGCGTTGCGTGAGGTTCACCGTGTCCCCGACGAGGGTGTACTCGAGACGCTCCTCGGATCCGAGCAGGGCGGCTGCGACGAGACCCGTCGACAGCCCGATCCCGAGCCCGAAGGGCTCCTTGCCGCCGGCGAGCCACTGGGCGTTGAGATCGTGCTGCGCTGCGTGCATCGCGGCGGCGGCTTGCACGGCGAGCGCCGCATGGTCCTTCTGGGCAACCGGGGCACCGAAGACGGCCATCACGGCGTCTCCGACGAACTGCATGACGGTTCCGTCGTGCCCGAGGATGGCTCGGTTCATCGCTGCACGGTGCTCATTGAGCTGGACGGCAAGCACCGACGGGTCGGTGTGTTCAGCGATCGTCGTGTAGCTGCGGATGTCGGACATCAACACGGTGACGACCAGCTCCTCTGTCTCGCCCGGTTGTCGTCCACCGTCGATGATCTGCGCGGCAACGCCTCCGGGGAGGAGGCGGCTGAGCGACTCGCCCTGTTCCTTGCGGTCGACGATCGCTTTCTGGAGCATGCGCAGGCGGTGCAAGCTGTCCGAGCTCCCGGACGTGAGACCCTGTGCGAGTTGTCGAAACAGATCCTCGATCGCTGCGTTGGCTGCGGTCGGCGTGGTCTTGAGGTGCCCGGCGATGGCGTTGACGGTGCGGCCCTCGGCGACCATCTGGAGAAGTTCCTCCTCTGCCGGCGAGAGCGTGGCGTCCCGGCGAACGGGTGTGGTGAGCCCGTCCACGACCTTCGGGTCGAGTACCGATCCCCCCGCAGCGACCTCGCGCACGGCACGCGCCAGCTGGTTCCCTTCCCCGACACGGTCCTTGAGGAGGTAGGCATACCCGGCGGCCCCGTCGGACAGCAGGGCAATGGCGTAGTCAGGGTCGTCGAACTGCGACAGGATCACGATGCCGGTCCCCGGGTGGCGCCGGCGCACCTCCTTGGCGGCCTCGATCCCTTCGCGAGAGAAGTCGGGAGGCATGCGGATGTCCGTGACGACGACGTTCGGGTTCGTCGACTTGGCGCCCGCCACGAGGCCGTCGTAGTCCGCGGCTTGCCCAACGATCTCGAGATCGTCCTCGAGGTCGAGCAGCGCTTTCACACCCTCGCGCACGATGAGATTGTCATCGGCGAGAAACACAGATATGGCCATCCGACCCTCCCCGACGGCTGATTGTACGTATCGGAAGTGTGCTGTGAACGGTCGGTTTCGGCCAGGGTGCCGGCAAGGTTCTCGGGGTGGGGCAAGCCCCCATTCGAAAGGGTTGACACCACGCTGGTCCCGGTACAGACCGCGTGGCACCCTTTCCGCAAGCGACAAGGGAGATCACATGCGAATCGGATCAACCGTTACCTCAGTTTCGTGGATTCCGTCCGAGGCAATGAGCGGTCCACTTCGTGTTCCGGTCGATCTGGGCGTCGGGCACTATGACGATCCTCTGCCGGATCACATCGACGATCTCGAAGCGCTGCGCGGAGCCGACCGATTCCGCTTTGCCAACGAGCTTGCTGCGTGGATCGACATCGAGGACGGTCGGGTCGTCGATGCCGGATACTCCGGTGGTGGTCATATGGGGGCGACAACCGTTGCCCTGGGGCTCGGCAGCGTCACCATTCCCGCAGTGTCGTTCCCAGACATTCAGCGGGACCCGGCCATCACGGCGACCACCGCAACGTTCACTCAGACAACGGGGGGCCGAACAGGCGCACCGTTGCCCCGTCGCATCAGCCGGCCGCCCTTTCTGAAGATCACGGCCCCTACGGTCTGGACCACGCTCTCGCTCACCATTCGTGCCGACGGAAGCCATGAGTTCGAGGTAATCGGCGCAAGCAAGATGCCGAGGCATTGGGTCTATGACGACAGCTTCGATCTCGCTGCCAAGAGCGGAATGATCGACTTCAAGGGCTGGACCCAGGAGAGCTTCGGCGACAACACCCCGTGGGGAGATGCAGACTCACCGGCAATCGTGACGGCGGTAGAAACCGAACTCGAGCGGCGATTGTCCATCCAGATCATGCAGGAAGGCAGGAAGCCCCGGCTCCGCAAACTGGCAGAGGGGGAAACACTGGTGACCCAAGGCGACCCGGGCACAGACCTCTTCCTGCTCCTTGATGGCGTGCTCACGGTGGAGGTGGACGGCGAGGCCGCTGCCGAATTGGGCCCCGGCTCAATCCTGGGAGAACGTGCCCTGATCGAGGGCGGCACCCGGACGTCGACGCTCAGGGCACGAACTCGAGCGAAGGTCGCTGTCGCCGCGGCTCAAGAGATTCAGCCGGCCGCCTTGCACGAACTCGCAACCCACCACCGACGCGAAGAAGCAGAGAGGGTTTGAGCGGGCAGTGCGTCAGCACGGAAGAAGAGAGAGGGTTGGCATGAACACCGATCACGAGACCCCGAAGCTCAACCAACAGCCGCGGGAGGGCGCGTCGACTCCAACTCCGACGCATGAGACGTCGACATCTCGGGTCTGGTACCTCCGCTCAATCGACAACAACGGAGAGCCGATCCACGAGCAGCGCGTCGAATACTTGCCGGGGTCACCGTTTCCTCCAACCCACTATCACCCGGATCAGGACGAACACTTCGCGATCGAGCACGGCGTGATGTTGTTCGTCATCGGCGGCACCGAGCACGTGTTGGGTGCAGGAGACACGATCGAGATCCCGCGTGGGACACGGCACAAGGCCAGGAACGCGTCGAGCACGGATTCTGCTGTCGTGCGTTGGGCAACGCGGCCCGCGCTGCGAACGACCGCCTTCTTCACAACGGAGGGCCGGCTTGGCGACGATGCCGGGCCACTCGACTCTGCCCTCCTCGCTCGCGAGTACCGGGACGTGTTCGTGACAACCGGTTCGTAGGGTTGCTTGTGCCCGTGGTCAGCGTGATCGCTCGCCTGCTCGGCCGCATCCTCCCACCGCCGAAGTGAGACTGCGCCTGCCCTCACAGGTGCGAACGGCGCTCGCCATTCGCCCTCCGCTGAACGGTGTCGCTCAGGGCCGTTGCCCCGAGCAGCGGAAAGCAGACTGCCCGGCACGCGGGGTTCAGAGCTTGCTCATTGGACTGAGACTTCAAGACCTGCGGTAGTTCATTCCGCCATGGGAATAGGCGGAGGAGGGCGAGATGGGTAACGAGGGGCCAGAGCAGGTCAGTAGGCGGCTCGAACGTTGTCTGCGCAGTGGCGACGTCGAGGAGCTGCGAGATTTGTACGAACCCGGAGCCGTATTCGCTGACTACGACGGCATCGTCGAGGGATGGGACGCAATTCGGGCTGTCCACCAGGGCTTCATTGCGGCCGGTCTGGAGTTGAACCTAGCCGACTCGATCGTATTGGAGGCCGGCAACATCGCCCTCGTACATTGGACCTGGTCAGTCCAACACAGCGAGGGCTCAACAGTAGAGGGCGCAAGCGCCGAAGTTCTCCGGCGCCAGACCGACGGTTCCTGGAAGTTCATCATTGACAACTCTGACGGGGCCGCACTGGTTGGCCTCTTGTGACCCGCCGGTTCGATGTTCGTATGTGTCGGTAGCGCGCCATGTGGCATCGCCGTGTGCAAGGGTTGGCCAGCGACGTGGAGGTGCGATGGAACGCCGGAATGCCCACCCATGTCGAACTGGCCAAAGCGATCTTCGAGTACCTTGAGATCTTCCACAACCGTCAACGACGCCACTCGAGCATCGGTATGCACACCCCAATCGAATACGAAACCATCCACCGCAACCAACTCGCCGCACTCCTGAGTCAAGTGAGCTGACTCCACCAAACCCGGGACAGACCACTTTCGAGTGTGGAAGGGCGAGACATCGCGCACTGGAACGATCGCCAGCGAAGATGGAGTTCCAGCGACGCTTGATCCTGCAATGCCTGCGGTGAGTGGCGGGTGCAGGCCCCAGCAGCCGATCGTCGAGGCACTCGAGGCTTCACTGTCGCTCCGCTCGGTCTGGCGGTCGCACGGGTGAGGATTGACTCGAGAATTGGACGCTGATGGGCGATAACGTCTGCATGTCACCCCAGTCGCTTCGGTGGCTGGGTGCGGGGCCCGCTCCGGCGGGCCTCTGCGTCTTCTCAGTTCACCAAGACGTAGGCTTCCGGAACGTCCCGTATCGATCGGACATGACCTCCGGCAACTGGCACTGTGCCAGCACGGACGGTCGTAGCTGTTTGAAGAAGGTTGCCTGAGGAACCATGCTTCGGCTCTTGGTGGCCAGGGCCACCCGTTCGTGATCCCATGGCTCACGATCGTCGGCGTCGTCATTGCGGTCCCGCCTACCGCAGGGCTCATCGCCGCGGCGGTGTCACGTCGCCCACCAGCTGCACACCTCCTCCGCCCGATCTCCAGGACGATCGACTGTGAACGCGTGGACCAGGGTCACGGTGCTTTGCCCGGTGCGAGCTCATTGTTGCGCGACACGCCTTTCGGGTCGAGGCAGTTGTGAGTGCAGGGTCTCTGTGCCCGATGTCGGTAGACTTGACAATATGCTGTCGTAATGTAAGTATGTTGTCAAGCAGGATGGGAGCAAGATGAGTGTTGAGACGATCCACGTTGGCATCTACGACACGTGGGCCGACTGGGAAGCCGGCTACGCGGTCGCCCACCTCGGATCCGGTGACTGGCACGCCGAGGGGAAGCGGTACCGGGTGGTCACCGTCGCCGAGACCGACCAACAGGTGACGACAAAAGGCGGCCTGCGTCTCACACCCGACATCACGATCCGCGAGCTCGAACCGGCCGACTCCGACATGTTGATCCTGCCCGGTGCCGACACTTGGTTGGCCGGTCAGAACATCGCGTTCGTTTCTATGGCCGCTCGATTCCTGGATGCGGGTGTACCGGTGGCCGCCATCTGCGGTGCAACCGTTGGGCTGGCGCGCGGCGGAGTGCTGAACGACCGGAATCACACGTCGAACGCCGTGCAGATTCTTGAGTCGGACGCCTACACGGGGCGCGCTCGGTACCAAGACGAACTGGTCGCGATCGATGGCGATCTGATCACGGCTAGCGGAATCGCCCCGGTCGAGTTCGCCAAGGCGATTTTCGAGCGGCTGGCCTTCTACGATCGACCGACGATTGACCATTGGTATGCGCTGTACGGCAAACACGACCCGGCCGGATACTTCGGGCTGATGGCGGATCGGTCGTGAAAGCCGATGCGCGCCTCGCCGGCGACTTCACGCTTGGCATCTTCAAGCTGAACGGGCAGATGCTGGCGTCGGGCGAGCGGCTTGCCCGACCGGTAGGGCTCACTGTCGCCTGGTGGCAAGTGCTGGGCGCAGTGCTCCATGAACCCCTGACAGCGTCCGGTGTGGCACGAGAGATGGGCATCACCCGCCAGGCGGTGCAGCGGGTCGCAAACCGCCTCCGAGACGACGGGCTTCTCGAGACGCTCCCGAACCCCGCCCACAAACGGGCGCCGCTCCTGACGCCGACGAAGGCGGGACGCACGGCGGTCCAGCGGATCGCCCCCCAACAGGCAGCCTTCGCCGACCGCATCGTTGAACACTTTGGCCGCCAGCGGCTGGAGGAGCTCGTCGCGAGCCTGCATGCGATGTCGCGAACCATTGACGAGACCGGGCCGTGAGCTCGTCCAGACATGCCTCTCCATCGCAGGTGGTGATTGGGCAACGGGTTTGGCTGCAGGATGTTCAACCACGCTATCCACCGCATCGCCATCACCCAACTGCGCTATCCCAGCATCCCGAGGGCGCATCTTCTACGAACGCAAGCTGGTGAGGGCACGACGAGGGAGGAAGCGATCCGGTCGTTGGAGCGACGCCTCCCCGATGTCGTCTACCGCCACCTTGTCACCGACCAGCCGAACAGGAAGTGCCCCGAGGGGCACCGCCTTCCCTCGTTGAGGTCGACCGACAATACGAGCGCGGCCCATGCGGCTCGCTTGTTCCCATCGACGAGCGGGTGATTCCAGGTCAAGCGGCACAACAGCACGGCTGGTTTGTCTCACGGGTCCGGGTCGAACTCGGCCATCCGCGAAGTCCGAGAGCGACGCACTCCAGACCCACGGATGCGATAGTCGTTCTGCGAGGTCAGGCCGTCTAGATGTGCGTATGGGCTCGGGAGCACTTCCTGTTCCTCAGCTGGCAGTCTTGGCCGTGATGACCCTTATTCGATCTTGGATAGCCGCGGTCTTCTCTAGGCTCAGATGCCATGAGACGGGCTCTCGTCGGCCTCACCATTGTCATCGGGCTCCTCGCGATAGCGATGCGCGCCTATGAGCGGTGGTATTTCCCACGCGACCCGGATCGCGACGTGGACCCACAGGCGCGAGTCGTCTCACCCGCCGACGGTCGCATCGTCTATGTGGCCCGCGTGGAGGGCGGAACCGTACCCATCGCAGTCAAGAACAGACGCGAAATCCCGCTCGATGAGATCGTCAAAGGTGAAGACAGACCTCCCGCCGGCACGCTCATCGGGATCTTCATGTCACCGTTCGACGTGCATTACCAGCGCAGCCCCATCGCCGGTGTCGTAGGTGAAGTGACGTATCACCCGGCGGCATTCAATCACGTGATGGGCAGCATGTTCCTTCGGAACCTCGTTGGCGCCGAGCCGCTCCATGAGAAGTCTCCGCACATCTACGCGAACGAGCGCAACGTGATCCGGATCGACGGCGACGAGCTGACGGCATTCGTTGTGCAGATCGCTGATCAGCAGGTCAACAAGATCGACTGCTCGGTCGGGGTTGGCGACTCAGTCGCCGCGGGCGACAAGATTGGAATGATCCGTCGAGGGAGCCAGGTCGATCTCTTCGTACCTGGGCTCAGTCCCGAGGACTTCCCGGACCTCCGACCGGGGATCAAGGTGCACGCCGGATCAACAACACTGCTCTGACCTCGCCACGCCGCTTCGTTCAGGTTGCGGCCCGTTATTCGGACACGCTCATACATGGGCGGGGCCAATCCGGCCGAGCTTGTTGCTGGTTGGGTGGGGGTCTGTTCAACGTACCAACGAGTTGGCAGATATGTGGGCGGCCGAATCGCTGGTTCCGTGCTGCGACTCGGCGCCCTACTCAGCTGTGTCCGGCGAGTCGGGGACTTGATCGCGATACGGATCGAGCGCCGGGTATGACGAGAAGAAGTCACGCCAGGTCCCAACGGACACCATCTGCCCAGACCGACGCAGCTCGATGTAGTCCTTGATCTCGGGGACCACGCGGATGCTGAACAGCAGGTTGCCCGCGACGGCGAAGACCGTCTCCGGCACGCGGCGCCGCCAGATGAACCACGGGATGGCGAGCCACATACCGAGGGTATAGGAAGCGAGCATCTCGCGGAATACGCCGATCCCGAGCGCCACGCCAACGGTGTTGGTGACCGGTACGCCGATCGGATCCATGGCGAGCATGCCGCCGTAGAAGGGGGTCTGTCCCCTCCCGCCATTGAACCCGTGGTAAAGCGGGTAGTTGTGGCCCACTACTGCGCCGACCGCCACTGCCGCGTGGAACGGTTCGTCCGGCCACCGCCGCATCGTCAGCAGCGTGGGCACGTACGCCTTCCCGGTATCGAGCACCCCGGTCACGACTCCCCACACAGGGCTCGTCTTGACGGCGACGCTCGTGGCGCTCACACCCCGATAGTCGAGCTCCGCCCCTCCCGGCATGGCGAGGGTCGTGTCTGCCATGTCGAGCTCCGGCGCAACCAATTTGCCAACGACACGCCCGAACGAGACGGAACCAAAGAGATAGCCGATCACGCCGAAACCAAACAGCTTCAATGCCTTCACGCCTCGTCCTCCAGGGTGATCGTCCCGCGATAGCCGTCGACGGTGATCGTCGCGCCGTCAGGGATTCGCATGGCGCCTTCCACCGACACGACGCAAGGGAGGCCGTACTCGCGGGCAACGATCGAGCTGTGGGACAGCATGCCTCCCGATTCGGCGACGACGGCACCTGCCTGAGCGAACAGCGGTGTCCACCCGACGTCGCTGAACGGGATAACGAGCACGTCGCCCGACGAGACCTTGCCGAGGTGGTCGATGCCACGCACGATCCTGGCAGCACCGCGGTGGTGCCCTCGTGCCGTGGGCGTACCCGTCCACACGCCCCGGTCAGGAGCAACGCCGCGGCTCGGTACGAAGTCGTCGCCGTAGATGAGATCCGGCATGTCGTACTCGACAGCGTCCTCCATCTCGGAACGCCGCTTCCGCACCACGTGGGATCGGTCTTGACCGTCATCCAGAGTTGCGTACACCTCATCGACGGTCAGGTACATGATGTCGTCGCCGTCGCTGAGCGCGCCGGCTTCTGCGAGGCGTTTGCCGAGCTCGAGGAAGTAGTCGCGGAATAGGCCATATCCGAAGGTGTATGTCGAGGACACGGCGTCGCGCCGGTCCCCGAATGAGGCGGCGCTGCGTCCGAGCCGATGGACCAGCGGGCGCTTCCACTGCGGTATCCGGGACTCGACGTCCTCCAACGTCACGCGATCTGCTCGGGCCGTCTGACCGTCGCGGCGCAGGGCCATGCGCACCACCGTGTCGGGGGTGTCCTTCCACGTTGGGACGGAGAAGTCGTTGCCGGAATCGCTGAAGTGACCGAACCGGTTGAGGAATCGATCAACCTCGTCGCGTTGCGCCGGACTGAGGTCGACATAGCGAACCTCTCCGGTCTCGCCAATGGGGCTGTCGACCTCGGCGAGGCGCTTGCCAAGCTCGTCGAGATACGGATTCGGGTCGAATGCCGCACCACCATCTACGCCGACGGCGACCTCGGAACCGTCGAGGCCATGAGCACCCAGCTGCGATCGGAACATCGACGCGTAGGCATTGGCGAGGAGAGGGGTGATGACATTCATTCGGGCGGCATCCACCCCGACGTGTCGTAGCAGCTCGATGTCCTCGATCAGCTGGTCGGTGGGAAGCGTCTCGAGGTCCTTGTCGGCGAAATACCGGTAGAGCGAATCGAGGACCGGCAGTTCGCGGTCTACGGTGCGACCGTACCTCGCGATCCGTCCTCCCAGAACGGCCATGCGTGGCAGCTTCCGAATCGTTCCCGGCCCTGGCTTGAACGACGGCTGTTTCGATCCCGACGGAAGGCCGAGCAGCAGCTCGAGCGATTCGCGGGGCATGCCAAGGGCTTCGAAGACACCCCCGATCGCGGTCATGTTGAAGTACGCCCGATATCCGAACGGGTGCGCCAGCTCTTCGGGCTCGAGGCCGAGTTCCCCGACTGCTGCTTCCAGAAGATCCAGCCACGCCTTGTTGACCATCGGAACGTTGATCGACCATACGAGTGGCTTGATGAGGCCGGGAAGCACCTCTTTGGCGATCCGGCGCGAGTAGACGGTCACCTCGTCGAGACCGCCGATGTCCCGCACCTGGACCCACCACACGTCGGTGCCGTCGTAGACCCACTCGGTGTCTACGGGAACGGACATCGCTTCAGCGATGTCGGCGACCTGTCCGACGATGCTCATGATTCGGCCGTCGTCGAGGATTGCCGCGTCGGGGCGCTCGACGATGTCGCCCCAGCGGTAGACCCACCGTGCGGGTGTCACCCCCTCGGCCTGGAAGCGCTCACCGCTCCCCTCGACCGCCTCGATCACGGTCTCGTTCAAACCGGTTATCGGATTCTTCGAGAACGCCACGCCTGAGACGACGGGTTCGACCATCTCCTGGATGATCACCGACATCGTCACCGCCCGGGCGTCGTGCTGGTGTTCGCGGTAGGACGTCACGCCCTCGCTGTCCGCAGATGCCACAACGTCGGCTACGGCAGCACACACCGAATCGAGGCTCCGCACCCCGAGGACCGAGGTGAACTGACCGGCGTACGACGCTCGACCGCCGTCCTCGACGTTCGCCGAGGACCGGATGGCATATGAGCGTTCCGGAAGGATGATCGAACGTAGCAGCCCTGCCGTTTCGGCTCCATCGCGCGGCGGATCGACAAGGATCCATGTCGCTGGGATGCGATATCCATGGTCTGCGAGCCATCGCAACCCGAACGACTTACCCCCGAGACGCCCATCGAGTGGCGCCGACGTGACCTCGACCAGCCTCTCATCCATGAGTGCGGTGAGACCGCTGCCACTCGTCTGCTGCTCCCGCGTGAATACCACCACGATGCACAGACTAGAACCGACCTCTCTGCGCAGCGACCAGGTTTTTCCCGCACAGCCGGCGAGGTCGCGATCCGAGGCGGCCGCTCCGAGCCTCCACAGGTACAATCTATCGGGAGGTGCTTCAGCTATGAGACGACTCCTGATGATCGTGGTCGGCCTCGCGCTGGTCTCCGGCGCGTGCGGTGGATCCAACGAGGATGAGGTTGCGACGCTCGAGAACGCGGCCTCACCGCTCGAGCAGACCGTCTCCGATGCCTCCGATTCGGTTGACGACGAAGAGGCGCTTCTCGCATTCGCCGCATGCATGCGGGAGAACGGTGTGGAGACCTTCCCGGATCCAAGGCTGAGTGCCGACGGCTCCGTGAGTTTCGGAACCGGCGGCGGCTCCACGCCGTTTGGTGATGTCGACAACGAAACAGCCGAGGCGGCAGTGAACGCCTGCATCGGGGAGCTCGAAGGTGCGGCATTCGCTCCCGGTGGTTCAGACTTCGACATCACCGAAATGCAGGATGCGATGGTGGCGTTCGCACAGTGTATGCGTGACAACGGCGTCGACTTCGACGACCCGGATCTCTCCGACGCGTTCTCGGGCGGGGAGCTGCAGAACCCCTTCGAGGCTCTCGACATCGAGGATCCCGAGGTTGCGGCTGTGGTCGAGGAGTGCCAGGCCGTCTTCATCGGCGTCGGCCCGGGTTTCTGAGGCTGATCACGGTACGGGTCCTCCCTCGCCGGGAATTGGGAACCCGCCGGACGAGCCGCTGCGCCCACTCTTTCTCCGTCGGCTAGGTTCGACCCTGATGCCGAGTACCCGTTTCGTCAGATGTTCATCGTGACACGAGAGATCGACGTGCACGTCTCACGACGCCCGCTCCACGATCGTGAGCGGGCACTGCTCCTGCCGGACCTCGAACGACGCGGTATCAGCCCGAGCATGCTCGACGTGCTGCCCCCTGCGGGACGGTTCTTCCAACTCCTCCGTGCCCACAACATCGATGGCGGTCTCGTCGGTGTCACGAGCCTGATGAGCCTGCCCCCCTTCGTGTCGATCAAACAGATGCTCGGTGAAGGCAATCACGTCGGCTGGGACACCTCGATCTACTACGCAGCAGGCGTAGATCGGCCGATGGTCGCGGGTGCCCTGTTACGTACGATCGCCCGCCGGTCGATGTATTACGCGATGTACTTCGGGCGTATCGACGAAGACGTCCGCGCCGCCCTGCCCACGGTCTTACACAGACTCCTCCGAACGGACTACCAGATTGGTGAGATCGACTGCCGCTCCTTCGCCAGCGGCGACGACTTCCTCGCCCTTCATAAGCGACTCCGAAGGAACCTGCGCGATCACGCCCGATCGGGAGGTACCGTCCACGTTCGAGAGGGACCGGTCGACCGCACGCTCGCCCGACGGTTCGCTGAGCTCGTCCGCGCCACCTATCGCCACCACGGTGGCGTCGGACGCTGGCAATTCAGTGAGTACGCCCGACGAACCTGCACATCCTTTTTCATGAACTGTGAGGACGCGGTCCACATCTACACGATCGCTGGTGATGGGCGATTCACCGGTCTGCAGTCATTCGTGCGACACCGGGATCGTCTCGAGCTCTCGGAGGGTGGGTTCGATCGATCTCGAGCCACCCATCACGCTTACGAGGCGATCGTCGCCGAGTCGGTTGCGTACGCTGCAAAACACGGGCTCGAAGCGGTCGGATACGGTGGAATCTGGAACGACACGAAGAACCGCTACACGACGAAGACCGGGCGGGAACCGGTGTACCTGCTGCAGCTCTATCCCTCAACGCTCCAGTACCACCTGTTCGGGGACGAGCTCTCCGCCTGGGGATTTCGCAAGTACTTCGGCGGCCGCTTCGCCGGTGCAAGCGCCGAAACGACGATCGAGTCCCGCCAATCACGAATCCCTTCAGGCGTCGACTGACGGCCATGAGCGTGCGAAGCCCTCCCATACACCCCCGCCCACGCGGCCAATCTGCCTAGCCACGAAGAGGAGTCAGGCGGCCCAGGATGTCGCCGGGGGATGGCCTCGTGCGCGTACAGCCTGCGAAGGTGCTCGCGTCGCTTTCCAGCGGAACCGTCTTTGGGCATTCCAGAGGGTTTCCTCGCGTCTGGAATACGGGGGCAGGATTCCAACCCCGCGACCTTCTTCCCCAACGGCTTGGATTCCGAGCAGCAGACCACTGCTCGGCCGAACCGACTCACGAGATGGGAACAGCGCCGAGGTCGTCGATGAGGGGGCTGATCCACTCGGCCCCTATCCGCAGCAGTTCGGGATCGTCGTTGAGCACGGGCAGATGCAGACAATCCACCTGATCCTTGACCTTGTCGATCGTGTACCCGATATCGAGCTGGGTCTCGTGGTTCTCGGTGACGAAGCCGATGGGAGCGAATACGATCGCCCGCGCTCCGAGCGTGATGAGGTTCTTCGCTGCCTGATCGACGTCGGGTGTGGTCCACTTGCCGGGAACGGGATGGTTCATCCACGCCGGTGTCATCAGCGGGAACCGCTTGATGAGCCGTTCCTGCATCGCGTAATAGAGCGCCGTGCTCTCCCTGACCCCCGTCTCCTGACCCTTCGACTCGAGCGGGCAGCCATGCAGGCACAGGGCGATGCCGATCTGGCTCGGCGCGTACTGGTCGAGGAGGGGCGCAATACCGTCCATGATCTGGTCGGTCATCCGCTGCTGGAAATCGTCACGCTCCCAGAATGACGGGAGGTAGCGCATGTCGCGGAGCCATTCCCCGTTCGCAGAGAGGGCCTTGTTGATCTGCTCGAGCACGAGACCGCCCGTGAACACGGAGTCGACCACGAGCCACGGATACACGACCACCTTGTCGAAGCCGTCCTGCCCGATCTGGGTCAGGACCTGCTCGGGGAGGTATGGCTCCACGAAATTGAACGTCTTGTAAACCGAGACGCTGTCGCCGTATCGGCTCCTGAGGTTGGATTCGATGCCGGCGCGTTGACGCTCGAAGATGTCGTTGTGGGGCGAGTGGTAGTGGTTTGCGGCGTGCCACTCCTTGCGTTGCTGACGCTCGAGGCGACGCGACAGAAAGGGGATGGCGAAATCGGGGAACTTGATCGACTTCGAGACCAGCAACCGGAACGACCGTTCGTTGTACTCGGTGAACTCGTCGTAGTCCTCGACCTCGCCATATCCGGTCAGCAGCACGGCTACCCGTTCACTCATCCGATCCTCCGCGCGTCGGCGCTCCACTCGTGTCGATTGCCAGCATGACTTGTTCGGCAGTGTACAGCGAGGGTGCCGACGGCGTGCCGCACGGAGAGTCGAACAGCGTTGCCACCTGAGAGGTCAGTCGCTCGTGATGACTTCCCGGTCCGCCGTGCGGGCGGATTGCGTCGCATCGGAGCCATGCACTCTCGCGCAGTCGGCGCACTCCCCGGTGATGACGAGGTCGATACCCTCGGCGACGAAGTCGTGGCGTTCGCCCAGATGTGACCGGATCCGACCCACCAACTCCCCGGCGTGGTGCCCGACGGACCCGCAGGAACGGCAGACGAGGTGGAACTCGTCGTCGGGATGAGCGATCTCCCATCGCGCCGACTCGTCGATGCCGAGATGGGAGCGACGCACCAGGTCGAGTTCCTCGAAGAGGGTGAGGGAACGGTAGACAGAGGAACGATTGACCGTGGGGTCGGCATCGTTCACCCGTTCGGTGACCTCCTCGGCCGTGAGGTGTCCTTCAGCAGAGCGCAGTGCGGACCAGACCAGCCAACGCGGGCTGGTAAGGCGATAGCCGTGTTCCCAGAGGACGTGACGGACATCGGCGGCGACGGACATGCGTCCAGCGTACGGCTAAGTCGTCGCAAGTGCGAGCGATACCCAATTGCGAATCCTTCGCAACAGCGGTACGATCGGCGGATGATCGTTGCGCTGCACGCACCCGACGGATTCCTCGAGCCCGGCACGGCGGCCGTCACCGGCATCATCAGCCTCGTCGTGATCGGGTTCGCCCTGCGCCAGTCCCGGGAGCAGCTCAAGGACAAGGCGATCCCGCTCGCGGGAATCACGGCGGCATTCATCTTCGCCGCGCAGATGTTCAACTTCCCGGTGGTCGCCGGCACCACCGGACACCTTCTGGGCGGTGCCCTCGCCGCCATCCTCCTGGGTCCGTCGGTCGGTGCGATCATCGTGACGATCGTCGTCGTCGTCCAAGCCCTCGCATTCGCTGATGGTGGCTTGACGGCACTCGGCTACAACGTCCTGAACATGGCCATCGTCCCCGCCTACGGCGGGTACGCTGTCTTCCGGCTCCTCCGTCGGGTGTTCCCGTCGACTGCTGGAGGCGTGGTCGGGGCGACCGGCATCGCGGCGTGGGCCTCGGTCGTGATGGCAGCCGTGGCGTTCTCCATCGAATGGCTGTTCGGCGCATCGGCGCCGGTTGCGTTCGACACGGTCTTCGGGTCGATGGTTGGGGTCCATGCGCTCATCGGCATCGGTGAGGGCATCATCAGCGCTCTCGCCGTGGGCGCGGTTCTGGCGTCGCGTCCCGATCTCGTCTATGGGGCCCAGGATCTGGATCAGGCCCAACTGACGGAGTCCAAGGTGGGAACGAGGACGTTCGTGATCGGCGGCATGCTCGTGGCCCTGGTGTTCGCCGCAGTGGTGAGTCAGTTCGCCGTCAACAACCCGGACGGATTGGAGAAGGTGGCCGAGGACACGGGATTCATCGAGTCCGGTGAGGAGCATTCCCTGGCCGACTCACTCTTCGCCGATTACGCCACGTCCGGGATCTCCAACGAGGCGCTCAGCCTCGCCGTTGCCGGGATCGTCGGGACGGTGGTCGTCCTGCTGGTGGCCTACGGGCTTTTCAGCGCCGTGCGGGAGACCCGCAGCCGCGATCCCGCATCGGTCTGAGCGGATGGGCGCCGGTCACAGCCACGCCCTCTATGTCCACGAGCACAGCGTCGTCCATCGGATGGCGCCCCAAGCGAAACTGGTTGCGGCTCTGGGCATGGTGGTGTCGATCGCCATCACCCCGAGAGAGGCCGTGTGGGCCTTCGGGGTCTACGCCGTCGTCATCGTCGGCCTCAGTGCGGCATCCCGCATTCGGCCGGGGTTCGTCGCCGTGCGTCTCCTAGCGGTTGCCCCCTTCGTCCTCTTCTCCCTGTTCATCCCGTTCATCGCAACCGGTGAGACAACCGAGGTCCTTGGGATCACGGTGTCCATCGATGGCCTGTGGGGAGTCTGGAACATCCTCGTCAAGGCTCTGCTCGGGGCGAGCGTGAGCATCCTGCTGACCGCCACCACAGAGATCGCCGACATCATCCGGGGCCTGGCCATCCTCCGGGTACCGGCGCTGTTCATCTCCATCACCACCTTCATGATCCGGTATCTCGAGCTGATCTCGGACGAGTTGGGTCGGATGCGCGTCGCCATGACAGCGCGCGGCTACGACCCGAGGTGGATCTCCCAGGCCCGTCCTATCGCCTCGTCGGCTGGCGCCCTCTTCGTGCGGTCCTACGAGCGGGGGGAGCGGGTCCACGGCGCCATGCTCGCCCGCGGCTTCACCGGGGAGATGCCAACAGCGCCCCTGGAGCCCGTCGACCGGTCCCAATGGCTCCGCGTCCTCGTACTCGTTGGTGCCTTCGCCGGCACCGCAACCATCGCTCTGGTCATCACATGAACGGCATCATCGACATCCGAGGCGTCGAGTTCAGCTACCCGGACGGCCGGAAGGTGCTTCACGGGGTGGATCTAGAGATCGGAGCCGGTGAGCGTGTCGCGATCCTCGGCCCGAACGGTGCGGGGAAGACGACCCTCGCACTCCACCTCAACGGGATCCTCCAGCCACGAGCCGGGACCATCACGGTATCCGGCATTCCCGTCGTGGAGGACCACTACCGCGAGGTGCGCCGGATGGTTGGTTTGGTATTCCAGGACCCCAACGACCAGCTGTTCATGCCCACCGTGCGCGAGGACGTGGCCTTCGGTCCGGCGAACCTCGGCTTGGAGGGTGAGGCGCTGGACTTGCGGGTCGACGCGGCGCTCGAGGTGGTCTCCGGGGGTGAGTTCGCCGATCGTCCTCCCCACCACCTCAGCGGCGGCGAGAAGCGCCGGGCCGCTCTGGCGACCGTGCTGTCGATGGAGCCCGAGGTGCTCGTGTTCGACGAGCCGACCTCCGGCCTCGACCCCGCCGGGCGGCGCGAGCTGATTCTGACCCTCGCCGACCTGTCGATGACGCAGCTCGTCATCACCCACGACCTGCCGCTTGCGCTCGAGCTCTGTTCTCGGTCCGTGATCATGAACGGGGGCCGGGTGGTGGCCGACGTGCCCACCGGTTACCTCCTCGAAGACCCGGACCTGCTCGCCGACAACCGCCTCGAACTCCCGTACGGATTCGACCGATCCGGCGAACCCCCGAGTTTCTGATCCTCCGAGTACCGATCGATCGTCCGGTCGGTCCGTCGTTCCCGTGGGCGACTTCGAACCGGGTGTATCCATCTCGACGATGGTGATGCGGTCGTGACCGTAGTCACCATGTGATACTCGGGGACACCCAAGCTGATATTGCCGTCAAGGACATCGGCCAGACCATCGTCACCGGCTGGGTTTCCGTCAGGGTCGGCGTATCCGTAGTTTGCGAACCCGGTGGCCTCGCCTTTGAGCGACCGGACGGTTCTCTTCGGTCCCGCCAGCGCACCCGGGACCGCCACCACGGAGGGTCAGGGGGGAAGTTGTTCCCCAACTCTGGGCCTAGAGGTTCGTCTCCGCCAGCGCCGCCAAATCAGGGGCTGTCAACCCGTTTTGCTTCATCAGGAAGGCGTGGTCACCGAGTTTCTGGAATTTGTCGCCCAGGCTGGCGAATACCTGTTTCGGAGCATCGGCGAAACCGGCCTTGTACTCCGCAACCGCCCCTCCCAGGCCGCCCACCGAGCTGTGTTCTTCAACCGTAACGACGAGTTCGTTCTCGCCAAATACCTTGTCCAGCATCTCTGTATCCAGCGGTTTCACCGTATGCATGTCGACAACCCGGGCGGAGATCCCTCTGCTCTCGAGGATGTCGGCGGCGCCGACCGCTTCAGCCAGGAGCGATCCGCTCGATACGAATGCGACATCGCTGCCCGCGCGATACTCGATGGCTTTGCCGATCTGGAAATCGAAATCTTTGGGATACATCACGGGGTACCCCGGTCCGCCTGTGAGGCGGACGTAGACCGGGCCCTCGTGCTCGGCGCACGCGTAGAGCGCCTTGTAGGTCTGGAGGGGATCGGACGGGGTGAGGACGGTGAAGTTCGGGATGGCTCTCACTACAGCGATGTCGTCCATGGCGTAGTGGGTATTCCCCAGGGGCCCGAAACGCACACCGGCTTCGATGCCGATAACCGTCGCGCTCACATTCATGTAGCCCAGGGCGGCACGCATCTGTTCAGCCGGTCGCATCGGCACCATGGCCGCCAAGCCCACGGCAAAGGGACGAAGGCCTTCGAGGGCAAGACCGGCCGTGAAATCGATCAGGTTCTGTTCGGCGATTCCGACGTCGAAGAACCTGTCCGGATAGGTTTCCTTGAACTCGACCAGCCTCGCCGTGGGCGTGAGGTCGGCGGACAGGGCCACCATTTCCGGATAGTCGGCGGCCAGCATCATCAGCGTGTCTGCCTGTGCTGAGCGGTGACCCTGGTCGGACCATTCCTGCAGTTTGTCTATTGGTGCGTTGTTCATTTCGTCTTCCCGCCCGCTACGCGTTCTCGAGGTCCGAGACGGCTTGTTCGTACTGGTCCTTGTTCATCGGCCGGGCATGCCAGTTGAGGCTGCCCTCCATGAAGGAGATGCCTTTGCCTTTCGTGGTGTCGGCGATGATCACGTGAGGTTTCCCGCTGCTGGAATCTCTCATTCCCTCCAGGGCATCAAGCACGCTGGAAGCGTCGTTTCCGTCTTCGACGACCAGGACATCCCAGCCCGCAGCTCTCCAGAGCGCTTCGACATCAATGTCCATGATGTCCTTGGTTGTGCCTGCCAGCTGGACACCATTGCGGTCGACGATGGCGATGA
Organism: uncultured actinomycete; assembly: GCA_942491345.1. Classification (GTDB taxonomy): domain Bacteria; phylum Actinomycetota; class Acidimicrobiia; order Spongiisociales; family UBA5794; genus JAHEEL01. The sequence continues at coordinate 187,993 of CALOAN010000021.1, forward strand.
GGTTGTCCAATTCATACTTGGCGGCGTTCATCGCCGCTTCCCAGATGACCCCCTCGTTGCATTCGCCGTCGCCTACCAGGCAATACACCTTGTGATCCTCGCCTTTGATCATTGCCGCCTTGGCCATCCCGCAAGCAACGGCGAATCCGTTGCCGAGGGTTCCGGACGACACCTCTATGCCGTATTGAGGATTCCGAGTGGGATGGCCGGCGAGGAAGCTGTTGTCGGCCTTGAACGTGCCCATCTGTTCTTGTGTGATGTAGCCGGCCTCCCCCAACGCGGAGTACAACGCGAGACAGGCATGGCCCTTGCTCTGGACGAAGCGATCTCGGTCGGCCATCGTTGGGTTCTTCGGATCATGATTCATGATTCCGAAGAACAGGCTGGCAACGATTTCGATGCTTGACAGCGCCGGTCCGAAGTGGGCGCCGCGGCCTCCTGCGGCATAGCCCATTTCGATCACATGCCGGCGCATCAGAGCAGCCTTCTTGTCGATCAGATCAACCGTTTCCGTATTTGCCATGGTGTGTTCTCTCCGTGCGCGATCGAGTGCGTGCTGCTAGTTGGTGTCCGGGATTCTGAACTGATGCCCGCTGAACTGTCCGGTCGGTATGACTGAGGCCTGGTATTTGGCGAGTTCGATCATCTTTGGGATATCGACACCAAGTTCGTACCCCATCTCAGACAGCATGAACGCCAGGTCTTCGGTAGCCAGGTTCCCGGATGCCCCGGGTGCAAAGGGACAGCCACCTAGGCCGCCCAGGGTCGATTGCACTTTGTCGACTCCACACTCGATGGCAGCCAACGTGTTGACCATTCCCATGTTGCGGGTGTCGTGAATATGAACCTGCAGATCCAGGGCCGGGTACTCGGTCCTGACGGCATCGATGGTTCCGCGAACCTGAGCAGGATTGGCAATTCCGATGGTGTCGCAGAGATTGACGGTGCGGATTCCGCTGTCGACGTAGGGCTTCAGGAACGGAACAACGTCATCTTTGCTTTTCATCCCCTCAAAAGGGCAACCGAATGCGGTGGACAGATCCAGACAGACGTCCATCTGCGGATAGGAACCAAGAATCGCCTGCAGCCCGGCAAGCGATTCTTCATGCGTCCTCTTGATGTTGGCCCGGTTGTGGCTCTCGCTCAGCGAAACGACATAGGACACCGACTTCATGCCGGATTCCCAGGCCGCCTCGGCGCCGCGAAGATTGGGAACGAGTGCAAACAGATCCGCATCCGGGTATTTCCCGACGATGGTCGAAGCCAGTTCGCTGGCATCTCTCATCTGGGGAATCGCCTTGGGGCTGACGAAGGACGTGATCTGGAGATGCGTCAACCCGGCATCCAGAAGCCCTTCGACAATGCGAACCTTCGTCTCCAACGGTATGTACTCATCCACCATCTGAAAACCGTCGCGAGGCCCGACCTCATACAGTTCGATCTTCTTCATGATCCCTCCTCCAGCATGGTCCCTTCCTCCTTCAGCCTCCGGTACCACCCAAACGCCGCTTCGGGTAGCTGGGGGTGGTGTCCGCCGCATTGCTCACGTGCAGTCTGCAAGTAGGCCGTCAATTGCCCCCGATAGGCGTCAGATGCGCAGTGCGTGATGAGGGCGTCCGCCCGTTCTCCGTCATCCAGGCCGCGGAGGTCGGCAATACCGTGCTCGGTCACGACAACGTCGACGTCATGTTCACCGATGTCCTGGTGGGATACCATCGGCACGATGTTCGAGATTGCTCCGCCTTTTGCCGTGGACGGGATGAGGATCACGGACAGGCCGGCGTTCTGGGCAAAGGTCGCTCCACCTCCGATGCCGTTCACAACCCGGCTACCGGCGACATGGCTCGAGTTCACATTGCCGTAGATGTCGATCTCGATACCAGTATTCAATGCGACCAGCCCCAACCGGCCGATCACTTCGGGGCTGTTCGTGATGTCACCGTTGCGGATGACCAGGTGGTCACGCAGGTTCGGCGTGTTGTGCAGGATCTGCTCCACCCGCTCGCTCATGCCCAACCCGCCGGTTGAGATAGCTGTTGCCTTGCCGGAGGCGAGGAGTTCGAGAACGGGCTCGGTGATGCCTCCGCAGAAGAACTGAAGGTTGCGGAAGCCGGACTGCTGGAACCCTTCGGCAATGGAATCGGCGATACCGCCGAATCCGGTCTGAATCGGCGGAAGATGCCCGCCGGTCTTCCGTACTTCCAGCTCGAGGAAGTTCAACAGATGGTCGGCGATACTCCTCGTCAACGCTGTCCCTGATTGCTGAGCTCCCATTCGTTCCGGGATGTCGGTTTCGACGATGTATCGGATCTTCCTCGGGTCGACCTGGATTCCCGACCTTCCGATTCGCTGATTGGTGCGGATCAGTGGGATCGGCTGCGTGTTGGGCGCCGCGGCCGGGATGTAGATGTCATGCAGATCTCGCAGCACCTCCGGCTGAGCGCCGTTGATCTCGACAATGACTTCATCCGCCGCGTCCATCAGGTAGTGGGTCATACCAACGGAACTGCTGGGTATGAGATCTCCGGCCTCGTCGAATCCCAGCGCCTCGACCACTGCGATATCGATCTGCCCGAAACTGCTGTTTCTGAGCAGCCGGGGCATCTTGCTCATCTGCTGCTCGACGTAGCTCAGAGAACCATTGTTGGCTTGCGCGGCGAGGGTCCGGGAGGCCACCATGGGCGCCCGCCGTGTGATGATCTTCTCCGCTCCGAGCGTTTCATCCAACCATGGCACATTGGCGCCGGTGATCAAACCGAGCGACAGGTCTTCACCGGTCTGTTTGCGTTGAACGAGAGCCTCGACGACGGCTTTGGGATAACCTGCCATGGCGTATCCGCTCATGGCAACGGTCATGCCGTCCCGTATCGAAGCGGCGGCCTCCTCGGCAGCTGAAATGCGGCCTCCCAGACCGAGGTGTCCCATTCTGTCTTTCAAGATCGTGTCCAGATTCCTGTCTGAATCACCCGCGAGGCGTGAAGCCGGAGAACAGTTCCTCGTCGGTCGGTTGGAAGCTAGGGATCTCGCGAATAACCCAGGTGTTGTTCATGTAGTGCTTGAGTGCAACGTTCTCCGATATGCCGTTGCCGCCCCACGTTCCACAACCGAGAGAGTGGGTAAACGGCATTCCGCTGACCCAGCTACCGCCATTGGTTGCGGCCTGAGGCTGGTTGACGACCACTCGAGTCGTGTAGGTTTCCAATGCCAGCTTCTCGACGTTCTCGGGGGTTGCAGAGAAGATTCCGCATGAGTGTCCGGAGCCTGAATACGCGTGGTTGTCATTCGTAATGCGGATTGCCTCGTCGATGCTGCTGCTCTTGTAGACGGTTGTCACAAGACTCATCTTCTCGCCGCTGAATGGAGAAGCTTCCCCGGTCTTGTCTTCTTCTACCAGCAACATGGAGGTCCCCTCGGGAATATCGATGCCGGCCAGTTCGGCGATATTGCTCACTGGAGACGCCACAACGTGCCGATTGATGATGTGGTTGGCGGGCCACTCAGGCCAGATTGCCTTCTTGAGCTTCTCCTTTTCGTCCGCATTGAGCAGATGAGCTCCGACCTTCCTGAATTCGGCCAGCATCTCCGCATATACCGACTCATCGATCACGACGGCGTTGTCGCAGGAACACCCTGCGGCGAGATCGAATGTCTTGCTGGCTTTGATCTTGGTTGCTGCATCGGCAAGGTCGGCGGTCTTGTCGATAACGATGATGGCGTTTCCTGCCCCAACACCAAAAGCTGGGGTTCCTGAACTATGGGCCGCACGAACCATCGGCTGTCCGCCGGTTGCGATTACCAGATCACATTGCTTCATGAGCTCATTGGTCTTCGGGATTGAGGGGTCCTCGATTGTGATGAACAGATCCTCTGGTGCGTCATACTTCTTCATCACGGCCCGAAGGAGGTTCGTCACTTTCAGGGTGGTGAGCTTGCTCCTGGGATGGGGGGAGAAGATGACCGCGTCCCGCGCTTTGACCACAAAGATGGCCTGAGTTAGCGGATGGAACTCTCCCTGTGTGCTGGGCACGAGCGAGCCGATGACACCGACCGGCTTGGCGATGCGAACAAGGCCCTTTTCGGGGATCTCCTCGACGACTCCCACGCTTTTCGCGTTCTTGACGTCATAGAGTATTCCCCGGCACTTGCCGGCGACCTTGGCGATCTTCGAGGCGACATCACCCAAGCGGCATTCGTTGAATGAGAATTCGGCGACTTCCTCGAGAAGCTCATTGTTCGCGGCGATTTCCCAGGTGATTGCAGCGGCGAGCTCATCAACTTTCTCCTGTGAGAAACCTTCCGCAACTTTTTGCGCCTTCCGTGCTCGACGCATAAGTCCGGAAATGTAGACCGTCGTATCCGCATCGTTCTGGCTCAAAGGTACCCTCCGCGATTCGATCGGTTTTCGTCGCTGCAACTCAATTCCGGCATCCGGGTCCCCCAGGCGAAGCCGACATGTGGTGCTGGTTGCTGCAACCACACCAAGAGCATGCAACGGATGTTCGCTCCGATACTACCCCCGCTCGTTGGAACGTTCCAATTATTCGGTACCGCTGCCCTCCGAGCAGCTACTTGCATGCTGGAGGTGCTCAGAGCGGATCGTCCCCGCCTCTTCCGCGCTCGGTGACCACCACAGGGACTTCGTAGCGGGTGCCTCGAATACCAGACATTTCGCCTTCTTCCGACCGAACCCGTTACGGTGCCGCGATGGGCATTCTCCTCGCATTGCTGGCGTCGATGTTCACCGGGACGGGTGACTTCCTCGGCGGCCTCGCCAGTCGTCGCGGCAACGTCTGGGGTGTCGGCACGTGGAACCACCTCGCCGGCGCAGTCGTCGTTCCTGCCTTGGCGCTCGCCCTTGGGGGCGAGATCACAGTCGAGCTATTGGCGTGGGGATCCGCTGCAGGCATTGCCGGAGCGATAGGGGTTGTAGCGCTCTACGCCGGCTTCACTCAGAGCACGATGTCCGTCGTATCACCGATCGCTGCAGTGGGGGCTGCGACCTGGCCGGTCTTGTGGAGCATGGCGCTCGGTGACATCCCCGGAGGCGTGGTGCTCGTTGGGATTGTGGTCGGAATCGTGGCCATCTGGGTCGTGAGCGGGGGAAGCCGCACCACCTTGGTCGGAGACACCGTTGGGCTCAAGTACGGTGTGATCTCGGGCCTGGGTTTCGGTGCCATGCTCATCTTGCTCAGCTTCACGTCGGACGGATCCAACGTCTGGGCTCTTCTTCCCGCTCGTATCAGCGGGGCGGTGTTCCTGATCATCCTCGCCTCCCGGCTGGGGCAAACCCTTCACCTGCCACGCCGGTCCTTCCTGTTTGCAATCCTCGCCGGAACTGCCACCGTGGTCGGCAACGGTCTCTTCATCATCTCCGCCGGCCTCGAGTCGCTGGCGGTTGCCACCGTCCTGGCCGCGATGTTCCCTGCCACCACCGTGCTGCTGGCATGGCTGGTTCTGCGGGAGCGGCTCACTCCGCGACGGATGGCGGGCCTGGCGCTGGCGCTCGTCGCGGTCGGTCTCGTCGCAGCCGGATGATTGTCGGACTGGCAGCGTGCCGGCAGCTCGAGCCGGTTGATGCGCCGCGTCGCCGAGTGCATCCGCTCGCAACCATGCCGCTCGTGCGATACCGTTGGGGCCTGGACCGAGACACGCCGGGGAGCAGCGATGTCGATCCTTGTGATACTCGGCCGCTTGATCCTTGCGGCCGTTTGCAGCGGCCTGATCGGCTACGAGCGAGAATCCGCGCGCAAAGCCGCCGGGTTGCGCACGTTCACCCTGGTCGGGGTGGGCGCCGCGGTGTTCTCGGTCGTGTCGATCATTGGATTTGACGGCCCGGATCAATCCCGGATCGCTGCCCAGATCGTGACCGGCGTCGGGTTCCTCGGCGCAGGAGCGATCTTCCGTGATGGGGCCTTCGTCAGCGGGCTCACGACGGCAGCTGGTTTGTGGGTGGTCGCGTCGATCGGGATGGCCGCAGGTTCAGGATCCTACGAGCTGGCCATCGTCGGCACCGTCGTCACCTTGGCGACCCTCTACGGACTGAGGGCGATTGATGGCGCCGTGTACCGCAAGAAGATCAAGACCCGGAGCCGCCTCGAGGTCTATGTGAATGACGTGACCAGGCTTGAAGCGCTCCTCAAGTTCATACGACGCGTCGACCCCGATGCAGAGCAGCTCGATTTCAAACGAACCGGGGATGGAGCGGGGGTCATGGTGGTGACCTGCAAAGAGGAGGACGTCGCCATGATGTCGGAGATGCTGGCCTCTCACCGCACGGTTGAGAAGGTGGAAGAGCTGCACGCCCGGTACTGGCCTCAGGGGACCAGCAATCCGTAGCACACCTGAATCGCCCATCTCCCAAAGGTGCGCGGCGTTCTGAGGTTCCCCTGACTTCACCGCCCATGCTTTGACACGTGCGCCGGACGTGAGCGACGGTGCGGTCGCGACGGTGGCGGTTCGTGCGACGGGTCGCCGGTCGCGTCAGTACCCGTGGGCCCGTGACATTGACGGTGCTGAATCGGACCTTGGTGCAGAGGCGTAGAGTCGGGCCTGAATCGGGCTTCGGAAAGGTTGCGGGAGACCGGTGTGCTTGAACTGCCAATCGCCGGGCTGCCCGGCCGAATGTTGGAGGGCGCGGTGATGTCATCGTGGGTGTCCGCCATGCGGCGGCGAAGTGCAGGGAGGCGATCATGTTGAGCACACCCCATCGACTGAACAGTCTGGCGGTGCTGACGAGCGGTGGGGACGCGGCAGGAATGAACGCTGCGGTGCGCGCCGTTGTCCGAACGGGTCTGGATGCCGGACTCGATGTCTTCGCCGTGTCCGAGGGTCTGCAGGGGCTGGTCGACGGTGGGGAGAGGATCCGCCTTGTTGACTCGAATGATGTCGGAGGCATCCTGCAACAGGGAGGGACGGTCCTCGGCACCGCCCGATGCGCCGAGTTCCGAACGCGCGAGGGGAGACGGCGGGCAGCGCGCAACCTGGTTGAACGAGGCATCGGCGCCCTTGTGGTCATCGGCGGCGACGGGAGCTTGACTGGGACCAACCTCTTTCGTGAGGAGTGGCCCGAGCTCATCGGCGAGCTGGTCGATCGTAATGAGATCCCGCAGGCGGTGGCCGACTCCCATCGTGGGCTCACCCTGGTTGGAATGGTCGGTTCAATCGACAACGACATGTTCGGTACCGACATGACGATCGGCGCGGATACGGCCCTCCATCGCATCACGGAGGCGATCGATGCGATACATAGCACGGCTTCGAGTCACCAACGGTCGTTCGTCATTGAGGTGATGGGCCGCAACTGCGGGTACCTGGCCCTGATGAGCGCCCTCGCTGCCGGCGCCAATTGGGTGCTGATTCCGGAGAGCCCCCCAGATACCGACGACTGGGAAGAGTCGATGTGCCGCGCGCTCACCGCAGGTCGCGGTATCGGTCGGCGTCGCAATCTCGTCATTGTCGCCGAAGGCGCTCAAGATCTCCATGGGAATCCCATAACGGCCCAGCACGTCAAGGAGGCGATCGAGGAACGCCTCGGAGAAGACACTCGCGTGACGAGCCTCGGGCACGTGCAACGAGGCGGGTCCCCAAGCGCCTTCGATCGGTACCTCAGCACCGTGCTCGGATATGCCGCTGTCGAGCAGGTTGTCACATCTCCGGGTGGCGAAGCGCAGCTCATCGGGATCCGAGGGCACCAGATCATCAGTTCCCCGCTCATGAAGAGTGTTCGCAAGACCCGTGCCGTGGCCGATGTGATTGCGGACCATGACTACGAAACGGCGATGGAGATGCGGGGCGGGAGCTTCAGAGACTCCTTCCGCATGATCCGCACCATGGTGCGTGCCCAACCACATGGACCGGTGCCGGGGCAGCGTCGGATGCGGTTGGCTGTGCTGCACGGCGGCGGTCCGGCTCCGGGCATGAACACCGCGGTGCGCGTCGCGGTGCGCGTCGGCCTCGACCAAGGGCACGACATGCTGGCCGTCAGAAACGGGTTCGAGGGACTTCGCGACGGCAGTTTCGAACAAATGGACTGGATGAGTGTGACCGGCTGGGTGTCGCGCGGGGGAGCTGAGCTCGGCACCAACCGGTTCGTGGTGACAGAGGATGACGCCGCTGCTATCGCCGCTCACCTGGAGACGCATCACATCGACGGGCTTCTCATGGTCGGAGGGTGGTCCGGCTACCGGGCCGCCTACGAGTTGCACGCCCGACGAACTGAGTACCCGGCCCTTGGCGTACCGATTGTGTGTCTGCCCGCTTCGATCAACAACGACCTGCCCGGATCGGAGCTCAGCATCGGCGCCGACACGGCGCTGAACAGCATCGTGAGCGACGTCGACAAGATCAAGCAGTCGGCGGTTGCATCGGGGCGCTGCTTCGTTGTCGAGGTCATGGGTCGAGACTGCGGCTATCTGGCGCTGATGAGCGGTCTTGCCACCGGTGCAGAGCGCGTGTACCTCCCCGAGGAGGGGGTTTCCCTTCAGAATCTTCAGATCGACTTGGAGAACCTGAGGGAGGGATTTCGGCACGGCAAACGACTCGGACTCTTGATTCGGAGCGAGCACGTCGATCCGGTCTACGAAACCGCCTTCATCAAGGCGCTCTTTCAGCGCGAAAGCGGTGGTCTCTTCGATGTTCGGGAGGCCATTCTCGGTCACGTCCAGCAGGGTGGCGATCCATCGCCGTTCGACCGGATTCAGGCAACCCGCCTGGCCTCGGAGAGCGTCGAGTACCTGATCGAGCAAGCGGGCAGTGAGGTGACCGAAAGCGCATTCGTGGGGCTTCAGAAGGGCAAGATTCGATTCACCCCGCTCGCAGAGTTCCCAGAGCTCACCGAAAGTGGCGTCCACCGGCCACGCGAACAGGGATGGATGGCGCTGCGACCTGTCGCCGAAGTCATGGCGCGTCCCGATCCAGCGAGCACACATCGGTGACAGAACGGGCCGAGCACGTGCGGCCGGCACCGCGGACCTGGAGCCTTCACATCGGTGGCTATGTGTGGGAATCAAGGTCACGTGTTGGGCCTGGTCCTCGATCGGGGATCGAAGACTGATCCGTGGGTTGGTTGTGAACCCGAAAGTCTCGGAGTACCAATGATTGTGATTTGACAAGTAAACACAAACAAACGAAAATCGACGATGAGCTCCCGGACGTGAGAAAGCCGACCGTGACCCCCGGGACGTCAGGTTTTGATGATGGAACGAACCGTTCCTGCGGAACTCAGAAGGGAGAGGATCCTCTCTCTCGTCCGCGACCGAGAATTCGTGCGTGTGTCCGAGATGAGCGCGATGTTCGGCATTTCCGAGGTGACCGTGCGCAGCGATCTCGACATCCTCGATGAGACGGGGAGTCTCCAGCGTGTCCACGGCGGTGCCGTCATTCGTGCTCCCCGATCGCGCCAGGAGCGCTCCTTCGAGGAGTCGAGCGGCACGGCGGCCGAGGAGAAGGCCGCTATCGGGCATGCGGCAGCAGCGATGGTATCTCCGGGCGAGACGATCATCCTCGACGTCGGGACGACCACCACTGCGGTCGCACGGGCACTGGTGCAGCGCAAAGACTTGCGCGACGTCGTCGTGTTCACGAGTGCTATCAACGTTGCGTTCGAACTCGAACACGGAATCCCGAGATTCACCGTCGTCGTCACGGGCGGCACACTCAGACCGCTGCAGCATTCGCTCGTCGATCCGATGGCCAACCACATCCTCGAGCGGGTCAACGTATCCACCGTCTTCCTCGGCTGCAACGGGGTACACCCCGACGAGGGGATCACCAATGTGAACCTCCCCGAGGCAGCCGTGAAGCGCCACATGCTCGACGCCGCACAGCGATGTGTTGTGGTTGCGGAGGGTTCCAAAATAGGGAACATCAGTGTTGTGAAGATCGCCGACATCGACGCGGCCGACGTGCTCGTGACCGGTTCGTCAGCGCCCCCCGAGGCGCTCGCCGAGATCGCGAACCGTGGACCGCTGGTCGAAGTCGCGTGAGGGAAAGAAGAGAAACCAATAGGGGTGACTACCCCGAAGAGGAGGACCAATGGTGAAACGATTCATCGTTTTGTTGTTCGTGTTCGCGCTGGTTGCGGCCGCGTGCTCGAGCGACGATTCCGCAGATGACACGACAACGACGGCTGCGGCGACTGAAGACACGACCGAAGCGACAACAACAACCGAGGCCATGGCCGACGAGACCACCACGACGAGTGGAGGCGACGGCGGCGAGGCGGCGGCGTTGCGTTGGCGCACCCGACCTGACAATGATCAGGAAGCCGCCGTGTACCAATCCGTCAGCGACTCGATCCAGAACCAGATCGGCGGCGTGACGCTGGTCTACGAGGCAGGCGGGACCGAGACCGAGGGGTACCAGCAGGCACTGCTGACGCAGCTGGCTGCGGGTGAAGCCCCGGACGTTTTCTGGATCCCCGGGGCGGATATCGCCGATTTCGCATCGAAGGATGTCCTCCTCAACCTCGCTCCGTACGCAACGGGAGATGCCGATTTCAACGTCGACGACTTCTACGCGGGCCCAATGGAGCAGCTCACCACCGATCCGGCGACGGGTCAGTCCGACCCGGCCAACTACCTGTGGGGTCTGCCCCGTGACGTTTCCGCATTTGCCCTCTACCTGAACAACGACCTGATCGCAGAGTCGGGCGCAGCCGATCCTCGTGATCTCGCCGCAGCAGGGGAGTGGGATTGGGCGGCGTTCAGCGAGGTTGCCGAACAGGTGGCCGCGCTCGATCCGGAGATCTCAGGCTACGGTCAGAGTTCCTGGTGGGGACCCGTCGGCTGGTGGGTCAATTCCGCAGGTGGAGGGTTCTTCAACGATGCCCGTGATGCATGCGGTCTGGACTCGCCGGAGTCGATCGAAGGTGTGACGGCTTTCCGCGACTTCTACGCATCGGGTGCGGGCTTCACCTACGGCGAGGACCCTGAGCCCGTGTTCAAGGCCGGCCAGATCGGCATGTTCCAGAACGGTCGATGGGCGACGCCTGGTATCCGTGAGGTCGACTTCAACTGGGACGTCGTGAAGCTGCCGGACGGTCCTGGTGGACCCTCGAACTGGCTGTTCTGGGGCGCCTACGTCGTCAACGCCAACACCGAGAACCCGGAGGCCGCATGGTCCCTCGTGCGAGCACTCACCTCGGCGGAGATCCAGGCTCAGGTGGCGGAACTCGGTGCGAATATTCCGAGCCGTGTGAGCCAGGAAGCGCTCGATGCATTCCTGACCTTCTCGCCGCCTGAGAACAACCAGGCCTTCCTGGACGGTCTCAGCGAGAATCCGGCGACGGAAGCCCCGCTGTGGAACGGCGACTGGCCCTCGTACAGGGACGAGATGAACACCCGCGTGAACGCGGTGGTCACCGGCGACCTGACGATCGAAGAGTTCCAGGCAAACATCTGCACGGACCTGAACCAGTACTTCGACGGCTGATGAGATGAAGGTTGTGGGGTGGGGCTTCTGGTCCCACCCCACACCTTCCCCGCCCTGAGGAGGTCAGCGCGCTGTGAAACAGGACACCGGATCGATCCCCGAGACCTCGACGACGACTCCGGCGGGGCAGCCGGCCTGGCTGCTTGCCGTGATCGCCTGGCAAGGTATCGTCGCGATTGGTGCCATCGCCGTGGCGATTGGTATCACCACCGGCGCATTGTTCGACCTCAGGGGTGTCGGCCTCGCGATCGCTGTGATGCTTGCAGCGGTCGTGGCATTCTTTGCTGTGTACGCAATCCCGTACCTCGTGTCACATCGCAATCGGGGACGCACCGTCGCCACGCTCCTCCAGTACACGCTCCTCGTGTTGGCCGCAGTTGCCGCACTCCAGGTCATGGGGGTCTTTCGCGGCATCGACGCCCTCGCCGCGAACTTCCGCGAATCTTGGCAATGGGGCTTGATCATCCTCGTCGGCTGGCTGATCTACTCCCAGGCACACCGGTTCAAGTCGGCTGAGTCGACCATCGAACGGGTCGGCAGGTGGACGATTTTCGCGGGGTCGGCGATTCTCGCTGTTGCGCTGGGCCTCATACCGGGGGTGATCGAGTTCTTCCGCCGGCTCGTCGAGCCCGACGCGTTGTTGCTCGCTGCAATCGCCGCCATCTGTGGGGTGGCTTTCTGGCTGCTCAGGCGCCACGACGCCACCGAAGTCTTCCACACCACGGTCACCGACGCTGAGGCAGTCGACGGCTATCTCTTCGTTTCCCCCAATGTCTTTGGGTTTCTTGCATTCTTCGCCTTCCCCCTGGTGTTTTCGCTCTTCGTGTCGTTCACCGATTGGGACGGTCTCACGGCCATCAAGTGGATTGGACCCGACAACTACATCGAGATCTTCAGCATCCAGTTCGTGTCGCTCGATGCCGGCCAGTCCGCGTCGGACGCCCTCAGCGCCGGGTACAGCCAAGCCTTCCGGTTCGGGGACGTCGTCATGGGGGCTCGCGACCCGAACTTCTGGATCGGGTTCCGCAACATCATCTTCTTCGCGGTCATCGCCATTCCGCTTGCCACGTTGCCTGCCTTGGTGCTGGCTGCACTGCTGAACTCGAAGATTCCGGGCATGAAGGTCTTCCGGGCGCTGTATTTCATCCCATACGTCGCAGGCCTCCTCGGGGTGCTGCTCATCTGGAAGCAGCTCTACAACGCTTCGATCGGCTTCATCAACTACGCAATCCTCCGCCTGTTCGATCTGATCAATGTGCTACCCGGGGTGGACATCACCGCGCCCCAACCCGAGTGGCTATCGGATCCGAAATTCGCCATGTGGTCGATCATCATCTTCTTCGCGTGGTTCATGACGGGCTACAACGCCGTGCTCTTCGTTGCAGGCATGCAGGGGATCCCTGCGTCGCTCTACGAGGCGGCCGACATCGATGGGGCGAGCTGGTGGAAGAAGTTCCGCAACATCACGGTCCCGCTCCTCCGCCCGACAACCTTCTTCGTTGTGGCAACCACGACCATTCTCGGTCTCCAAGTCTTTACCGAGCCGTTCGTTCTCATGGGCCCGCAGCTCCCGCCGTCGGGTCCGAACAACGCAACCCTCACGCCCGTGGTGCAGTTGTATCAGGAGGGCTTCCAGCGGTTCAACCAGGGCTACGCGTCGGCGTTGGCGTGGGTGCTCTTCATCTTCATCTTTGGCGTGACGCTCGTGTACTTCTGGCGTCAGCGAAGAGCTGAGCAGGAAGGGATGGGCTGATCATGACGGACCTCGACACACGTCCTATCACCGACGACGAGGCGGAGGGCCGTCGCCAGTCCCGCAAGGCCCGCAGGAGAAAGTGGCTGGGATTCGCAGGCATCTACGCGATCCTCGGGTTCTTTGCCATCGCGATGGTCTTTCCCTTCGTCTACATGTTCTTCACCTCGCTCAAGGACTCGTCCGACGTCTTCACGTACCCACCCAGGGTCCTCCCGTACGAGCCCGAGACCCTCGCGGTCGACGGCGAGCTGCTCCCGCTGTACCGCATCGAGACGGATGAAGGAGGTGAGCTGCGCGACATGGTGCTCGTCGAATCGGGCGTGGAGGCGGGCCTCTTCGCACGCGAGGACGATCTCGAGACGACCGTCGCCGTGCCGCTCGAGTTCGCCGTAGAAACCGGACGCACGGTGACGGTCGACGGCGAGGCCCTCCCCGTCTACACCGTGACGTTCGAGGGCGAATCCGACGACCTCGTGCTCGTGAGGGGCACCGCGGTCGGCAGATTCGTCGATCCCAACGATGCCACCGTGGAGGGTTTTGCGGTCGTCCGCACGGCCGAGCCTGCGGAGAAGATCACCGCACGGTGGTCGAACTACAACGAGGTGCTCGGCATCCGCGACTTCGGGCAGGCCATCACGAACACGGTATTGATCACGGTGCTCGTTCTGGTCGGCAGCCTCTTCACGTCGATCATGGGCGGCTACGCGTTCGCTCGGCTGAAATTCCCCGGCAGAGACCAGCTCTTCGTCGGCTATCTGGGATCGATCATGATCCCGTTCGTGGTGCTGATCATTCCGCTGTTCCAAATCGTGGTCGCCCTGAACTGGAACAACACGCTCGCCGCCCTCGTTTGGCCGTTCGTGTACACCGCGTACGGCACATTCCTGCTGCGCCAGTTCTTCCTCTCGATCCCGAGGGACCTCGAAGAAGCCGCCTTCATCGACGGTGCTTCGCGATGGAGGATCCTCTGGACGATCTTCGTGCCGCTTTCGTGGCCTGCCATTGCCACACTCGCGACCTTCCAGTTCCTGTATGCGTGGAACTCGTTCATCTGGCCACTCGTGGTCATCGATGCCGGCAACACGAAGTCGTTCGTGCTGACCCTCGCCTTGTCGATTCTTGGCGGGCAGGGAGCCGACCAGCCACAACTCATCTTCGCGGGGGTCGCTATGGCAGTGATCATTCCGCTCATCGTGTTTGCCATGGCGCAGCGCTACTTCGTCGAGAACGTCGCCTCCAGCGGCATCAAGTAGGAAGCGGCTCATGGATCTTCGCCTTGTGCGCGCCGAGGAAGCCGCCGTGGAGACCGCGCAGATCGAGCGTTTCTACCGTCACGGGTGGCACTCGTGGTCCCCGACCGGGTGGGTCGATCCGCTGGCAGGGGTGCGTCCGATACCTGATGAGGGCAGGCGCCTCGGGCACGACGATCCGGTCTACGCGTTCGATACCCGCGTCGGGGGGAGTGGCGTGGGGGTCGCTCGGTGTCCTGGTGGCGAGTTTGTCTTGTTGGGCGCCCTCGCCCCGGGAGCCAGAGTCAGCCCCGATGGGAACGTGCTCCGGGGCACGTCAGAGGGAGGGGAGATCGATTGGGTCGTCGCCAGCGGTGCCATGAACGAGGTGTTCGATGCCTACACGGGTGAGCTGAGCGGCCGGCTCGGCCGGCGGGGCCGCGGCGAGGTGAGGGTGTGGTGCTCGTGGTACTCGTACTACGAGGACATTTCCGAGGACGCCATCGCTCGCATCGTCGGCGACTCGGCACCCTACCCCTTTGACATCCTCCAGATCGATGACGGCTGGGAGGTCGGGATCGGGGATTGGCAACCGAACCCCGACTTCCCAAACGGCATGGAGCCGATGGCCGAACTGATCACGTCGTCGGGCCGCGAGGCTGGGCTCTGGCTTGCCCCGCTGATCGCCGGCGCCGACTCCCGACTCGCTCACGATCGCCCGGAGCTGCTCCTACGGGATACGCACGGTCGTCCCGTCGTGTCGGGCATCAACTGGGGTGGGCCCTACTACTCGCTCGATCCGACGTCCGACGCCACAGAGGAGTTCCTCACTGATCTGATCACCACCGTGCGGTCGTGGGGATTCACCTATCTCAAGCTCGACTTCCTCTATGCGGCCGGGTTCCCGGGTGATCATGCACGACCGATGCCTCGTGATCTGGCGTACCGGCACGCGGCCGAGGTGATGCGACGGGCAGCAGGTGATGACTGCTATCTCCTGGCGTGTGGTGCCCCCGTGATCGCATCGACGGGTGTCTTCGACGGATTGAGGATCGGGCCGGACGTCGCTGAATTCTGGGAGGACGAGCGCCTCTCGGCGATGGGTGACGCATCGGGAAGGGGCGCCCGCAATGCGATCGCAACATCGAGCGAACGGCTCTGGCTTCGAGATCTGTTTGATGCCGACCCCGATGTCGTGTACCTCGACCGCAGCGAGGTCGACCTTGACCCGCGGACCCTGCAATCCCTCCAGGACCTCGCCCGCATCACAGGATTCGTCGGCGTCTCGGACAAGCTCGGGGATCTGACGCCCGAAGAGGGGGAGCGCCTCGTTTCGCTTCTGACGGACGAACCACGGATCTCCCGCCGGTCCGACCAACGATGGGCGATCGACCGTCGTGACGTCGACTTCGACTGGGTGCAGAGTGACGCCGCCTCGGTGACCCCCGGGGAGGTGCGCTGATGATCGACCGCGCGACCTTCGCCGGCCCACACCGCAGGTACAACCCGCTTGCAGACGAGTGGGTGCTCGTGTCGGCCCAGCGCACGGACAGGCCATGGCTCGGACAGGTCGAGAAGCCCACGCCAGACGTCAGGCCGAGGTTCGATCCCCAGTGCTACCTGTGCCCGGGAACAGAGCGTGCCGGCGGTGTGCGCAACGACGACTACACCGGAACGTACGTGTTCACGAATGACTATCCGGCCCTCATCCCGTACGCGGCCGCGGCGCGGTCGATCAGCGATGGCCTGTTCGTTGCCGAGGAGGAGCAGGGCACCTGCCGCGTCGTGTGCTTCTCGCCTCGCCACGACTTAGCCCTCGCAGAGATGGATCACGCATCGATCGACGCGGTCATCGACACCTGGGCGAACCAGACCGAGGAGCTCGGCAGGACTCACCGGTGGGTGCAGGTCTTCGAGAATCGAGGTGCCGCGATGGGCGCGTCGAATCCCCACCCGCACGGGCAGATCTGGGCGACGTCCTCGATACCGACGCTCGTGGCTACCGAGGACTCGATGCAGCGCGCGTACCTGGAGCGTTCCGGGAGTGTTCTCCTACTCGACTACGCCGCGCAGGAGTCCTCTGTCGGCGACCGCGTGGTTGTGGAGAGCGACGAATGGCTGATCGTCGTGCCGTACTGGGCCGTATGGCCGTTTGAGACACTGATCCTGCCGAAACGCGCCGCAACGAGGATTACCGAGCTCGACGCCACCCAGCGCACGGATCTCAGCGTTGCGCTGAAAGAGATCCTGACGCGGTACGACAACCTGTTCGGAACGCCGTTCCCGTACTCGATGGGCTGGCACGGAGCGCCCTTCACGGACGACGATCAGCGCCATTGGCAGCTCCATGCTCACATCTACCCTCCGCTCCTGCGATCAGCAACCGTGCGCAAGTTCATGGTCGGCTACGAACTGCTCGCTGAGTCTCAGCGTGACCTCACGGCCGAGAGCGCGGCCGCAAGGATCCGAGAGGTGTCGGCGACCCACTATCGCGCGGACGGAGCCGGCGACGAATCCTGAGTCGATCGCACCCTCTCGTGCGACGGCCGGTGTCGACGCGATCGCCGACGCGGGCCGCCCACACGGGATGGGGAGACGAATCGAGGCGCACCTCGCCATCCCGAAAGTGGATCGCCTCCGTATACCTGGTATGGACCAGAACGTTCTCTATCCGCGCGTGTCGATGGAACCGGTGCATCGCCCAATCATGCTGCAGGGCTGGAAAGACCTGACCTACCTTCACTGGCCGTACGATCCGGATGTCGTCCAGCAACGTTTGCCGGACGGGCTCCAGGTCGACACCTTCGCCGGGACAGCATGGGTAGGCCTGGTAGCTTTCCAGATGGAGCGAATCCGTCTGCCTGGCACACCTGGAATACCGTATTTCGGCACCTTTCCCGAGACCAACGTGCGCACCTACGTGCGGGGACCGGACGGCCGTCCCGGCGTCTGGTTTGACTCGCTCGATGTCACCCGGCTCCTCCCCGTGCTCGTGGCCCGCAGTACGTATCGCCTGCCGTATGTGTGGTCGAAGATGTCGATTGATCAGCAGGCAGACCAGGTGGCGTACGCTGCTCGGCGGCTCTGGCCGGGGCCTCGTGGTGCCGCCAGCTCATTCACTGTTCGAAGAGGCGATCGTGTCGCTGCCTCAGACGTGAAACCCCTCGAACACTTCCTCACCGCCCGATGGGGCCTCTACACGCGCTTGCGCAACCGGCTTGCATTCGCACCGGTCGATCATCCTCCCTGGAGACTCGAGCGAGCGTCGCTCGAGCATCTCGACGACGAGCTGGTGCAAGCGGCCGGCTATCCGGAGCCGAAAAGCGAGCCGCTGGTGCATTACTCGCCCGGTGTCGACGTCCGTATCGGTCTTCCCCGCCTGGTTGGCGCCTGATGCCCGAGGGCCACACGATCCATCGCCTTGCTCGCAAACATCGGGAGGTACTCGCCGGTCAGGCCATCGCGACCGCATCTCCGCAAGGGAGGTTCTCAACGGGAGCACGTCGTCTCGATGGGCGCACGCTGGAAACTGTTGATGCGCATGGAAAGCATCTGTTCTACCGGTGGGGTGGAGGAGAGACCCTCCACGTCCACCTTGGCCTGTTTGGGAAGTTCCGCCTCCACCGGAGCCAGCCACCGCCGGCGCCGACCTCCAATACCCGCCTCACCATGACCGGTGACGAGGTGGCCGTCTATCTTGCCGGGCCCACGGTCTGCGAGCTCGTCGACCCGGCGGAGGAAGAAGCGATTCGACGGCGCCTTGGCCCGGACCCGCTCCGTACCGGCTCGGGCGCGGTCAAGCTCGCTCAGTTCACCGCCAACCTCTCCCGCAGACGAATACCCATCGGTGCTGCCCTCCTCGATCAACGGGTGATCGCGGGGCTCGGAAACATCTACCGCGCGGAAGCGCTGTTCAGGACCGGCATCGATCCACAGCTTCCGGCCGACCGGCTGACCGCTGATGCCGCCTCTCGCCTCTGGACGGAAAGCGCCACTCTCCTCCGACAAGGCAGACGGGACGGTCGCATCATCACCGTCGACCTGGCCGATGTTGGGGCGCGGCGGCGCAGCGATCTGGAGCGCACCGAGCGGCTGTACGTGTACAAGCGGACCGGGGAGCCGTGCCGGCGATGCGGAACGCCGCTATCGATGACCGAGATGGCCAACCGCAGCATCTGGTGGTGCAGCTCCTGCCAGCCGAAAGGCGCTGGGTCATAGGCCGGTCTACCGACTGGTTCGTAGAACGCTCAGCCGGGGCCTACTTCCGCGGGTTGGCTCTGAACCACTCAACCGTTGCAGGGATCGCCTCATCGAGTGGCGTGGCGTGCACACCGAACGTTGATTCGAAACGGCTGGAATCCACGACGTACGGCTCCTCGAACTCGTAGAGCATCTCCTTGAGTTCGCGGACCTGGCCGTTGAAGAGCCCGACGACGTTGACCATGATGCGCGACATCGCCTGGATCTGAGGCTCGTTGCCGGCAGCGGCGTAGATCCTGTTGATGAACTCACGTGTGGTGATTGCGGGCGCGTTGGGCAGGTGCCAGGCGGAGCCGTCCGCCTCGTCATGGTCGGCGAGTGTTACGAGGCCTTTTGCGATGTCTGGGATGTAGCTGTAGCTGTGGGGCTGGTCGGGGTCTCCCATCACCTGTGCCTTCTTCCCGGCAAGGGCGGGGTAGAAGACCCGCTCTCCCATGGCCGTGAGCAGGCCGCCCGGCCCGAAGTAGTCGGAGGCCCGCCCGATGGCCACGCGCACCTTCCCGGACCCGTGTGCCTCGAGCAGGTCCTGCGCCATCTTTGCCCTTGTTCGTCCCTTGGATCCCGTCGCGGCGTAGGGCAGGTCCTCTGTGAGGGGTGCGCCGCCGGTCGGGCCGTAGGCATAGAGGTTGTCCATCGCAACGTACTTCGCTCCGGCTGCAGCGGCGCCCTCGACGACGGCGGCCTGCAGCGGCGGGAACATTTCCGGCCATTCGGTGTAGGGAGGGTTTAGGCACTGGTACACAACAGCCGCTTCGGCGGCCGCCTTTGCCGCGAAGGCCGAGTCGGTCGCATCTCCCGTCATCATTTCCACGCCTTTGGGCACGTCGGCCCGTCCGCTGCGGCTCACGGCGCGCACGGGCGTTCCGCGCGTCGCGAGTATCTGAATCGTGGCGAGACCGATTGCTCCGGTTCCGAACACCACGTGCAGGTCATTGGTCATGAAGAGCTCCTTGTCCAGGCTGTCCGACCAGTCTTGTCGATCAACGCCCGTTGTGGCGCTGAGATTCGGAGGCCCATCTGGCCCGCAACCCTGAGACCTGCACCGCTGAGTACGCTACGAGGCCGTCGGCGCCGACAGCGCCCGAAGGCTCTGCGAAGCTCCGCCGTCGAGGGCCACGCGGCCCGTCCCCGGCGACGAATGTGCCGAGCGTGAGGAGGCGAAATGAGCCACGTTCCTGCGTATGACTGGATCGGTCACCATGCCGA
Source organism: uncultured actinomycete (assembly GCA_942491345.1). Lineage (GTDB taxonomy): Bacteria > Actinomycetota > Acidimicrobiia > Spongiisociales > UBA5794 > JAHEEL01. Next base: position 207,874 of record CALOAN010000021.1, read on the forward strand.
TCTCAGCCCCGACCGGGTAGCTCTGATCGACGACGGGCGCGACCTGAGCATATCCTACGGCGAACTCGATGACCGGAGCCGACGGCTCGCTGCCTGGCTGGCCGGCCACGGTGTCCAGCGCGGCGACCGGGTTGCGTTTCTGGCGGGCAACACCACGGACATCTTCGAAGCGCTGTTCGCCTGCGCCAAACTCACAGCGATTCTCGTCCCCCTCAACTGGCGGTTGGCGACACCCGAGCTGCAGTTCATCGTTGACGACTGCCGCCCCGGCGTGTTGATCTACGAGGACGATTTCGCCGAGTCGGCCGAACATCTCGACGTCCCAGTCAAGTTGCGTCTCGGCGGCGACTTCGAGGCGGCCAAGGCCTCGGCCGATCCTGGCGGTATCGAACCGGTGACTGCCACTCACGACGACCCGTGGGCGATCCTCTACACATCCGGGACTACCGGTCATCCGAAGGGAGCCTTGGTCACCCATGGGATGTTCTTCTGGAATGCCATCAACATCGGGCATGCGGTTGCCCTCACCTCCGAGTCCTCGAACCTCAACGTGCTGCCGACGTTTCATTCCGGCGGGCTCAACCTGTACACAACACCGTGCCTGCATCTTGGAGCCCGATCGGTGAACCTACGCGAGTTCGATCCCGAGCGGGTGTTGCACTGGCTGGAGAGCGGCGAAATCACCCACTTCTTCGGGGTGCCTGCCGTCTATCAGTTCCTGGCCGAAGCGCCGGGTTGGCAGGACGCTGATCTCACGGCGGTCGTGTCGTGGGCCTGCGGAGGGGCACCCATGCCGGTTGCGCTCCTCGAGCGATACGCCGAACGCGGCATCGTCATTCGGCAGGGAATGGGGCTCACCGAGACGAGTCCAACCGTGTTTCTCACCGACTCGGAACACGCAATGTCCAAGGCCGGGTCGGTCGGCAAGCCGGCCCTGCACACTGAGATCCGGATCGTCGACCCTTCGGGCGTCGATGTCGGCATCGACGAGGTTGGAGAGCTGTGGGTACGCGGACCGAACGTGACTCCCGGGTACTGGGAACGGGCCGAAGCGAACCGAGAGTCGTTCACCGATGGCTGGCTGCACACCGGCGACGCAGCCAGGCGCGACGCCGACGGGTACGTCTTCATCGTGGATCGCTGGAAGGACATGTACATATCCGGAGGAGAGAACGTCTACCCAGCGGAAGTGGAACAGGTGCTGTTCCGACACCCCAATGTGCTCGACGTGGCAGTGATCGGCGTACCAGACGACCGATGGGGAGAGGTGGGCATGGCGGTGATCGTGCCCCGCGATCCAGCGGTCGCCGACGCCGGCGACTACCTCGTGTTCTGCGATGACAAGCTGGCCCGGTTCAAGATCCCCAAACACGTCACGATCACTGACGAGCTGCCCCGCAACGCGGCGGGGAAGGTTCTGAAGCGGGAGCTGAAGGAAACGGTGACGTGACCCGCGGCTCGGACCCTTTGGTTCGTCTGGAGCGGGCCGGGCCGGTAGTGGAGATCACCCTCGATCGACCTGAGCGGCACAACAGCCTGATCCCTGAACTGCTGGCGCAGCTCATCGGCGCTGTGGACGATGCCGGCGAGGACCGCGCAGCTCGGGCGGTGGTCCTCGGCGCAACCGGACGCTCCTTCTCCACCGGCGGTGATGTCAGAGGCTTCTGGGAAGCAAGGGATCGGATCGCCGCGTACGCCGATGAGATCGTCGGCCTGTTGAACGAGGCGATGCTGGCGATGATGCGGCTACCACTCCCAATCGTCGGTGCCGTTCACGGTCCGGTGACCGGTGGATCGCTGGGCCTTGTGCTCGCGTGCGACATCGTGCTGGTGTCGCCCGAGGCGTCGTTCACACCCTGGTACGGGCCCGTCGGGTTTGCCCCGGACGGCGGTTGGACCGCGATTCTCCCGGCGATGCTGGGGCAGGATCGTGTGCACGGCATCGTGGCCAACAATCGATCCGTCACAGCCGCCGAGTCCGTGGCGTGGGGGGTGGCCTACGCCCTGGTGAGCGGCGAGATGATCCGGGACGAAGCCCTCTTGGTGGCACAGCGCATTGCCGGCCGGACGGCCGGCGCCGCCGAATACCTCAAGGCCCGGACTCCGGATGAGGTAGCGGCGGTGGAAGAGCGCCTCGACGATGAACGCCGCGAGTTCGTCCGCCAGGTGACTACCGATGAGGCTGCCGTCGGGATGGCCCGCTACCTCGGCATCGGGGAGGGCGCCTGACTCAGGCTCCCTCGTCCGACCCACCCGGACCTCCACCCGACCGATCGGAAACGTCGCTGACCAGCAACAGCGCCTCTCCGGACACGACCGTTCCCGCGCGGACGGCCAGATCGGTCCGCAGGTTCGCGAGCTGCTTCGCCGGGCGAAGCCTGGAGATCTCGACCGACGATCGGATCCTCTCGCCCGCACGTACGTGGCGATGGAACCGGTATGTCTGCTTGAGCCAGTTTGATCCCGGGCCGGGCAGCGACACGCCGAGCAGGTCGGATATTGCTCCCGCCAACAAGGCCGGCGGCACGATTGGCGGCGAGTCGGCATATCCCGGATGGGGATCGGCGGTCAGGTCGACGAACGCATGAACGTCGCTCTCGTCCAGCACGCGAACTCGATCGGCCTGCATGCCGACCCGAAGTCCCTTGAAATCCAAGGTCTCCGCCGGCACGATCGGCAGCGGGGAGCGGTGCGGGATCAGATCGTCGAATCCGACCAGCGCTCGGCCGCGGCACGTCTCGCCGGACGACGTGACCATCACAAGGTCGATACGCCGCCGCCTCTTCTCCTGATCGGGTTGGATCGTCAGACTCAGCGAGACCTCCTCACCCGGGAACGTCGGAGCCGGAAACACAAGCTGCTGCTCGTGCAGGTTCAGCCTCCCTCCGATCCACCGGTTGATTGCTGCATTCGCAACAGCAAAGAGGAGCATCCCGTGAGCAACGGTGTGGCCAAAACGTGTTGTCGCAGCAAAGGCGGGGTCGACATGGATCGGATTGTCGTCTCCACTGAGCTCGGCGAAGCGATCGAAGTCCTCTTGCGGGAACCGCAACTCGACCTCGAATTCCGAACCGTCCGAGGGGAAGCCGTAATCGCTCACACAAGCCATGTTGAAGGCTCCTGTGCGAGGAAACAAGTCGCGACCGCCCCATCCCTGCTCGGCGCAGGATGTCAGCCGCACTAGAGCCGGATAGCATCGGATCAAGTGAGCGTCAGTCAGTGGCGCGCGACCGGAAGGAGCAGCCGTGGCGATCAATACGCTTCTGACCCGCCATGCTCGGTATCGGCCCGACCACCTGGCCATCGTGTTCGACGAACACCGGCTCACGTTCCGGCAGTTCAATGCTCGCGTCAACCGCCTGGCGAACGCGCTCAGCGGCCTTGGCCTCGCGAAGGGCGACAAGATCGCCACCGTCCTCGACAACAGCCTCGAGTTGCTCGATATCTATCAGGCGGCGGCCAAGATCGGCCTGGTCACCGTACCGCTGAGCCCCCTGCTGCGAGGGAGCGGACTCAGCAACCTCATCAACGATTCCGAGTGCTGCGCCGTCGTCACAATGGAGAAGCTGATCCCGGAGTTCGATCGGGTGCGAGCTGATCTCCTCAAGGTGCGCGATGACGTATTCGTTGTGATCGACTGCAAGGATCGGCCCGGCTACGTTTCGTACAAGGGTCTTACGGCGGAAGCGTCGAGCGACGAACCGGCAGCAGTGCCCATCAGCAATGACGACCCGTTCAACATCACCTACTCGAGCGGCACGACCGGACTCCCCAAGGGGATCGTGCACACCCACGGCATCCGGGAGGCATACGGCACAGGCTTCACCGCCTCCTATCGGATCCATCCGGAGAGTGTCGTCCTCCATTCCGGTTCACTCGTGTTCAACGGGGCGTTCCTGACGCTGATGCCGGCGTTCTATGTCGGGTGCACCTATGTGCTGCATCCGACGTTTGAAGCCCGGCGAATGATCGACACCATCGCGGAAGAGGGTGTCACTCACATCATGCTGGTGCCGTCGCAGATCATCGCACTGCTCGGTCACGACGACTTCAACGAAGCTCACCTACCAACGCTCGAGATGGTCTGCTCGGTTGGTGCGCCTCTGCACCTCGAGCACAAGCAGGAGATCGCCCGACGCCTCCCAAATCGGTTCTACGAGTTGTACGGGCTCACCGAGGGATTCGTGACGGTTCTCGACCGCGACGACTTCGCTGCGAAGCCGGGATCGGTCGGGGTACCGCCGCCGCTCTACGAGATGCGGATCGTTGACGATTCCGGCGATGACGTGCCTCCTGGCCACGTCGGCGAGATTGCCGGGCGAGGCCCGATCACGATGCCCGGCTACTACCGGCGGCCCGACCTCACAGCAGAGGCGATCAGGGACGGCTGGCTGTACACCGGTGACTTGGGATACGTCGATGACGACGGGTTCCTGTTCCTTGTCGATCGGAAGAAGGACTTGATCATCTCCGGCGGCGTCAACGTCTACCCGCGAGATATCGAGGAGGTGGTCGTCCAGCACCCGGATGTCCGCGAGGTGGCGGTGTTCGGTGTCCCGCACAAGCGATGGGGCGAGGCGCCGGTGGCAGTCATCATGGTGAAGCCCGGATCGACGGTGACCACGGACGAGATTCGCGAGTGGGTGAATGGTCGCGTCGAGGCTCGCTATCAGAAGGTCAGCGATGTTGTCGCTCTCGAAGTGTTCCCCCGGAGTGTTGCCGGCAAGACACTCCGACGGATCTTGAAGGATGAATACCTCACAGACGAGGAGGAGTATCCCGTGGATGGGTTCGTTGAGACCAATGGCATACGTCTGCACTACCTCGATTCTCGCGGGGAGGGGCCAACGCTGCTCCTCTCACATGGCCTTACCGCCAACGCCCACTTCTTCGACGGGCTCGTCGCGGCAGGGCTGACCCGAAGCCTGCGGGTCGTTGCGGTCGACCTACGCGGGCGAGGTGACAGCGACAAGCCAGACACCGGATACACAATCGCGGACCACGCCGCGGATCTGGTCGGCCTGCTCGACGCCCTCGGGCTCAAGCAGGTCGTGCTTGGCGGTCATTCGTTCGGCGGCTTGGTCACGTACTACCTGGCTGCCAACTACCCCGACCGCTTCTCCAAGTGCGTGGTGGTGGACGCTCCCGCCGAGGTGGAAGAGGGCATCCTGGACCAGATTCGCCCGGGGCTGGAACGCCTGGAGCATTCGTATCCGTCGTGGAACGACTATCTGACGATGGTCAAGGCGATGCCCTACTACGAAGGCTGGTGGGATCCCGCGTTGGAGGCGTTCTACCGCTCGGATGTCGTCGAACTCCCCAGCGGTGAGGTGAGGTCGAAGATCAATCCCGCCAACATCGTCGAGTGTGTCCATGACGTTTTGGCGGTCGACTTCGTCGAACTGGCCAGTCGAGTTCGGCAACCCACGTTGCTCCTGCGGGCACCTGATCCGTTTGGTCCGCCGGGGTACCCGGCGCTCGTTCCTGAGGATGTCGCGCTTCGCACGCTCGAAACGTTGCCCAACGGAACGCCGGCGGAACTGTCTGGCAACCACATCACCTGTGTCTTTGGAGCGAACGCGACGGCTGCGGCCGCTGTGATCACGGAATTCGTGCTCGACGGCTGACCGGTCGATCTTGGCGGACGAGGTGGCGCCGAACCCGCGACTGCGAGTTCCTCGATACCATCGTCGGCAATGGAGAGTATTGGAATCCTGGCCGGCTCGGGGTGGGCGTCCGGTATCAATCTCTACCTCGTCACGCTCCTCCTCGGAATCGCGGTCCGCCTCGGCTGGAGCGACGTCCCAGAGGTCTTCGGTCGAACCGACGTCATGATCGTTGCCGGATTCCTGTTCGCTATCGAGTTCGTGGCGGACAAGATTCCGTATGTCGACAACTTCTGGGATGCTTCCCACACGCTGATCAGGCCACTCGGCGCCGGTGTCATCGGAGCGGTGGTAGCCGGCTACTCGCCATCGATCGGAGCAGCGATCGGTGCGGCCGTGGCGGCGGCGCTGGCTCTCGATGCCCACGCTGCCAAAGCGAGCACGAGGCTTGTGATCAACACGTCGCCCGAGCCGGTCTCCAACGTTGCCGTGTCCGTGTTTGAGGACGTTTCGGTGGCCGGATTGATTCTTCTCGCCCTCAAATACCCGGTCGTCGCTGTTGTGGTGGTCGCAGTGCTCGCAGTAGGCGCTGCGGCAATCACGGTGTGGCTGTGGAAGATGGCGCGCCGTGCGATACGCCGGGTCCGGCAGACCTTCAATCCGCGCTCGCATACTCGCTCGAATACCGTCGACTGACCACGGGCTCCGGACTACCGGATACCGCGCCGGAGCCGCCCAGCTATCGTGCACCATCGACATACACCGGGGGGCAAACCATGGCTCGATGGGACAAGCTGCGCGCCAGAGGCAACGTCGAAGACCGGCGCGGGGTCGGCCGCCCGGCGGCCGCCGTCGGCGGCCTCGGAGCCATCGGCGTGGTTGTTGTCCTGCTGATCTCGATGCTTGGCGGCGGCGGTGGCGGCCTCGAGGACATCGTGGGGCAGTTGCAGGAAACGCAGGTGCCTCAACAAGCGGCCGTCCAGCCCGAGGAATTTCAGGGGGAGGACGACTACGAGGTGTTCGCCTCCACCGTTCTGGGATCAACGGACGAGACGTGGGGCCGGATATTCGTGGCCTCCGACCTCACCTATGCCGAGCCGACGCTCGTCCTCTTCCGCGGCTCCACTCAATCTGCATGCGGCGGAGCGAACTCCGCCGTTGGTCCGCACTACTGCCCGCCCGACGAGACGATCTACCTCGACGAGACCTTCTTCGATGAGCTGACTCGGAGCCTCGGGGCTCAGGGTGGTGACGTGGCCGAGGCCTACGTGATCGCGCACGAGGTGGGCCACCACATTCAGAATCAGATCGGTGTCATGGAAGAGGTGAGGAAGGCGCAGGAGGCAGCGGGTACCCAGGCCGAGGGCAACGCCCTGTCGGTTCAGATGGAGCTCCAGGCCGACTGTTTCGCAGGGGTGTGGGCGCATTCACTTCGCGATGAAGGGGTGTTCCTCCCCAACGAGATCGAGGAAGCGATCGACGCCGCCGCTGCCGTGGGCGATGACCGGATCCAGCAACGAGTCCAGGGTCAGATCAGCCCCGAACGGTGGACACACGGGTCGTCGGCCCAGCGCGTGGAGTGGTTCACCCGCGGTTTCGAAACGGGGGATCCTTCCCTCTGCGACACGTTCTCTTGAGCCACCTGCGTCCGGGGCGCCGGTGAGCAAACGTGGATCGCCATCATCCTGAACCGTCGAGGCGCCGTTCCTCCCGTCCGTGGGATGTCGTGATGGAGTACCGGACGTTCAGCCAAGCGAGAATACGCGTTTCGGCGATCGGCCTCGGGATGGCGGCGATCGGCCGCCCCGGATACATCAACCTCGGCCATGGGGGAGACCTCGATGGTCGGACATCACCCGCCGAACTCGAGCAGCACGCCGGGACGGTCCTCGACGCGGCGCTAGCGGCGGGCATCACCTACTTCGACGCCGCTCGATCGTACGGGAGGGCGGAGGAGTTCCTCGCTCGGTGGCTCGACACCCGCGGTGTGAGTCCCTCGGAGGTGGTGGTCGGTTCGAAGTGGGGATACGTGTACACGGCCGATTGGAAGGTCGACGCCGAGGTTCACGAAGTGAAGATTCACACGCGGGAGAACCTCGATCGGCAGTACGGAGAGACTGTGTCACTGCTCGGCACACACCTGCGCCTCCACCAAATCCACTCAGCAACACTCGAGAGCGGTGTCCTCGAATCCCCTGAAGTTGTCTCCCGTCTCGGCGACCTCCGCGACGAGGGCCTGGTGATCGGGTTCTCGACGAGCGGGCCGCGCCAGGCCGACGTCATCCGCCGGGCCCTTGCCGTTGAGGTGGACGGCGTGCCGTTGTTCGGTGCCGTGCAGGCCACGTGGAATCTTCTCGAACCGTCCGCCGGACCGGCCCTCGCCGAGGCTGCGGATGCCGGGTTGGGGGTCATCGTGAAGGAGGCTGCTGCAAACGGCCGGCTCACGTCGCGCAACGCGAAACTCGCGAAGCGCCTCGGCCGGTTGCCGCCGCAGTGGCCCCCCGACGCGATCGCCCTTGCCGCGTGCCTTCACCAGCCGTGGGCGAGCGTGGTGCTGAGCGGCGCTGCGACCGTGGAGCACCTGCAGAGCAACTTGAGGGCCCTTTCGATACCGGTTGGTGTTCTCGAATCGATTCCTGATGTGTCGGAGGATCCCCACGAGTACTGGGAATTCCGCGGCAACCTCACGTGGGGATGACCAATCCGACGTGTTGATGTAGTGCCGCTTCTTCGGCCGGCGTAGGGTTGGAGTGGTAGCGAGCTGCCGACGCGCCGAAGGAGGCATCGTGCCCGATCTGTCATCAACCGGTCTGACCAACGTAGGTGAGATTCACCACAACCTCTCGACCTCTGAGCTGTACGAGGAGGCGATCAAGCGGGGCGAAGGCCATGTCGGCCACCTTGGTCCCTTCGTCGTGTCTACCGGCAAGTACACCGGCCGGTCGGCGAACGACAAGTTTGTGGTCGAAGAGCCGTCGAGCGTGGACAACATCTGGTGGGGCAAGATCAACAAGCCCTTCAGCAGCGAGAATTTCGACAAGGTGCTCTACGGGCTTCGCTCCTATCTGCAGAACAAGGAAGTCTTCGTCCAGGATTGCTATGCCGGAGCGGACCCGGACTATCGGATCAAGGTTCGCGTCATCACCGAGCATGCGTGGCACAACCTGTTTGCGCGCACCATGTTCATCCGTGAACTCGATCCCGAAGTGCTCGCCGATTTCGAGCCGGATTGGACCGTCGTCCAATGCCCCGATTTCCAGGCGGAACCCGAACAGGAAGGCACTCGAAGTGAGGCGTTCATCCTGCTGAATGTCGGACGAAGGATGGTGGTGATCGGCGGGACCAGCTACGCCGGCGAGATCAAGAAGTCGATCTTCACGGTGATGAACTACCTGCTGCCGCTGCAGGGTGTGCTGAGCCTCCACTCGTCCGCCAACGTTGGGCCGGATGGCGACTCGGCTGTGTTCTTCGGTTTGTCGGGAACCGGCAAGACGACGCTTTCGACCGAGAAGGATCGCGCCATGATCGGCGACGATGAACTTGGCTGGAGCGACGCCGGCATCTTCAATTTCGAGGGTGGCTGCTACGCCAAGATGATTCGCCTTTCCGATGAGGCCGAGCCGGAGATCTACCAGACGACGCGGCGCTTCGGGACGGTGCTGGAGAACGTCACGATCGACCCGAGGACGCGCCGCCTGGACCTCGATGAGGCTGAGACGGAAAACACCCGTGGTGCATATCCCATCACTCACCTCGACAACATCGTCGAGGGGAGCATGGCTGGGCACCCTAGGAACGTCTTCATGTTGACGGCCGATGCATTTGGCGTGCTGCCGCCTATCTCGCGATTGACACCGGAGCAGGCCAAGTACCACTTCATCTCTGGCTACACCGCGAAGGTCGCCGGTACCGAGCGCGGCGTCAAGGAACCGGTGGCAACGTTCTCAGCATGCTTCGGTGCGCCGTTCATGCCGCTGCACCCGGCGGTCTACGCGGAATTGCTCGGTGAGAAGATCGCCGAACACGACGTGAAGGTGTGGCTGGTCAACACCGGGTGGACCGGCGGACCCTACGGGGTCGGCGAGCGGTTCAAGATCGCCTACTCACGAGCAGTGATCAAGGCGGCGATTGAGGGTGACCTCGACAGCGTTGAGTATGTCGTGGATCCGGTCTTCGGATTCGACGTCCCCACCAAGTGCCCCGGGATACCGTCTGAGCTGCTCAACCCGCGCACGACGTGGGAGGACCAGGAGGCATACGACTTCAAGGCGGCCGAGCTTGCGGCGCTGTTCGTCGCAAACTTCGAGGAGTTCGCTGACGAGGTGACCGATGAAATCGTGGCCGCAGGGCCCGTTGTCATCTGATTCGGTCGCGTCATGAGCGGTGTTCGTGAGCGGACGTCGGGTGTCTTTCGGCGTCCGCTCCGCCTACGCACCCCTCGGGGGTGGGTTTCAGTGCACGACATGGGCATCATTCGGTGAGCCCGGCAGCGTGCGCCGGCGTCACGAGGTCGTTCGCGCCCGAGACCCCCGCTCGAAGCGAGGAGCTGCCGGAAACCTCAAGAGCGAGGAGCTGCCCGAAACCTCAAGAAGGTGCCTCACCCGGCCGATTCCTCAAGTGGGCGACACCCGAGTTGCGAAAGACGCGATGCACCCAACGATCCAGCAGGCACGGCTGCTTCAGTCGGCGGAGCTACGAGGAGATCTCTCACGTGGCTCGGCTGCGCAGGTCGTGATCGCTCACCTCGCAGAGTCTGCTCTCAGCGGTTTGGACGCTCACGGCCTCCTTGCTCTGGCAGCTGAGCTGATTGCAGAGGCTCTCGACGTCGAGTTTCTCGCGATTCTCCATCAACGAAACCCCGGCGAGTCGTTGGTTGTCGAAGCTGGACGAGGATGGGGTATGGGTGTGACACCCGGTGAGGCAACCGTCCCATCCGGGCACGGGTCGCAAGCCGGCTACACACTCCTGGCCGGCGAACCTGTGTTGGTCGAGGACCTCGCGTCGGACGATCGATTCGAAGTTCCGTCGTTGTATGTCGAGCATGGAATCGTGAGCGGAATGAGTGTGGTGATTGGGGGAGAGTCTCGGCCGTACGGTGTTCTCGAAGTTCATACCCGCGAGCGGCGTGGATTCACTGCCGAGCAGAGCCACTTCCTCCAGTCTGCCGCCAATGTCCTCGGCGCCGCATACACGAACATTCAGACTCGACTCAGGAGTGAGCGCGATGCCGCGGCGCGTGAGCGCCGTATTCAGTATCACGCCGCGCTCGCGAAATGCGCCCAGTCGCTGCTCGCCAGCGGCGGTGAAGATCGGCTCGACCGCGCCGTCGACGCTCTTCTCGCGGCATCGAGAGCGAGTTGTGTTTTCGTGGAGCGCAATCTTGCGGACGGCGCGGCAGGGATGGGTTCGCGCAGGGTGGCCGAGAGTGTGGTGCCGGGGACTCCTGGATACGGCGAAACGGACACGCGCCGTGATGTGATGTCGTGGGATCGGATGCCAACAACGCGAACGGCCCTGGAAGCGGGGGATTGTATCTCCTCGGTTGCCCCCGGCTTGGAGGATTCCGAACGTGACGTTTGGGCCGAACGCTCGGCCGGCATCACATCGGAGATCAAGAGTCCTATCTTCGTTGACGGCGAATGGGCAGGCTTGATCGGTCTCACTGAACGCGAGACGGCCCGTGAATGGACCGATGAGGACCGTTCGCTGCTTGCTGCTGCGGCCACGATGATCGGAGCCTATTGGGAGCGAGACGGCGCACGAGATGCCCTGGTGGAGATGGTCCGCTCGAAGAACCTGTTCCTGGCGAGTGTCAGCCACGAGCTCAGGGCTCCGATCACCACCGTGGTGGGAACCAGCGAGATCCTTCGTGACGAATCCCTGGATCTGTCGGACGAAGAACGTGCGGAGCTTCTCGACATGGTTGTCTCGGAGGGCACGGATCTGGTCAACATCGTCAGCGACCTTCTCGCAGCCGCCAAGGCGGACTCCGGAACTCTGACCGTCAGTCGAGTGTCGGTCAGCCTGCGTGCCCAGGTGGCGCAGGTTCTCGAGGGGATACATCAGGATTCAGGCGCTCGGATCGAGATCTCAGGGGAGTCGGTGCAGGGGATCGGCGATCCAGGCCGAGTGCGCCAGATCGTGCGCAATCTTGTGGCCAATGCCCAACGATACGGAGGCGAGACGATCCGGGTCGAACTGGCGCAGGGGACCGAGCGCGCGATCCTGCGTGTGTGCGACAACGGATCCGGCGTGCCGGAGGACGAACGAGAACGGATCTTCGAACCGTACGCAAGTGCACACGGCGTTCACGCTCACGCCGGGTCGATTGGTCTTGGGCTCGCCGTTTCGCGCGAACTCGCTCGCCTCATGGGCGGTGACCTCACCTACCGCTATCAAAACGACGAAAGTGTCTTCGAGCTCACGTTGCCGGTTTCCGCCTGAGGCATTGAGCCGACCGGTCCGGACACTGGCGGAAGATGCCCCATCGGTGTCTTCGCGTCCCAACGCTGTTGGACGGTCGGACCGAGATCTTGAGCGCTGCCGGGTCGAACCCCTGTGCGAGTTGATTACCATCAGGCTATGTCAGATACACCGTTGGAGCGTTCCAAACCGTCGCGCCCGGTCGTTGCCGCAGGTCCCGGCGGGCCGGCATTCGATCTTGCGGTCTGTAGCGAGATGGTCTTTCTCGACCTGCCGTTCCTGGAGCGAGTGCGGCGTATTCACGACCTCGGGTTCCAAGTCGAGATCTGGGACTGGACGCAGAAGGACATCGGTTCGCTCGTGCGGACCGGAGCTACATTTTCATCCATGACCGGATACGTCCGGGGTGGGCTCGCCGACCGCGCGCTGTCCGACGAGATGCTGCGGACGGCGCGCGAAACCATTCCGGTCGCGAAGGAACTCGGCTGCCCGAGACTGGTCATCCACGGAACCCAGCTCGATGGCGACGGTAGGGCTCTGCAGCCGGTCACTGAGGTCACTGGAGCGATGTGGCTGAACGCAGCCCGTGCTCTGGCGGATCTCGCCGAGCTCGGCGAAGCGAACGGCGTGACGTTCTGCCTCGAGAACCTCAATCTCCAGGTCGACCATCCGGGTGTCCCATTCGCGTACGCTGCCGACACACTTGCTCTCGTCGAAGCCGTCGACCGTCCCGGTGTGCGGATGATGCTCGACCTCTATCACGCACAGATCGGGGAGGGGAATCTGATCGAGCTCCTTCGCCGGGCCGGTCCGGCGATCGGCGAGGTGCAGGTTGCGGATGTGCCGGGTCGGTGTGAACCCGGCACCGGGGAACTGAACTACGGAGCAATAGCTGCGGCGCTCCACACTATGGGCTACGCCGGTGTGGTGGGGCTCGAGGCGTACGCGTCGGAGGACGACGTCACGGCTCTGGAGCGTTTCCGGGCGGCGTTCACGTTGTGAGACCGGCGCTCCGCGGAGGTGTGGTTTGAGAGGGCCGCTGCGATTGGCCGTTGTGGGTGTCGGGAGGATGGGGGCTCTGCACGCGGAGACACTCGCGGAGATTGATTCAATCGATGTGGTTGCGGTTGCCGATGCTCAGCTGGATGTCGCCGAGCGGGTCGCAGCCTCGATCGGCGCGGATGGCTACGAGTCACTCGAGGCGCTGAACAAGCGGGATGACGTCGCAGCGTGGCTGATCGCAACGCCGACCACGACCCACCCGGAGATTGTTGAGATGGCACTCGGGGCAGGACGTCACGTCTTGTGTGAGAAGCCGCTCGCTCTGGATCTGGCCGAGAGTGAGCGGTTGGGTACGCTGGCGGCGGCCGGCGGCAAGGTATTGCAGGTCGGGTTCTGGCGGCGGTTCGCTCCGCCGTGGGTTGCGGCTCGCCGAGCGATCGTCGATGGTGCAATCGGGCGGCCGCTGATGCTGCGATTGGCGCAGTGGGACGCCGATCCGCCGCCCGCCTCGTTCTGCGATCCACTGACCAGCGGCGGTCTTGCGATCGACTGCGGTGTCCACGAGTTCGACCTCGTCGGGTGGATGACGGGACTCGGCATCGAGACGGTGACGGGACGCAACCTTCCGCTCGTTGATCAGTCGATCGGCGACGTCGGCGACGTCGACAATCTCCTCGCCGTGCTCGACCTCGAAGGGGGAGCGGCTGCCACCGTTGACCTATCTCGCAACTGCCGGTTCGGCGATGATGTGCGAACCGAGATCCTTGGCGAAGACGGCGCGATCTTCGTGGACCTCCTGCCGGTGGGGCGCACAAGGCTGGCCGATGCGAGCGGCATACGGGTTCTTGCCGGTTCGGAGACGAACGATGCCTTTGTCGAAGGGATCAAGGCGCAGGCGCAGGCCTTCGTCGAGGCGGTTCGTGGAGCGCCTATCGACGTTCCAGGGGCGGCAGACAGCACGCTCGCGGTGGCCGTCGGCCGAGCCGTCCAGCGTTCTGCGGCGGAAGGCGTTCCGGTCACGTTGACTGGGCTCCATTCCGCGGGCTGACAGCGCCGTATACGGGGTGGAGAACCCTGGGTTCGCAGCGCCATCCATTCCGCGGGCTGGCAGCGCCGTATGCGGGGTGGAGAACCCTGGGTTCGCAGATTCCTACAACCCCTTGGCCGGTGGCGCGGTCGTCGTTCGAACGACGAGGGACGGTTCCAGGACGATGTGGCGTGACTCTTTGCGCCCGTCCTCCAACCTCTCCATGAGGAGTTCGACGGCCGTGGCGCCGAGTTGATGGCGGGGCTGATCGATCGTGGTCAGCGAGATGTGCCGCAGACCGGCGAGCCAGGCGTTGTCGTATCCCATCAGCGAAACATCGTCCGGGACCGAACGACCGGCGTCGGAGAGGGCCTGTAGGCAGCCGAGCGCAGCGAGATCGTTGGCGGCGAAGATCGCCGTGGGGTGTTGATTCATCGCCAGCAGTTCTCGCACCCCCTCAGATCCACCCTCTTCTGTGTATGAGCCGGTCGTGACGATCGGCTCGAGATCGGATGCCGCCATCGCAGCCTCGAAACCCCTGCGCCTCCGCTTGGCGCCGGCTCCCCGGCCCCCATCGATGTGCGCGATCCGGGTGTGGCCGAGCGAGACGAGGTGTTCGACGGCGATTGAGGCGCCGAGGCGTTCGTTGCCAGCCACGCTGTCGACGTGCTGCGATCGGGTAGCTCGCGAGATCAGGACGATCGGGACCGCCCTGCCGGCCTTGTTGATCGTCTTCATGTCCAGCAGAGTTCCGGCCAGGATCAGCCCGTCGGCTTGGAGTTGGAGCAGCGTCTCGAGGGCGATCGCCTCGCGTTCGGGGAGGCGGGCGCCGGTGTTGAAGAACGCCCGGTAGCCCCGTTCGAGCGCCTCGGCTTCGATCCCGGTGACCATGTCGGCGAAGAACGGGTTGTGAAGATTCGAAAGCAGCACTCCGAGAACGTGGGATCGTTGCTGGACGAGGCCCCGGGCCATCGCGTTCGGTCGGTAGTTGAGTTCCTCGACGGCCTCGAGGACGGCGGCGCGCCGTTCGTCGCTGACGTAGGGAGACTCCTGCATCACGAGCGACACGAGGGACTTCGATACTCCGGCCCGCTTCGCCACATCATGGATCGTTGGCCGGCTCATCAGTCGTACGCCCCGATCACGCGCTGGTCGTAGTCGACGACTGCTCCCGTCATGAATCCCGATTCCGCGGAGGCCAGGAACAGGACCGCACGCGCGGTGTCCTCGGGGTCGATCAGGTCGCCAAACGGCAGGTTTGCCCCGGCCTCCTCGCGCCAGCCATCGCCGACGCCGTAGTACTCGCGCTGAAGCCGGTCTTCTCCCGCTGTTGCCATCCAGCCGGGGTTGAGCGCGTTCACCCGGATCCGATGTGCGAGGAGGGCGTGTGCCGAGTTCTTGGTGAAGACGGCCAGGGCAGCCTTGGATGCGGCGTACGTAGCGAGATACGGTTGCCCGGCATGGGAAGAGATCGAGAGCACGTTCACGATCGTCCCTTCGATGTGCTCTCGAACCATCAACTCGACTGCTCCCTGCATCAAGAACCACGGGGCACGCGTGTTGACGGCGAACATTCGATCGAAGTGCTCGGGGCTGGTTTCCCAGATGGTGTCTCGATCGGTGACGGCTGCGCTATTCACCAAGACGTCGACTTTCCCGAAGGCGGCGTCGGCCGCCTCGAGGATACGAGCTGGTGTGGACCGGTCGGTGAGGTCTGCAACGACGAAGACGGATTGGCAGCCCAGATCCTCGAGGTCTGCGGCCATCGCGAGGCCGCGGGTCTCATCGCGCCCCGTGATGACGACGCCGGCACCGCCGCGTTCGGCGAACTGCCTGGCCACGGCGGCGCCGAGTCCCTGGGTCGAACCGGTGACCACCGCGACGCTGCCTTCGAAGTCACGGCTCACGCGGATCCTCCCATCATCCGAATTCGGAGATCAGAACCGGCCGACCCTCGGCCACTGAGCGGCCTGCAGCCAGCGCAGCGACAAATGCGGCCCGAGCATCTTCCGGAGGGCACGGATTCGGTGCGCGGCCCAGAACGAGGTCGATGAAGGCGAACATCTCGGCCCGGTAGGCCGGTGCGAACCGATCGAGGAAATCCCGGTACGGGGGGCCCACCGGAGGCGGTGTGTCCTGTGAGATCGGGGCCAGCGGCATCCGGTTGTCCCATCCCACCGCGATCCCGCCGGACGAGCCGTGGATCTCCATGCGGACGTCGTACCCATTCGGGTTGTGACGCGTTGCTGAGAACGAGGCCTGGGTTCCGCCGCTGAGGCGCAGGGTGCCAACAGCGATTCCCTCGTCGTCGTTCCGCGCGTAGACATCAAACTCCGGAAATCCGGCGGTTCCTGCCGCGAACACTTCTTCGATCTCCTGACCGGTCACGAACCGGATGGCGTCGAAATCGTGAATGATGAAATCACGGAAGAGGCCTCCCGACGTGCGAACGAACGGCTCGGGGGAAGGAGCGGGATCGAGGCTGGTCGTGTAGACCAGGTAGATCTCACCGAACTCACCTGCGCGGGCCATGTCTCGAGCGGCGCGATACCCGGCGTCGAAGCGTCGTTGGAATCCGACCTGAAGCGGTACCTCGGCCGCCTGGACGAGCGCGATGGCCTCATCGGTGGATTCCAGGTCGAGCGTGATCGGCTTTTCGCAGAATATCGGGATGCCGGCATCTGCGGCAAGCAGCATCATCTCGGCATGGACGTTGGTGGCGGCGGCCACGACCATCGCGTCGATGCGGCCGAGCATCGATTGGGCGTCGGGAGCGACGCTTCCTCCGACGTCGGCGGCTAATGCTTCGGCGCGTTCACGGAGCGGGTCGGTGACGACAACCTCGGTCACCGTGGTGTGATCGGCCAGCGTTTGGGCATGAAAGGAGCCGAGGCGACCGGCTCCGACAACTCCGATGCGCACCATGGCCTACACGACTCCCTCGTGAGTGGTCAGCGGGAGTCTCGGATCTGGGCCGAGCTCCTCCCAGTTGTCCTTGATCCAGGCATGGCTCGGATCGTCGGATGCGCACCAAACCCGCTCGGGGCCGGGGCCCGCCATCGCGTTGAGGAAGTACATGTGATAGCCGGGGATGGCGATGGTCGGCCCGTGATAACCCTTGGGGCACAACACAATGTCGCCGTTGCGGACGAGCATCGTCATATCGAACTCGCCGTCCGCAGCCCACTGTCGGAAGAACCCGTAGCCATCGTCCTTTGAGAACCGGAAGTAGTAGACCTCCTCGAGTTCGACCTCGGGCGCATCGGGATCCGCCACGTCGTGTTTGTGCGGCGGATAGGACGAGAAGTTGCCCTCCGGTGTCAGCACTTCGACCGCCAGCAGTTTGTCCGCCATCCCAACGCCTGCCATGAGGAAATCGTTGATCTGCCGGGATGTCGATCCCGCTCCACGGACCATGACCGTCACATCCTCCGCCGGTCCATACGCGGGATCCATGCGTCGGGTCGCTTCCGCCATCGGGAGCGCGAACTCGCCGCCGGAACGAGAGGTGATGCGGAACTCGGCATCGATCGGGACATACGCGAAGTCGCTGACGCGACTGAACACCGAGTCCCGCCCCTCGAGGTCGAACCGGTGGCCTTCAATCTCGACCGTGCATGAACCTCTTAGTGGCAGCACGGCCATCTCGGTGGTTCCGGTGGCGATCGTCTGAGACTCGCCGGGCGCAAGATCGAATACGCGGAGACCGCTGTAGGTCCAGCCGGCCACCTCAGGTGTGATCACCACGGAAGCGACCCCCTCGGCATCCGTGCCGGCCGGGCGATAGAGGTCTGGGTTCTCGCGGCTCATGGTGTGCCTTTCTCGTTGTGCCAGATCGGAACGTACGCGGAATCAGTCACGTCACACCCCGCGTCTCTGGAGCTTCTTCTCGGCGTCGAGCTCGGCGCGGGCGACTCGCACTTGCTCTCGATCGGATACCTCGGGAATCCCGACCTCCCACCAGGCGCCACCCTCGGTCCAGTCGTACTGGGCAACCTCGATGACGATGACGTAGCTCCGGTCGGCCGCCTTTGCTCGTTCAAAGGCCGCTTTGAATTCGTCGATCGTGGTGACCTTCTCGCTGATCGCACCCATAGACTCCGCGTGTTTGGCGAAGTCAACGCGAAACATGCGCTCATGGCGCGCCGTGTGGAGGAGGTTGTTGAACTCCTCGCCGCCGGTATTGACCTGAAGCCGGTTGATGACGGCGAAACCGCCGTTGTCGCAGACGATGAAGATCACCTTGTGGCCGGTCATCACGGTCGAGTAGATATCCGAGTTCATCATCAGATACGAACCGTCCCCAACCCAGCTCACGACATCGCGATCGGGGAGGGCGATCTTGGCACCCCATGCTCCTGCGATCTCGTACCCCATACACGAGTACCCGTACTCGGCGTCGAACGAACCGATCGACTTGGAATGCCAGCCCATGTTGAGCTCACCCGGCAGACCGCCGGCTGCGCTGAGCTGATAGTCGTTCGGATCGCAGATCTCGTTCACCGCCCGGATGACCTGGGCGTACGTCGGCGTCTCGAACTCTGCCGACGTGAACTCATCGAGATAGCCGTACCAGGAACTGAGCTCCTCAGCGCCTCGCTCCAGCCACGACGCCGGTGCGCGGTAGTCGCCGATGGCGGCGTCGATTGCATCCAGCGATGTCTTGGCATCTCCGATGACCGAGATCGCTTGGTGTTTGGTCGCGTCAAAACGCCCGACGTTGACCGAGACCAAGGTCATGGCTTCGTTTCCGAAGATCGACCAAGAACCGGTGGTGAAGTCCTGCAGCCGTGTTCCGACCGCCAGCACCACATCGGCGTCGTCGGCCATGGCATTGGCGGAGGTGCTACCCGTGACGCCGAGCGGTCCTACGAAGTTCGGGTGATCGGCCAACAGCGTGGCCTTGCCTGCAACGGTTTCGGTCACCGGAATGCCGTGTTTCTCGGCGAACGCGGTCAGCTCGGCGACCGCTCCCGAATAGTGGACACCACCGCCGGCGATGATGAGCGGCTTCTCGGCTGCCGCCAGCGCTGCGGCGGCTTGTTCGATGTCGCGGGGATCGGCGACGGGACGGCGGATGTAGTGCACCTGTGTCTTGAAGAACTCGACCGGATAGTCGTATGCCTCAGCGGCGATGTCCTGCGGAAGCCCGATGTACGCCGGTCCGCAGTCGGCCGGGTCGAGCATGGTGGCGACAGCCTGGGGCAGCGTCTGGATCACCTGTTCGGGGCGGGTGATGCGGTCCCAGTAGCGGGTCACGGCCCGGTACGCGTCGCTGACCGTGGTCGACGGGCTATCGAAGTGCTCGAGTTGCTGGAGGACCGGATCGACAAACCTGTGCTGGAACGTGTCACCGCTGAAGAAGAGCACCGGCAAACGGTTGGCATGTGCCGTCGCTGCGGCCGTGATCATGTTCGACGAGCCGGGTCCGACCGACGACGTGGCGATCATGATCTGGCGGCGTCGCTTCGCTTTCGCGAAGGCAACCGCCGCGAGCGCCATCGACTGTTCGTTGTGTCCGCGCCACGTCGGGAGAACGTCTTGCACCGGGTAGAGCGCCTCGGCCAGCGAGACGACGTTGCCATGACCGAAGATACCGAACGCTCCGGCGAACAGCGGTTCCTCTACCCCGTCGATGATCGTGCGTTGCGCGACGAGGTACTTGACGATCGCTTGCGCCGTCGTGAGTCGGATGGTGTTCATGGAGTAGCTCCTTCGGTGGTACGGACGGTTTCCAGGTAGTTCTTCGTTGAGGCCAACAACAGAGGTTCCAGGCCGGTCAGGAGGTAGCGGGCGCCACGGTTGCGCCAAACCACGGCGTCGGTAGGAGTGCCGACGAAGATGCCCAAGGCCTTGTCGCTCGCTGAGACGACCGTCGCGATCCGCTCCATTGCGGCCTGCACCTCCGGATGAGATGGATTGCCGACGTGTCCGAGTGAATGGGACAGATCCGTCGGGCCGATGAAGATCACGTCGACGCCATCGACGGCAACCAACTCTTCGATGTTCGCCACACCCTCGGCGCTCTCGACCTGAACCACCACGAGCGTCTCCCGATTGGACTGCCGAACGTAGTCGCCAATCGGCGCCTGCAGCCCGAATCCCGCCGATCGAGTGGCGGCGAGCCCTCGAGATCCTCTCGGTTCGTATTTGGCTGCTTGCACGGCGGCTTCCGCGACGGCCCCGGAATCGACCCAGGGAACATGCATGCCGTGGGCGCCCGCGTCGAGGAAGCGGAGGATGGTGGACGGCTCGTTGGTTGTCACGCGAACCATCGGTGTGACCCCGTGGAGCTCACAGGCCCGAGAGAGGTCTTCGAGGTCGCGGGGCTGGAGTGCCCCGTGTTCGGCATCGAAGACCATGAAGTCCCACCCGCCGAGGGCCATGAACTCGGCCAACGTCGCGGCCGAGTAGCGAAGGAAGCAGCCCACAACCGTCTCGCCCGCGATGAGCCGGTGTTTGGTGTGATTGTTGATCACGTCGGCCCACCTTCCAAGCCGTGGATGATCACCGTCTTGAGTTCGGTCATCTCCTCGACGGCGTAGCGGATTCCCTCTTTGCCGATGCCGCTGCCCTTCAGCCCGCCGTAGGGCATGAGGTCTGCGCGCCAGAGCGGCGTCCAGTTGACGTGTACGGCACCCGCGTCGACCTCACGCGCGAATCGCATCGCGTTCGTCACGTCCTTCGTGAAGATGCCGGCTCCGAGCCCGTAGCTGGAGTCGTTGGCGAGGGCGATGGCATCGTCGATGTTCGCGGCTTTGGTGACGCTCAACGTCGGGCCGAATACCTCCTCCTGTGAGATCTTCATATTCGGCGTCACGTCGGCAACGACGGTGGGGAAGAGCTTGGCTCCGTCTCTCTCACCGCCGATGACAACTCGGGCTCCGGAGAGGACGGCTTCATCGACCCACTGCGCCACCCGTACGGCTTCAGCTTCGGAGATCATGGCTCCGATCTTGGTGTCGGCGGCTAGCGGATCACCCATCCGGAAGGCTTCGACCGGCCCTCGCAGTGCGTCGAGATAGTCGTTGTAGACATCCTCGTGGACGATGACCCGCTGCAGTGAGATGCACACCTGCCCGGCGTTGACGTACCCGCCGGCGGCGCTCGCTTCGGCCGCCAACTCGAGGTCGGCGTCCGGCATCACGATCATCGGGCAGTTGGCGCCGAGCTCGAGGGAGAGGCGTTTCACGCCGGCGATGCGGGTGATCTCCTCTCCGACTGCGGTGCTGCCGGTGAACGAGACCTTGCGCACACGCGGGTCGCGTACCATGGCCATCCCGACGGCCGCGCCGCCGCCCGTGATCGTCTGCAAACCCGCTTCGGGAAGTCCGGCCTCGACCAGTTTCTCCGTGATGATGAGGGCGGTCAGGGGAGCCTGGGAAGCCGGCTTGAGGATGACCGCATTGCCGGCGGCCAGGGCTGGGGCGATCTTGTGCACGACGAGGAGGCCGGGATAGTTGAACGGGGTGATGGCCACCACGATTCCGGTGGGGATCCTCAGCGTGAAGCCGAGCTTGCCTTCGGCCCCGGCCTGTGCGTCGAGCGGGAGGGTCTCGCCGCGGATCTGTGTGCCCTCGAACGACGCCAATCGGAACATCTCGCCCAGACGAGACGCCTCGCCGGTGGCTTCACCGATCGGCTTGCCGACCTCCAGGCTGATGGTGCGGGCGATCCGTTCGATATCGGCGTCGAGCAAGTCGGCGGCGTGGCGGAGGATGTCGGCCCGAGCGGCACCTCCGAGGTTTCGCATGATGGTCGCGCCACGCTCGGCAGTTGCGAGTGCCTCTTCAACCTGGTCGGGCGTCGCGATCGGAACACGGTCGACCACGTCTCCCGAGTAGGGAGCGACGACGTCGAGCCACTCGGAAGAACCCTGCCAGCGGCCTCCGACATACATGTCCATGGTGATCCCTCTCAGTCGATCCGCAAGCTTGTGACGTCCTCCCAGGCACCCGACTCCCACGAACGGGTCATCGCCGCCTCGACCTCTGCTGCCGCTAGGGCGTCGGCGAAGGTGACCGCACCCGGCCGACCTTCGATGACCGACTTCAAGAACTCGAGGTCTTCGAAGACCTTGAGGTCCTCGTACCCGATCGGGTTGCCGCCTCCTGGCACGATGTTTCCGTGGTGGGGGAACGCGTCGCCTGCGAGCACGCGGACGTAGCCGTCGGCCGGGGTCTCTTCCGGGAGGTAGAGCTGGAGTTCGTTCATCGTCTCGAGGTTCCAAGCTCCTGCACCGCGCGAACCGTTGATCTCGAACGCCATCTCGCTCTGCGGGCCGAAGATCGAGCGGTCGGCTTCGAGCGTTCCTCGAACACCGTTCTCGAATTCCACGAGAGCCGCTACGTAGTCCTCATTGGTCACCTCACCGGTGGGGTCGCCGGGCGCCCCGCGGTCGTAGTGGGTCCCGGAGCCGGGTTTCGGGAGTGGACGCTCCTTGATGAAGATCTCCTTCGTCGCCACGACGCGTCGGATGGGTCCGACCAGGTTGTGGGCCATGTCGACGGTGTGCGACATGATGTCGGTGAGGACTCCGTAGCCGGCTTCCTCGAGCAGGTAGCGCCAGCTCAACATCCCGAGTCGGTCACGTCCGTACATCGAGAAGAACCGGCCCCGATAGTGGGTGAGGTCACCGAGGCGCCCCTCTTCGATGAGCTGCTTGAGGTACTGGACGAGCGGCGCCCATCGATAGTTGAAGCCGACACCGGTGATCACCCCGGCGCTTCGGGCGGCGTATTCGATCTCGGCGGTGACGTCGGGCGCTTCCCCCACCGGCTTCTCGCAGAAGATGGCCTTGCCCGCCTCAGCAGCGGCGACGGCGATCTCTCGATGCAGTTTGTTGGGTGCCCCGATGGTCACCACGTCAACGTCGGGATGATCGACGACGGCACGCCAATCGTCGGTCGCGGTTTCGAATCCGAAGTTCTGGCGCGCCAATTCGGCTCGCTCGGGCACGTTGTCGGCCACGATGACGAGCCGAGGCATGAGGTTCGCCTCGGGGAAGTGCATGGGGATTCGACGGTACGAACGCGAATGCGCTTGGCCCATCCAGCCGAATCCGACTACGCCGATGCCGATTGAGTGTGTCACGGTTCTTGCTCCTCTGTGTATGAAACTTGCCGGCGGACCGGCCAGACGTCGGGGTTGACCAGGTGGTTCGGGTGTTCGCCACGCAGCACCTGGAGCGCCTGGGTGACGGCGCTTTCGTAGAGCCGGGCCTTGCCTGCAGCAGTGGCAGCGGCGACGTGTGGGGTCACCACCACGTCGTACCGATGGAGGAGGGGGTGATCCGGCGGGAGGGGTTCCGGGTCGGTCACGTCGAGGCCGGCACCGAAGAGTCGGTCCCCGTCGAGCGCGGCAAGCAACGCGTCGTGATCGACCAGCCCGCCGCGTGCTGTGTTGACCAGGATGGCCCCCGGCTTTGTCCGTGCGAGGCGGTCGGCGTTGATCAGGTGTTCCGTCTCGCTCGTGAGCGGCAGATGGAGAGAGATCACGTCGGCTTCGACAAGCAGTTGATCGAGCGAGGCGACCAACGTGATCCCGGACTCCGCGGCGTCGGGTGCTTCGACGAATGGATCGTAGGCGATCACCGGCATGCTCAGGCCACGCGCCATGCGGGCGACGTTCGTGCCGATCCTGCCAACCCCGACGAGTCCAAGAACCTTGCCCGCAACCTCCCGGCCCTCGTGCGATCCGAAGAAATCGCGGCCGCCGTTTCTCAAGGCCGCCTGTGCACCCGGGACCCGTTTTGCGACCGAGAGCAGAAGCGTGATCGTGTGTTCGGCGGTTGAGACTGTGGGTGCATCGGGGGTATTGCATATGGCAATACCCCGTTCGGTCGCAGCCCCGAGATCGATCTTGTCGACGCCGATCCCCGTGCGCGCGATCACTCGGACGTAGGGAGCGCGGTCCATGGCAGCGCCGTCATAGGTGATGAGCGACGACGCGATGATTGCGTCTGCCTCACGGACCGAGGACAGCAGGTCGGCGGGTGTCGCTGTGCCGGGGCCGATTGGAATTGCCTGGCCCACAATGGTGGCCGCAACATGGTCGGGCATATCTCGCTCGAACCAGATCCGGAACATTCGGCGGTCCTCCAGAGCGGCTTGACACCGGGTCGGCGCGGAGTATAACGTCCGGTTCATTGGAACGTTCCACAACAATCTGATGGGATACCAGCAGTACCGGGCTCCAGGGAGGATGTGCGTGTGCGAGTCGGACTGATCGGAGCAGGGCGCATCGGTGCCTTCCATGCTCAAACGCTGGCAGACCACCCCACGGTCACCGCCGTTGTTGTCACCGATCCGTTGCTCGAACGTGCCGAAGTCGTGGCCACCGATGTTGGGGGAACGGTCACTCCGGACGCCGAATCGATGATCGGCAGCATCGACGCGATGGTCATCGCCGCCGCCACCGGCGTCCATGCCGAGATGATGATGATGGCTGCCGAGGCCGGTATCCCCGTGTTCTGTGAGAAGCCGATCGCGACCGACCTGCCGGCGACCGACGTGGTGGTCGAGCGGCTGCGGAGTCTGGACATCCCAGCACAGATCGGGTTCCAGCGCCGATTCGACTTCGGGTATCGGGGTGCCAAGGAACTCGTGGATTCGGGGAGGCTCGGTCATCTGTATTCGGTGCGGACGACGACCCATGACTACGACCCTCCACCACCCGGCTATCACGACACGGGAATCTTCAAAGACACGCAGATCCACGACTTCGACATCTTGCGGTTCGTCACCGGGCAGGAGGTCGTGGAGGCCTACGCCGACGGACACACGACCACAACGGAGGAGTTCGGTGAAGGCCGTCCGGTCGATACCGGCGTTGTGATCCTCTCGCTGACCGACGGCACACGAGTGCTCATGTCCGGAATCCGCCACGATCCGCTCGGCCACGACGTCCGGATGGAGCTTTTCGGCACGCGGGACAGCGTGTCGGTCGGCCTCGAGCCGCGTCTGCCGCTGCGATCGCTCGAGAACGGCGTTGCACCGCCCGCCGAGCCCACCCCCAAGACATTCCTCGACCGGTTCGCACCTGCCTACCGGGACGAGATCGCGGCGTTCATCGAAGTAGCGCAAGGACGGCTCGCGAGCCCCTGCACCCCGGAGGACGCCCGCGAGGCCCTTCGTATTGCAGTCGCATGTGATCTGTCTCGGGCTGAACATCGGCCGGTAGAGATGAAGGAGATCGTATGAGCGACGTTATGTCACGTGTCGCCGGCGCCCCCATCACTTGGGGCGTTGACGGTTCACCCGGGTGGGGACATCTGATGGATGTCAATCGTGTACTCGCCGAGATGCAGGAAGTTGGCCTCCACGCGACGGAGTTGGGCCCGGACGGGTATCTCCCAACCAACCCTGAAGAGCTGCGCGAAATGCTCGAGTCATACGGGCTCGTGCTCGTCGGCGGTTTCGTGCCGGCCTTGTTGTACCGGGAAACCGCGGCCGACGAGCAGCTCGACTATGTGGCTCGCGCAGCGCGCACACTTGCCGGATGCGGCTCGGAGGTGATCGTCCTCGGACCGAGCTCACACTTCGACGGCTACGACCACAGCGTCGAGATGACGGAGGAAGAGTGGGCGATCTTCCTGGCCAATCTCCAGAAGGTGATCGACATCGCCAACGCCGAGGGTCTTGCTACTTCACTCCATCAGCATTGGGGTATGGCCATCGAGCGGCCGCAGCACATCGACCGTCTGTTGGCCGACAGCGATGTCGAGTTCTGCCTCGACACCGGACACCTCTTCCTTGGAGGGGCGGATGCTGTGGCAGTAGCCAAGGCGGCGAAGGGGCGGGTGTCTCACGTTCACCTCAAGGATGTCGATGGTGAGATGGCGGAACTGGTGCGGAGCGGCGAGCTTCCGTTCCGACAATCCGTGATCGACGGCATCTTCAAACCTCTGGGCGAGGGAGATGTTGACATCGCCGGATTTGTTGCCGAACTGGAGAGGTCGGGCTACGACGGGTGGTACGTTCTCGAACAGGATCTGGTCCTCGATGAGGATCCAGCGGAAGGAGAAGGTCCGATTGCGGATGCGCGGACCAGTCTCGATTATCTACGAAAGGCATTCGCATAAGACCACCCAACACCTGCGCTCTCGCGTAGGTTAGGGGGAACCGGACCCACCGCCGGTGGGCCGATTGTCGGATAGAGGAGGAAGACGAATGAAACGAAGTGTGTTGATTGCACTTCTGATGAGCTTCGCACTGATCGTTGCTGCGTGCTCGAGTGATAGTGATGACACGACGACGACCGCTGCCGCCGGAGGCGATGACGCTGAGACCACAACAACAGCCGATTCCGGCGACGCGGTCACACAACGGGACCTCCGCTTCGTGGTTGTCTCGCACGGCCAGGCATCCGATCCGTTCTGGTCGGTCGCCGCGAACGGCGTGGATGCTGCAGCGACTGACATGGGCGTCTCCGTTGAGTATCAGGCCCCGGGAACGTTCGACATGGTCGAGATGAGCCAGATCATCGACGCCGCCGTGGCGTCACAGCCGGACGGTCTCGTCGTGACGATTCCCGACGCCGATGCGCTCGGGGATTCGATCAAGGCTGCGGTTGCTGCGGGCATCCCGGTGATCTCGATGAACTCGGGAAGCGACGACTTCGCCGACCTCGGCGTCTTGGTGCACGTCGGCCAGACCGAGTACGAGGCCGGCCTGATCGCGGGACAGCAGTTTGCCGCTGAAGGCGTTGGCAGTGCCATTTGCATCAACCAGGAAGTCGGCAATACAGCGCTCGACGATCGTTGTCAGGGGTTCGAAGATGGCCTCGGGGTCGACGTCGACGTGATCCCGGTCGACCTGGCAGATCCAACCGGAACCCAGGAAACCGTCGCCGGCGCGTTGCAAGCCAATCCTGTCGAGGGCATCCTGACGCTCGGCCCGACGGGTGCGATGCCGACGCTGGCAGCGCTCACCGAGGGCGGCCAGTTGGGCACCGTCAAGTTCGCGACCTTCGACATGTCACCTGAGGTGCTCGAAGCCATCGGCAACGGCGACATGCTGTTCGCGATCGATCAGGCGCAGTACCTGCAGGGCTACCTGCCGATCGTGCTGTTGACGCAATACAAGGAGACCGGCGCGTTGCCACTCGGCAGCGTCCAACGGGTCATCCTGACCGGCCCGCAGATCGTGACGGCGGCTACTTCCGCTGATGTGATCGCCTTTTCGGAGCAGGGTCTCCGGTAAGGAACCGTCGAAGGTTGGGGGCCCGCCGCAGGCGGGCCCCCAACACAGAAAGTGTTGATCGACGGAGGAAGGTGACATGACATCCAATAGTGGACCTCCGCCAGACGCGACAGCGTCGGAAGCGGTACCGCCGGGGTCGGCGCCGCAAGCGGACGAACGAGTCCGGAAGACCAGCCGACTATCCAGGCTGCTGGCACGGCCCGAACTCGGGGCGATCGTAGGGGCCGCCTTGGTCTGGCTGTTCTTCGCGATCGTCGCGTACGACAACAACTTCGCGAGTTGGGCGACCACGGCGTCGATCTTGAACCGGGCCGCACCGCTCGGGATTCTTGCCGTAGCGGTGGCGCTCCTCATGATCGGTGGCGAGTTCGACCTCTCCATCGGCTCGATACTCGGATTCGCCGGGATGACGATCATGGTGCTGATCACACCATCGTCGGCCGGAGGTTTCGGCTGGGGGGTGTGGCCCGCGATCCTCGCTGCCCTCATCGTTGCCCTCCTAATCGGGTTCTTCAATGGGACGCTGGTGATTGCGACGAAACTCCCGTCGTTCATCATCACGCTGGCGACGTTGTTCATATTCCGGGGTCTGACGATCGCTCTGACTCGCAGCCTCACTGATCGCACACAACTGGGCAACTTCGACGAAGCATCGGGTGCCGGACTGGCCGACACGCTGTTCGCTACCGAATTCACGGTGTTCGGGGCCGGCTTTCGGGTGTCGATTATCTGGTGGCTCGCAATGGCTGCGATCGCAACCTGGGTTCTTCTCCGCACGCGCGCGGGCAACTGGATCTTCGCTGCGGGTGGCGACTCCAACTCTGCTCGAAACGTCGGTGTTCCGGTGAGCAAGGTGAAGATCGGCCTCTTCATGACAACGGCCTTTGCCGCGTTCCTCGTGGCGACGATCCAGGCCGTTCAGTTCAACGGTGCGGACACACTGCGCGGATTCGGGCTGGAGTTCCAGGCGATCATCGCGGTGGTGGTCGGCGGGACACTGCTGACCGGTGGCTATGGATCTGCGATTGGCGCCAGTTTTGGAGCGTTGATCTTCGCGATGGTGCAGCAGGGAATCATCATCACCGGTGTCGACGGTGACTGGTTCCAGGTGTTTGTGGGAGGCATCCTCGTGATTGCTGTGATATTCAATAACTACGTACGACAGCAGGCGGCGAAACGATGACTTCTAACAACACTGCGCTCCTAGAAATCAAGAATGTATCGAAGAACTTCGGAAGCGTCATCGCGCTCCAGGATATCTCGGCGTTCGTGCGTGCCGGAGAAGTCACGTGCCTGCTCGGCGACAACGGTGCCGGCAAGTCCACGTTGATCAAGGTCCTCTCCGGGGTCCACAAGGCCTCGGAAGGCGAGTATCTGTTCGACGGGGTGCAGCAGGACTTCAACTCGCCGCGTGAGGCACTGGAGATGGGCATCGCGACCGTCTATCAGGACCTGGCGATGATCCCGCTCATGTCTATCTGGCGGAACTTCTTCCTCGGATCGGAACCGACCAAAGGCTGGGGGCCGTTCAAGACCTTCGACTCTTCATTCGCAAAGGAGACGACCAGGGAAGAGATGGCGAAGATGGGCATCGACATCCGCGATCCGGACCAAACGGTCGGGACGCTGTCAGGCGGTGAGCGTCAGTCGGTGGCGATCGCCCGTGCGGTGTACTTCGGCGCCAAAGTCCTGATTCTGGATGAGCCGACGGCCGCGCTCGGTGTGAAACAGGCGGGCGTCGTCCTGAAGTACATCCTCCAGGCGAAGAACCGTGGGATCGGTGTGATCTTCATCACCCACAACCCGCAGCATGCCTACCCGGTGGGTGACCACTTCGTCATCTTGCGCCGGGGCCAGGTCTACGGCGACTATGCGAAGGAGGACCTTCCGCTCGAGCAACTGGTGCAGATGATGGCCGGCGGCGCCGACCTCGAGGTGCTGAAGCACGAGTTGGAGCAGGCATCTGAGCAGGGAGGCGAAGACGCTCAGGCGTTCGCCGAGACGGCCGGCGAGATCGAGTCGGAGCTCATCGAGATGGGCGAGACACCGGATTCTCCGGACAAGTCCTGACGGATGTCGGTCGGCCGTGGGCTGCATATGTACTGGGGCAGCCCACGCCCGACCGGCCGCTCCCGCGGTCATGGTCTTTCGCGAGTCTCACGAGGGGATGGAGCCCGGCGTGTCGGATTCAGGATTCAGAGGCCCATCGGCGAACGACCGCGGTCGCCTCGTCGGAAATGACGATGCCATCGTGGTGACCACCCTGACCGAGAACCACCACCGAGGTGGCTTCGGCATACTGTTCGGATGGAGTCGTTTCCCACGTTGTGCCGCTGAACCAATCGGCCGACGCTGGAAACCCCTGCGCGGCGAGGAAGTTGGGGCGGATGGCCTCATGTTCGGGGCAGGTGAACTCAACGTGGTGAGCGAACTCGTGAGTCAGGTCGTTGGTCAGATTCGGGGCGGTCCCGGGGACACGGATCACCAGTGTCGCCGTCGTAGGGTGATACTCCGCCCGGTCGTCGAGTTCCCATGCTGCGCTCATGTTGATCGGACCGATGCAGTCCACGCGAGCCGGGTGCGCCCCGAGAAATCCATCCCACGCCTCGACGGCCACCGCCCGGAGGTCATCGGGGACGCTCGCATCGAAGTGGAGTTCTGGAGCCGGATCGGGGCGGGCAATCACGAACGCAGCGGCGACCATTGCCGTCGCCAGCACAACGAAGATCAATACACGACGCACACGGCGAGCCTACCGACGATCGGGTCCGGCCGTCGAAGCCAGAATTGGGTCTGGAACTGAAGCAAGCGCGATCGCCGAGCGACGCGACGACGAAGAAGGAGCAGGAATGAGAGATATCACGATCATCATCCCCCAGCGGGGTGGGGCGGTTCCCGAGGTCTGGGAAGCGCTCGGCGCCGCCGAGATCAACGTTGAGGCCGCGGTGTCGTTCTCGCGGGAACACCACCGTGTGGTTCATGTGGTTGTCGAGAACGATGCTGCTCAGAAAACTCAGGACGTGTTGAAGGCGGCCGGACTCATGGTCGTCGACGATCGCGAGGTCCTCATCGTCCCTGTTGAGGATCACCCCGGCGGTCTCGCCGCGGTCGCTCGCACGGCGTACGACGCCGGGGCGGAGGTGTATCTCCTCTCGATGGCGACCGGCGACCGGGCGATGCTCGGTGTTGTCAACCTGGAAGCTGCAAAGGAGGCGTTCGGGCTGTAGGCGGAGCGCGAACCCCGGTTCCTCAACTCGCTTGCGTACCGATCAGAATGGACTACCCAGACTTCCGGCTCGACGGACAGGTTGCGCTCGTGACGGGAGCGAGCAAGGGCATCGGTTGGGATCTCGCGAAGGCGATGGCCCATGCCGGCGCTTCCATGGCGGTCGCAGCGCGCGACTTGCCGTCTCTCGAGCGTCTCGCCGATGAGATCCGTGCCGATGGTGGCGAGGCACTGGCCGTGGAGCTCGATGTGCGAGACGTCGCACGGATCAGCACCGCGTTCGAGCAGGTCCGTGAGCATTTCGGGTCGCTCGATGTGCTGGTCAACAACGCGGGGCTCGGGGCGAACCATCCCGCAGAGGACATCACCGAGTCCGACTGGGACGAGATGATGGATGTCAACCTCCGCGGGCTGTTCTTTGCTTGCCAGGCGGCCGGTCGCATCATGCTCGCACAGGGTTCCGGTCGGATCATCAACATGAGTTCTCAGGCGGGTGTGGTCGGCATCCGGGAGCACGCGGTCTACTCCGCCAGCAAAGGTGGCGTGAACCTGTTGACGAAGGTCCTCGCACTCGAGTGGTCGAGTAGGGGAGTGACGGTGAATGCGGTCGCGCCGACATTCATCTACACGCCGGGCACGGCCGAACGTCTTGATCAGCCCGAGTATCTGGCAGGTGTCTTGGATCGGCTGCCGATTGGCCGGGTGGGCACCACCACCGACGTCGCCGGTGCGGTGCTCTATCTTGCGTCGCCGGCGGGAGGCATGGTGTCTGGCCACGTCCTCGTCGTCGACGGCGCCTGGACGGCACAGTAGGACTGCTGACTTCTCCCCAAGCAGGGCCTACCCGGGTTGTGCCTCAACCGGCTGCCGGATCACGGTGCGGAGCTTCTCGGGTGCCGTTCGCCGCGGATCGCCGAGATAGATCTCGTGGTGTTTCCCGCGGAGTTGATATTCGGAGTCGTCGGCGAACTGATGCAGCCGCTCGATGGTCGGAGCCTCGTCGGCATAGGGCCCGAAGTACATGATCTGAACTGCGAGGCCCTCCCGAAACGGCTCGAACCGGATCCGGTCGAGCGCCGGCGGGTTCTTCTTCCTCCGCACCTCCTCGGCTGCCGTCGCGACGTGGGCAGCGGTGATGTGATCGGGCTGCATGATCATCGCCGTCCACTCCCATGCCGACTTGTCCCCTATCGAGAAGTCGGCGATCACGGGTGTCCACCAGAGGCCCTCGAGGGGCATCACCACGTAGTCGACGTCCTCCGCCGTCTTGCTCAGGAATTTGAGCGTGTACGACAACGCGTAGAGCGCTTCGATCGCCTCGGCGTAGGCGACCGACGTGTTCGGATCTCCGGTGCCATCGACCATCAGAAACTGCATCTCGGGCACGTCGACGATCGAGCATTCCTTAGCCGAGGGGTTGTAGAGCTGGCGGTACTCCTTCTTGAGATCGAGCTTGGCCATGGCCGGGTCAGTCCGCTGCCCAGGCCGGCAGCTTGGTCATGAGTTCGAGGACCGCCTCGCGTGCGGCGGCTTCGTCGATGCCCTGGGTGTTGACCATGAACGCGGTCAGACCTTCTCGGGCTTCGTCGCGCGACACCATCGTTCCGTCCGGATGGGCGCAGTGGAAGCAGTAGTCCTTGTCGGGGTCGCGCATGGCGTGGTCTTCCGGCTTGCTCATCGGCATGCCGCAGGCGATGCATTGACTGGTCATTGTCTTCCTCCTTCTCCGTTGGGGCGCAGCAGCCCCACATAGTGGTCGAGCAGCGTCGGACCCCACCGTTCCACGACCGACTGACCGGGAGCAAACAGTTCCCGGTTGCTGAGGTAGTGGTGGATGAGTCCCAACCAGGTGTTGAACAACAAGTAGATCGGCATAGTCCGGATCGTGCCGTCCGCCATCTCCCGCTCCGCCGCCTGGGCCAGGTGGGCGGAGATCGCCGATTGGATGCCGAGCAGGGTGGCACGGGCGTATCGGGGGAGGAGCGGTCCCTCCATGACGAGCCGAGCGTGGAAGGCCTCGTGTTCGGCGAGACCGGCGAGATGGGCGGCGAGGACATCTTTGACGGTCGCCCCGTCGCCGGCGAGTTCGTGGAGGCGTCCCGCGATCTGATCGGCATGTTCGCCGACAACCGCGGTGACCAAGTCGTCCCTCGTGGCGAAGTGAACGAATACCGTCCCGTGCGCCACTCCCGCGCGTTCGGCGACGTCGATGGTGCGGGTCGCAGCGATACCACGTTCGGCCATGAGATCGAGGGCTGTCTCGATCAGCAGTATCCGGGTCTGCTGCTTCTTGTCTGCCCGGGTTGGGGTGTCGACGGTCATCCGCCATTCCAATGAGTTGAGACTCAGTGAGTCGCAACGCATCGTACTCGTCTCGCCGGGCGATGTCCATAGCGGCCGTCGCAGTTGCCGAGGAGAAATCTCCGGAGCGCGAGGGGATTCGCTCGTGTCGTCCCTCGACGGGGTTGAGAGCTCGTCGCCTACGGATGCGCCCGACTAGTCCTGCGCCGGAACGGTGTAGTCCGGGTGGGCAGCGATGAATCGGCGCAGGCTGCGATCAGCTGTTGCTCTGACCTTGGCCTGGGCGAATCCGCTCCAGCCGGTCACCACGCCCGTCGTCCCGAGAGCCATACGCGTCCACCGCCACAGGTCGAAGTTGTCGACGTGGCGGATGATCTTGCCGCCCTCGAAATCGAAGCGGGCGTCGACCTTGTTGTGAACCAGTCGGCCGGTCGGGGAGAAGGTGTAGTGGGCGTCCCAGTGAACGCCCCCGCTGTCGCCTTCTGCCGTGACGTCGGTGAACGTCACGTGAAGATCGGTTCCCTGTTCGCACAACATGTGCCACATCGCTCGTGCTTCGTCGCCGCACAGGTCCGGGAACACCGGATCCGAGAAGTGAATCGACGGGTGGTAGCAGGCAGTCATACCTTCGTAGTCCCGCTGCTGGAACGCGCGATAGAACGATTCGATCGTCTCGACGTGGGTCATCAGTCTCGCTCTCCCCGTGATCGCCGCCTGGCGATCATTGTGCCAGATCCCGGTAGGGCGGGCGCAGCGTGGTTGGGCGATGGTATTGGTGCCAACGCCCAACCACACTCTGTTGCTGCTACGACTGTGGTGTGATCGTCACCTCGACATAGTCGGCCACGGCGTGGCTATCGACCAACCTGATCGATGAGTCTGGATCGTCGGCGCCGGTATCGGGACCGGCTTGGCGCGGAGCCTGATCAACGCCGGTGCCGGGTGTCTGGTCTATCTCAGTTCCGTACACGATTCGGGTAGTCCCCTGTTCGATGCAGGAATGGCAGACCGCGGCCACGGCCTCGAGGCGCTTGCCGAAGACGGCGATCCGTCCGGAATCGTCGAGAGCATCACGGCCGGGTCCGGGGCAACGACACCACTCGCACCGGGTGTGGCCGTCGTCATCGACACCGGAACGGAACTCTTCGTGTCCGGCACCGCCGATGATGGATCGGGTCTCGAGGCGCTGGCTGAGGACGGCGACGCGGGCCCGTACGCCGAGAACACCGGCGGCACGGTCTTCGCGATCCCGGCCGGCGAGAGTGAACCCGGCCCGCTCCTCCCCGGTCAGACCTACACCGTGGAGATCGAAGCGGAAGCCGGGCAGAACCTCACATTCGCCACCATGTTCGTGCAGTCGCTCGGCTCGTGTGCTGGTGCGGGTGACGACGTCCTCGCGCCGAACGTGCGCCCCTTGCGGATTCGCTGGGGCGAATCCGCGTCCCCCCACTCCGTGAGGGGACGAGAGTTGGTCGGACGCGGAGGGGGCAGCCGGATTCTGGCCCGAGATCGCGCGTGGCCGCATCTCCACGGTTCGGGCTCCCAGGCCGCCCCCTCTGCGACCGGACTTCCAGGCCGCCCCCTCTGCGACCGGACTTCCGTCCGGCCGCGTCTCCCCCACCTGGACGGCGGGGGAGACGAGGAAGGGAGGGCCTTCGCCTCGTCTGGTGATGGCGGGGGAGACGAGGAAGGGAGGGCCTTCGCCTCGTCTGGTGATGGCGGGGGAGACGAGGAAGGGAGGGCCTTCGCCTCGTCTGGTGATGGCGGGGGAGACGGGGAAGGGAGGGCCTTCGCCTCGTCTGGTGATGGCGGGGGAGACGGGGAAGGGAGGGCCTTCGCCTCGTCTGGTGATGGCGGGGGAGACGGGGGAGGGAGGGCCTTCGCCTCGTCTGGTGATGGCGGGGGAGACGAGGAAGGGAGGGCCTTCGCCTCGTCTGGTGATGGCGGGGGAGACGGGGAAGGGAGGGCCTTCGCCTCGTCTGGTGATGGCGGGGGAGACGAGGAAGGGAGGGCCTTCGCCTCGTCTGGTGATGGCGGGGGAGACGAGGAAGGGGCTACGTCACGTTGGAGCGGTCGGTGCTGTAGGTCTGGGGGAGATCGGCGGCCATCAGGTTCACGATGCGGATTACGGCGGTGTGGAGGTCGGTGTAGCTGGTCGAGAGGGGGGTGAAGCCGAAGCGGAGATTATCCGGCTCGCGAAAGTCGGGGATGATCGCGGCATGTTCGATCATGGCTTTGACGATTCGCCACCCGTCGGGGTGCCGGAGGGAGATGTGTGAACCGCGTTGGTCGGCGTCTCGAGGCGAGGCCAGCTCGAAGCCGAGCGGTCCGAGGTGGATGTGGGCCTGCTCGATGAAGAACTCGGAAAGGCCGATGGATTTCTGTCGAAGGTTCTCGATACCAGCTTCGGCGGTGAGGGCAACGCCGGTCTCGACTGCGGCGAGCGAGAGGATCGGCATGGTGCCGGTCTGGAATCGCCGAATTGATGAGGCGGGCGTGTAGCCGAGGTCGAACGCGAACGGGCTTTCGTGGCCCCACCATCCCGAGAAGGGGTTCTCGACTTCCGCGGCGATCCGCTCGCTGACGTAGAGGAATGCCGGCGAACCGGGTCCGCCATTGAGGTACTTGTACGTGCAGCCCACGGCAAGGTCCGCCCCCGCACCGTCGAGGTCGATCGGCACCGCGCCGACCGAATGGCTGAGATCCCACAGCACCACGGCGCCAACACTGTGTGCGGCGCGGGTGAGGCGCTCCATGTCATATCGATAACCGCTCTTGAAGGCGACATGCGTGAGCGTGAGCAGCGCCGTGTCTTCGTCGAGTGCAGCGACGATGTCGTCAACCGGCCCATGCACCCCGTCGGCTGACGGGACGATGATGATCTCTCGGCCACCCGCAAGGTCCGCAGCGGCACCTGTGGCATAGAGGTCGGTCGGGAAGTTCAAGTCGTCGGTGACGATCCGCATGCGGCCGGGACGAGCGTTGAGGGCTGCAACGGTGAGCTTCAGGATGGCCACAGTTGTCGAATCGGCGACGATCACCTCGGCGGGGTCGGCGCCGACGAGCGGCGCAATCTGGCTCCCAAGCGCATCGGCGAGGTCCCACCAGCGATCGGGCCAGGATCGAACGAGCCGCGCTCCCCACTCTTGATCAACCACCTCTTGGAGGTGCGGCAACGTAGCCGCAGGGAGACGGCCGAGTGAGTTTCCGTCGAGATAGATGAGGTCCGGATCGGTCGGCACGAAGCGATCGGCGAACGGCCGTAGACGATCCGCGGCGTCCAGCGTCGTTGCCGTCTCATAGCCGGCGACCTCTGGAAACGGACCGAGTTCAACTGATCTCACCGCGTGCTCCTCAACCCCGCGTGGTGCGAGAGCGTACCGTCCCCGCTGCACCGACCAATGAAGCGGATTGCTCGGATCAATCGGTCCAGGCTGTGAAGGTTCCGGGTCTGGGTTGCATCTCGGGCGCCGCGTAGTCGTCGTCCCACGGAAACCGGCCCTCCGTGTCGTCGTAGCTGAGCTGGAGGACGGGAACCGAGCACTCGTCGGGCCGGCAGTAGAAACGGTTCGCCGAGAACACGATGTCGCCGGGGTTCGGGACCGGCTCCGGGACGATGCGGTGCGTCCAGTTGTCGAACGTGATGAGCCGGCCAGGCAACAGAGCCTCACCGCCCCGGACGCGTTCACCGAGGTCGTTGAGCACCCCGGCCGCCACCTCCGGCGGTACACCGAAGACCAGGAGCTCCGGGTGTGCCAGGCCGAAGAGTCCGACGGTGTAGGCAAACGGCGGTTCGTTGCCGGCGGGGCAGTTGCAGCCCGGTCTGCTGCACTCCTCGCCGCCGACGTACTGGATGACCCACCCTCGGCGGCGGATGGTATCTGCCATCCAGGCCTCATCCTGATCGATCCAGGATTGTGTGCGTGAATCCATCTCGGTTCCTTCCGGCCTCGCCGCCACCGTTCTCGAACGTATCAGCCGGGGATGACAGAAAAGAAGAGTTGAAACCTGATCTCGCCGATCACGCGCCGGCACCTCGCGGGAGTCACCAGAGGCGGCACATCGCGACCGCTGTACGATGCCGACGTGACACCAAGGTATTCGGCGGACGGTCCACTGGTAGAAGGTTTCGTGGAGATCGACGGCGAGGGCTTCTACGTGATCCCCGACGCCGATCGACTCGGACCCTTCCTGATGAGCATTGTCAGCGACGCCGACCACTGGATGTTCGTGTCGAGCCGGGGAGGCCTCACCGCAGGGAGACGTGTCTCGGCTCTGGCTCTGTTTCCCTACGAAACGGAGGATCGGCTCCATTTCGCCGCTGGGACGACCGGGCCGATCACGGCGATTCGCTTCGAGGGACCCGGTGGCCCGGCACTGTGGGAGCCGTTCCGGGGTGCTCCGTCTCACCATCGTCAGCGGAACCTCTACAAGTCGGTGGTGGGGAATCAGATCATCTTCGAGGAATCCAATCCTGAGATGGGTCTCGTGTTCCGCTACCGATGGTCGAACAGTGAGCAATTCGGCTTCGCACGGACCAGCACGCTCTCGAATATCGGTGATCATCCGGTGACGCCAAGTGTTCTCGACGGACTTGTGAACCTGCTTCCCTTCGGGCTCGAACCGTCGCTGTACCAGCGCCTGAGCAGCCTCACCAATGCCTACAAACGGAGCGAGGTCGCCGACCCGAATACTCGTCTCGCCGTGTACTCGCTCGAGTCCCATGTTGATGATCAACCGGAACCCGCCGAGGTTCTCACTGCGTCGGTCGCCTGGTCCGTTGGCTTCGATCAGGCAACCCTCGCCCTGAATAGTGATCTGCTCGAGTCGTTCCGGATGGGCCACACAATCGAGCCTGCCGGCCTGGTGACCGGACGGCCGGGCGCCTACCTCCTCTCGGGGAACATCGAACTCGATCCCGGAGAGGAGCAGACCTGGCTCATCATCGCCGACGTCGCCCAGGACCAGGCACAGGTTGCCGGCCTGCGTGGCTTCCTCCTCTCGTCCCCCAACCCGGGGGGAGAGGTGGCGACCTCCGTCCGACACGGCACCGAATCGCTGGACGCCATCATGGCGCGCAGCGACGCCCTGCAGCGGACCGGCGATCGGGTCGCGACCGCACACCACTTTGCCAACGTGACGTACAACGTCATGCGTGGTGGCATCTTCAACGAAGACCACAGCATCAATACCGCCGACTTCAGGGAGTTCCTGGCCTTGCGGAATCGGGTTGTGGCCGCCCGCCATCGGTCGCAACTCCAGGCCCTCCCGGACGTCGTTGACCGTGCGGCGCTCCTGCGTGAGGTTGAAGCAACGGGCGACGCTCAGTTGATGCGCCTCGTGCTCGAATACCTACCGCTCACCTTCTCGCGGCGCCACGGCGATCCGAGCCGGCCGTGGAACGAGTTCTCGATCCGGGTGCGTGACGAGGAGGGTCAACCGATCATCCACTACGAAGGCAACTGGCGAGACATCTTTCAGAACTGGGAGGCGCTGTGCCTCAGCTTCCCTGCCTATCTGCCGAGCGTCGTGTCCGTCTTCGTCAATGCCTCAACACCTGACGGTTTCAACGCCTATCGGATCTCCCGGGGTGGCATCGATTGGGAGGTGCCCGATCCCGACGACCCCTGGAGCAACATCGGATATTGGGGTGATCATCAGATCGTCTACCTCCATCGACTGCTCGAGGCCACCCGGCGCTACCTCCCGGGAGAGCTCGAACGCCTCCTCGGCAATGCCTGGTTCTCCTACGCCGATGTGCCATACCGAATCGCTTCGTATGACGAGATGGTGCGTGACCCGAAGTCGACGATCCACTTCGATGACGCGGCAGCCCGGCACTCCGCAGAACGCGTTGAAGCATTCGGACAGGACGGGAAGCTGCTGTGGGGGCCCGATGGGCAGGTGTTTCTCGTCACGTTGCTCGAGAAGCTCCTCGTACCGGCCCTCTCAAAGCTCTCGAACTACGTTCCCGACGGCGGTATCTGGATGAACGCCCAGCGCCCCGAATGGAACGATGCGAACAATGCACTCGTGGGCTACGGGGTGTCCATGGTCACGTTGTATCAGCTGCGTTCCTACCTGCGGCAGTTGATCAACACCGTCGGGGACTCGGAACTGGACGAAGTCGACCTATCGATGGAAGTCGCAGGATGGCTCGACGCGGTTTCCGAGATTCTCAGCGCGAATGCGGTCGCCACCGGCGGCGAACTCTCCGATGAGCGACGCAAAGCCGTGATGGACGAACTCGGTCGGGCATTCTCCAACTACCGAACCCGGGTAGAGGCCTCGGATCACTCCACCCTGGTCTCGGTACAGACGCGCCGGATCGTTGCGTTCTGCGAGACGGCCGTTGAACAACTCGACAACACGATCCGGCGCAATCTCCGACCCGATGGGCTCTACCACTCATACAACGTGGTCGAGTTCGACGGCGACGGGTCTGCCGCACACCTCGGACACCTCTACGAGATGCTCGAAGGACAGGTGGCGGTCCTCAGCTCCGGCTTCCTCACCGCCGAGGAGAAGGTCGACGTGATCGAGGCGTTGTTCTCGAGTTCGATGTTCCGCCCCGATCAAGGGAGCTTCACGCTCTACCCGCCGAGGCGCCCTCCGTCGTTCCTCGACAAGAATGTGCTGCCGGATACCGAGGTTGCCAAGAACCCGCTGCTGCTGGCTCTCCTGGAATCCGGCGACGAGTCGATCGTCGCTCGCGATGTCGATGGCCGCTACCGGTTCTCCGCCGCTTTCAGGAATGGAAGTGATCTCGAAACCGCCCTGGATCACCTCGGTGGCCAATACGAGTGGCAGTCTCTGGTTTCGGCACATCGAACGATCACGCTCAACTCCTATGAGGACGTGTTCCACCATCACGAGTACACCGGCCGATCGGGATCGATGTACGGATACGAAGGGATCGGATCGATCTACTGGCACATGGTCGCCAAGCTGCTCGTGGCGGTTCAAGAGGCGATCCTCGACGCGCAGGATGAGGGGGCTTCGCCCGCCACGATCCGGAGCCTTGTCGATGCCTACTGGCGGGTGCGAGCGGGCCTCGGATTCAACAAGACTGCGGCCGAATACGGCGCCTTCCCACCCGACCCCTACTCACACACACCGGCACACGCCGGAGCCCAGCAGCCGGGCATGACCGGACAAGTCAAGGAAGAGCTTCTCTCCCGCCTCCTCGAAACGGGTGTCCGCGTTGTGGACGGGCAGATCAGCTTCGATCCGATCCTGCTTCGCCCCGACGAACTGCTTCCTTCGCCAGAGGAGTGGGAGGTCTACACCCTCGGCGGGAACTGGGAGACCGTTGTTGTCCCGCCACGATCTCTTGGCATGACGGTGTGCCAGATCCCGGTTGTTGTGACCCTTGACGCCGATACGCCTTCAATCGAGGTCACCTTCGCAGACGGCACACGGCGGGAGATCAACGGTCTGCACATCGGTCGGGAAACCAGTCGATCGATCTTCGAACGTTCCGGGAGAGTTGCGCGTGTGTCGGCACACATTCCCGACGACTTCGCGCAAGCTGAGCACGAAAACGGCGCGTGACCTCGAGCGGGACAGACACCGCGCCTCCGATCACATTCAATTGCCGAAGTACGCGGCGATCTGGGCGGATTCCTCGGCGATTGTGCCGGTCGTGACAAGATCAGACGCCTCCAAGACCGACACCCATGTTGCGAGCACCTCGGCGGCAATGCCGCTTTCGTAGAGTGAAGCGTCGAGTTCGACAACCGCTGTGTCGTAGAGCACTGAGAACTCGGGGTTCGCCAGGAACCGGTCGACGAGGACGTTTGCTTGTTCGCCCGGACCGCCCACCGGGAGTCCCGCCTCAGGCAGTTGCGCTTCCGCCGGCCCTCCGGCAGGAGGCTGGAGACCGGCACCAGGGGGTTGCGCACCACCGGGACCGCCGATAGGTGCCTCACCGGGACCAAAGACATCGTTGTTGCGAACGCCGAATGCGAGGTTGTGATCCCAGGCGACCACGGTGAAGATCTCTGTATCCGAGTCGTAGTAGAGGTACGAGTTGTTGCCGGGCCCGTTGATGTCGTCGAAGTTGTCGATCAGCTCCTGCATTGCGAGGTACGTGGCGAACGACTCGATGTCGAGGTGGTCGGCGAGTTCAGCGTTGAACGTGGCGCCGTCGGCGTTGTTGATGAAGTCGAGAAACTCGATCAGCGGTGTGAGGTCTTCGTTGTCCTTGCCCGCCTCTTGATCGAACACCTCGTCGTAGGCCTCAGGGTCGTCGCCGCGATAGCTGTAGTCGCCGGTGCTTTCGGCCTTGTAGAGCGCACCATCGTCTGCGAAGTTGTCGTCCATCCAAACGTCGTCGGGGTGTTCGATCGCCAGCCGAATTTTCGACTCACTCCCATTGACGCTGAAGGCGACGGCGATGGCGTTCTGAGAGGCCAAGCCGGCGAGCTCCAGCAGGTCGAGGGCGACGGCCTCGTTGAGCGATGTTTCGGTGTTGTTCGAGCGGATGACCACGTCGTAGAGACCCTCGTGGTTCTGTCCCTCGACGTACTTGTCGAACCGGATGAGCCACGGCAGTCCGGAGGGATCGTCGGCCGAGACTGTGCTGGCCCCGCCTGCGCGATCATCGCCAAGCCCGCGGAGGGAGGAATTGCCCTTCAGCCGAAGCCCGACCTGTTCGTAGGTGACACCGTCGATCATGACGGTCGCCTCGATCCACTCCTTGTCCCCGGCCGCGGCGTAGGTGTCAATCATCGCGTCGTACGCGTCCTCGTCGAATGAGACTGTGATGTCATGAACGACCGACGGGTCCATCACGCTCACGTCGGCCGTAGCTGTCGCTGGTGCGGCGACGTCTCCTGCGGCGGCTTCATCGGCGGTGAATCCGCACGCCGAGGCGACGAGGCCGACGCTGATGATCGTGGCGATCGCCACGACGAGTCGTCGCAGTTGGATCGCTGGGGGATTGGAAACGCTGGGCATAGAGATCTCCTTTGGTACGTGCCATCAGTCAACCTCACGCGGGTGCGATTTCCCTTGGGACTCCCTGTGAATCCCCTGAGAGCTCCGGTGGTCGGCGGTCACAGGATCTCCGGAGGTGACTCTCAGGTTCTGCTCAGGATCACCCGTTACAACTGTGGTCAGCACATCGAACAACCCGGGAGCAACCCATGTCACAGTCCCTGCTTTTGGTCATCGACCTCGTCGCCATCCTCTTCTTGGTCTTCGGCCTGTACTTTCCCCGCCATCGAAGAAGAGCCATGGTCGTGGCCTACCTCGTGGCGAACGTCGGGGTGGTCGCCGTTGCCTACGCCCTCTCGTCCTCGGCGATCGCTGCCGGCCTCGGTCTCGGCCTGTTCGGCATCCTGTCGATCATCAGGCTCCGATCGGACACCCTCGACCAGCGGGAAGTGGCCTACTACTTCGCTGCACTCGCCCTCGGGCTGCTCGCCGGCATAGCGACGACTCCCGGCTGGACCATTCCGATCCTCATGGGTGCAATCGTCTTCGCCTTGTACATCGGCGATCACCCTCAGCTGTTCGCTCGCTACCGGACCGAGTCGATCCACGTCGACGCCCCATATACCGACGAGGCAGCGCTCGTCGAGTACCTCGGCGCCTTGCTGAACGCCAAGATTCACGGGATCACGATCCGCAAGGTCGACCTCGTGAACGGCACGACCTCGGTCGAAGTGCGGTATGAATTGCCGGACCCCAACCGGATGTCGAGCGAGGCCCATCCCATGGCCGGCACAATCGGACAGCGGCGGTGAGGGCGGTTTGCTCCATCGGGAATCTCCGGCATCTCACATGTCGTTCTCAGGGAACTCCCAGGAAGCGCAGGTAGCGTGGGCGATCATGAACGAACGAATCAGCCACGACGCCACGATCTTGGTGGTCGACGACGAAGAATCCCTGACCGAGCTGGTTTCCAGCGCCCTTCGGTTCGCCGGATACACGGTCCGGACCGAGAGCAATGGATTTGATGCGCTGCGCAACGTGAAGGCGGCGACGCCCGACGTGATCGTTCTCGACGTGAACATGCCCGAGATGGACGGTTTCGAGGTGTGTCGGCGGATTCGACGCGACGGGGTCCAAGTCCCGGTCATCTTTCTCACCGCTCGCGACGACATCGACGATCTGCGGACCGGCTTCCGCCGGGGTGGGGACGACTACCTCACCAAACCGTTCAGTCTGGAGGAACTGGGGCTGCGGATCGAGGCGCTGCTGCGCCGAGTCGGTGGAACCCGCGAGTCGTCGCGGATGACGGTCGGCGACCTGGTCATCGACGACGATGCCCACCAGGTATGGCACGGGACCGACGAGGTGCAGCTGTCACCGACCGAGTTCCGCCTGCTCCGATTCCTGGCGTTGAATCGCGGCCGGGTCATGTCCAAGGGACAGATCGTCGAATACGTGTGGGAGTACGACTTCGACGGCAACTACGGCATCGTCGAGACGTACGTCTCCTATCTGCGCAAGAAGCTCGGAGACACCGACGGTTCGTTGATCCAGACCGTTCGTGGGATCGGCTACGTGATCCGGTCGCCTCAGGCATGAGCCTTCGAACACGACTGGTGATCTCGTTCACGGTCCTTCTTCTGGTGGCGATCGTCGCTGTCGGATTTGTGGCCTCTCAATCGACGCAGGACATCCTGATTGGCCAGATCGATCGAACGCTGGTCGGGATCGCCGAACGTGGCCCGACCCCGGAACCGAGACCAGGCGAGCGGCCACCTGGTGAGGACTCACCGCTCGCAGAGACACAGGTCGACGCCGATCCGTTCCTCCGACCCACCGCGGAGATCGTGGTGGCAGCCGACGGGACGGTATTGGTCGCACGACCTTCGGGATTCGCCGACGATCCCGACCCACTCCCGGACATCCGGGAACTGGAAGACGGGACGGGCTTCTTCTATCTCGACAGCGTCGACGGAAGCCTGAAGTATCGATCCCTCGTCCAGGCACATCCCGGCGGAATGCAAGTCGTGCTCGCCTGGCCGCTCGAGGAGGTCTCATCCGCGACCACAGCATTGATTCGCACGTTGCTCCTCGCAGGCGGTGTTGTCCTGATCCTTGGAGCGGTCGCTACGTGGTGGACGGTCCGCCAGAGTATGCGGCCGGTCGACGAGATGGTGGAGACGGCGGAGGCAATCGCCGCTGGCGACTTGACCCGCCGCGTGCCTGAACTCGATCCGGACAGTGAGTTGGGCCGCCTCGGCTTGTCGCTCAACGAGATGCTCGCCCATCTCGAGGAGGCCGTGGAGACCGAGCGTGACGCGAAGGAGCGTCTCCGCCAGTTTGTCGCCGACGCCTCCCATGAGCTGCGGACACCGCTGGCCACGATTGCCGGCTACGCCGAACTGCGGAGCAAGGGGGGACTCCCGACGCCCGACGATCAAGACAAGGCCTGGTCACGGATCGAGAGCGAGAGCCGGCGGATGGGCCTGCTCATCGAGGACCTGTTGATCCTCGCCCGGCTGGGTCAGACCCAGCCGCTCCGGATTGGTTCGGTCAATATTGCCGAGATTGCCCGCGACGCGGCGGCGGACCATGCCGCCATTGATCCGTTGCGTCCGGTCGACGTCGAGTCACCAAACGAGGTGGTCGTGCAGGCCGACGAGGAGCGCCTCACGCAAGTCATCACGAGCCTGCTGACCAACGTCAGGGTTCACACGCCCGAGGGGACGGAGACCTCTGTGGTGGTGCGAGAGACTGCCGATTCTGTCGTGGTCGAAGTCACGGACGACGGCC
Organism: uncultured actinomycete; assembly: GCA_942491345.1. Lineage (GTDB taxonomy): Bacteria > Actinomycetota > Acidimicrobiia > Spongiisociales > UBA5794 > JAHEEL01. The sequence continues at coordinate 252,394 of CALOAN010000021.1, forward strand.
CGGGGATACCCGAAGCCGCTCTCGACCAGGTCTTCGAGCGTTTCTACCGAGCGGACTCGTCTCGGTCGCGCAAGTCGGGTGGCGCCGGCCTCGGCCTGTCCATTGTCCACGCGATTGTTGAAGTGCATGGCGGCACGGTGGTGGCGACCCGGACCGATGCAGGAGGCACGCGAATCACCGATCGAGTTGCCCAAGATTGCCCCCTCCGAGTCACAGCCGATCTGAACCCCGTTCCCAGGTGGATCACAGGCGCGGCGGTCGTAGTGGAGGTAGCAGCAAAGGAGTGACGAATGAGATGACACGGCCCACCTTTCCAAGCCTTCTAGTTCCTCCAAGGGGGACCCGACGCCGAATCGGGTCCCCCTTCAGGTCGACCGACAGGCCGGAGGAGATCTACCGCCTTGGGTCGGTAGCCGAGCCACGTGGTCCGATTCGTCCGGGATTCGTCGGAATTGCCATGGGAAGGTTGGAGGCGGGAAGCTGCAACCACCGGCTGCCCGTTTCGTTCCACAGACGATCGCGTCAAAGCGCCGATTCGGTTCCACGTGCAGGGCCTCACCGTGATTGGAAGCAACCGCATCGGTGCAAGCAGCCCCGGCGGTTCAGTCGGCGGCGCTGTCTATGTCGAGGACAACAGCCACTTCCGCCTGCAGGCGGGAGAGCTCACCGTAGGCGTACTCGAGGTCGGGGACTTCCCGGTTCGCGGGTGGGCACTCAAACATCGTGTTCTCCGCTATCCGCACCCAGTCGGTCACGACGTCATCGATTGCGAGATCAGGCGTGGGAGTGAGGTCGCCGGAGGTCGATCGCAATACACCAAGCGCCTGGCTGCACACCGTGTGATCGGGTGGTTGACCGAGTTCCACTGCGGACGGGAAGGCATCTACCACAGCCTCCCACGTCGGCTGCCATTCCGCCACCGATGGGCGGCTGTCATCGCTGCATGCGGCGAGCAGCGTCAGCATCAAGCCGGTGAGGGCGAGTACGCGTAGGAATGGGCGCTTGACCACCAACGGAGGATACCGCCGGGGATTGCAACCGTTGTGCGTGGCAACCCCCTGCGACCCTGCCGACGCGGCCGGCACCGGTGTTCACCGATCTGTCAGCCGTCTACGGTTCGGCGCCGCCGATACCAGAGCGCGGCAGAAGCCCCGATGAGGACAACGCCGAAGCCAAACACAATCCAATCCGGACCCTCCTCGAGGCGACGCCCATCCTCGATCACGACGAGTTCAGCGACATCGAGATAGGTCTCGCCTCCACGGTCAGGATCGTGATATCGCCAGATTCCGCCGAGTTGCACCAGCGGACCTTCGAGGCGGTAGCCGCCCACGGGATCGAGATTCTCACCGAGTTCCGAGGGCATCCGAACCCCGATCCCGGTATTGGCGCCGGTGCGTGGTCCCCCGTTGACGAGCGCGTCCCTGGCATACGAATCGTCGTTGAGTTGCGTCCACATGAAGCCGTCACGACGGAAGCCGTAGTCTCCAACGAACTCCCCTTCGACCGTGATCAGAGTGTTGTCGTAGGCCTCACCATCCGCGATCAGGTCGGACACGGAAACTCTCGGACCTTCCATCGCGGCAGCGGCTTGCGGGATGATGAACAGGAAGGCCACGACCAACACCGGGATGCCGAGCAAGCGAACGTAGCCGGGGGACGACATCGTGCGAATCACCTCACTTCCCCCTCACCCATGCGTACAAGAAGCCAAGGAGCGCGAAGACCGCAACGAACTCGAGGCGGCCGGCCCACATCTGAAACATGTACGTGAGCTTGAGGAGCATGGGCATCGATGGCTCGGTGATTCCAATCGACAAACCGACGGACGCTCCCGCACTCACGGACTCGAAGAGTGCTTCCTGGAATCCATATCCGTAGCCGAGAGCCACGCCTGCGCCGAGCAGGAAGAGCACCACGTAGAGGAGGGCCACGGACATTGCCGATTGGGCGAGCTCGGGTGTGAGACGCTTGCGTCCTGACTGAAAGTACTGCGTACCAACCACGGCGCCCTCGGGAAGGAGCAGCTGCTTGGTCTGGTTGGCGACCGACTTGACGATCAGGCCGACGCGAAGGGACTTGATCCCGCCGGCGGTCGACGAGGCCATGCCGCCGAGCGCCATCGCGATTGTCACCCCGGCGAAGGCGAGTCCGCCCCACGTCGCGAGCTCAGCCGACGGGATGGTCGAGAACCCCGTGCCGCTGTGAGCGGACACGATCTGGAAGAAGCCTTGTCTGGTGAGACCCTGGAACGAGGTGTAGATCCCGGCAACCGCGAGGCCGACCATGGTCAGGACCATTGTGGCCGTGACCGTGGTCAAGATCGTGCGCGTTTCGAGATTCTTGAACAGCGCCCGTCGCGGCCCCCGCCACAGGGCGTAGTGGAGACCGAATGACATCGCCCCCGCAACCATGAGGACAAGCGCGGCGAACTCGAAGATGGCCGAGTGGTAGTACCCAAGACTTGTCGACTGTGGGGCGAAACCTCCGGTGTCGAAGCCGGCAAAGAAGATCATCAGTGAGTGGAAGAACGCCCGTTTCCACTCGAACCCAAGCACCTGGTGCGCGATGACGCCGAGGACCAAGACACCGGCGGCGAGGTGAACGAGGGCAACCGCCCAGATGAACCGCGCCGTTGATCGGACCGAGGGAAGGATCCGCTCGTCGCGCGCCTCGCCGTAGTACAGGGTGAGGCCGCCGCCACCGGCGAAGAGCACCAGCGCGGCGATGATGATGCCCTGGCCGCCGAGGAAGTGCAGCAAGTGGCGCCAGAAATTGAGCGAGGGAGCCAAGTGGTCGAGGTCTTGGACGAGAGCAAGCCCGGTTGTTGAGAGGCCCGACATCGCATCGAACACCGCGTCAACCGGACTGCCGTAGTGGCCCGAAAAGATGAACGGGATCGAGCCGATTGCCGGCACCGCCAGCCACGTCAGGGCAACGACCACCATGCCGTGACTCCAGTCGAGGCGCTCGTTGGCCGGCTGATATCGCAGGCCGAGTTGACCGAGGAAAGCAAAGACCCCGATCATCAAGAGGAACGACGCGAAGGGATGCCACTCGCGACCGAGCACTGCCCACACCAGGGGAAGCAAACTCGCGGCGGCGACAACCATGAAGATCCGGCCGAGTGCAAACGCAACGATGCGGAAGTCCTCGCGTTCGGGTCTGATCAGCATGTCAGATCGCGGCCGTGACGATCGCGGCAATCAGAACTGCGATGACGGCCAGACCCGCGACGATGACGATCTCGAACACAAAGGCCAATGCAGCGCCGCCGAGATCGTCGCTCCACCGCCAAATGCGACGTTTGTCTTTGTGTCTCACGGCTTCTTACCGTTGATCGCGAAGACCTTCTGCAGATTCGACTCTTGGGCGACAGTGGTGACAGCCGTGATGCGGTCCCCAGGCAGCAGTCGCGTCGTCGCCTTCGGGACGGTGACTTGATCGTCGCGTTGGATCGCCACGATGAGGGAGCGCTCGGGGAGCGTCAGGTCCTGAATCCTTGTCGGAGTGAAGCTCTCCGGGATCTCGTATTCCGACAGCGACAACTGGCCTCGCCCAATAACCGCAATACGTGCGAGCTGGGACACAGCAACCTCCTGTGAGATCACTTGCACCATGAGGTCTGTGATGCCGATGACCGGGATCTTGAGTGCTTCGAAGGTGGCACGGTTCAGGGGAGTGTTGAGTCGTGCGAGGACGCGTTTCGCTCCGAGCGTGAGGCCGAGTTGACAGGACACGAGGTTGACCTCGTCGAGGCCGGTCACCGCGAGCAACCAGTCGGCGTTGTGCACGTCTGCCGCTTCGAGGACCCCGACATCCGTACCATCGCCGTGAATCACCACCGCGTCAACATCGTCAGCCACCGCCTGGGCCCGATCTTCACTCTCCTCCACGAGTGCCACGAGGTGTCCCTGGGACACCAACTCCTGGGCCAGCCACGACCCAACCTTTCCACCGCCGATGAGCAGAACTCTCATGACGGCTCTGCCTCCTGGAGATACTGATGAACAGCGTCGCGCACCCCGAGCCGTGCGGACGCCACCACGAGATCGCCCTTGCGGAGATTGAAGGATGCATCGGGGATGTGGGTGCGGTCACCGCGGCGAACGGCGGCAACGCGGAGCTGGTTCCGTATTTCGAGATCCCCGACGGTGATCCCGTCCGCGTCTTCATTCAGCGTCATCTCGACGATCTCGACGTCACCTCCCGAGAACGTGACGTGATAGGCGAACTCCTCTTCGACGATGCGTTCGTAGATCACGTTGGCGGTGAGCTGTGCCCCCGCGACATAGGAGATGTCGAGCGCCCGGTAGGAATCAGCCCGACCCGGCTCATCGAGTCGCGCGAGCGTACGCGGGACACCGAAAACCTGTTTGGCGAGCTGGACCGACATGACGTTCGTATTGTCCGAATTCGTCACAGCCACGAAAGCGTCCGCGAATTCGATCCCGGCTTCCTTGAGTATCCGGATGTCGATCGGTCGCCCGAAGTGGGTGGTACCGTTGAACGTCGATCCCAGGGCTTTGAACATCCCGGGCCGTTCATCGATGATCGACACATCGTGGCCTTCCTCGGCGAGGTGCAGCGCCAGGGCACTTCCGACACGCCCACATCCGGCGACGACGATTCTCGTGATGGCCTCCAGGGATCTATCGGCGAATGTTAGGACGATGAACGATGCCGCCCGGCAGCATGAGGGCGGCACACCGAGTTCCCGGGTCACAGCCGCGTCCGGGCACCATTCATGTGCCGTTGTCGGAACACTTACCCCTAGCATCGAATCCCTGTGGTCACTCCGACGTGCTATTCGGAGACAGGACCGCAGTCCAACGAACCGGGGAGGGACGATGACGCTCTCAGTCGTCGCCGACAACATCTACAAGACGTACAAGAAGTCCGACGTTCCCGCGCTCGACGGCGTATCGATGTCCATCGAGAACGGCAAGATCTACGGACTCCTCGGTCCTAACGGTGCCGGTAAGACGACGCTGATCCGCGTCCTCGCTACGCTCCTCAAGCCCGACTCGGGTACGGCAACCGTCGAGGGAATCGATGTGGTCGCCGACCCGATCGGTGTTCGGGCCAGGATCGGCCTCGGTGGTCAGTATGCCGCGGTTGATGAGTTCCTCACCGGTCGGGAGAACGTCGTGATGGTCGGCCGGCTGTACAACATCCCGATGGAGGAAGCGCAGCTGCGTGCAGCCGAGGTTCTCGAGCGGATCAATCTCGTCGACGCCGCCGATCGTCCGGTCTCGACCTACTCGGGCGGCATGCGACGCCGCCTCGACCTCGCCGCTTCACTGGTCGGACGCCCAGACGTCCTGTTCCTCGACGAACCGACAACCGGCATCGACCCTCGATCCCGTGTCGACATCTGGGAGCTCATCCGGGAACTCGTCAGCGGCGGTACCACCCTCCTGCTGACGACTCAATACCTTGAGGAAGCGGACTTCCTCGCCGACACGATCGGGGTCATCGATCAAGGTCGCCTCATTGCCGAGGGAACCTCCGACAGCTTGAAGGAGACGATCGGTGGTGTGGTGGTTCGCGTGGAGGTGGAGGACCCCTATTGCGCCGCTGCCATCGCCGCGATCAACAACCTCACCGGATCGGACCCCCTTCACGACGAGGATCGTGGGGTGTTGGTGGTTCCGGCCAAGGACGGTTCGCGTTCTCTGGTCGAAGTTGTCCGTGTGATGGATGATGCCTCGATCCCGATCCTCGACATCGAACTCCACAAGCCCACCCTGGATGATGTCTTCCTCTCCATCACCGGGCACGCTGCGGAACCGGACCGCCCGGCCAACGGCAAACAGAAGAGTGAGGTGGCGCGATGACGACCACCGCCGTGAAGACGACCACCACCAAGTCGCGCGTTACGCCGGCACATGCTTTCAAGGACATGTGGATCATCACGAAGCGCAATCTGCGACGCTTCATCCGGATGCCGCAGTTGCTGCTGGTCGCAACCGTCCAGCCGGTGATGTTCCTGCTCCTGTTCAACTACGTGTTCGGGGGAGCGATCTCCCTGCCCGGTGTGCCGTACATCGACTTCCTCCTCCCCGGCATCCTGGTTCAGACGGTGATGTTCGGCGCCACCAACACGGCGACCGGCCTCACCGAGGACTTGGCCGCCGGTGTCATCGACCGTTTCCGATCGCTGCCGATGGCGCGAGGTGCGGTGCTTGCCGGGCGAACACTTGCCGACCTGTTGCGCAGCGGTGCCGTGAACACGCTCATGATCTTCGTGGGGTATCTGATCGGGTTCCGGCCGTCAGGGATTCCCCAGCTCGTCCTAGGCCTGATCCTTGCGCTCATGTTCGGCTACTCGATGTCGTGGGTGTTCGCCGCGGTTGGGCTCTTTGCCCGTACCCCGGAGGCGGCGCAATCGGCGAGTTTCCTCCTGGTGTTTCCGTTCGTCTTCGCGAGTTCCGTATTCGTTCCGGTACAGTCGATGCCGGGTTGGCTCCAGGTCTTCGCGGAGAATCAGCCCGTCTCGGTGCTGGCAACAACCGTCCGAGGGCTCACGATCGGCGTTGAAGCGCTGCCGTCGGGCAAGACGATCGAGGGCATGATCGCGCTTTCGATCGCGTGGATCATTGGCATCTTCGTCGTTGCGTCACCGCTCAGTGTGAACATCTATCGACGCATCTTCAGCTAAGCGGCTGCGATTCGCGTTCCTAGCAGACCATCCCCGGTCAGCGCTCAGCATGTGACACAATGGTGGTGGCCACCATTCTCGGTGGCCGGCTGGAGGACCTCATGGCGAACAAAGACAAAGGCGGCAGGAGCACCAAAAAGGTGGCCGGCAAGAGCCTGAAAGAGAAACGCCTCGCGAAACAAGCGAAGCGCCAAGACCACGCCAACACCGGCAACAAGTCGGTCGAAAGCACCTTCGACCACTAGGCGTATCCGCCGACCGCCGTCATCGCCATCGGGCTGCGATGCCACGCGGCCTCGTCGGAACTGTTCATCATCCCGCGGGCTTCAGGCCCTCCTGGTTCCTCCGCGTTCGTTGGTTTCTCCGGAGCCGGCGGTTGGTCGACGTCCCACGATGCCGCGCAGCGGCATGGTGGTGACTTCGTAGATTGCGCCGCCAACATGCGCCGGTGCCTTGGCGGCCTCGACGAGTCCGCGGCCAAGTGTTGCTCCAGCCTTCCTGCCCGACGGGCGGCGAATCCACCCAAGTGCAACGAATACGCCAACCGAGATGAGTGCGATGACCAGCATCACGGCCGTTACAACGACCCATCCCCACTCAGTCTGCAGTCCGGGCAAGTTTCCGAAGTTCATCCCGAAAAACCCAACCAACAGAGTCAGCGGGAACATGATGGCGGCGTACACCGTGAGGACTTTGGTCACGTTCGTCGCCTCCTTTGCTTCTGCCCCCCGATAGGCGTCCAGCGTCTCAGCCAACGCGGACCGTGCGGCATCCAACTCGTGTGCCGTGCGCATGGCGACATCGAACACATCGGAGAAGCGGCGGCGACCGGCTTCGCTGAGTAGTGGCGATGAGCTTCGGCGCAGCACGTCGAGGGCCTCCCTCTGAGGCTGGATGACTTGGCGGACCTCGGCGAGGTCGACGCGAACGGCCGTCATCTCGATGAGGAAGTCCGGATCCGCTTCGAGTGCCGCTCCGGTGAGCTCATCGATGCGCCGGTCGAACGCCTCCACCACTGACATCAAGCGACGCGTGAGCACATCTGCGAGGCAGCCCACGAGTTCATCGACGCTGGCGGCAGCCAGATACTCGTTCGTCTGCACTTGTTCCCAGAAGGCATCTACCGCAGGGGAGCGTTCGGTGTGAACGGTCACGAGGTACGTGTCCGTGAGGAAGCAGTCGAGTTCGTAGGTCTCGACCCGATCGTCACGCAGCCCATGGAGTACCACGAGAAGGTGATGTCCAAAGTCGTCGACCTTGGCGAGATCGAGATCGACGACGGCATCGCGAACCGCGAGCGCATCGAGTTGAAGCCTTGTGGCAATCTCCTCCAACTCATCGGCATTCCCGGAATCGGCCGAGATGTCGATCCATACCCATCCTTGGTCGACCTCGCCGCCGGGCAGGTCGGACAGAACGGCGGTAGTGCCGTCTCTGGAAGACTGAAGAATCCTCGTTGCCATGCGACTGTGTGCCCTTCCTTGAGTGACTCATCTCGAGCGTGTTGTCCCGATAGCGTATCTGCAGCATCGCCTCGCGCGCTCGACTCCGCGACCTGCGTTTGAAGCCGATTGGTGTGCGCGCCGTTCCTACACTGGTCTTGTGGCGGACTGGCTCCAAGAGAATCTCGGGATGTCCCCCGAACTCTCTGTCCGGATTGCGGCAACTGTCGCGGTCGTCATCATCGCCCTCATCGTGCGATGGCTCTTCGTGCGATGGCTGAACCGGACGGTCACGGACGACGACGTGCTGTTCAAGGGGCGAAAAGCGACAACCTACATCGCGATGGCGGTTGCCGTCCTCCTGTTGACATGGATCTGGCTGCCGTTCTTCGACGATCTTGGCACCTTCCTCGGGCTTCTGAGCGCCGGTCTGGCGATCGCGCTCGCGGATGTGTTCCTCGACCTTGCCGGGTGGCTCTTCATCATGTTCCGGAAACCATTCCGGGTGGGCGATCGAATCGAGATCGACGGGACCGCTGGCGATGTCATCGATGTGCGCGCGTTTCGATTCACGCTGCTGGAAATCAAGAGCTGGGTCGACGCGGACCAGTCGACCGGGCGGCTTGTCCACGTTCCCAACGGACATCTGTTCCGGCACCCCACCGCGAACTACACCGAGGGGTTCTTCCACATCTGGCACGAGATGCCGGTGCTCGTCACATTCGAATCGGATTGGCGCCGGGCGGAGATCCTCATCCGCGAGGCGCTAGAGCCATTGTCGATTGGCGAGGAGGAGCTCCGGCGGCACCAGGCAGAAGCGAGTTCGCAGCGGGACTACTTGATCAAATTCCGCGAGCTGAGGCCAACGGTGTATGTCTCGACACGTGAGAGCGGCGTGTTGCTCACGGCTCGCCTTCTGGTGGAGGCGCGGTCGCGTCGCGGCGTTGAGGACGAGTTCTGGCGAGCCGTCCTTGACGCATTCGCAGCGGAGCCGTCAGTCGAGCTGGCCTACCCGACGGTGCGGACCTACCTTCACGACCCCCTGATCGTTCGAAAAGACTCAAGCTGAGTAGGCGGCACGAATCGGCCGATAGTGGATTCTGCGCCTGTGAAGGTATCCAACGTCGTGGGCACCGAAGACGAAGGAACGGGAGCGGATAACTGATCCGCTGACGATTCAACGGCAATGGCGGGCGGCCAATCGGCCGTCATCCTCGCTCAGAGCTCCCCCGTGTGCGGGCAGCCGCTCGGCCGCGCCTCCCCCACATCGTGGTGGAGGCAGAGACTCAACTCTCTTTCAGCCCGAGGGCTTCTCTGATTCGCTCTCTCGCGTCGTTGGGTAGTTTCAGGCGGCCGTGGGTGCGGTAGAGGGAACCAACACCTTCCAACTCGGAGACGACGGTGCGGCAGTCGGTGCACGTCGCTAGGTGGTCGGCGGCCGCCGCTTCCTGCTCTGCGGTGAGGGTACCGTCGAAGAACTCGGGGAGCAGGGTGTCGAGTTGGTCGCAGGTCATGATCATGCCAGGTACTCCTTGAGGTCCACCCGCAAGGCCTGCCGGGCTCGGGCGAGACGCATCTTGACGGCGGATTCGGAGACATCGAGGGTTTGAGCGACTTCGGCGGTTGAGAGCTGTTCGATGTCCCTCAGCACGAATGCCGACCGCAGCGGTTCGGCGAGGCGGGCGATGGCGGCGTCGAGGCGTCGCGTCAGTTCGGAGGCGAGCACCGCATCTTCGACACTCGTGACCGGGCGATCGCCGGTTTCCAGCATCTCGTCGGGGGCGAGCGGCGTCTCCCGTCGCCTGCGAGTGGCGGTGATGGCCTCCCGATAGCCGATGCGGTAGAGCCAGGCGGCGATCGGTCCGTCACCCCGGTAGGTGTCCAGCGATCGCATCACCTTGATGAAGGTCTCCTGGACGACATCTTCTGCCAGGTGTCGATCACCGAGGATGCGGTAGCCAAGGGTGTACACGCCGTCGGCGAACCGGTCGAACAGCAACGCGACCGAAACCGTTGGCGTCTTCGTGACCGGGAAGTTGTCCATTGCGTCAGACGGTACCGCCCTCGGAGAGGTTCGCAGCCACGCATCCGCCCGAAGGATGGCGATGGTCATGTCTTCCGAAACGGCATGCGGTCCCAGAACGCGAAAGCGACGAGGGTGAACACCGCAAGGTACAAGAGCGGCTGGCCGGCGACGTACGCGATCCCTCCGACGGTCGCTGCTGCGCCCAGGCGCATCAACCGCTCAATGGCCGATAGCGGGATGGAACGCACCTGACCGTCGACAGCCCCGGCGAACACCTCGCCGATCCCGGTTCTGCTCTGGGCTCCGACCGCACGGCCGGCAACGACGCCATCATGGATGGCGACGAACGTCGGGACAGCGCGCACCGAATGACGCTCGGCGAGATCTCGGTTCGTGCCAACATCGACCTCGACCAGTTCGACTTCGGACCTGTACTCGCCGGCCGCCGCGCGGACCACCGGGGTCATCGCCTTACAAGTCGTGCAATGAGCCCCGGTGAAGTAGAGAACCTGGTTCGTTGTGTCAGTCACGGGTGGGTTGTTCCCTCGAATGGAACCTTCAGGCGGCGACGCTGCTGTTGTCGTCGGCCTTCGTCCCCTTGCCGATCAATGAGTAGATCGGGCACCAGCCGACGAGTCCGGTCACGAGCGGAATCAACCCAATCGCGGCCACGACCCAGCCCCAGCCACCGCCAACCGCCAGGAAACCGACGCCGATCAGTCCGACACCGAGCACCACGCGGGCGATCCGATCCCAGCTTGCTTCGTTTGCCTTCATCACGAGACCTCCATGAGTCAACGATCTTCCTACCCGGTACGACGCGGCGAGGTAGCGATCGGTCACATCATTTCCTGGAGTCCAGACCGCGCCAGATCAGGACAGCTGCGTCTGCTCCTGCGAGCACAAGGACCAAGGCAAGACCATGATGAGGGGCCGTTCGGAGAGGAGTACTCGATGTTGACGATGGAGGGAACGCCGCCGGCATTCCATCTTCTGGCGAAGCCGACGGGTCCGATCTGCAATCTGGACTGCGAGTACTGCTTCTTTCTGTCCAAGGAGATGCTGTATCCGGGGGACCGGTTTCGGATGGCCGACAACATGTTGGAGGAGTACCTCCGGCAACTCCTCGAATCTCACCGTACGCCGGAAGTGACGGTGGCATGGCAGGGCGGGGAGCCGACGATGATGGGCCTCGACTTCTTCAAACGCTCCATCGAACTCGTCGAGCAGTACCGCCGCCCGACGCAGCGTGTCGAGTACACCATCCAAACCAACGGCGTGCTGATCGATGACCGATGGGCGGCGTTCTTCAAGGAGAACAGCTTCCTCGTCGGGTTGTCGGTTGACGGCCCCCGAGACCTGCACGACGCCTATCGGGTTGACAAGCGGGGCGGCGGTTCGTTCGACCGAGTGATGGCCGGGTATGCGCACCTCCAGGCCGCCGAGGTCGAGGTGAATGTGCTGTGCACCGTGCACGCCGCCAATCAGGACCGTGGCGCCGACGTGTACCGATTCTTCCGCGACGACATGGGTGTCCAGTTCATTCAGTTCATCCCGATCATCGAACGCACAACCGAGACGCTGCTGCCGATCGCAAACCTGGGCTGGAGTACCGAGCGCACCGAGAAGCGGCCGCTCTACGTGCAGCAGGGAACGTGGGTGACCGACCGCAGCGTCGGCGCCGACGCGTACGGGCGATTCCTCATCGATGTGTTCGATGAATGGGTGAAGAGCGATGTCGGCGAGGTGTATGTCCAGATGTTCGACACGGCGCTCGCGAATTGGCACGGCGAGCCGGGTGCGCTCTGTGTCTTCTCAGAGACGTGTGGGCTCGCCCTTGCTGTGGAGCACAACGGCGACCTCTACTCGTGCGATCACTTTGTTGAACCCGACTATCTGCTCGGCAACATCACGGAGACGCCGATGATCGAGTTGGTGTCATCGGACCAGCAGCGGAAGTTCGGGATGGACAAGCGGGACACGCTGCCGCAGTTTTGCCTGGATTGCGATGTGCGATTCGCGTGCCACGGTGGCTGCCCCCGCAATAGGTTCACGACCACCCCCGACGGTGAGGAAGGCCTCAACTACCTCTGCCCGAGCTACAAGGCCTTCTTCACGCATGTCGACCCGGCGATGAAGCTCATGTCCCGCCTCCTCAAGCAGAACCGCGCCCCATCCGAGATCGTGAAGCTCGGCGTCCCGAAGGCCGAAGACTAGGGAAGAACCGTTTTCGCCTCTCCCACTGAGGTCTACCGGACAGGCGGCGGAACGGCGGGGCCGGACCCCCGACGGGCCCGCCGTGGTCGGGTACGATGCCTGCAGCGATGCGAAGGTCGAGGTCCGGGCGGGCCGAATCCGAGCAGTCGGTGATGATCGAGTAGGAGGCGATCGGCGATGGCGGATACCCCTCAGACTGAGGGAAAGAAACGAACCGCAAGTGAGGAATGGAACAAGCACGCCTTCCGGTACATTTCCGGGTTGGCGCTTCTTGTCCTCGCCATGGGCACGGTGGTATACCATTTCATCGAGGACTGGAGTTGGGTGGATTCGTTCTACTTCAGTTCGGTGGCCCTCACGACCGTCGGATTCGGCGACCTCACACCCAGCACCGATGCCTCGAAGCTGTTCACCGTTTTCTACATCTTCTCCGGCATCGCGCTCATCGGTGCCGTGCTCAACGCGTTCCTGAAACTCCACGCGAAGAAGGTCTCGGATCGCCGCTCAGGGGACTGAGCCGCAGGGCAATCCACCGCCGGTACTCCGATCACGATCTTTCAGATGCCTGCCCCGTGGACGAGTGCGGGCTCGAGGACGATCGAGTCGGTAGGACTGTCGCCATTCACGCGCTCTTCGAGCTGTTGCACCCGTTCGAAGAGGATCTCGATGACCCGAACGGCATGGTCGTCGCCACTCTCTTCTAGCGCCAAGCTCAACGCCGGTGCACCCGGAACGTGCTCGTCGATCACACGACCGGCCAATCCCACGACGGTCGAACCGGCCGGCACATCTTTCACGACCACGGCCCCGGCCCCTACTCGCGCGCCCGATCCGACAGCGACGGCGCCCAGGATCTTCGCCCCGGCTCCAACGACAACTCTGTCGCCGAGGGTTGGGTGCCGTTTCTGTTTCTTGAGGCTGGTGCCACCCAGCGTCACACCTTGGTAGAGCATGACGTCGTCACCGATCTCGGCGGTTTCGCCGATCACGACGCCCATGCCGTGGTCGATGACGAACCGGCGTCCGATCGTTGCCCCGGGGTGGATTTCGATGCCGGTCACGGCGCGGCTCGCCTGGCTTGCCAGCCGCGCAATGAATGGATGACCCCCGGTCCACAGTCGATGAGCAAACCGATGAATCGTCACTGCGTGGAGTCCGGGATAGAGAAGGAGCACTTCGGCGACACTTCGGGCCGCGGGGTCGCGGTCGAAGACGGCTTGAATATCCTCGCCGAGCCTCCCCCAGAGACGGAGCCACCATCGCCTGGGCCCTTGACGCCCGCTCGCGGGCACGGAAGTCGGACGAGTCACGGCGCGACGCTCGTTTCGTCATTCTGGGCCAGCCCCGCCGAGAGATAACGCTCGCCGGTGTCGGGCAGGATGACGACGATGAGCTTCCCTGTGTTCTCCGGCCGGTTCGCGACGACGAGAGCAGCGTTGAGAGCTGCTCCGCTTGAGATCCCCGCAAGGATTCCTTCCTCGCGTGCGAGACGGCGGGTGGTGTCGAAAGCTTCGTCGTTGGTGACGGTTATGATTTCGTCGATGATTTCCGGCCTGAGGACGTTTGGCACGAAGCCGGCTCCGATTCCCTGGATCTTGTGCGGACCCGGTTGACCACCCGACAGGACGGGGGAGTCTGCCGGTTCGACCGCCACCACGTGCAGCGAGGGTTTCCGATCCTTGAGTACCTCGCTGACACCGGTGATCGTTCCGCCGGTACCGACTCCCGCCACGAAGATGTCGATGTCGCCGTCCGTATCAGACCAGATCTCTTCAGCGGTCGTTCGGCGGTGGATGTCCGGGTTGGCGGGATTCGAGAACTGTCGGAGCATGACCGCATCGGGAATCTCTGCCGCGAGCTGTTCGGCTCTCGAGATGGCTCCGTTCATGCCGGTCGTTCCATCGGTGAGCACAACCTCTGCGCCGAGCAGGCTCAGGAGCTGACGGCGTTCGATGCTCATCGTGTCCGGCATGGTCAGTACGAGTCGGTAGCCCTTGGCCGCTGCGGCGGATGCCAATCCAATTCCGGTGTTGCCGCTTGTGGGTTCGACGAGCGTCGTTTCGCCAGGGCGCGCAGCACCCGCCCGCTCGGCAGCGTCGATCATGTTCAGGCCAATGCGGTCCTTCACGCTCGAGAGCGGATTGAACGACTCGACCTTCGCGACGATGCGAGCACCGCCGGTCGGAGAGAGGTGTCCAAGTTCGACGAGCGGTGTGCCGCCGATCGTCTCGGTGATATCGGAGAGTATCTGTCCCATTGTGGAAGTCCTCCAAGAGAAAAGCCCGGGCGATGTGCCGCGGGCCGTGTGCGTCAGGATTGTGGGGGAATCAGGGACAGCAACATCGTTCCGCGGTTGAGCGCGCACAAGCGCAGGCGGAGCAGCGGAAGTTGATGAACGTTCTCATATTCGGGTCGGGATGGTACCGGTGGGGGAGCGGCAATCGCACCGAGATTCGACAGCCCACCACCAGGGCGGTTGAAGAGGATCGCGAGCCGGGTTCACGTCGCCCGATCCGCGATCGCCACTGCTACTGCTCTGTGGCTTCGTCCGATGGGAACTTGCTCAGGTGAATCTTGACGGCGGCAGCGATGTCGCTGTGAAAGTTCTCCCGTGGCATCACGTCGAGAAGACCGTCGCGTTCGAGCACCTCGGCCACCTGAGGTTTCACACGAGCCAGGTGCAGGTCGATGTTGCGTTGCTTGCCCGCCTCGGCGATTGCCTTGATCGTGTCCGCTCCCTCGGTATCGATGAAGTCGACACCTTCCATGCTCAGAATCACGCCGTTCAAGCCGGGCTCTTCGCGGATTCGAATCTCCCGGAGATGATCGGCAAGCGCACCTGAGTTGACGAAGAACAGACCGCCGTCGAACCGCACGATGGCGAGGCCTGGGAAGGTCTCACCCTCCGGGTGGTTCTTGAGATCGAAGAACGCGTGAGTGCCCTTCTTCCGGCCGAGCTCGGGCATGTACGGAAGTGAGGCGACGGCCACCAGCCAAAGGAGCGAGAGTCCGACGCCGATGAAGACACCCTGCAAGATGCCGAACGTCATAACGCCGAGCAACGCTGCCGTGGCGACCCAGAACTCGAATTGTTTGACGTCGTAGAGCCGTTTCATCTCGGGAACGTCCATCATCCCCATTACGACGGCCTGGATGATGATCGCCCCGAGGACGGCATCGGGCAGTTCCGAGAACATCGGGGCAAGGAATAGCAGTGTCAGGATGATGAGGACGGCCTGGAACAGGTTCGACACCTGTGACTTAGCGCCTGCCTGGTCGTTCACCGGGCTCTTTGACAGGCTCCCGTTGACGAACACACCCTGGAAGAGACCGGACGACACGTTGGAAACACCCTGTGCGAGAAGTTCCTGGTTGATGTCGATGCGGTAGTTGTGTTTCGAGGCGTAGTCCCGGACAGCTGCCGTCGTGACAGAGAACCCGATCAACAGTAAGCCGACGGCGCCGGCGATGATTGTGGCGAAGTTGTCGACGATGTACCCGATGTCGGGGAGGACCACGGCCGGGAGGCCACTCGGCACCTCGGCGATGAGTTCGACGCCACGGTCACCAAGGTCGAGAATCAGCGTCGCGACGATGCCCAGGATCACCGCGAGGAGTGCGCCCGGGACCTTTGGGGCGTAGATGGCGACGCCGAAGACCAGGATCAGCGCCGCCACACCGACGACGACCGTGGTGCCGTTGGCGTCGGAAAGGCTCGTGACCCATGTCCACAGCTTCCCCCACGTGTTGGAACCGCCGGATTCGGTTCCGGTGATCTTGAACAGCTCGCCGGCGGCAACGTTGATCGCCACTCCGAACGTGAACCCGGTGAGAACGCTGGCCGCGAGGAAGTCTGAGATCCAGCCCATCTTCAGCACGTACATGATGACGAAGAGCGCACCGGCCACGAGGACGATCGAAGCCGCGAGCTGAATTGCTTCTTCGGATCCGGAAGAAGCGACGGCCAGGACTGCGGCGCCGAGGACCGCGGCGGTCGACGAACTCGGGCCCTGGGTGACCTGTTTCGACGTGGTGAAGAGAGCGAAGCCGATGAGTCCGGCCGCTGCCGCGTAGAGGCCGTACTGCACGGGTACGCCGCTGATCGTTGCGTACCCGAGCGACGTCGGGACCATGAGTGCCCAGACGGAGAGACCCGCGATCAGGTCGCCCTTCAGCCAGTCCTTGTTGTAGTTGGGGAGCCAATGGAAGATCGGCATGATCCGGGCGAGTCCGGTCGGCGCCTCACTCTTGGTCTTCGTGTCGGCTGCCACGTGAGTCCTCCAGTATGCCCGGAATTGGGGACTCTACTGCTCCACGCGTGGGGTCTGTTTGTGGCGGGCTCCTTCCATTCCGCGGGCTGACGGCGCCGCATACGGGGTGGAGAACCCTGGGTTCGCTGCGCCGACCATTCCGCGGGCTGACGGCGCCGTATGCGGGGTGGAGAACCCTGGGTACGCAGGTAGGGCAGAATGGTGGCGATGGCGACCCAACCGACCACCGGACGGGGCACCCTCGGCACTTTCGCCGGGGTGTTCACGCCGTCGATCCTCACCATCCTCGGGATCATCCTGTTCCTGCGGATGGGGTTCGTGGTCGGCAACGCCGGACTCACCCAGACGCTGCTGATCATCGGCCTGGCGACCGGCGTCGCGGTACTGACGAGCATCTCGCTTGCGGCTATCGCCACCAACATTCAAGTGAGGGGAGGCGGCGACTACTACCTCATCTCGAGGACACTCGGCGTGGAGTTCGGCGGTGCCATCGGGGTTGTCCTCTTCCTGGCACAGTCGGTCTCGGTCGGGTTCTATGCGATCGGCTTCGGTGAGATCACCGCCGACCTCCTCGGATTCGACTCGAAGATCTCGGTGCAGATCATTGCTCTGCTCGCCGTCCTCCTGCTGTCCGGATTCGTGTGGGCCGGCGCCGACGTCGCCAGCCGGTTCCAGTTCGTCGTGATGGCCTTCCTCGTTGCCGCTCTCCTTTCCTTCTATGCCGGTGCCTTCGGCTCTGCAGATTCGGTGACCCTCAGTGAGGGCTGGAGTTCGCCGCCGGAGGCACTCGGCTTTTGGGCCGTGTTCGCCATCTTCTTCCCCGCCGTCACCGGCTTCACTCAGGGCGTCAGCATGTCCGGGGATCTCAAGGATCCAGCCAAGAGCCTGCCGCGCGGAACGTTCGCCGCGGTTGGCCTGTCGACGATCGTGTACGTGACCGTGGCGATCATCCTCGCGGCGTCGGTGCCGCAGATTCTCCTGGTGGACGATGCAGGAGAGGCGATGCGCACGATCGCCCTGATCGGACCGCTCATCGTCATCGGAGTCATCGCCGCGACGCTTTCGTCGGCGATGGCCTCGTTCCTCGGTGCTCCGCGCATCCTTCAGTCGCTGGCCTCGGATCGCGTGTTCCCGGTGCTCAACGTCTTCGCCAGGGGTCACGGACCGCAGTCGAATCCGCGCCTGGCGGCGCTGCTCTCGCTCGCGATCGCGATCCTCACCCTCGGCCTCGGCAGCCTCGATGCCATTGCGGCGGTGGTGTCGATGTTCTTCCTCATCTCCTACGGACTGCTCAACTACGCGACGTACTGGGAAGCACGCGCCAAGAGCCCGTCATTCCGCCCCCGGTTCCGATTCTTCGATCAACGCCTCAGCCTCCTCGGAGCCGTCGCCTGCCTTGGTGCGATGCTGGCGATCAATGTGATCGCCGGCGCTGCGGCGCTGCTCGTCATGTTCGGCGTATACCAGTACCTCTCCCGACGACGGTCGCCGGAACGCTGGGCCGACTCTGCGCCATCTCATTACTTCCAGCGAGCGACCGAGAGCATCCGTTCCCTATCCAAAGAAGAGCAACACGCCCGCAATTGGCGCCCGCAGGTGCTCGCATTCTCAGCGGACCCGCGGCGTCGCGAACGGCTGATCCGCTTCGCATCGTGGCTCGAGGGAGGAAGCGGCTTTACCGCCGCGATCCGCGTGCTGGAAGGTGAAGGCGCTCTCATGCGCCGCGAGCGAGACCGGGCAGAGGCTGAGCTTCGCGAGCAGATCGAACAGCTGGACCTCGATGTCTACTCGCGTGTTGTCCTAGCAGCGGACTCGATGGAGGGATTGCCGGTGGTGGTGCAGTCGTTCGGAATCGGCGCGCTGGAGGCGAACACGGCCTTGTTTGGCTGGCCGGAGGATCCGAACGAGGAGCGTCGTGTCCCGTACATCCGATCCCTCCTCGACATCTCCCGGCTCGGGGTGAACGTCGTCGCGATGTGGAGCGATGAACAACGCTGGGGGGCCATGACGGCGCGGTCCAGGCGAAACCGCCGAATCGATGTCTGGTGGAACGACGGCGACTCGAGCCGCCTGGCGCTGCTGGTCGCGTACCTCTTCACACGGAACTCGGAGTGGTCACGCGCCTCGATTCGTGTTCTGGCCGGGGCCAGCGCGGAAGGCCTCGTCCAGCGGCGTGCCGAGCTAGCCGCGATGCTCGAGGAGGCTCGAATCCAGGCCGACGTCGTTTGCCTTATCGAACCTGACCAGGCGACCATCGTCAACGCGTGTGCCGATGCAGCCTTGGTCCTCGTCACCATGCGGATCCGAGGCGACGACACGTTGGATGCCCTCGGCGGTGATCTTGACCTGCTCCTGCGCCGCCTGCCTATGGCGGCCGCAGTACTGGCGGGAGAGTCGTTCGATCTCCTTGCCGGACCCGAATCTGGTCATCATGAATCGCTGACGGAGGCGGAGGAGGCGCTCGCGGAGGCCAAAGCACGGCTTGCGACGCTCGAGAAGAAGCTGGTTGAGGCCTCGGCAGCTCTTGAGGTCGCGGTCGCGACCGACGGGTCTGGTCCGGGCGACGACTTCGAGGACCTCGACCGTCAGCGCGAGATCGTGCTGCGGCGGACCATCAAGGCTCGCGTTCGCGTCGAATCAGCGCAGGCCGACGTCGATGCGTTGCTGGTCCCTTAGCTCTCACACGAACGGAAGAAGCTCGGTGAGTGGAGTTCCGCCTGGTACCGTCATCTGCAGGTGAGCATGAGAAGGAGGAGACGATGGGTGATTTCCTGAAGGCCCTATTGGCGGCGTTCATTGCATTTGCACTGTTCACGTTCCCGGCGACCTGGCTGTTGATGCTGTTCTTCGGGAATATCGGCTGGGAACTGTCCTATGTGGGAACCCTCCCTCTCGGGATCCTGGTCTCGGTCCTGCTCGGTGGCGTACTCAGCCGTCCCTGGTAGAACGTCGTCAGAAGACAATCGCAGAGAGGCGACCTCGCACTCGAGGTCGCCTCTTCTTCGTTCCGTCGTGCGCTGCCGACGTGGAGTTCGTGTTGTCACCTACTCGCATGGTCGGGCCGCGTAAGGCCGATTGTCACGCTTGCGATGAGCACCCAGACTGGGAACCCGACTCCGATCGGTTCGAACACGAGAGGGAACAGGAACAGGAGCGCTCCTCCTGCATACCCGAGGAACGCGAGCCAATTGGGGAGTACCGGTGCGCGCAGGATCAGAGTCGAGGTCGTGAACATGAAGACAGCCTGCATACGGGGTCCAATGACGAGGAGCAGTCCGGTGGCGGTGCCGATCGCGTACGTCGCAGATGCCTGGTCGACCGATGCATTGTCGACCACCGAGAATGCAAGCGCTGGCGCCGCGAGTGCGACCGCGCCTGTGATGTAGGTTGCGACGTAGAGAACCGCCGATCCGAGGAATACCGTCGAGAAGAACCGATCCTCATGATCGCCGATCCTTCGTCGAATGACGGCGACAAACCAGAGAAACGCCACCGATGCGATCGACACAAGGCTCAAGCCGACGGTGAGCGTGGCCCGATTCCCGGCATCTTCGAACCAACTGATTGCCGTTCCGTTCGCGAGGCTCAGATCAGCGGGGAGGCGCAGCAGGAACAGCGCCACGATCGTGAGCACGGCGTAGGCGACGCCCGCGATCGCAGCGGACTCGATTGACCGCAACCGCTCGCGTCTCGGAACGCCGCTCACCCGGCGAGTATGGCACGACCCCAGCCGCCGGTCGTTGTGCGAGTCGGAGGAGACACAATCATCTCCTCGGAGCACCGCGCGGTTCCACCATTCTGGCGATTCTCAGCGTTGCTGGCCGGAGCCGCCCCCACTTCTGTACCCAAGTCGGACTCCCGTTGGGGAGGCCGATGCTTCGCTCTCTAGCCGGCCGCGGTGGTGGTGGGTGCCGGTGCCTCCGTCGTCGTCGCTGCCGGAGCCGTCGTGTCCGTCGAGTCATCGCCGGATGCGTTCATGAGGACGGCGATCAGTACGACGATCGCGATGATCGCGAGGACCACCCCGATGATCGTCCCGAACGCGGATCCGCGTTTCTGGGTGACTTGAACGGTCGTTGCTGGCTGGGGCTGCGGCGGAACCGGTGCCTCCGTGCCGGGGGCCGGTGGAGCACTTGCGACATCCGCACCCATGGGATCGGGATCCGTCCCGGTGTTGCCTCCCGAGCTCACCTGGTTGGTCCATTGTGCGCCGTTCCAATACCGATATGAGTACTTGGTGGTCGGGTCGGTGTACCAACCGGCTGGTCGCTGAGACATGTGTTCTCCTTCGTCGTGCTGTGTTCACCCTACGACGTTGGTCCTGCTGAATGGACCACCCTAATTGGGTACCTATGCGGAATTGGGTTGATTTCTTGGCTGGGGACGGTCGTTCGCGGCAGGTCAGCTTATGTGGGCAATGGCTCGACCTGTTGATCCGAAGAGATGGAACCGGCGTGTCCAGATCTCGACCTCATCGCCGATGCTCGGGTCGTCCTCATTGAATCGCATCACGATCTTGTCGGACCCAAGGTCGACATCCGCAAAACTGTGGGCACCGTGACGCTCGAGTGCCCCGACAACGCCGCGCATTCCCGCTGTCGGCACGACGTCCCAGTCGTGAGGTCGAATTCCAACGACGACCGGACCCGCCGGAGTCTGCGGAGGCACCGGGAGTGATCCTGCACCCAGGTGAACCTCCCTGCCCGAGACCGTGCCGCGCAGGAACGACATTGACGGCGAGCCGACGAATCCAGCGACAAACGTGTCGACCGGCTGGTGGTAGACCTCGTCTGGTGTACCGAGTTGGCGGATACGACCACCGTCGATGACGGCGATGCGGTCGGCGACCGCCATCGCCTCCTCCTGATCGTTCGTTGCATAGAGCGTGGTGACGCCGTAGCCCGCCTGGAGCAGCCGAATCTCGGAACGCATCATCTGGCGATTTGCTGTGTCCATCCGCGAGAGGGGCTCGTCGAGAAGGAAGAGTGACGGACGCCGCACCAGGGCGCGCGCCGCCTGAACGAGCTGTTGGTGCCCGGCGGCGAGCTGGCTCGGCATGCGGTCGAGGAAACGGTCGATGGCCATCGTTCGCGTCTCAGCGAGGACGCGACGGTCGATCTCTTCCCGATCGACGTGTCGAACTTGGAGAGGGAATGAGACGTTTTGCCTGACCGTCTTTCCCGGGATGAGGGCATTGTCCTGGAAGACCATCGCCACGTCGCGACGGGCGGGGGCAACACCGTCCATGCTCCGGCCATCAAACAGGACGTCACCGCTTGTCGCCTTCTCGAGGCCGGCGACCACGCGCAGCAATGTCGTCTTCCCACTCCCGGACGGCCCGATGAGCACGAGGAGTTCCTGATCTTCCACGGAAAGCGTCAAGTGGTCGATCAGGACAACACCCGAACGCTCCACCAGAACCGAGTCGAGCAAGACGGAAGCCATGGGTCGAGGGTACTGGGTCGTGCCGGTTCGGGGCCCGGGAGATGAGACTCGAGATCCGAGACTCGAGATCCGCGGCGGGCCTCATCTGCGCGATCCGAACTCCCAAAGCCCCCTCTGCGCCCGAGCATCGGCTCGGCCGCGTCTCCCCCACTTCGTGGGGGAGACGGAGATTGGTGGCTGTCTATTTCACGCCAATGTGGCGACCATTACTGCTTTGATGGTGTGGAGGCGGTTCTCGGCTTGGTCGAAGACGATGCTGGCGGGGGATTCGAAGACCTCTTCAGTCACCTCGAGGCCGTCCGGCATGTTCGTGGCTTCCATCATCTGCTTGCCGACCGTCGTATTCGCATCGTGGAACGCCGGCAGGCAGTGCATGAACTTGACCGCAGGATTGCCCGACGCGGCCATCAACGCCGCGTTCACCTGATAGGCCTTCAGCAGGTTGACCCGATCGATCCAGACGTCCTTCGATTCGCCCATCGAGACCCAGACATCGGTGTGGATGAAGTCGACGCCCTTCACTGCAGCCTGCGGGTCTTCGGTCACGGTGATCGTGGCGCCGGTGTGCTGCGCGATCTCGTTCGCGATCTCGAGAACGTCGGCCGGGGGAGCGAGTTCTGCCGGTCCAGACAGGCGGATGTCGCTCCCCATGATTGCAGCCATCACGATGTGGGACCTCGCCATGTTGAAGCGGAGATCGCCCATGAATGCGTACGAAAGCTCGCTGTAGGGTTTGCCGCTGGCCTCGTGCATGGTGAGGAAGTCGGCGAGCATCTGCGTGGGATGCCATTCCGCGGTCAGGCCGTTGTAGACCGGCACACCGGCGTGTTCGACGAGTGCCTCGGCATCGACCTGGGATGCGCCTCGGTACTCGATGGCATCGTACATACGGCCCAAGACCCGGGCCGTATCGGCCGTGGACTCCTTGTGGCCCATCTGTGATCCGGACGGGTCGAGGTAGGTGACGTGCGCCCCCTGATCGAAGGCGGCGACCTCGAAAGCGGCGCGTGTCCTTGTTGACGTCTTCTCGAAGAGGAGAGCTATGTTCTTGCCGGTGAGCTGCGGCTGTTCGGTCCCCGCGTACTTGGCGGTCTTGAGGGCCGAAGAGAGGTCGAGGAGGAACAGCATCTCTTTCGGGTCGAAGTCGATCTCCTTGACGAAGCTCCGGTTCTTCAGGTTGTAGGCCATGGGAGGTCCCTTCTGTTTGAATGACATGCAGCCATCGCCGACCCGAGTTGCGCCGGCGACGGGGTCGTTGTCGGCTAGGCCAGGTCGTGTTCCGCTATGAACGCCGAGAGGATGCCCTCGAGGTTCGGCAAGCCGATCTCCTGAAGGTCGTAGTAGACCCGTGTGTTCGGCTTCTTGATGTCGATGATACGGGCCAAGTCGATTGGTGTGCCGATGACGACCGCATCACAGTCCGTGGCGTTGATCGTCGCTTCGAGATCACGAAGCTGCTCTTCGCCGTATCCCATGGCGGGAAGGATCGTCCCGATCTCCGGGTAGATTTCAAACGTCTCTTTGAGCTTCCCGACGAGGAACGGCCTCGGGTCGACGAACTCCGAGGCGCCGTACTTGGTGGCTGCCACCACGCCGGCGCCGATCTTCATGCCGCCATGGGTGAGGGTTGGGCCGTCCTCGACGACGAGCACCCGTTTGCGTGCGACCACAGAGGGATCATCCATTGCGATCGTCGACGCCGCTTCGACGATCGTCGCATCCGGATTCACTGCCGCGATGTTCGCGCGCACCGTCTCGATCCCCGCCAGGTCGGCCGAGTCGATCTTGTTGATCACGGCCACGTCCGCAAGGCGCACATTGACCTCGCCCGGGTAGTAGCTCAGCTCGTGGCCGGGGCGGTGCGGATCCGCCACCGTGAGGTAGAGATCGCTCTCGTAGAACGAGAAGTCATTGTTGCCGCCGTCCCACACGATCACGTCACACCCGTCCGGGTCTTCCTCGGCGGCCCTGACGATGGCTTCGTAGTCGACTCCTGCGTAGATCACGTTGCCGCGCACGATGTGTGGCTCGTACTCCTCCATCTCTTCGATGGTGCAGTCGTGCTTCTCCAGGTCGGAGAGCTCCGCGAAGCGCTGAACCTTCTGAGCGACCAGGTCGCCGTACGGCATCGGATGTCGGATGGCGACCGGCTTCAGCCCCGACTCCATCAGAATCTCGATCACGCGGCGCGTCGTTTGGCTCTTGCCTGAACCGGTGCGTACGGCACAGACCGAGATCACCGGCTTCGTGCTCTTGACCATCGTGTCGTTCGGGCCGAGGAGAATGAAGGAAGCGCCCGCTGCGGCCACGATGGCGTCAATCCGCATCACATGGGTGTACGAGATGTCGCTGTATGAGAACGCGCACTCGTCGGCATCGAGTTCCTTGATCAGCTCGGCGAGGCGCTCCTCGGGATAGATCGGAATGCCGTCCGGATAGAGCGGCCCCGCGAGCTCCGCGGGGTACCTGCGGTCGTCGATCCCCGGGATCTGCTCTGCCGTGAACGCCAAGACCTTCACACTCTCGTCGTCCCGGTAGCGGGTGTTGAAGTTGTGGAAGTCGCGTCCTGCGGCCCCGATGATGATCACTCGACGCTGTCTCATGTGACGGCTCCGTTCGTAGCGGCTGCTCTGTAATGCACGATAGGGACGCAGAATAGCACCTATCGGACGATAGGGTGAGTGGTTGGGCCTCGGTCAGAACATGGAACAGCGCCTTCTCCCGGACGCCCACGAGGTGGTAGCCTATCAATCGCTAGAGAGGGATCTGATGGTTGACGAACCTGCAGGATTCGAGGAGCCGACCACCCGGCAGCGAATCTTGACGGCAGCATCCACGCTCTTCGCGCAGAAGGGCTACCACGGCACTTCGACCCGAGAGATTGCCACAGCGGTTGGAATCCAACAGCCCTCGCTCTTCCATCACTTCGGGTCGAAGGAAGCGATCATGGGCGAACTCATCGACTTCGATCTCGACGAACCGCTCGCCGTCGCCGAACGGGAAGCCGTCGCCGAAGGGTCGCCTGCGGTGCGCCTCTATCGATACCTGGCCTGGGACGTTGAATACCTCTGCCGGTCCCCGTACAACCTGTCGCCGGTGCACCTCATGGTGTCCGACCCCGTCTTCATTGGAGCGATCGAGCGATATGGGAGGCTGGTCGAAGCTCGGGAATCACTGATCCGGGAGGCGATTGACGCAGGGGAATTCATCGATGTGGACCCCTCGTTCGCCCAGAAAGCCATTCTCTGGATGATCGGCGGCACGACCGCCGACGCAGAAGCGCAGACGCCTGAGCAGGCGCGTGCGACGGCCAACCGCCTTGCTTCCTTCGCCGTTCGTGCGCTGCTGCGAGATCCGGAGGAACTTGAACAGATCAGAGAAGGAGCCGGGTATGCCGGGGAAGGCACCCCGGTCGGATGAAACGGCTCGAGCCAGAGAGAGACGATGGGACACCCATTGAGCGATAGACCAACCGAAGTGAGAGGTGGTTGACATGTCCGGTTCATTCCTGCACCCGTTCACGCCACCTCGCAAGAAAGAGTTCGTGAAGATCGTGCGCGGCGACGGGGCCGTCGTCTGGGACGATGCCGAGAATCCGTACATCGACGGAATGGCGTCGCTCTGGTATGTCAACATCGGCCACGGTCGAGAAGAGATGGCCGAAGCGCTTGCTGCTCAGGCACGAACTCTTGCGGCCTATCACGCCTTCGACCCGTTCACGAACGGACCGGCCGACGAAGCCGCCGACAAGATCGCAGAGTTGTCCCCCTACTCCGACAGCCGCGTCTTCTTCGGGACCTCGGGATCCGAGGCGGTCGATACCGCGATGAAGATCGCCCGAATTGCCCAACGTGAGGCCGGGCATCCGGAGAAGACGATCGTCGTCAGCCGCGAACGCGGCTACCACGGCACCAACTACGGAGGAACGTCGCTTCAGGGGATCGCGCCCAACCGGGAAGGGTGGGGACCACTCGTCCCCGGTGTCGTCAACGTGACTGCGGACGACGAGGAGGCGATGAAACAGATCTTCGCCGACCACGGCGATGAGATCGCCGCTGTCATCACCGAACCCGTCCAGGGCGCTGGCGGCGTGTGGCCGGCGCAGCCCGGTTACCTGCAGCATCTGCGAGACCTGTGTGACACGTACGGGGCGTACTTGATCCATGACGAGGTCATCACCGGCTTTGGCCGCCTCGGCGAGTGGTTCGGGAGCCAGTACTACGGAGTGACTCCCGACATGATCACGTTTGCGAAGGCGGTCACCTCGGGATACGTGCCGTTCTCCGGCGTCATCGTCGGCCCGGCCGTGAAGGCTGCGCTCGAAGCCAACGAGGGGTTCCTTCTTCGCACGGGCTATACGTATTCGGGCCATCCCGTCGCGGCCACCGCTGCCTTGAAGGCCATCGAGATTCAGGAGAGGGAAGGTTTGCTCGCACGAGCGACCGAGATCGGCGCACGATTGGAGAACGGCTTGTCCGGCCTCTTCGACGACGGGCTGCTGGTCAATGTGCGCGGTGCGGGTGCGGTGTGGGGTGTGACGGTGCCCGACGGCGTCGACGCGGTTGTCACCCGGGATCGCTTGCTCGATGAAGGGGTCATAGTGCGACCCTTGCCCCCCTACCTGCTGATGTGCCCGCCGCTCGTGATTTCGTACGAACAGATCGATGAGATGGTTTCGGGGATGCGAAAGGTCCTCGAAACAAGCTGAACAGGAACCGGCCTCGACACCCTCGGGTGGCCTGAGGCCAACGTGGAGGTGAGTGATGATCGTCGGAGCCCCGATGGAGATCAAGAGTGCGGAGCGCAGGGTCGGCCTGACCCCCGCATCCGTGCGAGAACTCGTCGCCCACGGTCACGAAGTGATCGTCGAGACGGGCGCGGGGGTTGGGATCGCAGCATCTGACGATGACTACGTTGACGCCGGCGCTTCGATCGCATCTACCGCCGATGAGGTGTGGGCGACTGCCACGATGATCGTCAAGGTGAAAGAACCCCAGGCCGTTGAACGCGCCAGGCTCCGACCCGACCATGTCTTGTTCACCTACCTTCACCTTGCTCCTGATCCGGAACAGACAGAGGACCTGGTAGCCAGCGGTGCGACCTGTATCGCGTATGAGACGGTCACCGACGACGCAGGCGGCCTGCCGCTCCTCGCTCCCATGTCTCAGGTTGCGGGCCGCATGTCTGTGCAGGCCGGCGCGCACTGCCTCGAGGCGCCGCACGGTGGCGCCGGACTCCTCCTCGGCGGTGTTCCCGGCGTGATGCCTGCGAGAGTGGTCGTGATCGGTGGCGGCGTTGTGGGAGAGAACGCGATCCAGATGGCCGCCGGTCTCGGTGGTGATGTCGTCGTACTCGACAAGAGTGTTCCGGTGCTGAATCGCCTCGCTCGGCACTTCGGGAACTCGCTCGAGACGGTGTACTCGACACGTGCCGCGGTCGAGGAGCTCGTTCTCCAAGCCGACCTTGTCATTGGCGCAGTGCTCGTCAAGGGCGACCGGGCCCCGACGTTGGTGACCGCCGACACGGTGAAGCGAATGAAGCCGGGGTCGGTTCTGGTCGACGTCGCGATTGATCAAGGCGGCTGCTTCGAGACATCGCGCCCGACAACGCACGAGGACCCAACCTACATCGTTGACAACGTCGTTCACTACTGCGTCGCCAACATGCCGGGGGCCGTGCCTCAGACATCGACACGCGCACTGAACAATGCGACCCTCCACTTCGCGTTGGCGCTCGCCGATAAGGGCGCAAAGCAGGCGATGCTGGACGACCCTCACCTGCTCGGCGGGTTGAATGTGTGTGGCGGTGTTGTGACCGAGGAGCACGTCGCCACGGCGCTGGGCTACGACTACGTCGACCCGGGAACGGCGCTCGAGGAGAACTACAGCGCCGGCGGCTAGTTGTGCTGTCTTTGCGTCTGTGAGCTACGAGGCCGACACCGCGAGAACGGGGCACGTGGCGCCCAACATGACCGCCAGCGGCGTGCTCCCGAGCAGGAGCTTGCCGGTGGTGCTGCGTTTCTGATAGCCGACGACGATGAGGTCGGCACTCTGTTCCGCCGCGACCTCCAGAAGATCCTCCGACGGCGCCCGACCGCGTACGAAGGTCTCCACCTCGAACTCGATGTTCTCGGACCTCAATCGGGTTTCAACTCGTTCCATCGCTTTGCGGGAGGCGTTGATCTCATCCGGTGTGGTTTGTTGGCCGCCGCGCAGCGAATGGACAACGATCAATCCCGTGTTCCGGCGCCGAGCTTCCTCGATTGCGAGTTCGAGCGCACGGTTCCCGGGTGGGTTGTCGACGAATCCGACGACGATGGTCGCCATCGTGACCTCCGTTGGTTGGTTCTGCCTTCGATCATAGGCCCTGCAGCCGGACCCGCTCCAGAGTCGGTATCCCTGGGTACGCGGTCCGTGCGTACAGGCGAACGACACCGGAGGTGAGCCCGTCGGGGGGCTGGTACGGGTCCGCTGGTAGCGTTGCGCGGGAGATGATCGATCACGAACGACTTGTGGCCGACGTGTTCGGAATCACCGGCAAATGCTCGCTTCTGCCGGGTGAGATCGACGAGAACGCGAGGGTCACCGGATCGGACGAACAGGACTACCTGTTGAGAATCTCGCCACCGGAGACGAATGTCGCGGCGCTGCGCTTTCGGCAATCGGTCCTCGATGCTGTGGCCCGTGCCGGTGCCGGCGTCGCCACGCCGGCGGTTGTCCCGACCGTCACCGGAGGCACATGGGCTGCTCTCGACGACGGGCTCACGGCCCACCTGTACTCATGGGTCGATGGCGTCGCCTATAGCGAGGCCGGCCGGCCACCGGAGCTTGCACACGAGATCGGTGTTGTCGCAGGCACGATTGTGAACGCGCTCGCCGGCCTTCCGGCGGGACCTCAGCCGTCCGGATTCCTCTGGGATCTTTCGGATGCGGGAACGATCATCACGAAGCGCTTGGGGGCAATCGACGATTCACGCCGACGGCGGCTGATCGAGCGTGTGCTTGACCGGTACGAAGCGATCGATCTTGGAGCGCTTCCCCGACAGGTGGTCCACAACGATCTGAACGACGAGAACATCGTGCTTCGCGACGGTGTGATCTCCGGGGTGATCGACTTCGGTGACGCGATCGAGACCGTCAGGGTCGCAGAACTCGCCATCGCGTGCACCTACGCCATGTTCGATCAGGACGATCCCGTCGGGGTCGCCTCCGACGTGATCTCGGGGTACCGGCCGCTGGCGCCCCTCACCGATGCCGAGGCTGGTGCCCTCCTCGACCTGATCCTGGCTCGACTCGCCACGTCGGTGACGGTTTCTGCGTCTCGCGGCGATGCCAACCAACATCACACCATCAGCGAGGATCTGGCATGGGACCTGCTCGAGCGCCTCGTGGCAGGCGACCTCGACAGGATTGCCGAGGAACTCTCCGCCGCTGGTAGGGAGGTGCGACCTTCCAGGCCGCGCCGAACCGAGCTTCTCGGTCGTCGCTCGACGCTCGGACCCTCACTCAGCCTCAGCTACGACGAACCCCTGACCATCGTGCGTGGAAGCGGCCAATACCTCTACGACGAACGTGGCCGGCGATACCTCGACTGCGTCAACAACGTGTGCCATGTTGGGCACGGCAATCCGGCGGTCGCTGCAGCAGGTGCCGCCCAATCGTTTGTCCTCAACACCAACACTCGCTACCTGCATCCCGAAGTTCTCCGCTACGCCGAGAGGATCCTCGCGACCCTCCCTGATCACCTTGATCAGGTGTTTCTCGTCAACTCGGGCAGCGAGGCCAACGAACTAGCGATTCGGCTCGTCCGAGCGGCCACCCAGCGGACGGACATCGTGTGCCTCGATCACGGCTACCACGGCAACACGTCGACGCTGATCGATGTGAGTCCATACAAGTTCAACGCACCCGCCGGAGCAGGCAAGCGCGACTGGGTTCACGTGCTCCCGTCTCCCGATCCGTATCGCGTTCCGGAGTTCAGCGGCTTCGAGGGCCCTGCGACGTACCGCGCGATAGCGGACGACGTACTCGCCGGCACGGCACCCGCCGGGCTCATCATCGAAGCCCTCCCCGGCTGCGGCGGTCAGGTCGTTCCGTCTCCGGGTGTGCCGAATGCCGCGCACGATGCCGTTCGGGCCAGGGGAGGGTTGGTCGTCGCCGATGAGGTTCAGACCGGGTTCGGACGGACCGGTGCGTTCTGGGCGTTCGAGAGATACGACCTCGAGCCCGATGTGGTGACGATGGGCAAGCCGGCGGGGAACGGACACCCGCTCGCGGTTGTCGCTACGACGCGAGCGATCGCAGAGGCCTTCAACAACGGAATGGAGTACTTCAATACCTTCGGCGGCAACCCCGTCTCGGCTGCCATCGGGAATGCCGTGCTCGATGAGATCGAGCGACTCGACGTTGTTGACCACGGGACGAACGTCGGCGACCGCCTGCTCCACTCCCTGGTCAGAGTTGCCGACCGCCACCACGCGGTCGGCGATGTTCGTGGCGCGGGCCTCTACCTCGGTGTCGAACTGGTCGAGGAACGGCGTTCGAAGCACCCAGCGACGACCCTGGCCCGAGCGGTTGTCGAATACGCCAAGGCACAGGGCGTGCTCCTGAGCACCGACGGTCCGTTCGGCAACGTCATCAAGATCAAACCGCCGATGGTGTTCGACTCCGCAAACGCAGACCAATTGGTCTCCGTGATCGACGAGGCCCTCGCGGCCTCCACTTCCTAGGCGCCGGTCAACCCCGAGGCGAAGGTGGTCCGTCCTTCTCCCAACGCCACGCCGACTCGACGATTTCAGCGAGATCGGTGGTGTGCGGCGTCCACTGCAGAACGCTCCTCGCTTCGTCGGCGGCGGCAACGAGAACCGCAGGATCACCGGGCCGTCGCGACGTCTCGACGGCGTTGATCGACCTGCCGGTCACCTCTTCGGACGTGGTGAGCACCTCGCGCACGCTGGCGCCGTGTCCCACGCCGAGATTCAGCGCGACGGTCGCACCACCGCTGCGCAGGTAGTCGATGGCACGGACGTGGGCGGAAGCGAGGTCGGTGACGTGGATGTAGTCGCGGATAGCGGTTCCGTCCGGCGTGGGATAGTCGGTTCCGAAGACGTTCATTGGAGTTCCGTCCCGCGCGGCTCGAAGGGCAAGCGGGATGAGGTGCGTCTCGGGTATGTGCCGTTCCCGGCGGCGCTCAGATGCGCCGGCCGCGTTGAAGTACCTGAGCGAGACCGCTTGGAGTTGTCCAGACGCCGACAGATCCTCGAGTACCTGCTCGACCACCAGCTTCGTGTTGCCGTACGGGCTGGTCGGCTGTTTCGGGTGCGCTTCCGGGATGGGGACCTCGATTGGATCCCCATACACGGCCGCCGACGACGAGAACACCACATTGTCGACGCCGAGGCTAGAAAGGGTGTCAAACAGGGTGATGCTCTCTGCCACGTTGCGGCGCCAATACAGGCCGGGCTCCGCAACGGATTCGCCTACGGCGATGAGTCCCGCGAAGTGGATGCAGGCGTCCACCTCGTGGTCGGCCACGATGCGGGTGATGGCATCACGGTCACCGACAGTGGCTCGGTAGAACGGCACATCGTCGTCCACGACATCGCGGTGTCCGCGGCTCAGGTCGTCGATGACCACCACCGGTTTGCCGCCCGCCCGCAACTGGTCGGTCACGACTCCGCCGATGAATCCGGCCCCTCCGGTCACGAGCACAGTCATGTCACATTCTCCTCTGTCTGGACGCTTGTGCCGTCGGATGCCTTGCAGACATAGAGAGACGGTTCGAGCCCCGTCCGATTCCGATACACGCGTGTCGTCTCGCATATGAAGCCTTCGAGTGCGGAACTCTCGACAAGCGCCACCGCACAACCGGCGAACCCACCGCCGGTCATCCGTGCGCCAAGGCATCCGGGAGCGGCGACGGCGGCTTCCACCATGGCGTCGAGCTCCGGACCCGATACTTCGTAGTCCTCGCGCAAGCTCGCGTGTGAGGAGACCATGAGGCTGCCAACCAGGGCTGCATCATCTCCCGCCAGTGCGTCGGCGGCGTCGATGGTGCGCTGGTTTTCAGAGACAACGTGGTGTGCTCTTCGATAGAGCTTCCAATCTGCGAGCGGATTGCTAGTGAGCGTATTGAGCGTGAGATCGCGAAGAAACTCCTTCCCGTACGCCGCAGTAGCCGCCTCGCATTCGAGCCTTCGCTCGTTGTAGCGGCTTTCGGTGAGCTTCCTTCTCGTCCCGGTGTCGAGGACAACAACGTCGGTGCCGGTCGGGATAGCGACGGGTCGTGTGGTGAGGTTGCGGCAATCGATCAGCAGGGCATGGTTCTCGTGACCCGAGCCGCAGATCAGTTGGTCCATGATGCCGCTGCTCAGACCGAGCCATTCGTTCTCAACACGCCAGCCCATGATCGCGGCCCGACGCGGATCCCAAGCGAAGCCACTCGATACGGAGAAGGCCTTGGCAGCCGCCAACTCGAGCGCGGCCGACGACGAGAGTCCGGCGCCTGCTGGAAGGTCGGAGGTGAGCGCTCCGTCGAATCCGACAAGCTCAACGCCTTCAACGATGAGTTCATGAGCAATTCCTTCGACGTATGCCGCCCATCCAGGGTGCTTTTTCAATCGATCAAGATCGATCTCGGCCCACTCATCGCCAAGTTCGGCCCAGATCCTGACCATCCGGTCGGCCCGAGGCCGCATGGCGAGCCACAACCCGCGGTCGATGGCGATCGGCAGCACAAATCCCTCCGAGTAGTCGGTGTGGTCGCCGATCAGGTTCACCCGCCCCGGGGACCGGACCATGAACGATGGAGGCTCGCCGAAATGCTCGCCGAAGGCGGTCCGGGCCCGATCTTGCGCCGATGAACCGACCCGCCGGGTGGACTCACTCAAGGGGGCCTCCTCCGATCGTCCGAGCGATGCTAGCGGTAGGCGGACACCGCGCGGCGCCGACAGCTCAGCCGATCGGCCGTCGCGGGTGGGAATCGGTGGACCGAACCACACCCGGTCGCGGGCGGGTAGCGTGGCGCCTGCCAACGAGAGGAGGCCCGAAGTGGACGATCATTTCTCACTCTATGGGAACAGCCTGAAGCCGTCATACACCAAGCGAGCCCGCCGATGGCAGCAGATGTTCATCGACAAGTTCTCGTACGACCCGGACGAGCAGTACGAACTCACGCTCTTCGACAACGAGTACCTTGGTTCGGTCTTCGGTCTTCAGGACATCCGCCGGAGCGGCGAGGGGGAGCCGATCGACCCGTCGAACGGCGTCATCTGTGCCACCGTGAGGATGGGCTTCGGGCACTACCGCATCGCGATGGCGGGCGCGTCGTGTGCGAAGGCGATGGGCTACACCCCCTACTGGCTTGACCTGCTGGCGATTCCGGGCATCACGTCGGACGTAATCAACTGGTGGAACACCGGCTACAGCCGCTTCTCACGGGTCTCGCAGCGGAGCAAGCTCTTCAACCAGTACGTATGGGAACCGGTCACGACCGGCGACCGCACGCTGCCCGGCCTGTGGTGGGCGCTCAATGCATTCGCCGTGGGCTGGCCCTGGCGATTCATCAAGGCCAACGCCAGGGACTATCGGATGAGCGAGCTGTTCGCGAATCTCCACCGCGGCCTGCCGTCCGAGACTCCTCTCCTTGGGTCGCACATGTGGAATTCGATGGGCGCCGTGGCCGGTGGGATGACCAACGTCGTCGACATGATGTTCGACAACTGGCCGATGGCCTTCCAGCTGATCGAGGGGGCGAGCCATGCCGTGCAGTCACCTTCCGGCTACTACGGCTTCCGGACGATGCGCGGCTTCGACGAGAAGAACAGCATCTTGAAGCCGGTACCGAGCGATGCGCTCACCTACGTCGGCCACCACGTTGACCATGAGCTGGTCGAGAACATCGAGGTTGACTGCGCTCGTCGGATCGAACGGATGGAGAGCGGTGAGCCGCGTCGGTTTCTCTTGACGATGGGTGGGGCGGGAGCGCAGCGGGATCTCTTCCAGGCGATCATCGAGCACGTGCGCCCGATGGTCGATGCGGGCGAGGCGACCCTATTTGTGAACCTCGGCGATCATGCTGAGAACTGGGAATGGCTCCAGGAGGAGATGGGCAGCGACTCCAAGGACGTCCACACCCACTTCACGTGGAGGGACACGCAGGCCTTTGCCGATGAGATTCGCATTGGACCCGCGGAAGGCATCCACGTGTTCCTGTTCGACAACACCTTCCATGCCGTGTACTCCACGAACTACCTGATGCGGGTGGTCGACGTTCTCATCACGAAACCGAGCGAATTGGCGTTCTACCCGGTCCCCAAGATCTTCAACGAGCGGGTCGGCGGGCATGAGGCCTGGGGCGCTATCCGTTCCGCAGAACTCGGCGACGGCACGGTGGAGATGCGGTCGATCCCTGAGACACTCAACGCGATCGATCTGATTGCCGGTGAGGAGGATCTGCTGCGCATGTACTGCGACTCGATCATCAAGAACAAACACATCGGGATCTACGACGGCGCCTATCACAGCGTGGCGCTCGCCACGGGAACAACCTGGGAGCGTCCGGCGCCGGATTAGGTGCAATCGCCCGCCACAGAGGGGCGGCGTGGTGCAACGCTGTTGTCGCTACCAGCCCGTAGTCCCGGGCGCTCCCTTGAACGGACCAACGATTTCGTCCGTGATCCAACCGCCGTAGAAGCTGCCTTCCTGAGCGCGAACCAACTCGCCGCCCAGATAACAGGCGTCGACTCTTCCCGGGTACACAGAGAGGTATTCCGCGATTACTTCGAAGCCGGGGCTTGGCTCGGGATAGCTCCACGCCGCGGCGACCCGCGTGAGTTCTCCGCCACTGAGATCCCAGTACTCGGCCAGGCCCTTCCATTCACACACTGTGCGTTGTGGGTTCGGGCTGAGGGCTCCTGCCGCGAACGCTTCCGGCGGAACGTAGATGCCGGGCGGATGGCTGGTTTCAAGCACCCGCAGCGCACGATCCGTGGTGGCGATCGTTTCACCTCCGAGGACGATCCGGACAATCCGAGGCTCGGGTGCAACTCGCGGTGGCCGCGGATAGTCCCACACCGATTCTTGACCGGGGCCTGGGCGTTCGCGCTTCATGGAAGAACCCTAGGTATCGTCGCCGGACACGGCGACGACCAGCGGAGGGTCTGCCGGGTCGGTCTATCCTCGATACCGAAGACGCTCGACCCGATGGCGTCGGGCGCTGTGAGCCGGACACGACAGGAGACGCAGCATGATCCTCCTTCATCCGCATCGCCGTGATCGGGCCTACGCCGACGATCGCTCCGACGAGGTGATGCGCAAGACGATTGCGTTCTTCGAGGCGAAAGGGAAGCAGCGGCTCAAGGAGGATGACCACGGCGCGGTTTGGTACCGGGACTTCCTTGACTTCGTCGCGAGCGAGGACATCTTCGCCACAATGTGCACGCCCATCGGATACGGCGCCGACGACTCTCGCTGGGACGTGTGGCGTATCTGCGAGTTCGCGGAGATCCTCGGGTTCTACGGCCTGCCCTATTGGTACACCTGGCAGGTCACCGTCCTCGGGCTCGGACCGATCTGGATGAGCGGCAACGAGGCCGTGAAGGCCAAGACCGCCGCGTTGCTTCAAGAGGGTGCCGTGTTTGCCTTCGGATTGTCCGAGAAGGAGCACGGCGCCGACCTCTACTCCACGGAGATGGAGTTGACCCCGGTCGGCGACGGCACCTACCGGGCCAACGGCAGCAAGTACTACATCGGGAACGGCAACGAGGCCGCACTCGTGTCAACCTTCGGCAAAATGGCCGACACCGGCGAGTACTGCTTCTTCGTCGTCGATTCGCAGCACCCTGCCTACCGGGTGGTGAAGAACGTGGTGCACAGCCAGAACTTCGTGGCGGAATACGCCCTCGACGACTATCCGATCACCGATGCCGACATCCTGTCCCGCGGTGATGACGCATGGGATGCCGCGCTCAACACCGTCAACATCGGCAAGTTCAACCTCGGGTGGGGCTCGATCGGCATCTGTACCCACGCGTTCTACGAGGCCGTTCACCACGCCGCCCACCGGCACCTCTACGGCATGGCCGTGACCGACTTCCCCCACGTGCGGCGGCTGTTCACCGATGCCTACGCACGGCTCGTCGCGATGAAGCTGGTGGCGTCACGCGCTGGGGACTACATGCGCGTGGCCTCACCCGACGATCGTCGCTACTTGCTGTACAACCCCGTCGTCAAGATGAAGGTCACGACACAGGGTGAGGATGTGGTCAATCATCTCTGGGACGTGATCGCAGCGAAGGGATTCGAGGCCGACACCTACTTCGACATGGCTGCCCGCGACATTCGCGCATTGCCGAAGCTCGAGGGAACGGTGCACGTCAACATCGCCCTGATCGTCAAGTTCATGGAGAACTACTTCTTCCGCCCTACCGATCTCCCAGCCGTTGGCCGGCGCGACGAAGCGGTGAACGACGACTTCCTCTTCGATCAGGGACCAACGCGTGGACTCGGCAAGATCCGATTCCACGACTACGCGCCCGTCTTCAAGCGCTTCGACGTACCGAATGTGACCGTGTTCGCCGAGCAGACAGAAGTGTTCAAGAGAATGCTGGTCGAGGCGACACCAACCGAGGATCAGCAGCGAGACACGGACTGGCTGCTGGCCGTCGGCGAGATCTTCACGCTCGTCGTCTACTGCCAGCTGGTGCTGGAGAACGCCGAGATCTACGAGATCGAAGACGACCTCGTCGACCAGATGTTCGACGTAGCCGTCCGCGACTTCTCCCGCTTCGCCGTCGACCTCAATGGCCGTGCCGGGACAACGGCAGACCAGAGTCGGTTCTGCCTCGAGATGATCCGGAGGCCAGTACGCGACGACGCTCGCGCTCAGCGGATCTGGATCGACCACGTCTACGCCCAACGCGACGCCTACGAGATGGCCGAATAGGGCCAGCCCCAGTCCTCGGCAATTCCTACCCCTCAGGGGCTAGGCGGGAGCATTGGACGAGCTCATCTGCGCGTGCCAGCTCCCAGGCGGCCCCCTCCGCTCCGCTCCGGCCTCACCGGCCGGATGCTCGCGCCTCCCCCACTCCGTGGGAGAGGCAAAGACGTCTTCGTCTCTCCCACCGCTAGGTGGGGGAGACGCGGCCGGACGGAAGTCCGGTCGCAGAGGGGGCGGCCTGGGAGCTCACGCCGGAAAGATGAGGACTGTCGACGAGCCCGGAAGGCCGCCGGTGACGGTGACACTCACCGCCCGATTCTCTGCACTCCGATCCGATTGTTTACGATGGCGCAATGTCCGACGACACCAAGCCCCAACTCACTCCGGCCGAGCAACGCGCTGCGAACCCTGATCGGCTGGTCTTTCTGACCGATGGCGTCATTGCCATCATCATCACCATCCTGGTTCTCGACATTCGAGTCCCCGAGCTCGGATCGGGTCAATCCCTCGCTGACTCGCTGACTGAAGTCCGTCCGACGTTCGTTTCCTTCGTGATCAGTTTCCTGCTCGTTGGGATGTTCTGGACGCTCCACAAACAGACGTTCAACCAGGTTCGGTACGTCGATCACAATGCAACGTGGCTGAATCTGCTCTTCCTGCTTGTGTTGGCGCTCGTTCCGTACGCCTCGTCAGCTCTCGGTGAGTACCCGACAGAACCGACGGCGCTCCACCTCTACGGAGTTGTCATGATTGCGGCGTCCCTGCTTCGCCTTGCGCTCAACGCGTACTTGCAGACTCACCCCGGCCTGCTGTGGCAGCCACCCTCGAAGAAGGCGCGGCGGTTGTATGCATTCACCTCGTCGGTGCCGATAGTGGTCTACATCATCGCAATGGTGGTTGCCGGCTGGTCCACAACGCTCAGCCTGGTGCTCTATTCCTCGATTCCCGTGGTGTACTTTGCCTTGGTCGCCTTCGTCAACGCCGACCCGCGCACCAAAGCCACCGCCGAGGGCCTTTCCTGACGAGAGACCGCTCCCGCCGGCGGTCGACGAGAGCGGTCTCCCAATCCCGAGGCGATCGTCGGCCGCGGGACGCTGCGTCGCTAGTAGTTGAGGGTGCCGGTCAAGTTCGCATTCCACGGGCTGTTGGTCAGGCACATGAGTGGGTCGCTGTCGGGATCACAGTCCTCTCGGAAGGTCAGTTCAACGCCGTACACAACCGTTGCGGTGCCGGTGGCTTCCGCAAAGCGGCCGGTACCACCGTCGAATGTGATCGGTGAGCCATTGTCAATTTCCGGGTAGTCGTAGGTCCCGTAGAGCTCGTCCCCGTCTTCGTCGATGATCGTGACGCGCCCGTCCTCAACTATGTCGTCTTCAGGGCAGTGCGCCCAGGTTGTGGTGACCGACCCAAGGTCGGGGTCCTCGCCGGTGGCTTCGGTCATCGTCGTGACCACCTGACACTGATCGGTGATTCCCCAGTGGACTTCGCCGGTGAACGATGTATCCAGCGCGTGGTCAGTCGCTCCACTGCATGACGAAGCTCCGAGCATTGCCAGAATCACGAGAACGATCAAAACCGGCCCGACCGACCATCGTCTCAGCATGATGGCCTCCTTTCTGTTCTTGCCAGTTCAGGACATCATCCCCGACGCCGATCCAGAAACGATCCAAGCGAGGCAATCGCGCGCTCCGTTCGATTCGGTAGGATGCACTCGAAGGCGATCGTCATATGCGGTTCGAGATACTTGGCCCGCTGCGGGCCTTTGACGGCGATGCCGAGATCGACCTCGGTGGACCCCGGCAGCAACGCGTCCTTGCCGTGCTCTTGGCCGCAGCGCCAGAGACCGTGAGCGTCGATCGGCTCGTTGACGAAGTGTGGGGTGACGCTCCGCCGGGTACCGCATCACACGTCGTCCGGACATACGTGTCGAACCTCCGCAAGGCGCTCGGCGAGCGAGTCGTCTCCGATGGACAGCGCTATCGGATCAGCCTGAATGGAGACTCGATCGATGCCGCGGAGTTCAGGCGCTCACTCGACGCTGCGCGCGCACTGTTCCCGTCCGATCCGGTTCGAGTTGCGAAGCTGCTCCGCGAAATTGCGCTTCTCTGGCGCGGTCGTCCGTTTGAGGAGCTCTCGGATGACGCCCCGCTGCTCGCCCGGAGAGCATTCGAGCTGGACGAGGAGAGAATTCAGTCAACCGAACTCCTCATGGAGGCTGAGCTTGCCCTCGGGCACCACGAGCAAGTGATCCCAAGACTCGAGGCGTTGACGAGCGAGTTTCCCCTGCGGGAGCGTCTCCACCGGGCCTTGATGGTGGCGTTGTACCGGAGCGACCGGCACGCCGAAGCTCTGCGTGTGGGTTGGCGCCTCCGGAACACACTTGTCGAGGAGCTCGGAATCGAACCTTCGGCCGAGACGCGAACGCTCGAAGACCGAATCCTTGTTCAGGATCCGATGCTCGACGTTAGCCCGCCGACGAACCTGCCGGCGTTCGTGTCGTCCTTCGTGGGGCGACGTCGTGAGATGGCTGAAGTGAGCAAGCTCCTCGACGTCGATCGGCTCGTCACGCTCGTTGGGGTTGGGGGTGTTGGCAAGACCCGCCTCGCACGCCAGGTTGCCCATGAGCTGCTGGACCGCTACCCCGACGGCGCGTGGTGGGTTGATCTTGCCGCGCTGACGCCGGGCGGGGACGCTGCAGCGAGGACGACCGAGGTGCTGGGGCTCGCCGGCCAGCCGGGTGTTGATTCCGTTGCTCTGCTCAGCCGCTACCTGGCCCGACGCCGGATCCTCCTCGTGCTCGACAACTGCGAGCACGTTGTCGAGGATGTCGCGCGGCTTGCAACCGACGTACTCCAAGCGGCCGACGACCTGACCGTGCTTGTCACCAGTCGTCGGCCGCTCCACGCCGCCGGGGAAGTGCGGTATGTCGTGCCTTCGATGAGTCTCCCGATGGGTGTGCTGGGCGTGTCCGACGCCGAGCGACTGTTCGTCGAGCGCGCGACCCAGGTCGATCGAGAGTTCACCGTGACCGAAGACTTCGAACGCGATATCGCCCAGATCTGCCGGGCCATGGAAGGCCTGCCCCTTGCGATCGAAATGGCGGCAGTGCACGTGAACGCGGTGAGCCCCGCCGACATCGCTCGTCGATCTGCCGCGAGCCTCGACCTTCCGAATCGAGACACAACTGCTCCAGACCGCCACCGGAGTCTTGCTGCGACAGTCGCGTGGAGTTACGACCTGCTCACACCCGAGCAACAGGTTCTCTTCGATCGCCTCTCGGTCTTCGTTGGATCCTTTGACATCCCGGCCGTCAGCGCGGTAGCAGGATGGGACCCGCTCCATTCCGCCGATGTGACGTTCGATCTCGAGACTCTGGTCGATGCATCGATGGTGACGGTCGAGCGAACGCAAGGCGGCCAGACCCGATATCGCTTGCTCGATACCCTTCGGGCGGTCGGCCGGGAACGATTGGTGCAGCTCGGCGAGAGCAACGCGGTGGCGCTGCGCCACAGCCGTTACTTCTTGGAGATGGCACGGACGTCCGCCGACGTTTGGCTCACACCCGGCCATCCCGCGGCCGTTGCGCCGATGGCGGCTGCCCACGACGATCTCGTCTCGGCCCTCGAATGGTCGTTGGACCATGAGTCACGAACGGCGACACTCGCTGCGGCCCCGGGATTGTGCGCCTACTGGTTCTGGCGGGGTGATCCGGCAAACGCGCATCGGTTTGGAGTCCGCATGCTCGAGGGCGCGGGAGACGCACCCTTGTCGATGCAGGCAGCGGCACACCTCAGCGTCGCGTTCGGAGCGCAGCTGATCGGGAATCTTGCCGCTTCTGCGTCAGCTTCGGCAACCGCAGTCGAGATGCTCGAACAGACCGACGCCTGGAAGCTGCTGCTGTGGGCTTGCAACGGTCAGGGACAGAGCGGCGTGTTCGTCGGAATGCCGGAACTCACCGAAGGAATGGGTCGCCAAATCCTCGAGCTGTGCGATGCCCATAGCGCACGGTTGCCGCGTGGGTACGGGCTCGCGCTCCTTGGCGAGGCCCAGTTCTTCGGCGACGGTGACTTTGACGCAGCCCGAACGTGGATCAACGAAGCCATTCCACTGCTTCGTGAACTTGGCGACGACGCCGCGCTCAATATGTTTGCCCTCGGAATTCTGGCGTCGGTGGCGGCGCTGCAGCTCGATTTCGAGACTGCCGAACAAGCGGCGGTGGAGGCGAGCACGCTCGGCGGTCCCGGGTGGTCGGCGACCGCGCTCATCGTCCTCGGAACCTTCGTCCTCTCCCCTCGCGGCGATGTGGACCGAGCGGAGATGGTTGTGAAGGAGGGCCTGACGCGAGTGTACGAGCGGTCCATGGAGCCCTGGGTTCGGACCGGGCTGTTCGGCCTCGGCCGCATCGCCGCCGGCCGGGGTCAATGGGAGGCGGCGGCGCGGCTGTTTGGGGGCTGCCGGCCCCACCTCCCGCCGTGGGCACAGCACCCCCGGTGGTGGAACGTCGAGCCCGTTGTCCGCGCGGCACTTGGGGAGGACCGCTACGAGGAGATTGCAGCCCGGGCCGAGAACGAGCCGCTCGATGATCTGGTCGCGTGGGCGCTCGAGCCCGTTCACTAGGTCGGCTTGCTAGCTGAAGGCGCTTGGCTCTTCGGGCAAATCCTCGAAAGCGTCGGGACCGCTGAATTGGGACTCGTAGAGAGCGGCGTACGCACCGGCGAGGTCCAGGAGTTCCTGGTGGTTGCCTTGCTCGACGATCTGGCCGTCCTCCATGACGAGGATCAGGTCTGCGTCGCGGATCGTTGAGAGTCGGTGCGCGATGACGAAGCTGGTCCGATCGGCTCGCAATGCCGACATCGCTCGCTGGACAAGCACCTCGGTCCGGGTGTCGACCGAACTCGTCGCCTCGTCGAGGATCAGCAGGGCAGGATCGGCGAGGAAGGCCCGAGCGATCGTGATGAGCTGCTTCTCACCTGCGCTGACCGTGCCACCCTCGTCGTCGATGATGGTGTCGTAGCCGTCCGGGAGGTTCGCCACGAAGCGATCAACGTAGGTGGCGCGCGCCGCCTCCAGGATTGCTGCTTCGCTTGCGTCGGGGCGGCCGTACGCGATGTTGTCGCGAATCGTGCCTTCGAAGAGCCACGTGTCCTGCAGCACCATTCCGGTCTGTGATCGGAGGGCATCGCGTCGCAACGTTGAGATGTCGACACCGTCGAGCGTGATGTCGCCCGAGTCGATGTTGTAGAACCGCATGATGAGGTTGACGAGCGTCGTCTTGCCGGCGCCGGTCGGTCCGACGATTGCGACGGTTTGGCCCGGGTCGACGTGGAAACTCACGTGCTCGATCAGCGGCTGGTCCTCGACGTATCGGAATGAGACGTCGTCGAACGCCACCCGACCGTGCGCATCCGTTGGAATCTCCGCAAGGCCCTGGTCGGGGGTCTCCTCCTCGGCGTCGAGCAACTCAAAGACCCGTTCGGCGGACGCGACGCCCGACTGCAGGAGGTTGGCCATCGAAGCGATCTGCGTGACCGGCCGGGTGAACAGACGCGAGTACTGGATGAAGGCTTGCACGTCGCCGAGGCTCATCGCACCGCTGGCGACCCGAAGCCCGCCGAGCACCGCGATGATGACGTAGTTGAGGTTCCCGATGAGCATCGCGATCGGCATGATCAGCCCGGAGAGGAATTGGGCACCGAAGCTCGCCTGATACAGCTCCTCGTTTTCGACCTCGAACGTGTCCTGGACATCACTTTGGCGACCGAACACCTTCACCAGGGCGTGGCCGGTGAACGCCTCCTCGATCTGGGCGTTGAGCTGGCCGGTGCGGCGCCACTGGGTGATGAACTTCGTCTGGGATCGCTTCATCACGGTCCCAGCGATGATGACGGTGAGGGGGATTGTCACGACCGCGATCAGCGCGAGGACCCACGAGATCGACAGCATCATGGCGAAAACGAACACCACGGTGAGCACGGAGGTCAGCAGCTGGCTCATCGTCTGCTGGAGGCTCTGCGAGACGTTGTCGATGTCGTTGGTGACGCGGCTGAGCAGTTCGCCGCGCGGCACCCGGTCGAAGTAACTCAGCGGCATGTGATTGATCTTGTCCTCGACCTCGGACCGCATCCGCAACACCGTGTGCTGAACCACGTCGTTGAGGAAGTAGGCCTGGAGGAATCCGAGGAGTGCGGAGAGCCCGTAGATGATCAGAGCGAGGATGAGGGTGTTGCGCAGCGCAGTGAAGTCGATGCCGACACCAGGAATCAGGTCGACACCGCTCAACATGTCGGCGAGCTGGTCCTGGCCCTGCGCTCTGACCGAGTCGATCGCCTGCGCCTTTGTCATGCCTTCTGGGAGGAATCCCCCGACTACACCGGAGAAGATGATGTCGGTTGCCCGTCCGAGGATTCTCGGCCCGAG
The DNA here is from genome assembly GCA_942491345.1 of uncultured actinomycete. Lineage (GTDB taxonomy): Bacteria > Actinomycetota > Acidimicrobiia > Spongiisociales > UBA5794 > JAHEEL01. The sequence continues at coordinate 295,813 of CALOAN010000021.1, forward strand.
CGAGGTGAGCGCCACGCTGACGATTGCAGCCGTAACCACGGCGATCACCTTGGCCCGTTCGGGGCGAAGTCGCCTTCCGAGTCGCTTGATGGATGGGCCGAAGGCGAGCGGCTTCTGGCCGACCATTCCGCCGCCGAATGGGCCGCCGTGGCCCGGACCGCCCTGGCCCTTGATCCGCTCGGTCTCCTTCATGGTGGTGTGCTGCGACGTCATGATGCTTCCACCGCCATCTGGGAATCGACGATTTCCGCGTACGCGCCACAGGTCTCCAGAAGCTCATCATGCGTGCCGAGGCCGACGATGCCGCCGTCCTCGAGCACCACGATCTGGTCGGCATCGATGATCGTCGCCACTCGTTGTGCCACGATGATCACCGTTGCGTCCGCGGTCACGCCGGCGAGGGCGTGACGGAGGCGAGCATCGGTGGCCACATCGAGGGCTGAGAACGAGTCATCGAACAGGTAGATCTCCGGCCGGCGAATGAGTGCCCGAGCGATAGCGAGGCGCTGGCGTTGGCCACCGGAAACGTTGGTGCCGCCTTGGGAGATCGGCGAATTGAGGCCCTCGGGCATCGCCTCGACGAACTCTCGAGCCTGTGCGATCTCGAGGGCCTCCCACATCTCCTCGTCGGTGGCGTCCGGCTTGCCGTATCGAAGGTTCGAGGCAACGGTGCCCGAGAACAGATAGACCCTTTGCGGGACCAGGCCGATCCTGTTCCACAGTGTGTCGGGATCGATCTGCCGCACATCGACGCCGTCGACGAGAACACGGCCGTCCGTGGCGTCGAAGAGCCGAGGGATCAGGTTGACGAGGGTTGTCTTGCCCGCACCGGTCGACCCGATGACGGCCGTCGTCTGCCCTGGATGCGCCGTGAACGTGATGCCGCTCAGCACGGGATGGCTGGCGCCCGGATAGCGGAATCCGACATCTTCGAACTCGAGGGTGCTGTGGCTGACGAGTTCGGTGATCCCGTCGGTGGGCGGAACGACGGATGGATCGGTCTCGAGTACCTCACCGATTCGGTCAGCAGAGACCGATGCGCGGGGGAGGAGCATGAGCATGAAGGTCGACATCATCACGGCCATGAGAATCTGGATGAGATAGGACAGGAACGCGGTGAGCGATCCAATCTGCATGGCGCCGGCGTCCACGCGGAGACCACCGAACCACAACACGGCGACGCTCGAGAAGTTCATCACCACCATCACCGCCGGGAAGATCGCAGCCATCCAGCGTCCGACGGTGATCGACACGTTGGTGAGGTCGGTGTTGGCCGCCCCAAATCGCTCGGTCTCGATCGGCTCACGAACGAACGCACGGACAACGCGGATACCGGTGATCTGCTCGCGCAGCACCTTGTTCACGGTGTCGAGGCGCCGTTGCATGAGGCGGAATCCGGGGACCATGTGCGACAAGAGGAACGCGATGATCACGACGAGCACCACGACGGTGACGGCGATGAGCCACGCAAGCCCGATGTCCTCTCGCAGCGCCATGAAGATGCCGCCGACCATCATGATTGGTGCCGCGATCAGCATCGTGAAGGTGGTGAGCACCAGCATCTGAACTTGTTGCACGTCGTTGGTGTTCCGGGTGAGGAGTGACGGCGCCCCGAATCGGGCCATCTCACGACTCGAGAACTCGATCACCCGATGGAAGATCGCCGACCGCACGTCTCTGCCGAACGCCATTGCCGTCCGGGCTCCGAAGTAGACGGCGGTGATGGTGCTGACAGCCTGGATCAGGGAAACGAAGAGCATCCATGATCCGACGCGAAGGATGTAGTCGGTGTCCCCGCGCACGACGCCGTTGTCGATGAGGTCTGCGTTGAGGCTTGGCAGGTAGAGCGCGGCGATCGTGCCGATCGTCTGGAGCACGACCACGATCACGATCTCACGTGTGTACGGCTTGAGGTATCGGCGGAGGATCTGGACCAGCATCAGTCGGTGCTGTTCTTCGTCGGCGTAGCGATTCCGTTCATCAGCACCTCGACGCTTTCCTGAATCGACGGCTTTTCGTCGGATGAGATCAGAGGATGTGCCGTGGCGAAGACGAATCCCCGGAACGCAATCGCCGCCTGATGTGGACTGACGCGGATCTCGTTGCGGTTCCGTTCGAACAGTGTGGTCAGCGCGCGGAGGATTGCGGTGTTCGCGTCCATGACGTATTGGCGGGCGCCCGACGGGGGGCCGCCGGCGTGCGAACCCGATGCCCGAAGCACTCCGATGAGGGCGGCGACCCGTTCCGAGCGTTCCACGAGGATGCGTGCTGCGGTTTCGAGTTGGTTGGCGAGAGGTGTCGTCGGGGGAATCGCCGCGATGGCCTGCTGGATCTGATCCGGGTCCATGCCGGCTTTGACGGCTTCGTGAATCACCGATGACTTGTCGGGAAAGACACGAAAGATGGTCCCTTCGGCGATACCGGCCGCTTCGGCCATCTCGCGCGTGGTGACGGCAGGTCCCTTCTCCAAGAAGAGGGGGATCACTGCCTCGACGATCGCCCGACGACGGTCGTCGGCCGGGAGCGGTTCTGCACGTTCATGTCGTGTGGGCACGACGACAGCATAGCTGAGTGAGCGCTCACTCAGCTCGGTCGAGGTGACCGGGGGGATGCCCCAGATTCCCGAGGAGCCTCGCTCAACGCTTCCAGGGATCTCCAACGTCCGGGTCGATGCCGAAACGTTCGATCGCCTCGCGCACGACCCCGGGATCGATCCGCTGGTCGCGTGCGAGCGCGGACAGCGTTGCGACAACTACGTGGCCGGCGTCGGTCTCGAAGAATTCGCGGAGGGCCTCCCGAGTGTCGCTGCGCCCGTATCCGTCGGTTCCGAGCGACGTGTACGAACGGGGAACCCAGCGCGAGATCTGGTCCGGGACCGTGCGCATGTAGTCGGTGACGGCGATGACCGGCCCGAGCGTGCCTTCGAGCTGCCGTGTCACGAAGGGAACCTTCGGACCCTCGCCGGGATGCAGGCTGTTCCAACGGTCCACCGACATGGCCTCTTCTCGCAGCTTCTTGTAGGACGTGGCGCTCCAGAGTTCGGCCCCAACGCCGTATTCCTCGGCGAGGATGGTCTGAGCTTCCCGTGCCGCCGAATGAGATGGACCCGAGAACAGGATGGTCGCGCGGTACTTCGTGCCGGTCGGTGCCGGCGCCCATCTGTACAGGCCGTCGATGATTCCCTGATCGGACCCTTCCGGCTTCGGCGGTTGGGCGTAGGCCTCGTTGTAGAGCGTGAGGTAGTAGTAGACGTCTTCGTTGTCGACGTACATGCGCTTCAGGCCGTGTTCGATGATCCCGGCGATCTCGTAGGCGAACGCCGGGTCATATGCCTCGCATGCCGGGATGACCGAGGCGAGAACGTGGCTGTGCCCATCCTGATGCTGGAGGCCCTCGCCCAACAGCGTCGTTCGTCCCGATGTTGCGCCGAGGAGGAACCCGCGTGCGCGCGAGTCTGACGCGGCCCACAATAGGTCACCGACGCGTTGGAACCCGAACATCGAGTAGTACGTGTAGAACGGCACCATCGGCACGCCGCGGGTGGCGTATGAGGTTCCGGCGGCGATCCAGCTCGCCGTCGATCCGGCTTCGGTTATGCCCTGCTCGAGGATTTGACCGGACTGCGATTCCTTGTACGAGAGGATCAGGCTGTGATCGACCGGTTCGTAGAGCTGGCCCTGCGAGGCGTAGATCTGTAGCTCCTTGAACAGCGCATCCATCCCGAAGGTGCGTCCTTCGTCCGGGATGATCGGCACAACACGGCGCCCGAACTGCTCGTCACGAGCGAGGCTTCGCAGCAGACGGGTGAAGACGCCGGTCGTGGACGCCTCGGCGTCGCCCGATCCGGCATCGAACTCGGCGAAAGCCTTGTGGTCAGGCATCTCGATCGGTGTGCGGATCTCGAGCGTCCGACTCGGCACCGGACCGTTGAGCGCGTCCCTGCGCTCGGTCAAGTAGCGGTACTCGGGCGAGTCAACCGGGGGCCGGTAGTACGGCGGGCGGTCGAGTTCGAGTGCCTCATCGGGTATCTCATCGTTGAGGGATAGCAGGTCACGAAGGCCGACCAGCTGGTCGCCCGTGAGGTTCTTGACGGAATGGGTTGCGTTCCTGCCCTGAACCTGGGGTCCGAGCGTCCAACCCTTGATGGTCTTCGCGAGGATTACCGTCGGTCGGCCCTTCATCTCCGTCGCCGCCTTGTAGGCGGCGTAGATCTTGCGATAGTCCAGACCGCCGCGGCGGAGAGCCCACAGGTCATCGTCGGTCATGTCTCGGACGAGTTGGCCGAGGCGGGGATCCGGGCCGAAGAAGTGCTTGCGCACGTACGCGCCGGACTCTGCCTTGTAGCGCTGGAATTCGCCGTCGACGGTGGAGTTCATCTTGTCGATGAGCACCCCTTCGGTGTCTCGGGCGAGCAGTGGGTCCCAACCCGAACCCCAAATCACCTTGATGACGTTCCAGCCGTTGCCGCGAAAGATCGCTTCAAGTTCCTGGATGATCTTCCCGTTGCCGCGCACGGGGCCGTCGAGGCGCTGGAGGTTGCAGTTGACGACCCACGTCAGATTGTCGAGCTTCTCGCGGCCTGCGAGGGAGATCGAGCCGAGGGTCTCGGGCTCGTCGGTCTCGCCGTCGCCGAGGAACGACCACACGCGGGAGCCGGACGTGTCGTCGAGATCGCGATTCTCGAGGTACTTGAGGAACTGGGCGTGATAGATCGAGTTGATCGGTCCGAGGCCCATCGAGACCGTCGGGTACTCCCAGAATTTCGACATGAGCCGCGGGTGCGGGTAGCTCGACAGGCCGGGTTCGCCGATCTCGCGGCGAAAGCGGTCGAGGTCCGCCTCGTCGAGGCGCCCTTCGAGGTAGGCACGGGCATATACGCCGGGCGCGGCGTGGCCCTGGAAGTAGATATGGTCGCCCGGCTGACCGTCGGCGGTCCCCCGGAAGAAGTGGTTGTAGCCAACCTCATAGAGGGTTGCCGAGGAGGCGAAGGTCGAGAGGTGGCCGCCGATGCCGGGGGCAGCACGATTGGCGCGGATGACCATAACCGCGGCGTTCCAGCGAATGAACCTGCGGATTCGTTTCTCGAGCTGCGCGTCGCCGGGGAACGGCGGCTCATCTTCGGGTGGGATCGTGTTGACGTAGGGTGTTGATACCGCGCCTGGAACCGCGATGTGGTTGCGCGCAGCCTCTCGGATGAGGCGCGCGACCAGGTATTGAGCCCGGCCCTGGCCGTCGGTCGCGACAACTGAGTCGAACGCGTCGAGCCATTCTGCGGTCTCCGTCGGATCCGTGTCGATGTGTGGTCCGGTGTATCCGTCAATGAAGGTGGGTGGTTCGCTCATACCTATGAATCTCTTTGTTGGAGGTGTCTGAGCGTACTGAGATGCGAGTCTTTGGGCGACAGAAAGTGGGACGCGAGACTTGAGACACGAGACTTGAGACACGCGTCGGACCTCATGTTCGTGATCCGAGCTCCCAGGCCGCCCCCTCTGCGACCGGACTTGCGTCCGGCCGCGTCTCCCCCACTACGTGGTGGAGACAAAGGCCCGGGCCGCCCCCTCCCGCCCTCGCTGCGCTCGGGCACCCTGGCAGCGGGCCTCATCTGCGCGATTCTGGCTCCCAGGCCGCCCCCTCCCGCCCTCGCTGCGCTCGGGCATCCTGGCAGCGGGCCTCATCTGCGCGATTCTGGCCCAGGCGCCCCCCCCGCCCTCGCTGCGCTCGGGCATCCTGGCAGCGGGCCTCATCTGCGCGATTCTGGCTCCCAGGCCGCCCCCTCCCGCCCTCGCTGCGCTCGGGCACCCTGGCAGCGGGCCTCATCTGCGCGATTCTGGCTCCCAGGCCGCCCCCTCCCGCCCTCGCTGCGCTCGGGCACCCTCCCCCACCTTCGGTGGTGGAGGGGAGAAGCGGAGGGTTTTCGCCTCTCCCACGGAGTGGGGGAGGTGCGTCCGGCCAATTGCCCGGACGCGGAGGGGGCTCTGTCGAAAGAGCGGCTTCTACCCGCCTGCGCCTTCCCACGCGCCGACCGGGGTGCGGCCTCGTTTCCGCTGGAGCCAATCGACGATGAGGTCGTTGAGCGCATCGGTCTCAATGAGGAAAGCGTCGTGGCCCTGTGGCTTGTCGAGGACGGCGAACTCGGCATTCCCCAGCGATCGCGCCAGCTCCGCCCCTTCATCGACGGGATACAGCACGTCGGACGAGATTCCGACAACCAGGGCAGATGTCTGCACGTGTCGCAGCACGGCCTCGATCGGTCCTCGACCCCGCCCCAGGTCATAGCCGTCCATTGCGTCGAGCAGCGTCAGGTAGGTGTTCGCATCGAAACGCTCGACGAGTTTGGTTCCCTGATGCCGCAGGTAGGACTGGATGGCAAACCCTTCGCCGTCCTGCTCCACCCTCCCGAATCGCGTGGCGAAGTTCTCCGGGCTGCGATAGGTGCACATTGCGATCATCCGGGCGGTGGCTAAGCCGTTGTCGGGGCCGCGACCCTTTCGGTAGCGTCCGCCGCGGAACCACGGGTCGTTCACAATGGCGTGCCGCTGTGCCTCGGAGAGACCCACCGCCCACGGTGACTGTGCCGCGCCGATTCCGATCGGGACGATCGCGTCGACGCGCTCCGGATACAAGAGCGCCCACTCGAGTGTCTGCATGGCGCCCATCGATCCACCGATCACAAGGCGGAGTCGCTCGACGCCGATGTGGTCGAGGAGTAGCGCTTGGAGCCGCACCATGTCGCGGATCGACACGTCAGGGAAGTCCGGTCCGTACTGAGCGAGGCGACCTGCTTTCCGACTTGTCGGCCCTGTCGTGCCCGAGCACCCGCCGAGCACGTTGGCCGCGACGATGTAGTCGTGAGACGGGTCGAAGACCCTGCCCGGCCCGAAGAGGCCATCCCACCAGTCATCGGCGTCGGCGGAACCGGTGAGCGCATGGCAGATCAACGTCGCCTCGGCTTGAGGTTCTCCCCATGTTCGATAGGCGACCCTGACACCATCGAGTTCTCCCCCTGCTTCGAGAGGAAACACTCCGGGGAGGTCGATGAATCCGGTCGTCATGCGGCTGCCTCCCCCAGTCCAGCTCGTGCGAAGGCGGTCTCGAAGTCCGCGATGATGTCGTCGATGTGCTCGATGCCCACCGACACACGGATCAGGTCGTCGGTGACGCCTGCCGACTGCTGCTCTTCGGCGTCGAGCTGCTGGTGAGTCGTCGACGCCGGATGGATCACGAGGGTCTTCGCGTCGCCGACATTGGCGAGATGTGAGGCGAGTTCCACCGAGTTGATGAACCGTTCCGCCGCTTTGGCCCCGCCTCGAATGCCGAACGACAGCACGGAGCCGTAGCCGTTGGTGAGGAGCCGCTCAGCCGCCTCATGGTGCGGGTGGTTCTCGAGGCCGGGATAGTTGACCCACTCGACCGACGGCTGGCTCTGGAGCCACGTCGCCAGCTCCAGCGCGTTGTCCACATGGCGCTGAACTCGCAGGGACAACGTCTCGACACCCTGGAGCAGCAGGAACGCGTTGAACGGACTCAGGCAGGCACCGATGTCACGGAGACCTTCGACGCGTGCCCGAATCGCAAAGGCGATGTTCCCGAATGGCCCGTTGGGTCCGAAGGTCTCGGCGAACCGGAGGCCGTGGTACCCGGGCGAAGGTTCTGTGAAGGTGGGGAACCGACCGTTCGACCAGTCGAAGTTGCCGGAATCGACGATGATGCCGCCGATCGAAGTGCCGTGGCCACCGATCCACTTCGTTGCCGATGCGACAACGATGTCGGCACCGTGGTCGATCGGCCGGCAGAGGTAGCCGGCGGCTCCGAATGTGTTGTCGACCACGAGCGGCACACCGGCGTCGTGGGCAACTCTTGCGAGCTCGGGAAGGTCGGCGATGTTGAACCGGGGGTTTCCGATCGACTCGACGTATAGGGCTTTGGTGTTGTCGTCGATGAGGGCTGCGAAGTCTTCGGGGTCGTCGCCTTCGACGAAGCGAACCTCGATGCCGAGCCGGTCGAAGGTCACCTTGAACTGGTTGTACGTGCCTCCGTAGAGGTAGGACGTGGAGACGATGTTGTCGCCCGCCTCCGCGAGTGTTGTCAGCGCCGTGAACTGCGCAGCCTGCCCGCTGGCGGTCGCGACGGCGGCAACCCCACCCTCGAGCGCCGCGATCCTCTTCTCGAACACGTCGGTCGTCGGGTTCTGGATCCGCGTGTAGATGTTGCCGAATTCCTCCAGAGCGAAGAGCTTCGCTCCGTGCTCGGAGTTGTCGAACGTGTAGGACGTCGTCTGGTAGATCGGTACGGCCCGTGCGTTCGTGCCCGGTGCCGGTTCTTGTCCTGCGTGGACTTGCAGGGTCTCGTATCGGTAGTTGCTCATCGTTCCCTCCCTGGGGTTGGTAAAGGTGGCCGGTTGGGGAGGGTCGTCCAACAAAACGATCCGCCCCGTCGCCGGTGCGGATCCTTCGTTGGTTCAGTTGATGGTCGGTGCTACGCGACAGCTCCACACGGCTTCATATGTGCCATGGGCATCATCATGGTGGTGCGTGCAGCGGTCATTGCGGAGGGAAGGTAGTGCCGGCATCGACCGCGTGTCAAGGGTTGTGGGTCTTGTGCGGCTCAGCGCCTGGCGGCGAGCTCGTTCACGACCGCCGCCGTTGCGTCGATGACTGCCCGCTGCTGTTCGTCGCGCGTAATCGTTGCCGGGTTGTCGCCGCGCTGATCGCCATACCAGCCGAAGTATGCGTGGTTTCCACCTTCGATCCCGACGAACGCAGTGCTCGAAGGGAGCCGGACCCGGGAATCGTCGATGTCGGCGACCGTGGTGAGTCCGTCGAGTGTGCCGAAGATGGATGTGGTCACACCACCCCACGAAGACAGGTCAACGCCGTTCTCCGGATAGGAGCCCCAGAGCGCAAGGCCACCAATGGCTTCGGGGTTGTTTGAGGTGTACCGAGCAGCCATGACACCCCCGAGCGAGTGTCCGGCAATGACCCAATTGGTGATTTCCGGATGGTCCTCGATGACGCCGTCGGCCCGGTTGCCGCCGAGGATCGCGAAGCTGAGCGGCATCGGGACGATGGCGACGAACACCCCGCTGCTGGCCAGGGCATGGGCGGCCGGTGCGTACGAACGTGGCTCCACCAGAGCTCCGGGGTAGATGATGAGGCCGCTCGTTGTTCCCTCGACTGGAGTGAAGGTGATCGGCCGGCCGTCAACCACGGTGACGGTCTCGGTTGACTCCATCGCTGCGAGCGCCTCCGGCATCGGCCCCTTGGTCAGGATCGGCGGGACGATCAGGATCGCCGCCACGATGAGCGCCACCACCACGCCGAGGACGATGCCGGTGATCTTCAGCGATCGTCGCATGGTGAATCCTCCTCCGCGTCGGCCAGTCGATGAGACGGCTCCCATTCTGGCGCATCTCGCACACCGGTCGATCGGGTCATCGTCAAGTCTTGGCGGCCTCGAACCTTCGGAGGGTGATCTCTCGCGCCTCGGCATGGTCGATCATCGGGTAGGGGTAGTCCTCGCCGAGGGTGATACCTGCTGCGGCGGTCTCGAGCGGACGTTCCCACGGGGCATGGATCCCAGGTCCGTCGAGTGACGCCAATTCCGGGACGTACCTCCGGATGTATGCACCATCCGGATCAAACCGGCGGCTCTGGGCGACCGGATTCATGATGCGAAAGTAGGGGGCCGCGTCGGCGCCGGTGCCCGCCACCCATTGCCAGTTCCCGACGTTCTGCGACGTGTCGGCGTCGATCAGGAGGCGCCGGAAGTGGCGTTCGCCGATCCTCCAGTCGATGCCGAGATCCTTGACCAGGAACGAGGCCGTGACCATGCGCACACGCCCGTGCATCCATCCTTCGGCCACGGAGCTGCCGCATGCCGGCGTCGACCATCGGATAGCCGGTCCTCCCGTCCTTCCACGCACGGACCGCTTCGCCGTCGTCTTCCCACACGATCGAAGCGAGATCGTCACGGAAGGAGTGGTCGACCGAGTGTGGAGCGTGGAAGAGGACCTGAGCGTAGAAGTCGCGCCAAGCGAGCTGGCGCACAAACGCCTGCCGACCGTCGGTCGCCGTACCCACGTGTTCGGCGACGGTGCGAGCCGCGACCGTCCCGAACTTCAAATCGGCCGAGAGGTGAGAGGTCCGGTCGAGGTCCGGCCGATTGCGGTCCGCCTCGTAGCCGTCGACGACCTCGAGGAATCGCTCCAGCCGCTCGCGTGCGCCGACCTCGCCCGGGGCCGCGACCGGTGATTCCACGGGAGGGAGTTCGATACCACCGTGTGCGATGATCGTGGCCTGGCCTGCCTGTGGCCACGGTTCGACCGGTGTCTTGCTCCAGGAGCGGTAGTACGGGGTGAACACCCGGTACGGCGTGCCGCCGCCCGTCATCACCGTTTCCGGTGCTCGTACAACGTTGCCGTCGTACGTTTCGATTGGCGGTCCAGTTCCTGCGGCGACATCGGCGTCACGCCGTTGGGAGAACGGCGTGTAGTCGCGATTCCAGTACACCGCGTCATGCCGGCGGGCGACGGCGGGGACCACCAGTTCCGGGTCGCCGGTCTCCACCGTGAGGCTGCCGCCCAGGCGCCGGAGTTCCGCGTCGAGCGCGTGGAGATGGGCGAACAGCAGATCTCGCCGAAGATCGCCTGCGGTGGCGAGCAGGCGCCGGTCGAGGACGAACAGTGCCGCCACTTCATCGTGGTCGAGAGTTGCGGCAGCCCACGCCGGATTGTCCGCAAGGCGGAGATCCCGCCGGAACCAGACCAGCGAACTCACTCGAGGCCGTCTTCGACCACCGGAGCCGCAGAAGATATGCGGTCCCTGAGTTCGGCCGTCGCAGCAATCCGGCGGGCCATGTTCCCAAAGATGAACGCATGGAAGGGGAGGAGTGCATACCAGTAGAGGCGACCGCTGAGTCCCCGCGGCCGGAAATAGGCGTTCTGGTGAAGCACGGTGACGTCGCCGCTGCGCTCTGTGCTCCATTCCAGCCACGCATCGCCCGGAAGCCGCATCTCAGCAGAGAGTTGGAGCCAGCGGCCTGGTTCGACGGCGGTGACGCGCCAGAAGTCGACGGTGTCCTCGAGGCGGACGTCTTCCGGATGGCGGCGTCCACGCCGGAGCCCGACGCCGCCCATGACGATATCGAGGATCCCCCGCAGCCTCCACGCCCAATCGAAGCCGTGGTAGCCGACGTCTCCGCCAATCCGTGCGAACGACCAGAACACATCCGCGGGGTCTGCTGTTGTTGTTGCGGTCTGGTGATCCACGAACAAGCTTCCACCGCTCCAGGATGGGTCTCCTTCGAATCGTTGGGCTGGGCCCGTTGTTGCATCCGACCACCGGGTGTCGACGCTGAGATCTGTGCTGTGCTCGAGGGCCCGTTCAATGGCCGTGTCGAGCGGAGTCGGCCCGATGCCGAATTGGACGTGTGCCGCGTCGCGCGAACGACGACCTCGTTCTTGAGCGAGTCGACCAGGGGCCGGGCAACTCCAACGGGGAGCGGGGTCACGAGTCCGATCCAGAGTGACGAAAGGCGCGGGGTGAGCACGGGAACCGGAACGACGAATCGGACGCGGAAGCCCCGCCACCCGCGCATACGCTTGCATCATGTCGAGGTAAGAGAGCACCTCGGGCCCGCCGATCTCGTACACCGTGTGACCTGGGGTTGTCTCGTTGAGACATGCAATCAGGTAGAGGAGTACGTCGCGAATGGCGATCGGCTGGCATCTGGTCTGGACCCACGACGGGGTGACCATGGCCGGCAGCACCTCGGTGAGGTAGCGGAGCATCTCGAACGAAACGGATCCGGATCCGATGATCACCGCCGCACGTAGTTCAGTGACGGGAACCGGTCCTGAAGCGAGGGCTCGGCCAACTTCGTGCCGGCTGCCGAGATGTGTGGAAAGGCGGTCGTCCTCGTCACCAAGCCCTCCGAGGTAGACGATGCGTTCCACACCGGATTCCGCTGCCGCTTCGGCGAAGTTGGTTGCGGCGATCCGGTCTGTGTCCCGGAAGCTGTCGGCGCTGCCCATCGAATGGATGAGGTAGTAGGCGACATCGCATCCGGCGAGAGCATCGACCAGAGTGTCGGGCTGGAGGACGTCTGCCGTCACCGCTTCAACATCGTCGCTCCACGAGCGACCGGCGAGCTTCGCCGGGTTGCGAACTGGACAGACAACTTCGTGTCCCTCGGCAAGCAGCCGCGGGACAAGCCTGCCTCCGATGTATCCGGTTGCGCCCGTGACGGCGATTCTCATGGTGGCCTCTCTTCCGACGGTACTACGAAGCTACGGCACCCGTTGGATCGGCGTGGCACGTCGACGCGTCGTGAGGAAAGTTAACACTAAATCTCATCCAGTCGACGTGGCGGTTCCGTACATAGGACAGTCAACCCCAAAAAGGAGGGGCAGAATGAAGAAGCTCATTGCGGTATTCGCCGCAACCCTTATGACTCTGGCGATTGCAGCACCCGCAATGGCTCAGAGTGAAACACGTATCCACCTGATTCACGGAATCCCGGATACTCCCGTTGATGTGATCGTAGATGGAGAAGCGGTGTTCACCGACTTCAACTTCGGCGATACACAAGATCTGTCGTCACTCGCTGGCGCAACGTTGGTCGGCCTCCAGGTCGTCGTCGCCGGCACCGACACTGTTGCGATTGACGCTGGTGATGTCGATCTTCCTGCTTCGGGCAACTACTCGATCATCGCGAACCTTGACGCTTCGGGCACCCCGACGCTGACGGTGTTCGAGAATGACACTTCTGCGATCGACGCCGGTAACGGCCGCCTGCAGGTTCGTCACACCGCTGCCGCTCCGGCCGTGGACGTGAAGGCCGACGGCGCGGTTGCGTTCAGCAACCTCAGCAACCCGAACGAGGCGAAGGCTGACCTTCCCGCCGCTACCTATAGCGTCGAGGTGGTCCCCACCGGAGCCGATGAGCCGGTTGTGATTGGCCCAGCCGACATCGCCCTTCCTGACGGCACGTCGCTGATCGTCTACGCAGTTGGTTCGCTCGATGACGAGACGCTGACCGTGTTGACCGAGTCGATCACCGGTCTTGGCGCCGCTCCTGCGGCCGTCGAAACCGGGAACAGCCCTGTTGAAAGCGGCATCTCGATGACCGCTGTCGCCGGCATGCTGGTGATCGCAACCGTTGCAGTTGGCGGAGGTCTCACCCTCGCCCGCCGCTCGAGCTGACGACAAAACGACGAACGAAGGAGAATGGGGGCGGGACACAGCGTCCCGCCCCCATTCGAATGTGAAACCATGAAACTCCCAGCCGCCATCGTTCTCCTGCTCCTTGCCCTGGTTGGCGCCGCCTGTAGTTCGGCTTCCGCCGACCCAGTCGGCGAGGCCCCCGCAACCACAACCACTATCGCCTCACCCGTCACTACAACGACGGTGGCGCCTGAAGAGGAACAATCGCCCGCCACCTCGACCCGCTCGACGTCCACACTCGCCGATGCGGTGGTGCCGCTGGAGTCGGCCCTCTACGACCCGGCGGAACATGCGGACGACCGTCCGATCCCGACCTCCATTTCGATCGAAGGCATCGGTGTTGCCGGAGCGCCCGTGATCGATGTGGGTGTCGAAGAGAACGGCGACATGGAGATCCCCGGCGCCGACAGCGTCGGCTGGTACCGCTTCAACCCAACACCCGGCGAGCCCGGGTCCTCCGTCCTTGCGGCACACATCTCGTACAACGGCGAACCCGGCGTCTTTCGATACCTCGACGACGTCGAAATCGGCGAACGTGTTGTGGTGACGTTCGACGACGGCACATCGACTGAGTTTGAGATCATCGAGCTTGCGCAATATGACAAGCAGGAGCTTCCGGACGATCGAGTCTTTGCGAAAGACGGTGACCCGGTCCTCACGTTGATCACGTGTGGAGGCGACTTCAATCGTTCGCTGCGCAGTTACGAAGACAACGTCGTGGCCTACGCTGTACCCGTCGCCGGCTAGGTCGGCTCTGGTGCATTCAGCCGACTGCATTGCGCGCCAGCAGGCCCGTAGTCCTTCGCCGGGATTATCGGCTCCGCATGAATGACCGTTGGCTTCTCGCGAGGTCAACAGCGTGCGCTGAAATCGACGCGACCAGCGAGAGGAAGACATGTACATCGCCTTGAGAGAATTGTGGCGTTCCAAGCTCAGATTCGGGCTTCTCTCCGCGGCGGTTGCGCTCCTTGCATTCCTCCTTCTGTTCCTCGGCACGCTATCCGGCACCCTTCTTTCCTCCTATATCGGTGCGATCGAGAACGCAGAGGCCGACGCCGTCGTCTTCTCTTCGGACGCTCGCCGCAATGTGCAGGCCAGCCGCTTCGACGTCGCTGCGGTGGAAGCGGTACAACAGGTTCCAGGGGTGATGGCCGCAGCCGGGATGAACGAGGTCACCCTGACGGTGCTGATCGACGGAGAGACCTCCGACCTCAGTATGTGGGCCGTGGAGCCCGGAGCTCCCGGCGACGTTCCGATCATCGAGGGACGAAAGGCGGGTGCTGGAGAGCTGGTTGTCGACGTCTCGGCGAAAGCCGCTGGGTTCGAGATCGGATCAACCGTCACCCTCGTCGAGACCGATCGTGACCTTGCGATAGTCGGATTCACCGACCGGCGGCAGTACGCGGTCCTGCCGACCGGATACACGCCATTGTCTGAGTGGAACCGGATCTTCCTCGAGACCTATCCAGGAGCGACCGACATCCCCATAAACATCATCGCGGTCGACGTCGACGAGGGCGCCGATCTCGATGTCGTCATTTCCGCGATCAACAATTCGGTTGCGACTGCCGATGCTGTCACACCCACCGATGCCGCCGCTGCGACGCCCGGGGTTTCGTCGATTACGACGTCGTTCAACCTGATTGTCGGTATCACGTTCGGGATTGTGGTCGTCGTGATCGGGTTCTTCTTCATGATTCTCGCCGTCCAGAAGCAGAAGTCCTTTGCTCTCCTTCGGGCTGTCGGAGCCAGTCGGCGGTATCTCGGATTGAGCATCGTCTTCCAGATCGCCGTCACGGTCAGCGTCGGGATTCTCGTGGGGGTCCTGTTCCTCTGGGGAGCGAGCCTCATGAGCAGTGAGTCCTTCCCGCTCACCATCGAGACCGTTTCGGTGGCGCTCACATCGTTGATTGTCTTGATCTCGGCGATCGTCGCGGGTGGCTTCTCCGTGCGACGGGCCTTGAAGGTCGACCCGACGCGAGCGGCACAGGGGATCGCCTGATGCGTCTCGCGATCGCCGAACTCCGTCGCAACAAGGGCAGGTACTTCTCGATCACAGCTGCTGTCGGCTTGATCGTGTTCCTTGTCTTGATTCTCGCGGGCCTCGCAGACGGCCTCTACTTCGGAGCAACCGGGGCGTACCGCAACGGCAACGCCGATCTGTACTCCTACAGCCAGGATTCCCAGCGAAGCTTCTCGAGGAGCGAGATTCCGTTCGCCTCGATTGCCGAAGTTCGCCTGGTGCCCGGTGTGGTCGACGCGGGCGGACTGGGAATCCAATTGGGCTCAACAACCGTTGACGGCGCGCTCATTGACGTGGCGCTGATTGGTCACGAGCCTGGAAGGCCGGGCAGCCCGGACTATGCCACCGACTTCTCGTCTGCTTCCGGTCCCATTGCGGTGGCCGATGTCTCACTCGAGGCCCAGGGTGTTGAGGTTGGCGACCAGATCCTGTTGACGGGTTCCACCACGCCTGTCACGGTCGTTGAGATCGTGAACGACAGCGCATTCCTGCTCGCCGGGACGCTCTGGACCGATCTCGATACATGGTCCCACGTCCGACAGGAGATCGTCCCTGAGCTTGCGTTTCGCGATCCAGCGGTTCAGGCGGTCGCCTCAACCGTGAATACACCCGACGATGTTTCGTCGGTAGCCGCGTCGATCGACGAGGCGACCGGCTTCACCGACACCGCTACGACGAATGAAGCGATTTCGAGCCTCCCCGGTGTTGATCAGCAGGAGGCGACGTTTCAGGCCATCATCTGGGCGAGTTTCGCCGTTGTTGGTGTGGTCACGGCACTGTTCTTCGCTCTCGTCACACTCGAGAAACGCAACCTGCTCGCGATTCTGAAAGCAATCGGAGCCACCAACCGGTCGCTGCTTGCCGGCATTCTTGGCCAGGGTCTCGTCACAGCAGTCGGTGGATTCATCGTGGGATTCATGTTGTCCCGTCTTGTCGGACTCATACTCCCGGCGGAAGTACCCATCGCGTTCCTTTCGAGCACCGCCCAATGGCTCCTCTTCGCGACCGTTGCCATGGGGCTTTTCGGCGCAGCTCTCTCATTCCGAAAGATCTCGAAGATCGATCCGGCTACAGCAATCGGAGGTGCAGGATGACCAAGGCACTTGAAGTCGCCAATCTCACCAAGGTGTACGGCGAAGGGCGGACGGCCGTAACTGCCGTCAAGAGTGCTGAATTCAGGCTCGCAGAGAACGAATTCGTTGCACTTGTTGGCCCGTCCGGATCGGGCAAGACCACCCTCTTGTCGATGATCGGCGGCCTGCTGACTCCCACCGAGGGTGAGGTCAGCATCGGTGATACCGTTGTGACGAGTCTGAGCAGTCGGCAGCGAACCCGCTTTCGGGCTCGTTCCGTCGGTTTCGTGTTCCAGGCGTTCAATCTTGTTCCATTCCTCACCGCACGGGAGAACCTCACCATGATGGCGACGATCGCAGGGATGGACAGGGGCCAGATCGAAGAGCGCGCCACCGAACTGCTGCGAGACCTCGGACTCGCCGAGCGGAGCGGCAATCTTCCGGAAGAGCTGTCCGGAGGCGAACGCCAGCGTGTTGCCATCGGTCGGTCACTGGTGACTGATCCCGAGATCATCCTCGTCGACGAGCCGACAGCAAGCCTCGACTCCGAGCGCGGAGCTCAGGTGGTCCAGATGCTCGCGAACGAAGTGAAGAGTCGCGGCAAGGCAGGCATCATGGTGACACACGACTTGAGGATGGTTGAATACGCAGACCGCTCGCTCACCATCTCGGATGGTGTGGTGGAACAGAGCCCACGCGAGCTTGTCGAGGCATAGCCGACAGCGGAGGACAGAAATGAAGATTGCCGTCACCGGAGCATCGGGACTCATCGGAACACCCCTCGTGTCGTCTC
This sequence comes from uncultured actinomycete, assembly GCA_942491345.1. Classification (GTDB taxonomy): domain Bacteria; phylum Actinomycetota; class Acidimicrobiia; order Spongiisociales; family UBA5794; genus JAHEEL01. The sequence goes on from CALOAN010000021.1 coordinate 312,925, forward strand.
TTCGAGACGGTGGCTACGACGTCGTACGGCTCGTACGGCGTGATCCGCAGACTGTCGACGAGATCCAGTGGAATCCGGCAGCCGGCACGATCGATACTGCGGGCCTCGTTGGGACAGACATCGTGTTTCATCTCGCGGGCGCCGGGATCGGTGATCGGCGATGGACCGAGTCGTACAAGCAGGAGATCCTCGATAGCCGTGTCCTCGGCACGAGACTGCTTGCTGGAGCACTTGCCGAACTGGATCCAACACCTTCCGTCATGGTGTCCGCCTCGGCAATCGGCTGGTACGGGGACCGCGGAGATGAGGTTCTCGACGAGACCTCGCCCCTGGGCACAGGTTTTCTCGCCGACGTAGTCGCGGCGTGGGAGGCTGCGGCACAACCTGCGGCGGACGCGGGAATACGGGTTGTCCATCCTCGAACCGGGATTGTGCTCTCGAAGGAGGGCGGGGCGCTCCAGCGGCTGCTGCTGCCCTTCAGGCTCGGCGCAGGCGGCAGGACCGGTCCTGGAAGCCAATGGTGGAGCTGGATCACCCTCGACGACGGGGTGAGGGCGCTGAACCACCTTGCGTTCTCATCTTCGCTCGCCGGTCCTGTGAATCTGACCGCACCGAACCCCGTGACGAACCAAGAGTTCGTCGATGCCCTGGGGCGTGTTCTGCGGCGTCCAACCGTGCTGCCGACACCATCGCTGGCGCTCAAGGCCGTCCTCGGATCTGAACTGGCAGAGGCGCTCCTCTTCCAGTCACAGCGTGTTGTGCCGGCCCGGTTGCTCGAGGATGGCTTCACGTTCGATTCTCCGAACCTCGACGAAGCGCTGCAGTCGGCGATCGATTGAGTCCGTGCCCGCGGCTTACGCCCAGCGGCGGCTGCTACGGTCGACGGCATGGTCATCGAACTCGTCGGCCACGTCCGTGCTGTGTGTGTAGGCGAGGTTGGTGCATTGACGCTCGGGCGGCGCAGCATTGAATCGGCATTCGTCAAGACGCGCGTCGAAGGACCGCTCCGGTTGGGTGAGCTTGGATTCCCCGGAGACGAGCATGTCTACGAAGACCATGGCGGTCCGGAGATGGCGGCCTTGGTGTATGCGTTTGAGCACTACTCGTATTGGCGCGAATTCGGTCTCGATCTGCCCGAGGCCGGTGCGTTCGGAGAGAACCTGACGGTCACCGGGCTTGTCGAATCCGACGTTCACCTCGGTGACGTTTTTGAAGTCGGAACGAGTGTCGTCCAAGTCACTCAGCCTCGCGCACCGTGCTACAAGATTGGTGCGCGCTACGGAGACCGGAGCCTTTCGGTTACGGCGCAGAACGCCGGGTTGATCGGCTATCTCCTGCGGGTTCTCGACGAGGGAGACGTGAGTGCAGGCGACTCGATGCGGCTCGTCGATCGAGGCTCCCACGGTGTGACGGTTGCCGAAGCCGGTCGGGCTGCAAACGTCGATCGAAACGACCTGGAGACCGCTGCACGCGTGCTTGCGGTCGATGCCCTTGGGTCCTCGACGCGGCGCAGGCTCACGGCACGGACGGCGAGCCGAGTCGAAGTTGGCCTCGACGTTGGTCGCCTCATTCTCCCGGAGGATGGCCTCCCGTCATGAGGGCTCGCGTGCAAGTCCTTCAACGATCTCTGCCCCGAGGGCAGTCAGAATTGCGGGTGGGGCGAGCACCTTCCGATCGCGGCTGCCGCCGCCCAGGATGATGCGGTCCCGGGTCATCACCTGACCGTCGACCCACAGGGGCAGGTCGTCGGGGAGCCCGAACGGCGTCACACCACCGATGGCCATGCCGGTGAGCTGTTCGGTGTCGGCGCCGCCTGCGAACGACGCCTTGCGCACACCCATACGTTCCTTGACGACGCGATTCACGTCGAGCCTTGTGGTGGCCAACACAACACACGCTGCATACACGGGCGGCGTCGCCTTGCCGGCAACCAGGATCGTGTTTGCCGAATCGTCCAGCGCATACCCGTAGGCAGCGCAAAACTGGGCGGTGTCCGCGAGCTCCGGATCGCACGGGATGATCTCGTACGCGATGCCGAGTGAATCGAGCTGCTCGACAAGTGTGTCACTCACTCGTGGATCTCCCTCCTCGAAGCCTGGTCGGTTGATCCTAGGCGTTGCTCCATCCGGTCCGGATTCGGCACCCGCAGCGCTGGTTGGTCACCGCTCGCCAGGATTGGTCGCTTCCCCACAGCACCCGCTACGGTTGGAGGTGTCGTAACCGCTGACGAAAGTTGAGGAAGTATGACCGCTCTGGAGAAGATCAGCGCCGCTGAGGACAAGGTTGCGGGGCTCCAAGACGCCCTGACCGCTGTTGAGAGTGTTCTCGAGACGACGGAGCAAATCGTTGTCGAGGGAAAGAAGGCGGGGCGCTGCTTCCGGCGCCTGCTGAAGCTGCTGCTCCTCGTCTCGATCGTCGCCGTTCTTGCGATGGTTGTGAAGAAGCTTGTGGGCCGGAAGTCGCTGGAAGACGAGATCGAGATCCACGATGCCAGTGTCGAGGAGGCCGAGGAAGCCGTCGTCGAGGAAGCCGTCGTCGAGGAGGCCGAGGGGGAGGGCGAGGGGGAGGGCGAGGCGTCCTAGTTCAAAGCGCGTCGATGACATGATGCGGAGCGACCTTCACCGTTGCGGTGAGGCCGCGATGTGCGACCAGCGATCGTCGGAATTCGCACGGATTGGCTCTAGCCGCCGTCGGGATTGTCGACCATGCTTGGTTGGTCAACCGAGGAGCTGATGTGACCACTGCAGAAGAACGAGGGCAGCGACGGCCACCTATCCAGATGGCAATTGGCTGGGTATTTGCGGCGGTTGTGATCTTCCTCGCTCAACGAGATCTCAGCCGCAGACCCCCCGAAGCCGTGCGTGGGCCGGTCGCCCTCTGGCGTGTTGTCGCCGGGATCCCGCCGGGAGCCTTGGCCTATCTCGTTTTCGGACGCCGCCGGACGTCGTCGGTTGCTCCCGACGAAGCCGCGGCCGAGGCAGCCGGCTGAGCGGGAGATCCGGTAGCAATACGGAGTGATGATGTCGGCAGTGCTTGTCCCGGACGATTTCGACGTGCCCCTTGCGTTCGAAGGTCCGGGCTTTCGGCTCGAGCCACTGGGACCGGAGCACAACGAACGCGACCACGACGCCTGGATGTCGAGCATCGATCACATCCGAGCCACGCCGGGGTTCGGGCCAACGCGGCGCTGGCCGCAGCCCATGGATCTTGATGAGAACCGAAGCGACTTGGTCGGTCACGCGACCGACTTCGAGAACCGCGAGGGTTTCACGTACTCGATCCTCGATGGCGACGAGGTGATCGGGTGTGTCTACATCTATCCGTCCAAGGAGCCCGCGCACAAGGAGCCCGCGCACGATGCGGCGGTGTCGTCGTGGGTCCGCGCGAGCCGTTCTGAGATGGATATGGTCGTCCACCGGTCGCTCAGCGCATGGCTCGCCGAAGCCTGGCCGTTCGACAATCCCGACTACGCGGAGCGGGAGTGACCGCGTACCCAGGGTTGTAGACGTCCTATTTGGCGTCTCCAGCCCGCGGAACGCGAGCCGCCATTCCGCGGGCCCACAGCGCCGTATGCGGGGTGGAGAACCCTGGGTACGCAGCGCCACCCATTCCGCGGGCCCACGGCGCCGTATGCGGGGTGGAGAACCCTGGGTTCGTGATCAGCCATTCCGCGGGCTGACGGCGCCGTATGCGGGGTGGAGAACCCTGGGTTCGCAGCGCCACCCATTCCGCGGGCCCACGGCGCCGTATGCGGGGTGGAGAACCCTGGGTTCGTGGACTACCTCGCGCGCGATCGCGGTAAGGTGCAGCCTCACCGGAGTTGGCGCGTCGACTGGAGTGCCTCTCCGTTGCTGTCACATCGATCTCGGGAGGGCCCAATGGTCTCAAAAGTTGAAGTAACCGACGCTGACTTCAGTCGACTCAGAACGTACAACTGGGTGATGGGCGGCCTGCATCTTCTCCAGGCAGTCTTGGTCCTGGTGCTGGCAACCGACTTCACGCTGCCGGTGACCGGAACGTTCCCTGAGGGACCCCCCGGCAGCCCCTCGGAGACGGTCACGCTGTTCGAGCTCTCGATCGCCTGGGGCGTCGCCGCCTTCTTGTTCCTCTCGGCGCTGTTCCATTTCATCGTGGCGAGTGTTGGGGCGGGCCGCTACCGCGACCAGTTGTCCCGTGGACAGAACCAGTTCCGATGGATCGAATACTCGCTGTCGTCATCGATCATGATTGTTCTCATCGCGATGCTGACGGGGATCTCCGGTATCGCCGCCATCCTTGCTCTGTTCGGGGTCAACGCCGGCATGATCTTCTTCGGATCCGTCCAGGAACGGTATGAGGCCCCCGGTGGCTCCTTGTGGCCATTCTGGCTCGGTGTGGTCCTCGGCGTGGTGCCGTGGATCGCCATCGGTATCTATCTGGTGTCCCCCGGAAGTGATGCACAGCCTCCTGGGTTCGTCTACGGAATCTTCTTCTCGTTGTTCGTGTTCTTCAACACCTTCGCTATCAACCAGTGGCTGCAGTACAAGGAGGTGGGGCGCTGGCGCAACTATCTGACCGGCGAACGCACCTACATCCTCTTGAGCCTCCTGGCGAAGAGTCTCCTTGCCTGGCAGGTCTTTGCGGGAACCCTCGCAGGGACGTAGGAGCACAGACCCGAGCAGGACGGGGACGACAACGCAGGGGCCGAGAGGACGCGGAGAAGGGGCCGGCTGACTGGCACCGGCCCCTTCTCTCCTATCTCCGGTGCGGGTGAATGGGCCCCGCAACGGTGACTGTTAGCTCGCCGGAACGAGCACTGCGTCGATGACGTGGATGACGCCGTTGCTGGCCAGCACGTCGGCCGTGACGACGGTTGCCACGTCGTTGATCACGACACTTCCGTCGACCACTGCGATCGCCACGGTGTTCTCCTCGTAGAGCGTGGGGACGTCCGCAGGAGCGATCTCGATGACGTCGGCGGCCAGGAACTCGCCGCTCACCACGTGGTACAACAGGATGTTGGCCAGGTCGGGATTGGCAAGGAGCTCTTCGGCGGTCACACCGAGTTCTTCGAGCAGTGCTGCGAAGGCTTCGTCAGTGGGAGCGAAGACCGTGAACGGACCTTCGCCGTTGAGCGCGTCAACCAAACCGGCGGTCTCGAGTGCTGCGAGGAGCACAGTGAACTGTGCCGGGTCGCCGGCGGCCGCTTCGACGACGGTCTCGGAGATCGTCAGCTCCATGGCCTCGGTGGTCGTGGTCATTGCTTCGGTTGTGGTGGTGGTCTCTTCTTCCATAGGTTCTTCGGCCATGGCTACGCCGAGGGCTTCGGCGATGTCCGGCGGAAGCAGGACGCCGTCGATGACGTGCACGATGCCGTTGTCGGCGATGAGGTCGGCAGAGACGACCGTCGCTTCGTTGATCATGATCTGACCGTCGACGACGCTGATGGCGACTTCCTGGGGGTTAAGGGTGGCAACAGAGCTGCCATCGAGGGTCGCGACCAACTGCGAGTCGGCCTCCTGGCCCAGTACGTGATAGAGGAGGATCGCCGTGAGCGTCTCCGTGTCGGCGAGCAGTTCTTCGGCTGTGATGCCGAGCGCCTCGAACGCGGCTTCGAAAGCGGCGTCGGTGGGTGCAAGAACTGTGAACGGGCCCTCACCCTGCAGGGTCTCGCTGAGACCGGCTGCATCGATGGCCGCAATGAGCGTCGAGAACTGACCGGCTTCAATCGCGAGATCAAGTACCGAAGTGTCCGCTACGGGTTCCGCCGCGGTCGTTGTGGTTGTATCGTCGCTGTCGCTGCTGCACGCTGCCACGATCATGGCGAAGGCAAGCAGGAGAGCGAAGAACGAAAGTCGTTTCCTCATGAAATTGATGTCCTTTCAGACTTACTAATAAATCTGCACTCTGCAGACATCGGATATACGAAGCAGGTGTCGCGGTTGGATGACGGGAGACTCGATTCTTGACCGTTCTCGCCAGAAGGTGTTTCTCGTGACGGGCCCAACCTGCTATCTTACTACTAAATGGATGACACGAAACCCGAAGAAGCTGAGCCTGCACGAGGTCGCCGAGATCCTCGACGTGCACTACATGACCGCGTACCGGTATGTCCGGTTGGGAATCCTCCCTGCGCGACGCGAAGGTCGGAGCTGGCGAATTCATCGCGACGACCTCGATGAGTATCTCTCGAAGGATGAGCCCCGCACGCAACGGGGTGAGGCCGACTGGGGCGACCGCTTCTTCAATCGAGTCCTCGCCGCCGACGAGGCAGGGGCGTGGGGGGTTGTCGAAGCGGCGCTCAGCTCCGGGATGACGATTCCCGAGGCGTATCCCACCCTGCTCGCTCCGACGATGCGTCGTATCGGCGAGCTGTGGGCGACCGGCGAGGTCGATATCGCGAACGAGCACGCCGCCTCAGAGGTGGTATCGAGGATCGTCGCGAGACTCGGACCGCGTCTGGCACGTCGCGGGGTTCGGCGGGGTACCGTGGTGCTCGGTTCGACGGCGACCGAACTCCATTCGCTTCCGCTTGCCATGGCGACAGATCTCTTCCGAGCCGCGCAGTTCGAGGTCGTGGACCTCGGCGCCTATCTTCCGCCCAAGTCTTTCGCTGCATTTGTTGCCGACATAGATGACCTTGTTGCCGTCGGAGTCGGCGTGACCATGCCCGGTCAGGCGGACGAAATCCGCAAAACGCTCGTCGCCATCCGTAACGTCACCGACGTCCCGATTGTCATCGGCGGTGGCGGGGTTGATGAGGCAGCCGCACTCGAGCTCGGTGCCGACGGGTGGGCTCAAACCGGAGACGAGGCAGTTGAGCTGGTGGAGGCGTTGCTCGAGCCCTTCAAAGCCTGAGTTGGTGCGACCGACAACCGCTCAGAGTGCGATGGCCGGCGGCGGTTCAGCGATTCCGGGCTTCCGGTAGACCGCCTGAACTCCGTCGATCCGCCCGCTCCGGAACCCGGCGATGCAGTACGCCAAGTAGTAGCGCCACATCCGATAGAAGCGCTCGTCGAACCGATCCGACTGCGGCGATTTCCGGCCACGCGGCAACGAAGCGCTCGTCCCACGCTTGGAGCGTTCGTGCGTAGCTGGTCCCGTGGGTCGACAGGCCGATCCATTCGAGGCCGGCGTTGTCGCCGAGCCGGCGAAGGATCTTGGTCGAGGGGAGTGCACCACCCGGGAAGATGTAGGAGCGGATGAACTCCTCGCGGCCGATCATCTGGAGGTGGAGATCATGGTCGATGGTGATGACCTGGAGGGCAGCGGAACCTCCTGGAACGAGTGAGCGGCTGATGACGTCGTACAGATCGACCCAGGCTTCTTCGTTGATCGACTCGATCATCTCGATCGAGATCACCCGGTCGAACTCGCCTTCGATGTCCCGGAAGTCGGTCAACAGAACCTCGACACGATCCTCGAGGCCCGCCTCCTTCATTCGCCGGACCACGTAGTCGTGCTGCTCGTGCGAGATCGTGACCGCGGTGACGGTGCATCCCAGCTCGCCTGCGGCAAACTCCGCCATCGCTCCCCACCCACACCCGATCTCGAGGACGCGGTCGCCGGGTTGGATCCCGGCACGAGCGGCGATGCGTTCGTACTTGGTACGCATCGCCGACTCGAGGTCGTCGCCGTTGCTGAAGATGCCGGATGAGTAGCTCATCGACGGGTCGAGCCAGGCCGCGTAGAACTCATTGCCGAGGTCGTAGTGCTCGACCATCGTGCGGACTGCGGTTGTCCCGGTGGAGCCTCGCAGGCGATCCCATGCGGTCCGAGAAGTCCGCATCGCTGTTTCCCACACGGCGGTATGGCGTCGGCGGTCGTGGTTGTCGGCTGCGAACTCGAGAAGCCTCGCGAGGTCGGTCGTGTCCCACAGTCCGTCGATGTAGGCCTCGGCGAAGCCGACACCACCGGTGCGCAGCACGCGGCGCGCCACGGCGTCGGCGTCGTGGATGCTGATCGACGCTTCGAGTCCGGGCTTCGAACCCACGATGTCAACCGTCGAGCCTTCGACGTCGGCATGCAGGGTGCCGGCGCGCACAAGACGGCGCAGCACCGTTGGCATGCTGCGTACGAGTCGGGATGGTGCTTCGTCGGTCATGCGGCCATTTTGGTCGCGACCGAGACCTCGTCAACCGGCGCGGCGGGACGCTTCCGATATCGGGCGCCCTTGACCCAGAGTTTGGCGGCCTCCCAATGGATGGCGGCCATGATCTTGAACGTGATCAGCGGATACCGCACGGTGGCACCGAGCAGGCTCTTCGACGTCAGCGGCACGCGTCGACCGGCGAGTGTTGCTGTGAATACGGTCTCGTCTTCGACTTCGTAGGTGATCACCACGGAGATTCGGTCGGCGGGTTGTGAGATGCGCACGCGGTATCCGCCTTCGACGTCGAAGAACGGAGAGACGAAGAACTCCTTGCGGAATCCGTGTTTGTGGTGGTCGCTCTCGTCGACTTCGACGAGGTGGGAGTGGGCTTCGCCGAACGTGTTGTGGATCTCGTAGAGGATCCAGCGTGGAGCACCTCTCGCGTCATCGATGAACCACACCGTGAGGGGGTTGAACTCGTATCCGGCGATCCTGGGCAGGCACAGCAGGCGAATCCGGCCGGGAGTTCCGTCGAATCCTGACGTGTTCAGCTTCGCTGTGATCCACTCCCGCAGGTTGCCACCGTCGCGTGCCCCGTGGTCCTGGTCGAAGAAGCTGATGAGGTTGGTCCTGTTGTGTGAGAAGAACGGCATATGCGCCAGCTCATCGAGTTCGTCGAGATCAACGAGCAGCGAGAAGAGACCGTATTGGAGGCGGTGCTCGAACGGCTTGCGGCGGACGTGCGTCGTGGTGCCTTCGTAGATCGCGGAGTTGGTTGCGGCTTTCATACCTGAACCAGCGTATCCGCCGGCGCGCTGTGAATCGCGGCCGGAGTGGCGGGGGTGATGTCGTCGTGCCACGGGGCAGGTGAGCCGAGGGCTGCCGCCACCGTGAGGCCCGACTGCAATCCGTCCTCATGGAACCCATACCCGGTCCATGCGCCGCAGTACCAGATTCCGTCCCGACCCTGGATCTCCGGCAGGCGCTGCTGCGCCCGGTCGGTGTCCGGATTGAACTGCGGATGTGCGTACCAGATGTCGTCGATGATGTTCTCCGGATCCTGTGCAGGATTGAGCGAGATGAACACGTCGTGGTTTGGGTCGAGGTTCTGAAGGCGGTTCATCCAGTACGTCACCGAAATCGGCTGCGCCGAACCTGCCGGGGTGCCGACGGCGTTCCATGCCGACCACGCGGCCCTGCGACGCGGCATCACGGATGGATCGCGATGTACCACCGCACGATTGGGGGCATATCGGAACGTGCCGAGGATGGAGCGTTCGTCGTCGCGTACATCGTCGCCGCGGAGACGGAGTGTCTGCGGGGCGTGGGTGGCCATCACCACCTCGTCGTACCGTTCGGAACCCTCCGGTGTGGTGACCTCGACTCCACCGTCGACGCGCCGGACGGCGGTGACTTCGACGCCGGTGCGTACCACAGGAATCTCTTTGGCGATGCGCTCGACATACTCGCGACTGCCTCCGGTGACGGTCCGCCAACGCGGCCGCTCGAGTTCGAAGAGGCCGTGATTGGCGAGGAAGTGCAGGAACGTGCCGACCGGCATGGATGCTGCATCGGTACCCGCGCCGGACCAGACCGCTGCGGCGAGAGGGAGGAGGTAGTCCGTGATGAACGGCTCGGGATAGTCGCCATCCCGCAGGAACTCGATGAGTGTGGCATTGGGATTCGGGATGCTGTCGTAGGCGCCCACCTGCTTGCGGAACCGGTTGATGCCGCGAAGGATCGCCCACGTGCGACGCGATGCGAGGTGCTGGGGACTAGAAAGCAGCGCACCAGGCGTTGGTGCGAATTCGAAGCGGCCGCTCTTCACCGAGAACGACATGTCGGTTGCCTCGGTCGCTACGCCGAGCGTTTCGAAGAGATGCGTGAGGTTCGGGTAGTTGCGGTGGTTGAAGACGATGAAACCCGTGTCGACCGGTGCCAGCTGTTCGCCCATGGTCACGTCGATGGTTCGGGCGTGTCCGCCCAGGCGAGCTTCGCGCTCGAGCAGCGTGACATGGTGGTTTTGGCCCAGCGCCCAGGCGGCGCCGAGGCCGGTGACGCCCGATCCGATGACGGCGATCTTCTTCGATGTGGTTCTCATGACGCTAGGAGTACGGACCACATCGGGAATGCGGATGACCGGTCATCCGGATGCCGGGCGAGATCCGAAGATGGGGTATCACCAACCGAGATCTGAAAGGCCACCATGCCCGTCATCACCGAATCCGTAGAAACCGATCTTCACATCGAAGCCACCTTCGACTATGTGGCTGACTTTGAGAACATCGTTGAGTGGGACCCAGGGGTGACCGCCGTTCGAAAGATGTCCGACGGCCCTGCCGCCGTGGGAACCGCATACGAACTCAACCTGAACTACGGAGGGTCACCTCTGTCCATGGTGTACCGCATCACGGAGTGGGATCCTCCCCGGAGAGTGGTGCTCGAAGGCGACGGTTCCCGGAGTTTTGCGATCGATCGGATCTCGTTCTTGCCAACGGCGACGGGGACCGTAGTCGAGTATCAGGCCGACATTCGCCTGAAGGGCGTCTACCGCGCCGCTGAACCGTTCCTCGGAAAACTCTTCCGCAGAGTTGGCGATGGCGCCCGCGAGGGCATGGAAAACCGCCTTCGGGAACTTGCAGCAGAAGCAGCAGAAGAGGGCAACTGATGGCTCTGACCACCGATGGGGTGCTCGAGGGATCGATCGTCGGGAGTTTCACGAATTTCGGCTACCGGATTCGGAGCCGGGACTGGGAGGATTCACTCGCAGAGATGCCCGGCGCGACTGCCGTCATCACAGGGGCTACCTCCGGGATCGGGCTCGCGGCGGCGAAACGAATGGCCGGCCTCGGTGCTCGTGTCGTTCTGATTGGTCGCAATACCCAGAAGCTCGAGGCGGCGGTGAAGGAAGTGTCTGCCGATGCGGAGAACGAAGCCGTCGGCTATCAGGCGGACCTGTCCTCGCTCGATGAGGTCCGTCGGCTTGCCGATGAACTCCTGGCGGGGGAGGAGCGGATCGACGTACTCGTCAACAACGTGTCCGTCCTGGCTCCCGAACGGACGATGAGCGTCGACGGATTCGAACTGACGCTCGCCACCAACCTCCTGGGCGCCTTTCTCCTCACGAACCTGCTGATTCCCCGAATGGTGAAGAGCGCACCCGCACGGATCATCACGGTGTCGTCCGGCGGCATGTACACCGAGGGCCTCGATATCTCCGGCTTGGAGATGAACGCCGAGGAATATGCGGGTGCCGCCGCGTATGCCCGCACGAAACGGGCGCAGGTGATCCTCACGGAACTCTGGGCCGATCTGCTGGCAGGGACTGGTGTGGTTGCTCACTCGATGCATCCCGGCTGGGTGAACACACCCGGTGTCGCCGCCTCACTCCCGACGTTTCCGCCGAGTTATGGGCCCGCTGCTGCGTAATGCGGATCAAGGAGCCGACACGATCGTCTGGCTGTCGGCCGATTCGGATGCACTGGAGTCTTCGGGGGATTTCTGGATGGACCGACTGCCGCGTTCGAAACATCGGTTGAAGCGGACTGAAGCTGGAGACGCCGAGACCGATCTCCTTTGGGAGTTCCTCAGCGATGCTACCGGCTGGGTTCCGCCCGACGGGTGGCCGAATTCAGAGAGTTCCTGATGGCGATGGTCGTGGTCGAGATCGATCTGCCGTTTCCGGTCTCAGAGGTGTGGGACGAGCTTTCGAAACTCGAGCGCCACGCCGACTGGATGATGGACGCGGAGCGGATCGACTTTGCAAGCGGACAGACGCGCGGGGTCGGGACCGAGATGAAGGTACGCACTCGTGTAGGCCCGTTCGTGACCGAAGATGTCATCGAGGTCCGCGAGTGGACCGAGGGGAAGAGTATCGGCGTCTCGCACCGCGGACTCGTCACCGGCGTTGGTGTGTTCATCCTCACCCCAATCGAAGGCGGGACCCGCTTCGTCTGGTGGGAAGACCTGGAGTTCCCGTGGTACCTCGGTGGCCCCATCACCGCCTGGTTCGCCGCCCCCGTCCTGAAGTGGATCTGGAAAGGCAACCTGAACCGGTTCGCAAAGACGCTGAGGTAGAGCCGGTCGCTCGTCGGTTCCGGCGGCGGACCTCATTGTCGTGATTCTGGGTCCCAGAGCCCCCTCTGCGACCAAGCATCAGCTTGGCCGCGTCTCCCCCACCTGACGGTGGGAGAGACGAAGACAGTCTTTGCCCCACCACGCAGTGGGGGGGAGGCGCGTCCCGGGCAATTGCCCGGACGCGGAGGGGGCTGTTCTTGCCGCAAGGCCGGAGTGCAGAGGAGGGGGGTAGGTTGCGTTGCCCCTGCTGCCACTGCGTTTCGGGGTATTTCGCGCACGGGATCGAAGAAATATTTGGATTTCGCTTGACTATCTGAGCGGGCTGTGTATATTCATCACTAAGTCATTTAGCACTAAACAATGATCACTGACTGGAGATCACACATGACGCTCACCGCCCCGGTACCTGTACCAGCCGAAGTCCACTCGCTCTCGTCGACCAAGAACCGCCTGATCTCCGAGACCACCGAGGACCGAGAGCTCAGAGAAGGTTTGGTCGACCAACGCGAAGAAGCCCTGAGCGAGGCCTACCGCCGTTTCGGACAGAAGGTCTATCGCACGGCGTTCGGCGTGCTTCGTCGGTCGGAGTTGGCCGAGGACGTCACTCAAGAGGTCTTTGTTCGGATCTGGCAGCGGCCCGAGCGCTTTGATCCGAGCCGCGGGAGCCTTGGAGGGTTCCTCCAGCTCGATGCCCACGGTCGCTCCGTAGACCTCCTCCGGTCGGAGAAGGCGAGAGCCGATCGAGAGATCCGTGAACAGCAGCTTTCTGCGGCATCCAAGTCACCGGCCAGTCTCGAAGATGAGGTTATGAAGAGGATTTCATCGGAACGAATACGAGAGGCTCTGGAAACGCTTGATTCCGACGAACGTCTCCCGATTGCCCTGGCATTCTTCCAGGGCCACTCATATCGCCGAGTGGCCGAAACGCTCGACCTGCCCGAAGGCACGGTCAAGAGCCGAATTCGCAGGGGTCTCAGCCGACTCCAGGCGCTACTTGGTGAGGAAGCACTTGCCCTGGCATGACCGACCAGCTCGACGACTCCGTCGCGGCACACGCCCTCAACGCCCTCCCCGAGGACGAGAGAGACCTCGTGGAAACGGCGATCGGATTCGATGACGAACTGAATTCGCACTACGAAGTGCACCGCCGCATCGCCGCTGAACTCGTAGAAGGTTTCTCGGATGTTGTCCCCGCAGCGTCACCCGAGTTGTGGGACCGCATCGCGCTGGAGGCGGGTCTGGTTACCTCCCCAGACCCGTCCTCAGCCGATGCCACCATCAACCCTGCCCCGTCGTCGAAGTGGCGTCGATTCGCGCCGATCATCGCCGGCATCGCAGCAGTCCTCGTGGCCGTCTCACTCACGGCGGGACTGCTCTCGACCCGTAGCGAGCCCGGCGGGCCTCGAGGCGCTGCCGCCTCGCTCGGCCGACCTTCCCGGATCCATGAACGTTGCACTCGTCGACCCGGCCGCCGGAACGGCGGTCGCAGACGTCGTCGTGACGACCGACGGAGAAGGCTTCATCGACGGCAGCGCCCTCCCGACCCTGGCAGAGAATCGGACGTATCAGCTGTGGGCGATCGTGGGGGAGCGAGTGATCTCTGTCGGCATCATGGGGAACCGGCCCGAAATCAGTTCCTTCCGCGTCGAAGGGCAACTCGCAGGCCTCGCCATCAGCGAGGAGATCCTCGGCGGTGTGGTGGTGTCTGAAGTGGACCCCGTAGGGATCTGGCTCGACCAGGCCTGAGTTGTTCGGCTTTGCGCCCGGTAGCTCCAGATGGTGAGCCACCGTCCCTATCGGGTCTCGGCGCAGTCTGCCGGCAGGTCGTTGCCGCTCACCTTGAATTCGTTGCAGCTCAGGAACCGGCCATTGAGTTCGCCGACGCCGTAGCCGAGGAGGGCGATGACGAGCACGATGACCACGCTCATGACCTTGAGCCGACGGTTCGGGATCGAGAAGTAGTCGGGAGCGACGAGGCGCAGCACGATCCAAAACACCATCGGGTACAGCATGATGACGAGGATGAAGAGCACCGAGTCGATCGTCGAGGTCACGCTGTTTTCGCGAGGCGGAACTGCCAGCCTGAAGAAGATCCAGACCATCGGGATCGAGAGGATTCCAAGGAGCCACCAATTGACCTTCGTCTGGCGGCGCAGCACGATCGTCCCGAGCACGACGACGAACAGCACGACCGCGACCTGGTGCCTGCGGGCAAAGAAGACGGTGTGGAACGCCCCGTAGTTGAACGCGATGTCCCACGCGACCAGCGCAGCCCCGATCGTCGACACGAAGAACGTACGAGTCTCGGGAGCGGTGCTCTCCTCCTTCGAGAACCCTGTGAGGATGTCGTCGTTCTCTACCCACGACGCGAAGGACCGGAGTGGCTTTCGCCAGCCCCGGTCCTTCCCGTTCCCCTCTTGGCCCGGATCGGCCATCGGCTCGCTACCGGCTAGCTGGCCGTCGGCTGTGGATCCGCGTTGTCGTCTGGCGAGTCGTAGGCCGACTGGTAGACGACTTTGTAGCTCTTCCCACTGTTCTTGATGATCGACGTGATCAACGCCGCGACGGGCAGGGCTGCAAACGCCCCCATCGGACCGGCGATCGCGCCGCCGGCAAGTGCGGCGCCGAACGCGATAGCACCGTTGAGCTCCATCGTGTTCGATGAGATCTTCGGTGACAGCCAGTAGTTCTCCACCTGCTGGTAGATCAGCACCCACACCAGCAGGATCAATGCCTCCGGCAGACCCAGGACGACCAATGCCAACAGGATGGGCACCGCCGCACCGAGATACGTCCCGATCGCCGGGATGAACTCGGCGACGAACCCCTCGAAGATTGCCAGCGGTATGGCGTAGAGCGTCGGCATGCCCACCAGCAGCATTGCGACGAAGAACAATCCGCCGTTGATGATCACCAACAGCATCCGGGAGTAGAAGTAGCCTCCTGTCTGTTCGATCGCGGTGTCCCAGACCCATCCGTAGACCTTCTGCCGGTCTGGCGGCATGCGAGACAAGAACGCACGCTCGATCCTCGGCGCGTCGGCTGCCATATAGAACGTGAACATCAACACCGTCGCGAGATTGAAGATCATCCCGATTCCCGACATCGCGACCCCGGCGATGTTGTCGGCGAAGCTGGAGATCCCCGATCCGGCTGCCTCACCGGCATCGGTTCCCGTCTGCTGATCGATGACGTCCTGGCCGATCAGGTCCTGGCTGTATCCGTTGATCGTGTCGGCGAAGTTGCCGCCCTGTCCTGATAGTTCATCGGCGAAGTCAACCGCCGCCGGGATCATGAACCCCACCAGAGCGACGATGAAGATCACGAATCCGAGGTAGATAGCGCCGACAGCCGCCCCTCGCTTCCAGCCCCAACGCTCGTGCATGTACTTGACCGCCGGAATCATCGCCAATGCGAAGAAGAGCGACACCGCCAGCATGCGGATCAACGTCTGTGTGCGGAACACGATGACCAAACCGAGGGTCACGAGCAACCCGACCCCCACGACCTTCCACAGTGACTGCCACACAAACTCGTTCACCCATCGGGGGCGACCAGAGGTCGACTCCGCTGGAGCGTCCGCGTTCGCCTTCGCTGCGGCCGCAACATCATCCGGCACCGTTGCTTCGGCTCCCGTCCAGCCGTCCTGCCGAACGGAATCGTCCTTGTCGGCCATGTCCGTCGCCTCCGTTTGTTGCTACTTGCGCTATTCAAGCATGGGCAGGCGCGGGTCCGGCGTCGACACCCGAATCGGGTGTGATTGGCGCAAGGCCTGGTCAGTTCGTCTCGACGGCGAGGGGGCCCTTCCCCTCGTCCCAGACGGCACCGTCGAGTACCGCCTCCGACAGGTCGGCCTGGGTGAGCGCCGTGCCGGCGAAGTTGGCCCTCGTGAGGTCGGCGCCGGTGAAGTTCGTGCCGCGTCGCGCCATGATGCGCTGAGCGAGTCTGCGGCTCAGCAGATCGCGGTCGTCGGCTTTGAGGGCCCGCTTCGCAACGAGCATCAGGACGACCGTCACGACGATGGCGGCAAGGCCACCGTTGACGCGGCCCGCGGCGAGACCACCGATCACGGAAACAATGGCGATCGCCCAACCGCCGAAGACACCGCCCACGATCCGGCCCATGATCCCCGCGACGGCTGCTGGGCCGAACATGAGGATCAGGCCGATCACCGGGAGGCCGTCGCGGTATCGCGGCTCACCGAAGATCTCCACAACGATGAAGTCCACGGCGACCGCGATGATGACGACGACGAGGAAGATCTTCAGCGCACGCACGATGCCGTGCTTGAGCAGCATGTAGAAGAACAGCACGATGAGCGCCAGCAACAGGATGCCGCCCAAGAGGTCTTGCCACTCGCTGGACGTTATCCGCTGCTCCATCCCGTCGGCAAGCAGCCCCACGACCACTCCGGCTGCGATGCTGACGAGCATCGCACCAACGAGGATCAGCACCCCGGTGAGCGGCTTCACCCCGATGCGAGCGTTGGTGAAGTCGGCGTCGACGAGGCTCGCCCCGCTGAAGTCGGCGGCGCGAACATCGGAGCCGGAGAAGTCGGCGCCATCGAGGGCCGCACCCGCGAATGACTCGCCGCGGAGGTCCTGGCCGTGGTAGTTGCTCTGGTCTGTCAACTGCTGTTCTCTCGCTTGGTGTCGGACGTGGCATCCCCACCGGCTCCGCTCACGGCGTCGACGGCGTTGCGGACCGTATCGTAGATCCGGTCTTCTCCGATCTCGCCGGTGACACCCGTGAGTTGGAGGAGTTCATGCGTACCCGCGTGGACGCGAGCCAGCGCGAGATCCACCCCGTAGCGCTGCGCGTAGGTGAAGAGGCTGGAGACGGCAGCAGCACCGGTGTCATCGACGAGGAAGACCTCCTCGAAATCGATGACAAGCGTGTGTGGGAGTGGGCCTTTCGCCGCGGCGTCGATGAGGATGCCCTCGCCCGTGTTTGTGAACGCCGTGGCGTTGGAGAAGATCAGGGGGGCGGAGAACCGGTAGACGATGACGCCCGGCACACGCTCGGCCTCCGGGTGGACCGAGCCCTTGCGGCGTCCGTAGAGCCAATCCTTGACCAC
>CALOAN010000022.1:0-27776 GCA_942491345.1 uncultured actinomycete
GCGTTGTCGGTTGCAGGAGCGGTGTGTGGGGCGCAGTGGGCCGTGGCCGTGGTCTGCGTAGGCGAGGATGTGGTCTGCTTCGAGTGGGTCTGTTGGGGTGGGTGGTTGTCCGCAGATGTGGCAGCGGTCGGCTAGGTGGAGGATGGCTTGGCGTTGTTTGCGGTAGTGGCGTGTGCTGCCGTTGCGTGTGTGGGTGGCGTACCCGGAGCGGATGATCGGCACTTAGGCTGCGATCCTTGCGCTTCTGTTGCCTGGTGCGACTACCAGTTCGAACAGTGCGGCGTATTCGGATGTGTCTGAGGTTTCGCGCATGAGTTTGAGGGCGGCTGCTCTGCGTTGTTCGATGGGTATGTCGGCTAGGCGGATGAGTTTGTTTCCGGTGGGGTGTGGTTTGGGTTCGGGCATGAGGAAGCCACCCTGGTTGGGGTGGCTGTGGTTTGGCTGAAGTGGGTTTTCGGGCTATGCTCCGTAACGTCCTAGTCTAGGGCGTTGCGCGGGCTCGAGCGGTACGGTGAGCGAGCCTGGTTACAGGGTGCCATGTGGGTCGGACGGCACGCTTATCAGTAGTTCGAGATTGTCATGGGTGCGTCGATCTTGAGTTCGACCGACGTTGTGTCTTCGGTGTTTATCCGAACGATGACTTCCATGGTTTTGGCGTCCATGTTGCAGTCTCCGAAGGTGACTGAGGTTTGGGTCACGGTCTTGCCGTGGAGGTCTCGGAGGGCGCGTCTGACGTTGTCGAGTCCGTCGTTTTCCATGGTCATCTCCTTTGGTCATGGGTTGCGTCGGATGGTTTCCCATGCGGGGTCTGTGCCGGGTGATGTGCCGGCGACGCCTCGTGTGCTGATGGGCCATCCGCGTGGGTTGAGTGGCTGGCGTAGTGCGGGGTGGGTGCCGTTGTTGATGTGTTCGATGGCTTGTTGGCGGCGTGCTTCCATTTGCGCGAGGGCTGTTTCGAGGGGGTCGTGGTGGATGGTTTGGTCTGTGTAGCGGGGAAGGATCTGCGTCATGCTGCGTCCTGGTCGTGGTGTCCAGGGCCGGTACAGACCAGGACGCGGTGGTATCGGAGTTTGCCGTCGTCGTCGTAGGTGGTGATGGTATGGATGTCGCGTGGTGCTTGGCAGACGGGGCAGGTTCCGTAGACCGCGATGAGTTTCTTCTGTTCTTCGGTGTATGTCATGCGGCTGCGTCCTTTCGTGGCATGTGGGGTTTGATCTTCCTGATAGCAGCGTCAAGATGATGGCGTGCGTTCGACTCCGACCAGCCGTGCGCCAACGCGATACGACGGATGCTGTTGCCGGCAAGCCACAAGTCGAGGACGAGCTGTTGGCGGTCGGTGAGTTTGGCGTTTCGGATGGCCGCCTGGTATTTGGGGTGCTTCAGGTTCTCGCTCATGCGACGTGCTCGAGCTCGTGGGTTTGCCACAGGTGGTCTGCGAGGGTGGTGGGTGGTTTGATGGTGATGCCGCACTCAGGGCATGTGCGAACCACCCCGTTGTCACCGTTGGCACTGACGAACTTGGGTTTCGGGGTTTCCCTGTAAGGGGGTAAGGGGGTTTCTTTATCTTTCTCTTTCTCTGGTATAGCGTTTTGATAGCACAGAGCTAGCGGTTTGCTAGCAGAAAGCTCGATGAAACCCGCATCCACAAGCGCTTTCAGTGTTCCTTGCTTCAAGCCTCCTTTTGTCCTGCGAGAGGCTATGTCGGTGCTAAGTCGACCCTTGCTCAGTGCGTACTCGACCCATACTGTCGTCAGAACGCCGCGCTGGTGGCACGTCAAATCGTCCCAATCGGGGTTGTTTACGAGCTCGGTGTAGAGCTTTATCCAGCGTGGGTTTCGGTCTTTGTAGTGTTGGAACCGGTCCCATTTCGGCACGATGATCCACTGCTCTTTCATGCTGCTTCCTTCGTCGTGATGTGCTGGTCGAGTTCGAGGAGGAGTTCGCCTCTGGCTTCGAGTTGGTCGGCTGTCCACCGGTCGAACGTGCCTCTTGCTTGGAGGACGTGTTTGATCGCTTCGAGGTGCTTGGGGCGGACGACGTAGGCTTCGCCGGCGCGGTGGATGTCTGTGAGCCATGCTGACTGTGCGTCCGACACGGTTCCTTTGGCTGTCTTTAGCTCGAGGAACACGACGCGTTCTCTGACGAGCGTCCAGTCGGGGAACCCTGGTTCTGATCCTTTGCTGCGGAGCGTGTGGTAGCAGCGGAAGTTGAGACCGCGTGCGAGACCTGGCTTCGTGCGGGTGCCGACGACGAGCGTGGTGAACTCCTTCTCGGTGAGTTCGTTCAAGGCGGTCGCAAGCCTCACGCTGTCATCTCCACTGGCTGTAGGCATTCGCCGCACACGTATTCGTCGGCGTCGATCCACGGTTCGGGGAGTTCGATGAGGTCGATGTGGCAGCCGCACACACGGCACGTCAGGAGCCGGCCGAACACCACGAGCGGATACCGGTCGGTCACGCTGCGTTCCCTTCCGCGAACAGTGTTTGTTGTCCGAGCCTTCGGGCGGCTAGGTCGCAGTAGTCGCGGTTGAGTTCGATGCCGATGCTTTTGCGTCCGAGGTTGCGTGCGACGAGGGCTGTGGTGCCGCTGCCCATGAACGGGTCGAGGATGGTGCCGTCTGCGGGTGAGCCAGCAGCGATGCAGCGCCTCGGTAGTTCCTGCGGGAACGTAGCGAAGTGTGCTTCGGCGTAGGGTTGGGTGGCGATCTCCCACACGGTCCGGGCGTTGCGGTCGAATCCCTCCCACGGGATGCCGTGCGAGGTGTCGCCGCGTCCGAGCACCGCGGCTGGGTTAGGCTTGCGGTTCTTGTTGCCGGACCGCTTGAGCATCTGTCCTTCGTGCGGTGTGCCGGGGCGGGATCCGTTCGCGCCGTTGGGCCCGTAGTAGGTCGCTCTCTCCCTGATGGCGTCGGCGTCGTAAAAGTACCGCGCGCTCTTCGTGAGCAGGAACACGTACTCGTGCGCCTTCGTCGGCCGGTCCGTCACGCTCTCGGGCATCGGGTTCGGCTTCGACCAGATGATGTCGGAGCGCAACCACCAGCCGTCCGCTTGCAACGCGAACGCGACACGCCACGGGATGCCGACGAGATCCTTCGGCTTTAGGTCGCGGTCGATTTTCTGCGACCGCCCCATGCCAGCGTCCCATCCGCCGATCAGCTCGTTGCGCTGATTCGACGCGGCGCTGTTGTAGCTGTCTCCGAGGTTGAGCCACAGGCTGCCGTCGTCACGTAACACCCGCCTGACCTCGCGGAACACGTCCACCATCCGGGTCACGTACTCGTCCGGCGTATCCTCCAACCCGAGTTGGCCGTCGGACCCGTAGTCGCGCAAACCCCAGTACGGCGGCGACGTCACACAACAATGCACCGACGCCTCCGGCAACCCACGCAACACCTCAACACAGTCGCCGTGATAGAGCGTGAAATCAGCGTCACGCGTGTGAATCACGCCGCTCCCCTCAGGTGCTCGCGGCCCTTCGACTCGTAAAACGGCCGGCCATACGACAGCGGCCTGTAGCCGAGCTTGATGCCGCAGGTGGTGCAGAGGAGCGCGTAGGCGGGCCGCAGGTTGCTGTCGAGCCGCTGGTGTTTCCGGCAGGTTCGATGTCCGCAGTTGTCGCAGCACGGGCCTGTACGGGCCGGTAGAGGCTTCCGCGCCCGTGCTCGTAGTTGCCGCACCGTGGTCTCTGGTTTGCAGGTGTCGCACAGCACGCGGCCGTTGCCTCGAGCAGGCGTTTTGCCGAAGCACTTCTCGCAGGTGCCGATGAATGAACTCATCCGCGTAGCCCCAGTCGCACGGAGCACGCGGGCCACGACGAGTAGCCTCCGTACCGGGCAACCAGCCTGCGGCCCACCAGATACTGTTGCGCCGCCGTGGCCTGATGGGCGCCGTCCGGGTAGCCATTTGGCTTGAACGCGTCCCATGTTGTGTCGAGGAACCCGAGGCTGCCTTCGTAGTAGTGGCCTTGGTGTTCGCTCCTGGCTCGGTGGTCCCAGTCGGGTTTTCCGTTCTGGCCTCGTTTGCCTCCGGTTTCGCAGACGGCTAGCCGGTAGAGGTTGCGGTTGATTGGGTTGCGCCAGCTCGCTTCGTATGGTGTTCGTTTGGCGGCGGCTGCGGGTGCGGCTAGGGCGAGCATGGTGATGCTGATGAGGATGTAGGCGGTCACTCGGATCGTCTCTTCTCCTGGTCAGGGAACAAGGCCTCGCCCACTATCGGGCGGCGTTCGACTACGTCGTGTTCATGGTCAAGAACATGTCCATTCCACTTCACCTGTCCGCACATGCACCGCTGTCCGGTGTAGGGCCACAGACCAGTTGGCGATACTCCTGGGCCTGGGTACACCCAGTAGTGTTGGGTTGACCCGCATGTCATCCGATGCCTGCCTGGTGCGCGAGGTTCGCGAAAAGCAGCGCTACGACAGCGCCGATCAGTAGCCACACCGACCGGCGCGACGGCCCGGGTGCCGGATACCGGCGGTACGCGCTCACCCGGTTCTCTCCAGGCGCTGAATCTGCGAGAGCAACTGGGAGCCGATGAACTCCGTGTAGGCGGGCGGGATTGCTTCGGCGAGCTCGCGCCATTCCATCCAGATAAGACGGGTGACGCCACGAGCGGGAAGCGTGGTTCGCGTGCTCACGATGCGACCGCTTCCTCAAGGCCGAACAGCGCCGAAGCCCTGCCCCACATCTCCTCGTCCGAGAAGAAGAGGAAGCCGTTGTCGATCTCCAGCCATCCGCAGATGTCGCGGTCCCAGTCCTCCACGGGGCGAAGCGACGAGGCCAGTCGAGTGGATTCCTTGAGTTGGAACTCCCGCTCCTTGGGGTAGTCGTCTGCCGCCCATCCCCGGATGCGGCGTTCGACCTCCTGCTTCCATCCAGAGGGGCAGATGACGTAGATGGTCGCCTCGCCTTCGGGCGTCTCCTTACTCTTGTCGCGCCAGTTTGCAGCAACTTCGCGCAGTGGAATGTCGAACGCGAAATGGCAAAGGTCTGCCTTGGCCAGACGGCTTAGCGCCTCGGGTACGGCACCGAACTCGAACTCGGCCGCACCCATGTAGTCGAAGCGCCAGATTTCGCGCAGGAGATCCATACCGGCCTGCGGGATGCCGCCGTTACGAAGCCCGCCACCGAAGGCGAAGGGGTTGTCCTTGCCGAGTACTGGATGCGCACTTTGGAGCGGCTTCTGAAGCCGTTGCACCAGCCACGATGTCTCGGATGCGAACAGCGATTCGCGGTCGGCGGTCATGCGGCCCATCCGAGCATCGCGTCCGGCGACCCTTCGAACCACACGAGCGTGTCGCCGAAAAAGTACGTCTGGGTGCCGAACCGCTCCTTGGGGTTGCGGTAGAACCCCTGCTTCCAGTACGTCGAGTTCGGCTTGCCGGGGCTGACCGTCGGAATAGCCCCCCACGACGTCACCTTGTTCCCGTCGACCCACGCGTCACACAGCCCTGCTGTGTAGTCCTGCCGGATGTCGAACCCGAGGGTGTGCCAGGCGCCTTGCGTGAGAATCGCGAGTTTCGCTTCGTGACGCACGGACCCCATCGTCCCATCGGAGTTCAACGGGCCACCAAGCACACGCACCCACAGCTCGTCGTCGTTACGGACGTACGCGGTGAGCGGCGACTGCGCCGGCCCGTCGTTCGGGTAGTGGAGATCCCACAGCGAAGCCCAGCTCGACCCCGAGCGAAAGCCGATCGGTAGGAACAGGTCGAACCGCACCTGGAACCTGACGCCCGTGTTGCCGCCGATCTTGCGGCTCATCACTTCGCACCGCTCGCCGCCCCAGAGTACGTCGCCTTCGTGAACAACATGCCGCTGCACATGCCGTGAGAATCCGGCCGAGGTGAGGGCGATGTCGATGGTAGCGTTCCCGCCCACATGCTTCCCGTCGGGCGCCCACAACGGGTCGAGCTTCGAGCCGAGCGGGTCAGAGTCGTAGCTGGTGCGGAACGCCGGAGCCTTCCCCGACGGAGGCGGGGGCTGGGGAACGCTGCCGTAGCCGTACAGGCCGCCGAACGCGAACAACTCGTACTTGTCGCCGCGCCTGGTCTTCCACGACGTCTTGTTGACGTCGAACGAGCTGCTGACGAACTTGCCGTCTACCATCAGCCGGTAGCAGCCGACAGCGCCGCTCGGCTGCCGCGGCCAGGTGATGAGGTCGAGGGGTTCGCCTTTCGCGTTGACCCCGGCGTCGGTGACGGACAGGGGAATGTCGATCATCGTGTGTCTCCTTTGCTGCCGCGCCAACTCGGGTTCGGCATGTAGTCGTAGTCCGGGTCACAGA
Source organism: uncultured actinomycete (assembly GCA_942491345.1). Classification (GTDB taxonomy): domain Bacteria; phylum Actinomycetota; class Acidimicrobiia; order Spongiisociales; family UBA5794; genus JAHEEL01. The sequence continues at coordinate 6,285 of CALOAN010000022.1, forward strand.
GGGAGCACGTAGCCGGGTCGTGAATCGCGACCCAGTCGCGCACGTTGTTCGGGGTCGGCAGCCCTACCGATTCGCCCTCGTAAATGACGCGCCTGTCACAGTGGCGGCACTTGCCCTTGCCGTCGCACTCGTATGGGTGAAAGTTGTCGGACGTGTCGTAGTAGACGACGCTCACCGTGCGTCTCCTTCGGTAGAAAGGACAGCGGGAAGGGAGGGGCGCGGGGCGGTCATTCGACCTTCTCCCATAGTTGGCGGGCCACGTTGGACGAGCGAATGTCGGCGCGAGGGCGCGAGGGAGTCGTCCAACCGGGACGTGCTTCGCGTTGCGCGATGACCTTCCAGCCTGCCGCCCGAAGCGATGACCCAGGCTCGTCCGCCCTGGTGTAGGTGATGAGCCGCGTGTATCCGAGCGCGAACGTCGCCCTAGCAGCTGCGCCGTACAGCATCGAGTTCGCGTTCCGGGTGCCGTCCGTGGCGGTGCGGTTGACTTCCAGTGTTGCGCCGTCATCGAAGTGGCGGGCCACGGGCCTCCCAACGATGCAGACAGCACGCAGCACGCCCTCACTGTCAGCCGCGCCGATGCTGAACTTGGCTCCGGGGACGGGGTTGTTGTGCCGGTGCCATGCGGCGACGTGCTCGTTCGCCTGGGCGAGTGACAAGGGTACGAGGTGGAGGCTCACACCGGACCCTTTGCCAGTTCAGCGAGCGCGGCCTCGGCGTCCTGTACGGTCTGTTCGTCCCTTTCGGCCGAGTACATGATGTGTCGGTCAAGTATCCGTTGGAGGACGCCCGCGAGCATGAGGACGCGTTGTTGCGCCGGATCGGTGCGGTCATTCATCGGGCACCTCGGGAAGGTCAGCCAACGCAGCACGGGCGGTGCTAGCGGCAGTCGTCAGAACAGGTGAGTCGTGCAGCGAGTCAAGCGCCAGTAGACAGTCCCGTAGCGCGGCTTGGAGTTGGGCGACCCGAGCCTCCGCAGCCTCCAGGGCGTCGAGCGTGTCGTTCAACACGTCAGCGATGGAACGAGCCAAAGCCGCCGACTGGTTGCCGAGGTCACGGGCCTTCTCACGGTCAGTCATGCTTCCTTCCCCCGTAGACGCATGTACTCGTTACACAACTCCGTCTCAGTCAGAGAGATTGGGCCGTCTTCGTGGAAGATCGTGTAAGAACGCTCCCCAAGTGCCTCGTCGCGTGCGCCCACGAGACGTTTTAGGGCAGGGAGCGCATCGGGGAAGTCCGCAAGCGTGGCTCCTTCGTTGCCGAGGTTTTCGATTGCCTCGCGGATGAGTTCGGCGTCGTTCATGCGTTTGCCTCGGCTCGCAGTTCACGAGCCACGGCAGCCTCCAGCAAACGGATCTTCTCGATCACCGATCGCGGCGGGAACGTGCAGCCATGACCCGACCCCCGATAGAGCTTGCAGCCGCATTTAGGGCATCTGCTCATGCGTTGTCCTCGGCAACGTCAGCCAACGCAGCACGGGCGAAGTCGGCGCACCCGGATGAGCAGGGGCCGGACGTGGCGACCCGTTCGAGCGCGGCTTGGAGTTGTTGCACCTGGGCCTCAGCATCCTCAGCGCGTAGGCGCTCACGGATCAGTTCATCTTCGGGAACGACGACGATGTTGTCCGCCTGGAACGTCACGCGCTGGGCGTCACGTAACGCGGCCTCCGCTGCCCTAGCTCGTTTCTCCCACTCCCTTGCTCGCAGGGCCGGTAACAGCGAGCCTGTTGGCGTGGTTCGCGGGCTAGACATTGATCGTCCCTCGGATGCCCGTGATGCCTCGATTCGGGAGACAGCCGTGCGCGTTGAGGTACGCCATCTCTTCCCTGTTGAGCCGCACGCGGCGCGATGGGACACCCGCGCTATCAACGAGCCAGAACCGCCGACGCTTGGCCACGGTACCTCCCGGCCGGAACAATCGCGGGTGCGCCATCAGCGACCCTGTTTCGCGGTCATTCATCGGGCACCTCGGGAAGGACAGCGGGTGATTCCTCGAACAGCCACGTTGCGTCGTTCCAGACGCGCCCCGAAGGCGTCACGGTCTGGAGGTCAATCGCAACGTCGGTGGCGTAGAGACGCCAACCAAGGGCTATCCCTCGTTGCTCCGCGAGCGCGATAAAACACACAGGACACACGAACGCGAACACCTCGGACCCGTTGATGTCGCCGCCACGAATGACCGCGTTCCACAGCGGAGATGGAGCAGACCAGACTGGATTTATGCCGCCGCAGCGGTCGCAAACCGACTCATCGCCACTCATCGGGCACCTCCTTCGGTAGAAAGGACAGCGGGAAGGGAGGGTCGCGGCCGAGCGTTAGGCACTGATCGGCTCCCAGGATCCATCGTTAGGACACCCTTCGTGGTAGATCGCCGTGGGCCACGCAGCGATGTGGAACTCGTCCCCGCAACCAGAGCAACGATGTGTGACTCCCGCAGGATCCCAATGCTTCACGAAGCTGCGGGCGTCATCGCCATATCCCTTCGTGAATCCGGGTGGCACGTTCGCAGAGTGATGAACGACGAGTTGTTGGTCGTCGCGGAATCCGCCAGCAGCAATCGGGATGCGCTCGACGCGGCTCTCGAAGTCGCGCACCGTGGTTGTCTCGCCCGTGTGTTTGTTCGTCCAGACCTGCCACGGACGCAAGGCATCGACCAGCGTTTCGCGGTCATTCATCGGGCACCTCGGGAAGGTCAGCCAACGCAGCACGGGCGAGGCCGAGCCAGTGTTCAGCCTCGTGCTCGATCTTCGAGAGCGCGTTCTTCTCGTCCAGACCTACGCCAGCCGACCGTGCTACCCGCAGGATCAGTGTGGCACGCTCCTTCGATAACCCGTGCGCGGCTTGGAGTTGGGCGACCCGAGCCTCAGCAGCCTTCGTGCGCCTAATTGATAATTCCAAGTCGTCGTTCTGGCTTCGGAGTGTCTCGGCGGCAGCCTCCATCGCGGTTTGGGCGTCCCGTAACGCGGCCTCCGCAGCGGCGAGGGCACGTAGCGGGTTCCATGTCGTTATCGCGTCATCGAGGGTGATCGTGCCGTCGGCCTTCCATGCGATCACGTCTCCGGGGGACGAGTCCGGGTAGTCGCCGCCTGACCAGGAGAGCCACCTTTCGCGTTCGTTCACGAGACGGTCGAGAGCAGCGAGGCCAGCACGCATGAGGGCTGGTTCCCCAGCCCGTGAACCAGCGTCTCGCCCGAACTCCAGCGCCTCGCGGATGATGTCGGTGTCGTTCATTGGGCCTTCCTCGCGTACTCGCACAGCTCGATGTGGTCGGCTGCTGCTTGCAAGTCCTGCACCAACGCACGCCACTGCCGCTCGAGCTCAACGGGGTCGGCGGGAGGCGTCGGGAACATGTCCGCTACCTGCCTCAATGCTTCCACATCAAATGCGGGGACGGCGATCACGATGCCATCTCCACGTGGTTGAGTGCTTCGTTTCCCCAGGTGTCCCAGCCGAGACGCTGGCGGCGAGCGAACATCTCTACCCGTGGCGCAGGGCTTGCCTGCTCGATCAGATCCATGAACAGGTCGGGCTTGCGGCTGTGGGTTCCCTGCCTGCTCGCCTCGTACCAGCTTCCCTTGCCCTCGAACTCGGGTAGGAACGAGAGAGAGCCACGGCGGGCCACGATCGGGTGCTCAGTGTTGCCGCGCCAGCCGCCACCAAGCCCAGGGCCACGCTTACACCATGTCAGCACGGTGGAAGGCTTGAACCCCCACTCGCGCACGACTTCGTAGGCTGCCTCCATCATCGGGATGACGGCCCACATGTAAAGGTGGCATTGCTTATCGGCGAGAGATCGAACGGGTAGGTGCTTGATCTCCTCCAAACTCATCAGCGGGTAGTGGTCGGGGACGCTGGACCTCCACGGAGGCGAGTAGCCCTCATATCCCCACGGCGGGTCGGCGACGATCGTGCGGTACTTCACCACGGAGCATCCCCATAGTCGATGTCCCCCGCCGTCTCAGCCTTCTCGATCCTGACTTCCTGCCGTGCCTCACCAACCGTCGAGTACAGGTACGGGTCGATGCCGGCCGCCTCCAAAGCCTTCGCCGACACCGACACTCGTGGCTTGACCGGCCATGTGCGAAGCAGGAACGGACCGACGACGGTTTCGCCCTTCTCCGGCAGAACGTCGGCGAGCTCGGCCTTCAATGCCTTCTTCGTTTCCTCGAGCGCCTTGACTGCGGCGTTGTGCTGTCGTTCCTCTTCCACGAGCGCGGCGAGTTCGGATGCTGCTTTGAGCACTGACGGGTCGTCGATCTCGTGCGGTGCGGGTGGCTCCCAACCGGCGAAACATGTGGCGGCGAACGGACACATGCGGCCGCGAGCCTGGGACGGCTTGGTGCAGGGCCGCAGGCGTTCGTGCCCGTGGTCGGCGAGTTCTGGCCCCTGCTCGTCCGTGGCGAAGATGATGTAGCTGATCTCGTCGGCTATCTCGTCGCGGTCGGCGTCGGTCAGTTTCACCGTGTAGATGTCGGCTGGTTTCATCACGTTCGGGTTCAGCATGTAGAGGGCGCCCTGCTCCGCCTCTCCGTGGTAGGCGAGGTAGATGCGGAGCTGGCGGACCGCGTACGCGAACGTGTCGGCCGACGGGTACGGGGTGGTCGTGGACTTGATCTCGATGAGGGTTTTCTCTTTGCGGAGGTAGCCGTCCGCATGCCCTTCGCCGATGCCGGGTATCGGGATTACGACCTGTCGTTCGACGTTGTCGGCTCCGTGCTTCGCGATGATCTGCCGCATCACGATCTCCTCGAACACGTGGCCGCGGAAGAAGTATTGTTCGACCTCTGGCGCGTGTTCGGCTTCGGGTTCGCCTCGGCCCTGGAACACGGCGGCGGTTGGGCAGCGTGCCCACAGGGACGGGCGAATGCCGGTAAGCGTGGTTCGCGGCCCGGTCACGGCTTCTCGCCCCGAAGGATCTGCAACGCTCGCTCACACCGGGCAATCACATCATCGAGGTTGTCGTCGGCGTCGGGCATCAGGAGATGCTTGACTCGATCCTGCTGCTCGGGCGTCAACTGCTCCCAGCGTGTCGGCGGCGAGAACAGCGATTCGCGTCCGCTCATTTCACCAGCCCCTGTTGCCTTGCCATGTCCGTGAACAAACTGTCGGACGAGGATGATTCCGGCTCATGCGCCGCATCGGAATCCACGACGTCAACGGGCGCACCCGTACCGTCAAAGGCGCCGTCTGGTTCCTCGTCCAACTCTTCGACGACATCAACCACGTCGTCAGAAACATCAACCACCGGAAGATCGTCAAGCGGCCCCGGCTCCGACGCCAACTCAAACCCAGGCTCCTCCACGAACAACGCCGGATTCGTCTGCACGAGCAACGGAACCTGCTTGAACACGCGGCGGGCAACCGTCTTCTTCCCCATCTCGTCGTAATCGGTAACCCACGGGCCACGATCAGACGACCGTGAGCGCGAGCGGATAGCGTCGATCTCGGCCTTCGACATCACGTCCACGTACTTGAGCCCGTCACGATCGGTAGCGACCGCATACGCGCCGATCATCAGCCCGCGATCCTCGCCAAGCCTGACCGGCACATGCTCGATCCTCGGATGCAACCCCAGCTCGTACGTGAAGTCGTCGTTCGAGTAGACGCAGTAGGCGGCGATCTGGACGCCGTGCTCCGCTGCTTTCTTCCGCAACCCGGCGATCATCGGCATGAACTGGCAGACGTTCGCCTGCTTCTTCTTGTCGTAGAACGTCACGAACGCCGCCTCGCGCCCGTCGGGCAGCAGGCCGAAGCCGGCGCATTGGAGCGCAGCCGAGACAACCGAGGCTGGATCGGCGCTTTGGAGGTCGGGGTTCTTCAGGATCGCGGTGCGGGTGACACGCAGGAACTTCTTCGCGCCGATCGTTTCGCCAATCAGGGCGTTCGCGACTTCGACCTGGAACTCGGGCTTCTGGATGAGCGCGACCGCGCCGCGGACGGCTACCTCTTGACCGCTCATTTCACACCCGCCCCATATATCTCGACATCGGTCGGCCCCGCTAGCTCGTTCTCCCATGTCTTGACCCACACGTCCAACGTGTTCTCGTTCATGCTGCGCGGGTCACGGCCCCGTTCCTCCATCCACTCGAGGAAGTCGGCGGCATCCTGTCCCCGGAACACTGGGCCGAACGTGCGGTCGCTGGTGTTACATGCGAGCACCGAAACGTTCTGAGCGGGGTCGTAGATGACGTGGGCGCTCATGCTGTGTCCACCTTTCGGCTCCACGGATCAGACTTCGGGAACGGAATGATTGCGGCCCCTTCACGCGGCGGATGGCCATCATCCGTGGTCGCGATCGGTAGCTCAGGGCTCCCCGCAGCCGATTGCGGTTCGGCACTCGGGGCCAACAATGCTTGCTCGGCACGGTGGATGACGTACAAGTGATGACGCAACGCCGGAGTCACGCTGCCTCCTCCAAGCACCTGTCGATGCACGCGTCGACGTCGTCGAACCTGTAGCCGTATTCTTCGCAGCGGCTCACGATTGTCCATGAGCGGCGTTGCTCGATGCGCTTCTGCCTGCGTTGGTCGTCTTTGCCTTGCCAGCGTGCGTACGCGAGCAAGAACACGATGAAAACGATGCCAGCGGCGTTAACGAGGACGGTGTTCATCTATTCTTCTCCTTGCTGGCACCCTCCGCGCTCCCCGGACAGGTAGAGCGGAGGGTGCCGTTCGTTTGCACATCAAGGTCGACTAGGTCGGAGTGCGCGGCGCACACGGTCGCGGCAGGTGCCGGCCCGCCGCAGAAAACACAGCAGCCTGTCTTCGGCGGCGACGGCTTCCCGACGATGTCGCGGGCCAACGAGGCGGGCTTGTCGAACGGAGGAAGGCCACGGCGCATCCGAACGGCCTCGAGCGTGTCCGCGAGCTCCTGGTCGATCATCTCGAGGTAGGTGGTCACGACCGCCGCCACCAAAGCGCACCGACAACGGCCAGTTCAACGAACCATGCGGCAAGCCACCAGCGCCACGACACAGCCAGGAAGTCCAGAGGGTCGGTAGTCACGCCGACTCCTCCTTCGACTGCGCAAGCCAAGCTCGCAACGCAAGACGGGCCTCGGCACTCAGGCTACGGTCGTTCTCCTTCGCGACTAGACGAAGTTCGGCCAACAGATGCGCCGGCATCCTCATCGAGATCATCTCCTGCTGCTCCATACCCGTGGTTGTATCACACGGTCAGACTAAATGCAAGTTACTCGATGGCAGGTGCGTCAGCCCACTCGAGAGCATCATCGACCACGGTTTCGGTGAACCAGCGGTCGCCGATCAGGTGGGCGCGGATGACTCTGTCGCGTACCCGGGCGCGTCGTAGCCCGTTGACTGCTCGTATGGCGTGGTCGACGTTGCGTTCGTGTGCGCAGCCGGGGCAGTCGGGATGGTGCGGGTAGGTGCCGGCGAGCTCGGGGTGCCGTTGGCCTCTTTCTGTCAAAGACCTTGACAGACCTTCGGGTGTGTGTCATTATTAGTGACATGGAGACGACGACGAACACCTGGAAGAACTACCGCGAGACCGTGTACGGCAAGGTCGACGAGGACTGGGTTCGAAAGAACATCATTCGCCCCGCCGTCGAGTACGACAACACCGTGGCTCCGTGGGACAACTGGCGTATCGTGGAGCGCAACGGCGGACTCCAAGCGCAGATCCAGAGGGTCGGATGAGCGAGATGCCGGATCTGAAGCGGACGGCCCTTGTTGGCGTTGAGCGAGCTGCGGCCACCTTTGAACATTCTCGGAAAGAGTTGGATATGCGGGTACTTGAAGCTCGCAGTTGGGGAATCTCGTTGCGTACGATTGCTGCTGCTGCTGGCGTGAGCTACGAAACCGTCCGACGCATTTGCGAGCAGCCGTGATAACGCACGTCGAGATCAAGCGAGCGGACGGAACCGTCGAAGACCTGGGCGACCGAACAATAATTCGCGAGTGGGAGTACCAAAAACTCACGATCAAGTTCGACCCGCCGCTACCGCCAATCGGCAATGGCGACACCCTGATCGTAAACAGCGAACCTGCTTGGCAGTTTTAGTCACGGTCGCCACAGACGCGGTGACGTCAGCCACCCTCGTTCCTTCATCGCCTGCCGCATCTCAACGTGCATCAGCACGTCCGAGGCGCACCGTTCCTTCACGGTCGCCAAATCGGGTTCGCCGTAGGCTGCCTGCCATTGCGCCCAGTTCAACGGCAGCTTCTCCTCGGGGACGCCGAGCGCATGAGCCATGTTGTCCTGCCCCTTCTTGAAGCCTTTCGACTTGGGCAGCCGGATCGTGTCTTGCGCGAGAACGGGTTGGAGGAGCGGCAGCCCGAGCCGCAGGCATTCGGCGTTGAGGACGGGAAGGTCGAACCGGATGATGTTGTGTCCGGTGAGCACGTCCGCTTCCTCGATGGCGGCGAGAAGCGGGAGTAGGAACCGGCGGCGAGCGTCGAGGTCGTAGAAGCTCTCAACGGGGAGAGCCTCTACGACCACGCTAGGGGACCCGAACCCGATCCAAGTGTACGCCCATGCGGTGACGGTCGACGGCACCCATTGCGGGTCGGCGTACCCGGCTGCTACGCACTCCAAATCGAAGTCAAGCGTCCGCCGTGTTGCTTTTGGGATCGGGTGCAGCCGCGATAGCTTTACGGACGGCCTCGAGGGCACGGTCTGGGATGCGGACTCCCTGCTCGTGGAGAGCCCGGTAAGCCGCATCCTGCCCAACGGCAACGAAGTCGACGGGCTGGCTTCCGTCATTCTCGGACGCCTCCTGTTCGATGATCGCATACGCCCGTTCGACCATTCGGCGTATGTACGGTCCCATCAGCATCGACACCGTGGCGCGTGCTGCGCTTTGGGCGTCTCTGCGGTCGTGGTCTGTCCGTGCGGGCAACGTTTGCCTCCCGGTTCAGATTCTGGTGCGGGTCAGTTCGTACAGTTCCTTCACGGTTTTCCCGTGTGCTGAGTGGTTCCACCTTCGGCCTGCTTCGCGTGCTCCTTCGGATGCGCCCCACCGGGCGACGTTCGCTTTGCCTTTGTCGGTCGCCCGGTATCGGCGTTGTTTCGCGAGTGATTTCTGGCGGCAGCGCCACGAACGGCCTTCTTTGATGGCGGGGCCGTGTTCGCACGATGGCCTGCCTTCGTCGTCCCGCGCCAGCCACTTGCACCGGGTCTGTCTAGGCGTCGGGGCCACCGGGCAGATCGGGGTTGTACCAGCTATGCACGGCTCCGCCGACGAGGACGATGAAGCCGGTCAGCCACGCCTGCTGATCCTGGTTGATGTCGAGGCCGAACAGAACGGCGCCCTGAACGAGCGCGGTGAGAAGGCCAGTCACTGCCGCTATGCGTGTGAGCATGTTTCTCCTTCGATGGCTGTATCGTGTATCGATACATGGTGGGTTAGATCAGGATGTCGACGACTTGGTCTGCGTCCGCGCCGGCGTCGAGCATCGCTTTCGCCTCATGCCAATCGGCACCGTTGAACGACAGCCGGAACGCCTGCCACTCGCTGAACCCCGCTTCGACGAGCATCCGCATGCGCCACTCGTGCTCCGGGTCGATCTCGACCTCGACGTCGGTGACGTCACCCGGATCAGGGTCGGGGGGTTTCGTTCGGCGCCGCACGTCACAGCCGCCAGCCAGTGAAAGCCAGAGCGCCCTTGAGTACCATCGCCGCGATAGCAGCCGCAGTAACAGGCGTGGGAATATCAAGTCGGATCAGCCCGACCGCCAGGCCGATGTACAACAGCATTTGCGATCGGTGAGACCTGAACTTCTCGTCGATGAAGTCCTTGAACTCGTCGAGCTCGCGGCGCGTGATGTGGGAGTCGTCGTCGCTCACAACCCAGCCGGATGACGGTGGACGAACCCTGAGTCGAACCGCCGCTTCGTCCTGACGCGCGGCCCGCGGGGACCGTCACCGTGCGGCGACGTGTCGAACCGGAAGTACCCCTCGGGCAGATCGAACTCGACCCACACATGGTCGTCGTTCGCATGGACGGTCACATACCGGCCTCGGCCGTTCACCGCCCACGTCTCATACCAGCCCGACACCTGCGCGTAGTTGCCGGTGTACAAACCGAAGTGCCACAGCAGCAGGCTCGTCGAGCTCGAACAGTCCAGCCCCTCGGCCCTGGACAGGCTCGTGAGCGGTCGTCCGTGGCCTCCTCCGAAGATGTAGGTGCCGGTGAAGCCGCGCGCCCAGTCGAGCATTGCGCGTGCTTGCATCAGCGCCGGATCAGCCTGCGGCTTCGGCGGCTTCGGCTTCGGCGGCACGGGCTTCCCGAGGAACACCGCTAGGCGCGCCCACGCCCACCACGGGATCTTCGCCGGCGCGTCCTTCGGCCGGTACTTCGGGTCGTTCGCGTGTCCTCTGAACTCGCTGCGGCCAAGCCGCCATCTCGCCCACGTCCACCACCAGGCGGGGAGCGGAACGGGCCACGGTGGTTTCACTGGCATGAGGCGTCCTCCCTTGCCGGGTTCGGTGTCATCGGATGCGGGCTCATCAGCGGGCCGCGTAGTGGTCGGCTACCTGCGTCGAGGACAAGGCGGTCGTGTAGTAGGCGACATGAGCCCACATCTCGCACGTCTTGCCGACGTTCATAAACGTGTTAGCGGACGCGGGAGTGGACGGCGTGTCAGTACCCGCATTAGAAACGTCAACCGAGCCGTTGATGTAATATGACCATGTTCCGCTGTCTCTGACGACAACGATATGGGACCAATCGTATTGGGTCAGTGCCGTCGAGTCAGACCCTACGTTTCCGGCAGAAGTGATGTAGTAGAACTCTCCGGTCGGCTTCAGGTATACGCCCCACCCGTTTGTGTCGGCAGCACCGTTTCTCCATATTTCTCTGTCGGCCGAAGACGCTTCCCCCCGGTAAATCCACATTTCAAAAGATATGTCGTCAACCGACGTGTCGATTATCGGGAAATGAATTGCCAGTGTTTCAGCCGACCGACTCATTGCTTTGTCGCACGCTGACGTAAGCGGACCAGTCACGCGGTATGTTGGCGGATTGGAAGAAAATGTCAGTGGCTTGTCGTGCCCCAACCCGGCGGAATCAGTCATGTCGCCGCTTGTGTCCTGACACTGCCAATAGCAAAACGGCGTGTCCGACAGAACCTCCATCGCATAGGAGGAGTCCTCAACGACGCCGCAGGGCGCCAACAGGTTTTGCATCACCCTGTGGCGCATCAGGCGAACACCAGGATCACGCCGAGCCCCTTCGCGCCCGTTCCAGCGACGTCCACGTCAACAGCTATCCGGTCGCCCGTCGCCACATCATCATGGGTTGTGTCGACCACATGCGGCGCCGCAGCCGTGTACGACGTGAACTCGGAAGCGTCGATCGTGACTTTGGTCGAAAGCATGTCGGCCGTGTCAGTGACGTTACGGATCTGCACTGTCGGTGTTCCCGAGCTCGATACCGTCGTCACATACGCTTCCGCGGACACAAGGTTGGTGCCGTCCAAATCAGACGAGATAGCGAAAATGAACTGGCCGTCCCCCGTCGTGACTGTCGTCTCGTCATCAACGACCTTGATTTCCAGTACGACGGGAATGGGGTCTGCGCCACCGGGCCAATGGTCTCTTCCGTGGTTTGCGTGGACTTTGCCTGCCATCAGAAAGTCGCTGATCCCCAATAGGCGGTAGGGGACACATCCACCGTCAACGTCACGTTCGGGAACACCGTCCCCGCAGACTCCAAAATCCCGTCGGCGTCATAGTGGACTCCCTCCACGTAGAACTCGTCCGCGGAGAATCCGCCACCTCCACCCCATGTTGCGGTGATCGCCGTGATGTCACTGATGTCGATGCCCGTAATCATGTTCCACGTGGTTGTGCCCGAAGGCCCATCAGGCCGCTGGGGTTTGATCGTCAGCGCGGACACGCGTGTGAGGGGCTCGCCGTAGTTGTCGACGATGTGTTGGGCGAACAGCTTGGTGGCCTCGAGCTGGGTGGTTGACCCGGCCGTGTCCTGCGCACCCGTAGCGAGGTTGTCCGCACTCCACGTCCTTAGCCCGTACAACGCTGTGGATGTGTTCGTGACGTACTGGCCTGCGATGTCGGCGTTCGTGTGCAACCCTGATGCGTCCTGCGGAAGAGCGATCGCCGACGTGTAAATGTTCGTGTCGTCCCTCGTGACCGTCAACGGTGGCGACAGGGGCACGACGGTGGAGACGTTGGCTGCGACGGCTATGGCGTCCCCGACATGCCAGCGGGTGAAGTCCCAGTTGGTGCCTGACGCTGTCGTGTCGGGGTCCTGACGTGCTTTCCTACCATGAAACGTGAATGCCCCAGAGGCGTTGACGAAGACATTGGATGCCGCCGGGTGCTCCCCATCAGCAGCATCGAAGATGACGCTGAGAGCCTGCGTGCGGGGCGCATAGCGTGTCTCCTGAAGGTAGACGTTCCCCGTGAAGATCTGTCTTAGAACGGTGCCGGACGGCCAGCCGGCCTGATCCAGCACCGTTCCAATCCTGTGCTGCACTGCTGACGTGCTGTCGTCTTGTGGGAACACGATGTAGCCGTTCTCCACCGAACCGCCCCACGTGCCATCCGGGGCCATCTCAGCAGCCGCAAGGATGCCCATGCCGTCCACCAGATCAATGCGGACGTTCGCGATGCTCTCGTTCAGCATCGGCTCCCACGAAATCGACTGCACGAACCCACGAAACAACGTCGACCACGCGCTAGTTACCGGATGCTGCAACGCAATCGCAGCTTGTTTCAACGGTTCGATCCGCTGGTAGAACGCGCCACCAGTGTTCGTCGGATCGAAATCCCCGGTGGTGTCGATGATGTAGATGGACGCAACCCCGGGTGCTGTGTGGTCGAGCTCGTAGGAGCGGCCACGGTCGATCGTCCACTTTTGCACGATGTAGTCGGCGTCCAACCTCACCCACGTCGGGTCTTCTACGAGTGTGTCGTCGTCGCAAGCGACACAGACGCCTTGCGGTGCTGCCACCTAGCCGACCACCACATGATGGCCGCTGTTGCGGCCCCTGGACTGCGACGCCGTCTGGCTTCCCCGCTTTTGCTGATGCTGCGTCACGACGGAAGCCAACACGCGCCCGTCAACAACAAGGTTGACGGTCTGCGGTGAACGCACGCTTCCCGCGTCACGATGAGCATCAGAAGACCTCGGGGCCGCCTGCGGAGAAGGAACTGTCGCGTTCGACAGAACCCCAGAAGCCTTCTTCGTGTCCCCGAGCGTCGGAACCTTCCCGACGTTCGGCAGCAACGGAATCTTGTTGTACGCGCCGATCGCCTTGTTTATCAGGCCGATGATCCGGTTCAAAGCAACCTCGAAAGCCTTTTCGATACCGGAGAACGCGGCTTTCCCTAGAGACTTCGCGACCAACAGCGGCAGAGACACCACAGCCTTGACGACGCCCAACACGCCGTCGACCGCATACTGCTTGAACCCCTTCCACGCCTCAGCCCAGTCGCCCGTAAAGATCCCGTGGATGATATGAACCACTCCCGCAACTGCGTTCGCGAACGCCCGAAACTTCGCGACCTGGTTGTCGATGATCGGCTTGATCTTCGCGTACGCGTCAACGACCGCCTTCGAGTACCGCGGCCAGTTCTTCTCGGCGTAGTCAATCGTGCGGATCGCTACCGCCGTCAGTTTTATCATCACCGGCAAGAGCTTCGTGCCGAGATCGGCCTGGATGTCCGCGAACCTCGCACGCAGAATCCGCTGCTGGTTCGCCAACCCGTTCGACGTTCGCCCGAAATCCCCCTGCGCACGTTTCGTGTCTTTCAGAATGATGCTGTAACGCGCCGTCGCCTTCTCCTGGTCCGTCAACGACCTGACGTTGTCCTTGCCGGTCTGTTTCAACGCGAGTTGCTGCACCCGCGTCTCCGACAACAACACGCCGAACTTACGAAGCGGCTCCGCCTCGCCGATCAGCCCTGACCGGAGAGACGCCAGCACGTCAGACGGGTCGGCGTTGTTGAATGACGCCAAGTCGGCGGCGAGCGCAACCAGCCGCCTTGACATCTGCGACGAACGGCCCGTGTCGATCCCGACCGCCCCGAACAGGTTCCCGAACGTACCGGATGCTTCCAAAGCCGCCGTTCTCGAGATGCCGAAACTCCGGGCCGTCGACTTCGACCAGTCCGAAACCGACCTGGCGGAATCGCCGAACACCGCCTGCGACTTCGTGATCTGCTCGTTCAGGTCAGAACCAGCTTCCGTCAGCACGTTCAGTTGTTTCGCGGCAAGCGTTGCGCCCACGGCAACGCCGGCGCCGATGACGCCGCCCTTCCCGATAGCGCCAAACACGCCGCCGCCACGGACACCAGGCTTCACACCGACCTTCCTGCCGAACCGCGAAAGCCTCGTTTCCGTTCGCCCCAACGCACGATCAAGGCTGCGCGTGTCACCAACGATCGTGACTTTGAGTTGTCGGTCAGCCATCAGACCGAATATCCGTCCATCCGCAGCAGATCATCAGTGATCTCCTTCCACTCTCTCGTCGTGAGACGTTCCAACTCCCACGGTTTCAGCCCGTAGACCCGACCGACAGTGGCTGTCCAGAACCTTCTGGGTTGTCGGATGGCCCGGGCGAGCTCGGCTTTGTCTCGCTCTTTCCATCCGAGTCGGACAAAGGGGCGTCAGGGACAACGACCTCCTCGATAGACCCGACCTTGACACGTTCCGCTTCCTCGATCGTGAACGCCGCGTTCTCACGCCGCTTCACGATCCAGACGATCGCGATCGTGACCCCGATGTCGCCCCACTTGTCACGCAACCGCGCGACCTCCGCGACCTCAACGAGTTCCCATTCGTCCTCTTCGGGAACGTCGTAGCTTGCGCCTTCGATCAGGATCTTCATTTTCCCACCGCCCATTTCCGCTCGAGATGGTCGAGCACCCGGTTGAATCCCGCTAGGACTTCGCCTTCGTTCCGTTCGACCGCAGGAGATAACGACCGCTCCATCACCAAGTCCGTAAACTTCGGCCGTTTCGCCGACAGCCTGTGCGACGTTCCCTTCTTTCGCTGCTCCACAGAGATCGTTCCTGCTTTCCGCACGCTGATCCCGTATCTCGTTTTGCGCGTGTCCGAAGACACACGTGATAGGAACAACGCTGTTGCCGCGTCACGCACCGGCTCGGCAACCTGCCGCAACTCAGACCGCACCTCACGCTTGACGTCCTTCGGGAGCGCGTCAGTGACCCGAAGCAACTCCCGAAGGCCGTCAACTCGGAATACGGTCGGTGCCGCCATGCTACGACGTGGCCCAAACGAACCCTGTGGCGTCGGCCGGACGAAGCTCGACCGTGACCTCAGCCACATCCGAGATTTCGCCGTTGAGCCCGTTGTACGTGAAGATCGACGCCGTCCCCCAGAACCGCGGGTTCGTCGCCGACACAACCGTTGACGTCGGCCGGATCTCGAAGCCGAACGTCGAGCTGTTCGCGAACAACGTCTGTACCGTCTGATGGACAGCGGACGACCCGAAGTCCTGCCGGAACACGATCGTTGCCGTCTGATCCGCAGCACCGGCCAGATACGACTTCGACCCTGTGCTGTTGAACCCGGACACGTCGACACGATCGCGCTCCATCGGCGTGTCGAGGTTGTGCGCCCATGCTGACAGGTCCGTGCCGTTGATAGCCACGTATCCGTCTGTGAGAATGAACTTTGCCATTCGTGAGCCTCCCTAGACTCTTGTGGGTTTGTGGTGGAACATCAGAGAGGCCCGGTACTTACGTTTCGATCTGGACGGTGAACTCCACCGACCATGTGTCCTGCCCGTTGGGCAGTTGTGTGATGACGGGACGTGTGTGCCCGGTTACCCGGCATGACGAGACGATGCCGCCGAGAGTCACAGGCGCAGGCCGCTCCGTCTCAACAGCCGCTTTCACGGACGTCGCCCCGGACGGGGCACACCATTCGTCAATAACTTCCTGTGCTGCCTGGTCGACCGCGGACGACGCCAGCCCCTGGATCGTCACCGTCAGGGTGTCGCCGCCGCGTCCGAACGTGGCGTCGTAGTCAACGGGGCCGACACCCACGACCTGCAACGTGGGCGGCGACGGATTCGTCATCCAGTACGCAGACGACTGTCCCGTCCCGAGCGTAGCTAGCCTCGTGTTCAGCGCCTCCCGTATCTGCGCCATCGTTGCCATCAGACGGCCAACACAGGGGTTTTGCCTGAAATGTTGTCGAGGAGGAAAGCGACGTCAGGGTCGATGCGGCCGAGCCGTGCTGCCGCCACAGCGTCGCCGGCAACAACAAGGATGCCATAGGGGGTTTCCCTCGAGCGCTTCAGCAGTCTGCCGGCGAGGATCGTGGTGGCCTGCGTCACGGCTGGCGGTGTGACGGCCCAGCCGAAGTCGCCTGTCACTTTGACCGAGTTCTCGTAGGCGGGGAACCGCTTGCCGCCCTGCGGATACAGGACAAGGCGGTTGAACGGCTGGCTGTCGTTGCCGGCGTTTATGGGGGCCGCGTAGAAGTCAGAGCCTTCCGTCCATGTTGTTTCGTAGACGCCGTCGCCGCCCATGTCGACGAGGACGGTCGCGACGTTGTTGATGTCGTCTATCGCGAGTGAACGGTCGCCGGGGCAGCCAGTGTAATAGCGTGTTTCGGCTGACGACCAGAACCGTGTGTCACAGTAGCCGTCGACGGCCCTGGATGCCGACTGGATCGCCAGTTCGACGTCACGGTCAGCATATGACGTTCCCGACAGATTCAAAGTGGCTTTGAACTGCTCGAGCTCGAGATAGGCGTTCGTGGTGGGTGCGTGCGCACGGATCTCGATGAGGGCTTCGTTGACGGCCTGGACTTTGCCGCCGACGGTGACTTCCCACCAGACAAGGAACGTGCCTGCGGTGTCGACGTCGTTCGCGGCCCAGTCGTAACGGACGGCGCCGTCGGTTCCGTCGGTGACGAACGCGGTTGTTCCTCCGTCAACGGTGAGGGTGCTGCTGCCGACGGCACGCATGTTGAACGTCGTGGTCGCAGACGAGACGTCCTGCGCCGTGCCGTCAATGGCGATCGTTTCCGTGATGGACGGGTTGCGATCCCCGACATACCAGACAAGCAATGACATCAGGCGACCACCTTCCGTGGCTTAGGACTGTCGTAAGAAGCGGCGGCGGGAGTAACGCCGTATGTGGCGGCGACGGCGAGCCGGTCGTACAATGCGGCCGCAAGGCCGTCGTCGTAGCCACCGGAACCGGGGTTCGGGCCGTCGAACATGCCCACCGACACGCTTGAACTTTCCGAGGTTGCGGCTGTGGTCGATGTGAACGTGTATGTCGACGACGACGCGGCGTAGGCTTGCAGGAACGCTGCTGTTGTCGCGTCCAGCGTGTATGTCGACGATGTGGCGGCGGTCTTGACGGCGTACGCGGCCACGGACTTGCTGAACGTGTAGGTCGAGCTTGTCGCCGCCGTCTTGGTGGCGTAGCCGGCGACGTTCTTCCCGAACGTGTAGACGCCCGAGGACGCGCCTGTCGCGATGCCGCTGTTGTCTCCGGCGGTTGTCGCGTCGAACGTGATCGTGGTTGCCGTTGTCGCCGTTTTCGTCGCGAACGCGGCCACCGTCTTGTTGAACGTCCATGTGGACGCCGACGCGGCTGCTTTGACGGCGTGGCCTGCGACGTCCTTGGAGAACGTGAAGGTCGAGGACGTCGCGGCCGTCTTGGTCGCGTACCCCGCCACGGCCTTGCCAAACGTGTACGTACTCGACGTGGCCGCCGTCTTGACCGCATACCCGGCGGCCGCCTTGACGAACGTGTAGGTCGACGATGTGGCCGCCGTTTTCGTTGCGTACCCTGCAACGGCTTTCGTGAACGTCCACGTTGATGACGTAGCCGCGGTGAGGAGCCTGTGTCCGGCGACGTCCTTGACGAACGTGTAGGTGCTCGACGTGGCCGCTGTCTTGACTGCGAATCCTGCAACCGCCTTGCTGAACGCGTACGTGGACGCTGTGGCACCGGTTGTCGTCTTGAACCCCGCGACCGCCTTCGAGAACGTGAAGGTGGAAGCGGTCACGCCTGTCTTGACAGCGTATCCCGCTACAGCCTTCGAGAACGTGTATGTCGAGCTCGTAGCCGCGGTCTTCACAGCGAAACCAGCTACAGCCTTTACGAACGTGTAGGTGCTCGAGGTGGCCGCTGTCTTCACGGCATGACCGGCGACCGCCTTCGAGAACGTGTATGACGAAGCGGTGGCACCGTAGTGGGTTTGCGGCCCCGAGGCCGCGGACGGAACCCACGGTGTTCTGCGCCGATACAGGCGCGCGTTGCTATGTCGGAACACGCCGCTCATTCGGTGTTAGCCAAGCTCCTCGAACTCGAGGGTGCCGGACATTGTGATCGAGTCCGCCGGGTTAGCTTCGAGCCGAACGACAACCAGTGACGCCGACCCTTGATCGATGTCGTAGCCGATCACGGGCCTCGTTTCCGGCGTCCAGATGAGCTCGAACGGCATACGGATGTTCCAGCCCGCGGCCCGCAACCTGCTGTCGTTGTCGGTGAGTGTCGCTTTCGTCGTGTTGTTCGTCTCGGCCGCAGCCCTCGCGAACCCGCCCGCCTGATCCAGACTGGTCGGATAATCCGTAGAGCCGCCCGAACCGCTCGTGTACCCCGACAACCGCCGGACCGTGATCCGCAGCATCTCTTCCTGCGCGTCACCGACGTCAGTGCCGACGTTGTACAGATAGACGCCGTGCAGCTTCACGGCCGTTCCGCTCGCCGGGATCAACTCGAACAGATCCTGGGTCGCTGCAACAGCGACGTTCTCGAACGTGCTGGCGAAAGTTCCCATTGGCTTACCTTCCGATCAGATGGCGAATAGCAGGACGGAAAAACGGCGGCCCAGCAGCCGGCGTGTAGTAGGCCTCGACGGTGATCCAGTCGCAATACGTGTCTGCGTTCGCTCCCGTCGCGAGGATGCCGTAGGCGACACCGAAGTCCTCGTCTTTCAACCAGGCCGGTGTGAGCGCCAACCCCCACAGGTCCGTGGCGCCGCCGAACGTGTAGTCGGCCTGTGATGTCGTGAGCGCCTGCGGCGTCGACGCCTTGTTGTCTCCGCCCTTCGCCCTCGACGCGTCGAGGAGCTGCATCAGGTCGATCGAGTTGGCGCCGTTCGCATACCACGACCGGCAGCGCACGATTATACCGTCGATCGTGGCGCTATCAGGGACGCCGGAGAAGTCGAAGCTGTACGCCTTCAACACGTAGCTTTGGTCGGGGCTGTCGAACGTCGACGACGTGATGCTCGCGTACGACGTGTCGTCCGCCGTCACGTTCCCTGGGCTCGTCCAGTTGTTGTCCGAGTGAGGGGACTCCGACGCCGCCTGGGTTAACCCCGGGAACACCTGCCCGGTAGAGACAGAATCCGAGGTGATCTCGCCACCGAAGATCGTCGCGACCCGCCAGGCAGAATTGACCGTCGCCTCCAACGCGAAATAACCGTCCGGCGTGATCGGCGACGACGTGTCCGTGTAGTTGACGATCTTCGACCACGCAGACCCAGTCCACCACCAGCCCTCCAACAGAACGTCGGAACCAGACGGAAGCACACAGAACGCAACGTAATCTGCCGCGGTGATCTCCTGCGTCCCCGACGCCAGCGTCCCTGTGCCCGACCCGTTCTTCTGGCCGCCGATGTCCCAAGTGTCGGCGCCCGACGCGGTAGTCAGTTCGAGGTAGTAGAAGTCCCTAGTCGACAGGTTCGGGTCGGCAAGCATCGCCGTCAGATCGAGGTAGTGCCCGTTCGTCGCTCCCTTCGCGGGAAGCGAACACCAGAACTCGCAGCCCAACCCGCTGATCCCGTACGTGGCTCCGCCCCGGTATGCCTGCGCCGCCGCCCCCTCGTTCGACGGCGCCATCAGGTTCGACAGCCGCTTCCAGTTCGAGTGGCCCGTGCCTGTGAAGTTGACCGTCCAGCCGTCCGCGATCGGGTTCGTGTCCGACCCGGTCGGATCGTAGACAGTCGCGGTCGTACCGTACGGTCCTGACGTCGGAGCAGGCATCTAAACGGTCGCCCCTGCCTCTTCTACGCTGCGATCGGCGTGAACGCCAGGTCGAGGTCGCCCGCCGCGATCGTGAACGTGTCCCCCGCCGTCAACGCCCTCGAGGTCGCAAGGTCGTCCGACCCGAGAAACGTTCCCGCCGTAGACGCAGACCAGAACGACACGTGGCTGACCGTCTCTGTGGTGGAAACGTTCGTCCACGTCACATCCGACCCGTTCGTGATCGCACCCGACGACGCCGCGTCCATCGCAGCCGACTGCCTCGTCGTTTCAGTCGCCGCGTTCGACGTCCCAGCAGACCCAGGATCCCCGGTGTGCAGCTTTACGTAGAAGCCCGTGGGGGCTGTGTAGTCGGAGGCGTTGCAGATCGCGTCCAAAAACGCGTTCGCCACGCCAACAGCAAGTCCTACAGTCATCGTGCTCTCCTTTGTCTCATGTCACTCACTCCTCAACCTTCTTCGCGTACTTATCGGCCGCCGCCACCCTTCGGAAAGCACGACCAGCAGAAACCTTGTGCGCCGCCTTCGACCTCACGGCCGCCCTAGACGACCTCGACTTCGATGCTGCACGACCAGCCATCAGACCCCCACAGGCTCGAGAGCTTCACGCACCACCGAAACAAACCGCTGGTGATTGCGCCTGCATGTTTCCATCACATCCGGGTTCTTCTCCCCACCCGACGTCTGCGACGCCAGGTGGATCAGCGGAACCCGCACCTCACGCAACGACATGCCAGCGAGGCGAGCCCGAAACGACAGATCGTTGTCTCCGAAATAGGACGGCTCCTCATACTCTTCATCCCAGCCGCCGAGCTCGAGCAGGTCGTCTCTCATCCCGGCCAAACACCAGCCGTCCATGTACGGCAACTGATGACCGTCAACCATGCCGTGCTCGTCATAGCGGATCACAGGGCCGACCAGCACCCCCGGCTCGAGCGCCTCACGAATAGGCTCCACCCAGTCAACAGCGGTGGCGACAACATCGTTGTTCAGGAACAGCACCGCGTCGGTTTGCGCGAGCTCGAGGCCGACGTTGCACGCATGAGAGAACCCCGTGTTGTGATCCAACCGCACACCGTTCGGCAGTGGCGGTTCTGATCCGTTGTCGATCACCAACACCTGCACGTCAGCTACGGACATGGCCTGCCAGTACTTGTCGGCCAACTCCATGTGATTCAGCCACGGGGTCACCACGGTTATGGATGTCACGCGGCGACCTTCATGTTTTGGCCGGCAAGGCTCTTGTTGCCATCGTGGATTCTGTAAATCCAGGTGGGTCCGGGCGCACGTGCGAACGACGCGCCGGCCTGCATAGCTTTCACCCACAGCCCTCGGTCCTCTTCCCTGACAGCGGTTTCGTCGTAGCCGCCGAGCTCAAGGAACAGGCTTTTACGGATCAGGGCCGTCGAAGGTATCGCGGGTGGCGCCTGGAAGTACCACCAGGGATCGTGCAATCCCCACACGAGCGGCGGCGAGTACACGATGTCTGCGGCCGTCGAGTGCTCCAAATGCGTTTCCAGACAGAAC
>CALOAN010000023.1:0-11102 GCA_942491345.1 uncultured actinomycete
GCCGGGTCACCCTGCACCTGCCGGAATCTTGGCCGTGGGAGTTCGCCTGGACGGCGCTGTTCGACCGAGTCAGCGACCCGCCGCCAGCCCTCGCGGCCTGACCACCCAGCAGCGAGAGCGGCGCGACGAAGAACACCGTGGAACACCCCGGACAGCGAGGTCCGGCGGACCCTCGCGCCCCGGCATCCTCACTGCGCGGCGCCGACGATCAACCCATCCCGGCCCGGTCCATCGGTGGATCCGGGATTAGTGGTGAAAGTCCGCTGATGGGGGTTGCCCTCGACCGCCCACCGCACCGTGTAGGTCGTTCCGCGCTTGCCCTTGTACCTCCTGATGGACCAGACGCGAATGTCGTAGCTGACCTCCTTCCGGATCATCTACTGGCCCTCACGGCTCTCGAGCCACCGCTCGAGGTCTGCCCGGCGAACGCGAAGGCCGCCGTTCGGCAGCTTGATGCAGCACGGAGCTTTGTGCGCTGCCCGCCAGTCGTAGAACGTGGACTTGGAGATCCCCAGTTCGGCGCAGATGTCAGCGACAGTGAGATGCCGGGAAGTGGTGTGTTCGCTCATGATGATCACCTCGACGATCGACACGAGTCTGGTTGACCCGATGCCAGTCGTAGGCGTCTCGCGTGCCGACTTGTGGACAAGGCGCCTGTTCGTGAGCGTGGCGACTTGCGAGCACGTGGGTTTGGTGAGTGCCTTGGTGAGGGTGCTGATGAGGCATCGCACGGCCGGCGCCGACTCACCGGCGAGGAGCTGTTCGCCTCGAGTCAGGTACGGGCCGAGCGAGTCTGCGGCTGAGCCGCTACCTCCTCCAGGGGCTCCGGGACCTTGCCATGAGCCGCTGGTAACCGGGCCGACGCTCCAGCACCTGGAGCACACCGCTGAGGTGCGTCGCCAGCTCTGGCAGGTCGCGGTCGTAGACGAGGCCGCGATCGAGCTGGCTCGTGAGCTCGGCGAGCAGAGCGGGCCAGTTGTGTCGCGATGGACGCACGGGCACCTCCACCCGCTTCACGACCTCCTTCTGGACGACCTTCTCGACCTCGACGACCTGCTGCACGATCTCGACCGCGACGAGGCCGGACCGGGCAGCTCGGCGTTGCTCCCACGCCCGCTGGCGACAGACCTGTGAGCACCACTTCGGCGTCCGCCCACGGGTGGCCGGCAAGAACTCCCGTGAGCACCAGCCGCAGACCAGTGTCTGGTCCGACCGTCGGCGTGGACGTTTCGCCATGGCCTGCCTCCTCCGTGGAGGTAGGCGTCCCCGCGCGCTGCTCACGGACAGCCCGACGAGGCCGGCGTTTCCGTCACGACGACGTGAGACCTCGCGAGCCCGGTCATCGCATGCACCAGGTGTGTGGCTTCGGAATGAGCTCCGTTGGTGAGGCCGTGGCGTCGGCTCGCGGCTGCCGAGGACACCCCACGAGAGGGAGTCGAGGCGCCTCTACCCGTCGACCGGTCGAGGTCGAAGGAGGCATCGATGGGCGAAGTAGCGAACACCGCGATAGGGCGGCGGCCCGACGGCCGTGGCTTGGCGCCCCACGCCGGCGGTGATCGAGGGACCGTCGGCCCCGGTCTCGTGGGACTAATCCAGGCACAGCACAACGTGGCCGTCGACCTGCGTCGCGTCCCCTTGTCGCTCCACCGCGTCACCCGGAGACCCGGAGGAGAGTCCCGTGGAGTGGTGGGGTTTGAGGACCGGCGTGGTGGCGTGAAGTAGGCGGCCATCGGCGGATCTTCGGTGTGAAACGACCAAGTCACGCACTGAAGGAGAACCATCGATGGCCTTGTCCCAGTCTGCCCTGTCCGAGCTGCTCGAGGCGTTCCGCACCGGCGACGGCGTCGACATGATCCGCGAATCGGTCCGCACCGTGCTGCAGGAGCTCGTCGAGTTCGAAGCCGCCGGTGTGATCGGCGCGGAGCGCTATGAGCGCGCCGAGGACCGCGTCACCGAACGCAACGGGACCCGCCCCAAGCTGCTGGCAACCAAAGCCGGCGACATCGAAGTCCGGATTCCCAAGCTCCGCAAGGCCTCCTACTTCCCCTCCATCCTCGAGCCGCGCCGCCGCATCGACCAGGCGCTGTACGCGGTGGTGATGGAGGCCTACGTCCACGGCGTCTCGACTCGCAGCGTCGATGACCTGATCGTCGCGCTCGGCGCCGATTCGGGAATCTCCAAGTCCGACGTCTCCCGGATCTGCGAGCAACTCGACGAGTCCGTGGGCGCGTTCCGCACCAGGGCGCTGGACCACATCGCGTTCCCCTACGTCTACCTCGACGCGACCTACCTGCACGTGCGCCACAAGCCCGGCCAGGGAGGTCAGGTGGTGTCGATGGCCGTCGTGGTCGCCACCGGGATCGCCGCCCACGGCTCGCGCGAGGTCCTCGGCCTCGACGTCGGGGACAGCGAGGACGAGACGTTATGGCGCAGCTTCCTGCTAAGCCTCAAGCAGCGCGGCCTGGCCGGGGTGCAGCTGGTCACCAGCGATCAGCACTCCGGCCTGGTCAAGGCACTCAAGCGGTCCTTCCAGGGCTCAGCCCACCAGCGCTGCCGGTTCCACTTTCGCCCGCAACCTGTTGGCGCACGTCGCCAAGACCCACGCCGACATGGTCGCCGCCGTCTTTCGCACGATCTTTGCCCAACCTGACCCCGAGGCCATCAGCCAGGCGTGGGACGAGGTCCGCGACCAGGTCGCCAAGACCTTCCCCAAGGTCGCGCCGCTGAGGGACGAGGCCAAGGCCGAGGTTCTCGCGTTCACCGCGTGCACCAAGGCCCACGGGCGCAAGATATGGTCGACCAACCCGCTTGAGCGGGTCAACAAGGAGATCAAGCGCCGCAGCCGCGTGGTGGGGATCTTCCCCAATGCTGCCGCAGTGATCCGGCTCGGTCGGGGCAGTCCTGATCGACATGCACGACGAGTGGATCGCCGGCGACCGCCGCTACCTATCCGAAGAGTCCATGGCGATGCTCGACACCACCATGGATACTGGAGATCACGCCGCGATGGAGAGCGGCGAGTAGGGCACCGGGGATCCCCTCAAAGCCCACCACCCAGCGGGGCTCTGTCAAGGAGCCTAGGTCCCGGGCTGCCCCATGTGCCGAGAAGGGCGGCTGCCTGGGATGTCCCGGCTCAGCCGCCATTCCCGTCGATACGTACCCTTAGCGCACGCCCCCGCCCAGTGAACGGGCATCACGACTCAGAGGTCATGTCCTAGGTAGACGGACTTCGTCCAGGTATAGAAGTCGAGCGCGGCGGAGCCCTGCTCGCGAAAGGTGTTCGTCGAGGAGGCCTTGACCCCGCCGAACGGTACATTGAGATCCAGGCCGGTGGTGGGACGGTTCACCTTCACCACCCCTGCCTCGGCATCGGCGGCGAAGCGCTGCGCCGAGGCCAGCGAAGAGGTGCAAATGCCCGCGGACAAACCGTAGACCGAGGAATTGACGGCGCCGATCGCCTCATCGAGATCCTCCGTCGGCAACACCGCGATCATTGGCCCGAACACCTCTTCCGTGACCACCGGGTGGTCGGCACGTAGCCCAGTCACCACGGCTGGGCGTAGCAACCGGCCATCGGCTTCGCCGCCGAGCAGCACTCCATCGGCCCGCGCCTGCTCCACCGCCTTGATGTCGTTGCTCAGTTGAGCATCGGAGACGACCGGTCCCATCGTGGTGCCCTCGGCGAGTCC
Organism: uncultured actinomycete; assembly: GCA_942491345.1. GTDB lineage: Bacteria > Actinomycetota > Acidimicrobiia > Spongiisociales > UBA5794 > JAHEEL01. The sequence goes on from CALOAN010000023.1 coordinate 3,690, forward strand.
GTCGCCGGGGACGATCTTAGCGGCAGCCTCTGCCAGCGCCGCGACGAACGTGTCGTGGATCCCGCGGGTGGCGTAGACACGGGAGGTCGCCGTGCATGCCTGACCGGTCAGGGCGAAGCCGCCGGCCGCGGCGACCTGAGCAGCAGCCACCGGATCGGCGTCGTCCAGCACGACAAGGGCGTTCTTGCCACCCATCTCCAGTTGCACGCGGGCCCCTCGGCCCTGCACGACCTCACGGATGTGGTGCCCGACCCCGGTCGAGCCGGTGAACGAGATCGCACTCACATCCGGATGCGTGCACAGCGCCTCCCCGACCACTGAACCGGGGCCGTTCACGACATTGACCACGCCGTTCGGCAGGCCCGCCTCCGTGAGCGCCGTCACCAAATGAGACACAGACAGCGGGGTTAGATCGGCCGGCTTGATCACCACTGCGTTCCCGCCGATCAAAGCGGGCGCCATCTTCCACGCTGGAATGGCGATCGGGAAGTTCCACGGCGTCACCAATCCGACCACGCCGAGCGGTTCCCGACGGGTGTACACCATCGTGTCGGGCGTTGCGCTCGGGAGCACCTCACCGACCTCGCGCCACCCGAGGGAACCGAAGAACCTCAGGATGTCGATCGCTCGGCGTACCTCACCGAACGCTTCGCTGAACGTCTTACCCTCCTCCCTGACCAGGTCTTTGGCCACCATACGATGCCGTGACCGCAGAATCTCCGCGGCATCGAGCAGGATCGCTCCACGGGCAGGCAGCGGCCGCGCGGCCCAGCCCAGTTGCGCCTCAGAGGCTGCCGCGACAGCCTCGGCGACGGTGTCAGCGTCCCCGCTGGCGACCACGCTGACGACGCTGTCGTCGAAGGGATTGAGGCGTTCTACGACTGGGTCTCCTACCCATTCGCCGCCGATCAGGTGGTGAATCTTCGTTGGTGAAGACATGTCCTGCACGCTCCTTTGCGTTGTCGCGATGCGTCGAAGCTCCCAGAGGCATTGCCAGCAGCTTGGTTCCAGTATACATTGTCGCATACTGGGCTGTATACAGACACGACTCGGCCCGCCCAGGGTGGCGGACAACGAAAGGACCCAGGCGTCAGATGAGAAACATTGGACACTTCGAGCAGGCGGACCTCCGGGTCACCGACCTCGGCGCAGCCTCCGACTTCTTCATCAATGTGATGGGCCTGGAGGAGATATCGCGCGACGAGAACGCTACGTACCTGGGCTGCGGCTACGACAACAACGTCGACCTGACCTTGGTCAAGGGCGGCACAGGAGTGCAGCGCTTCACCCTCCGCACCGGCGATGGTGACGACTTGGACTGGGCAACCCACCGTCTCAGCGACGCGGGTGTCGAGCATGAGCTGCTCACCGACGCTGCCCCGGGCCAGACCAATTCCCTGCGCTTCACCCTCCCCGAGGGCCATGATATGGAACTGGTGACCGTCCAGGACAACCGTTACCGCGAGGCGTATCGGCAGCAGCCGGCGAGGCACGGGGTGACGCCGATCGACGGCGACCACATCAATCTCATCAGCTCGGACCGTCGGGCGTTGGGCCAGTTCATGTGCGACGTCCTCGGCGCGCGCGTCTCCGACCTCATCGTCGATGAGGAGAGCGGCGAATGGTTGAACTGCTGGATCCGCACCAGCCATGTGCACCATGACGTGGCGGCTTTCCCGCTGCGCGCTAAGGGTCAGAGCCTGCACCATTACGCCTTCGAGTACGCCTCGCTCGAGCACATGGCTGCGGCGCTGGACGCGATTGCCGCCGCCGGTCACAAGATCGAGTTGGGGGTCAGCAGGCACCCGGTCGGCGCGAACTTCTACGCCTACATGTGGACTCCGGGCGGCAATCGGATCGAGCTGAGCTGCGGTGGGTCGGAAGTGCCGGCCGCGGCCGAGCCCCGCGTCTGGCGCGGCCTTCAGGACACTCTTGATGCATGGGCAGATCCCATCATCCCGGGCACCTTCACCGAGGGATCATGACGAGCGTCCTTGAGAGGATCGAACGGGCTGGGCTCGAACTCCCGCCCTCGAACACCTCTAAGCCCGCAAAGCTCAAGCGCATCGGTCAGGACGGCAACACGCTGTATCTCTCCGGAACGGGCCCGTGGCATGGCCCCACGCTGTTGTTCAGCGGCAAGCTCGGACACGACCTCGATCAGGAGGTCGGCTACCAAGCCGCACGCGCCACTGCGCTGAACCAGGTCCGCATCCTTCTCGACGCCGGCTACGACGTGGATCGCATCCGATGGGTCAAGGTCAACGGGTTCATCAATTGCACCCCGGACTTCCACCACCCCAGTGAGGTGCTCAACGGCTTCACCGATGTCATCGTCGCGGCCTTCGGCGAAGAGCGCGGACTGTCGGCGCGCACCGCCTGCGGTGTCGCCAGCATTCCTTGGAACATGCCGCTCGAGGTGGAAGCCGTCTGCGCGCTCGAGGACGCAGAATGAACCGGACTGGACGCGCGCCGATGCCGCGCCTAGAGCGACTGACCGACGGCGTCTACGCCCATGTCCAGCCGGACGGCGGCTGGGTGCTGTCCAACGGCGGCTTCCTTCCCGGCGGCAAGGGCGGGATCGTGATCGACACCACGGGCACCGAAGAGCGCAACCGCAGCCTCATCGAGCAGACGGCAGCGATCGATCCTCACCCGGTACGGCTGGTCATCAACACCCACCACCACGGGGACCACACCTACGGCAACGCGATGTTCGACAAAGCAGACATCCTGGCGCATCGCGCCTGTCGCGACGAGATCATCACCGCGGGACTGTCGATGCAGAGCATGTTCCCGATGGTCGATTGGGGGCATGTGGAGGTACGACCGCCGACTATGGCCTTCGACGGCCAGCACACCATCTGGCACGGCGACACCGAGCTGCAGCTGCTCCACCTCGGCCCCGCCCACACCAAGGGCGACATCGTGGTGTGGCTCCCCGAGCAACGCATCATGTTCACCGGAGACCTGGTCATGGGCGGAGTCACACCGTTCTCGGGCATGGGCACGGGGCGGGGCCTGATGGCCACGCTGGGCAAGCTCCAGGACCTCAGACCGCGCATCATCGTTCCCGGACACGGGAGCGTGGGGGGCCCCGAACTGCTCCAGGACCAGATCGATTACCTCCAATGGCTCCTGAAGATCGCGCAGGACGGACGGACCGCCGGCCTCGAACCCCTCGAGCTCGCGCGCGAGGTCGATCTCGGTGCCTATGCCGAGTGGCCGTGCTCCGAACGACTGGTGGCCAATCTGCACCGGGCCTACTTCGAAGTCGCGGACGAACCCCTTCCACCGGTCGACCGAGCCCGCGCCTTCAAGGAGATGGCGATCCTGGCCGGGGTTCCCGATCTCGTGAGTCACGCATGATCACCCAGCTAGGTCAGGAGGCCACATGAAACCGGCGCCCTTCGCGTACAGCGCTCCTGCATCCGTCGCCGAGGTGATCGGGCTGCTGGACATCTTCGAGGACGAGGCCAAGGTCATCGCCGGGGGCCAGAGCCTCGCTGCGATGCTCAACATGCGACTGGCCCGACCAGCTAATCTCGTCGACCTGCGCAAGCTCGGGTCGGAGTTGAGCTACATCGTCGATGAGGGCAGTCAGGTTCGGATCGGCGCCCTGACCCGGCACGCCCAGGTTGAGCGCTTCGCGTTCGTCGGTGCGCCTAGCCTGTTGTCGAAGGCCGCTCCGTACATCGGACATCCATCCATCCGTTCACGCGGCACCATCGGTGGATCCGTGGCGCACGCCGACCCTGCTGCAGAGTTCCCGGCAGCCCTGACCGCCTTGGGTGCCCGGTTCGTGCTGCGATCGGTCGACGGTACGCGCGAGGTGACACCGGAAGAGTTCTTCCTGTCCTTCTATATGACCTCTATCGAGGCAACAGAACTGCTCACCGAGATCGTCGTGCCGACGTGGGGCCCCACCACGGGAACGTCGTTCGTCGAGTTCGCCCGGCGCTGCGGTGATTTCGCCGTGACCGGTACGGCGGTCGCTGCCGAGTTGGCGCCCGATGGCGCTATCGCACACCTGGGCATCGGGATCTGTTGGGGCGCGGACTCCGAGGAATGGGTGATCTACCTTTCCTACCTGCCCAATGACCTCGACCGGCTGGATGAGAGTCTCGTTCTCGACCGGGTCCGCCGCTGCCTGGGCACCCCGGACTTCAAGCTCGACGTGCGCAAGATCACCCACTGGAGCTGGGAGCACCTGGTCGCCGAACGCGTGCAGGTCGGCCGCGTCTTCCTCGTCGGGGACGCCGCACATCGACACCCGCCCATGGGCGGCCTCGGCCTCAATGCCGCTGTCGGAGACGTCAGCAATCTGTGCTGGAAGCTCAAGTTGGTCATGAGCGGAGTTGCCGAGCCGGACCTGCTGACGACCTACGCCGAAGAACGCCTTCCCGTCGGCGCATACTACGCGGACCGCTCGATCGAGAATCTGCGCAACTACGCCCGCCTCGATGCCGTGCTCGGTCTCTCTCAAGACAAGACGCCCGAGGAGAACTGGGCAGCTGTCCGTCGCTTGTGGGACAACGATCCGCGGCATGACGAGTTCCGCCATGAGGTCAAGAGGGTCTTCGCGAGCCAGTCCATGGAATATCGGGAGCACAACGTGCACGAGGGGATGCGATACGCGTCCGGCGCGGTGATCCCCGATGAACTGGGCGAGCCGATACCGAACCCGGACCCCATCCGCCTGTACATCCCGTCGACCGTCCCGGGCACCCATATCCCCCATGCCTGGGTGGAGCGAGGCGTCGAACGGCTCGGTGTGGACCAACTAGTGGAACCAGGGCACTTCTTGTTGATCGCAGGGGAGAACGGTGAGGACTGGCTCGAGGCGGCGGAACGCTGTGCCGACGAGTTGGGGGTACCGCTGACCGCGGTGAGCATCAGCCACCTCGATGGTCAGTGGCTCGATCCCCGGCTGGCCTGGGTCAAGCAGCGCCAGGTGGGCGCCGACGGCTGTGTGCTGGTCCGCCCCGACCGCTACGTCGCGTGGCGTTCCGAAACGAGCGTCCACGATTGCTCCTCGACACTGGCGGCGATCCTCGGACGGCTACTGGGCAGGGAAGGAGCCTGAAATGGTCAACGTAGGTCATCATCTGGTCCAGGCCCTGGTCGCCGCCGGAGCCACCCGGTTCTACGGGGTGCCCGGAGAAAGCTACCTGGAGGTGCTGGATGCCATCGAACAGCATCCTGGCGCTCAACTGATTTCGACACGTCATGAATCGGGAGCGTCCTTCGCAGCAGAAGCGGACGCCAAGGTTTCGGGGCAACCCGCGGTCGCCATGGCCACGCGCGCCGTCGGCGCGGCGAACCTGTCCATCGGCGTCCACACCGCCTACCAGGACAGCACGCCCATGATCGTGCTGGTCGGTCAGGCCACAACCGGCAATCTGGGCCGCGAGGCATTTCAGGAGGTCGATCTGCCCGACTTCTTCCGGCAGATCACCAAGCATGCGATCACCGTGCACGATCCGAACCGCATTGCGGAATACACCGCCCGCGCGGTCCGGATCGCTACCTCTGGCCGGCCGGGACCGGTGTTGTTGGCCCTGCCCGAAGACGTCCTGGCAGTCGATACCGATCCGGAGGTTGCGGGCTGGGCTGCGCCACAGGCGGCGCGTCGTGTCTGCCTGGGCTGCCCGTCGGCGGAGCAGACCACGCGGGTGTCCTCATTGCTGTCGGCCGCCGAACGCCCGGTGTTCATAGTGGGCGAAGCATGCCGAGGCTACGAGGATGACCTTCCTTTCCTTGCCGAGCACTACGGCGCGGGGGTCTACACCGCGTTCCGTCGACAGGATCTATTCCCGTCGATGCACCCCAACTTCTTGGGGCATCTGGGTTTGGAGGCCACGCCGCAGATCCGGCAGGCTCTCGACCACGCCGATGTGGTGCTGGCGTTGGGAACCCGACTCGACGAGATCACGAGCGGTGGCTACTCCCAACCGAAGCCGAGCAGTACGGTCATTCAGGTCTATCCCTCCGATCAGGAGATCGGCCGTTCCGTACCGGTGGACTTGGGGATCGTCGCCGATGTGGGGTTGTGCCTCGAGGCGCTGCTCGAAGAGGAACCTGCGCCGCGCAAACACGACTGGTCCGGCGCGCATGCGGCGTACCTCGCTCACGCCGAAGTGGGTCCGTCGCGCTCGACGGCCATGCTGGATGCTGCCATCGTGGTCAAGCGGCTCATGGAGGGCTACGAGGGCGCCGACCCCATCGTGACGAATGACGCAGGAAACTTCTCGGCCTTCCTGCACCGACACTGGGTCTACGGACCGAAGTCCCAGGTCGCGCCGATCAGCGGGGCGATGGGGTACGGCATCCCCTCCGCGATCGGCGCCAAGCTCGCTGCCCCGCATCGAGAGGTCCTCGCGGTGGCCGGTGACGGCGGGTTCCTGATGAGCGGACAAGAACTCGAGACAGCCGCTCGGCTCAGTCTGCCGTTGGTGGCCGCGGTGTTCCGCAACGGCCTCTACGGCACCATTGCGATGCATCAGGCGCGTCGTATCGGGCGCTTCTCCGGGGTCGACATCGGGCAGGTCGACATCGCCGGTTTCGCTCGTTCCCTGGGCTGTCTCGGATTCACCGTCACCGAGGAGACCGAACTCATCGAGGCCGTCGCCAAGGCACGGGCGCACGATGGCCCAGCGGTGCTTGACATCATGATCGATCCAGGCGTGCTCTCACCCGGAATGATCCTTTCGGAGACCACGTCATCGTTGAAAGCGGAATGAGGCTATGGAAATGTTGAGAGCCGATGAGCGAGCCGAGGCAACTTTATCGGACATCGCCTACGAGAAGATCCGGCTCGCGATCCTGCTCGGCACTCTCCGCCCCAACCAGAGGCTGGTGGAGGCCGAACTCGCCGAAACCCTGGAGATGAGTAGGACGCCGATCCGCGAGGCGCTTCGCCTCGTGGAGTTCGACGGTTCGGTGGACCGCCGCGGGCACGGCGTCTATGTTCACGAGCCAACCCTGGACGAGATTCGCGAATTGTACGAGGTGCGGGCCATTCTCGAGTCCGGCGCCGCCATGATCGCGGCACGTGATCCCGATCCTGAGCTGCTCGGCGAACTGGCCCGAATCGTCGACGAATCGTCGGCTGCGAGTTTGCAGGAGCGTAGCGAGTACGTACGCCTGAACAACGAGTTCCACCAAACGGTCATGAAGCTGTCGGGCAACGGAAGATTGGAAGTGGTTTACAGACATTCGACATACTTCTGTTTCAATCACTCACTGGAGAACGCCTACGACAGCACCGATATCCAACTTGCGCTGCAACAACACCAAGAGATCCTGAACGCGGTACGTGACGGTGAACCAGCCGAAGCCTCGCGTCTGGCTTGGGACCATGTCATCAGCGCTCGCGACGTCGCCCTGGCCAAGCTGATGCTGCGTGGCGCC
>CALOAN010000024.1:0-1645 GCA_942491345.1 uncultured actinomycete
CTATGGCGAACTCCGTGTCAACCGTTGATTTCGAGATTTTGTGTGCAATGGCTTTCGGCGAGGGGGGTGCCTTCGTCGGAGCCGGCCGTCGCTCGCTCGCCCTGGTCAGGTGAGCGAGGGCCGGTGGAGACGAAGCGCTCCCCCCGGTGCCTTTGTTGGTGCGGTCCGAGCGAAGCAAGGCGAAGGCTATGGTTGGCCCATCGCGCTGCGCTGCCGGGAACCGGAGACCGTAGCTTTTCGTACATCGAGCCGCAGCCCGTGCTCAAACATCTATTCGGGGATCACTCGAAAAGCCGCTCGGATGGAGTCGGCCGGAAGTCGGTGAGTGTCCGCATGATGACGTATTCGAAGGACGCCCCATTCACCCTATCGTTGGTCGCCTCACGCAGGAGACGCCGGCGGGGCCCAGGTCGAGGTCGTCCGCGACTTACGGTCTGGTTCCTCGTTCGCGCGGGGTCGCAACGAATCTCCTTTGATCCAAGGTACATCGTGACAGGTCTTCCGACGCTCGTGCTCCGTTCAGGCGGCCGCCGCATAGCGATAGGCGGTGCCGTCGCGCAACATCGCATAGATCACCAACAACAACCGACGTGCGATCGCGCAGGTTGCTTTCTTTTTCCCAATTCGCTTGCTCAATCGCTCAAACCGCGAACGCCAGCGAGCGCTGGTGCGTTTCACTCGATGGGCCAGTTGGATCAGGATCCAACGCAACAGCGGCGAGCCCGCTTTGGTCAGTTTCAGATCTCTCCGACGACCATCGCTCTCGCGGACCCCCGGATCCAGACCGGCGAAGGCGACCACCGCGTCCGCACAGCGAAACCGTTCCCAATCCCCCAGCTCCGCCAGGATCGTTTCGATCGTGACCGGGCCCATCCCCGGCATCGTCGCCAACACCGCGCGCGCTTCCCGCTCTTTCTGGGGCGCTTTCACGGCGAACTCGACCAGCCGACGGTCCACCGCCTTCAGCCGCGCACGCGCCTGGTCGAGATCCTCCCGCAAGTCCTCCAGAACCCACCGTTCCTCGGCCAGCATCTTCAGCTTCTCGATCGCCTTTCGGCCCTTCTGCGTAAACAGATCCTTCCGGTCGGCGTTGTAGCGGGTCAGCAGCCCGCGGATCGTGTTCTTGATCGACGTAATCCGGCTTTGAATTTTCTGTCGACGACGAACCAGCGACCGATGGGAACGCACGCGAGGCGTGGGACGCCAAGCTTCCGGGATCATGTCGTGCGCCAGAAACTCGGCCAAGATCCAGGCGTCGATCTTGTCCGTCTTCCGGGTGCTCTCGGCGATAATCCGCAGCTTGCCTGCATGGGCGATCACCACCCGCTCGGCAGACTCTTCCGCCAGAGCCGCAAACCAGTCGTAACCAATCGTCGCTTCGACGACCACCTGAAAACGTCCCAACGAACCCAGAAAATGTCGAATCTGGCCCATCCGGGAACACATCAGCCGCTTCCGCGTAACCAACTGGATGCGACCACGAACTTTCTCGACCACACAAAACGTGATACTCTGCTTGTGGAGGTCTGCACCGACGAATTTCATGACGAAACTCCTTTTGTGGAGGGGTTGGAAGTTCTTCACTACCAACGGTCTACCACGTTTTCAAGGAACGTCACACTCGCGGTGCGGCCTCCTCTTTTCT
>CALOAN010000025.1:0-1921 GCA_942491345.1 uncultured actinomycete
ATGATGGTTGGTGGGTGCACCGGATGTGCGTGGGGCTCGATCACCGTCGAGCGTTCTGCGTAGTTTCGGGGTCGTTCCCGACCTGGTCTGACTCGAGAACCGGCTGACGCTTCTGCTGTCTTTCGAATGACTGGTCGGCCGTGTTCGGGAACGGCACCCACCGGTCGGGCAACGACTGTGACTCGGAAACTGTTCGAGCAGTTCCCGCAGCGATGTCGCCGTCCCGGCAGGTGCGTGCCAACCCATTCACAGCTACTGAAAGGGATGGCAATGACCATCGTAGAGAACCATTTGTTGACCGTCACGGGCGGAATCGACACCCACCTCGACTTCCACGTCGCAGCCGCCGTCGAATCCAACGGCGGAGTCCTCGGTGTCGAAACCTTCGACACCACCACCGGCGGCTACCGGCGCCTCGTCGCGTGGCTTGCCGGGTTCGGCACCATCAGCCTGGTCGGTGTCGAGGGGACCGGCTCCTACGGCGCGGGCGTCTGTCGACACCTCACCGACAAAGGCATTCGGGTGGTCGAGGTCGACCGTCCCAACCGCCAGGCCCGACACCGCGCCGGCAAGACCGACGCCATCGACGCGATCGCTGCGGCGCGTGCTGCGCTGACGGGCACCGCGACCGGGACACCGAAGTCGCGGACCGGCAACATCGAAGCCATCCGCGTGCTCACCGTCGCAAGGCGTTCCGCGGCGAACGAGTGGATCGCGGTTGTTTCTCAGATTCGTCACGTCGTGTTCACCGCGCCCGATGAGATCCGCGCCCGGTTCCTGGGGCTGTCGCCAATCACCCTGGTCAGAACCACCGCAGCGCTCAAACCGCGGCGTACTGATCCTGACGTCGTGCGCTTCACGACGCTGTCGACCTTGCGCGAGCTCGGTCGGCGCGCACTGTTTCTACGTGAGCAGAAGATGCGTCTGAATGCCGAGATGCGCCCGCTGATCCGCGAGGTCGCACCGTCGCTGCTCGAAGTTCACGGCGTCGGTTTCGACGTCGCCGCGAAGCTGCTGATCGCAGCCGGCGACAACCCGCACCGGATCCGTTCCGAAGCCGCCTGGGCACACCTCTGCGGCGTCGCTCCGATCCCGGCATCGTCGGGCAAGATCCAACGCCACCGCCTCAACCGCGGCGGCAACCGCCAAGCCAACTCGGCGCTCTACCGGATCGTGATCGTTCGCATGGCCAACGACGAACGCACCAAGACGTACGTTGCGAAACGCACCGCCGAGGGCAAGACCATCGGTGAGATCGCACGCATCTTGAAGCGCTATGTCGCCCGCGAGATCTACCAGCACCTGCCCTCGACGATGAGCTGACTCGCGACCTCGACGGGTCGGAGTTGGCTCCGCCGAACCGGCTCACACCTGACGTGGTTGTGCATCAATTGATCTGCCACCCGACCCAGCGGGCGGACACCTGTGGTGATCGTGGCTTCCTACGAGCGTGACCCCGGCAACGCCGAGTGTCTCATCCCTGTCGTGCCCAAAAATCACCCCATCACCAACACCCGCAACCACTACATCGACGCGCCCCGACACACGTCCCAGCCGACGAAACCCCAGGTCACGAAACCAACCCGAGCTCACCCTTGACATCCCTACGAGCTTCAGACCTGAGCACTCGCGATCCTCGCGACGACCGGCCATTCGGACCTCGACCCGCTCCATATCAAACGGGGGCGAGGATGGGCTACGGTCCACGGTGTTGCGTTGATCCCTTGAGACCGCCGCCAAGAAGGCGGAACGCGACGTGGAGATGCTCCAGTCGGCGCTCGCCGGTTCGTCAAACTCGGGCTGGTCCTCGTGGTCGTCGGCGTTGCGGCTGCAATCGTCCTGAAGGTGCGACGCTCCGCCGACCCCGAGCCGAGCTCAACCCAGCCGGCAACGGATTGACCAACCGATCCCTGCCAGCAGC
>CALOAN010000026.1:0-1746 GCA_942491345.1 uncultured actinomycete
CAGGATTGCCATGATTTTCTCCTCTTGACTTATGAGTTGTGAGTTGTGTCGGTCCCTTGTCTTGCGCCAAGGAATGGCGCCCTTGAACCGCCAAGGTGCGGAGCATGCCGTCACAAGGGGCGGAGCTTACCCCCGCCCCCCGTTTCCGGCCGGGAACTCGCTACGCCGGGGAGGCGACGGTAGCGAGGGTGTTCTTGTAGACCTTGCCGTCCTTGATGACGAGCTTGAGGTTGTTCTCGTGGTCCTCGACGACGGCGACGTCCGCAAGTGGGTTCTTGTCGTAGATCAGGACGTCCGCCATGGCGCCCTCCTCGATGACCCCGAGCTTGCCGTAGGGATTGCGCTGGCCACACAGGCCGACCGTCGCGCCGGCGTTGCCGGTCGTCTGGATCATGACCTCAGCAGAACTGAACCACTCCTTCCGGCATGTCATGTCGGCAAGCTGCAGATCGCGGTTCTCAAACGAGTCCAGGAGATCGGTACCGTGGGATAGCGTGACCCCATACTTGGCGATCCACTCCATCACGCGGCCGGTGTTGTCCCATGCGAGCTGGCCCTTGACTTGGCGAGGGTCGCCCTTGGGATACGCCCCCGAGATGTTCTTCGCTGTCAGCGCCGAGACCGTGACGTGCACGCCCAGATCGGCCGCCATCTTGATGGAATCCTCGTCCGCCTGACTGATGTGCTCGAGCGTCTTCGCGCCCGCTTTCATCGCCCGCTTCATCGGGCCGGCGCTGTGACAGTGGACCATCACGTACGTGCCGTAGTCGGTTGCCGCCTTCACCCCCGCTTCGATCTCCTCCTCGGTGAACTCGTACACGTAGAGCGGATCGGTGAACGAAATGACGCCGCCGCTGACGGCCAGCTTGATCTGTGTGGCACCCTGATACAGGTTGTTCCGCGCCGCCGCCAACACCTGCTGTTCGCCGTTGCAGAGCATGCCGAGGCCGATCTCTTCGATCGGATCGGCCCGCCCGCTCCACTCCTTCGGCAGAAAGTTGGGATTGCGGAAATCGACATGTCCCGAATACTGAGCGATGACCGCCTGTGACGGGTAGATCCGGGGACCCTTGACGTACCCCTCGTCCGTCGCGCGCTTCAAGCCAGCCGTGTTGCCGCCTGCATCGCGAACCGTCGTGATTCCGCGCATCAAGAGCCTCTCAGCCTCCCAGGTTGCGACCGCGGCGACGTACTGGGTGGGGGAGTTGATCACGACGCCCGCAGGCAGCGCGAGCACGCAGTGCCAGTGGGCGTCGATCAGTCCAGGGGTGAGGTAGCCGCCCCGGCCATCGATCACCTGGCCGTACGCCGTCGTATCGCCGCCGCTCGGGATGAGCTTGGCGATCTTGTTCCCGAGCAGCACGACGTCCTGCCCAGTGATCAGTGTCTTCGAGGTCCCGTTGAAGACGCTGACGTTCGTGATCAACGTCTCCGTCGCTTCCACGGCGAGCTCCTGCTGCGAGGGATGGTGAGGTCGACTGCCGTCGACCATAGATCCGGCCTGGATGGGGGTTCCGTGTTCGATGCACATGTCTTCTACTCCTCAATTGCCCCGCATTCGCCGGAGCGTGTTTTGTGTGAGTCCGGCCTCTTCGAGGACCGGAATGTAAACCAGTCGACCCACTCGAGCGCGCCGAGTTCGACAACCTCAAATCCCGGCCTCGACGAGTTTAGTTATCTATCTCAACTCCGAATAGGAGCCCTCACTGCTTGCCCGGGCATTGCCTTCGTATCCAGCACTTCGTC
>CALOAN010000027.1:0-1874 GCA_942491345.1 uncultured actinomycete
CAGCACGGTGAAAGTCCGTGTCGGAGTATGCCGAAGCTCCGTAGCCGAAGGTAACTGCGTCGTCGTGAGGCGGGGTGGAGAGCAACCGGAGGCGAACTGTCGGTCTGCAGGATGACGAACCCGTTTCGGCGGGGTGTCGTGGCGAGCCCGCTGGGAGGTGGCGAAGCCTGAAACTCACCGTGGACGCTGGTCATCGGCGTGTAAAGCGATCCACGGGCGGCATCACGTGGTTGGGGGTGGAACGACGGGAAGGTGAGGCGATGTAAACGGGGAGACCTGCGTGCGGAGGTGATCGGGCGCAGGAGTCAGAGCCCGCATAGTAGTGGATGTTCTCACCTGGACGGCCAAGGGCTGACGCGGCGGAGACGCCGGTCCATTGAAGATGCCTGGGGGGCGTTCCCTGCCGAGGGTCGATCTGGAGAGGACGAGAAGCGCGGAGAGCAAAGCCGCGCTGAGCGAAAGTGGGTAGGAAGGTTGATCCGTGAAGACCATAACAGGCGGAGGCGAGATGCCGAGTGCGTCAGTGCCGGAAACGGCTAAACAAGCATGCAAGACCCGCGATCCGCGCGAGTGGACCTGGGTGGAGCCGTCGGTGTGGACGGAGCGGATGTTGGCGGCCCTGGTCAACGGGGTCAAAGGAGGCAAATGGTACAGTTTGTGGGACAAAGTCTGTGACCGCAGGACGCTTGCAGCGTCCTGGGAAGGCGTGGCGCGCAACCAAGGCGCTGCGGGTGTGGACGGTGTGAGCATTGAGCGCTTCGCCGCCCATGCCGAGAGGTACTTGGATGAACTGGTGGCCGATCTGCAAGCCGGTCGCCACCGCCCGAGCGCAGTGCGACGGACGTACATCCCCAAGCCCGGCGGCGGTAAGCGCCCGCTGGGCATTCCGACGGTCAAGGACCGAATCGTGCAAGGGGCGCTAAAACGGGTACTTGAGCCGATCTTCGAGTGGGAATTCCGGCCCGAGAGCTACGGCTTTCGACCGGGGCGCGGCGCTAAAGATGCGTTACGGGATGTCGACGCCGCCCTCAAGGCCGGCCACCACTGGGTGGTCGATGCCGACCTGAAGGGCTACTTCGACAGCATCCCCCATGACGCTCTCATGGACGAAGTGCAGGCGCACATCAGCGACGGGCGTGTTCTGGCGCTCATCGACGCCTACCTCAAGGCGGACATACTCGACGGGCTTGAGCAATGGACACCGACCGGGGGCACGCCGCAAGGCGCCGTTATCAGCCCCCTCTTGGCCAACCTCTACCTGCATGGACTCGACTGCCAGATGAGCGAGCGGGGATACCACATCGTGCGTTATGCCGATGACTTCGTCATCCTTTGCCGAGACGAAACCGAAGCACAAGCGGCGCTGCGCGAGGTGCAAACCTGGTGTACGCAGCGGCGACTCACCTTGCATCCCGACAAGACCCACAGCGGCGACTGTCGGCAGCGGGGCGAGGGCTTCGAATTTCTCGGCTATCGTTTTGAAGGCGGACGACGGTGGGTGCGCAAGAAAAGCCGACACGCCCTCAAGGACAAGATCCGGGCGAAGACGCGTCGCAACCGTGGGGACAGCCTGGCGGCGATTATCGCCGACCTCAACCCCATGCTCCGCGGCTGGTTCGGCTACTTTAAGCACGCCTACCGCACGGAATTCCCGAGTATCGACGGCTTCGTGCGGCGCCGACTGCGGGCCATCCTGCGTCGGCATCAGCACCGCGAAAGCCGCCACGGTCAGTCCCGACAGGACCACCAACGTTGGCCGAATGCCTTCTTCGCTGAGCATGGGCTGTTCACCATGACTACAGCCCATGCCCGGGCGAGCCAACCCCGATGAGGTAACAACCGACTGGAGAGCCGTGTGCGGGAGAACCGCACGC
>CALOAN010000028.1:0-23683 GCA_942491345.1 uncultured actinomycete
CTGCTGAAAGGCACCTCCGATGACAACCCGATCCGCTGAGAATCGGATGTCGCTCATTGTGGCGGTGGTCTCGGGAGCAGTCGCTGCCCTCGGTTGGTGCGTCGGTATCTCGAACCTTCGGGACGGGTGGGATCTTCGCACCTCCGATCCAGGACGCGGTGTGATGTGCGCCGTATTCGCCGGACTCGGCCGCGATGTACTGCGACGGAATACCAACGTGGATCTTCGAAACAGTGAGCGGAGTTCTCATGATCCTTGTTGCGGTCTTCGCCTCCATCCAAGGTCATCACAGCTCGCGTACGTGTTTGACGCTCGGCGCAAGAACCGGCTTCTGCCGCATCCGGCATGGCATCCAGAGGTGGGGCAGACGCCCCCGAGACAGAGAGGTTCCAATGACCATGGAAGGAATCACGATGACCACCACACCATCAATCCCCCAACCTGATTCACAAGCCCCGTGGCTGAACGATGATCACTGGAAAGTCGGAGATGAGGTTTTCTGGATTCTTGATTCTGTCCACAGAATCGAGACGATGATGGTCGACATTGTTTCCCCAGCGGAGGGAACTGTCCGCGACCCACAAGTCAGCGATGAGGACTGTGAAGTTATCCGAGGTTGCGGGGAAGTTCGAAAAATGGTCCGTCACCGCGGGCAATCATGCATCTGTGCGCTGCGTCGCTGCGCGATGTGGAGTTGGCTGCCGAGGCTGCGCGTGTCGAGTTTTGGAAAGATCGTCCCTCCGTCGCGGCGTTCATCCGGTTCTCCCAATTGGACGACCAGATTCTGACTGAAACCGAGATGGGACAGAAGGCGCGCCTGCGTCTCGAAGCTGATGTGCCGGCTTGGTTTAGTGAGGTGACCGCCGGGCACCTGGTGCTTCCGTTTTCCCCGGAACTGTGTCTGGCACGAGTCTGGGAGCCGATCGACTGGCCCACTGCTCGCTGAGCATCCCGGCGAACTGTCTGTACTGCTCGGCTCGGGACGGACGCAGGAGCACCTGAGCTGGGACGCCCTTGTCCGTGATTCGTGCGAACCGTGCGCAGCTTCGGTGCGCATGCTCCATCAAGGAGGTGTGTGATGAGTATTCCGGTATACCAACCTGGCCCCGCTGATTGGCGCCACCTGGATCGCGAGGCTGCTGCGGAGCTGTGGCTCGAGCTCGGGCAGTGGGTCGAGTGGCTGCGCCGGCGGTACAACGTCGGTGGGCAGCAGATCCGATCGTGTTGGTACAAACATGATCCGATGGTCGAAGAGCTGACGGCGGCGATGTGGGCGCACCGTGAGGTGTACCAGCAGCTGAAGAAGAACCCGTATCACGGCGGTATGGCAGCCTGGCACAACCATGTGCTGTGGCCAATGATCTCTCGGCTGCCCAAGATGGGCTTCAACGAGGAATGCCGTGGCGGAGAGTGCGGCTACCAGCCGAACGACCCCAAGATCGGAACGGATTTCGCGGAATTCGTCGCCGCCGACACCGACCCTCGACCCGAAGCCGCGGACGCACCGCTGATCGATCAGGTCCTCGGGTTGGTCGATAGCGCAGCCGGGAAGGTGACTGCGCTGACGATGGATCAGGTTCTCGAGATGATCGACGGCGGCCGCGCGACCGCCGAAGATCCTTCTGACGATTTCACGGCCGTCGAGATCGACGGCGACCGGTGGGAATTCGACGACGACACCGAAACATATCGACCCGTCGAATAGCCCTCACAAGCCGAAGCCTCAACAGCCCCAGGCCCTTCGGGCGGTCTCGCCCACCGTTCGAGATACGGGACCGGGGTAGTTGATGCTTCTCGTGTCCGCCACGGCTGCGGCGATCGTGGGTTGTCCCGCCTGGGACCTGCGCGCCGTGCTGTGGCGGACACACCCCTTTTTTCATAGGATGCTTTGCAACACAACTCGATTCGGATTGGTGGACTGCCATGCAGGAGCACGACCCCCTCGGACGGATGGATTTCCCTTTGATCCGGTCACTCGCACGGATGAGTGGAATGTTCATCCGGTCCGGATTGATTTTTCTCGCCCTGTTCGTCGCAGCATCGCTGATTTCTCAGGAGACACCAGGCCAGTGGGCGGTCGGCGCGTTCGTCGTGCTCTGGCTGGGTTTCGGCCTCACGCTCCGGTGGCTCTCGGTATCGCGATTTACCGACCTGTGACAGTTCCCGCCGCTTGCCATGACTGTGGCCCTCGACCTTTCCGGTCGAGGGCCACAGTCGTACAGCGAGTTCGTCAGGGCAGCCCGAGTGCGATCGCGAGTGCTTTGTTCAGTTTGACCACTGTTGCGGGGGAGAGCGCTCCCGCCGGCCTGCTCGCGGCGAGCTCGTCGTCGAAGAGCTGGATGAGGTCGTCCGCCAGGATCGAACCGACAAGTGGATCTGCGGCTCCGAGAGGGACGGCCGTCGGAACGCCGGGCTTCGGTGTGGTGGTCACGCGTGCGGCGAGGACCGTGTTCAGGTTGCGGTTACGGACGTTGTTGGAGACCACCACCCACGGCTTCTCGCCGTGTCCCATGTCGAACCAGTAGATCTGCCCGCGGAGCGCGGCCGTCATTCGCCGTAGGCCCGGTCGACGCGCTCGGCGTAGCTTCGCCGCCGCGCTCGTTGTTCCGTTAGGCCTTCTTCTTGATCCTTGGCGAGTTCGGCATAGCCGGCTTCGAGAGCCTTCTCGCGGAGTGCTTCTGCACCCGCACGGAGAAGGGCGCGCGCGATCCCGGACTCGGAGTTGTCGCGGATGGTGATGTGCTGCTGCTGCGCCCATTCCCGCAGGATTCCTGCTTCGAGGCGGTCAGGGTCGGCGAACACGGCGATTTCCGCTTGATCGTCGCTGTCGAGTGTTACAGGTAGCCGTTTCACATCCATGTTTCACAGTGTGACTCACTTTGTGTGTCACGGCAATGAGTTTTCCGACACGCCGTCGATCCTGTCGGCGGGGTTGGCGATACTCGTCGAATGAAACTGTTTGCCCGGAAGCGGGATGAATCAGAATTCGTGGAGTACGGCTTCGGTCTCGTGAATGAAGTCGGCATCGATCGCGTCAACACTGAGGACTCGACGCTGGTCGATCTTTACTACTGGAGCGAGGGAGTCCGCGAACCGCTCCGGGAAGTCCGCTACTTCAAGGTCACGGACTGAGTTCGGCGTTTCGCACTCACGTGCACGCCTCGTCGAGCGCGACAGGCACTGTGCGATCGGTAGGGTCTAGCTCGTCGAGCAGGCTGAGGGGAGCAGCGACGATGGGTCGAATATGGCTGGATGTTCCGTACGTAGAGAAGGATCTGGCGAAGGCCGGGGGCGCGAAGTGGGATCCGTCAGCCAAGCGATGGTATGCGCCCCGAGTTGAGATGGCAGGTCTGTCGCGATGGGTCGCGATCCCTGACATTCCGGAGGTCCTGCCGGGTGAAGACCGGTCTCTCGGTCATGGTCTGTTCGTCGACCTCGTCCCTGATACGTGTTGGTTCACCAATGTCCGGTACTGCGTCGAACCGAAGGATTGGGAAAGACTGCGCCGAATGGTCACGCGGCGCGCCGGGATGCAGTGCGAGATCTGCGGTTTCCCGGAAGACAGAGCGTCGCAGCGGTGGCTCGAAGTGCACGAGAGATGGCAGTACGACTGGCCGACCAAAGTGCAACGTCTGGGCCGGCTCATCTGTCTCTGTACGCCCTGTCACCAGGTGACGCATTTCGGATTCGCGCAGATCAAAGGCAATGAAGAGCAAGCTTTGCAGCATCTGATTGCGGTCACCGGAATGACCCGTCCGCAGGCGCGGCGCCATGTTGCTGCCGCATTCGATGAGTGGCGAGCCCGCTCCGTTGGGGAATGGACTCTCGATCTGAGCATCCTCACCGACGTCGGGGTTCAGGTGCGTCGACCTCCTGGCGCGGCTGATCGCCGGATCATCGCAAGCGGCCGGCCCACCTCGACACAAGTCCAGCAACCACAACCGGTGGTTCCCCCGCTCAGTCCTGCCCCTGCGATCGCTGCACCTAGATGGCGCGATCGGATCGCGGGATGGTGGCGATCACGCTGAGATCGCCCGCCCCCTCTGTCGTCTGACGAAACGCCAGCCCGTCGGCTGTCACAGGCGCGGTCCGCGGCGTTTTTGTTCGTGTTCCACGTGTTGGGCGATGGTGTGCTGGTGCTCGAGCGTCGCCTGCTGGCGCTCGGCGCGGCGCTGTTCTTCGCGATGTTCTTGCATGCGGTCGTGCAGGGTGTCGATGTCGCGGTGAACGGTGTTGAAGGGTGCGATGTCGGCCTTGTTCTCGGGTCGGTCGCCGGCCACTGACGTGGTGTCGGTGATGCTGTGGCGGTCGCGGTATGCCTGGATCTCGGCGGCGGTGCGATCCCACTGCGCTGCGATCTCGGCGGCTTCGGGCCGCTCTTCGAGGTGCTCGGTGAAGCGCAGTTCGGGGTCGTTGCCGCGAGCATCGTCGGTACCGATGCGACGGGTGTTCGCGGTGTGTTCGGCGGCGATGTCGGTGTAGGTGTTGTCGAGCTGCTCGGCGAGGGTGGGGTCGACGAGGTGGGCGTCGAGGTCGGGGGAGGGCACCCAGTGCGGTGCTGCGGGGTCGACGGGCTCTGATGCCGCCGGCGCGATGGTGTCGAGTGCGTCGGTGATGCCGGTGACGTGGGCGGCGGAGTGCGCGGCGGTCTCGATCGTGCGGCACAGTTCGTCGACGTCGAAACCTGCGTGGGTGACGAGTTCGCGGATACGGCCTACTGCTGCGTTCCACCGCGGGTCTTCGGTGCGTTCTGCGGCGGCGACCGCGAGAGGGAAGTGCTCGCGCAGGATCTCGTCGTGTTCGGCTGCCCAGCGGGTGTTCGTCTTCTCGGTTGCTGCGGTGATGGCTGGTGCCATGTCTTTGATCAGGTTCGCGGCGGTGACGTCTTCGCCGCGCGCTTCGAGTTGCTGTGCGTGCCAGGACAGAACTGCCTCGGGTGCGATCCCGGCGAGCGCTGCTTTGCGCAGGTGGCGGCCCAGTCGCTGCACACCGGCTTCGGCGAGGATCCGTTCGGCGATCTCGGGTTCGAACGCTTCCCGCACAGGTCGGTGGATGCGTGTGGTGTCGAGTTGCGCCCGCGTCTCGTCGTACCGGCGGATGGTCGCGCCGATGCCGTCGGTGCGCTCATGTTCCGGCCGGGCGGTGGCGTAGCGATCGGCGACGATACGGGCGTAGTCGTCGAGTTCTTTGTCAGTGCTGGTGGTGCGCGGGGGCAGCGGGGGGAGCGGGGGGAGCGCTGTGCCGGAACGCTCGGCCGCCGCTTCTGCTGCGGCCTGAGTGGCTTCGACGATGCGGAAGTTCAGGACACGGGCGACATCGCGGGCGGTGTGGAGTTCACCGGATGCGAGTGCGTCGTTGAGGATGCGCCGGGCGCTGTCACCTCGGTCGTGCGCCTGTCCGAGTGTGGTGCGCAGTTCGGCGAGGCTGCCGGGGTTTTCGGCGGCGATCGTCGCGAGCAGTGCTGCGGGCAACGCCCGGTCGAGGACGTCGTCGAGCCAGCGATCGCGCAACCTGCTGTGTGCGGCGTGGTACGCCTCGCGGAGTCGCTGCGGGCTGCGGGCGTGCTCGAGTGCGTCGCGGATTTCGGTAATGGCGGCTTTGTGGCCGTTGTCGTTGGCGAGGATGCGGGTGAGAACTTCGCGGGAGTTCGGAGTCTGGATTTCGGAGAGGTGCATCCCTTCGGTGTCTTGGGTGACGCCGGGTTCGACGGGGACGTACAGGTGGTTCTCGGTGCGGCCGCGGGTGGTCGCGACGTAGAGGCCGGGCCGGTTTGTGCTGTGCCCGACGGTGGTGTGGGAGGTGTCGACGGTGATGCCTTGGCTGCGGTGCACGGTGGCGGCGTAGCCGAGTTCGGTGTTCCGCTTCACGTACCGGGCAGGCAGGGTGATCGTGCCCTCGTGGGTTTTGCTGCGCAGGTTCAGCGATCCGTTCTCGTTCACGGCGGTGACCGTCCACAAGTCGCCGTTGCGGACGAACATGTTGCGCCGTTTGCCGCCCTTGGTGCGCAGACGGCGCTTGTTCTTGCGGGTCAGAACGATGTCACCGACTCCGGCGTCGAGTTCGTCGGACAGGGTCACTGTGTTGCCGGCTTTGGCGGTGCCGGCGACGCGGTAGTGCGCTTGAATCGCGAGGTTCACTTCGCGGACGTCGTCTCGGGTGGAGAGCATGACGATCGAGGTTTTCCCGGCCCCGATGTCGGCGAGGTAGGCGGTGGCGGCGGCGTCTTTCATCTCGGCGGCGGTGCCCTCGTGGACCCATCCGCGGGAGTAGAACAGCTCCAAGCTGCTCTCTTCACCGTGCCGCAGGGCGAGGGAGTTCTCGGCTTGTTCGGTGTCTTTGCCGAAGCGCACGACGAGCGTGAGTTCGGGTGCGTTGGTCTCTTCGGCGAGCAGTCGCAGCGCTCCACCGGTTTCCACGGCGTCGAGCTGATTCGGGTCACCGAGTAGACGGACCACGGCGCCCTTGGCGGCGGCGATTTCGGTGATGGCGGCGAGGTCTTTGGTTGATGCCAGGGATGCTTCGTCGACGAGCAGCATCGCCCCGGCGGGGATCTCGATGTGCTCGGGGAGGCTGCGCGGTTCGTAGTCTTCGAGGCCGCGCCACGGGTACGTCAGGGTCGCGAGGGTGTGGGCAGTGACGTCGATTTCTTCGCCCAAGGTTTCGGCCGCGACGGCGGACGGTGCGAGCGCAATGACCTCGTGTCCGGTTGCGCGCCAAGTGTCGGTGACCGCTTTCATCGACGTCGTCTTGCCGGTGCCGGCCGGGCCGACACCGACGGCGAGCAGTGTTCCGGAGCCGACGAAATGCTCGGCTAGTTCTCGCTGTCCGGCGTTGAGTGGATGATCGCTGGTGCGGGCGATCTTTTCGACGACCTTGTCGAGTCCGGCTTGTGCCGCGATGTAGGCGGTCGGTGTTCGAGTGGCGTCGAGCATGAACTGTTCGGCGGTGATGATGCTCGCGGAGGTATGTAATGCGGTGCCGTGGTTGGTGAGGATGAACTCACCGTCACGGCGTCTGAGAGCCTCCGGCGCGGGGGGTAGCTCCGCCGCCGGGAGGTGCACGGACGCGCCCAGTACGTGTTCGGTGACGGCCTTCACTGCGGCTGCACGTGCGGCTTCGTCGGGGAAGGAGACGGCCGCAAAGTTCGCGTCGACGGCGCTGTGTACGTGGGTGATCGCCCACGTTGCGCGTCCGTTCTCGAGGTGTTCGACGACTCGTTTCGCTTCCTCGGCCGGTGTTCCGGCCTTGCGCATCGCCTGGTGCTCACGCACGCCGGCGGCGTGTTCGCGCTGCACGCCGCGCCATTGCTCGGCGAGGGTTCCTACTGCTGTGTCGTCGCCGAGGATCTGCGCGGATCGGGTGATCCAGTTGTTCTGCATTTCGCGCAGGGTTTGCGGTTCCTGCTTCCCGGCGCGGGTGTCGAGGTTGGCTTGTTGGTAGAGCGCGTACATCGCTTTCGCGCTGGGCATCCGGTCGTGTTTTTGACGGTATTCGGCGACCAGCTGATCACGTCGGGTCTCGATCTGAGTGCGCCGTGAGGAGAACATTTCACATAGCTGCTGCGGCACTTCGGCGATCTCGACGACGTTCTGCCGGCCACGTCCGGTGCTGCGTTCGGTCAATCCGAAACCGAGCTCGGTGTGCATTTTCGACATGATCGCCGCGTTGTAGCGCTGGGAGGCGGCGACGGCGTAGCGGTGCAGGGTGGCGCCGTCGAGAGCTCGCCACTTGCCGTCCTTTTCGGTGCAGACCTTGATGGACACGACGGCGTGGGTATGCAGGTTCGGGTCCCCCGCGCGGGAGTCGTAGTGGTCGTAGAGGGTGGCGACCATGCCGGTGGTGTCCTGGTGCTCTTGGCTCGTCGCACCGGTGCGGGTGAAGCATGCTTCCTTCTCGATCCAGCCGAGTGTGCCCTTGACGGTCTCGTGGTGGATTCGTTCGATCTGGCGGCGTAGATCGTCGTCGGCGAGAGCCCACATCGTCGACACGCTCTTGGGTGGTGTGAACACCAGATCTTGTCCTGCGACGGGTTGCCGGACGCGGTTCTTCTGCGCCGAAATCCAGGACCACAGCTCTTGTGGGTTCTGTGCGGAACGCTTGTGCGTCTCCTCGAACAGTGCGGTTCCGACCTTCTCCATCAACGCACCGGACTCCGCTTTCGATGGCCGGCGGGCATTGTCGACCGCGAACTGCTCCAGGGCTGCGCGGTGGGCTTTCAGCAGGGGGATGTCATTGGCGAAGTCCGGGAACTTGCGGCCGAGTCGAGCCTCTTTGACGGCCTTCTTCGGGTCCATCCCACTCTTGATTGACGCCTCAACCATAGGGTCGGCGTTGGGGTGCATGCCCTCCCCGAAGAGTGCCTTCATCTGCGGTTCCGACACCGTGGCGCCGTCACTGATCCGATGCTCGTCCGCGATCTCGGTGTCGGCATCCATTCGTGCGAGATCTTCGAGTCCGCCACCGAACCACGTACCGGGCGGGGTGCCGTGTGCGGAGTAGTAGTCGGTCAACTCCTGCCCGTGCTCGCGTTCGCGGTCAGCGGTGGCAACCTGACTTGTCAGGTACTCGTAGCCATCGCCCGCGTGCAGCACGTGGAGGGTCATCACATGGCCACCTTAGCCGCTTCCGGCGGCACAGAAAGAGCACCACACCCCCAAAGTCTGAAATTCAGCAAGAGGTGTGTCTGAATTTTGGGGGTTTGGCTGAGTGAACCGAAGTGCATTTGGTGAGGAACGAACTGCTGGTGCTGAGGGAAGCGAAGTGTTTGAAAAAGTGGATGAGCTGGATGGATAGATGGTTTGACATGGTGATGTGTGAAAAGGTTCAGTGACGTTGTGATGGTTGGCCCGAGTTTTTGAGCCGGGAACCGTTAGGTGGGCGGGGAACAATTGATGGCCGATCGCCGCTTCCGGCGGTAGGGTTTGCGGCATGGCGTCCTCAAATTCATCCACGGTCAGCGCGAGGGATCGGGCACGCGCAGCGAATGCCGCCCGTCTCGCGGAAGAGCAAGAGCGTTTGAAGAAGGTCGAGGACGATCTCGTCCGGTTCTTCAAGGCGCAGGAGTCGCGGGAGAAGATCAGCGACGATGCGCGGGCGCGTATCGAACGCATCCGTGAAGAAACCGAGACCAAAATCGCGGACGCCGACCGTTCCGGTGCGGCTGCGATTGCGGATCTCAAATCTCGCGGCGAAACGGTGGCGAGCATCGCGCAGCTGACCGGCCTGACGACGACCGAGGTCAACAAGTTGCTGCGGTCGACCAAACCGAAACAGAAGGCGGAGAAGGTACCTGCCGACAAGGCCGCGTCGAAGGACGATTCTTCGCCTGCGCCTGCTTCAACCTCGTCGACTGATTCTGCCGCGCTGGCGTCGTAGAAGCGATCAGCAAACCAATGCCGGCCTTCGTGGTTTTCCCCGGTTGGGTGTCAGCGACCGATTGTGTGTTGCCTGAGATCGAGCGGAGCGGGAACAGAAATCTCGGGCATCCACATGAGGGATATCGCTGTCCCCGGTTGGGGGAAACCGCGGCCGATTCGTCGGCAACGCTCACAAGCGTTAGGGGTTCGTTCTGATGGTGGACGTCCTAACGCTTCCGGCGCTCGGCGATCCGGAGCGGGAACGTTTCGAACGGTTCATCGTGCGCGGACCTGGCGAGCGGGATTGCCATTTTTGGACCGGCAGTATTTCTGATGACGGGTACGGAAGATTTTGGTTGATGCGCGATGGGCGGCAGCGGGTCGTGCGTCCGCATCGGTACGCGTTGATGCTCGAACTCGGTCGGCCGTTGGCCGATTCCGAGTTCGCAATCCACGAGGTGTGTGACAACCCGATCTGTGTCCGGGCGACGACGAGCATCGCCGGACGTCCGCATGTGGTTGCAGGCACGCAATCGCAAAATCTTGCGGGGATGAGCGCGAAAGGTCGCGGCGGCGGCCGGGGGCAGAGCTGGCATTGGTACGGCCCGGATCGCGCCGCCCGTGCGGCGCGATCGAAAGCTTTACGGGCTGCATTGCGCAATGGGTGGGATGCGGACGCGGTGGAATCCGCTTTGCTGCGCACGGACACTCCGACACTTTTTTGACGACCGAAAGGCAAGTAGATGACTGAGAACGACGTTCCGCGTAAGCGGTCGGCAGTGGAAGCTTCTCTGTATCAGACAACCAAGCACACGCGGGTCATCACGGACGCGGATTTGGTGGCTGTGGTCGAGGGTTTGACCGGTGTTCCGGTTCCCGTGGTGGATCGGCCGCGCATCGACTTTGCGTTTCCGGCGCAGGGTGATCCGGACGTTTTCAACTGATCGGGTAGTTAGGCGCGGCCGGACATTCGGTATGCGCGGTGTGGCGTAGTGGTTGTGAGGGCTCGATGCCCGAACAACCACCATCACGTACGGGGGCGGCCCCGACTCTCTCGAGTTGAGTCGGGGCCGCGTTGTTCGTTGGAGACGGCTATTCGGTGTCGAGGTCGATTCCGATCGAGCGTGCTACTTCGACGCCGATTGCACCGAGTTCGGCGATCGCTTCGGGCTTGATCCCGACGGTGAGGGATGAGTCGAGTAGTTCGAGCAGCTTTGTGAGACTGGGGTCCACGTCGATACGGCGGGCTGTCTCGAATGCGATCCCGGCGGCGGGTCCGTCACCGTCGACGTAGGCCGCTAGCCCTGCGAGGGTGAGGATCTGGACGCGGAAGTTTCCGCGCAGGTGCGCGGCGATGGTGGCGAAGGTGTCTGTTGCGGCTGCGGCGCTGATGGTGACGATTCCGATCATCGCTTCGCGGTGGTTGGTGTCCATTGCTGCGCACAATCCGGCGCGGGCGGCTAGGTCGCGGCTGGGTACCTCAAAATTTCGCACGGTCTCGGCGATTTCGGCGATCGTATTTCGTGCGAATTCGTCGCCTTGTTCGTGGGCTGCTGCTCGGGCGGCGTCCATATCGGCGGCGGTGTCTTCGGTGAAGCGGGCTTCGATGTCCGCGCGCGTGGTCGGGGCCTTTCGTCCGCTCATGATTCGGTGCATGTTGGTTTCCGAGAGTGTCGGGTCGGTGGTGTGTCCGCTCTCGTTTCCGTTGGTGTCGAACCATGGCGAGCCGACTTCGAGGGTTTCTGTGACGAGGGTGCGGATAGTGCGGACGCCAATGGTGTCGAGTTCTCTTTGCGCGCCTTCGATCTGGTCGAGTGCGGCTGCTGCTACCGGGCCTGTGCCGACTACAACCCAGATGACGGCCGTTGCTTCGGCCTGCTCGAACGCAATGCGGTACTGATCGGTCGGCGCAGCTCCGACAACGTCGGTGCGCGCTACGAACGCAAGCATGCCCGGTTCTCCGTCAGCTCCGCTGAGTGCAATCATCACGAGAGAATCGGTAGGGGCGAAGCCGAGCAGCGCCGGGATTGCGGCCAATACCTCGGCGGCGGTGTTCAAGCGGATGTTCTGCATGCTGTTCCCCTTGCTGTGAAAGTGACCGGGCCTCGTGCCCCGCCAATTTTTTTCGCCTTCTGGCAAAGGAGAATCGCGTCGGCATGAGGGGGCCGGAGCGCCACCCCTGGGCCGAGAAAATTTCGGCGGGAGCTTGCGAGTGGCGAAAATTTCTCGGAGCCATCGGCCGGCGCTTGCGCCGCCAGGGGTTGCGCGCAGGTCACCGCCGACGAGAATCGGAAGGCCAGAAGTGAAAACAAATCAATGTTTTTCACAGAACGGAGCGCAGCGGAGTTCATTTCGGGGGACACCGAAGGTGGCCGGCCGCCGGGCAGGCGTCAACTTTCCCGGGGGCGATATGAAGTCTGCTCGACGAGAATCGCTGCACTTCGTCAGCTCCGCCAGTGAGGTATACACAGACCATGACGAATACGGTCTTGGATGAGCTCTGGGACACGCTCGATGCCACAGGTATGCAACTCACGTGCGTTCGTAGTGTCCGTAAGCATTGGTGGAGTCGACGCACTGAACTCCACGATCTCCCGGATTCCGATATCCGCTCGTTGATCAACCTTGTTCATGAGGCAGACGGCATCTCGAGGACACAAGAAAACTGATCCGGACTTCACCATCCGTCGTTGAGTGGACAGGCATTGCCGGCGGTGACGGTGCCGTCGGGTCGGAATACGGGCTTGAGTTGGCTGACGGCCTCGTAGGTGGTGCCGGCACGAGGACCGTCGTCTTCGCTGATGACTGTGCCGTCCGGGAGTGTGACCGGGGTGATCTCGCGTGCGAAGAAGCCGTTCTTGATCGCTTCCTCGGTGCGGTTCTGGGACCGTACCGCCCAGCGGTCCTGCTCTTCGCGGGTGATTCCGGTGACCTGGGCAACGTTCTCGGCGGTCTGCCCCATGGCGATGTAGGTATCGGGGAGCAAACCCGTCTGGCGGGGGTCGACCCACTGCTGACCGCCCTGGGCTAGCTTCTCGGTGCGAGCCTGTGCGTCGGCATACAGCGGGTTCTGCGTGTCGGGAAGTGAATCGGAGTTGCCTTTGGTGTATCGAGACACAGTCTCGACACCGGCGGAGATGAAGACGTCGCCCTCACCGGCTTTGATCGCATGCAGGGCCATCCTTGTGGTCTGCAGTGATGACGAACAGTACCGGGTGACCGTCGTACCGGGGATGAAGTCGTAGCCGAGTTGGATCGCGACGTTGCGGCCCATGTTCTGCCCCTGCTCTCCTCCCGGCAATCCGCAACCGAGCATGAGGTCGTCGATGTCGGAGGGACGCAGAGCCGGAATCTTTGCAAGAGCGGCCTGGACCATCTGCGCGGTCAGATCGTCCGGGCGCATACCCTTGAGCGATCCCTTCATGGCGCGGCCGATCGGCGAGCGTGCAACAGAAACAATGACAGCCTCGGGCATGAAGCCTCCTGAGTTGGGGCCGAGTGCGGACGCACTCGAGCGGGGGTGGGTTTCGCGCGGAGCACCGCGCGGCCATAAATATGCGAGCGCATAGTTTCTATGCGCTCGCATATACTGACTGCGCAGATGGATACCTGTCAACCTCAAACGATCGAGAGGCAACCGTGCGATGAGCACACCCGCGCAAGCTGTCGCATGTGAGGTAGGCACGTCAAAAGCCGCCGCCCGCATACGGACTGCGGCTATCGAAGTCTTCGCAGCCAAGGGATATGGGGCGAGCACCACTCGGGAAATCGCAGCCAGTCTGGACCTGAGTCCTGGAGCCGTATACCCCCACTACAAGACCAAAGAATCGCTACTGTTCGCCATCAGCTTGGAAGGCCATAACGCCGCACTCGCCACCGTCATGCACGCCGACCAGCCGATCGCGCCGCCCGCTCTGAGGCTGGCGGCCACCGTAACTGCGTACGTGAAGTGGCACGCCGACAACCACGCACTCGCGAGAGTCGTGCAACACGAACTACGTTCGCTCTCACACGAGCACTTCAACGCAATCGCAGACATCAGACGGACCACGTCACGGGTATTCACACGAATCATCGAAGCCGGCGATGCGTCAGGAGACTTCCAAACAATCGACGTCGAGGCCGCCACACTAGCCATCACGTCTCTCGGCGTCGACGTCAGCCGATGGTTCCCCTCGAATACGTACTCCGAGCCCGACATCATCGCAACACGCTACGTCGAACTGGCACTCCGAATGGTCGGTGCGAACGACTGACTCCCGGCCGCAGACGGCAGCGCCCGGCAGAAAGGTGCCGCGATCATCGAAGCACTCTTCTTCACGACAACAGACAATTACCTTGGGCCGTCGCCCATCCCGCTCGCATACCGGGTTTACGTCGACGAGTACGAGGGTGCTCGGTCAAGCCAAGTTTCGTCGGCGCTGCCACTGTGCATGCCGGCGCGTTAGGGACGCCAGGTATCGACTGCGAAAAGTGGGATGCGACGACAGCCAACCCTGTTTTTTGGCGTTCACCCTTTCTTTCGTGGGTAACTTCCTTTGGTGCACGCCCATCCGGGCGGAGCGAGATCACCGTCCTTCCCAGGCCACTGATACCGAGATCGCAGCGGGTCCTGACCAGCGGCGCCGGTCCGACTGTGACCTTGGCGCTGCTAATCAGGACCCGCGTGAACCAACATATGGTGAGTCGGCACGAAACGGATCTCGTTCGATTCAGGAAATGCCGTATGTCTTGATGTTGGCGAACTGGTCCATGCCGGATGCGCCCAACTCGCGGCCTACTCCGGAGCGCTTGGTTCCACCGAACGGGATCTCGGCAGGCGCGCCGAGGAAATTGTTGATTCCCACCATTCCGGTGTCGAGTTGCTGCGCCACATCGCGTGCAGCGTTGGAATCTCCGAACACGGTACCGCCTAATCCATATGCAGATTCGTTTGCGAGCTTGACCGCGGCAGCAGCATCGGCGACGCGGTAGATCATGCCGAGCGGACCGAATGCCTCTTCGGAAAAGATCCTCATATCGGGGGTGATGTCCGTGAGTACCGCCGGGGTGAAGAACGCGCCCGGCCCATCGACGCGCCCGCCAGGAACGAGGACGGTTGCACCCTTGTCGACTGCGTCACGATACTGCGCCTCGAGGGTGTCGGCCGCCACCGAACTCGACAGTGGTCCAACGGTTGTAGCGGGGTCGAATGGGTCACCGAGTGTATTGGCGGCGAAGGTGGCAACATAGCGAGCGATGAAGTCGTCTGCGACGGCATCGGTCACGATCACCCGCTTCGGGGCATTGCAGAACTGACCGCCGAGGAACAACCGCAGTCCCGCCGCCGTGTCCGCAGCGGCCTCGACATCGGCGGACTCGAGCACGATGAACGCATCGGATCCGCCGAGTTCGAGTACAACCGGTTTGATGTGACGTGAAGCCTGCTCTCCGACAGCGGATCCGGCGCGATCAGATCCTGTCAAGGTGACTGCGCGAACGCGGTCGTCGGCGATGTACGCGGAAACCTGGGTGGTCGACACAAGTGCGGTCTGGTACACATTGGCCGGAAAGCCCGCTTCTGCGAAGAGGTGATCGAAGAACAGCGTCGAACCAGCACAGATTTCGGATGGTTTGAGCAGAACCGTGTTGCCCAACATCAGGTTCGGCGCTGTTGCGCGCATTGCCTGATACATCGGAACATTCCATGGTTCGATGCCGAGAACCACCCCGACTGGTTCCCGGCGTGTAATCGCCCGAGTGAAACCGGCGATCTCGGTCTCGACGTCGGCGAGCAATTTCTCACCGTTGTCTGCGTAGTACCGAAAAGTCGACGTGACCATGTCCATCTCCGCCACCGACTGAGCCAACGGCTTGCCCATCTCCGTCGTCACGAGCGCGGCCAGTTCGTCCACGTTCGCTTCCAGCAGTTCGATGAATTTCCGAAACAGACGCACTCGCTCGGCAATCGGAGTCCGACGCCACGTCTGGTACGCCGCATGCGCGTGAATCAATAGGGCATCGGCGTCGGCGTCGGTCAGTGGCGGGTACTCCCGAACCACTTCGCCGGTCGCCGGATTAGTTGTTCGGTATGTACGCGTCGATGGATCTGTGGCTGTCGGTACGGACATGATTGAGCTCCTCGATCTCGAGTGTTCGAAGGTGTGCGTCGGGTGCACGGATGTACTGGTGGGCGCTACTTGCTACCGAATTCGATGATCCCGCGAATATTGCGTCCGTCGTGCATGTCGGCGTACGCCTGATTGATCTGGTCGAGGGTATAGCGGCGGGTGATCAGTTCGTCGAGCTTGAGCTTGCCCGACTGGTACAAGCGCAGCAGCATCGGCATCGCCTCGCGCGGGGATGCCATGCCGTACAGCGCACCTTGAATACGCTTCTGGAACATGGCGAGCGTGAAAGCGTTGACGCCGGGGAGTCCGTCCTCGTCAACTGGACTCAGACCGGTGATCACGAG
Organism: uncultured actinomycete; assembly: GCA_942491345.1. Taxonomy (GTDB): domain Bacteria; phylum Actinomycetota; class Acidimicrobiia; order Spongiisociales; family UBA5794; genus JAHEEL01. The sequence goes on from CALOAN010000028.1 coordinate 15,811, forward strand.
AGTACCGGCCTTACGAATTGCGTTGTACGCCCTACCGATATCTTCTCCGTGCACAACACCCATCGTGACGATGGCGGAGTCTGCTCCCTGTCCATTAGTGATCGATTTGACGAACTCGTCGGCCTCGGCGAAGTCGGCGAACGTCTCGGTGGCGCCAAACAAGGGGGCTTGCTCCCGCTTGAACGGTGCGGGATCCACCACGACGACGTGACTCGCACCAGACATTGCGGCGCCCTGCACTGCATTCATCCCGACTCCACCCGCACCGATCACCAAGACGACATCGCCGGCCTTCACCTCCGCCGCCGTGGTTGCCGAGCCGAAACCGGTCTGGACGCCACAAGCCACGAGACAGGCGACATCGAGTGGGATGTCCTTATCGATACGGACAACCGACATCTGGTCGTAAACTTGCCATTCGGCGAAAGTTCCGAGCGTGCTCAGTGTCCCGATATCCGTTCCGTCGATGTGCATCCGGTATCCGCCACTCGGCTGAGTGCCTTCGAGAATGATGGCCCCGTTGTCGCACAGGTTCTGCATTCCCATTGCGCACCAGCGACACTTCCCGCAGGCCGGGATGAATGAGGTGATGACATGGTCGCCGACAGCGAGGCCGTGGACTTCTGCTCCTACCTTGCGAACGATCCCGGCGCCTTCGTGCCCACCGACGATCGGGCGTGGGGTCGGCATGTCGCCGGTCACCGAATGATCGTCCGAATGGCACAGTCCTGTCGCCTTCATCTCGACAAGTACCTCGGTAGGGCCCGGATCATCGAGTTCTACTGTCTGAACCTTCCAATCTGCGTTCAGTTCCCATAGAACAGCAGCCTGAGTCTTCATGATGTGGTCCTCCAAGGGGTGAGCGAATGCAGTGTGAATCGAGCGGATGCGTCGGTGACGGCATGCGAGAGCATCTGAACCTGGTGGTGATGCAAGTCATAAATCTATGGTTCGTTTGATTCTCTGTCAAGAGCCTGCCGACTCGTTGGAAGAATACGAATTCGCCTGCAGGGCCTTGACCCCGCGGGTTGGACACGCTTGATCCTGGTCTCAGACCAGGGAAAGCGAGAAGATCTAACCCGATGGCAAAGAAAAATTACTCCGAAGAATTCCGCCGCGACGCAGTCGAGCTGTACCGCGACACCGGCGGCGCGACCGTAGCCGGGATCGCCGCCGATCTCGGCGTATCCCACGGCTCCCTGACCACATGGCTGAGAAATGCGGGTATCCCGATCCGCAGACCCGCCGCCACCGCTCCGGGGCCCGGCACCGGCGAGACACCCGAGCAGGAAGCCGCCAGGCTCCGCGCCGAGGTCGCACACCTACGCGCGGAGAAAACCAAGCTCGAAACCGAACGAGACATCCTGCGGTCGGCGGCCAAATATTTCGCCGGAGAGACGAACTGGTGAACCGCTTCCAGTTCGTTGCAGACCACTCCGACACCTACCCGGTGAAGCGGTTGTGCCAGGTCATCGATATCGCCCGCTCGTCGTACTACGCATGGATCAACGCCGCCGAGAAACGAGCCGCCCGGGCCGCAGCCGACGCTGAACTCGCCGACAAGATCCGCGCCGTCCACACGGTGGACAACACCTACGGGCGGCCCCGGATCACCGCCGAGATCAATCACGGACAACCCGCCGACCAGCGGATCAATCACAAACGGATCGCACGGATCATGCGCGCCAACAACATCGAGGGCCTGCGACTGCGCCGAAAACACCGCACCACCATCGCCGAACCAGCCGACACTCCGTCGCCGGACCTGCTCAACCGTGATTTCACCGCGATCGCACCGAACACCCGATACGTCGGTGACATCACGTATCTGCCATGCGGGGACAATGAGTTCTTGTATTTGGCCACGGTGATCGACTGCTTCTCCCGCCGCCTGGTGGGCTGGTCGATCGCCGAGCACATGCGTACCGAACTCGTCGAAGATGCCTTAGGTGCCGCAGCACTGACCCGCGGCGGTCTTGCCGGTGCAGTGTTCCACGCCGATCGCGGAAGTCAATACACCTCAAAGGGTTTCGCGATGATCTGCGCGGATTTGGGTGTTGCGCAATCGATGGGAGCGGTGGGCACGAGCGCGGACAATGCCCTGGCCGAGTCGTTCAATGCGACACTCAAACGCGAAACGCTGCAAGGCGCAGCCCGCTGGGAATCGCCCCGGGCGGCAAGGCTCGCGGTGTTCCGGTGGATCACCCGCTACAACACCCGACGCCGGCACTCGTACTGCAACTATCTCAGCCCTGCCGACTACGAAAACGCTCACACATCCGATAGCCTGCAGAAAGCCGCGTAATCACAAACCCCGTGTCCAGTTTCCGGGGTCAAGGCCCGCACACGTGGGCGCGTCGACCGCGACGAATCTGTTGTCCGCTTCCCGATTCGACTAACGTGTGAGCTGTACGGAACGGCCGATCTGTCGATCTGGCGGGCATCAATCCGTCGTTACGACGCTCAGGGGGGTGTCCCTATTGTTTTCGTCAAGCGGCGGTCGCGGCGTTTGATCGGTAGGGTTCGTGGTTCTTGAGCATGGCGTAGAGAACATCGCAGCGGCGTCTGGCTAGGCAGATGAGGGCGGCGTTGTGCTTCTTTCCTTCGGCTCGTTTTCGGTCGTAGTAGGTGCGGCTGGCGGTGTCGTGCAGCGCGGCGAACGCCGAGAGGAACAGGGCGCGTTTGAGTTTGCGATTACCTGATCGGGTGGGGTGTTCCCCTCGGATCGACGTCCCCGAGCGGTGGGTCACCGGTGCGATCCCGGCGTAGGCGGCCAGGTGAGCGGCTGAGCGAATGCTGAACCGTCACCGACCTCGAGCAAGATCCGTGCGCCGGTCCTGACCCCGATGCCGGGCATGGAGGTCAGGACCCGGGAAAGAGGGTGGTCATCGAGCATCCTCTCCACGTCCTCGCTGATTGATTTGCGTTGCTGAAGAATGGTTTTCAATGAGTCGGCCAATTTCGGTAACACGATCTCGGCAGCTGTCGTTCCCGGAACGATGACGGTTTGTGTCTCGAGTGCGGCGCGGACGTCGGCGACCAATCGCGTACCCAGGCGTGGTGCGTGTTTGGTGGCAATCGTGGTGATTTTGCGGGTGCCGGCGTCTCGTATTCCGGTCGGGCCACCGCATCGAGACAAGATCTCCAGCACTGCAGGGTGGGCAATTCGAGGGCCGAGGACGCGTTCCAAGGCTGGGTGAATACTGGTCAGCAGGCCACGGATTCGGTTGCTGATGCGGGTGGCTTCGCCTGCTAGATCGTCGTCGAAACCTACGAGTACGCCGAGCTCGGTGAGCGTGTCATCGCCGGTATCGACTCGTCGCAATGTGTGTGGCATGGTCCGAGCTGTATCGGCGATGATGAACGCATCGCGGGCGTCTTCTCCGAACTAAAAATGATCTTGCAATTTGAGGGTTGGAATCTTGTTCGACGAGTTCAGTGATGAGGTTGATGGCTGAGCGGGGTCGTGATGGTGCGGCCGGCGGAATCGGCGAAACTGGGGATTCCCAAGGTGACCGCGCTGTTGCGGCGGGCGGCGATCTGATCCATCTCGGCGAGCTTGGCGCGGGCACCGACGAGGCTGACCTTCAGGCCCTCGGCCTCGCCGAACCAGCGGTGGGATTCGGCTTCGGCGATACGGGCGAGGAGGTTGTCCCGGATCTGCTCGAGGCGAGGTCGGGCGGCGGGGTCGGGGCGCAGAAGCGGGCAGCGCAGACAGCTGTGTTCATGGATGCAGGGAGTGTCGTACGAGCGGCCGCAGTCGCCGACGGCGACCTTGCGTTGTTCGAAGTGGCCGACGAATTGCGCCCATTCCTCATCGGTCGGGGTGCGGTATTCCTCGCTGGGGCGCAGCGCGCGGCGGCGGGCGATGAAGGCTCGATGACCGTTGATCACCTCTTCGGGGTAGACGGCTTTGTATCCAATGGTGGTGTTGATGTCACGGTGTCCAGCGACGAGTTGGGCGATGTGCGGCGGCATCCCGTGAGTGATCGCATCGGTGATGAACAGTCGACGGAAGTCGTGGAAGGTGTAGCGCAGCGGGCGATTACTGGCGTCTTTGACGCCGATCGCAGTCAGCGCGTGGTCGAGATATTGGCGTAGCGCCCTCTCCGATACCGCACGGTTCTCGAGTCGTCGGTGCCATTGGAACAACAGCGGCATGGGTGGGTTGTAGACGCGTTCGTTCTTGTCGTAGGAGACCACCAGCGGCACGTGCGGCTGGCCGAGACGGATCCTGGCGATGATCGCGGACAGCACGTCGGCGAGTTCGGGTGAGATCACCAGCAGCCGTTCGGTGTCGGTCTTCGACGGGGTAATTTGCAGCAACGGGATCAGCTCGCCGGTGGCCGGCAGCCGGTACTGGATCAGGCTGTGGTGGGACAGCTCGGTCAGTTCCTCAATACGAATTCCGGTGTGGCGCAATACCTCCACCACAGCCCACGTCCAGAACCCGCGGTGTTCTTCGAAACTGAGATCGCGGCGCGGTCCACTCTCAGGATCTTCGGCCCAGATTCGGCCGGTGGTTTCTGTCTTCATCTGCGACCGGCGCAGGGTCGCCCCGGCGGCGGTGAACAGTTCACCTGGCCTGGCGCGTTCGGCGGCTGCGAGCAACTCGGCGGCGCCGGTGCGTTCGGCCGCCACCCAGGAGACCAGCGCTGGCAGCACCGGGAGCCGTTCGCGGGTGCGGGCGTCCATGCGGGACTTTCGTTGTGACCGGTCTTTCTTGTGGGAGGCGTCGCTGGCGCTGACCGGGCAGCGCACCGCCCATGGCCCCCATCGGGCCGGATCGTCGTCGGCCCACTCGGCGATGTCGAGGTAGAAGGCTCGCACCGCGGTGAGCACGCTGCGCCCGTCCAGTCGCGCCGAGGCGACATCGACCCGTTCACCGTCGTGGGTGGTCCTCGTGCGGGTGAGCGCGCGTTGCTTCCACGCCGCAGCGACGTCGCGAGGCAGTGTGAGCGAGTCGATGCCAGGGTGGTGGGCCTGCAGATCGGCCCAGAACAACTTCCCGAGCAGGTAAGCCAGGCGTTGCAACGAGGAGAAGTCCACCGACAGCTGACGTTCCCGCAGGTAATCGACCAGCACGTCCCGCACCGGCCGGCAGGCGATCCGGTAGCGGTCGATCAGCTGCTCACAGCTCGGTTGCCCGCGGCCGGAGAACATCTCGATGGCGGCGGGCGCATCTTCGCTCAGGACACCGTGCGCGCGCAGCAGCTGGTAGAACAACGGGCTGTGGGCGTAAGCCTCGGATGTGGCGCGCATGCGGGCTGCGATCCCGAGAAGCTCAACGCAGTCGCCGACGCGCACCGCGTCGACCGAGCCGCCCTTGGCGGCCATGATGACCGCGATCCGGGTCAGTGCCTGCTGCCCGCTCTGCAGTCCGACCCCGCCATCCGTGCACAACTGGGCGAGTGCGGCGAAGGCTCCCGGGTCCCGGGTGCGGGCCATCTCGGTGGCGAGGTTGCGGCGCGCCGGCGCGAACCGCAGCAACCACTCCTGACTGGGCCGGATGACATCGGCACAGATCAGCACCAGCAGCCCGGGGCTCAAGTGCGGCAACGGTTTCGCGCGCAGGGTGTCGGGCCTGACCAGATCCCGCCAGTCCCGCTGCTCTTCCGCGCTGCTGGCCCGCCACCGCTGCTGCCAGCTGTCCCCGGACTGGGTCTGCAGCCAGCTCAGCACCGCCAGGATCCCCAGCCGCCGAGTCTGTTGGCTGTTCGGGTTGTCCAACGCCAACGGCGCGGACAGGACCCGACCGAGTACCTCGGAGCGGCTCGGCTCGGTTGCCGACCACGACACGGCGACAGGCCGGGGCGGGAACGAAGCGAGCAGTTGCGCCCCGGTCGGATTCGCCGACTCGGTGATTGCCAGCGGGGCGTCAACGGTTGGCGTCCAGATCCTCTGGCCGCTGGCGGAGGTCACGTCGCGTCCTTGCCGAACATAATCTGCAGACTCTCGGCGCGGTATTCCGGAGCTGGCGGTGCGTCCGGGGGACGGTCGCGGCGACGCGAATGGAAGGTGAGCATCCCGGCGATCACTTCCTCGGTCACCGGATTCAGGTAGCGCTGTGTGGTGGACAGGTTGGCGTGGCCCATCACCCATTGAATGTCGGCCAGCGGCACCTGCGGGTCGCGAGCCATCCGATACGCGGCGGTGTGGCGAAGGTCGTGCAGCGACCAGTTCGAACCCAATGCTGCGTTGGCGCGGGTGAACATCGCCCGTGCCGCGTCATAGCGTAGCGCCCGAAACGGGCGCCGCAGCGTCCACCACAACGGCTCGTCCCGGCCGGACGGAACGAGACCGTTCAGCTGCGCCTGATACAGCCGAAGCCACACGAACGCGTCAGGTGCGGCGGGCAACGGTTGCAACACCCGGGTTCCCTTCCGGATCACGGTGATCAACTGTTGTCCAGGGTCGACATCGGAGACCTTGGCGCCCAACAACTCCGAGGCCCGCGCCCCGGTCGAGACCCAGAATGCGACCAGTGCCCGGTCGCGATGAGAACCTAGCTGCGCGAACAACTCGTCGAATCGGTCGTCCGGGATGCAGCGCGGCGCCCGCGTCACCACCTTCGGGCGATACCGGCCGCTGCGTTGCCCGGGGAACGGATCCATCGGGTTGTGGTGCGCATTCGCCCGACCTTCGCGGCGGTGCCGAGACAACGGGAACGGATTGACCATCGGCCCAGTGCCTGCCTCCAGGTGAAAGTCGTAGAAGCCCCGCAACACGCTCTCACAGTGCGCAACCGTCGCCGCCTCGTACCGGTCACCGCGAATGGCCTTGCCGGTCAACGAATTCGACCCCGACGAGGCCTGCTGCAAACCCGACTGCAGGGCATCGCCGTCGGGATAACGCCAATGCGGTCGCGCCGGTTTGACCGCGATCTGCAACCAACGGCAAAAATCACGTGCCTCGGTTCGAGTCGCCTGGTCCCAGTCCACCTCGAGCACCCACAAGAACCGGAACCAGCGCAATAGATCCATCCCATACGAACGATGCGTCGTCGCCGGTCTCCCGCACGCCGCCAACTCGGCAAAGAACGCCGCTACCGGCGCGACCACCGTGCCATCACCGTCAACGAGTCGATACGGCTCGAACAGATCTTCCGTCGCCTCGAGCAACCCCAGCGCCGGGACCACCAGTCCGGACAACTCGCGCGGCACGTCCCTGTCGTTGGTCATGAGAAACGAACCTAGCGAGCCCAGTCGAGCCCCGCACGCATCTTCGGAAAGGCCGACACGGTAGTTCGGTCAACAGGTCGGTCTTGACTCTGTCCCCGGACGGTTTCTGCAGTTTCGACGGCGCGACGACCTCACACCGGATCCCCGCCTCCGTCAACGCCCGCTGCAGACCAAAACCAGTCGGACCAGCCTCATAAGCCACCGCCACCGGGCCCGGCAACTGCGATAACCACGACCGGATGTGCTCATAGGACGGCGTCAGGCGAGTCTGCTGCACCTCGCCGGTGACACTGTCGATTGCCGCTGCCGCGACCGAACGTGCGTGCACGTCCAGTCCAACACTCGTACGCTCTGTAAACACCGGGGCCTCCCACCACTGTCGGATAGACCGAGCAGGCGCTCCCTACTCGACGAGTACTCCGCAGGTACCAACCCGACGAACGAACCAATTGTGTTGCCGGTGAACCGGTTCCAATCACCGATCTCCACCGCCAACGCGAACCCGGTCAACGTGTTTACACCCCGCAGACACGACACCCGCCGCACGATCGGGGCGAACTCACCATCGGCAGCCATCTCCTCAATCGCCGAGTCCAGACGTCCCCGGCGCGCCTGCATCGTCAACACGTGGTCGTAGTAGGTCACCGCGGCAGTCTTCACGGGCCCGGACCAGATCACGGGCCGCTTCCTGG
>CALOAN010000029.1:0-2032 GCA_942491345.1 uncultured actinomycete
ACGACCGAGGACTAAACGGCCAGGCTGAGATTCTGGGCACCTATATCGGCAACAGCGCCTACCATGCCACCCAGATCGACCTGGGGCATCTGACCGAAGAAATGGAAGGCTTTGTGCGCCGGGTCGAAAACCGTCACAGCCTTCAGCGTGATCACTACACCCGCAGCATGGTCTTCATGTCGCATGAAACCTTCACACCCGCCCGGGGCGGCAGCGCTTCGGCTGAGGTGGCGTCGCTGAAGAAGACCTTCCCGGACAACTACCGCGACATCACCATCACCAATACCAAGGGATATACCGGGCACACCCTGGGAGCCGCCATCGAGGATGCCGTTATGGTCAAGGCCCTTCAAAAGCACCAGGTGCCGCCCATCGCCAATCTGACCAACATACCGGAAGAATTCCAGGACTTGCGGTTCAGCCAAGGCCCGTCCAAAGGTCCCTTCGAGTATGGTCTCCATTATGCGGCCGGGTTCGGATCCCACTTTGCGTTCCTGATGATTCGCCGCATAGAAGAAAAGTTGGCTGCGGACAACCCGCAATACCACGCTTGGCTGCAGCAGATCAGCGGTCTCAAACGACCGCGCCTGACCACGATCAACAATACGCTCTGCATCGATCCGAATGTGATCTCACCGGTTACCGATGCACCACATGAACCGGTGCTTGCAGGGGCACCGCCAACCAAACCGGCGCCGGCTGCCCAGCCATCTGCGGCCATCGCCCCCCCTCCGGCCCCGAGCGCAGATGTGCTGGCCACCGTCAAGGCCATCATTGCCGAGCAGACCGGCTACACCACCGACATGCTCGAAGACGAACTCGATCTCGAAGCCGACCTCGGCATCGACACCGTCAAGCAGGTCGAAATCTTCGGCAAGGTCTCCGAGCGCTTCGGCCTCGACGTCCCCGAAGATCTCAAGCTGCGCGATCTCAATACCATCGCCAAGCTGGCCGACTACCTCGGACGCCAGATCCCTGCCGGGGATACACCCATCCCACAGCCTGCCGCTGCGGCAGCATCCGATCCGGCAACAGCGGCCGGTCCCGACGTGCTGGCCACGGTCAAGGCCATCATTGCCGAGCAGACCGGCTACACCACCGACATGCTCGAAGACGAACTCGATCTCGAAGCCGATCTCGGCATCGACACCGTCAAGCAGGTCGAAATCTTCGGCAAGGTCTCCGAGCGCTTCGGCCTCGACGTCCCCGAAGATCTCAAACTGCGCGATCTCAATACCATCGCCAAGCTGGCCGACTACCTCGGACGCCAGATCCCTGCCGGCGGTACGCCCGGCGCACAGCCCGCCGCAGCCGAAGCATCCGATCCGGCAACAGCGGCCGGTCCCGACGTGCTGGCCACCGTCAAAACCATCATTGCCGAGCAGACCGGCTACACCACCGACATGCTCGAAGACGAACTCGATCTCGAAGCCGACCTCGGCATCGACACCGTCAAGCAGGTCGAAATCTTCGGCAAGGTCTCCGAGCGCTTCGGCCTCGACGTCCCCGAAGATCTCAAACTGCGCGATCTCAATACCATCGCCAAGCTGGCTGATTACCTCGGGAGGCAGATCCCGCGCGGAGATACGACCACCAAAACCCCGACAACCACCCCGGCCGATGAACTATCGGAACCGGCAGTTGCCGACGCTGCTCCGATAGACGGCCCGGTCAAGCGCCTGATTATCACCACGGCCGCGGTCGCTGCAGCGCCGGCCACAACGTCACGGATGACAGGTCAAACAATATTGATTACCTCGGGAGGCGACCGATATGCGGCCATCATGGCGGAGAAAGTTGCTTCACGAGGAGGACGGGCCATCATTGCCGGCAGCGGCGAGGGCGCCGACATTCCCTGCAACTGGCAAAATCTCCAGACGGTAAAAACGGTCCTGACCCATCTCCGGGAAACCGGTGATCAGATCGACGGCGTCATCCATCTAGTCCCGCTGGAGCGCTACGCTGACGCCGACGCCATAGATCAGCATCGCATCAACGACGGCCTGAAATCCTTCTTTATCCTGATCCAGGG
>CALOAN010000030.1:0-108421 GCA_942491345.1 uncultured actinomycete
GGGCCAGATATGGCAACTGATGGCCCTGACCCCTGGATCTCATGGATCAAGTACTGCATCGGTTCGACAGCCGCGCAGTCGTTTGTGGCGTCGGGGGTCCCCAGGTCACCGGCACCAAACGGTGTCGACGCCGTGCACCAATTCGCACCAACATTGTTGTCATTGGCCGGATCATCGAGCGCCATCGACGCACCCGTCGGATCCGGGAACACCGGCCCACCGTCGTACTCGACCCGATCGATCTCAGTGAGAGCCGTGTCGAGCAAGACAACCTCGTCAGCGCCGTTTGCAAGGGCAATCGCAGTCCCATACGAATAGGCGACACTCACCCCACCATTCGTCCCAGAATCAGCGTTGTTGCCCAAAACCAGATAACCACCAGCGGGCACCACCAACGGGCCGCCATTACTGATCACATGGATATCAGTGTCGTTGTCCTTGATCGTCCAACCCTCGATGTCAACACCGGCAGCCGTCGGATTGAACAACTCAAACCACTCACCAGCATCATCAAAGACCGCATCCGGATTCTGCATGATCTCATTGACCACAAGCTCCGCCACAGGTGGAGCCGCGCAGTCGTTTGTGGCGTCGGGGGTCCCCAGGTCACCGGCACCAAACGGTGTCGACGCCGTGCACCAATTCGCACCAACATTGTTGTCATTGGCCGGATCATCGAGCGCCATCGACGCACCCGTCGGATCCGGGAACACCGGCCCACCGTCGTACTCGACCCGATCGATCTCAGTGAGAGCCGTGTCGAGCAAGACAACCTCGTCAGCGCCGTTTGCAAGGGCAATCGCAGTCCCATACGAATAGGCGACACTCACCCCACCATTCGTCCCAGAATCAGCGTTGTTGCCCAAAACCAGATAACCACCAGCGGGCACCACCAACGGGCCGCCATTACTGATCACATGGATATCAGTGTCGTTGTCCTTGATCGTCCAACCCTCGATGTCAACACCGGCAGCCGTCGGATTGAACAACTCAAACCACTCACCAGCATCATCAAAGACCGCATCCGGATTCTGCATGATCTCATTGACCACAAGCTCCGCCACAGGTGGAGCCGCGCAGTCGTTTGTGGCGTCGGGGGTCCCCAGGTCACCGGCACCAAACGGTGTCGACGCCGTGCACCAATTCGCACCAACATTGTTGTCATTGGCCGGATCATCGAGCGCCATCGACGCACCCGTCGGATCCGGGAACACCGGCCCACCGTCGTACTCGACCCGATCGATCTCAGTGAGAGCCGTGTCGAGCAAGACAACCTCGTCAGCGCCGTTTGCAAGGGCAATCGCAGTCCCATACGAATAGGCGACACTCACCCCACCATTCGTCCCAGAATCAGCGTTGTTGCCCAAAACCAGATAACCACCAGCGGGCACCACCAACGGGCCGCCATTACTGATCACATGGATATCAGTGTCGTTGTCCTTGATCGTCCAACCCTCGATGTCAACACCGGCAGCCGTCGGATTGAACAACTCAAACCACTCACCAGCATCATCAAAGACCGCATCCGGATTCTGCATGATCTCATTGACCACAAGCTCCGCCACAGGTGGAGCCGCGCAGTCGTTTGTGGCGTCGGGGGTCCCCAGGTCACCGGCACCAAACGGTGTCGACGCCGTGCACCAATTCGCACCAACATTGTTGTCATTGGCCGGATCATCGAGCGCCATCGACGCACCCGTCGGATCCGGGAACACCGGCCCACCGTCGTACTCGACCCGATCGATCTCAGTGAGAGCCGTGTCGAGCAAGACAACCTCGTCAGCGCCGTTTGCAAGGGCAATCGCAGTCCCATACGAATAGGCGACACTCACCCCACCATTCGTCCCAGAATCAGCGTTGTTGCCCAAAACCAGATAACCACCAGCGGGCACCACCAACGGGCCGCCATTACTGATCACATGGATATCAGTGTCGTTGTCCTTGATCGTCCAACCCTCGATGTCAACACCGGCAGCCGTCGGATTGAACAACTCAAACCACTCACCAGCATCATCAAAGACCGCATCCGGATTCTGCATGATCTCATTGACCACAACGTCACCGGGGGAGGCACCAAGGGCGGGAGCGACCGCTCCCATTGGCAGCAAGGCAGCCAGCATTCCCAGCACCAGCAATAGCGAAATCCGCGTCCGTCTCATGAAGCCCTCCTAGGCGTTCGTCTCGCGGGTTGTCCCGCCGAGATACGGTCCGTGCCATGGCAGGGACCGGTGTTGTGATCTGATTGTGAAACGGAACGGGGCTTCTGATGAAGCGTCAATCAGACCTCGTTCTCCAACCGAGCGTGCCCTTTCTGCGAGCAAGAAACTCCCCTTCACAATCCAGCGCGATTAGGAGGCTAGTCAAGACGCGGCCACACTGCGTAGTCATCTTGACGCTATCCGCGTTCGTTGGCCGGCCGATTTCGAAGCTGCAACACATCCCGGCAGCCGGCAAGCCAGGCACACGATGACTGCATGGGGTCGACGAGGTCGTCCCAGAAACCCTTTAACACGAAGGGATATCCCTGCCCTGCTACCCAGCCACACGTCCGAAGGCGGGGTCTCGGGTCTCATGTCTCGGGTCTCATGTCTCGGAAGAACGCGAATTCCGATGCTGAATCGCGAAACATTGTCAAACCGACCTACTTGAACCCGACCGGCATGCCGTGGTACTTGTTCACCAGGGTTTGGACGAAAGGGGGTCGGACATGGATCCGATGGGGCATCCTGATCTTGTTCGGCTCGGCCGCTCCCTCCGCAATCGCCTCGACGACACGCTCGATGCAGAGCAAACCGCCGCCCGCGCAGCAGCGCGACGGCGCCGCACCCTCCGAGACAGACTCCTCGACTCCGAAGACCGCACCGAGAACGTCGTGCTCACGACGGCGGACGGCCACCTCCACCGCGGCATCGTCGAAGCGGTGGGTGTCGACCACGTGGTGGTCGTCGACGGTGACATCGAGCGGTTCATCTCGATCGCACACATCGTCACGGTGGAGGCCCGCTGATGGCAGTCAACGTTCGAGTGCGCGGCATCACCATTCCCAGGCCGGACACACGGACGCTGATCGGCATCGGGCTCGCCGCGGCCGCTGCGCTCCTCGTGCTGTGGCTGACCCGACCCGTCCCCACCGTCCCCATCCTCGTCGCCGGTTCCGACCTGCCGGCTGCAACACCCATCTCGGAACTCGACCTTTCCGTTCGCCACACCTCCGATGCAACAGGAATGGTCATCGGCGACTCGCCAGGCGACCTCTCCGACTGGGTCCTCATGGCCCCGCTTGCAGCCGGCGAGCCGCTCCTCCCGAGCCTGCTCCGCCCGCCGGAGGTACAGGCGGCGCCCAACCTCCTCGCTCTGGAGATCGACGAGGCGCACGCGGTCCTCGGTCGGATTGATCCCGGCGACAGTGTCGACATCTACGCATCGACCTCACCCTTGGGCGCGCCGACCGAAACGCGGCTCATAGCATCGTCGGTCTATGTGGTCGACGCCACGGTCTCAGACTCGTCGGTTGGCGGTAGCCATGTTCAACTCCTCCTTGCGGTCGACGACAAACTCGCCGCAACGCTCACGGCAGCCATGAACGGAGGCGACCTCGATCTCGTCCGAGTCGGCGGATGAGCGTTCGCGTCGCCACGGTGCTCTCCGCCCGGGACTGGGAACCCGGGCTGGTGGCCTACGCAAGGGAGACAGCCGAAGTGCTGATTGTCCTCCGCGCGTTCCAACCACACGAGATCGAACAGCACGCAGCCGATATCGATGTTGTGGTCGCCGGTGGCGAAGTGTCGTGGGTGACGCCCGTCCAGATCGCGCTGTGGCAGCGTGCCGGCCTCGGCGTGCTCGGCATTCACCCCCAAGAGGATGGGCCCGCAGCATCCATGCTCCGAGGCGCCGGTGTCGACGAGATTCTCCCCGACACGGCAGACGTGCGGACGATCGTTACCGCGATCCGATTCATCTCACCGATGACCGGAGCCATCGACCGGGAAGGAACGGGCTCCGTGACCGCCGTACTCGGACCGAGGGGTGCACCGGGAACAACCGAGGTGGCGCTCGGCCTCGCCTGGGAGTCGAGCCGCAGCGGATCGACGCTGCTCGTCGACCTCGACATCGATGCACCGTCGATTGCGATCCGACTTGGCCTTCCTCCACGTCCAGACATCACGGACGCCGCGGATCAAGTGAGGGCGGCCGGAGCAATCGCCCCCGACGCGCTACAGCGAATCGGCCCCATCTCAGTGATCACCGGCTCCCATCGAATCGGGGAGGCCCCCCTGCGCGCGGCGATGGTCGAAGACCTCGTCGACGCGGCCACAGTGTCCTTCGAACGGGTGATCGTCGACCTCGGCACCTGCGACCCCGATCATGCGATTCTCAAGAGGTCCGACACGGCCGTGCTCGTGGGTGATGCCAGCGCAGTCGGCGTCGTCCGTGCGGCGCATCTCGTCGCAACCTGGTCCGGACCGCCGCCGACCCTCGTCCTGAATCGTGCAGCACCCAGGAGCAACGGAGATGTGATCACTGCAGCGAAGGAGTGGACCGGCATCGAGCCGTCGGCCGTGATCCCCGATCGCCCGTCGATCAGGACCGCGTCACTGGCAGCCAAACCTCCCGACTCCCGCATCCGCAAGCCGCTCGCGCGGATCGGGGCGAGCCTGTGACCATCACCGGTGCACCCCAGCGGCTCGGGTTCCTCGGCGAGCTCCTAGAGGATCCGACCGTCGAGGAGATCATCGTCATCGGCGGCCACCGTACCTTCGTCGTGAGGAACGGCATCAAGGAGCTGGTCCCAATCATCGCCGACACGGCCACACTCCGGCGCTTCGCCGACCAGCTCCTCGCCGGCACCGGCCGGCGCCTCGATCTCTCCTCACCCATTGTCTCCGCCCAACTCTCCGATGGATCGCGAGTTCATATCACCGGGCCGCCGGTGACCCACACCGATCGCCTCAACATCCAGATCAGGAAGTTCGTCGTCACAGCAACGGGAATCGACGAGCTGGTCGAGAGGGAAACGCTGACTCCCACGTCCGCGGAGCTGCTCCGTCACGCAATGCGCCAGGATCTCTCCGTTCTCGTCGCCGGTGCTCCGGGAGCTGGAAAGACCACTCTGGTGAACTGTCTGCTTCGCGAGGTGCCGCCCGACCGGCGCGTCGTCACGTGCGAGGAAGTATTCGAGATCGATGCCGACCTGCCGGACATGACACAAATGCAGACGCGGGAGGCCGGTCTCGACGGCGGCGCCGAGATCACGCTACGCGACCTGGTCCGGGAGGCGCTCCGCCAGCGCCCCGACCGGATCGTTGTCGGCGAGGTCCGCGGACCGGAAGCGCTCGACATGCTGATGGCGTTGAATGCCGGATGCTCGGGGATGGCAACACTCCACGCCAACTCGGCGCGGGACGCCCTCGAAAAGCTCGTCTCCTACAGCGTGCTCGCCGGTCAGAACGTCGCCATTCCGTTCGTTCGTCGAACGGTCGCCGCCGTCGTTGACCTCGTGGTCTTCTTGCGTCGAACCGGGCGAAGTCGCGTGGTCGACGAGATTGCGTACGTGCCCGGCCAACTGTCGGGTGAGGTGTTCACGCTGCAGCCACTGTTCGAGATGGGACCAACCGGCCTCCATTGGACCGGAAGCGCCCCCGATGATCCGCGCCTCGAGTCGGGAGGTTGGGCTCTGTGAGAGGGATGGCAGCCGTGATGGCAGGAGCCGCCGCATGGATTGTCGTGTCCGGATGGGCGCCAACCGTCCGATTCCCGAAGCCCGAACTCCCCTCCCCATGGGTCATACCGGCGGCCGCCGCTGCCGGGGCAGCTGCCGGCCTCTTCGCCCTGGGTCTCCTTGCTGTGCCCGCTGCAGCCATTGCCATTGGCCTCCTCGTCGCCGCGATCCCCGTCGCGATCGACGCCGTTCGGCGGCGGCGAGAGCGAGAAGCGGTTGCGGAGGCATGGCCCGATTTCCTCGCTCTGATGAGTGGCAGGATCTCAGCGGGCGCCACACTGCCGGACGCCTTCATCGCAGCCGCCCGCCGAGCACCTGAACCGCTCTCGTCGACGGCTCGCTCTGTCGAGGAGTCGGTCACATTCGGAGACGGGTTTGCGCCCGCCCTCATCCGTCTCCAAGCGCAAGTCGACGACCCGACGTCGGATCGGGTCCTCACAACCCTCGTGTTCGCACACCAGTCGGGAGGGCATCGAGTCGGAGCGGTGATCTCGTCGCTCGGCGGCTCGATCGCCGACGAACTCCGGCTCCGCAGGGCACATACCGCCGCGTTGACGGAGCAGCGCATGACGGCGGCGGTGGCACTCGCTGCACCGTGGGCGCTCCTCGCACTGACGATATCGACCAACCCACAGGCTGCCGCTGCGTATCGAACCGCGACCGGCTCAGCGGTCATCGCCATCGGGTTCGCCCTGACCGCCCTCGGATTCCTCGCCGCACGTCGTTCGGCTCGGCTCTCACAAGCCCCGCGGGTGATGCAGTGAGAGTTGTTGTCGCCCTCATGCTCGCTGTCGGAATCCTGTTGATCGCAACGTCGCGTCCGTCTGCCGGCCTCAGCGATCGGATCGGTCGCTACCTCCGTCCGGAGCCGCGCCAAGGCGACCCGGGCGTGCAACCGCTCCAAGGACAGCCTGCGGCCCATGCCGGCCTGAGCTGGTCCCGGAGTGAACTCCTACTCCGACGCTCAGCCGCAGCCGCCGCAGGCGCGATCGTCGGGATCCTCATCGCCCAGGGAGATCTGTTCGTCGAAGGACCGGGTCGATCGGTGCTGCCACTGGCCGCCCTCGGCGCCGCAACAGGCTGGCTGCTCTTCGGCATGTGGCTGTCGACCAAGCGCGAACGACGAGCGCGTCGACTCAGGTTTGAACTCCCGGTGGTGACCGACGCCATCTCGCTCCACATCATCGCCGGTGAGTCGGTCGCCACCGCGGTTCAGCGCTTCGCCGAGCAGTCGTCGGGTGTCGCCTCCGACGAGCTCACGGTTGCACTCGACGAAGTTGCCGCCGGCCGGGGCATCGCCGAGGCCCTCCAACGCAACGTCCGGCGTACCGCCGACCCCGAGGCCGGCCGCCTCTACACACTCCTCGCCCACGCCCACGACACCGGAGGACGACTCGCCGATTCCCTCGAAGAGCTCGGCACCGACTACCGCGCGGCACTCGCAAGGGATCTCACGGCAGAGGGCGGACGTCGGGCTCTTGCGACCTATGGCCCGGTTCTGGCCTTGATGGTTCCCGTGACGCTGCTCTTCCTGCTCTATCCAACCCTCGCCGGTCTCCGCAGCCTGGCGGGCGGTCCATAAAGAAGGAGGTGAACATGTGGAACAACGAACGAGGTTCGACCACCGTGGAGTGGTTGGGTCTGGCGACGATTGCGGTGCTCGTCATCGCACTCCTGTTGCCTGCAGTTCGGAGCGCAACGGCCGATGTGTGGACGAGCATCGTGTCGCAGATGACGGGCTTCTTCAGCTAGCTCGGGGATCGACGGTCGTGGAGTCGCTCGTGGCGACTGCGGTGGTCTTCCTCCTCATCGCCATTGTGACCCAGGTGGCATTCGTCGTAGTCGCACGCGACACGGCGCAAACGGCTGTCACCGCCGCGGCGCGACGCTCCGGCCGGCCGGGCGCCGATCTCACGGTTGAGCGTGTGCGCCTTGCCGAGGAGCTCACCCGGGTGGTCCCGGGCGCCGTTGGCGTCACCACCTCACTCGATTCTGATGCGACGGCAGTGACCGCAAGCGCATCCATCCAATGGTCTCCGCCCGGCCCCGACCTGATCCCAATCACGCTCAAAGCCACCGCGACGGCGCCGATGGTGGTCCCGCCATGAGCGACGAACGGGGAGCAGCTCTGATCGGGACTCTCGCCATCGGTTTCGTATTCGTGCTTGTGATGGCGCAGACATTGATCACACTCGGTCGCATAGGAACCGCCGCATCCGAGGCAGCGGAGGTTGCGTCTTTCGCAGCCCAGCACGGTGCGAGATACGGCGGGCCAGACGATGCCACTCGGATCGCCGAAGGTCTGTCACCCGATGCTGTGGTCGCGACCGTCGACGATGGAGCGGAGCTGTCAGTCGAGGTCCGGATCGACGTTCCACTCGTCGGACCCGAGAGCAGCCCCGTCCGTCACACGGTCATCGGACAGGCGACGGTCGCATACAGCCCCTACCGGAGCCGGCCATGAACGAACGTGGTTCGATGCTCCCGTACCTCGGTGCCCTGTTCTTCGTGGGCTTCGTGGTGCTCGGCCTGGCCCTCGATACTGCGCTGCTGGCAGCGACCTATCGGGAGGCCGCATTCGCCGCAGATGCCGGCGCCGAAGCCGGTGCAGCTCAGCTGGAGTCAGGCGCCGCATACGCCGGGGAGGTGGTGCTCGATCGAGAGACGGCGGTCGCCGCAGCCGAAGCGGCGTCTCTGTCCGCACGATCGAGAGCCGGACGAACGGCGAATGCGGCAACAGACGGGACCGAAGTGTGTGTCGTCGTGGTCGACCACTACGAACCCCGCATCCTCGGAGCCATTGGGATCGGAGCAGAGGGCGTCAGCGTCCAAGCCTGTGCTGCTCCCCGCCAGGGGTAGGCCCTACGACACCGCCGGCAACTCCGACGGTTTCCCGTATCTGCGCCGGAACAGGAAGTAGGCGACGAGGCCCACCGGGATTGGGAGCCAGAACTGGAACAACCGGTAGGCGAGGGTGGCAAGGAGGGCGTCACCGGCCGGGATACCGGCGATGGTGAGCATGCCGGTGAGGCCGGCCTCGACGAAGCCGAGACCACCCGGTGTGATCGGAATCATGCCCAGCACGGCCGCCCCGGCGAACGCCAGCAGGACGAGGCTCGGGTTGGGTTGCGCCCCCACGGCGACCAGGGCGACCACGAGCGTTGCGTAGTCGAGGAGCCAGTTGGCGATGGCCACGCCGAGCGCCTTGTGCCAGCGCTTCCCGAGCGACGACACCACCTCGTTGCGACGCTGGATGATGTCCCCGGTGGTGAGCGACCAGTCCTTCTTGAAGATCCGTGCCGCCCACGCAACAATGCGCTGGACGACCCACCCGACCCATTGGAGGGGCCGGTCGAACCGCACGACGATCACCGTCACGGTGAACATCGCGAGGAACAAGATCGTCCCCGCAATCGCCACCGGGAGCATGCCGTCGGGAATCGGGGCGGTGACCAAGGCAATCACCACGGCAACGGCCGGCAGGGCGAGGAGCACGAGGTTCGAGAGGATCCCGACGGCAGCCAGGGCAGCAAGCGCCGTGCCCATCGGAACACCCGACACGGCGAGCATCTGGAAGTAGAAGGCACCGCCGGCAACCACCCCTCCGGGCACCACCTTCACGGCGGCATTGGACGTGAGCTGAGATGTCGAGGCGACAAACCAGGAGACGCCCGGGGCGGCAATGCGAGTCAACGCCCACAGGGAGACGAACGCGCCGGTCTCCAGCAGGCCCATGAGGAAGAACCACCGCCACTTCACGTGTTCGAGCTGCGGAGCGACCTCGAAGAGATTCAGGAGGGTCGGAAGGAAGAAGTACAGCGAGATGCCACCAACGAGCAAGAACAGCGCCCTGACCGCGAGTTTCCCCCACGGCGCCGGCTTGCCGTTCGGTTCCTGGGTTGTCTCAGCCATGGTGGATCTTCCCTTGAGGCCCTCGAATCTAGCGAACGAGGCGTCGAATCCTCCCATCACCGTCCGAGGTCCCTCTACACGTCGAGGGCGGCGGCCACCCGGAACGGACGGCCCGCGTCGACCATCCGATCATCAAGTCGGGCAATGTCTCCGGTTCGCGGTCCAGCAAAGACGAGCAGGCCAAGCGACACTGCAGCGATGACGAAGAACACCGTCGTGGTGCCGACCACGATTGCAAACGCAAAGGCAAGGATCGCCGGGACGGTCGCGAACGCGCAGGCCAGGGTCATCCGGCGCAGGTAGGCATCGCGAATCTCGGCATTCGATTCCGCTCCGAGGATCGCCGCGGCCCCGACGCTGCGCATCCAGAACACGGATCCGAAGTCGATCACAGCGACCAGACCCGCGATTGCTCCGAAGAGTCCGCTGTTGCCATTCGACGAATGTGGCGCAACAACCGCAACGACGGCGATCGCTGCGAGCACCGGAACCACGAAGAGAACCCAGATCCCTTGGAGTCGCCGCGTCCCGCGGCCGGCGAGATCAGGTAACAACACCGAGCTCCCGTCCAACGGCGACGAAAGCCGCAGCTCCATCGCGGAGATCCTCGTCGGTGTGCGCTGCCGAGATCATGACGCGGATGCGCGCCTTCCCCCTCGCGACGGTCGGGAATGAAATGGCCTGCGCAAACACCGCCTGTTCCTCGAGGAGCTTGCGAGAGAACTCGCGCGCGAGGTGCTCGTCACCGAGCATGACCGGCGTGATGGGCGTCTCGCTCGACCCGATGTCGAAGCCCGCCGTGGTCATCATCGACTTGAAAGCGGTGCCATTCGACCAGAGCCGATCGACGAGTTCGGTCGATGCGTCGAGGATCTCCACGGCCGCAACACAGGCAGCAACGTCGGGCGGCGGCACTGCCGAGGAGAACAGGAACGGTCGGCCTCGCTGGCGAAGCCACTCAATCAACTCCGTCGAACCCGCGACGTACCCACCGACGGCGCCGAACGCCTTTGACATGGTGCCGACCTCGACGTCGACCCTGCCGTGCAAGCCGAAATGGTCCACGATGCCTCGACCTCCGCGCCCGACAACCCCTTCACCGTGTGCGTCGTCGACCATGACCATTGCGTCGAACTCATCGGCCGCGTCGACGATCCGGTCGAGAGGTGCAAGATCGCCGTCCATCGAAAACACGCCATCGGTGATCACGAGGATCCGGTTCGCCCCTTCGGCGCGGGCCTCGGCAAGGCGCTCGCGCAACTCCTCCACATCGTTGTGGGCGTAGATCTTCCGCGCCGCCTTGGACAAACGCACACCGTCGACGATCGACGCATGGTTCAGCGCGTCGGAGATGATCACGTCGCCGTCACCGACAAGCGCAGGAATCACCGCGAGGTTGGCGGCAAACCCCGACTGAAGCGAGATGGTCGCGTCAACCCCCTTGAACCGCGCGAGTGCCTCTTCGAGCTCATCGTGGATCGCCATCGTGCCCGCGATGGTTCGTACAGCCCCGGGCCCGACGCCGTACCGGTTGAGTGCCGCCGCCGCGGCCTCCACCATGCGTGGATCATTGGCGAGGCCGAGGTAGTTGTTCGAACAGAAGTTGAGGACCTCGCGGCCGTTGACGATGAGGTGTGCACCCTGCGGGCCTTCGATGGTGCGAATCGTGTTGTACAAGCCCTGATCTTTGAGGGCCTGCACCTCGTCTCGGATGAACGCCGTCTTGTAGGTCATCGTGCCTCCATCAGCTCAGCGGCCCGTCCGCATAGGCGGGATCGGGGAACATGACAACCTTGCCACATTCTCCGGACTGCATGAGTTCGAAAGCCGAGGCGAAGTCGTCGAGAGCAAATCGGTGGGTCACCACGGGGGCGAGATCAACCGCCCCCGAGCGGATGAGGCCGCGCATCTCGAGCCACGTCTGCCAGAGCCGCCGCCCGACCACGCCGTATACGGTCGCGCCCTTGAAGATGATGTTGTCGTCGAGATCAAACGGGAAGGCGTCCGAGGTGAGGCCAAGGAGCGCAGCCTCACCACCGGGCTTCAATGCCGCAAAACCCGACTCTAGGGCAGATGAGGCGCCGGACATCTCGAGGAGCACGTCCACACCCTCGCCGTCGGTCATCTCGGAGATTCGCGCGGCCACGTCGTCGCGTAGGGGGTTCAGCGTCACATCCGCTCCCATCGTCGTCGCAAGATCGAGTCGGTAGTCAGACACGTCCGTCGCATACACCGCCCGGGCCCCGAGCGCCTTGGCCACCGCCATGGTCATCACACCAACGGGACCGGACCCGGTGACGAGCACCTTGCGCCCAGCGATGTTGGGGATCGTCGCCGTGTGCACGGCGTTGCCGAAGTTCTCCTGAAGCGACGCAATCGACAGCGGCATGCCGGGCGGATCCGGCCAGGCATTCTGGGCCGGAACCGCGACGTATTCGGCATAGGCGCCGTCTCGATGCACGCCGAGAATCTGTGTATTGGGGCAGAGATGGCCCTGGCCGGTGCGACACCACGCACACGCGTTGCAGATCACGTGGGATTCGACGGAGACGAGCTGGCCGATCTCCGATTCGGTGACGTTGGCCCCCCGGTCGACCACAACACCGGTGAGCTCGTGACCCACCGTGATCGGAGGAACGATGTGGTCGGCGGCCCACGGATTCCATTCGTAGATGTGGAGATCAGTACCGCAGATCGACGTCGCTCGAACCTCGATGAGGACTTCGTCGGGGTCGAGCTCCGGGATCGGTACGTCGACCATGGTGAAGCCTGGACCGGGGACGAGCTTTCGGAGTGCACGCATGGTCCACAGGCTATTGCGAACGACCGCGCCTGTTGCGGCATGTTCGCAGCCGTCCGCGCGTTCCTTGTTGCGCGATCGATCTCGTTCTGCCCGGCCGTGCGCGCCGTGCACTGAGCTCGCCGAACGAGATCTGCGGAATCCGAGCCCCCCGCATAGGGTTGTCGCTTCAACGACCAGAGGACATCACATGCCTGCGTTCACCATCAAACGTCGGATCGCCGCCCCCGTCGAGGCGGTGTGGGCGGTGCTCGACGACTTCGGAGATATCCAGCGATGGAATCCCGGTGTCACCAGCTCGGCGCTGACCTCGTCGGGCCCGGTGAGCGAGGGCACAACCCGGCACTGTGATCTCGCCCCCTTCGGCGGCGTCAACGAACGCATCGAGCAGTACACGCCGAACGAACGCCTGACGGTGGACATCTACGAAACGTCCAAGCTGCCGATCTCCGACAGCGTCGCAGATTTCAACATCGCTCCAACGGGTGCCGGAACGGAGCTGACCCTGAACTACTCCTACACCCCCAATCGCCTCGGTCGCCTCGCAAAGGGGACCACCGACAAGCAGCTGCGCAAAGGGATCGCCGGTCTCGTCGACGGTCTTCAGCAGGAGAGCGAGCGCATCGCCGCCGACATGTAGGGAGCGACCGTCACGGACAGACCACGTTCACTCCTCGCCGGAGTATTCGAACACGTCCTCGATTGTCTTGCCGAAGACCCTGGCGATTCGAAAGGCGAGGCTGAGTGAGGGGACGTAGCGCTCCTTCTCCAGGACGATGATCGTCTGTCTCGTGCAGCCGGCACGATTCGCGAGTTCTTGTTGCGTCATTTCGCCGTGCTCGAACCGCAGACGCCGGATGTCATTGACAATGCTGGCCTTAGGCATCGACGGCGATCTCCCTGCGGTATCCCATGACGATGCCGAGCGACCTACCGAACGCTCCGCCGACGAAGGTACTCCAGAAGATCAGCTGGAGATAGGCGATCGGCATGACGCCGTCGTCCGAGAACACCTCGGTCAGCGTGATCGTCCACGCCACCAGCATCAGCAACACGATCAAAGATTCCACGCTGAAGGATCGCGCAAGGATGGCGCGGTCGCGCTCGTCGACTACTACCCCGCCGCTCCGCCGCTTGATCACATACCAGGAAGCGCCCCAGACACCGAACCCGACCATCATCAACAGCCAGAAGGTCACGCGAGCTGTCGTGTTTTCGCTGATGAAGTCGGTTCCGGCCAGCACAACGAGAATCACCAAGCCCGCACCGACAATTGCGGTAACGGCCAAGCCGATCCACCCGAGTCGCTCAAGCGGTGCTGCGGGCATTCCGGCCATGTCGGCGCGAGGCCACATGCTCCACACCAGGCGGCCGAGAAGAGCCACGGCGATGACACCACAAACAAGAGAAAGTGTGATCCAGAACGTTGCCATGATCCCTCCAAAGGAAGATTATTCTTACCTAATGTAAGGTATTTCGTACATGGTTGTCAAGCGGTCGCCGGCCACTGGCGGTGTACTCCACCCCGACGCGGTCTAGTTACTCCGGGCAGACCGCGTTGTGTCTCGACGGCGGGCCACTCCAAGCCGATGAGGACATATGGAGCAGCCGGAGCACATCTACCTCGAGTCCTGTGACCAGTGTGGACTTCCGGCTCTCACCTATGACGATTCGGGCAATGCACGCTGTGTCGAGCATGCCACCGTCTTCATCCCCGCTCAGGGTGTCGAGAGCGACGGCGACGAGGAGAGCCAACACCCGCGTGCGCCACTCGATCGCGCGCAGTTGCGGAATCCGGCCTCACAAGGCGACTCAAGGGCGGCGGCCGAGGAATGAACTCCCGGCACATCTGGTTGAGGGGTCAGCACCGTATCTGTACTAGCGGCCCTATTTCGGGCCTCCCGACAATCCGACGGATTGACCCTTGACGCCGCAGCCCGCGGGGGCGAAGGTCAGTTTGAATGCGGCGGTGAGACATGGCAGACGACCGGATCACGATCGACCCCGAGTTTCTTCCACCTTCCCGAGAGGGAGGTGGCCGACGTACCGCGTGGTTGGCTGCCGGCGCAGCAGTGGTGGCCGCCGTCGCTTTCGGCTGGCTGCTCGGATCACCGGGAACCATCGAACCCTCGGACGTTTCCGCGACCGAGTCGACCACCACAACGGTGGCGTCAACGACGTCCACAACCGTCGCCCCAACCACGACGCTTCCGGCACCCCAACCGTTGGGAAGTACCGAGGTTCCGCTGTCGCAGCTGGTACCCGGTTTCACCGACACGATCGTGATGCTCTCGACGCCGGGTGACAGCCTCGATGTCATGCGTTGGGCTGCAACAGAGTCGACGCCGGAGGTCGCACTATCGATCGAACGCGACGACTCCCATCTGACCGGCGGATGGCCGATCGGGCTCGACGCATCCGGCTCTTGGTTCGCCCAGGTTCTCGATGACGGCGTCCTGACCGTTCATCCCATCGACGACGGCGGGCGAGCAGGTACGACCCGGGAGGCCGTCGGACTTCGCGTGGGCTCGGCAGTGTGGCACGACACCGAAGCCGGGCAGCTGGCCTGGATGACGTGTGCACGATCCGTGCCGGGACCAACGATGCTCACGACCCTGGATCTCACCGACGCGGCGTCCGAACCTGAGACCGTGCGCTCGTTTCCCCAGGACTGTGCATCTTCCTTGGCCGATGGAGTGTTCTTGGAGCGTTGGAACGACGATGCTCTCGTCGTGGATCTGTTCTGGGATGAACGTTCCCCACCCATCGTGATCGGCGCAGACGGCACCGACATCGTCGCCGAGCCCGACGACCCGATCCTGGTCGAAGGTGTCGACGGCCGGTACTACCGACCGGTACCCGGTGTGGCGGAGAGCGAGCTCGTTGTCGACACCGCGTGGTCCCCGAATGGCAGACTTGTCGCCGTGAACATCACACCGAACATCGATAGCCCGAACTCGCTCGTACGTATCGTGGATTCGACGACCGGTAGCGTCGTCAGCGAGCGGGACGGGCAGGGCTCCGGTGTCATTTCCATGACGTGGTCAACCGACAGCCGGTTCCTGATCTACTCAACTCTCCGCTCGGCTTTCAAACCCGGTCTACCCGGGCCCCTGGTAATCCACGATGTCACAACCGACAAGACGACGGCGATCACCCTCAGCAGCTACGTGGACGAGATCAGGACCCACGGGACCGGCCCACCTCCCCAGCTGAGCTGGTGACGCCGCCGGTCGGCCTACGCTGCCGTCCATGTTCGGCGATCCGAATGAATCTGGCTCCGCTCCCACCGTTGTTGTAGCGCGCCATGTGAATCCCGGGAGCGAGGACGACTTTCGAGCATGGGACCGCCGCATCCGTGCTGCTGCAGCAGCACATGCGGGGTTTCTTGGCTCCGAGGTCCAAGAGCCGAATCCGTCCCATCCGGGCGAATGGGTCACGGTGTATTCGTTTGCCACCGTTGAGCAACTCGATGCCTGGCTCGAATCGGAAGACCGCAAGGCGCTCATCGAAGAAGTTCAGGGGATGATCGACGGACCCGGCCGTGAGCAGCATGTCGCCGGCCTTCGCACCGCCCCTGAACCCGTCACCGTCGTCTTCTCCCAACGAATCGCACCGCACAACGAAGCAGAGTTCGTCGAACTCCATGACGACGTCGTCGGCCGGCTGCGCAAGTTCGAGGGTTTTCTCGGGTCCGACCTCCTCCAGCCGGTCAAGGGTGTCCAGGATGAGCACGTCATCGTCGCATCATTCGCCTCACGGGCCGACCTGGACCGCTGGCTCGAATCGGACTCGCGACGTGAGTGGCTCGTCAGGACCGACCAGCTCGTCGAGGGCGACCGCACGGTGAACGTCGTCGGCGGTTTCGGCGGATGGTTTCCGGCACGGCCGGACCAGCCGGAGGGGCCGAAACGGTGGAAGCAATCGATCGCCGTGTTCCTCGCTCTGTTCCCCACATCGTTGATCATCACTCTCGGACGCGTCGAGGCCGCACCGAACATGAACGTCGTGCTCAGCGTCTTCATCGGCAACGTGCTCGGCATCCTCGCCCTCACCTACGTGCTGATGCCCCGCGTCACACGCTGGCTCGGGAGTTGGCTCACCCGCTGAGTCGGTCAGCTGAGAGCTACGCCCGCAGCTCCGTCGACATGGACGAGCCGGAACGGCGATGACCTACACGGCGCCCGACTCGAGAGGAGTGATCAACTCCGGGATGTCGTTCGCGACTCGGTTGACGAGCGTCGAAACCGCATGCTCTGACAGATCTGGCACGGGCAAGGAGACCACGAGCTCGGTGATCGCTTCCTTGTCGCGGTTGTCGGGATCAAGCCACGCGTCCCATGCCGTTTTCGGCAGGATCACCGGCATCCGGTCGTGGATCGGCGACACCACATCTGACGGCTTCCCAGTCACGATGGTGCACGTGCGCACCCGATCCCCGCTCTCCGGGTCCTCCCACGATGCCCACAGCCCGGCGAGGGCGAGCGGGCTTTGATCGGTCGCATAGAAGTAGTGCGGGAGTTTGCCGTGCTCCTTCGGCTCCCACTCGTAGAAGCCGTCGGCAGGAACGATGCATCGGCGCCCTGCGAATGAGTCCCGAAACGCGGGCTTCTCCCCCGCGGTCTCCACTCGAGCGTTGATCAGACGTGCACCGATCTTGCGGTCCTTCGCCCAAAATGGAACGAGACCCCACCCGAAGGTCCCGAGGAGGCGTTCCCCGTCATGCTCGGCAACGGCATAGACCTTCTTCGTCGGTGCGACGTTCCACGACTTCAGAACCTCGTCGGTCTGGACCACATCCACGGAGAAGTACGCCCCGTAGTTCTCGGCTTCCTGGGTCTGAACGAAACGCCCGCACATGGGGCGATCCTACGCGTGTCTCCCGGGTTCGCGCCAGATCCGTAATGGTTCAGGTTTTGCGACCGCAGGGCCGATGACATCTGCGATGGATTCAGCGATTCGCTTCGGCACGGTCTCCAAGACCTTCGGTTCAGTTCGCGCTGTCGAGTCCCTCACCTTCGACGCTCCTGTCGGTGCGGTGACGGTTCTCCTCGGCCCGAACGGCGCTGGAAAGACCACAACGGTGCGCCTCACGACGGGCGCGCTGGTTGCCGACAGCGGCGACATTGAAGTGCTGGGTCTCCATCCCAAGCTGAACGGCGATGAGGTCAGGCGCCGTGTCGGCATCGTGCCACCGAAGCCCGCGTTCTACGACCAGCTCACCGGATGGGAGAACCTCCGTTTCGCCGCCCGGATCTTCGAATCAAACGAGGGAGCCGCCCTCGACGCAGCCGAGCGATTCTCGATCCAGGACGCGCTCCTCCAGGAGGTCGGCGGCTACTCCACCGGGATGCGTACGCGTCTCGCCCTCGCACGAGCGGTGATCCATGACCCAGAAGTGCTCCTCCTCGATGAGCCAACGGCGGGCCTCGACCCCGAGTCTTCGCGCAACGTCCTCGAACTGATCCGAGAACTCGCCGGTCGCGGCCGAACGATCGTGTTGTGTACCCATCTACTTCACGAGGCGGAAGGGATCGCCGATCAGCTCGTACTCATGAACAACGGACACGCACAGGTCGCGGGAGCGCCGCAAGCTCTTGCGGGCCAATACCTCGCCGACCCCGTCGTCCTCCTCGACGCCGAGAATCGGGACGCCCTCAGCGCACTCGAACTCGAAGAGGGGGTCGTGTCGGTTTCGTGGAACGGTTCCGTTCAGGTGACGCTCGACGACCTCAACCGTCTGCCCGACCTCGTGACTCGGCTCGTCAACGGCGGCGCTCGAATCACGCGCGTCGAACCGATGGGGGCAACGCTCGAAGAGCTCTACTTCGAGATGCAACGAGCACACCGAGAGGAGACGCCGTGAACTGGGATCACGTGCGAGCGATAGCAGGCGCCGACATGCGGAGGCTCTTCAAGAGCAAGGACTACTGGATTCCGCTGATGATGCTCGCGACGTTGTTCTTCGTATTCATGCCCCTCCTCGCCCTCGGTGTAATCGGGATGCTCGCCGATACGTCCATGGCACAGCAGCTCGCCGGCATGGTTGACAGCATCCCGGTGGACGTCAGCCGGTCTCTTCCCGCTGACGATCCGGGAGCCCAAGCCGCCTACCTCATCGCCGTCTACATGCTCGCTCCGATCGCGATCATCGTGCCTCTCACGATCTCGGTTGCTGTCGCGTCGAACGCCATCGTCGGAGAGCGCGAGCGCGGGACCGGTGAGTTTCTCGCCCACAGTCCCCTCACCATGAAGGAGATCTACTTCGGGAAACTCCTCGCAAGCCTGGTGCCGGGTTACCTCATCACAATCGTTGGCTTCGCTCTGTACTCGCTGGTGGTGAACCTGACGGTGGGTCCCAAAATCGGGGGATGGTTCTTCCCGACGTCGGGGTGGTTCCTTCTGATCATCTTCGTGATCCCGCCCATCATCGCAATCGCGATTGCTCTCGTTCTGAGGCTGTCGGCTCGGATGCGTTCTGCGGCAGCGGCTCAGCAGGCGTCGAGCCTCGTGTCACTGCCGATCATCATCGTGTCGTATGCCCTCACGGTCCGAGTCATCTCTGCGCCAGGACCGTCGGCTCTCCTGATTGGCGGCATCGCCTGGGCGATCGCGCTCCTTCTGGCGATGCGCGGCGCAGGGAAGATGAAACGGGAACGCCTGCTCGGGGTTGCGTCCGAGACGTGAACCGCTAGCCGGCAGCGGCCGACGACTTGTTGCGGCTCCGTCGTCCACCGCCGCCCGTCGGCGGTTCCCACTTGAACCACCGGATGGCGAGGATCAACGCCACAACACCCCACAACGCGAGGTACGCCAGGTCCTGCCACTCGAAGTCGGCACGGGTCGCCTCGGGGGTGAAGGCCGCAACAAACGGTTCCACGAAGTGGCTCAACGGGAAGAAGTCGGAGACCGCCGTGAGCCAACCGGGCATGTCTTCGCCGGGGACGATGAACACACCCGACACAAACGCAAGGGGCAGAAGGGTGGCGTTCGCGATTGCCGTGGCTGCCTGCCCAGACGGGGCCAACGCAGCGACCAACAGCCCGAGCGCGGCGAACGTGGCAACCCCGACGAAGAACACAACAATCAGGATTGGGACCGTCTCGGGATACACCTGAAGACCGAAGAACAGGACCCCGACGCCGAGCATGATGAGGGTTCCGACGAGGGCGATCAAGATTGAGGAGAGGATCTTGCCACCGAAGAAGATCCAGGACGGAAGCGGGGTCCCCCTCACCCGCTTCAGGATCCCCTCGTCTCGCTGATACGACGTGAAGATCGAGATGTTCGTGTACGTGGCCGATACGGCTGCGAAGACGGCGAGGGACGGTGCGTAGAACTGCGCCGTAGTGATCCCGAGGTACTCGATCCGCTCGTTCCCGAAGACCAGGGAGAACACAACGAAGATCAAGAGCGGGAAGAAGATCGTGAAGAACGCGGAGATCGGCGTACGCCAGAAGATCCTCCACTCGTACCGAGCCTGATGCCAGAGCAACGAGAGGGATGACGGCCGCTTCACGATGTTCCCCCATTGGTGAGCCCGAGGTAGATGTCCTCGAGTGAAGGACGGCTCACGGTGAGTCCGTTGAGCGATGTGTTGCGTTCGACTGCCCAACCGGTGAGCGTGTGCAGCAGAGTCGTCGGATCATCGGTGTGATACTCGACGGTCGATCCATCGACCAACGCCGGCGCCACCGGGAGCGATTCCGCAGGCTGGTCGACGAGGGTGAACCGCACCTCGGCGCGGGCGGTCGCCCTGCCGCCGAGCGTATCGGGCGTTCCTTCGGCGACGATCAGGCCGCGATCGATCACGGCGACTCGGTCCGCGAGTGCCTGCGCCTCGTCCATGTAGTGGGTGGTGAGCAGGATCGTCTTCCCAAGGCTGGTGAGATTGCCGATGACCTCCCACGCCTGGCGCCGTGCAGATGGATCGAAGCCGGTGGTGGGTTCGTCGAGAAAGATGAGGTCGGGGTCGCCGACGATGCCGAGTGCCACCTCGAGGCGACGTTTCTGACCGCCCGACAGTGTCTTCACCCGAGCGTCGGCCTTCTCTTCGAGTCCGACGATATCGATGAGGTGACTCGTCTCGAGGTGCTGGGGGTAGGGAGCGCCGTAGGTGTTGATCGTCTCTCGGACCGTGAGCTCCCGCTCGACCGACGACTCTTGGAGCACGATCCCGATCCGTTCTTTGAACGTCCTCTGGTTCTCGGAAGGGTCGAACCCGAGCACGTCGACATCGCCCGACGTTCGCTTCCGGTAGCCCTCGAGGATCTCAACAATCGTGGTCTTGCCTGCACCGTTGGGTCCAAGCAATGCGAACACCTCGCCCTCCTCGAGGACGAAGCTCACGCCACGTACGGCTTCGACGTCGCCGTAGCTCTTCGTGAGGTTCTCGACCGATACGACCAGCATCGAGTCCTTCCTGCGTCAGATCGGAGACTGGCAGAGTCCCGGACACTGTGCGATCTCGGGCGATTGATTCGGGAACGCTCATGCCATCCGATAACGTCCTATCACCATGATCAAACGAATGTTCCTACTCGCCCTGCCTCTGGCACTACTCGCCGCGGCATGCAGTTCAAACGGAGATGACATGCCAACCGACCATTCCTGGATGTTGACCGGGATCGCCGGGCCCGATGGGACGATGGCCACGCCGCTGACGATCCCGACGCTCATGTTCGAGGACGGTTCGGCGTCCGGCAACGCGTCGTGCAACCAGTACTTCGGCCCCTACGAAATCGATGGCTCATCGATCACCTTCGGGCAGCTTGCGTCGACCCAGATGTTCTGTGGTGAACCGGGGGTGATGGACCAGGAGGCCGCCTACCTGGCCGCGTTGGCCTCCGTCGACACATGGTCGATCGACGACGAGGTGTTGACGCTGTCGTCGGGCGACACGGCGCTGCTCACATACGAGGCGATCTCGCAGGACCTCGCCGGATCCTCGTGGGACCTCATCGCCTACAACAACGGCACCGGCGGGTTCCAGTCCACGGTAATCGACGTGCCGGTGACGGCGATCTTCGAAGAGGATGGAACCCTCTCCGGCTCCGGGGGCTGCAACTCCTATACCGGGTCGTGGGAGACCGACGAGAACTCGATCGAAATCGGTCCGCTCGCATCCACGGCGATGGCCTGTGCCGAGCCGGACGTCATGGACCAGGAAACCCGGTACCTCGCCGCGCTCCAGGAAGCCGATACATACCGCGTCGATGCCGCGACCCTCGAGATGTTCGACGCCGAAGGCACGCGGCTCGTTCAGTACCAAAGGGCTGCAACGCCGTAGTCACTCCCGATCGTCGATCAGACCTATTGACATTCGTCCACCCCAGGTGGAGGATCACATGTGGGTCACATGTTCTAGTGTCTAGGCATGGTGATGATCCAAATACGCAACGTTCCGCCAGATCTCCACGAACGACTCAAAGCACGAGCCGACGCGCACGGGATGAACCTCTCAGACTTCCTCAAGGGAGAACTCGAGCGAATGGCCTCAGTCCCGACCAACGCGGAGATCTTTGCCGCCGTCGAGGCCGACAGGGAGGCCGGGCTTCTTCCCCAGATCAGTGCCGAGGAGATCGTCGCCGTTATCCGAGAGGACAGGGAGTCTCATTGATCCTTGTCGTCGATGCATCGGCCATCGTCAGTTCACTCACGGATCCAAGCAAGCGTGGTGACGAAGCCCGGTCGATACTGGTCGAACCCGATCTGCTCGCTCCGTACCTCGTCGACCTCGAAGTGGCTCAGGGCTTTCGCCGAGTCGGCCTGCTCAGCAGCGCCGACATGACCGAGGCACTCCATCGATATCGACGTCTCTTGATCCGCCGCTTCGAACATCTACCGCTGCTACCTCGCATCTGGGAACTACGCCACAACCTCACCGCTTACGACGCTGCGTACGTAGCCCTGGCCGAAGCGACCGGCGCACCCCTCGTCACCGCAGACCGGAAGCTTGCGAGCACACCCGGGCACCGGGCCGAGGTCATCGCCGTCTGATCAGTCGATCCAGCGTTCGGGGCGTTCCTTGAGACGGTTGAATCCGAGCTCGTCGCAGAAGGCCTCGTAGCGTGCCCGCGGCACACCCTTCCACTTGAGGTCGGCGAGAGAGTCGGGGAGCGGGACGTCGGTTCGGAGCTGAGCCAGATAGCGATAGAGCAGAGCGTCTCCGATGTGTTCCCGCAGCGTCGCCGCGAGTTTCGCGGCCCCGCGCACCTTCACATCCCACAACGATTCGTCCAAGGGAATCCCCTCGAGGTGGCCGTAGCGAGAGAGGATCGTCCCGCTCGATTTCGCCCCCCAGCCCGCGAGGCCGGGGAGCCCATCGGCCGCATCACCGACGAGGGCCAGCCAGTCGGGTATCGAATCCGGCTCGACACCGAACTTCTCGACGACCGCGTCCCGGTCGATGAACGACCCCTTGCGCCGGTCGTAGCCGACGATGCGTGGATCGTCGTAGAGCTGGCACATGTCCTTGTCGGGGGACATCACCACGACTTGCTCCACGTCATCGACCCACCTGCGGGCGCCGGTGGCGAGCCCGTCGTCGGCCTCGTAGTCGTACATCGACCAGACCGTCACACCGATCGCTCGCATCGCGCGTTCGGCGAGCGGGAACTGGTCGAGGAGTTCCGGTTCGATCCCCTCTCCCGTCTTGTAGTCCGAGAAGACCTCGTTCCGGAACGACTCGACCACCGAGTCGAACGACGCGGCGATATGCGTCACTTCTGGTTCGGTGAGCAAGGCGAGGGTTGAGGCGAGGATGCCGTAGGTGGCGCCGACTTCACGGCCGTCTGGCGCCGTTCTCGACGGGACGCCGAAGTGGGCACGAAACAGTTCGTACGTGCCGTCGATGAGGTAGAGCTTCATGGCCCGACCCTACCGCCCTCTGAGCTGCCCTGCTCTCCTGCGAGTCGCCTAGAGTCGTCCCATGGCGTGGCTGCTTGCTGCAGAAGAAGGCCTCACGATCGGCGGAGTTGAGATCGGCGAAACGGTCGCGAAATGGATCGAAGTCGCTGCTATCACCGCCATCACTGTCGGGATCGTCACCGCCGTGATCCGCGCCGTCATTGCGTGGATTCGGAGCGATGGGGCCGCCGCATTCGAGGTCTTCAAGCGTGGGATCGGACGCGGCATGCTCGTCGGCCTCGATCTCCTCATTGCCGCCGACATCATCAAGACGGTCACGGTGGATCCGACCCTCGAGAACACGGCAACGCTCGGCCTCCTGGTCCTCATCCGAACCTTCCTGAGCTGGAGCATCGTGGTGGAAGTCACCGGCCGGTGGCCGTGGGAGGAACGGCTTGGAGACACGCCCGAGTAACACTGGCGGGGCTGGGGTACACGGATCCGCTCAGTCCGTGGTCGCGGCAGCCCCACGTCGCCACGGCGGGTATCCTGCGTACACGGGCCTGTAGCTCCAATTGGCAGAGCAGCGGACTTTTAATCCGAAGCGTGTGGGTTCGAGTCCCACCGGGCCCACGGGAACCCGCCCGTCCTGGGTCGACTTGAGAGCCCGCCTGCTACCGGACGTTTCGTACGATTGTCGAAGACGTTCGTGCCTCCCAGTCCCATTCGATTGCAGCCATTCGGACGCAGCATGGTTGGAGCACTCAAGGGGCCGGCAAGATTCGGCCCGACCGCCAACGCCGTCGTCGAGCGTGGGTTTGGGCGGATCCAACAGCTCTTCACCAGGTCGACCAGTAGGCACTATCGTCAGTCCGTCATCTTCGACGTGGTCGTCGGTCCATTAGGCGTATGGGTCAACCTTGCCATTCATGGCGTTGACCGCCCAAGGTCTAGCGGCTCTGGCAGAGCAGAACCTGTAGGTTGAAATCTGATAATGGCCGCCCCTCGAGGCGAGGTTGGAACCGGCAGCATGAACACAAACCGTGCGGCAGAGCCGGCCAGCGTGGCGAGCGCCCTCGAGTTCCCTGAGGTTGGCACGGCCGGCAACTCGACTGGGTCCTCTCCGCGCCGATGATTGGTCTCCTCGCTATCCAGTTCGTGGCGACGTGGTTCATGGTCGGACTGATTTGGACCATCCAGATCGTGCACTATCCGCTGTTTCCATTCGTCGGCGAGGCCTCCTTTCCTCGATATGAGGAAGAGCACACGCGGCGGATGGGGTGGCTCCTTGCGATCCCGGCACCCGTCGAGGTCGCTACCGCTGCGGCGCTGGTCTTCGTCCGCCCGTCCGACGTGAGCTTGGCGCTCGTCCTAGCGGCGGGAGCGGTGTTGGCGGTGCTCTGGGTGACAACGGCTCTCGTCCACGTCCCGCTCCACCGCGAACTTGCCGACGACCCATCGACACGCGCTATGCGTCGCTTGGTCGCAACCAACTGGGTTCGCACCATCGGGTGGACAGTGCGCGGTGGCCTCGTCATCCTGATGGTCATGCAGGTTCGCTAGATTGGAACGGAACCCCAGTGCCGTGCATCTGCCCGTACCCGTCGGCGTGCAACCCGTGACCGCCATTGCAGCGCGGATGCTGCTCAGCGCACCGTGAGGCCGGTACGGGCCTCCGTCGAGATCGCCGCTCCGGTGAACGCGGTCTGGCCCGTCATTGCGGAGTTTCGCTGGTGGCCGAGCTGGGGCCCGACCGTCCGGGCGGTCGCGACTGAGGCCACTTCCGTTGCCCCAGGGGTTCGCGGCCGGATCCAAACCCCGATCGGTATGTGGGTGCCCTTCGAGATCACAAACGTGGAACCCGGCCGCAGTTGGACCTGGACTGTTGCAGGCATCCGGGCCACCGGGCATCACGTCACGGCCCTCGGCCCGGATCGGACTCGCGTCGACTTCACGGTTCCGGGCTGGTTCGCTCCCTACGCCGTTGTCCTGCATGCCGGTCTGCGCCGCGTCAAGAAGCTTGCCGAGATGCGGTGAACTGGGGGAGCCGCTGCAACACCGGCCTGGCTCGGCCGATGCCGACAGCACATTCGGTGGGTGTTTCGCTCGTTCAGGCTTCGCTGCGGTCGACGTGTCGGCGCCACGCCGAGAAGGACGCCGCCGAGCCCCTATGGGGACGACGGAGCCACGGCCACGGGTGGATCTGGACCGGGCGGATGCGGGCGGCCCGAGCACGCCAACCCGGTACCGGCGTGAAGGTCGCAGCAACCGGACGACGGTCGAGGATCGCCACGGGATCGCCCAGATAGACCTCGAGATCGCGCCGCTGACCCAGGTCGGCCAGCGTCTCGGCGAGGAACACCAGGCGCTTGGCGGTCAGTTGCAGTCGGGCCAGCATGGGTCCATCGAACACGAAGACGGCCGGCAATGCAGGGTTTGCGATGAGAGCCGGATCGTCGTCGCCGAGCGATTCCGCCGTCAGCCAGACTGCGTCGGCACGATCGCCCTCGTTTGCGTGTTCGGGACCGGCGGTTGCCGCTGGGTGCGGGTCGGCGCGCAGATGCGGGTGAGGCTCAGTGGCCTCGAGCGGGGGGTCCGATGGCCAGTCGTCAATAGGGCATTCCGCTTCGTGCGGACAAGCTGAACAGAGGCCCGGCGCCCGCTTCTCGACTTGGAAGCGGGAGAAGCCGTAGGGGCGACCGGTTGCCGTACCTGCGGTCCACTGCCACCCCAGCCGATTAGCTGCTCTCGATCCGTCGAGGAGGTTCACGAAGAACACGTCTTCGCCCTGTTGCCACGGTGCAAGCATTCGCACAGACCATTGCGACGCCAGCCACATCCGCGTCTGGTTGACCAGCCAACCGTCCGATTCGAGCTCTCCGACCGCTCGATCGACGCACGCCATGGTTCTGGGCCACGGCTCCGCGCCCCGCGTTGCGGGGAGGCGGAACCGCAGCCCACTACGGGTAGCTCTTCCCAGGCGCGCATAGACATGCCTGGCGTACTCCTGCCACAGCAACTCATCGCGATACTTGGCGACGTCCCGCTCCGGTCCGTCGGCAACGGCCTCCCAAACACGTGGGAGCGACAGTATTCCGTGTCGGATGTAGGGCGACAGCCGCGAGGCGCCCCGTCGCGCCGCAGGCCAGGCTTCGTTGCGGGATGCCGCATACCCGGCGACCTCAAACGCCGCCAAGGCTTCGTCGGCCGACGATTGCCCGCCAACGAAGGCGGCCGACGCGCCGACGTCTCCCGAATACAAGCCGGAGAGGTGACGGCCGACCCAATCGACCACGTCGGGCCGATCAAACGACGGCAACGGCAGTCGGGTCACCGGCTCGTCCTCAGCGCTACGCCCATCGGACGTGCGAATGGCATTGCAGAATGCGCTTGATCTGTCAGGGGGAACAACAGAACCAACACCAAGCTGGAAGCGTGGGATCTCATGGGAACCATTCAACACGGCGACTAGCGTGCCTGCGATGTTCGAGTTCCGCGGTTCGCCGGTCTCGGTTCGACCAGACCTGCGATTCGCATACACATCGTTGTGGGGGCATTTCTCACGGCCCGGGCCGACGCTGGACGGTCGACAACGTGTTGCCTTGTTGAAGTCCGTCCGACATCGTGTCGCAGAAGAGACGGCCAGAACCGTTGGGATCGAACCCCTTCTTGGTTTGCTCGCGGACACGCTGTATCACAACCCGACGACGGTCGACGGCGATCTCGTCCAGTCGGCCGCCGTCGCCTCCGACGATTCCTCAACTGTTGAGGTGGCTGCTTTGGTCTCGATGCTCTCATCGGTTGATGGCACGCATCGCGCGATGGGAGCAGATCTCGAGCCCCTCCCCGATCCGGGCGTTGGAAACCCGACAGGCGAGATTGCCGAAGGCCTCAAGCGACGCAGAACGCACCTCCCGGTTCCCCCCGGCCCGATCCCGGTCATGTTCGATCTGCTCCCATACGAGGGGGCCGTCTACCAGAGCCTCTTCGGTCCGCAATACATGACCGGCGGGGAGATGGCGCTCGACATGTTTCGGCGAGACCCCGGCCTCGATCGCGCACAGATGGAGCTCGTGTCGTCACGTACCTCGATCCACAACGAGTGTTTCTATTGAACGCTGAGTCATGTCACGATGCTCCGTGCGAGCTCATCTGCATTCGGATACAGCGTCGAACTTGATGCGCTGCGCGATCCCACGATTCCCGCGGGCGTACCGGGTGGCAACCTGCTGCTCCGACTCGTTGATGCTGTGCTCGTGCGCACCGAACCGCTCAAACAGGTCCATGACGAGATCATCGGCGAACTCGGACCGGAGGCGCTCGTGGACGCCGGGTCCGTGTTCGGCAATTTCGAAATGATGAACCGTGTCGCTGAGGTGAGCGGAATCCCCATCCCTCAACAAGGCATCGACGGGAATCGGGACCTGATCGATCGGCTCGACATCGGCGGGTTCGTCAAGCGCTGAACGCTCCGACGATGGACGCCGTACACGAGCAGCACCCGCGTGGAGCGGCCGGCTGCATGTCTTCCTGGGCGCCAACTCGGTACCGCCGGGTCTCTACGATTGTCTCGTGACCTCCCGCGAGCACGGCCTCTTCGACCTCCTGCGTTCTCTCAGACTCCCCACTGGCGACTTCGCTGTCTTTGGGAGTGGACCGCTGATCGTTCGGGGGATCATTGAAGCCACGAACGATCTCGATGTGATCAGTCGCGAAGCGGCATGGGAACGAGCCCTGCGTGTTGGTGAGCTGGTCTCGCTCCCGGACGGGGCGACGATTGTCAGCTGCTTCGACGGCGCCGTGACCATCGGTAGAAGCTGGGCGTATGGGGACTTCGACATCGACGAGCTCATCGACACCGCCGAGGTCATCGACGACCTCCCCTTCGTCCGGCTCGAACATGTCGTCCGCTACAAGGAGATCGCGGCCCGTCCCAAGGACCTCGCCCATCTTGAGCTTCTCACAGAACATCAACGAACCCCTCCTTTGATCAACGAATAGCGCTGGCGGCTGATCCTTCTGGAGGTCGTCCGAGATGAAGCCGCGCGGTTGTTGTGGTTCGTCCATACTGAATGGTGTTCTCGGAGAGGGAGGCAACGGTCCATGACGTCGTCGGCAATTGTCCGTCAGCCGGGCGAAGGTGAAGTTCTGCGAGCGGGTCCCACCGTGAGCGTTGTGAAAGTGGCAGGGGCATCAACCGACGATCGGCTCGGCGCGGTAGAGATGCACATCGACGCCGGGTGGGACGGACCCCCGGCTCATGTGCACGAACGCGTCGACCACCTGTGGTACGTGTTGGCGGGTGAAGTTTTGCTCACCATCGACGGACGTCGGGACCGGTACGCACAAGGATCATGCTTGTTCGTGCCTGCCGGGACACCGCACGCATTTGGCACCGGCAACGACTCGGCGGCGGCAATGCTCCAGGTGGACACGCCACAGTCCCTCGACGGCTACTTCCGAGAACTCGTGGAGACGTTCCCTCCTGGCCTTCCCGTTGATCCTGCTCGTATCGCCGACATCATGCGCAGACACGACACGCGCCCCGTGATCTGAGCAGGTCCGCTGTGGCTAGGTTGGATCCTATGGAACACAACGAAACACTTCTCACGCGGTCGTTCGAACTCGCCGCCGAAGCGCGCGCGGCCGGCGACCATCCGTTCGGAGCGCTCTTCGAGGTCGACGGGCAGGTTGTCGCGGAAGCCAGGAATCGGATCTACTCCGATCACGACATGACCGCTCACGCCGAGACCGCCCTTGTTCTGATACTGGAACGGGAACACCTCCTCGATCAAGCCGGCGGCGGAACGCTCTATGCCTCGTGTGAGCCGTGCCCGATGTGTGTTGGTGCCATGTTCTGGGCCGGTGTGCGCCGGGTGGTCTTCGGGCTTTCGTCTGCGCGACTGATGGAACTGGCGACACCTCCCGGAGACACCCCGGTTGGATTCACCATCACGGCTGCTGAGATCGGAGGCGCGGCCATCCCACCGATGCGCTTCGACGGCCCACATCGCGAGGACGAAGCGTCAATCCCCCACCTCGGGTTCTGGGTGCCCTGAAGACGCCACGCTGCGTGGTCGATACCGCCATTCCGCGGGCCCACGACGCCACATAGAGGGTGGAGAACCCTGGGTACGCGGTCTTTGCTCGACGCGACCGCGGTCCGTTGTGCTTTTATGGTGGCGATCCGGGCCGGATAGGGTCCGTTGGGCAGCACAACAGGAGACAACAGTTCATGGGAGCCTTCCTCGGAACCATCATCGGCGGCCTCATCATGGGCCTCATCATCGGACCCCTCGCACGGCTGATCATGCCCGGCAAGCAGAACATCTCCCTGGGCTGGACGATCGTCGTCGGCGCGGCCGCCGCCATCGTCGGTGGGTTCATCGCCGACATCATTGGCGTGGGAGACACCTCTGGAATCGACTGGATCAAGCTCTTCATCCAGCTCGCACTCGCCGTGGGCGGCATCTACGCCTTCCTCAGGCTCAACGAGAGCAGCTAGCAGCAGACCGGCCGCCGCGCGGTGAGTAACTCGCTCACCGTGCGACGAGCAGGTTGAATGGGGGCATGGATACTGCATCGTTCATTCGCGCCCTGCCGAAAGCTGAACTCCACCTTCATATCGAAGGGACCCTCGAGCCCGAGATGATGTTCGATCTCGCCGCTCGCAACGGCATCGACCTGCCGTTCGCCAATGTCGAGGAGGTTCGTGCAGCGTACGAGTTCTCCGACCTGCAGTCCTTCCTCGACATCTACTACCAAGGCGCGGCCGTCCTGGTGACCGAGCAGGACTTCTTCGACCTGATGTACGCCTATCTGGAACGAGCCGCAGCCGACGGTGTGCGTCGGGCGGAGATCTTCTTCGATCCGCAGACCCACACCGAGCGCGGCATCGGCTTCTCCGTGTTCATGGGTGGGTTCACCCGAGCCATGCAAGCGGCCTACAACGAGTGGGGAATCTCCGCCGCGCTGATCATGTGCTTCCTCCGCCACCTGCCCGGCGAGGCGGCCGTTGAAACATGGTCCGAGGCGGCGCCGTACGCGGACCTGATGATCGGCGTCGGCCTCGACTCTTCCGAGGTTGGGAACCCGCCCGAGTGGTTCGCCGCGGCATACCAACTCGCTCGCGACGCCGGCCTCCGCGCGGTGGCGCACGCCGGTGAAGAGGGACCGCCCGCCTACATCGTCGGAGCGCTCGACAGCCTCGGCGCGGAGCGCATCGACCACGGCGTCAGAAGCGCCGAGGACCCCGCCCTCATCGAGCGTCTCGTTGCCGAACGGATACCGCTGACGATGTGTCCGCTCTCCAACGTGAAACTCCGGGTCTTCGACCGCCTGGAAGATCACAACCTGAAGGACCTGCTCGACCGTGGGGTCCGAGTCACGATCAACTCCGACGACCCGGCCTACTTCGGCGGCTACGCACTGGACAACTACGTGGCGGCCGCCGAGGCGCTGAACCTGAGCCGGGATGACCTGATCACCCTCGCCCGAAACTCGATCGAGGCGACATTCCTCCCCGTCGATGAGAAGGATGCTCTCCTCGCCGACCTCGAGGCTGTGGCCGGCGACTGATCGTCACTCGCGTTCGAAGACCGTCCCCAACGCGGCCGGCGCCTCGCTCCCGAAGAGGTTCCGCAACCTCGGGAACCGATCTCCGATCTGGCGGAACCAGCTCGAGTACACAAAAAGGAGGGCGAGGATCATCAGAGGGAACGGCGCGATCGGAAGCACCTGCGCAAGGCCGGGGAAGACATCCTGAAGCTGGAAGGCGAGCACCTGGAGCGCCCCGAAGAGATAGGCGCCGAACGCCACTCGCAACGGGTGCCAGCCGCCGAAGATGACGATCGCGAGGCCGATCCACCCGAGGTTCAAGGTGAGCGTCTCGCGCCAGCCGAGCTTGATGTCGAGCGAGTAGGCAGCGCCCGCAATCCCAACCATGGCCCCGCCGAGCACCGTGTACCAGAAGCGCAACGTGTTGACCTTGATGCCTCTGGCAAACGCACCCTCCGGCCTCTCTCCCACACCTTGGAGGTTCAGGCCGGGTCGTGTCCGATAGAAGAGCCACCAGGTGAGGCCGATCGCCAGGAAGCTGCCGTAGACAACGAGATCGTGGTCGAACAACACCTTGCCGATGAACGGGATATCGGACAACACCGGGATGGGGAGCGGCGGAACCCGTGGTCCGCGCTCGCCGACCAAGGAGTCGCCGAGGAAAGATGCGAGATCCGCAGCGAGCAGCGTCAGGACGAATCCAACCGCGATCTGGTTCAGCTTCAAGCGAATGCTCGTTGCCGCGATGATCGCAGCGATGGCTGCTCCAACGATGGCCGCAGCCACGAAGCCCGGGAGCGCATGGCCGACCCAGAACGCAACGGCGAAACCCGTCATGGCCGAGAGTCGGAGGCTCCCTTCGAGCGAGAGGTTCACAACGCCGACCTTCTCGGTGATCGTCTCCCCCATCGTCATGATGACGAGCGGGGCGGCGGCAGCGATGATCGAATTGAAAGTGGC
Source organism: uncultured actinomycete (assembly GCA_942491345.1). Taxonomy (GTDB): domain Bacteria; phylum Actinomycetota; class Acidimicrobiia; order Spongiisociales; family UBA5794; genus JAHEEL01. The sequence goes on from CALOAN010000030.1 coordinate 31,797, forward strand.
TTCCACGATCAGGGCTCCCCGGGAGCGTTGCGCGACACCGAACTCCTCCGAGCCGACCAGGCCCCGCCGATCATCACGAAGAGGACGATGGTTCCCTGGAGCACCCCTCCGAAAGCGGAATCGAGGCCGAGGCGAAGGTCGAGTTGGGTACTCCCGACCGAGATCGCAACGAAGAAAAGCGCGATCGGTGGCACCCAGACGGCGCTGAACGATGCCAGCAGCACCACCAGGATTCCGAGAAAGCCATATCCCCCGGAGATCGAAGGGACAAGCTTGTGGTGGAACGCGGTCACTTGCACCGTCCCGGCGATCCCGGCGAGAGCGCCTCCGATCGCGAACGCACCGAGGAGGTAGCGGTTGGTGGGGATACCGATCAGGAAGGCGCTCTTCGGATTGCTCCCGACCGCCTTGAGCCGCAGCCCGAATCGGGTGCCGCGGAGCAGAACCCACACGATCAGAACGCTGACGAGGCCGAGTACAACCGGAATGATCGGCCAGTCTGTGCCGAACGCCTCGAACGTCGGCATCCAGGCTTCCTCTCGGAAGATGTCGGTGCCGCTCGTCGATGCCACCCCGGTCCGCTGCCACGGGCCGAGAACCAGGTACACCACAAGACCCGCAGCGACGAAGTCCAGCCCGAGCCCGCCGAAGATCTCGTGAACGCCGCCATAGGTCTTGAGGACCCCGGCGAACAATGCCCAGATCATCCCGCCGAAGGCACCGGCAAGGATCGCCGCCGCAATCACGAACCAGGCGGGACCTGGGAGAGATCGCGCTACCCACGTCGCTGCAACGGCACCAATCACGATCTGTCCCTCGACCCCGATGTTCCACAAACCCGCAGCGAAGGTGACCACCAACCCGGCGGACGCAAGGAGCAGCGGCGACCAGGCAAGCAGGGTGGCCGAGATCTTCGATGCCGAGCCGAACGATCCCTCAACGAGGAGCCAAAGCGCCTCGAACGGCGGCGCGCCAACCAGGAGCAGCAGCACGATGCCCGCTCCGAGGGCGGCGGCGAGGGCAACCAGCGTGGGGGTCGCGGATCGCACCTTCGTCACACCCGCTCTTTCCCACCAATGAGGTAGCCAAGCTCCTCACCGTCGGTCTCGGAGGTGTCTCGAACCGCGAACACGGCCCCGGCGAAGAACACCACGATCCGGTCGCTGTAGCGAAGAAGTTCGTCGAGGTCGGCGGAGGCGAAGATGATCGAGGTGCCGTCGGAACGCCGTTCGAGAAGACGCTGCCACACGTAGGCGGCCGACTCGACGTCGAGGCCCCGAGTCGGGTGCTCGAGGAGAAGCAGCCGAACCTCCTCGGGAATCATTGCCAGCAGCAGACGTTGCTGATTCCCGCCTGAGAGTGCTTCCGCTGGTGACGTCGGCTCTCCCTTGATCGAATACTTGCTGATCTGGTCCCGGGCCGCTTCGTTCGCTCCCTTCCAATCGACGAAGAAGCTGCTGTCGTCGGCAGTGAGCACGAGGTGCTCGGAGACCGTGATGCCTTCAACGAGGCCTTCTTCGAGACGTCCAGCAGGGAGATAGTGGACTCCGGCGGCGAGATGCCCCCGGTACGACGTCTTGGTCAGATCGGTCCCGTCAACCAGCAGCCGACCCGACGAGGGATCGAGAAGGCCGGCGCACGCTCGAAGCAGCGTCCGTTGGCCGCTGCCCTCGAGCCCTGCGAGCCCCACGACCTCGCCTGCCGCAGTCTGCAGATCCAGATCGTCGAGGCGGGTGGTCCCTTCTTCGAGGACGATTCCTTCGAGCTCCAAGACCGGTCCGCCCAACGTCGCCGGTGGGCGGTCCTCTTCGTGGAACACCTTTCCGAACATCTTCTCCACCAGAAGCACGGGGGGAACCGGCATTTCAGCCTCGAACACGACTTTCCCTTGGCGGATCACCGTCACTGAGTCGCACAACTCCTCGACTTCTTCGAGTTTGTGAGACACGAACAGGACGATCAGCCCCGTCTCAGCGAGACGGTTGAGGGTGGCGAAGAGCTGGATCCGCTGTGTCGCGGATATCCCAGTCGTTGGCTCGTCGAAGATCAGGACTCTGGCGCCGAGCCATATCAGCCGCGTGATCTCGAGCTGCTGGCGCTCGCCGATCGTGAGATCCCTGGCGAGCATCGACGGGTTGAAAGGGAAGCCCAGCTGCTCGCTCATCCTTGCCAGCTCGTCTCGTGCGGTCGACCGATCGAGCGGAATGGGGCCGGGGCTCCCGAGCACGAAGTTGTCGAGAACCGTGAAGGGCAGGAAGACCAGCGGATCCTGGTGGAGCATCCCGATACCGGCAGCGATGGCGTCCGCGGGAGACCTGAGGTTCAGGATCTCGCCGTCGAGAATCACCTCGCCGGAATCGGCCTCGTAGAAGCCGGACAGGATCTTCATCAAGGTCGATTTTCCTGCGCCGTTCTCGCCCAGGATCCCGTGGAGGGAACCCTCCTCGACCGCGAACGTGATTCCGTCGTTCGCTCGAACGGGACCGAAGTGTTTGTAGATGTCCCGGATCTCGAGCGCCATGCGCCGCAGGCTACTCGACGCACCGAACCCAGACAGAGCGATGGGGGAGGCCGATTGGGCCTCCCCCATCGGGTGCGGGATCGAGGAACGTCAGGCGGAGCTCGCGCCCTCCATACCCTCGAGGAGCTGCTTCATGTACCAGATCTGCGGATCGGTTCCGACTTCACCATCTTCAAGGAAGACGGATCCGTCCTGGTAGTTCAGAGGACCGACGAAGAGGTTGATCGAGCCGTCACCCAGGCCCGTCACAAACGCGTCGAGAACCGTTTCGGCCTCGCTCGCCAGACCATCTCCGCTGACCCATCCGATCATGCTCGTATCGCGATTGTTGATATCGGTCCAGTCCGGCGGGATCCACTGGAAATCGGCGGTGAACGAATCGGCGATGACGGACTCGGTCACATCCAGGTATGCCGGGCCCCAATTGAAGTAGGGGACACCGAGACAGACGTCCGGTGCCTCAGAACATGCGCCAACGAAGTCGTAGGGAATCGCCGACACGGCTTCGCCGGCATCGGCACGCTGTCCCGCCACGACGAGCGCCTCGGTGGTGTCGATGCCCGAAACCACGACATCGGCGCCGCCGTCGAAGAACGCGTTGGTGACTTCGGTCGGATCGAGCGTGACACCGGGGATGTTGAACCAGAATCCGATCCAGTTCACTTCGACGTTGAGATCGGCGGGATCCTTGCCTTCTTCCTCCCAGCAGTGCTTCGCACCGAGATACAGGGCGCTGGCAAGCCGACGCGTCTCGTCGTTGATGAGGGGGCCGAGATAGGCGATGTTGCCTGTTTCGGAGGTCAGCGCCGCCGCACAGCCGGCAATCATCTTGCCGTAGGTCATCTTGCCCATGATGTTGCCGAGGTTGGGCAGGTCGGCTCGGTAGGCCTCGCCTTCCTCCCACGCGTTGTCTCCCGACGACCAGATCATCGGAACGTCGGGGTGGGCGGCTGCAGCGGCCTCGATGCCGTCTCTCATGTCGTCGGAGGTGGCAAAGATGAGGCTGGCTCCCTGCTCGATCATATCGTCGACCACCTGCTCGACCGACGTCTCGGGCCGATCGGTCGGATTGACCGAGTCGAGCGAGATCATCGTCGCTCCGGTCTTCTCCTCGACGTACTGGCCCGCCTCGAAGTGGGCCTGAGACCAGCCGGTATCGTTCTCGGGCCCGACGAGGATCATCCCGAAGGTGAGGCCTTCTCCGGACATGGCGGCAGCGGTCGTCGTCGTCTCGGCCGCAGCTGCGGCGGTGGTTGTGGTGTCATCACTCGAACTACTGCACGCTGCCGCGATCATCGCCATGGCTGCCATCAGCCCCAGCAGACCGAACCATCGTCGTTGTAGCGTCATCGATCCTCCCGTTGGATTCGCCCCATTCGACCCGGGTCAGGTGGCCCGGCCCTGCCACTCTAGGCGCTTCTCCCTCCACGCAGGTGAAGCAGGACTTGCGCAGGAATGGCAGGGGCCCGAGACTCCCCACATGCAACGCTTCACCCACCGCCGGGACCAGTTCGCCGCCGCCCTCGGTGACGGCATCGCCGTGATTCCCGCATCCACAGAAACCGTTCGCAACGACGACGTTCACCACGAGTTCCGGCAATCGTCGGACTTCTTCTTCCTCACCGGCTTCGGCGAACCGGACGCCATTGCACTGATCGACCCTGCCCACGAGCAGCCGTATGTGCTCTTCGTACGCCCTCGCGATCCGGAGATGGAAGCGTGGAACGGGAGGCGGGCAGGAGTTGAGGGTGCCGTCGAGCGTTTTGGCGCCGATGCTGCGTTCCCGCTCTCCGATTTCGACAAGGTGCTTCGCGACCGTCTGCGAGGGCGAGACAAGCTGTGGTATGCCGTCGGTTCTTCGATCGACGCACGGGTGCTCGGAGCACTCCGCCAGGCGCGTCTATGGCGGAATCGAACCGGCGTCACCGTTCCGTCCGTGATCGCCGACCCCCCCACCATTCTCGATGAACTCCGGCTCATCAAGTCGCCAGACGAGATCGCCGCGCTGCGCGAGGCCTGTCGAATCTCTGCAGCGGGACACGTCGAAGCGATTCGCTTCGCCGCCCCCGGTCGCACCGAACACGAAGTACAGGCGGCGATGGAGTACGTGTTCCGGTCTTCCGGCGCAGTGCGCGAGGGATATCCGTCCATCGTCGCCTCGGGAGACAACGCCTGCATCCTCCACTACACGGAGAACGACCGGCTGATGGAAGACGGTGACCTTCTCCTCATCGATGCCGCCGCGGAGATCGGCTACCTATCGTCGGACATCACGCGCACGTTCCCCGTAAACGGTCGCTTCACCGATCCTCAGCGCGCCGTGTATGACGTGGTGCTCGCTGCGCAAGAGGCAGTCATCGCGGTTTGCCGACCAGGACTCGCCTACACGGACATGCACGACATCGCTGTTCAGGTTCTCGCCGAGGGGATGGTGGATCTCGGTCTTCTGCCGGGGCCGGTTGACGATGCCATCACGTACGGGTGGTACCGGGAGTTCTTCTTCCATGGCCTCGGGCACTGGCTGGGGATGGATGTCCACGATTCCGGACCTTATCGGGTCGACAACGTCGGCCGAGCCCTCGCGCCCGGGATGGCATTCACCGTGGAACCGGGCATCTACATCGCTCGGGAGAAGACAACACTGCCCCTCGCGAAGGTCCCGTTCGACATCGACGCTGAGCGAGACCTTGCCTATGAGGAAGGCGCCGCAGAGGCCAAGCAGATGATCGAGGAGCGCAGGGCGGACGCTGAGACCATCACCCACGAGGTGCCGAAGGAGTTTCTCGGGATCGGGGTCAGGATCGAAGATGACCTGCTCGTCACCGAGTCAGGGTGCGACAACCTCTCACGGGACGTGCCGGTCGATCCCGACGAAATCGAAGCGCTCTGGAGTTCTGCCACGACGATCCTCGCGGCCAGATAGGCGAGAAACCACCGGGACGTCGGATGCGGTCTACGAACCGCGTAGCGACTGCCTGAACGACTCGAGCGACCGAACGACGTTGGCGGCGTCGTCGCCGATGCGGGGGAGCTTCGCCGAATTCCGCTCGTAGCGGCTCTGCTGCACCTCGTCGTCATCATCATCCGACGGCTTCTTGACCTTCGGCGCCGGCTCGGGTTCCGGAGCTTCGGTTCCGTCCTCAGCGGCGGTAGGAGTGCTCGCCTCATCCGGTGCCGTTGATGCGGGGGCTTCGTCCGGCCCGTCGACGGCTCGGGGTTCGACTGGCTTTGCCACCGGCAGCAGTTCCTGAGCTGCAGCTCGGTCCTCGGCCAAGCGGGCACGTTCCCGTTCGATGCGATCGGCCTGCGCCTCGATCTCCGCCTGACGCTGTTCTGCTTGTGCCATGACCGCCTCAGCGGACTGCTTCGCCTCGATCGCTACCTGCTCAGCCTGAGCCGAAGCCTCAGCCAGGATCTGCTCTGCACGTTCGTTCGCGACCCGGAGCGCCTCTTCGGCCGCTTCGCTGGCCGTCGCTGCTGTGTCCAGGGAGAGACCGGCCGCATCGACGGCAGCTACTCGGTCCTCCACCTCGGACTCGCGGCGTTCGATCTCCGCCAGCCGGGCTCTCAGATCATCCTCGGCGGCGTCGTGCTCGGCGGAACGGCGATTCAACTCCTCGCGGCGTCCCGCCAACTCGGCGCGCATCTGCTCGACCTCGCGAATCGTCGACTCGTGCTCGACCCTCGTGTCTTCCAGGCCGGCGATCTCGACCTGGAGGCGCTCGATCTCCGCCCTCGCCGCCGTCGCCTCGCCCTCCGCTGACGCCCGGATGCCAACAGCCTCGCGCTGGGCCTGTTCGACGATCGAGAAGGCCTGGTGTTCTGCTTCTGAGAGGTCGGAAGCCTGAATACGTGCCGCTTTCAGGACCCGATCGGCCTCATCACGCAGTGCATTCGCCTCGAGCCGGATCCTGTCGGCTTGCGCCTCGGCATCAGCGACCATCTGCGCCGAGCCTCGGGCCTCGTTCTCGGACTCTTCGATGATCCGAGCGATCTCACGCTCTCGCTCGTCCGCCTGAGCACTGCGAGCCATGGCGTCGGCCAGAATCTGTTCGGCGCGGGCTTCCGCGTGTTCGAGCTTCGCCGCTGCCGTTCCTTCGGCCTCGGCGATGACCTTCGCCGCCTGGCCCTCCGCGTTCTGCAGAACCTGGAGCTGCTCTTCGTACTCGTGGCGTACGGTGGCCGCCTTCTCCCGCATCTTCGCGACGTCGTCCCGGGCGGTGGCCGTCATGGCCTCCACCGATTCCCGTGCCTCGGTGAGGAGTTCTTCGGCTTCTGTCCTGAGAAGCATGGCCTGCTCTTCCGCCGCGGCACGGGCAATCTGGGCATCCGACTGGATTGACTGTGCGGCTTCCTCAGCGCGGGCAATCATCGCAGTTGCGGACTCGTCGGCTTCACGTCGGAGCCGCTCACTTTCTTCCGTCGCCTCCTGCAGACGACGCTCGACCTCTTCTCGAGCACCCGCGCGGATCTCGTCAGCCTCCGTATTGGCACTTGCGAGAAGCCCCTCGGCCTCGCCACGAAGCCGGTCACTCTCTTGTGACGCCTCCTGCAGACGACGCTCGACCTCTTCTCGAGCACCCGCGCGGATCTCGTCGGCCTCCGTATCGGCATCACCGAGGACACGTTCTGACTCCTCGTAGGCGGCGATGACCGCTTCCTCGGCCTGACGGGCAATCTCGTCGACCGAGGCGATCCTCTCCTCTGCTCGAACCTCGGCGGCGGCAAGGATGGCATGTTGCTCGGTCGCTGCCTCCCACGACATCTCGGCGTCGAAGAGGAGCTCCAGGGCTCGTTCTTGCTCGACCTCAGCCTCGGCGTAGCGAGCCTCGATACGGCGGTAGGCACGGTCGAAGGTCTGCTCCGCGGCCGTCTCAGCACGCGCGATCGCGGCGCTGGCGTATTCCTCGGCCTCGGCGCGGACGTTCTCGGCTTCCCGCCGGAGGACCTCTGCGGCTGCCTCCGCATCACGACGCGCCCGCTCTGCTTCTTCCTTGACCTCGATCGCTTCGTCCCGCGCTGCGGAGCGCACCGACTCGGCTTCCTCATGAAGTCGACGTGCGTCGGCCACTATCTCCTCGGCCTGGGCCTCTGCGGAAAGACGCTTGCGTTCGGCCTCATCGAGCATCGTTTGTGCATCGCGCTTGGCTTGTTCGATGATCGCCGCCGCCTCATGGTCGGCGCTGGCCTTGAGCTGCTCGGCTTCCTGCCGAATCGTCGCCGCCTCGTCTTCGATCCTCGTCGCGTCGGCCCGCAACTGATCGACCCGCGCCTGTCCTTCGGCGATGGCGGCGCCCGTCCGTTCCTCGGCCGCCACAACCTCGGCGAGCCGGTGGTCGAGTTCGGTCCTCTGTTCCTCGAACTCTGCGGCGTATTGGGAGGCAAGGGCCTCGGCGGCTTCTTCGGCAGCCTTTGCCTCGGCCTCGACACGGGCGCGGTGCTCCTCTGCTTCGGCGACCATCGCCTGTGCAGCGGCCTCCGCATCGGACTGGACTGTGGCACTCTCGGCGAGCGCTTGTGCAAGCATCTCTTGGGCTTCGGCTTCGAGTCGTGCTGCGTCTTGTTCGGCGGCTTCTCGGATCTCGGCGCCTCGCTCGTCGAAGCCGGTCAGAATCGACTGCATGCGTTCTTCCGCGTCCGCGATCAGTTCGCGGGCGTCGCGTTGCGCGGCGGAGACCTTGCGGGCGGCCTCGAGACGGTCCTGGTCCGCTTGATCCCTCGTCCGAGCAGCAGCCTGCTTGATCGCTCTGGCCGATTCCTCGGATCGGTCGATGATGCCTTGGGCCCGTTCGCGCGCCGCGGCCTCAATCGTGGCCGCTCGCTGGGATGCTGAGACGGAATCATCGTCCAGAACGGCGATCCGAGCCTCGAGATCGGCTTGGAGGTCGACGACCTTCTGCGCCTCGCGTTCGGCCCGCTGGAGTAGTTGATCCGCTTCGTCCCGGGCCTCTTCGAGGATTCGCTGAGACTCCTGTTCAGCGAGAGCGCGCGTTACCTCGTCGGTTGCCCCACCGTCTGCCTGGACACCGGGCCCAGCCGCATCGGCTGCGGCGGCAGCTTCCGCGACGATCGCTTCCGCTCGCTCAGCTGCAGCTGTAGCCGCCTCAGCGAGGACTACTGCGGCCTGCTCCTGGGCGTCGGCAATGATCTGGGAAGCTTCAGCTTCGCGCTCGGATCGGAGAGTTTCGAGTTCTGTGACCATCGATTCCCGCTCGGACTCGAGTAGTCGAACCCTATCATCGAGTTCTGCCGCTTGCGCCTGGAGTTCCCTGCTCTTGTCCTCGGCAGCGGCGACCACATCGCTGGCTCGTTGTTGCGCTTCGGCCAGGATCTGTTCGGCTGCCTGAGCAACCTCCGCGTCGTGATCGGGATCCGGGGCGAGCGCTGCAGCCAGCTCATCGGCAAGTCGTTGCACATCGGCGGACAGCCGGTCACGATCGGCTTCGAGCTCGGCAATCCGCTCCTGCTCGCCGGCCCGCACGGCGGTGAGGAGGGTCTCAGCTTCGCGTCGCGCCGCTTCGATGATCTCATCGGCCTGCCGCTGCGCTTCCTCGACAACGGACGCGCCTTCTGCGTCGAGTTGCTCCAGCTCTCTCGCGAGGCGATCACGGTCGCCTTCGAGTTCAGCAATCCTCTCCTGGTCGGCAACCCGCTCAGCGGCGAGCTTGGTTTCGGCCTGCTCCAGGGCCTCTTCGGCCAGCGCCGCGCCGTCAACGGCGAGCTGCTCCAGCTCGGCGGTCAGACGATCGCGTTCGATCTCGAGTCCGGCAATACGCTCCTGCTCATCGCTCCTGCCGATCTCGAGGATTCGCTCAGCCTCGAGTCGAGCAGCCGCAATGATCTCATCGGCCTGCCGCTGTGCTTCCTCGACCGCGGCGCCGCCGTCCCCTCCGTGAGATGACTCATTGGCGATCTGGGTGGCTTCACGCTCGATGGCCGCGGCTCGGTCGCGAGCTTCGGACTCGATCTTCGCTGCCTGCTTGCGGGCGCGACTGAGTACTCGGTCCTTGGCGTCGAAGACGGCGACCATGGCGCTGTCCACCGATTGGCCTTCCGACGAGCGGCTCTTCTCCGCCTCGAACTCTGCCTTCTGGAGCCGGGTCTTCGTCTCCTGAGCCCAATGTTCGAGCTCGCGGAAGTTCGACTCCAATTCACGGAGAAACTCCTTGACTTCACGCTTGTCGTAGCCCTTTCGGGTCGTTGAGAACTCGCGTGTGTCTATGGACTCTGGAAGGTTCGGGGCTTTCTCGCTCACGACCGTGTTATCGGCCGGCTGCGCCGGGACCTTGATGGGGAAACTAGTCAGTCCAGAAAGCCGTGTATCACTGCCCCGCAACGCGAATGGGGCGGTCAGAAGACCGCCCCATTCGTCGACCGTAGCTTGGATCTAGATGGCGTTGACGATGCTCTCGTCGAGTCCCGGAAAACTCTCCAGGAACTCATGTCGTTCCGCCTTGAGTTGGCTCACAATTGCGTTGTATTCGTCCATCCGGCCTTGACGCTCATACAGACGCCTCGGCTGGAGGATTTCGGGATCTTCGAAGCCCGGCAATTCGGCTGCAACGTAGTAGCCGAAGTCGGGATCCTCTTCCCACTCGATTGTGCCTTCGACAATTCCCTGAACGACGGCAGAGGAATGCTTGATCCTGACCTTCTTCGAACGTTCGTCGTCGTCTCCCCCGCCGACCCGCCCGGTCGACATGAGGTACACCTCGAGGTCGGGCATCGTCTCGAGGAGTTCAAGGAGCCGCTTGCCCTGGAGAGCATCGTTCGTGAAGAAGAACGGATTCGTACCTGGCACGCGAAGACTCTTGCCCGCCTCTGCCGCACCGCCGGCCGACGTTCCTTTCGTCTCGCCCAACATGAAGTAGGCAGCAGCCTGGTCTCGTTTGAGCTTCACCACCGCTGGGATGATGTTCTCATTGCGGTTGAGGAGGAGCAGATAGTTGACCGGCGGCAGGTTGCTCGGATCGCGATGGCGGATATTCGCAAGCGGGAAGGTGGAGCGACCGTTCGCCGTGTACGAGTCGTCAAAGAAGTCGACGGTTCCGTCCGGGTCGGTGTGCGTGTTCTCGAGCCAGGCATCGGGGCGGGTCGTCCCACCGTAGATGGTCGGCTCATCGTCCGGATCGAGCCCGAACGTCTTCGCAAAACAGCCGTTCTCCGAGGAGTAGACCTTGCCACGCGGGAACAGCGCAACGAAGTCATCCTGGACCGGCAGCGAACCGAGCTGCTGACGGAACGTGGTCGTCGTCTTCCCCGTACCGGAGAGGCCGAGGATGAGTGCAACTTTCTCCTCGCCGTCGACGTCCGGGAAGGTCTTCAGGCCGGAGTGGAGCGCCAAGCCGCCTCGTTCATAAACGAGGTAGTTCCACATGCGAAGCCCGCCCATCTTCGACTCGCCGAAGTAGTCGGACCCGAATACACGGGTGACGTAGTTCTCGTGGTCGACGGCGATGAGCCGGTCGTCGGACTTGCCGGGCGCCGGCAGGCCGGGCGTGTAGATGACCGTGAACTCCGGTTCGTAGTCGTCGTCTCTCGGAAAGAACAACTGCTGCTGCATCGCCGGGATGTTCGCTGACGTCTTCTCCATGTAGAGACGGCTCGCGGTCCGGAAGTCCGGATCTGGGCCGATGTAGCCCTCGATCAGGATCATGTCCTTGTCGGCGATGTAGGCATCCTGGAGCGCAGCCCACTCGTCGTACTCTGCACGGCTCATCGAAGGCTTGAAGTCCTCATCGTCATCAACGAAGAACGTGGATTTCGACAGCCGCGCCGTAACCAAAGCCCTATAGCTGAGGTTCCCGAATTCGGTCTCGATGATGCGCGGCATGTACTCGAGCGTCCATTCCCGCATCTCTGCTTGTGTCGGATTCTTCGCGACCGATTTCGCATGCGGCAGCTTCATTGCCATTGCCCGTCCTCCCTTGGTTGTACTTCGCTTCGGCTAGGCGACCGTGATGCTGTCATCCAGGTAGACGTCCTGGATGGCGTGCAGCAACGCTGCCCCCTCCGCCATCGGACGCTGGAACGCCTTGCGGCCTGAGATGAGACCCATGCCGCCGGCGCGCTTGTTGATGACAGCCGTCCGGACCGCCTGCTCGAGGTCGCCGGCTCCTGATGAGGCGCCGCCGCTGTTGATCAGTCCCGCGCGACCCATGTAGCTGTTCACGACCTGCCAGCGGGTGAGATCGATCGGGTTGTCGGTCGTCAGCTTCTCGTACACGAGAGGATGTGTCTTGCCGTACCCGACCGCCCCGTAGCCGTTGTTGTTCTCCGGTTGCTTCTGCTTGATGATGTCGGCCTCGATCGTCACACCGAGATGGTTGGCCTGGCTGGTCAGGTCGGAGGAAGCCTCGTACGAGACACCGTCGACCGTGAACGCAGAGTTGCGGATGTAGCACCACAGCACCGTGAACATCCCGAGATCGTGGGCCGTTTCGAACGCCTCGGCGACCTCTTGGATCTGACGGTTCGACTCCTCGGAGCCGAAGTAGATCGTGGCTCCAACGCCCGCAGCACCGAGGTCCCACGCACGCTGGACGGAGCCGAACATGATCTGGTCGTAGGTCGCCGGATACGTCATGAGCTCGTTGTGGTTGATCTTGACGATGAACGGGATCTTGTGGGCATACGTGCGCGACGCCATCCCAAGGACGCCGAACGTCGTCGCGACAGCGTTGGTGCCGCCCTCGATCGCGAGCTTGATGATGTTGATTGGATCGAAGTAGGCGGGGTTCGGGGCGAACGATGCCGCACCTGAGTGCTCGATTCCCTGGTCGACGGGCAGGATCGAGACGTAGCCGGAACCTGCGAGACGGCCACTATTGAAGAGGAGACCAAGGTTCCGGAGTACCTGGGAGTTGCGGTCGGTCTGGCCGAAGACGCGGTCAACGAAGTCCGGGCCGGGGAGGACGAGGTCCTCTTTCGGGATGCCGGTCGATTGGTAGTTGAGCAGGGTGTCAGCGTCGGCGCCGAGCAGTGACTGGATGTCCATCAGAACTCCTTGCGAGGGGGGTGTCCCTGTGATTATCGCGGAACGCCAGCACTGACGGGAATTCTTTCGCGCGAAGAAGGCGAACCCAGGGTTCTCAGCATCGTATACGACGCCCCCAGCCCGCGGTTCGAAGTGCGGCCCATACCGCGGGCCCACAGCGCCGTATACGGGGTGGCGAACCCAGGGTTCTCAGCATCGCATACGACGCCCCCAGCCCGCGGTTCGAAGTGCGGCCCATACCGCGGGCTCACAGCGCCGTATACGGGGTGGCGAACCCAGGGTTCTCAGCATCGCATACGACGCCCCCAGCCCGCGGTTCGAGGTGCGGCCCATACCGCGGGCTCACAGCGCCGTATACGGGGTGGTGAACCCTGGGTTCGCCGCTCTAGAGGCCCAGGAACGCTGCCGCGTCTCCGGCTACCGCGTTCGCCCGCTCCAGCAGGTCCTCCTCCGCCCCAAGCCAGTTGTCGCCGGCTTCCCCCCGGAGGTCCACGTAGATCTTCAGCTTCGGCTCGGTGCCCGACGGCCGGATCAGCGCCCGCCCCGCGTCGCCGAGCGACAGCTCGACCAGCGGGGTCGCCGCCAGATAGCGAGGCCGCTCGTCCGCCCCGCTCCGGTAGTCGGTGACACCCGTCACTGTGAGACCGCCGAGCGTCTCGGGTGTCCGCTCGCCCAGCAGGTCCATGGCAGCAGCAATCTCGTCTGCACCCTCCGCTCCCGGCCGAACGATGCTCTTCTGCGTCGAAACCCAGAGCCCGTGGCGCCGATAGAGGTCGGCGAGGCGGTCCCACACCGTCTCACCGTCGGCCTTCGCGGCTGCGACCAAAGCGGCGAATGCAACGGCCGCCGAAATCCCGTCCTTGTCACGTACGGTTTGGCCGACCGAGTAGCCGAGCGCCTCCTCGTACCCGAAGACATACGATCCGCGGCCCTCCGCTTCGAGGTCGAGTGCGGCGTTCCAGATCCACTTGAACCCGGTGAGCGTCCGGTCGTAACCCGCTCCGTATTCTTCGGCGATCGAGGCGAGCATCGGCGACGAGACAATGCTGTTGAAGACCAGCGGCCGCTCGCTCCCCCCGCCGGCGAGCAGGAAGTCGGCGAGGAGCACCCCGATCTGGTTCCCGGTCAGCTGGCGGAAGCCGGCGCCCGGTTCCGGGATCGAAACCGCCAGTCGGTCGGTGTCCGGGTCGTTGGCGATCACCAGATCGGCGTCGATCGACATCGCGAGGTCGTGCGACAGGTCCATCGCCCCCGGCTCCTCCGGATTCGGGAACGCGACCGTCGGGAAGTGGCCGTCCGGCTCGAACTGTGCAGCAACCGGGTGGACCCGTGAGAACCCGAACCGGTCGAGAGCCGCGACGACATACTTGCCGCCAACCCCGTGCATCGCGGCATAGACAATGCTGATTGTCCGATCTCCCGTCGTTCCGGGAAGGCCCTGCGCGACGTCGAGGAGGTAGTCGGCGAACAGGTCCTCCCCGATCGGCTGAGCTGCTGCCCCAACGATCTCGGCTCGCGGCACTTCGGAGGCCGGCCCAGCGGCCGCGATCGCCGCGGCAATGTCGGAATCCGTTGGAGGGATGATTTGGGCTCCGTTCTGGGCGTAGACCTTGTAGCCGTTGTCGGCGGGAGGGTTGTGCGACGCCGTGACGACGACCGCAGCGGCCCCTCCGAAGTGGAGCGAGGCGTAGGCCACCAGCGGCGTCGGCGCCGGATCAGCGAAGTAGCGGACCTGGAATCCAGCGGCCACCAGCACGGCGATCGTGTCGTCCATGAACGTCGCCGACGAAAGCCTGGCATCGCGCCCAACAACAACCGGCCCCTGCGAAGTTCCCGTTGTCGCGATGAGATAGTCGGCAAGCCCCTTCGTTGCCCGGATCACCGTCGCGCGGTTCATGCGATTCGACCCGGCCTCAACACGGCCGCGCAAACCTGCAGTTCCGAACTGGAGGGTCGCTCCCATCCGCTCGGTGAGCTCTTCCAGGTCGCCGGAATCGACGATGCCCTGCAGTTCGGCTCGGGTCACCGGGTCAGGGTCTCCGGCAATCCACTCTGCTGCTGCGGTCATGAGATCTGTCATGGCACGAATCGTACTGAATCGGCGGCGGCCGAGCGTCGGCGCAGACGAGGGGTGGCGTCCGAACTCCGGGACTATTGGCCCGCCTGCGCGGGCCGTCCTCCTCTGCCGTGCCGCCGGGACCCTGCGTACGATGCGAGACGTGATACCCGCTCCACCCGTCCGCCGACGTCTGCGTGTCTCCGGAATCGTCCAGGGAGTTGGATTCCGCCCGTTCGTCTACGGCCTCGCGACGTCCGCCCACCTCGCCGGTTTCGTGGGCAATGACACCGACGGCGTCTTCATCGAGGTAGAAGGAGAGGCCGATGCCGTCGCCGGTTTCGTGTCGGATCTGGAACGCTGCGCTCCGCCCGCAGCCCGAATCCAGCGGATCGAGGCCGAGGATGTCTCGCCAGCCGGCGACACCTCGTTCGGGATTGTCGCGAGCCACCACGCCGCAACCGGGACCGCGCTCGTCTCGCCGGATCTGCGAACCTGCGACGACTGCCTGGTCGAGCTTCACGATCCGGGCGACCGCCGCCACAACTACGCGTTCATCAACTGCACGAACTGTGGACCCCGCTTCACCATCATCGAACGGACTCCCTACGACCGGCCCGAGACGACGATGCGGCCATTCCGGATGTGCGAAGCCTGCCAGGCCGAGTACGACGATCCCGCAGATCGTCGTTTCCACGCTCAGCCGAATGCCTGCGCGGCGTGTGGTCCGAGTGTGCGATCCATGCCCCCTTCACGCGACGCGATTCGCCATGCGCGGCAGCGCGTCGCGGCGGGTGACATCGTTGCCGTCAAAGGCCTGGGCGGCTTCCACCTGGCGTGTGACGCAACGTCGGATTCGGCGGTAGCGACCCTGCGGGAACGCAAGAGACGGGCCGCCAAGCCCTTCGCGTTGATGGTCGCCGACCTCGCGACCGCACACACGATTGTGGAGATCGGCGACGACGAAGCCCGCCTGCTCACCTCTCGCGAACGGCCAATCGTCCTGCTGGCAAAACGCCCGAACACGAAGGTCTCCGATCTCGTGGCCCCCGGCAACGGATACCTCGGAATCATGCTCCCCTACACACCCATCCATGACCTCCTCGTCGCCCCGGGTGACGTCTGGGTAATGACGTCGGGCAATCTGGCCCAAGAACCCATCGTCACCGACAACGCAGAGGCTCTCGATCGACTCGACCAGATTGCCGACGCCTTCGTGCTCCACGATCGCGATATCTGCGTCCCGTGTGACGACTCGGTGGTGCGGGTCCTCGACGGCGCCGAATACCCGATCCGCCGGTCCCGCGGCTATGCACCGTTCCCGGTTCCGCTTCCCTTCGAGGTTCCACCCATCCTCGCAACCGGTGGCGAATTGAAGGCGACGTTCTGCCTCGCCGCCGGCCGGGACGGATTCATGAGTCAGCACATCGGGGACATGGAGAACCTCGAGACGCTCGCCGCTTTCGACCACGCCGTGAGCCACTTCACTGACTTGTTCCGGATTGAACCGGAGACGATCGCCACCGATCTCCACCCGAGGTATCTGTCGACGTCGTGGGCGGAGAGCAACGGACGACCGGTTGTCAAGGTGCAGCATCACCATGCGCACATCGCGTCGGTGATGGCCGAGCACGGCGTCACCGACCGCGTGATCGGATTCGCGTTCGACGGCACAGGATTCGGGACCGACGGCACCGTTTGGGGAGGTGAGGTCCTCGTCGCCGACTACGACGGCTTCGAGCGTGCCGCCCACCTCGCACCGGTAGCACTCCCAGGTGGAGACGCGGCCGTACACCACCCCGGCAGGATGGCACTCTCCCACCTGCGAAGCGCCGGGATACCGTGGGACGAGGATCTTCCGCCGGTCGCCATCCACAGCGAGATCGAGCTCGAGGCCCTCGAGGTCCAGATAGAACGCCGTATCAACACCATTCCCACCACCAGCATGGGCCGCCTCTTCGATGCCGCTTCCGCCCTTGCCGGGGTACGACAGACGGCAACCTACGAAGCGCAAGCGGCGATCGAATTCGAGGCCCTTGTTGACCGCTCGGAGGGATGCTCCTACGACTTCGGCTTCGTCGACACGGACACCCCGATCATTGTCGAGCCCGGGCCCGTCCTCGCCGGGATCGTTGAAGACCTTCGCGCCGGTGTTCCGGTCGGCCTGATCGCGGCTCGGTTCCATGCGGCGGTCGCAACAATGATCGTCGAGGTCGCCGAACGGATCTCTGCGCGAACGGGCATCACTACCGTTGGGCTGAGCGGAGGGGTATTTCAGAACGTGACATTGACGCATGCAGCCGCCACGGCCCTCGGTGAGAAGGGTTTCGCCGTCCTCACCCACCGGCTCGTGCCCCCAAACGACGGCGGCCTCGCGCTCGGACAAACCGTGATCGCGGCGACAAGGAGGTGATGGGTTATGTGTCTCGGCATCCCCGGCAAAGTCATCGAGATCACGGGTGAGGGCGTGACCCGAACCGGAAGAGTCGATTTCGACGGCATCGTCAAAGAGGTCAACCTCGCGTACGTACCCGACATCTCGATCGGCGACTACACAATCGTGCACGTCGGCTTCGCCATCACCCAGCTCGACGAAGAAGCGGCGCTCGAGACGCTCGCCCACCTCCAGGAACTCGAAGCCGTCGAGGTTGAGCTCGACCCGGACGCGGCGCTCGCGGCAGAAGAGGCGGCCGCGAAGGGCGAGGAATGAAGTACCTCGACGAGTTCCGTGATCCGGATCTCGCACTTCGCCTCATCGACGATATCTCCCGAATCGCAACGAAACGCCATGTCCTGATGGAGGTGTGCGGCGGGCAGACGCACTCGATCATCCGCAACGGCATCGACCGGCTTCTCCCCGACGAGATCGAGATGGTCCACGGCCCTGGTTGCCCGGTCTGTGTCACACCGCTCGAGACCATCGACAAGGCACTCGCCATTGCCTCTCGCGACGGTGTGGTCTTCTGCTCGTTCGGCGACATGCTTCGGGTTCCCGGTTCCGGGCGCGACCTGTTCTCCGTCAAGAGCGCCGGCGGCGATGTCCGTATCGTTTACTCCCCCCTCGACGCCGTCCAGATCGCACGCGACAACCCGGACCGCGAGGTCGTGTTCTTCGGAATCGGCTTCGAGACAACAGCCCCCGCCAACGCCATGGCGGTCTACCAGGCGAGACAAGAGGGACTCACGAACTTCTCGATGCTCGTCTCGCACGTCCTCGTCCCCCCGGCAATGCGGGCGATCCTCGATTCACCGACAAATCGTGTTGAAGCCTTCCTAGCGGCCGGTCATGTCTGCTCGGTAATGGGATACGAGGAGTACGACCCGATCGCGGAGCAATACGGGACGCCGATCGTTGTCACCGGGTTCGAGCCGCTCGATCTGCTCCAAGGGATCAAGTCGGCCGTCCTGCAACTGGAAGAGGGACGGGCCGAGGTGGAAAACGCCTACCAGCGAGCAGTCAACCGCGTCGGCAACGTCCCAGCCCAGGAGATGGTCAACGACGTGTTCACCACAATCGACCGGAACTGGCGCGGAATCGGCATGATTCCCCGGTCCGGCTGGGCGCTGGCCGACGAGTACCGCTCCTTCGACGCCGCCGAACGATTCACCGTCACCGATATCGATACCGTCGAGTCGCCGCTCTGTCATGCAGGTGAGGTGCTGCGCGGCACACTGAAACCGGACGAGTGCCCCGCCTTCGGCAAGGAGTGCACACCAAGAACACCGCTCGGAGCGACGATGGTGTCGGCCGAGGGGGCATGCGCCGCCTACTACCTCTACGGGCGATTCCAGGAGCTGGAGGCGACACCATGAGCATCGAGAACTGGTCGTGCCCGATGCCTCTGCGGGACCACCCGTCGATCGTGATGGGCCACGGCGGAGGCGGCCAGCTCTCCGCGGAGCTGATTGAGCATCTCTTCGTTCCGGCGTTCGGTGACGGCGAGTTGGCGGAACTCGCCGACGCGGCCGTCCTCGACCCGGGTGGGCCGATCTCGTTTTCCACCGACACGTTCGTCGTCCGCCCACGCTTCTTCCCGGGCGGGGACATCGGGGAACTGGCCGTCAACGGCACCGTCAACGACGTCGCCATGCGCGGCGCCCTGCCCCGCTATCTCAGCGTCGGGCTGATCCTCGAGGAAGGCCTTCCACTGGCCGAGCTCGGCGTGATCGTCGAGTCGATGGCCGCGGCCGCCGCCCATGCCGGAGTGACCATCGTCACCGGCGACACGAAAGTCGTCGACCGCGGGCACGGCGACGGCGTCTTCATCAACACCACCGGCATCGGGATCCTGCGAGAAGGTGCAGACATCCGACCACAGCGGGCCGAGCCGGGCGACGTGATCATCGTCTCCGGCAACGTCGGGGATCACGGAATGGCGATCATGTCGGTCCGCGAGGGCCTGGAATTCGAGGCCTCGATCGTGTCAGACACGGCAGCCCTCAACCACATGATCAACGACGTGCTCGACACCGGCGCCGATGTGCACGTGCTCCGTGACCCGACCCGCGGCGGCCTCGCCGCCTCGCTCAACGAGATCGCAACCGCCGCAGACGTCGGAGTCCTGATCGAAGAGCGGGCCATCCCGGTCGATCGGACCGTCGCGGCGGCGTGTGAGATACTTGGCATGGACCCCATGTACGTCGCGAACGAGGGAAAGGTCGTTGCGTTTGTGCCTGCCGCGGACGCCGATCGGGTTCTCGACGCCATGCGGTCGCACCCGGAGGGTGTCAACGCGACCGTCATCGGTGAGGTCACCAGCACCCACCGCGGCATGGTTGCTGCACGGACGCCGCTCGGTTCGACGAGGGTCGTGGACATGCAGATCGGCGAGCAACTGCCCCGCATCTGCTGATCGCCCTTTGCCCCCACGCGTACACTGATCCAATGAACCTCGAGGTCCGCCCTCTCACTCCCGACACCTGGGACGACTTCGAAGTCGTCATGGGTCCGCGTGGCGGCGATGCCGGCTGCTGGTGTATGTACAACCGGCAGACGTCCCGGGAATTCGACACCTCCAAGGGTGAACCCAACCGGACCGCCATCCGCGGCATCGTCGACAGCGGCGAAGTCCCCGGCCTCATCGGCTATCTCGGCGAGACACCGATCGGGTGGATCGCGGTGCAGCCTCGTGAGGTCTACGGCCGTCTCTCCCGCTCGCGAGTTGCGAAGCCGCTCGACGATCGCCCGGCATGGGCCGTCACCTGTTTTGTCGTGCCCAAGGAGCACCGTGGACAGGGCGTGGCGTCGGCCCTCCTCGAGGCGGCATGCGAGTACGCGGCCGACCAGGGAGCGACGCTCATCGAGGGTTACCCGGTTGAACCGCGAGAGGACCGCATGCCTGCGTTCTGGGCATGGATGGGATTCGCCTCGATGTTCGAGGCGGCAGGGTTCGAAGAAGTCGACCGCCGCACGGAGACTCGCCCGTTCATGCGCAAAGAGCTCTAGCCCCTGCTTCCGGTCTCGAAGAGCAACCGCGAGATCCGGCTCGTCGGGTATGGAGCTGTCGAGCGCTTCTAGGAGTTGCCGTTGGTTGTGAACCGTGCTGCGACACGGCCGTGTCGCAGCACTCTCGCCCCACTGCTCTTCTCGAAGTAGCCGACGGAGCCCGACTGGAGCAAGGGAGACCAGGGATAGCCGGGATCAGCGCCCGTCGTCATCACACCCGCGTAGCGGGTCACCGCCGGCGGCACCAACGTTTCCACCGTGGTCATCACAACCTTCGGGCCAACCAGCGGAGGCACCAGGTTCAGAATGGGCACCCCGGAATATGGGGTACCCGGATCGTCGAAGTCGTCGCCGATCTCCCGGGCCCGGTTGACCTCGACCCTCAGGAGGAGTCGGTTGTCCTGGACTGCGGAGCCCACCCAACCCTGGCCGTCCTCCGAGAGGGACACCGCGGCCATCTCTTTCGGAAAACCGCGGCGACGTCCTCCCAGCAGTGCCACTCGGCCGGTCACCGGCATCATGAGCGGATACCAGCCCTCCATCCGGCCGTGCTGAACTGATATGAGGACGCTTGCCTCCCGGTACGGCGTCAGCGGCCACGGCGACACTTCGTCGAAACTCACCACGTAAACGTAGACCTGCGGGGAGGGTGACGGCGAAAACGGTGGCGGAATCAGGTCGACGTATGTATCCCGATCGGCGGGTTCGAACACTCCAAATACGAAGCGGTCTGCAAGGAACATCCCGGTCGGGTGAAGGACTCTCGGCATGCCAATACCTCCCCATCAATCGTGGCGTACCGGTCGTCGACGGTCAAGAGCGTTCCCTCGGAACTTGGGAACCCGGCAGCAACCGATGCGTGCAAACGCGCAAAGCCCTCTGACATACCGTCCGGCCGGCATCGGTGGCGCAAAACGCTTCGGACTGCGAAAGTGATGCCGAGCTTCACGGGAGGTATGGATGGCTCAGGACTACGACAGCACACCAGAAGAGAGGGCGCGCAAGCGAGCCAAGGAATACACCGGGTTGATGTGGCATATCGGGACATTCGTCATCGTCAACGCCTTCTTGTGGTTCATCGACATCGCTGGTGGCGGCGGTGTTCAGTGGGCCTACTGGGTGACGATTCCCTGGGGTATCGGCCTTGCGTTCCATGTCCTGGCCTACTTCATCGACGACACCGGGATCGAACAGCGCAAGTACCGGAAGTTCTTGGCTGAGGAACAGAACCGGCAGGACTCCGGCTCATAGCGGGGCGCTCGCCTACCTCCACACGCTGTGCACGGTCAGTCTGAATCGGTCGCGGGATCGCTGAAGGGGACAGTCACAGGAAGCGACATCGCATGCTCCTACGATCCTCCCGTGAACGATGCCGCACCTCACATCGGAACGCTCCGGGAGAAGCCGCTCCACGCATCGTTGAAGCGCTGGTATGCGCGGCCCGGCGATCGTGTCGAGGCACCGGTTGACCGGTTTGTGATCGACCTGGTCAGAGATGGCCTGTTGATCGAAGTGCAGACACGAGGCTTCTCGTCGATGAAGCAGAAGCTCACGCACCTGCTTGATCTCGGGCACCAGGTCCGAATCGTCCACCCAATCGCCCTGAACAGGTGGATCGTGAAAGTCGACTCCGACGGGGAGGTCCTCAGCCGGAGACGCTCACCGAGACACGGCGATCCGACCGATGTCTTCGCAGAACTCGTGAGCTTCCCCGACCTCGTAGCGCACCCTGGTCTGGAGATCCATCTGATCCTCACCCAGGAGGAGGAGTACCGGTGCCACACCCCGAACGGCTCGTGGCGGCGCAAGGGATGGACGGTCGTAGAACGCCGCCTGATCGATGTGGTCGACACCATGATGATCTCCGCGCCCGGAGATCTCGTCGATCTGCTGCCCGCCGACCTGCCCGAGATCTTCACGACAGAAGACCTCGCCGCCACCCTCGGCCGGACGCGCCGGTCTGCCCAGCAGATGGCCTACTGCCTTCGACAGGCCGGCGTGATCATCCCCGTTGGCAAGGTCGGCAACGCCGTGCGATATCACGTCGACTGACCCATCGACCGCCGGCAAGCAGATTCACCCGCACCCCGGTCCAATCCGCTTCACCACACCGCGACGATCCGACGAGGCCTGGTCAACGCGAGCAAGGTCGGCGAGGCTCGTGAGATCGAGCATATCGGCAAACGCCTTCTGGGCAATCAGCCAGGTGTCGTGGATGGGGCAAGCGCCGGACCAGTCGCACGGTCCGCCGCGCGCCTGCCGGCGCTTGCGCGGTTGGCTAACCGGAAGCCAGACCGATTCCCGTCTCCACGGCTTCGAGGTTTACTTCCGAGAACGATCCTGTGCCCGCCGCATCTCGCAACGCGTCCATTGGGTACGGCGTGGTGAGCGTCAACGCGGCCGCCAGGAAGACGAGGCCCAGCGACGTCTTGGGTATCCGCTTCGGCGCCGACTTCGGATCGATCACAACAACACGAGCGCCCGTCACCACGTCGGCGTAGTCGGGGATGGTCAACACGAGTCCATCCGACGTCATCGCCGACAGATACGGCCCCGCCTTCGCAAAGCCGTCGGCCGAGATGACGGCGAACACATCAGGGCTCGTCACCGCGGTGAGCGGCATCTCGTCGGGTGCGAGCCACAATTCGGTGACCGAATGGCCGGCCTTTACCGTCACGGGGTAGTCGTCGCGTTGCGCCGCCCACAACCCGGAGCGAAGCCCACCGACGGCGACCAGTCGTGCAGCGGAGCGAACCTTCCCACCTGCCGAGCCTGCCACAACCAGCGACATCGGCCGGTCAAGGGTGTGCGAGTATCCGACCGGCACCGGCCGAGCACCTGCAACCGAGGATCCGGCAACCGAAGCATGCGCAGCGCGATACCCGGCGGCGTACTCGGTTACGTCGCGTTCATAGAGAAGCCCCGGTTCCATACCCCAGGATCGCATCGACTCTTCCATCCCGGCTCGGGTGAACTTGTTCGACCGCACGTAGTAGGCGGTGCACAGGTCCCACACGTCGAGGAGCGCGAACCCCGGCGTGGTCATCGCCGCGACGAATCGATCGGCGAGGTCGCTATCGAATGAGGACCCGCGGTAGACGTACGCCGCGCCGTTCACGCCAACGGTGGCGCAGATGTCGAGCGGGTGTTCGAGGTTGCCGTGCGGCGTCGTCGACGTGACGCCACCTTCGGGCGTCGTTGTGGAGTGCTGGCCGCCGGTCATGCCGAAGTTGAGGTTGTTCATCACGATCACCGTGATCCCGATGTTCCGCCGCGCCGCCGAAAGCAGGTGTGCGCCACCGATCCCGGTGCCGCCGTCGCCCATGATGACGATGACCTCGAGGTCCGGATTGGCGAGCTTGACGCCGGTTGCGTACGTGATCGACCGGCCGTGGAGGCCGTGGAATGCCGACGTGGTGAAGTACTGGTCGGAGAGGCCCGAACAGCCGATGTCGGAGACGATCACGACCTTGGCGGGATCGAGATCGAGCTTGATCATGGCTTCGTTCAGGCGGTCCAGGATCGGCCCATGCCCGCACCCGGGACAGAACGGGTAGGGGTCGTCGGTCCGAAACGTGGCGATCGGTGTGATCGTGATGGTGCTCATCGCGCCGCCTCGACGATCTCCTCAACGGTGATCAACGTGCCGTCCACACGATTCACGCCGAGTACTTCCCGTTCACCGGCGAGCCTGTCGATCTCTCTGCGGTAGAGCCCCATGTTGAGCTCCGGCACGACGACGCGGTTGATGCCCTCGAGTGCGGCGGCGAGGGCCGTCTCCGGAATCGGCCAGAGGCTCTGGACGACCAAACCCGATGTCGGGATCCCTTCCGACCGGAGATGTGCAATGGCCGACCGGGCCGCCCCGGCCGTGACGCCGTACGAGATGACAAGGGTGCCGGCGCCCTCCTCGGGGTCGGCGTCGACCATCTCGATCTCGTCCCGGTGCTGTTCGATCTTGTCGATCAGGTGCTGGTTGAGCGCGCCGACCTTCTCTGCGTTCTTCGTGATGTACGCACCCTCGTCGTGGGTGGAGCCCGTAAGCCGGAACGGATCGCCCTCTCCGTACCGTCGCATCGGTTCGACCGCGTCGGACAGTTCCCAGGCGTAGGGAAGGCCGCTGTCCTTCACGAGACGTTCTGCAGCAACGACCTCCGGATACTCGTCGACGTCGACGGCAGAAAGCGTCATCGCAATCTCCTTATCGGTGAGCAGGAAGACCGGACACCGGAATCGCTCTGCAAGTTCGAACGCTTTCGCCGTGAGCCCGTACGTCTCAGGGACACTCGATGGGGCGAGCACGATCATGGGGTACCCGCCGGCCGTGCCCCACCGAACGAACTGGATATCTCCCTGGGCAACGGTCGTGGCGCCACCCGTGGCCGGGCCGAGGCGCTGCACATCGACGATGACCAGTGGGACCTCGCCCATGATGGCGAGGCCTATGTTCTCGGAGTAGAGGCTGATCCCGGGGCCGGAGGTCGCAGTCATCGCTTTTGCGCCGGCCATGGCGGCGCCAAGGCACATGCCGATGGAGGCGATCTCGTCCTCACCCTGCATGGCGACGCCGCCAACCTTCGGGAGTTCGCGCATCATCGCCATGAGAATGCCGGAGGCGGGCGTGATCGGGTATCCGGCGAAGAACGTGCACCCGGCGTCGATCGCTCCGCGAACGATCGCAGTTGCACCGTCCACGTACTCGCGTCGGAGCGGTTCAGTGGTTGTCGTCATCCCGCCAGGCTACGCCTGTGGGTGCGATTTGGCAGACGTTCCGCGTCCGGGACGTGAACATCCACGCGGCCGGAGCCGCGTGGATGCACCCTGAACGTGTAGTCGATCAGTCTTCGGAACCCGCGGCCTCGGCCGTGAGCTCCGCAACGATGTCTGCGTTGGCCAACGTCGTCACATCGCCGAGCTGGCGCTGTTCCGAGATGTCCTTCAGCAGGCGTCGCATGATCTTGCCGGACCGCGTCTTCGGCAGGTCCGCCGTGAACACGATGCTCTTCGGCTTCGCGATCGGGCCGATCGACTCCGCAACGTGGTTGCGCAGGTCCTGGAGCAGTGCCTCGTCGCCGACGACGCCGCCACGGACCGTGACGAACGCGGCAATTGCCTGGCCCGTGACCGGGTCCGCCCGACCGACAACGGCCGCTTCGGCAACGGCCGGGTGCGACACGAGCGCCGACTCGACCTCGGTGGTCGAGATGTTGTGACCGGCGATCAGCATGATGTCGTCGACACGACCGAGCAGCCAGAAGTAGCCGTCCTCATCGCG
Source organism: uncultured actinomycete (assembly GCA_942491345.1). GTDB lineage: Bacteria > Actinomycetota > Acidimicrobiia > Spongiisociales > UBA5794 > JAHEEL01. The sequence continues at coordinate 57,092 of CALOAN010000030.1, forward strand.
CTTGGCGCCGTCACCCGGGAAGTACATCCCGTCAAATCGCGACCAGTAGGTGTCGACATAACGCTCGTCATCTCCCCAGATGGTGCGCAGCATCGACGGCCACGCGTGGGGGATGGCGAGGAATCCGCCGCCCGGGATGCCAACCTCGACGCCGTCATCGTCGACAACGCTGATGCCGATGCCGGGGAACGGGCGCGTTGCCGAGCCCGGCTTCGTTGGTACGGCACCCGGAAGCGGCGTGATCATGATGGCGCCGGTCTCCGTCTGCCACCACGTGTCGACGATCGGGCAGCTGTCGTGCCCGATGTGCTCGTTGTACCACATCCAGGCCTCGGGGTTGATCGGCTCGCCGACCGTCCCGAGCAGACGCAGCGACGACAGATCGTGCATCGCCGGATACTGGTCGCCCCACTTCATGAAGGCGCGAATGGCCGTCGGCGCGGTGTAGAAGATCGAGACGTCGTAGTCATCGACGATCTTCCAAAGCCGGTCGAAGTCCGGATAGTCGGGAGCACCTTCGTACATGACGCCGGTAGTCCCGTTGGCCAGCGGGCCGTACACGATGTAGGAGTGGCCCGTGACCCACCCAATGTCCGCGGTGCACCAGAAGATGTCGTCATCTTTGATGTCGAACACGAGATCGTGGGTGGCCATCACGCCGGCCAGATAGCCACCTTGGGTGTGAACGATGCCCTTGGGCTTCCCGGTTGTTCCGGAGGTGTACAGGACGAAGAGGATGTCCTCGGCGTCCATCACTTCGGGTTCGCACACGGCGGATTGGTCGGCCATCAAGTCGGCCCACCAGATGTCCCGGCCTTCGGTCATGCTGACTTCGTTCTTCGTGCGCTCGACGACCACGACCTTCTCGATCGATGGGGAAGCGGCGACGGAGACGTCGGCATGATCCTTGAGCGGGAAGACGCCGCCCTTGCGCCATGAGCCATCCTGCGTGACGAGAACCTTTGCCTCGCCGTCCTGGATGCGGTCGGCGAGCGAGTCGGAGGAGAAACCTCCGAATACGACTGAGTGGATGGCCCCGATACGGGCACATGCGAGCAGCGTGATCGGCAGCTCGGGGATCATGCCCATGTAGACGGCAACCCGGTCACCCTTCTCCACGCCGAGCGACTTGAGTCCGTTGGCGAACTTCGAGACCTCTTCGTGCAGTTCCTTGAAGGTGATGTCGCGCGTGTCGCCGGGTTCTCCGACCCAGTGGTACGCGACCTTGTCGCCGATAGTGTCGAGATGGCGGTCGAGGCAGTTGTAGGAGAGATTGAGCTTTCCGTCCTCGAACCACTTGAAGAACGGAGCGTTGTCGGAGTTGAGTCCGACGGTCGGCTCCTGATACCAACTGATGCGCTCGAGCGCCTGCTGCATCCACCAGGCTTCCCAGTCCTCGGATGCCTCGTAGATCTCCGGACCGGCGTTCGCCGCAGCGACAAATGCCTCGGACGGCGGGAAGACTCGCTCCTCCGACATCAGGTCTTCGAGAGTTTTTTCGGCCACAACTACCTCCGGGTCGCGAACGGATACACGCAGGCTAAGAGGTACGGCAAGCGATGGGGAGGGCCGGATGGCCCTGAGTGTGTGGTCAGACGGCCCTGGTCCGTCTGACCACAAGGGTTCGGGGTGGATATACTCGCTGCTCACTGCCTATCCGAGGCCGTTATGCTTTCGGGGCCCTGCCCCCATCGTCCAGCGGCCTAGGACTCCGCCCTTTCAAGGCGGCAACGGGGATTCGAATTCCCCTGGGGGCACGAACGGGGGCGTGGTGAAGTCTGGAGTTCACGCCGGCCTGTCAAGCCGGAGGTCGCGGGTTCAAATCCCGTCGCTCCCGCCAGACACACTCGCCCGGGTCTCGACCCGGGCGGCGGTGTTTGCCCGGTCAGGTAGCTCAGTTGGTAGAGCGCTGGTCTGAAAAACCAGAGGTCGGCAGTTCGACCCTGCCCCTGACCACCACCCAAACCCTGCCGTGGTCGCCTCTTGGCGGAGGCTGGCTGACCGGCAAGTACCAGCGGGACGAGACTCCAACCGGAGTGTCACGTCTGGGCGATGACCCGACGAGAGGGCTTGAGGCCTACGACGTGCGCAACACGGAGCGGACTTGGCGCATCGTCGATGCCGTTCGGACCATTGCTGAACAGCGGGAAGTCATGATGAGCGAGGTCGCGATCAACTGGCTCCGTTCTCGCCCAATGGTCAGCTCCTTGCTTCTCGGGGTTAGAACGGTCTCGCAACTCGAGGAGAATCTCCGTGCACTCGACTGGGATCTCGATGACGACGAAGTCACCCACGTCGACGAATTGAAGCACATCCGGCGGACCGAACCTGGTGAACTCAGCCGCCTTCACACGGACCCCGATCTCTTCGCGCAACACCACCTCCCCGACAGGTGGCTGAGCTGCCGAGCCCGACCACCATCCCTCATCGGTGAAGATCTCGACAGAGTCTTCCTACCTACCGCCGCTGAACCAGGGCCGTTCCGTGAGGCTCCCGGGTGGGCAAGCGAAGACGTTGCGGCATCTGGTCGGGAGAGCCTTCCGCCAACGACGCGCCGCAGATACATCCGTTCGCCGAGGGTGCTTAGCGCTCCTGGTTGTCCTCTCCGTGATCCCGTGGTGACACGCCTGTCTCGTCTGCATACGACATCACTGCGACTCCGAGGGTCGCATAGAAGAACCGGTCACCGATCCTTTCGTACAGGCCGTAGCTACGCAGGCGATCCTTCACCGGACCTTTGAGCTCAGCGAACGCGAACTCGATGCCTCGCGCATCGAAGTCGTCGAGGAGCATCTGCAGCATCTCCGCCCCTGTGCTGTCGATATCGCTGATCGGCTCGGCGGCAACCACCACCCTGCGGACTCCACCGGGTGTCGCGTCGATGGCCTCGCCGAGTTGCTCCTCGAAGAATCCTGCGTTGGCGAAGAAGATGGGTGAGTCGAAGCGGAACAGCAGCAGGCTCGGCACGAGATACGCGTCGGGATGGCGTTCCGTGTCGTGGTAGCCCTTGGCGCCGGCAACGCGACCGAGGACGGCCGTGTGGGGTCTCCAGCGCTTCCAGATGAACACGGCGAGCGAGACGCCGATAGCGATGAGAAGCCCCTCGAGCACACCTACGAGGACCACTCCGAGCATCGCGATGACGGCGGCAACGAAGTCGGTACGCCGAACTCGTGCCAGCCAGCGAATCGTGGCGAGGTCGAAGAGGCCGAACGAGGCAACGATCACTACAGCGGCGAGGACGGACGAGGGCAGGTCGGCAAGCAGGCCGTTGGCACCGACCAACAGAATGATGATCGCCAGGGCCGACAGGACCCCGGTGAGTTGGGTCTTCGCTCCAACCGACTCGGCGACGACCGTCCGCGACGAGCTTGCGCTCATCGGGAAACCCTGGAAGAGGCCGGCAGCGATGTTGGATACACCCAGGCCCACGGCCTCGTGGTTCTGATCGACACGCTCACCACGTTTGGCAGAGAAGCTGCGTGAAAGCGCGGCCGTGTCGGCGACGGAGACGATGGCGATTGCGAGCGCCCCTGCGAGCAGAGGCCCAAGGTCTTCCAGCGGCACGCTGGGGAAGGTCGGGCTAGGGAAGCCCGAGGGCAACACGCCAACCACCGAGACGCCCTCGTCGGCGAGTCCCAGTAGCGCGACAACCGCGATCGAAGCGATCACCGCGACGAGGACCCACGGGATACGGGGGGCGAAACGGCGGCCAACGAGCATCACCACAATGGCGACGCTGCCGAGGAGCAGCGAAGCGACAACGGTTTCGCCGTCGGCCAGACCCTTCGCGAACTCGACGATGTCGGAGACAAACCCGTCGCCGTCGGTGGAGAATCCGAACAGCTTGGGGAGTTGGCTCACCAGAACCAGCAATGCGATGCCGTTGAGGTAGCCGACGCGCACCGGCATCGAGAGGAGGTCGGTGATCGTCCCCAACCTGACGAGGCCAACAACAACCTCGATCAACCCGGCAAGGATGGCAAGCATCCCCGCCAACGCGACCGCCTCGGCAGGTGAATCCCCTATGACCAGCGGAGCAATGATGGCGGCAATCAGGGGTGCAAGGGAGGAGTCGGGCCCGAGGACCATGATGCGCGACGGGCCAAAGATCGCATATCCGAGGAGAGCAGCGACGGTGGTGTACAGACCGGTGACGGCGGGAAGCCCGGCAAGCTCGGCGTAGGCCATCCCCTGCGGAACAAGGAGGGCGGTCAGCACCAACGCCGCAGTGAAATCCTTACGCAACCATCCCTTCTCGTAGGTACGAACAACCGTGATACCGGGCACCCATCGAGCCACAAACCCCATCACACCACCCGCCACTTCAAGCGTGCGCACTCGTTGGTGTGTTGGCCAAACATCGGTTGCGACCCTACCCAGCGTCCTCGTGCGGTACGAATGAACAGCGTGGCCTGGGTCATCGATCTGTCGTTCGGGCTCGGACGACGCGCATGCCGTCGCGAAGTGGCCGCCCCTGGGGGCGGCCACTTTCGACTGGTTCGGTCGGTGACTACGACAACGAGGGCGTGCCGTCGAAGAACGCCTTGCTGTCCTCGCTCCCGTACAGGATGTACAGCACCACGAGGGCGATGACGGCGCCAACGAGACCCTCGAATCGGCCACCCGGCACGGCGAAGATGACGTAGATCGCGCCGGCGATGCGCAGCACCATCACGACGGCGATCAAGAGACGAACCCCATTGCTGGCCGACCGAAGTCCAAATGCCAAGAGGCCGATGATCACGCCCACGACGAGCATCGCGATAGCGATGCCGACGATTGCGCTCTCGCTCATGTCTGCTGCCTCCGCGATGGGACCCTTCTCGATCAGAAAGAAGACACCGCCGGCAATGTCCAATATCGCGGCGATGTACATCAGAATTGTGATCACACTGATGCCGAGAGGCACCTTCCTGTCTGCCATGTTCTCCTCCTTGTTGTTAGCGCTTGCTGCACTTGTGCAGCCGGACTCTAGTCAGATCGCTTCTGCTGGAAGATGGTTACCGCTGGGCGCCCATCCCTTCGATCCGGTGGACCAGAAGCGCCGCTCCGATGGCAACGGCTGCGCCGAGGGCGGCACCGCCCAGGGCATCGGACAGCCAGTGAGCTCTGAGATACACACGACTGAGCGCCATGACCACGGCAAACGCTGCAGCCAGCATCTCGAGATTGCGCCGCTTGGTCCCCGCCGGCACCAACACGATCACCAGCGACACCGCGATGGCCGCACCTGCGACCGCGTGGCCCGAAGGGAAGGAGAACCCCGATGTCTCGACGAGCGGGAACGGGGGTCGTGCCCGTTCGTAGAGGTTCTTCATCGGTCCGATCAGCAGCTGAGACCCCACCATGGCCAGGAACCAGGAGGCCAAAGCCTCCCAGCGCCGGCGGAATACCAAGAACACGCCAACGAGGATCATCACCGGTGCTGTCACCCACGTGCTGCCGATGAAGTCGAGACCTTTCGCGAGAGCGACGACAATCGACGACTCCAGGTCGACGGCGAGCTCATGGACCCGATCGTCGACACCTTGGACGAGGTCGGCAAGTGCAGGAATGGCAAGTGCGATGAACACGAACAGGCCGAGCGCCCAGAGTACGAGCGCCAGCCTGAACGCCCCGGGATGGTCCTGGAGGAGTGGCCGCTCCTCCAGGCGACGCGGCGGTTCGGATGTCACAGCATCCCGTCTCGTTCGAGCTTCCTGAAGCTGAAGACGCCGGGCAAGATCGGGAGCCAGAAGGTCGCGATCCTGTAGAGGAAGGTTGCCGACACGGCCGTCGTCGCATCGAGCCCGAGCGCCGTCATCGCGGCGATGATGGCCGCTTCCGTCGCGCCGATACCACCGGGGGTCGGTGCCAAGTTGCCGAGTGCTTGACCACCGAGGAACACCAGCGCCACGGCGGGAATGCTGAGCCCCCCTCCGAATGCCTCGAGTGAGAACCACAGGGCGGTGATGTAGGCGACGATCAGCATGAAGGCGCCGCCGAACAGCATGATCGCCTTCGACGGCGTCGATGCGACGGCGACGAGACCCTCGCCAGAGGCTTTGATGGACGGCCAAACCTTGGTCTTGAAGATCTTCCTCGCCGGGGGGAGGAAGTAGACGACCGTGAGCAGGGTGAAGACCGCCACCATGCCGATCAGCACCGTCTGCCCGGACGGGAGCTTGATGAAGTCCCCGGCATTCCTCCCGAGGAACACCACCGTCGTGAGCAGCAGCGTCATGTGCACCGCCATGGTGGCCACGCTCGCCACGCCGATGCCCGCCACGGCATTCGGGAGTTCGACGCCGTTCTTCTGGAGGAAGCGAACGTTGGTGGCCATGCCGCCGACCTTGACCGGGCTGATGCGGTTGATGAACGAGCCGGCCAGCTGCACGAGGGTCGTCGGGATCAGCCGCACCCGCTCGGGGACCGACCCCATGATGTTGTATGCCGCGCCGACGTAGGTGATGAACGACGCGAGGAGGATCGCCGGTGTCCATGCCCAGTTCGCGTCGAGGACGGCGCCGAAGTCGGTCTGCGTCAGCTGTGGGATCAGGAAGTAGATCGCCAACGCGAAACCGAGCACCATCACGACCGTGCGGGTCGGAATGCGCTCGAGGTTCTCGAGCTTGACCTCCTCGATGTCGGTCTGGGTCTGGATTTCGTTGCGGATCTCCTCGTCCAGGCCCTTCTGCTTCTTCAGAGAATCACGCGTTGCACCCGAGAGTGCCAGGGGCTGGATACGCGATGACGCTTCGGCGACAGGATCCGACCCCAGCACAGCAATCGCGTTCGCCACGGCGCGTTCGGCGCCGACCGACGACGCCGTCGACGTGACAAGTTCGGCGATGTCAGAACGCAGCTGCCCGTCCGTCGCGGCGAGTTCGGCGAAGCCGAAGTCGATCAGCCACGGCTCGCCATCCGAACCGAGGAAGACATTGGCGAGCCGAAGGTCGCGATGGGCCGTCCTGTGTTCGCGGAGGATCGCGACCTGCTTCCATACACCCCGGAGCACGTCGTCGGTGAGGTCCTCGACGGGGACCGAGTCGAGCGACTTGCCGTCAACGAGGTCGTACGCCATGAGCATCGAGCTGGGTGCAATGTCGGCGATCGCCTCCATCTGCGGAGTCTTCACGCCGTCGGCGGTTGCCATCAGCGACGCGACGGCTTCGTGCTCCACCGCTCGCTTGAGAGATGAGAACGGGCGCTCGTCACCAACACCCTTCAGGCGGAACATTCGCGTGACGCGGAACATGACGTCTGCCGCACGCTCGTCCGGAGAGAGTACCTTGACGAACAGTCCCTGGCCAGACGTCGTCGTCGCGAAGTAGGGCACCGACCCACGCGCATCGACACCGGCCCTCTTGAGATTGGTGAGCGTGATCCCAGACCGGGCGAGTCCTTCCACCACTCGACGGCCACGTGGGCGACGGTTGGGCTCGCCGAAGGCCAGGAGCACCGCCGCCCCGACGGCGTAGGCGATGCCGATCGCCAGGAACTCGTCGGTCGGCGGCTCAAGATGGCTCAGCATCTGCGTAACAGCCAAGAGGATGATCGTGATCCATCCGAATCGCTTCCACCGCCGATTCAGGTACGGGATGACCGCGGAGAAGAAGGCGGTGAGGGCGACGAGGCTGCCATACCGGACGAGCGGGCTCGAGATCTCGGTGTCGGCAACGCATTCGAACAGGCCGATGTTGGCGATGTCCGTTCCCGGTGCACACACCCAACTTGGCGGCGCCGTCGACAGGACGGGTGGTGAGAAGCGCGACACGAGGAACGACTCGAGAAGCCACAGCACCACCAGAGCAAGCACAACCGCGAGGAGTGCGAGACGCAACCGCCGCCACTGCTTCTTCCGGATGAAGTACCCGATGCCCACGAAGGGCAGGATGAGCGCCAGCAGGCCGACCAGGGCCAGGACGACCATGACCACGGGGTTTGGGAGGTGGTCGAAGCCCTGGATCACCTCGACCGTGATGGCCTCGGAAAGGTTGTTCAAGGTGGTGGCCAGCAAGAAGCCGAAGATCGTCGCGACGATGGCGACGATGAGGCGCAGCAGATCGGTCGGATGGCGCACGATCTTTCGCTCGGCGGGCTCTTCGATGATCACGCCGCGATCTTCCATGGTGGCTGCCAATTTGGGCTCCTCTGGCTCAGGGCTGGCCGGCATCATAGGGGTAGTCGCTTCCCAGGTAAGCAAGATTTTCAGACGGTTCACCGATGTGAGTCGTCGCGATCATGTCGGACCAGAGTCGCTCGCCGTGTCTTCACGGGCGGCCGGCGCCGGGGTTCCCCCCTACAACAAGCGCGTCACCCTCCATCGATGTTCGCGAGAAAGGCCTGGGTCGCGTCGAAGGCTGATGCGATGCTCCGCTCCGCATTCGAGAGGTCGCCGTACCGCAGCTTGGTCGGATCGTTGAACCTGCCCCTGGCCGCCCCCGTCGGGAGCACGTGGACCGCCACGCCGTCGGGGATGCTCGCGAGATCGGTGGTGAAGCGGTGTCGACGGGCGATCTCAAACGCGACGACTCCCACGTCCCAGGGCTTCGTGGGGACCTCGAGCTCATCGTCGATATGGCCCACGTGCATCACGAACACCGTGGTGGCTCCCAATCCGAAGGCTCGAGACAGGGGAATGGAATTCACCACGCCGCCGTCGACATAGTGCTTTCCCGCAACCTCGACCGGCGGCAGAAGGCCGGGCACGGCAGAGGACGCGAGCAGGGCGTCGACCACGGGGCCGGACGTGAACCAGTGTTCCGACGAATCCTCGATGCAGGCGGCGACACATTCGAAATGCGCCGGCAGGGACTCGATGTCGCTGCCTCCGAGTCTGGCCGTCAACCACGACCGAAGGTGGTCATTTGCGTGCACATAGGTGCGCTGACCGATGGCCGACCGGGCGCGACTCCAAGCACCGCCGGGGAACAGGTCGCTGAACTCGAGTCCGCTCCACGCATCCTCCAACATCCGAACCCCGTCGGCGTTCGGAGACGATGCGAACAGTGCCCCGTTGATCGCTCCGATGGAGGTGCCGACCACGAAGTCGGCTTCGATACCGGCACCCACGAGTGCTTTGAGCATCCCGACCTCGTAGGCCCCTCGATGGCCTCCCCCTCCGAGAACGAACGCGGTCGTCGTCATCGTGACGCCGATCCTGGATCGATCGCGGTCACGCGATTGGCGCCGATCCACGCATCGACCCCCTGCCACTGGGCGTTCAGCCAGGCCACACGATCTTCCGGGTTCGTCGGTATCTCCCGCACGCTGACATGCCAGTAGTTGGCCCGGATTGTGCGCCCGAACGGGATGCCCTGCCAGATGATGGCAGGGGAGATTAGATCCTCGGTCCCGGTGTGAGCTACGAAGACGACATCCGCCCCCGGCGTCTCCTCCATTGCGGCGAGCGGGCCGGAGGGGTGTGGGGGCAGCACGTTCGCCAGGCTCCGTGCGAATGCCGCATCCTCGGCGAGACCGCGCCGATCGAAGCTCTCGATGATCCTCCTGCGCCGCCCGGGGGTGAAGTTGCCACCCTCGGGGAAGAGCACGAATGCATCGAGTTCCTGGAGATTCGAGGCGGCGTCTCTGACAGCCTTGAGCGCGACCTCGCGCTGTTTGGGATGAGGGCGAATGAAGCGCATGGGGAGGCGGTGCCCCATGACGTCGAAGAACGGCGAGAACTCCAACTCCTTCTTCCCCACGATTCGGGGGAATCGTTCGAAGTCGTGGAGGAGCACGCCTGCGATGAACACCGAATCGCCTGGCCCGGCGTGGCGGCTGAACACGATTATCGGACCATCGATACGCGGCTGGCTCGGGATCTCGATGGTGAACCCGAACGCGATTTGGATCTCCCGAGAGATCACCCCGAGCCACCACGACAGCAATCGGTAGTGGGCGAGCCGGAACCGGGGAGAGCGGATCCTCGCTCCGAATCCAGAGGCAACCCACAGCCCGAAAGCGGCGCTGAGGCCCGCGACCTCGCACGCCATGAAGACCACGAACAGCCTCGTTGTTCTCACGAACTTCCACGGCCCCCGCGTGACGAGGTCGGCTAGGGCGGCGAGAGCGAAGAGGAGAGGGCTGACGATCACCGACAGGACGGCGAGAATGAAGATCAAGGGATCGAAGAGCACACGGCGCACACCGATCGGTGGGATCCACATCTGACGAACCTCCGCCGTCGCTCGATGGTCGAACGCAGCAACACTAGTGCTGGCCGCTTCCCGCATCAGCGGCTGTAGCCCTCCTGCGCCGTCTCCTGTGCGGGCTCGACGCGGCCTGTGGCAATGAACTGCACCATCGCATCGAAGAACGACCGCGTCCCAACGGGCGAGTACATGAGATCCGACGCGTCAAAGCGCACAACCTCGGCATCGGCGACGATCGAGGCCATTCTCCGGTCGAAGTCTGCGCCGTAGGCGTCGGGATCGAAGTCGGAGCTCGGCGAGCTGAAGCCACCCAGCTCCGCCCACGACTCACCGGCAGCGGCCGTGGAGAGGAAGCGCATCAGCGCCCAGGTTTCCTCGCTGTCGGTGAAGGCCGCTGCGACGGTGCCGCCGATTACGACCGGAGCCGGTCCGGTGTCCATTCCAGGCAGGACGAAGACGTCGACGTCCCCGCCCTCTCCCACCGTGACCTCGCTCGGGAGATTGGGCAGCTGGAAGGACGCTTGCTTGTACATGAGGCAGCCGGGAGGCGACGCGAACATCGGATCCTGCGCCCTGGCAGGGCTGGTGTTCAGGGCCCCTCGACGACCACCGTTCGCGGCCTCAGCACTGAGCACGAGAGATCCGAACTCGGCGATCGCCGATCCGATGCGGTCGTCGGTGAACGCGATGTCGCCCGCAACCCAGGCGTCATAGACCTCGGGGCCGTCGGCCCGCAGCACGATGTCCTCGACCCAGTCGGTGGCGGGCCATCCCGTAGCATCAAAGGCCGACACGCCCATGCACCACGGGCTGATACCGTCCGCCGAGATGCGCCTAGAGAGCTCCTCGAGCTCAGTCCACGTCGTTGGGATCTCGTAACCGCGTGCAGCGAACTCGGCCGGCGGATACCACACGAGGCTCTTCACATGCACCTGGAAGAGCACACTATTCGCCGCGCCGGCTGATCCGAAGACTCCACCGAGGGAGGGGAGAAGAGACGTGCTCGCAGCCTCGGCCACGTCGTCACGCAGCGGGATGACAAGGCCCTCGTCCGCCAGGTCATCGAGGAGGCCCGGCTGGGGAAAGAGCCCAACGTCGGGTGGGTTCCCTTCCTCCACTCGCTCGCGGACGGCTCTCGGGAACGACGCCGACCCCGTGAAGCGGGTCTCGATGCCAGTCTCCTCCTCGAAGCGGGCGAGAACACCGCGGAGGGCATCGGCGTCGGCACCTCGCTGGTTCCCGAAGACGATGAGGGCGTCGGTGTCGTCGACCGTACCCGATGAACAGGCAGCGGCGACCAGGCCGAGGCCGAGGATAAGGAGGAGTAGCCGTTCAGCCGGACGTGGATTCATCCGCGACCTCGAGTCGATACCGAACGCTCATGTCGACAACCCTGCCGATCCGGGCCGACACCGCATCGGCGAGCTTCCACGAGGGCTGCGGGGCGCTCGAAGTCGTTGAAACAACGAGGTCGACCTCGGCGCGCCCACCGGGCTGGAGGTAGGCAACGAGGTCCTCGATGCTCGCATTCGGATCCCACGTGGCGACCTCAACCGTCACCGTCTGTGCGAAACGCTGATCCTGGACCACACCGACGGTATGGACCGTCAGGGGAACGGCGATCGCCACGAGGACCACGGCGCTCACGAACAACCCGATGCGAGCGTTGCGAAAGCCCTCGAGTCGAATCTCCGGCGGCACGAAGCCCGAGAGCAGCATGACGACGATGGCGGACAGGACGATGGCAAAGAGGTTCGTCAGGAACAGGAGGAACGCGCCGCCGGCCTGCGAGGTGGCTCCAATCTGCAGGAGGATTCCGACGGTGGCGAGCGGTGGTACCAGGGCAACGGCGATGGCGACACCAGGAAGAGATGAGCTCGCTTTCGGGTGCGTGAGCACGTAGCCGCCTGCGAGGCCGGCGGCGATAGCAACACCGAGATCCAGCAGCGATGGCTGTGTCCGCCCAAGGATCTCACTCGGAAGCGAGTAGACGGTGGTGAAATTCTGCAAGCCGACGAACGTGACCACCATCGATGTACCGATCGCCATGACGACGCCGGCGGCGATCACCGCAACGCTGGACAGCAACATCTTCAGATCCGCGACAAGGAGCGACGCGGCCGTAGCGAGGATCGGAGTCATCAGCGGCGCAACGAGCATCGCACCGATGATCACGGCCACGCTGTTCGCGGCGAGTCCGAAGGCGGCGAGGAGGGTCGACAGCACGATGAGGACGAAGAATCGCACGAGGTGTGCCGTGAGCTCCTCGGACTCCCAGAACAACTCGTCCGTCACCAGATGGCGCTCGTCCTCGGACATCATGCGACGTGACGGACGCAGCCCATCGAGCATCTGACCGAGGGGCGACAGAGCCGTTGGCGGCCTCGGAGGCGACAGCTCGTCCGGGATTCCGTTGCTCATGGGCGCAGATCATACGTTCGCGGTGAAGATTGTTTCCTCGGTCAGCGAGATGGGCACCTCAAGGAGAGGCACCGAGAGGATCCCAGTACTATCTGCTCATGGAGACCCACCAGACCCGCGACGAGTACGACGTCGCGACCGCACAAGCCGTTGTGATGTTGGGCGGAGCCGGGCGGATCCTCTCAGAAGCTATCCGGTCGAGCAGCGGACTCGACGTTCTCAACGACAACTCCGCGATGGTGGCATTCCTCCTCCTTTGGCTCTCTGGCCCGCTGCGTCCGGGTGAGATCGCCGAGGCGATGAACATCACCACCGGTGGATCCACAAAGGTCGTGACGAAACTCGAAGACAGCGGCATCGTATCTCGACTTCACAACAGCGACGTTGACGGCCGCGCAGTGGTCGTTGCTCTCACCGAGAAGGGAGAGCGCGTGGCTAGTGCGGTCCTCGTGGCTGTTGGCGAGACGGTGCGGGATCTCATGGCGCGACTGCAATCGCTTGACTCCTCGGCGGGATGAACCAACCCGCTTCCTCGGTCAGCGATTCCTCTAGACTCGCCGAACTCTCGCCCGCTCTCGATTCACGGCATCAGGAGGATATGTGGATGCTCCACCTGCTGCAGCCGGCAGCAACCCGGGAAGACTCGGGGAACGGACCGACGACAGCGGCTTCGATCCGTCCTCAGCGATCAGGAGCGATTTCGATGCGACCGTCGTTCTGCTCCTCTGGTGCATTCGGAAGTCGTACTTTCCCCTGTTGTGGCTGGGTATGTCGTTTGCAGCGATCTCGTACGCCATCGCCCGACGGGACGTGCTCGAGCTCGAGAACCAGGCGCTGTCGCTCGATACGCCGAGTGAGTTCGTCGGAGCTCTGCTTTCGCCGCTTTCGATCGTGGCGATCGCGTTCATCGTGAGGATCGCGGTCGGGTTCCTTGCTCTCGCGGCCGCGTACCCGTTGAGCAGGTCGACGAAGCCGCACGATCATCAGGACGTCCGAGCGATGACGCAGCACATTCGCGTATGGCGAGATCGGCTCTATCTCAGCCGTGCCTACCGATCGCTCCGGTGGACGTGGATCGTCCGGAACGCTGCAGTCCAACAACTCGGTCGTCGGGGAGCGAGACTCGCGATGTGTAATCCGGTGCTGCGTTGGGCCGGCATCGCACTGTTCATCCTTTTCGTGGTTGTCTTCTTCTTCGCACTGGGAGCATCCATGCAGTAGCGACGCACCTCGGCGGACAGAGGAAGCCTCCACGTGCCGGCAAATACCTCATTCCAGAACGCGTCACCGGTGTACGCGACACTCGTCGGGCCGCTGCCCAGGAACGACTCGACCCCCTCCACACCTCCATTCGGATCGATCACCGCCAACAGCCGCGGATACCATCGGCATGGCTGCCCCTCTCGCTCTCCTATGGGCGGGGGGTGACGCACACGGCGGATCGAGTACGAATCGAGCTGCGTCTTTCAGCTCAACCCGAGATCCACGGCCCGACGGGGACGTGCAGCACCGGCAACATCGTCCCTCCCAGCCGACCACAGCGGCCGATGCTGGTGTGTTGCGGATTCGTGACTCGTGCCGGTAGGGTCCCGGGCTGTCAAGCGCTGCTTCACGTGGCGATCGATCGATCAATCTGGGGAGGGGCTCCGATGTCCAAAGAACAGAAGCTAATGAGGGCCGCGATCGAGGCGACCGGCGATGACACCATCTTCGATGTCGCAGAATTCAATCCCAAGGGTTCAGCCGGTGCTTCTGCCGCTGGGGCGGCGGTCGGTTCGGTTGCGGGTGGGGCAGCGACCGGAGGCGACAGCTGGGGCCGAACCATCGGCTCGGCGGGCGGCCTTGCCGCCGGTCGCGCAGCGATGGGGCTCAGCAAAGACCTGCCTCCCCGAGTCTGTGTTGCCGTCTCGCCGAAGGAGGTCTACCTCCTCGGGATGAAGGCCATGGGCTATCACGTGGATCCGATTGCCAAGATCCATCGCGACAAGCTTGGTGTCGAGGTCCATCAGCGTGTCTCAGTGCGGACCATCGTTCTCGAAGACCTCGAGACCGGTCACAAGTTCCCGCTCGAGGTGAAGCGCCTCAACTTCTATCACGCAAAGGCCATGGTTGGGCTACTCATGATGAGCGAGGAGCACCACGAGGAAGAAGACGAGGACGAAGACCTGTCCGAGGCCGCCGAGAACGACGACTGATCCCACGTCGACGGTAGCTGCGCGATTCCGGCGTATTCAACGAATCACCGGCGGACCACCTCGGGCCAAGCGGATGTGAGTGCCGACGATCACGCTCGACTCTGCAAGGCCGTCGCGAGCGGTCGACTCGCGGCGGCGTCCGACGACGAGACCTGTCATCGTGTCGAGGAAATGCCCGGGATGTGGGGCATTTGCGCGAGAGTCGCCGGACTCCCGTCCGTCGCTCGTGCGGCTACTCGGCTCCGGCGTCGAGGTGCGCGACCAGGCGCACCGTGTCATCCGCCGACCAATCCGGGGGAGGTGCCACCGATGCCCACCCACTCACGAAGTCGATCGAGTAGTTGTGCCCGAAACCCGGTCCGGCACTGAATCCGGCGATCAGATCGGCGGATACCTGGCCCCACGTCACGATGGGGAACCAGGTGACATCCGGAGACACGTCGTAGCCCACCGGATCGTCCACCCATTCGGGACGTGACCAGAGCGTTTCGAGATTCCAGTATCCGACGGGGTCCGACGGATGGTGGAAGTAGAGGATTCGCGGTTCCGACCACGGTGCGGATCCTGCCGACGGCGGATCCTCAGGCTGGTTCGCGACCCGCACCGAAGACCCCTCGTCGTACACCGGCTTCCACACCGGCGATGAAGGGTCGCGAACCTCCGAAAGCTGCTGCCAAATCGGATTGGAGGCCGTGGGGCCGGTCATCAGCACTCCGTCGGATCGGCTCAGGGTGCTGAGAGATTCGTCGATCGAACCTCCGGCGAGCGCGGTCTCGAGCCCGAGCGATCCGAGGCTCTCTCCGAAGAGAAGAAGCTTCGGGCGCGGCTCCTCGAGGGCCACCCACCACTCGTAAACGGCAGCGTTGATGGCGGCCCCGGCTTCCCCGGCGAGTTCGGTTCCGACGAGGAACTGGATCCAGCTCGGGAGGAAGGAGTACTGCATCGCGGCGATCGCGGTGTCGCCGTCGTACATGTATTCGATCGCGTCAGCCGCGTCGGGATCGACCCACCCGGTCCCCGTCGTGGTCACAACGATGACTGCCTCACGTTCTGCCGCGTCGGTACGGTCGAGTTCGAGAACCACGAGGGCGGCTCGTTGTTCGAGTGTCGCCGCAGAATCCAGGCCGGCATAGACACGAATCGGCGCGAGCGATGAACCGCTTCCCGAGAAGGACTCAATCTGCTGTGGCGTCGGCGCACCGGCAACGAAGTTGCGACCCTCGAGTCCGAGAGTGTCCCAGGCCACGATGGACTCCGGGCTGCCGGAGTACTCCGCAGCCGCCGGTTGCTGGACGCCGGGCGTGGTGCCCGTATCCGCTGCCCCAAAGCGGGTGTCGACGAATCCGATAAGCCCCTTTTCAACGACATCAACGCTCAGGAACGCAATCACGAGGACGACCACAACGATCGTCGCGACCCAGGCGACTACTCGTGGCATGAACCGCTGAGCGAATCTCTCGGTCATCCGGATCAAGAAGAGCGCAACGCGCCCCAGCACCACGCCGACGAGGAAGAGCACTGCCGCGACCAACATGATGACGATCACCAACGTCCACGGGATGTGCTCGAGGCCGACGAGGTCTCGCGACGCGTTCTGGACCGTGGGCCAGCGGGCCAACCCAACACCGATGGCGACAATGCCGAACACGCCGAGGCCGATCCATGCGCCCTTCGCGACCCGCGGAGACACAGTCGCGCTACCGGCTCGCTTCAGGATGGCTCGGACTCCGGACTCGGCCGCCGTTCCGATCAGGTAGCCGACAGCGGACGTGAGACCCGCGATCACCGCTTGCATCACCCACCACCGCGGAAGGAGCGATGGCCCCAAAGAGAACCAGAAGAAGACCAAAGCGCCGACAAGACCACCAAACGTCGGCCGCCGCAGCACTGTGGCCGAGAAGCTGAGGGGGACGTCGCGAGAGGCCGTCATCATCGTCTGGCTCGTAGATGATTCTGACTGCAGGCGGGCCTCCCTGGATTCCGCGAGAGTAATCCCTGACTCTGATCCACGGGAGGGCGCCGGTCCCGACGGAATCCTGTCCGGCTAGGTGGACCGACTCCGCTCGCCCGCGTCGGATACCTGGCACCCGTCACATTCGGGGCAGAAGTGCTGAAGGAAGACCGGGTTGGCCCGTTCTGGTTGCGAGCATTCAGCCCTCGCCTGGCGCCGTATCAAAGTCAGTCCAGAGGGGTCGGGTGAGAGCGGTCCAGGCAAGGCCGAAGACGATGGCCACGACACCGAGACCGACGAGGAGCGGGCGGATGGCGACCGTCTGGGCGAGGGCACCGAGTATCAGGGCTGAGATCGAAATCGCCATCATGTCGATTCCGAAGTCGAGGGCGAAGATCCGTCCTCGGACATCGTCAGGCATCAGCTCCTGCAATCCGTAGGTCGAGAACGTGAACTGGGTTCCGCCCCCCATGTGGGCAACGCAGACCGCGGCCGCCGCCAGAAGAAGCGTCGGAGAGAACCCGACGAAGATGTAAGCCGCGCCCCACACGGTCATCGCCCACCCGATCGAGCCGAAGATCCGTTGTGCCGACCGCCCAACGATCGCGAGCGCGACGATCGGTCCGATCATGTTCCCAAGGCCTCGCGCCCCGAAGAGTGCGCCGGTTCCTGCGTCACCGGCTTCGAACAACGTGATCGATATCAGGGCAAACAACGCAACGGCGCCACCGGAGGTCAGGGAGTGGACACCTTTCGAACTCAGCAGCGCCAAGGCTCGCACGTGGCCGAAGATGTACCGGAACGCATACCGGTTCGACTCACGCTCACCGCCGCCGACGGGCTTCCTCGTGGCCTGCAGGCGCTGCGCCACACGCGCAACCAGGAGTGCCGACACGATGAATGACACGGCGTTGAGAACGAATGCTGCGTCGCGGGACACCAACGTTGCGAAGACCCCGCTGGCGGCCGCACCCACCGCCGCCATGGTTCCCCACGCAGAAGACATCAACGTCGTCGCAACAGGCAACTCATGTTCGTCGACGACGTTGGGCAGCGCACCCGTCGACGCGGGATAGAAGAATGCAGCGCCGGCTCCCTCGAGAAGCATGATCAGAAGCGGGAACCAGACGCCACCGACAGCATCGACCGCCAACAGTGAGAGCGCGAGTCCCGCACGGAGGAGATCCGAGATGATGAGAATCTTCTTGCGGTCGAACCGATCCGATACCGCCCCTGTGATCGGAGCCAGCAAGGCGGCGGGGAGGGCTTGTGCTGCGAGGACGGCGCTCGCGGCGAGCGCGGAATCGTTGCCTCGTACACCAGCCGAGGAGTGGACCACCAGGAACCAATCACCGGCGAAACGAACCAGGCGTGCCAGGTAGAGGCGACGGAAGTCGGCGTTGTACCGGATCAAGTCCCAGTAGGGGCGGAACGAGGTCACGGAAGGACGCTACACACCGATTGCGGAGTCACAGGTGTGGATCGCCAGCGCCGCCCGATCCGGTGATGCGCCGGTCACTTGAAGTCACTTCGGAGTCAAACGGTCGAGGTTGCGATCCAGCCTCCGCTGGCCGCTCAAGGGACGACGACTTCAACCTGTGCCGCGCGCCACACGTGGTCCTCGGTCTTGCAGTCGATCAAGTACGTTCCGGCCGACAACGGCCAAGCCCGCAACTTGGGGTCACCGGGCCTCGTGTAGAAGCCAAACACCAGGTGGCCATCGGGCACCGGATCAAAGTCGGTTGCCTTCATGTCACTACTCACAGGTAAGAGCTGGAGTTCCTTTTCGAGTGCGGCTCCCGCCATGAGCCATCCGGCGAGAGTGAAGTCAACATTCCCCGAGTTGGCTATCGAGAACTCGACGGTGCCCTCCTCGATCTCTGTCGGTCCCTCATAGCTACAGGTGGTTCCGTCGAATACAGCGACGGGCGCAGCGTCTGCTGCGGCGACCGGACCCGAGTCGCCGCTGTTGACCAGCAACGCAGCGATCAGGCCGATCACGATCACGACGGCGAATGCTCCCGCCGCGACAAGGATGTTCCGGCCGGTGGTGCGAGCAGTTGGCTGCTCCTTGGTAGGTTCTTGTGTCTGCATGACGTGGCTCCCTTCGATTGAGAGGAGCACGGCTTCGTCCCCTGTGAGCGGCAGCAGGTCGGGGTTTGGCACGGGATTCGCCTGGACATACAGTGCGTAGATCTGCTCGGCGTCCTTCACGACTCCTCACCTCCCACTGCGTACGGCCGATCCCGGTCAAAGCCGAGAGCGGCGTACTGCTTCGCCAGCCGTTGTTTGGCGCGGTGGAGTCGCTGATCTACCGCGTCGATCGAGCAGCCGAGGACCTCTGCGATCTCGCGATGCGGGAGACCCTCCCACGCAGCGAGGTTCAGGACCTCACGGTCCTGGGTGCTGAGACGAGATGCCGCGGTGATGACTGCGTCGTATTCTGCACGCTGGACGACCACGGTGGCTGGATCGGTTCCACCAGCCGGTTTCACCGATCCCATTCTCTCAACCAGTCGGTGGAAACGCTTGGAGCCTCTCCGTCTCCGGTAGAGGACCCGCTTGGCCACAACGAAGAGCCATGGCCTGGCTGAATCCCCTCGGGGGACGTCTTCGATCCTCCGCCACGCGATGGCGAAGACCTCGTTGGCTGCGTCGTAGGCGTCGTCAACCTGGCCGCGTCGTAGGCAGTAGGCGAGCACTTCGCGGAAGTGCTGGTCATACAACTCGTCGAATCGGCGGTCGTGAGATTCTGCCATCGACCTTGCCCATCCTTGGAGGGACGAATACCCTCTCCTGAACACTACGTCTCCGGCAACACGGTGCTCCTGACAGAGGTGGTTTCTTGGTCTGGCGCGTCGGACCCGCCTCAATGACCCGAGTCACCCGCTCGGGAACCTCTTCCTCTCACCTGACGAGCTCGATAAGTTGCATGAGATGCTTCGACGTTGTCTCGCTGTGGAGGCGTAGCCGCGCGCTGTCGCGCACACTCGCGGTCCGCAGTGCAGCGTCAGCTACACACGACCGCACCCCCGTTGTCAACGTCACTCGGTGGTAGCTCGTATGAGGCGAGTCCGGGCTCGAATGCCGGCGTTGACGCGATGTCGGACTCCGCGATCGAACTCTGTCCATCGCCGACACCGCCCCTGACGATCTCAAGGGTGCCAAAGAGGGTCCCAACCGTTTCGGTGGGTATCTCCGTCAGGTAGTACAACAATGCTCCACACGAGTACACGCCGGATGGAGCGTCTGCCAGCTTGGGCACGCCGTCACAAATCTCAGCCACGGTTCCCTCGTGCGGCGAATTGGAGATGTACGCGAATCGGCCGTCCGTCTCGAGAATCGAGTTGCCGGCGCAGATCGGGTCGCCGAGCAAGGTGTTGAATCCCCGGTACAGCACGACATACAACCCGTCCCACTGGTACCAATGCGCCTCGACCGACCCGGCAGGGAACATTGATTCCCCACCCGGCCCGTAGGCAGAAAGGACACCGACAATCGGCGTTGCGGGCACAGCGGTGTCCGAACCCTCCGTCGTGGTGGTGGTCGGAGCGGCCGTTGTTGTCGTCGTCGGTGCAGTAGTTGTTGTGGTGGCCGCCGTTGTAGTGGTTGTTGTTTCGGCCGCCGTTGTGGTCGTCGCGGCCTCGCCGGCCGTGGATGTCGTAGAACTGTCGTCACTCGACGAACTGCAGCCGGCAGCAATGAGCACAAGCGCCAGTGACGCGCCAAGTACCACTCGAATTCTCAAGGTGACCCTCCCCGGTCTGAATGAACCATCACACGCAACCCTACGCGGCGTATGCGAGATTGGGGCACGACTCGATTCGGGCGTCCGGCAACTACCCGGCGACGCGGAAGAGCCGACGTCTCGTGGAGAAACCCTTGAGATCGTGGTGGCCGGCGTCGTCGAATTCGAACTGGCTGCCGAGCAGCTGGTCATGCACTGACGACGTCACGTAGATCTCATTCGCCGGCGCCGCGTCCATCGTTCGCGCTGCAAGGTTCACGACCGATCCACTGATGTCCGCTTCTCGGGCCTCGATCTCGCCGGCGTGGATACCGGCACGGATTCGGATGCCGAAGGAGGCGAGACTCGATCGGAGGGCGACTGCCGCATCGATTGCTGCTGAGGGGGTCCCAAAGGTGGCAAGTATCCCGTCACCGGTGGATTTGACGACATCTCCGCCGTGTTCCGACACCACCATCTCCGTCGTGCTGTCATGCGCATCAAGCTTCGACTTCCAGCCTTCGTCCCCGACCGAGAGGGACTCCGCGGTCGATGCAACGATGTCGGTGAACAAAACGGCGGCGTATCTGCGTCGCATCAGTGGTTCCGGTGCCTTATCGGTGATGAACCCGATGTGGTGGTCATACACATCACGCCAGTACGACGCGAATTCGATGATGTGGTCGTCGCCGGGGATCTCAATGAGCGAAGCGCCCGGGATCTGCTCGGCCCATGCCATTCCGTGTCCCAAGTGATAGGCGCGGTTGCCAACGGTATGGGTCACCAGCGTTGGTGCAGCCACATTGGAGGCCGCACCGCCAAGATCCAGCCCGGCGACCGCCGCCGCCTGCTTCATCATCTCGTCCCTTGAAAGGGTCACTCGCTGGAACTTCAGCCACCACTGGGTCACTGCGGGATCGTCGGCAAGGCTCGGGGTGGTGAAGGCCGTGAAGTCGGCGACGTCGGTCCCCCAGTTCCATGAACCACGTCCCGGGGTATTCGCCTCGACACGCGTAATACCCAGTGGATGTGGGGCGAGTTCCCACGCTCGTTCATCGGTACTCGCGTCGACGCGGCCATTCGATATCACGAGCCGGTCCACGCGGTTCCGTTCGGCAGCGGCAAATGCGACTGCAACGATCGCGCCGTCTCCCTGTCCGATGAGGTTCACCTGAACCAGACCCTCGGCCCCGACGATCGCGGAGATGTCTTTCACACGATCCTGAACCGACATGGCTCCTTCCGCGCGGTCGGACATGCCGCAGCCGCGCTGGTCGTACAACACAACGTCGAGATACTCGCCCATGTACTCAAACGCGCGCCGATAGAGGGGGAACTCCCAGCGCACGGCGAGATGGTTGAAGACCTCTCCTACAACGATTGTCGAAGGACCGGAACCGAACCGCTGGTAGGCGATCCGCACACCGTCGGACGTCTCAGCGAACCGGAACTCGGGAGTGGACACCACCCGATTATGACGCAGAGTGGCGGCCCACGTCGGCAAGACGCGGCGGCGCCGCCTACCACAGCCGCTGTACGCTCCGCTGATGCGTGGCACCTGGCTGATCTTGTTTGCTGCGATCTTGTGGGGCACCACCGGGACGGCTCACGAACTGGGACCCGAGACGGCCAGTCCGCTCGCCGTGGGATCCCTGCGGCTCCTGGCAGGAGCTGTGGTGTTGATCGTCCTCGCCGTCTTCACAACGTCCCAGACCGGATGGAAGTGGTTGGTGCGCCCGGCGACCCTCTTCGCCGCCGTTGGAGTGGCAGCATTCCAGTTGTCCTTCTTCTCGGGTGTGGACCGCACCGGCGTTGCGGTGGGGACGCTCCTCGCGCTCGGGTCTGCTGCGGTATTCGTCGGTGTGATCGAGTCGGTTCTCACGAGGACACCGCCCGACCGAAGGTGGCTCGTAGCGACGATTCCGGCGATTGTCGGGCTCGCCATCCTTGCTCTCTCAACGCGGCATGCCGCGGTTGATGCCACGGGTGCACTGCTGTCCCTCGCCGCCGGACTCTCATACGCCACCTACATCGTGAGCGCGGCTCGGCTCTCCCGGCTCGGCTCGGTCCGCCGCTCGACGTCTGCCGTCTTCGGTCTTGCAGCCGCGATGCTGTTCCCCGTAGCACTCTCTCAGGATCTGTCGTTCGTCGGCACCGTTGAGGGCATCACGATGGTTCTCTGGCTGGGTCTCGCGACGCTGGCGGTCGCGTATCTGCTCTTCACCTCGGGACTCCGCACCACCGACTCGAGCTCCGCCGCCACGCTCTCTCTCGCCGAACCGGTCACGGCAACCGTGCTCGGTGCTGTGGTGCTCACGGAGAGGCCCGGTCTCTTGGCCTGGGCCGGTATCGCCCTCATCATTCTCGGCCTCGTCCTGGCCACTCGCTCGCCGAACTCGGACGTTCTGCCGGTTCCCGGCTAGCACCGAAGCAACCGCCAACTGATGCACCTCACGCAGCGGTTGCCGGCGCCGCTGCTCCCGCTGCTGATCTACGTTCGGTGAGGAAGTACCGCGCGACCGCTACGACCAGGTAGGACGTGACAACCGCGACGGCCACCGGAGCAACACTCTCGGGCCCCAGGCTCATCGCGATGGCAGCGATGAACGTCAGACTGACCGGTGCGCGAAGGTAGGAACCGGGAACCGCCGCGAGCATGCACGACATCGCGAGGGCGAACGGAATGTCGGGGAACACGAGATACACAAGTGCGCCCGCCGTCCCCCCAATGAAGATCAGTGGGAACACGTTGCCGCCCATGAACCCGGCGCGCAAGCTCAACGCCATTGCGATCATCTTGCCGATCAACGCCGCAGACAGCAGGCCGATGCCAAGTCCCGAGGCGCCTTCGACAACGGTCCCGAGCTGGGACTGACCCGCACCGAGTGTGAGCGGGAGGGCCACCGCGATGAGGCCAACCAGCGCGCCGCCGCCGAGGCCTCGGACGTACGGATTCGGCACGAAGTCGGTCACCCACTTCACACCGAGAAGGACCACAACGAAGACCGCCATCACGACCGCAGCCAAGACGCCGAGCGCGACTGCTACGGCCATATCTGAGATCCGGAATTCGTACGCCGGGAGCTCGTACGAACCGAGAAACGTCCGCCCCACAACGGCGTAGAAGAAAACGAAGCCAATCGACGCTGCGATGAGCTGCGGGACGAACGCTGCGACATAATGTTCCCTGCGGGTGGGGGCGAGTTCGGAAACCAGGAACGCGCCGAGGATGGGGGACGTGAAGGCTGCGCCGAACGCGCCAGAAATGCCCGCCAAGGTGTAGTCCTGGTCGGCTTGTCCCTCGGCCCATCGACGATTGGCAATCCACGAAGCAAGCCCGCCACCCATAACAACCAAAGCGAACGACGGTCCCAGGCTGGCGCCGGCCATGGCGGACACCGCCGCGATGACCGCCCACTGGGGGGCGGTGGTTTCGTCCACGTGGCCTGATTCGATGAGCTCAACACCACCCGGAACCTTCTCGGGAATCCGCCACATCTGGCGAAGCGCCGCAACCGTCAGGCCACCGGCTGCGATAAGCGGGATCCACCACCACTCACCGGACCACCACGCCGTACCAGCATCGCCGAAGAAGAGATCGATGACGGCGTCCGTGGCGCCGATATAGATCAAGCCGAAGACGCCGCCGGCGAGACCGAGAACGACTGCCACGCCGAGAAGGCGCCGATACCAGCCCGAGCCGAATGGGAGCATCTCAGGACCTCACGAGTCCACGCTCAATCGAGCCCAGTTCTGGGATGGTTCGTGCACAGCTTCTCCTGCATGGCAGAGTAGGTGCCGATCGTAGCCCGGACGCCGTGTGCGTCCGCAACCGCAACTGGTAACCCGCAGAATCTGTTTCAGCAGCCCGACTCGGTCCTGCCCAGCTTTGGCCGACTTCAAGAGGGGCTCAGCGGAGTCACCGAGGCATTGGTGAACCGCGACGCGCGCTGGATGCCGCTAGGAAGTGGAAGCTGTCGGCGGGTAGCGGTACACGTCCTCGGGTTTCTCCGGGAACCACACGCAGCCCAGCACGCGCTCAACCACCTCTTTCATCTCCGCCGGAATCCAGGGCGTGTCGGCGAAGACGCCGCGTTCCTCGGTGGCGTCGAGCCGGCTCTGGAAGTCAACACACACCTGCTTGCCCTCCGCGATTGCAGCCCGGTACGCCGCCATCTCGGGGCTGTCGGACAGCTCCGTCCAACCTGCAGCCGTATGTGGAGTGGTTCCGGCTCGGGCGGCCAACGTCTCCTCGACGCCGATGAACTCGGTGTGCCAATCGAACACGAGGTCGTGGATGTCGGCTACCTGCTCGGGGGGTTCGATGCCGTCGGTGGCCTCCTTGACCTCAATCCTGATCACCCTGGCCTTTTCGAGAACCGCCTGCAGGTCCTGCGGGGTGAAGTCGACGATGTCTTCTGTCTCATCGGCGATTCGTTCGCCCTGCTCACTTGCACGAATCTCGACGGCGTTGATGTGTTCGGTGTACTCGGTCAGCGACATCGCGCCGCCACCGCAGCTGCAGAGCAGCAGGGCAAGGCACAACACCAGCGGCGTGAATGGGGTGGCAGTCATCGATAACCCAACTGGAGTATCGCTGTGTTCCGTACCGAGCCGGTAGGGCAAGTGGTCACACGGACATGCCGAAAAGGAATGGGCCATCTGCGCTCGTTCGGGTCGCCACGAACAACAGACAACCCGCGAGCGGTACGGGGCTGCCAATCCGGACGAGCACGCCGGTGACTTTGTCCTCTTTGCCCAATCGGACCGCCTGATATGTTTGCGCACTATGGACGAGACTCCGATGGATCGCGGCGACGACCTTGTGTACGAGCCCGGCCCACCACCTTCGACGGACACGTCGGCTCCGACGGGCTGGCGCTGGTTGTGGTTGCTGGTACCGATTGCAATGGTCATCGGTCTAGCTCTCTGGATCCTGATCTAGACGACGGTTCCGAAACCAAACAGCGGAAAGCGGCTTTGTGAAGGTGCCTGATCCCGCCGCAGCCAACACAAACCTGAGCTGCACAACCTCGGTGTGAAAGGCTTTGGGGCGTAAAGCCTCTGGTTCCCCACGTGCCAGACAATCAGTGTGACAGCGACTCGTACAGGAGATGAACATGGCCGAGGCCGGCGCCAGCACCCCGGAAGATAGGGCGCACAAACGGGCCAAGAGCTACACCAGTTTGCTGTGGCACGTTGGGGTGTTCATCGTCATCAACGCGTTCTTCTGGATCCTCGACCTCACCACGGGTCAAGACGGTATCCAGTGGGCCTACTGGATCACGATCTTCTGGGGGGTCGCCTTGGCATTCCACGTGGTGGCCTATGTGGTCGGCGACAGCGGCATCGAGCAGCGGAAGTACCAGCAAGCGCTGGCCGAGGAGAAACACCAACAGCCGGACGACTCGTAGGGACGACCTTCGCCGTACACGGAGCGGCAGGACATTGCGTCTCAATCGCTGCTCCGTCGAACTCCTATGGCAACCAGCGAGTCGCGCCCTCCCCATCGCGAGGTCCACCCCCGACGAGTACGCTCGAAGGAAGACCAATCGACCCACACGAAGGAAGGTCCGATGAAGGCGATCGTCCAGCGCGAATACGGGGGCGCAGACGTCCTCGAACTCGCTGAGGTTGACAAGCCGGCAATCCGCGACGATGAAGTCCTGATTCGCGTACACGCCGCCTCGGTCCATGCCGGCGACGTTCTTCTCATGCAAGGAACTCCCTACGTGATGAGGGTCGGACTCGGCCTGAGCCGCCCTCGGAATCCCACGCCCGGATACGACGTGGCAGGCACGGTGGAGGCTGTCGGGTCCAAGGTCTCGCGCCTCAAACCTGGTGATGAAGTCTTCGGCAACGGCAAGGGCACGCTCGCCGAATATGCCGCAGGCAAAGAGAGCCAGCTCGTTGCCAAACCACCCGGCCTCACTTTCGAGGAGGCCGCGGTGCTGACGATGTCCGGTTTGACGGCCCTCAAGGCCGTTCGTGACGTCGGCAAGGTCCAACCGGGGCAGACGGTCCTCATCAACGGTGCCGCCGGGGGCATCGGCGTATACGCCATCCAGATCGCCAAAGCGATGGGAGCCGAGGTCACCGCAGTGTGCAGCGCGGGAAAGGCAGACCTGGTCCGCAGCCTCGGCGCCGATCATGTGATCGACTACACCAAGGAGGACTTCACCAAGGGCGATCACGAGTACGACTTCATCCTGGACAACGTCGGCAATCGGTCGCTGTCCGACTGCAGGCGTGCGTTGAGCCCGAACGGCACTCTGATCCCGAACAGCGGGACGGCTGGGGGCAAGTGGATCGGCCCGCTGGTCTCGATGGGCCGAGCGTGGGTGACAACCCCGTTTGTGAGCCAGAACCTCCGGACGTTCCTCTCGACACCCAACGAGGAGGATCTCAACGCTCTCGTCGACCTCGTGGCCTCTGGGGATGTTGCTCCCGTTATCGGCGGCACCTACTCGCTGGACAAGGCCGCGGAGGCTCTCCGCACCGTCGCCGATGGCCACGCGGAAGGCAAGATCGTGGTCACGGTGGCACAGGACTGAGAGAGCGAACAAAGCGACACACCTCGGCGGTGTCGCGCCGATCTGAATCGAACTCTCCCGCGTTGGCTACGTGTTCGCGACGAGAACGACCTTGCCGGCGTGTCCGCCGGCTTCGAGCACTTCATGGGCACGGGCGGCCTCGGCCAACGGAATCCGCTCAGTCACAACCGGTCTGATCTCGCCGGCCTCAAGCAACGTGAAGAGTGCCACAAGGCGATCCCGCTGGTCGGCCTCGCCTGCATTCGGAGTCATGGGTGCCTTCTTCCCATCAGGGATGAGCGCCAGGAAGAGGCGAGTCAGCAGGCTGGCCGGAATCACCCGCAGCCCGTACTTGGAGGTCGCGGCCACGCCGAACCACACCAATCGCCCACCCTTCCGGAGAGCTTGGTAGGAACGCCAGAGCTGCCGTGCGCCGCCGATCGGGTCGAACACCACATCCACGCCGTCGCCCGTCATGCTGCGGATTCGCGCGACGAAGTCCTCGTTCTGGTAGTCGATTGGTGTGGCTCCCAGGGCAGACACCAGCTCGTGGTTGTGTACGGATGCCGTGCCGTACATCTCGAGATCAGACAGGCTGCCAAGTTCGAGCAGGGCAGTTCCGACACCTCCGGCTGCACCCTGGACCAGGATGCTCTCTCCGCTCCGGATCTCAGCCGCCTGGTGCAGCATCAGGTCTGCGGTGAGGTAATCCGACACCACACACACGGCCTCGGCCGAATCCACGCCGTCCGGCACCGGAACCAACTCGCCGGCCGGAATGCAGACGAACTCCGAGTAGCAGCCGCCCTCGGAGCGCGGTCCGGCGGCAACCCTCTGCCCCAACTCAACAGTTGATGCCCCTGAGCCGAGCGCGTCGACCACGCCGACGACGTCAAGACCCAGGGTGAACGGCACCTTCGGCGTTCCTGGGAGGCGACCCGAGCGCCGGTGCATGAGGTCGTAGCCGGACACGCCGGCGGTCAGGACCTTCACCCGAACCTCACCCGCCCCAGGTTCGGGGAGATCCTCCTCCACCACCTTCAACACCCCCGGCCTGCCGTGACGAGACACAACAACGCGATGGTTCTTCATACGTGTGTCCGATCACCGACGATGACGGAACGTGTGGGCGCAGTGACATCCGGGTCGGCACACCCAGACCTGTGGCTGTGGGAGTGGATCGTCTCCATCGAAACCTCCTCGGTCGCGTGCGGTGCCGTGTCCCAACGCCCGCCCTGCATCATTGCTCTCCCGATCGGCAGCCGGTAGGGCCCGACTGCTCTGTGGCCCACGCTTCCGGCCGAACGGCGACGGCGTGGGGACGATCGGCTCTACTCGATGGGAACGAGTTGGGTAAAACTGACAGCCACTCGTGAAGGGATTGCTGTGCGTCGGCTGCGAGCGTGGATATGTCTCACTGCGGTCCTTGGGGCCTGCGGCGGGGGAACCCTCACCCCATCCGAGTACGCCGAGCAGGCCGAGCGTCTCGTCGCCGAGATGACGGCACAGTTTGTGTCGCTGGACGCCGAATGGGAATCGCAGGTCCCCACTGTTGACGGTGCTCGGAGCTACTGGGAACAGCGGCTAGAGATTCGCGCCGAGTTCCTGGAGGGTGTTCGGGGTCTCAAGGCGTCGGAGGGGGTAGCAGCCCAGCATGCGGCGGCCCTCGACGTATTCGAGAGAATCACGGTGGCGGATGAAGCGCTCGCGGCCCGCGTTGCGACCTTTGATAGCGTGACCGAACATTGGCAGTGGGTCGACACCCCCGAGGGTCAAGCAGCGGACGCGGTACTCGAAGATGTCTTCGAATTCTGCCGATCCAGCCAGGAGGAGTTCGACGCCACGGCAGAACGCGAATCGTTGGAAGAGGTCCCATGGGTCCCGCCGGAAATGAAGGAAGCCATCAAGGTCGCATTCGGCTGTCCACCATGACGCGAGATCCGGCTTGATCGGAACCGGCAACTCGGGCCGTGGCGTGTGGGAGACCTCGCGCGACGCACCAGCTTCGGAGAGCCTTCGGCCCCTATCGGGCGCCGACCCAGGTGTGTGAGGATTCACGGGGTTTGAAGGGGCCGCTTGGCCACTGCCGAGGAGCGCACGGTGAAGGCGATCATCTACCGCGAATACGGGCCACCACACGATGTCCTCGAACTCGCCGAAGTCGAGATGCCCGCCGCCGGCGACGGCGACGTGTTGGTGCGAGTTCAGGCGGCTTCGGTGAACCCTGGCGACTGGGATCTTCTGAGTGGTCAGCCATACATCCTTCGCCCGGTGGTCGGCATCCGTGCACCGAGGAAGGGCGTCCTGGGTCTTGCCGTCGCTGGACGCGTCGAGGCGGTCGGAAGGAAGGTGACGGAGCTTCAACCTGGCGATGGTGTGTACGCCGGCATCAGCAGAGGCGGTTTTGCCGAGTACGTCGCCGTGCCGGAGACAGCAGCCGCACCCATGCCGGCCAACCTGACCCATGAGCAAGCGGCAGCTGTGCCCGTGGCCGCCGTGACTGCCCTGCAGGGTCTCCGCGACGTAGGGAGGGTCCAGCCCGGGCAGAAGGTCTTGATCAACGGTGCGTCAGGCGGCGTCGGCACGTTCGCCGTGCAGATTGGGCGGATCTTCGGCGCCGAGGTCACCGGCGTGTGCAGCACGATGAACGAGGATCTAGTTCGGTCGATCGGAGCCGATCACGTGATCGACTACACCCAGGAAGACTTCACCAAGGATGGTCACAAGTACGACGTCATCTTCGACAACGTGGGGAACCGTTCGTTGGCGGACTGCCGACGAGCCCTTGCTCCTCGCGGGGTCCTGATACCGAACAGCAACAAGGGCCCGGGTCGCTGGGTCGGTGGCTATCTTCGCCGAGCGGCTGAAGCACTCGCGACATCTCCCTTCGTCAGCCAGAGGCTCCGCCCGTTCGCTGCGACCGAGACCCGCGAGGACCTCGCCGCCTTGGCCAACCTCATCGAGGCTGGAAAGGTCACTCCGATCATCGAACGGACGTACGCTCTGAACGAATTCGCTGAGGCGCTTGACCACTACGGAAAGGGCCACGCGCGGGGGAAGTTGGTCATCTCAATCGGTCAGGACGCGAACTAGGGGCGAGAGGACTGAACCATGGCGGACGTAAGGATCATCCTGTCGGGGTTGTGGGTGGCGCTCATGCTGACCTACCTCCTCGGGGACGTCATGCGGTTGTTCGCCGGCGACATGACGCCGGGCGAAATGGACGGTCAGGAAGCAACTCAGTGGATGTGGCTGGGGGCGGCCGCAGTCATGCTGATTCCGATCATCATGGTTGTGCTTTCACTGACCTTGCCATATCCCGCGATTCGCTGGGTGAGCATCATCGTGTCCGTGCTTGCCGTTGTGTTCAACCTCGCGGGTCTCCCGTACACCGGCTGGTACGACAACTTCCTGATCGGCGTGAGTTTTGTGTTCAACGCACTCATCGTCTGGTACGCCTGGACCTGGCACTCCATCGCCTAGGTTCCGCGACCCGGAGCTAGGCGCTGCAACGGCGTTTCGACGCTTGGCTTCAGTTCCCTCTGTGATCGGGTCCCTGCCCGAAGAAGCTGGTCTCACCACTCATCGCGGCTAGGAATCCTGCTCGGCTGGGAGCGCCGTATCCCATCGGCCTCTGGCAAGCCAGAAGTGGATGGCTGCGAGCAAGCCGAAGCCGATGGTCTCTGCCGGGCTGCCAGTCAGCGCACCGACGATCGAGAAGACACCGCCGGCCACCAACGCCCAGCGGACCGCTGACCCTCGGGAGAGAATCGCGATGGCAAGGGTTGCCTCGGAAACGACGACAAGCGCAGTCACGGCGGCACTGTTCGGCACGAGCGCGTCTTCGACGAAGATCTGAGCAGGCCGGATCCACGCGCTCGCGGCCATGGCAACATAGAACTCCCGGCTCTCCGGCAGGACAAAGAAGGCCTGGTGGACAGCGCCGATGGCGTACAACACGCCGATCACGATCTCGGCGGTCTTGCGGAGCCTCACTCGTCGTGATCCACGGTGATGATGATCTTCCCTCGGGCACGACCGTCATATTGACACGCAAGGGCTTCGCGGACCTCGCTCAACGGATAGGTGCGGTCGATGACCGGTGCGATCGTTCCCGCCTCGAGCAGGTGCGTCAGGAACGACACGTCCTGCTGACTGAACGGCTTCCACACCAGCATGCCCATTCTGCGACCATCCACCATCGAGGTCAGTGGTCCGACGATCCCACCTTGGAGCACACCTTTGATGGATCCTGGGACCGCAACATAGACACCCCTAGGACGCAGCGCCCGTCTGGATTCGCGGATCGGGCGGTAGGCCGCAATATCGAGGATCCGGTCGTACTGCTGCCCTGTCGCTGTGTAGTCGACCTCCGTGTAGTCGATCACGTGGTCTGCGCCAATCGAGTGGAGCAGATCGAGTTTCTCGGTGCTGTCTACGCCGGTCACCTCAGCACCGAAGGACTTCGCGATCTGAACGGCGAAGGGACCGATGTTTCCGCCTGCACCGTTGATCAAAACGCTTTGTCCCGACCGGACCGGTCGTTTGCCGCGGAGACCCTGCAGTGCAAAGACACCCGCTTGCGGTGCGGCCGCGGCAGCCTCGAACGTCAGCCCCTTCGGTTTCGGGGCGAATGCGGCCTCGGGTGCACACACGTACTCCGCGAACGCGCCGAAGCCGTGTTCGGTCATGTCCCCAAAGACCTCGTCGCCCGGTCGGAATCGCGTCATGTTCTCACCGACCGCCTCGACCACACCGGCCACGTCCAGCCCGAGGCCTCGATTCTTCGGCACGCGCAACCCGGTGCCGAGTCGAGCGACCTTCGGCCGGCCCAGGAGGTAGTCGACGTCGGCCATGTTCACCGACGATGCGCACATGCGCACCAACACCTCGTCGCCCTTCGGAACGGGTGTGGCGACCTCTTCGAGCCGGAGGACATCGGGTGGGCCGTACTCGGATCGTATGAACGCTCTGATCGTGGCCCCCTCGGATTTGGGACTTGCCGGGTGGCATGAGCCGGCGGCCACAGTACAGAACCAACACACAATGGGCTGTGACCGACGGCTAGTTCACCGCAAGTCCCATTGAAGCGCCGTGGGCCCATCGGAAAGCCACATCCACTACGGCCGCCCGATCCCCCTGCGGCGATCGTCGATGCGGTGCATGATCGCAGCGCACAAGATCGCGACAGCCGCGCCAAGTGCCACGCCGGCCGCCACATCCGTAAGCCAGTGGGCGCGGAGATACACGCGGCTGAGCGCCATTACGACCGCGAAGGCGGCCGCGAGCATCTCGAGATTCCGCCGTTTCGGACCGGCCTTGACGAGCACGATCACCGCGGCGATGGCGATGGTCGCTGCGGCAACGGAATGCCCGGACGGGAACGACCAACTCGTCGTGTCGACAAGCGGAAGCGGGGGACGAACCCGCTCGTAGACATCCTTCACCGGGCCGATGAGAACCTGTGAAAGTGCCATCGCTGCGATCCAGGTTGCTAGCGCCTCCCAACGACGGCGCCACGCCAGCCATCCGGCTACCGCAACAATGAGCGGTGCAGTGACCCATGTGCTGCCAACGAAGTCGAGGACCTTCGCGACCGAGACCGCAGGAGCCCATTCGGCGGAAACCGCCCAGCGGTACACGACGTCATCGGACGACTGCACCAGATCGGCGGTCGCGGGAATCGCCAGAGCCAAGAACACGAGGGCGCTCAGGACCCACAGGCCGAGGGCAACACGCCACGCAAGCGGATGGTCGTGCAACAAGGGGTCCGATTGCAGCCGACCGTCGTGAGCAGGATTCGGTTGTTCCGCGCTCATCTTCGCTCCACTCGATCAGGGCGTCGTCTCATCCACCGCGCGATCCGCTACGGCCCATCCGTCTCCGCGACCGGTTCCGGCCCGTAGTCGTAGGCATCTCCGGCGAGCTCGGCCCGCTGTTCTTCACTCATCCTCCACGTCTTGTTCAAACGCCAGATCACGTACGAAATGAGCCCGAGGGGAATCGGCAGGAGATACGTGACGGCTCGGAAGACGAGGATGGCGGCAACAACCTGAGCACTGGTGATGTCGTCGAGGCCGATCGTCATCACCGCGGCGTATCCGAGTTCGACGACCCCAACTCCTCCCGGAGTCAGCGGAAGTGCCGAGATCAGCCGCACGAATGCGAATGCCGCAAGGACCGCGATCCAACTGAGCTCCTCCTGTGACACGCCAACGTGGCGAAGGGCAACAAGCAGAACCAGGTAAAGCGAGATGTGGCTGAGAAGTGTGGCGACGGTGAGCCACAGCCACCGGTGTCGCAAGAGCCCGATGGTGTCGGCGCGGAACTCAGAGGACCGTTCACCCCACCCCTCCATCGGCTCCTTGCGGAGTAGCGTGCGCCCCCAGTCCACAACACTTCCAACGCCGCGGCCGATAGCTCTCGCCAACCGGTCGCTCCGCAGCAACAGCCCGAACAGCACGACCGCAGAGATGAGGACGATGATTCCGATAGCGGCAGCCGTTACTCGGGCGGGAGTGAGTTCGCCGTCCAGAGCAAGGAGCGCCAAGGCCAGCACCGGCATGCCAAGCTTCACGAAGTTGTTCCAGATGCCTGTCACTACGGCAGAGCGCCCGATCGAACCGATCGTGAAGCCCCACGACGTGAGCATGGCGACCGACACTCCGACACCTATCACACCACCGCCCGGCAGCGTGTTCGAGACTGCCGTGGATGCCTGGTTCACCACCGCCGCCTCCCGCAGCCGGAGTCCAGGAAGGGCAGCGGTCAGCACGAACCAGTAGGTCATCAGATTCCACAGGCCAAATGCCACCAGAGATCCGATCTCCAGGCTGGTCATCGCCCTGATCGTGTCGAACACATCGCCGTAGTCGGCGATCAGGGGCATCACCCCGAAGAAGATCCCCGCAACGATGGCGAGGGAGATCAGGGCTTGGACGATCCGCTTCCAGGGAAACCCGCGGCGACCACCGCCCTCGTCGACCTCAGCGTCCGTGCCTTGAGAGCTACCAGGGACCGGGGTCGAGGTGCTCTCGTCGCTCACTCGAAGCCCCGGTAACCCGCCTGGCGAGCAAGCTCGTAGAGCTCCTCCATCGGGTACAGCCCGATTGCGCGAGCCACGTCGGTCTTCACGGACTGCGCTCCCTCTCCCTCTGCATCAATGTCGTATCGGATACAGCCACCCTGGAACGTGTAGAACCACCGCGCCTTGTAGACCGGGTCATCAACGTCGTCGCTGATCTCCGCGAGTGCCGCATCGAAGTCGAGGCCCGGCTCCTCCTCATCCCCAACGCGGCGCAAGCTCAGAGTCTCCGTGTCCGCCTCCGCGTCATCGATGATGATCACCGGGCTTCCTGTCGCATGGGCAGTGGAGACCTTCTCCGACATCGGTCGGTCCGACTCGTCGATGGTCGCGACGATCTCCCGACCGTTGATCTCTTCACTCAGGAGACGGGCAGCCACCCACTGCGCATAGTCGTAATGGCGGTCTGCGACAGGTATGACAACGACGGTGAACTCCGCCGTCTCCTCGAGCACCTCGACCGAAAGTGTCACATCTCGTTCGTCCGACCTGACTTCGGTAGCTGCCCCGATGTCACACGATGGCAACAATGTGACTCTCAAGAACTCCAGTCCCATGCGGTCAGAATCGAGGGTGAAGTACGCCTGGCCACTGCGGGCTTGTACGTGTTCGAATTGCCAGCCCGGTCGAAGCGCGTCGACACACGGGATGTATTCGGTGCCCGGTACAGCCTGCGCAGTCAGGATGACGCTGGTTCCGAGAGCCTGGGTTGGACCATCACACTCGACAATCCTCCGACCCAACTGCTGCTCGGCACACCCCGCCGAGATCACTGCAAGGATGCAGGCTGCGAACACGAGACGGCGCATCAGATGAACCCTTGTCCGCGGATGTTGTCGATGATGAACGAGATGAGGATCAGGATGGCAAGGACCGTGACCACCGCCATGGCGATCCGGCGGTGGGACCATCGCTGGATCGAGATCCGCTCTCGTGGCGGCGCCAGGTCTCGGAAGGATTGAACGAGATCGATTCGCTTGTCCTTGCGGACGGAGCGCAACATGCTGCGGGATTGTGATGGGACACTCACACTTCTGGTCGCAGCAAATGCCTCGGCGACGTCATCGGGCGAGAAGTACTGGAGCGCCCTGTTGTAGACCCGCTCGGGATCGGAACTCAACGCCAGGACGAGCATCATGTTGGCGAGATCGACGGCCTGACGCCACGGAGTTGGCCGCACCTGGCCGAACGCGACATCGATGAGCACCACATGCCCGTCGCGGACCATGATGTTGGCCGGTTTGACGTCGCGGTGAGCGAGTCCGGCGTCCCACAGATTTCGGATCACTTCCAGCCCTTCATCGATCTGGTCATCGGTGAGTTCGACCTCGCTGATCTCGACCGCGCCATCCAGGAACTCGGTGACGATCAGGTACTCGCGCTCGGGGGTGATTTCAACAAAGCCGTACGGGAGGGCACAGGGAATGCCCGAGTCGCGCATGACACGCATCATGTAGTCCTCGTACTCGACGAGTCTTCGAACCGAGGTGAACCGGACCTCATCCTCCAGCGTGCCGTAAACCACGGTACGGCCCCACTTGTACCAGCGATCCGCGCGAAGATGGCTCTGCGCGTAGAGCTTGGCGAAGACCATCGTTGCTTCAGGCGAGTTCGGGTCGGTCCGCACGTTCATCTGCAGCGGAGTCGACCCGGCACTCCCCGCGAGCCCGACATAGCCCAAGTAGGTCACTTCGAGGCCCAGCTGATCTTGGACCGCCTGTTTGATGGCCTCTCCTCGTTTGCCGCTCACATCGAGGTGTGCCGACTTCCCCTTCGAATAGGCAACGGGGAACACCGAGTCTGGCACGAACAGCTTGAAGATCACCACCGTCACTCCAATCGAGAACGTGACGGCAACGACCGCATCCGAGGGATGATCAACGCCGAGATAGATCCGGGAGAAGACCTCTATCAGGAGCAACGCCCCACTCCCAAAGAACCACCAATTGCGCCATTTGCCCTGCGGCAGGAGGGAGTAGCCGATCACTCCGAGCGTGGCTGCCAGTGAAGCCAATGGCGCAGATGGATGTGAATAGCCCTCCCAAGGAACCAGGATTTCGACAAGCGGCCGAGGTCGGGCAACGGCCGCCGCCATCCCCGTGGCCACCAAGTCAACGATGAGGAAGACCGCCATCCCGGCCACCAGGTGGCGCCATCTCTTGTAGAAGACCAGGGCGAGAATGACCCCCCATCGCACCACGCGGATGAACAGTTCCGTCGTGAGGACATTGAATCCTTTGAACAGGGCGGTAGCAGCGTCATTCCGCATGTCCTGCAACGGGATCATCAGTCGCAGATCCTGTCGAGTCCACCAATCTGGCGACCCGGCGATCAGGAAGAGCAGAGCCCAAACCAAAAGACCACCGAGCGCGACAATCGCCCAGAACGTCCCGGTGCCCCGGAAATCCCGCGGCAGCGGCTCCTTCTCACCCGATGGCCTTCTCCGCCGTCCGGCGAATCGCACCCCACCGATCTTCACGACGCGGCGTTCTCCGATCTGACCAAGATCAGAACTCGGACCGGCCGAACCACTCGTGGGGTCGTCGATCACATCGGGTGAATCAGCGTCGAGCGAAATCTTCCCTCCTCTCCGTGATCCTACATTCGCAGGCCACATCGGCTCGAAATTGTGCTGAGCGAAACGCGGCGTGACGTCGCCTCAAGAGGGTGCGGGCACCGACATCGGGCCGGGTTGGCTCGGCAGTCAATCAGAGGCGACCGCTGCGGTTGAGCCAGACCAGCGCAAGCCACCCGGGAAGGATCGGCAACCAGAACGTCATGAGCCTGAACAGCAAAACGGCTGCGAACGCCGTTGATGCTTCCACACCGACCACGGTGTACCCAGCGATGAGGGCCGCCTCGGTGGCTCCTACCCCGCCGGGTGTCGGGGCAGCCGTTGCGACGGCGGCCCCCGCGAGATAGACGACGGCGGCAGTCGCCACCGACACATCGGCCCCGAACGCGTTCAGCGAGGCGATCATCGCGATCGTGTAGCTCACGGTGATGATCGCCGACCCGGCGAACAGCGCGAGGAGCTTCGTAGGGGTCTTGGCGATTGCCGCGACAGCGGAAGCCCCGGCGCGCACGGCAGGGAGAAGGTACTTCGTCAGGAGCTTCCGCCCGTCGGGCAGGATCATGATGAGCCCCGACACCAGGATGAGAACCGTGACGACGACCGCTGTGGTCTCCACGTCCGGCACCGGCAGGGCGACGTCCTGGGACGCGACGAGGCCGGCCAGCACAAGAAGCGAAATGTGCACCAACAGGCCGGCGACTGTGTTCAGTCCGACCGCCGAAGCGGCCATCGGCATCGTGAGGTCTTGTTTCTGGAGGAACCTCACGTTCGTGGCCATTCCGCCAACCTTGGCGGGTGTCACGCGGTTGGAGAACGACGAGGCCAACTGTGCCATCGTGACGGACCAGAACGGGAGTCGGACGGGGACCGCCCCCACCATGCCGAGACCCGCCCCGAGATACGTCAACGCCGACATCACGGCAACGACCACCACCCAGCCGAGGTGTGCCGAGCGAAGCTCGTCGAGGAATCTGGTCGCCGCCGTCAGTTGCGGGATCAAAACGTAGAGGGCGATCGCCACGCTCGCCAGGACGAACAGCGTCCGGGGCTTCACGCGCTCGATTCGTTCGTACGTGACCTCAACTCCAGCGGCAGCGCCCGCTGCCGCACGGAGCTTCGCATAACCGCCGGACTTGCCGAGTTGGCTACGAGTCGCCGAACTGAGTGCGAGTGGCTGGATCCAAGGCAGTGCCTCGGCGATGCCCGCTTTCCCCACCACCGTCGCTGCCGCGGCCACGGCCCGATCGGCACCAACCGCCACCGTGGTTGATGCGAGGAGCTGCGCGTAGTCACGCGCCAACAGTGACTCGCTGGCGGCCAACTCGCCGGATCCGAGGCCGATGATCCACGGCACACCGTCCTCGGCAATGAACACATTCGCCAGTCGCAAGTCCCGGTGTGCGATCGCAGCATCGTGCAGCGTCACCACGAGCCGCCACACATCGGCGAGCATGCCGTCCGTCATCTTCTCCGGCTCCACGTCATCGAGCGACCGCCCTTCGAGCTTGCGGTAGGCGAGGAGCATCCCGTCACTGCCGACGTCGGCGACCGTCACGAGCTGCGGCGTCCGGATCCCGCGTGCGCTCGATGCGAGGGACAGGAAGGCTTCGTGTTCCACGGAACGCCGCAACGACGAGAAGGGGCGCCGATCGCCGGCTCTGCGGAGCCGAAGGGTGCGATATGCCCGGGACATCAGATCGGCGGCCCGGTTGTCCGAATCAAGGGTCTTGACGAAGAGCATATCCTCAGAAGGGGTCGTCACAAACCAGGCAAGCGAGCCGCGCGCGTCGACGTCCGCTCCTTCCACGTTTGCCACGGGAATCCGATCTTCCTCGAGGGCGAAGCCGACCTCCCTCGCGGTCGCAGCCCTGTCGCGGGTCTTCAGGATGAGTGCCACCAGGGCGCCGGCAAGGATGCCGATTCCGATATCGAAGGGGAGCGTCAGGACTGACGTCGATGCGCCCACGAATGCCAGCGATGCCGCTGCCGCGACCAATCCGACCGCCCACGGTCGGAGTCGCGGTCCAATCCAAACGCTGCCCACCGTGAGCACTGCGACCACCGCTGACAGACCGTCGTTGCCAAGCTCGGCGCTCGCTGTGCCTTCCATGGCATTCTCGAGTGCGTCGGATGTCGCGAGGGCCAGCACAGTGCGACTTCCGATGGCTCCGAGCACCAGCGCTGAGAGCGCCGCAAGATTGATCATGATCCACCGGCGGTACTTCCTCCGGTACAGCAGGAAGATATTGGTGCCAACGATCGCAATGAAGATGAAGAGGACGATCACCGCCTCAATGCCGATCGTCAGCCAGCCGGGCCACGCTTGCTGGATCGTCGCGAAATCCTCTCTGACCCCGAGCAAGGCGTTGTCGAAGACGAGCAACAGCAGCATCCCGAACAGCACCAGCAGCAGACCGACAAGAGCGCGTAGTACGTAGACGGTCGACCGCACCAAGGGCGGCCTCGGCTGGGTGGCATCAGCGGGAGATTCAGGTGCAGCCAGTGTGTCGTGAAGCGCCGCCTGGAGTTGCTGGCTCATCGATTGGGGCGGCGTCGGTTCGTTCACGTCGATCCGGTCTGATCGGGTTGCTGTTCCCTGCCGCCGGAGCATATCCGAGTCATCTCAGGGGCGGCGCTTCAGGGAGTAGTGGTCGGTGGCGGCCGATAGGCGTCTTCGGGATTCGCAGGGAGGGAGTCGCAACCGAGCGCATAGTCGACGGTCTCCTTCAATTCGCCGGGAATCCACGGCGTGTCCTCAAAAACCCCCCGATCGGCCGT
Organism: uncultured actinomycete; assembly: GCA_942491345.1. Classification (GTDB taxonomy): domain Bacteria; phylum Actinomycetota; class Acidimicrobiia; order Spongiisociales; family UBA5794; genus JAHEEL01. The sequence continues at coordinate 96,495 of CALOAN010000030.1, forward strand.
TGCGTCGAGCGTGGCCTGGAATTCTGCACACACCTGGTTGTCCGCAGCGAGCGCGGCCCGATACGCGACCATCTCGGCGCTCTCCGAGAGTTCGTACCAATCCGCAGCGGTACCCGCTCGGACGGCGAGCTCCGCGATTGGGAGTTCTCTGAAGTAGAGCTCGTGGAGCTCCGCGATCTGTTCTGGCGGGTTGATGCCTGCAGCGGCGGCCAATGCCTCGGCCTGTATCTCCGCGACTCGTTCGAGAGCCACATGCAGGTCTTGCGGCGTGAAGTCGGTGAGCTGTGCACCCTCATCGCCAAACCCGAGATGCGACCCCTGGCCCACGATGAGTACCAGCCCTTCCGGGCTTGTCACGAGTGCCTCGTAGCGCTCGATACCTCGGTCGAAGATGGCGTTGATTTCTTCTACATACTCGGTGAGCGACATATCGCCACTGCCGCATCCGACAGATACGGCCGAGACGCACAACACAACTGACATGAACCGCCTGATCGCAGTGCCTCCGTGTTATGGGACGCCGGCGTCGCCCGGTCGGCTCCGAGTTGCATTCTCGCCCACCCCGACCTGCGGCCGATAGGGGATGATTGCCCTGGCGCTTGGCGGATCGCCCAGGGCCGAGAGCGTGCCCGGAAGCCAACCACCCAATCGGATCAGGTTCGCAAGAACGGGCCGAAGGGCACTATCAGAATGACCTGGATCCCGTGCCTAATGCACTCAGGCAAAGACATGCCGACGTTGCTCGCCGCCTCCTGAACAGAGCAGGCGGCGTCTTCCGCACCGGGCGTCGTCGGAACAGGACCCGGGAGTATTCGCCCCGTGGTCGGGAGAGGAACGTCATGTCCGACTCGGATGTTGATCCCAAAGACGAAGTCGATCGCACAGACGAACCCGAGTTCGTCCCCGTGAAGAGCTACCGCTTCTACGAGTGGATCAACCGCCACCCGTGGTCAATTGCTGCGGCACTGGTTGTGCTGGCCGTGGCGTTCGCCGCCCTCTACCCGGTCATTGCCGATCAGAGCGAACCATCCTTCGATCCGAAGGGCCCCATCTACGACACGAGAGACCACGTCGACGAAGTTTTCGCGTCCAGCTCATCCATGCGCGAAGTCCTGTTCATCGTCGAGAAACCCGGCGGTGGTGACGTACTCACTCGCGATGCCCTCTTGGCACTCAAGCAGAACCAGGACGCCGTGCTGGCAGACCCGGAAGCCCAGAAGCACCTTGCGACCTCGTTCGCGCGAGATCTTGGCGTCACGATCGAGGGTGTCTACTCAGTCGCGAACGCCGTCGACGACGCGCTCCCCGGGGGCCTCGAGGCCGCATCCGCAGCCGACGTGAAGATCGCACTCGCCGGCCTGTTCGCCGACGATGCTCCAACAAGCTCTCTGCGCTTCCTCCTCGCCCCGATGGGAACAACACGAGATGTGGCAACGATCAATGACACTTCAATCGTCGTCTGGGAGTCACCGGCGTTCTTCGCCCGGGTCGTGTACGACTTCGACACGTTTGACCAGGGACAGCTTCTTGAGGCCTTCGGCGAGGAAACCAGCCTCGAAACCGAACGGTGGCTGCGCACGGTGCAGGTCACGCTGCGCGGGGATCAGACGTCCGTTACGGCCATCGGCGTCGCCATGGACACGGGACTCGTAGCCGAAGAGCAAACCACGGCCGCGGCTCCGTATCTCCTTGCAGCGGTGGCGTTCATCGTGATCCTGGTGGGTGCGCTGCTCCGGTCCTACTGGGCGGCAATGATCGTTGGCGCCGGCCTCGGCGTCACGATGATGTTGTACGGCGGCATCAACGCCTTGATCGGGCTGAAGATGAATTCGCCCCTGCTGATCATGATCGTGCCGATCGCCTTGATCAGCTTTGGTGTGGACTTCTTCATTCACGCCAGCGGCCGGACACGGGAGATGCAGGTCCTCGGCTTCGGGAGAGAGCGCGCCTACCCGCTCGGCCTGACGGCGGTATCGGCCGCTCTGCTGCTCGCCGCTCTGTCATCGGCGGCTGCCTTCCTCTCCAACGCCGTCTCGGGGATCCAAGGCATCATCGAGTTCGGAGTTGCTGCGGCGGTCGGGCTGCTCCTGTCGTACATGATGCTCGGATGGATTGCCCCGAAGCTGCTGCTATCGACTGAGGAACGGCTGGGACCGCGGCCCGCCGACCTCAGCCACCTGCGCACGGCCGCCCAGAAGGTCGGATTCGTCGTCGCTTCGTTCATCGCCGCAATCGCAGTGACGATGACAATCGTGATGCCGGGGATCGGGTGGGTTCTCTATCTCGTATTCCTCGCCCTGTTCTTCTATCTTCCGTATTGGCTCACGCGTCGCCGCAACCAGCGGGCTGCAGACGCTGGTCGACCGTTGACGGACGAGGTGAAAGGTGCCGGCCACGGCTTCAGCGCTGCCGGGACGACGGTGCACTTCGTCGCGCGGTGGCGGGTATTCGCGATCCCCCTCGTTGCTGCTCTGGCCGTGGTAGCGCTCGTTGGTGCGTCCAGAGTTGAAAGAGGGTTCGAGGTCAAGGATTTCTTCTCGTCAAAGACCGACTTCGTCGCGAGCCTCGACAAACTCGAGCGGTATTGGGGTAGCGGCGGTGGCACCAGCGACTACATCTTCATCGAAGGCGACCTCACCGATCCCACCACGCTCGTCGCGGTGGAGACCGCCCAAGCGGAAGTCGCGGCTTCCGATGCGGAATTCATCCGTGACTTCAACGGCGAAGTCGAATTCGCTCCGAATGCCGTCACGGTGGTGCGGATTGCGACGATGTCTGCGCCGATGCGCGCCGCCATCGCCGCCGACCAGGGCGTCGAAATCACCGATAACGACGGCAACGGTATCGCCGACACCCCGGAGCAGATTGCTGCGATCTATCGGTACGTCACCACCAACAGCGTCGTGGACGGCGACGGTGTTGAGATCTTCCCCGTCAACCAGACCGAGACGATCCTCTTCGTAGGCGACGGCGTCCAGGGGACGAAAGTCGAGACTGGGATTGCCACATTCACCGACGACGAGATCATCCTGGCCGGGCGAGCGGTACTCGAGGACGCCGCAGTTGGATTGAGGGCCACGGTATCCGACGGCACCGCCACCGTCGCGGTCTCCGGAGGTGCCATCACGGGCCAGGACTCCATGGACTCCTTCTTGCAGTCGATGCTGCTTTCGCTCCCGATCGCGGTGGTGCTGACATCACTGCTCGTGTTCGTCACCCTCTTCTTCATCTTCCGCCACTTCGGACGGCGGATGTCGTCGATCCTGAAACGGTCGGGTCGTTATGCCGTGATCTCCATGGTTCCGATCCTTCTGGTCGTGGCCCTGGTCTACGGTTTCATGTACCTCGTCGGATATCGCCTCAATCTGATCACGGCGATGATCGCAGCGATCTCGATCGGTGTCGGTGTCGACTACGCGACGCACTTCACCGTTCGGTTCATCGAGGAGTTCGAACACGAACCGAGCCGGTTCCCGGCGCTGCGCCGGACCGGTGAAGGTACCGGTGGTGCGCTTGCGATCTCAGCTGTGACGTCGATGACCGGATTCCTCATCATGGCCGCCGCACCAATGCCGATGTTCGTGACGTTTGGTGTCCTCACGGCCGTGATGATCGGTTGCTCGCTCGTCGTCACGCTCCTTGTGCTTCCGAGCCTTCTGCTGTTCGTCACCCCATCGCGCAAGGGCGACGAACGGGACGACATGATCGAGGAAGTCACCCGCGGCGGCGAATTCGACTACGAGCCGCACGACCGGGACACCGCGATGAGGCAGTCGCATGCGCAGGCAGCTGCGCCGGAACCGACTGCGGGCTCCGGCGACGAGCAGGTATGACGCCTTGAACGGGTGTTGAGGGAGCGGATGCAGCAAAGGCTCGAAGTCACCCGCAGCGGCGGCAACCGGCGGTGGCGAAACCACAACCTCTGAGGATCCGGTTCCGGCCGGTGTCCTACCGGAGCGAACGGCGAGGTGGTGGCACGGCGCCAACGGAATTCTGGTGCCGCCGCTGCACCCTCGATTCTGTGGTGCAATACTCCATGTATGACTGATTCTCCCGAACCTCCACATCCAGCGCAGCACATCCCGAGCTCGGCTGATACCCCGATCGGAACACCGCGTTCGGTCGGACTCACGATCCTCATCTCGATCGTGACGCTCGGCATCTGGACGTGGGTCTGGTCGTACATGAACGGCGAGGAACTCAAGAATTATCGGCGCGACGGGCTCGGTGGGATCGCCTACTTGTTGTTCACCATTTTCATCTCTCCTGTCACCATGTTTCTCATGGCGAACGAGGTCGAGCAGATGTATCGAGAAGCAGGCGAGGAACCGAAGATCACCACTCTGTGGGGCCTCTGGTTCCTCCTCCCATTGATCGGAAACATCATCTGGTACGTCCGGATCCAGAACGCCATCAACGAGTTCTGGCAGGCTCGAGGCGGATCGAAGACACCCGGCCTCGCCTGAGCCTCCCGAAGCTCACAGCAGGACGCCCATCCACGCCACTGGGACGGTGAGCCCGGCGGTCGGGCCTTGGGCTATTTGACCGTCTCGTCGGAACAGCCGAAGGCGACCCGGACGACTTCTTTCATCTCGGGTGGCATCCAAGGTACCTCCGCACAGGCCGCCAAGGCCAAAGCAATCAAGAGAACGACGGTTGGAGTGCGAGCCGGAATGCCTCCTCTACCCCGACCATCGTCCATGCTCGCCCGAACCGATAGGGCACGTCGTCACTTCAGATGCCCTGTCACAGGTGAGCTTTGAGAGATGCCGTGGCGCCAATCCCATCACCTGATCCCGAAATCCGGCCGGACCGTGATACTCCCAATCCCCGGCTCGGCTCGCCGGTGCACTCCGATCACCGGCCGGTACCGCGGGACACACCACTGGACACGTACCGCTCCGCCCACGAGCGCCGCGTCCGCGACTACTCCAAGAGCCGAACGAAGCAGTAGACACTCTCCAGAATTCCGAAGACAGGGAACATGCCCCAGATGAACACCCAGTAGGTGAAGGTGTTCTTGCGGTAGCCGAGGTCGCGGTCCCAGATGAACACAGGAATGGCGGTGTACCAGAAGGGCACGGAGGCCGCGAGAGCGAGGAGGAACCCCCAGCGGTAGCCAAGAAGCATCCCAATACTGCCGGCGATCTGGAGCGGTGCCCAGAGGATCGCATCTGCCCAGGCGTAGCCCTGGTTGAAGGCGAAGTAGGCCGTCGGATCTGTCGTGTCGGGGCTGCCGCCGTACACATTCTTGATCGTCCAGGCGCTGCGTGGACGGAAGACGGCCTCAAGCTGCAGACCACCGAGAAGAGTGATCAGGACCAGTCCCGCGATTGCCACGAACCACGTAGCGGCTGTCACTTCCACGATTCCTCCTCCCGGTCTCCGGCGATTGTCACGATGAAGGCAGCGCTGCGACGGCGGCCGCGACGGTGATCAGCCCCATGACTCCCCAGACGGCGAGGAACAGGTACCCAAGCTTCACGTTCTGCGCCGCGCCGACTCGGTAGCCCCGTTGCTGCATCGCTCGTCTGGTGACGATCCCCCGGCCGGCGAAGTAGACGTACATGCCGCCACCGACGAGCCCGAAGTAGGCCCACGCCGAAATACCCAAGATGAGCAGCACCCCGGCAACCAGCATCGTCCAGAGCGTCAAGGTGTCCCACAGCGCTTCGCCGCGAACGTCGGCAAAGTAGGTCGGCTCAACCGTGTCCTCGGCCTCCATGAGCGTCAGCTTCACGGCTTTCGCGGGAGCAAACCACGAAATCGCCTGGCCACCCCAACACAGCAATGAGAGAGCTACGACTACAAGACCCCAAAGAATCCCCATACTCCCAACACTCCTCCATCAGCAAGCGCCCAGTTCTCAGCCATACCACCAGAGCGCGTCTCGTCCTGCCAGAGTCCGATGGCCCACGCGTCCCGCACGTTGCCCGACCTACTCCCAGCGGAAGAACCGCAGGCCGAGAACAGCACTGGCGACGCCGATCGCGCAGAAGACCAACCACGACAACCCGGCATCGAGGCCGAGCCAGGCGTCTTGCATCATGAGAACGGCATGCCACAGCGGCGTGACATCGGACATCGTCTGCATGGCGCCGGTGAGTACCTCAGGTGGTGGCCCCGCCCCTCCCAGGAACAGCATCACGAACCAGACGAGCATGCCGACCGCCTGGGCCGCACGGGCGGTTGGCAGGATCGAGCCGAGGAAGATCCCGAACGAGGCGAAACCGAGAGTCAGCAGCACAAATACGCCGAGGACCGCCACGACCGACCTCGCCGGATCGAAGTCGTAGACCAGCCATGCGGCGACCAGGAGAATCGCCCCGCTCACAACAGAGAGCACGCATGCGACGGCGACCTCGGCGCCCGCTACCGCCCACACACTCACCGAAGAGGCATGGAGGCGTTTCAGAACGCCCCGCTCGCGGTCTGAGGCGAGATGCGTCGGGATGCTGATCACACAGACCGACGCAACCACGAGAGCGACGTACGCTGGCACGTAGTAGCTCATCGCTCCGATGCCGCGAAACACGACTTGCTCGCCGGGTTGCGAAGCCTCGTTTCCGAACACTCCTCCGAGAACGAACAGGATGATGAGGGGCAGGGCCAGCGAGAACACCACCGTCAGCGGTTCCCTGAGGAAGAGCTTGAGGTTCACCCACGACAACTTCAAGAACGTCCCCATGTCAGCGCTCCTCGCCGGTGATCGTCAGGAACACGTCTTCGAGGCTGGCTCGGTGCGAAACGAGATCGATCGGCTTCAGGCCGTGAGCCACCAGAGCAGCGGCGACACTCGCCAGTAGCGCTCCATGTCCGGTGACGGTGACGCGACGGCCCCGCTGGCTCACACCATCGACCTCTTCGACGCGGTCGAGGTATCCAAGGTCGGTGGCATCGGTCGAGAAGGTGACCGTTACCCCACTCCCGAATCGCTCGACGAGGCCGTCGGGTGTGTCGATGGCGACAACACGCTTCTCGTTGATCACCGCTATCCGGTCGCACAACTCCTCCGCTTCATCCATGAAGTGTGTGACGAGGACAACTGTCGTTCCCTGGTTCCGCACTTGCCGGACGAGATCCCAGGTCACCCGTCGAGACATGGGATCGAGGCCGGTCGTCATCTCATCGAAGAACACGAGGCGCGGGGCGTTCACCACAGCGAGCGCAACGAAGAGCCGCTGCTGTTGGCCTCCAGAGAGATTCCCGAACTTCGCATCTCGCATCGGTGACAGACCCCACTGATCCATCACGATCTCCCACGGCTGTCCGCTCGGAACCAGAGAGGAGAACAGGTCGAGCGCCTCCCACACCTTGATCCGGTCCGGCAGCGCCGACTCTTGGAGTTGGGAACCGATCTGACGCCTCAACAGCTTGGAATCGACACGAGGGTTGAACCCGAGCACGCTGAGCTCACCACCATCCGCTCGCCGGAGACCCTGCAGGCACTCGACGGTGGTTGTCTTCCCGGCGCCGTTCGGACCCAGAATCCCAAAGATCTCGCCTTCCTCCACCGAGAAGGTGACGTCCTCGACCGCGGCGTGGCTGCCGTAGCGCTTCTCGAGATGCTGCACGTCGACAACCGGTGGCATCAGCACCTCACCTCACGCGCCCCCGGCCTCATCCACAGCGGTCACGCGTGGCCGGCCTTCTCGCAGTCGTGGCACGCACCATCAGCCCCGCCGAAACCGGGCGACGATCTCATCGTCCACCATCTCGCCCGTCTCGACGAAGCCAATCGACCGGTACAGCGCACGCGCCACCTTGTTCTCCGGCGAGTAGGAGAGAGCCACGTTTGTCTTTCCATCCTCGGTGAAGCGATCAAGGAACACCTCGACGGTCATCCTGCCGACTCCGCGGCGCTGGTGAGCGGCGTCGACGACCAGTCCTCCGAGCCAGGTTGCTCCATCATCCTCGTCCACTGCCCACATCACGTGCCCGACGATGGTGCCGTCTGCCTCGATGGCGAGTGGATGCCATTCTCCGCCGTAGTGCGCCAGACAGAGGTAACGCGTGACCGGGGCAACGAAGTCACGCTGGTCCGGCCTGGGTTCCACCTCGGCGAGGATCGACCAGTTTGTCGCGTCCACTTCCGTGAAACGAACGTCGGGTTTGGCTGCGCTCACGCGGTAAACCGTAGTCCACCCGGCGGACCGCATCAGGACAGGCAAGGCTCCCCCCGGTGTTGAACAGCTACGCCACCTGTGCCGGTCGGGCCCTTTGGCTGTTGCGGAAGTCTCGCGAAGTTGGCGGCACCATCAGCAGCACAACGATTGCTACGTTGGCAAGGCCGGTCAGCATGCCGACCCAAGCCGACGGCGCCGGCGGGTCGGCGCTCAGGCCGCCCAGCGAGACGGCGATCGACATCAGCCCGAGCAGCCCGTAGATCACAACACCTGCCTCGCGCGCCCAGTCACGACGGAAGGCCAACCCGATGATGATGATCAGGCTGAGGATGACCACAGCACCGATGACGATCCCGATGATCGCGGAGGCATTTGATGCCGCTCCGCCCACACCCTGCGCACTGTTGGCACCCCCCATACCCAGCGCACTCCTCGTGAAGTTGCTGTCGAGACGTTCCGGATCGAAGGCGCCGAGCAGCGAGTCCACCGCGACGTACCCGAACGCCAGCGTGAGGCCGGACGCGATGAGGACCGCGCCGGCGATCGTGCCGTGGGCACGGAGCCAGGAGATCATGCCCCAAGTGTACCGACACCGGAGACCCGGGCTCGCGGCTGACCTCTTCCATCCCAGCTCGGAACCCGCCGCTTCTAGAGGAGTCGCCCCGGGACGTCCTTCCGGCTCGGGAGCATGGCACCTTCGACCTTGCGTACCCGTATCCGGGAGTCCACGACGATCGCGCCATCACCCGGTTCGAGCACCTTGACCGGGTTGAGATCCATTTCGGCGATCTCCGGGATGTTGTCGATGAGAACCGACAGGCGAAGCAGCAGCTCCTTGAGTGCGGGGACGTCCCCCGGCTCGGAACCCCGGTAGCCCTCGAGCAGCTTCGCCGTCTTCACATCGGCAATCATCGAATTCACGTCGACGTCGGTGAGTGGGTTGATCCGGAACGCCACGTCTTGCATCAATTCCACATAGACGCCGCCGAGGCCGAACACGACGAGTGGCCCAAAGAGAGGATCCTCGACCATACCCACGAGCACCTCACGCCCACCTCCGACGAAGTCCTGGATGAGGACACCCTCAGCATCATCGCTCACGCCCATTACGCTGCGATACGCCTCGCGAACGGACTCATCGCCGGAGATGTCGAGGGCAACACCGCCAACATCACTCTTGTGGAGCACGGAGGGGGCAATCACTTTCATCGCGATCGGTCCGGCGAAGTCCGCCGCGATCGCTGCGGCGTCGTCTTCAGTTGCCGCCACCGCCATCCGCGCGCTTCTGATCCCGTAGGCCGACAGGACCTCACCGATCTCCTCGGGCTCGAGCCATCCGCCATCGGGACCGAAGCGCGCCACCGCGCGCCGAACGACTTGTTCGGCGGTTGGTCGATCAACGTCGTCGAACTTCGGATACTCACCGGGCGGTTGGTCGCGCCACGTCGTGTACCCGTGTGCCGCCCCAAGGGCACGTGCAGCCGACTCGGGGTAGGCGTAGAGCGGGATCTTGAGGTCGTCGGTGGCGAGCGGAGCCGTCGATGCCTCCTCCGCCGCCATGAACACGGCCACGACGGGGACCGATTGGTCGCTCGCTGCCACGGCCGTGTGGACGGCCGCGGCGACGTCCTCTGACGTGTCGGGTCCGGTCGGGATCTGGATCACCATCAGCGCATCAACCTCGTTGAAGCTCAGGATGGTCTCGATCGTCTGGGCGTAGTTCTCCGGTTGCGCAGCGGCGATCATGTCGACCGGGTTCTGGACGGCGGCCTCAGCCGGCAGGTGCTCACGGAGTGCTGCTTGGAGTTCTTCTGAGAACTCCGGGAGCTCGAGGCCGTTCGACTCGAGCGCATCGGCTGCGAGGATCGCCGGTCCGCCGGCGTTGGTCATCACAGCAACCCGGGGGCCGCTGGGCAGCGGCTGGTTTGCGAGCAGCGCTGTGACGTTGAACAGCTCGACCATGGTGTCGGTGCGGATGGTGCCCGACTGCTCGAACAGGGCGTCGACCGCAACATCGAGGCTCGCCATCGATCCGGTGTGGCTGCTGGCTGCCCGAGCGCCCGACCGCGAACGCCCGGACTTGACCACCACGATCGGCTTGTCGCGGCCGACACGGCGGGCGATCCGGCCAAATCGACGAGGGTTGCCGAACGACTCGGTGTACATGACGATCACATCCGTATCTGGATCGTCCTCCCAATACAGCATCAGGTCGTTGTTGCTGACATCCGCCTGATTGCCGAGGGAGACAAACGATGAGAGGCCAATCTTCAATTGAGCTGCTTGTTTCAGAATGGCGAGGCCGAGCGCACCGCTCTGGCTGGCCATCGCGACGTTGCCGTGCGGCGGAAACGTCGGCCCGAATTGACCGTCGAGACGAACGGCCTCGTCGGTGTTGACGATGCCCATGCAATTCGGACCGATCAGACGCATCCCGTATCGTCGAGCCGTCTGGACAAGCTCACGCTCGGCGGAATCTCCGCTATCGCTCACTTCACCGAAGCCCGCGGTGATGATGACGACACCGCGCACACCCTTGCGTCCACACTCGTCGATCGCGTTGTGCACGAGCGGCGCAGGGACTGTGATGATTGCCAAATCGACCGATTCCTCGATGTCCAGCACCGACGGGTAGGCCTTCACCGCATGCACAAACGCGGCGTTCGGGTTCACAGGAAACACCGGTCCGGTGAAGCCGCCGGCAAGCAGATTGCCGAAGAGCCGGCCGCCTATCGACCGATCGTTTCGGCTCGCGCCGATAACGGCAATCGACTTTGGACCGAGAATCGGCAACAGCGAAGCCGTAACGGACCGCTTCTCGTGCTCCCATTCGGCTTCGCGGGCCTCGAGGGAGTATTCGATCGGATACTCGACGCGGTACACACCTTCACCGAGCTGTCGAACGAGTTTGTACCCGGAGTTGCGGAAGATGCGCATCATGCCACGGTTCTCGTCGAGGACAAACGCTTCGAACTCGGTGATGCCCTGGAGGCGCGCATACACCGTGAGGTGCTGGAGGAGGAGTGAACCGACCCCACGGCCCTGGAAGTCGTCCTCCACGAGGAAGGCGACTTCGGCGACACGTTTCTCGTCATCACTCTTGTCCAGCAAGACGTCGTAGCGGCCGACGGCGACCATGTCATCGTCGCGCATTGCTACGAAGGCCATCCGATCGACGTAGTCCACGTTGGTGAAGTGGCGCAGTTCATCGGGCGTCAGGTCGGTCTTCACCTGGAAGAACCGCCGGTAGACGCTCTCCGGGCCGACGCGCTGGAAGAATGCATGCTCTCTCGGAGCATCCTCTGGTTTGATCGGCCGCAGATGGATCGTCCGTCCGTCGCGGAGCAGGACGTCGAACTCGAATTCGCTTGGGTATTCAGCCACGTGGCCTCCCGGAAAGTCGCGCGGCCACAGGGTACCGGGAAGGGAGACGGGTGGAGTCGAGGTGGCCCGGGAGCCCGAATCGCCAAGATGAGGCCCGCAGCGGTCTATGGCAGCCCCCTCCGCTCCGCTCCGGCCTGCCGGCCGGAAGACCTCTTCTTCCTTCCCTCCCCCACGAAGCCTGAATCCACGGTTGGTTGGCGACGACGCGCCGGTTCTGCCCTGCGCCGCAAGGGTTTCGATCGAGTTGAGCGAGCCACGGTCTGGGTGCCGCGCTATTTGCGCGATCGGCCAGTCGTGGCAACGCCTCCGCTGGTGTGCGTGCGCTCAAGTCCGTGGATTCAGGCTACGTGGGAGAGGCGAAGACCTCTTCTTCCTTCCCTCCCTCACGAAGTGGGGGAGGGACCTCTTCTTCCTTGT
>CALOAN010000031.1:0-36663 GCA_942491345.1 uncultured actinomycete
GACCGCCCGCTGTGTTGTCGACAGGGAGCTCGTCGGAACCGTCGACATGCTGCACACCGTTCCGAACGTGTTCAGCACCGAGGGCCTGACCTCCAGTCAGGAGCGGCAACGCCCGAAACGCGAGCGCCCCAACCCGAAGCCCGACGTAGAGGGACCACTCAGGTTCGGCCCCCAGTGCAGTGCTCGGGAATCGCGTCGGCCATGGGACCCAGAGGCCGAGGCCGCCCAGAGCCGGCAGTGACAATCGCCTCGGCGAGGTCGACGCTCCTCGCGCGTTTCCGAGCACGTCGCCGCCCGAAGAAGTGGCTCCTCTCTGTCAAGCCCTGGTGGGTTCGGTCGCTGTTCCGTTCTCGACTGCTCCGAGATCGCGGTTGCCGACGTCAGCTGGTGTCCGGTGACGTCACCGGGTTGGTGACCGCGATCGGGGCGTGTCCCGGTTCCCATTGGACCTCGTCCAACGTTGCGCCGGTCACGTCGCAGTGGCTGGCGTCGGTTCCGGTGAAGTCGGCGCCAGTGAGGTTGGCACGGACGAACCGGGTACCCCATCGGTCCACCAGTCGATGCGCGAGTACTCGCACGGTGCGGTCGCGAGGGTCGCCGCGCAGTGCCCGTTTCGAGATCAGCACCATCGACACGCTGATGACCAGAGTCGCGAAGCCCCCGTTGGCTTGGCCGGCCGCGAGCCCGCCGATGATCGCAACGAGCGCGATAGCCCACGCCCCGAGCGCACCACCGACGACCCGAGCGACGATCCCCGACAAGACCGCGAGCGCGAGCACGAATGCGAGACCCACACCTCGCGCCGCGACAGCGATGTCGACGGAGCCCCAGATCAGCCGGATCACGAGGCTCGCCCCGAGCACGACAGCGAACGTCCACAGATAGGTTCTGATGGCGATGTCGAGGCCCTTCCAGAAGAGCACGACGACGAACACGACGAGGATGATCAGGATGCCCGCTGCGCTCGACGTTCGTTCCCAACCCTCGCCGTAGAGCCGGTTGCGGACTGCGTCGATCGCGAATCCGGCGACGACTCCGAATGCCAGTGAGAGCGCGATCGAACCCGCCAGGATGGCGGCGCCGATCGAGGGTGGGACTCCGAACCGTGCGTTGCGAAAGCTGGCGTTGGACAGGTCGGCCATCGTGAAGTCGGCCCCGCGCAGATCTGCTCCCTCGAAGCTCGCAGCCTGAAGTGATTGTGTCTCGAACGACTTCCGGCGCAGGTTCTCGTTGCGGTGGTCGGTGTTCATCGTGTGGCTCCTCGTGGGGTCGTCCAGGTGGCGACCGGGTGTCCTGAGTCGATTATCGGGCCGCTGGGCCCGGCGAGGTAGACCCAGAAGGGTGCAACCGAGGAGCACTCCACGGGTCGTTCATCACGTGTCACGATCAGCGCTTCCACGACCAGCTACCCCCCTGATGCGCCTTCTTGGTGCTTCCGACTCGGCGACCGCGCGTTCAAGATCGAGGAATCACCAGTGCACCGGAAACCCGGTCAGCGCTGTCTGCCACCGGAAGGAGGACATCTTGTCGCACGATCTTTCGTTCATCACTGCTACCTACGCCGACCTTTCGCAGGCGGACGGCGACTACGCGACCATTCGACGCCTGTACGCCGAGCTTGGTGTGCCGCTCGGGTTCGATGCTGTCATCGTCGGACACAAAGCGTCGGGCGAAGCCCGCTTCTACTCGAGCCACCGCGATGGAGGCCGACCTGATGCGGACGAACCAGCGACCTGGAGCCTTGCCGCCGGATTGGCAGCGGCGCTGTACCCGTCGGTGTTCGCCGATGCCCCGCGCGACCTGATGGCGCAGCGGGCCGTGCTCGGCGCTGTCGCCGGGGAGGTCGGCCGCGCGCTCGGGCGTTGCGATCTGATGGCGCTCGGTTCACATGTAGATGAAGCGCCGGCCGCACTCGTCGTGGTTGCGAAGACGCAACACGAGAACGAGGTACGTGAGGCGTTGTGCCACGCCGGCAGCGTCCTGGCCCGGTCGGCGACCGTCGACTTCGACCTGATCCGACGGGAAGCCGCCGCGATCGAAGCGATCACGCATTGACCTCGTTGTGCCAACTCCAAACGCCTGCCACACGAGGAGTTCGAGGTGATGTCGACAACGTGTGTCGTGGGCTTCGCAGGGGCGGCATTGAGCAAGCGCATCACTGGTCGCCGGTCTTGTCGAAGGTCGGGCGCATCGGGCGGCCGCGATGGTCGGCACACGCACGGACGACCTCGGCGCCGTACAGCAGTACTCGAGCTGAGTAGTAGACCAGGGCGATTCCCACAACGTCATCGAGCCGATCGGCCAACCTGCCCTCGGTCGCCTGCTCGCCGAAGAAGGCGGCCCCGATCGCGGTCGCGATGAACACCGTCGGGATGAATGCGAACAGCGAGTGGTACGCCAAGCCGGCACTGAGCCGCTGAGCACGGTGTCGGCGAAACGTTCGAGCGGCCTGGCGGAGCACATCGATCCCTGCGGCCACCATCGCGTTGCGTGGAGTCAGGGCGGCGCCACATGTTGGTCACGAATCAAGTTTGGACGCTGACGGCGCCGAGGCGGCATCCCCCAGCCGCTCCTCAGAGGCTCGGAGAGGCCGGGTCGACGGACTCCGGATTCGGGAGCTCATCGAGGTTGTCGGCGTTGTCGCCATCCGCGTGGGAGCGAAGGTACTTGCCCGTCGAGCCGTCCACGACCTCCAGAGTCTGACCGCCGGCCACGGCGTAGGAGGCGCGACCGGCCTCGATGTCGCCGATGGCCTCGTCCTTGGAGACCATCCCCCATTCGCCGTGAAGCGACACGACGGCGCCGTGTTCGTCTTTGCCGGTGGCGGTGACCTCGCGATGTGGCGGAGTCGCGGTGAACGCCGTCGGGTTCGCCGCCGGACGAGGCCCCGTCGGGCCGTCGAGCTTCGCTTCCTCGAGGTTCTGGTTGTCGAGCCACCATTTGATGCTGGCGCCGGCGGCCCCGACGATGATGAGCCCGGTGGTGATTGTCAGTTTCTTGGCCATGGTGAGACTGTACGCAGCGTGATGCCGTTGAGAACTCGTCGTCAACCTAGGAGCTGACACCGGTCTGCTCGAGCTCTGCCGCGTCAGCGGGGGCGCCTTCGACCTCGGCTACCGCCGCATCGGCTCCTTCACCGACCCGGATGTCGGCATCGGCTTTGCGGCCGATCTCGGCGAGGATGTGGATTGCGATCATCGCGAACCCGACGGTGGCGCTGATCAGCAACACGACGGTCGCGGTCGGGAGGGTCCACAGCAGCAACGTCGTGAGGCCGAGCACGAATGTCGGTTTGTGGGGTCAGTTGACGAGTTCGATGTCTTCGAGGCGCCAGGTCTGGTCGATCCAGGCCTGCAGGGGCCCGTACAGGCGGAAGGCGATGAACCAGCTCTTGCCGGGGATCGTCTGGAGCCAGTTCTTCTCGTGGCCTGCGGGGGCCTCGGGAGCGAAGTAGATGTCGAGTGAGCCGTCGGCGTTGGTCTCGACGCCCTCGTCCTGGCTGCCGAGTGTCGGGAACTGTTGATCGGTTTGGAGCTGGGAGCGGGTCTGGGTGTCGTACATCGTGACCGCCCAGAAGTCGTTGACCGGCGGGTTGGCCGGCACGTTCAACTTGTAGGTCTTGGCGCCGTCGAGCACATTGCCGTTCGAGTCGATCGCAGCCATGGCGTAGTCCGAACCGCCACCGGCGATCGAGACCGCCATCGCCGGCGACACGCAGATGTAGCCGAAGTGGAAGAAGACGCGTCCTTCGAGGTCGCGGGCACCGTTGTGGGTGTAGGTGGTTTCCTTGTTGGCATACCCCATCACCCAGGTCTTGTTGCCGTCGTAGATGAACTGTCCCGGATTGCGCGGCGAGTAGCTGATCGCACGCGCTGCGGCGTTACCGATCGCTGCGGCATCGGTGAAGATCTTCTTCATCCGCGCATCAGGAGCAAACGGCTTGCCTTTCACGATGCCGACCGCGGCCATCATGCCCTTTGCTTCCGGGCCGAGGAAGTCGTCGGGTTCGCGCTGGATCACGGCGTGCAGCTTCTCGAAGAAGCTGTCGTCGTTCGGCAGCACGGTGTTCATCTGCTTGCCGGAGACGTTGATGAACTCCATCGCGGGCGGATTCGATGCGTTCGCCAGCGAGTACACCTTCAGGTTGTTCCGGATGTGGTCGGCGGCAACCTTGACACCGTTGTCGATGTTGCCGCGCATGAACAACCACACACCGTAGGTGTTCGACTGCACGACGAAGTAGCCGTCCGGGACGTCACCTTTGTGGTCGGGTGGGAGCACCAGGAACTTGCCGCCCTTGCCCTTGTCGGGACCTGCCTGGCCGAGGTCGGTCATGTACAAGAAGCCCATGTCGTCCAAGATCCCCAGCATCCCGCTGGGAAGATCGACCACGGTCGGGCCGTCCGCGTCGAGGTCGAGCCAACCGATCGCATACATCGTCGAGGTGTTTCCGGTCAGCAGACACGTCGTCGAGTCCATCAACGTGTCGAAGATGCACACCTTGTTGGACGCGTCCGCTCCGGCGGCGGCCTGGCCCACACGAATGGACTCTGCCGACATCGTCGGGATGCTGTTCAAGAACACCTCGACCGCCCGCGACCGATCGAGGTAGTCGTACACGTTCGACACGGTGTCAGGCGTGGCGACGCCATCGAAATACTCGAGTGTGCCGATCGAGCTGTCCACACTGTCAGGCGTAGTGACGCTCGTCGGGATCGGTGTCGTCATCTTGTAGTTCGTCATGGGACGAACTTCTCATGCCACCGAAGTTCGCGACAGCCCCAACAAGGAGATGGTGGGGTGCATTGCCGGAAAGGACCACGAGTGCTCCCTCGGAACTCCCTGTTGGCGGTACCGCAGCGGCGACGGGTGCGTCACAGTGGTGACGGGTCGCCAACGACCTGCACACACGACGAATCTCGAACGAGAGGTGGACACATGTCCGACAACTACGAAACACAGACCCAACCGAGTGGTTGGGCGATGGGCTGGGCAACGTTTGCCGCCATCCTCCTGATAGTGGGTGGAGTCTGGGGGGTGATCGTCGGCATCGCCGGCATCGCCGAGGACGAGTTCTTCGTCGTCACGCCCGACTGGATCTTCCAGTTCGATGCGACGACATGGGGGTGGATGCACCTGATCGCCGGCATCATCCTGTTCCTGTCAGGTCTCGGGATCTTCTCCGGCAACGTGCTGGCGCGGACCGTGGGCGTGATCGTCGCCGGCCTGAGCGCGATCGTCAACTTCGCCTGGATGCCGTACTACCCGGTGTGGTCGATCGTTGCCATCGCCGTCGACATCGCCATCATCTGGGCGCTCACCGCACACGGTCGGGACCTCGCATCATGAGCGCCGCATTCCCGCCCGGGTGGTACCAGGACCCGACCGGCCAGGGCAATGCCCGCTACTGGAACGGCACGAGTTGGACCCAGTCCACCAACGTCAACGGCGCCACCGTCAACATCGCCATCGATCCGGCGCAAGCGCAGGTTCCGCCCATCCCGGGGACCCAGGTGTCGCTGCCCGCGGCCCCGTCGCAGGATGCCCCGAGCAGCGGAGGATCCTCGATGGCGATCTTCATCGGTATCGCAATCGCCATAGTGATCGGGGTCGTGATCTTTGCCTTCGTGAGCAATGGTTCCGACGACGAGGCGCCCACACCCGGCTCGACGCCGGCGGCGCCCGCAACCGAGGCTCCCGCGGCCCCGGCCACCGACGCGCCAGCAGACGGAGGCTGACCCGTGGGTGCGGCAATCGGACAGATCCTCAGCTTTGCCGTTGGCGTGGCAATCAGCCCTGTGCCCGTCATCGCCGTGATCCTGATGCTGTTCTCGAAAAAGGCGACGGTCAACAGCCTGTCGTTCTTGCTCGGGTGGGTGCTCGGGCTGCTCGGCGCCGGATTGATCGTGCTCGCGCTCGGACTCACGGCCTCGGATGGAGGGCCGTCGACGACGAGCGGATGGATCAAGATTTTGCTCGGTGTGCTGTTCCTCGCCCTGGGTGTGAAGCAGTGGAAGAGCCGCCCCAAGAAGGGCGAGCACGCCGCCATGCCGGGCTGGATGTCGGCGATCGACGACTTCGGTGTGAGACAGTCGTTCGGCATTGCCGTGCTGTTGTCGGCAATCAATCCGAAGAATCTGGGCTTGACGATCGCTGCCGGTGCGAGCGTCAGCGCAGCAGGTTTGAGCACAACCGACGAGATCATCGTGATCGTCGTCTTCGTCGTGATCGCATCGCTCACCGTCGCGGCGCCGGTGATCCTGAATCTCGTCCTCGGGTCGAAGGCCGAACACACGCTGACGGAAATGAAGGAATGGTTGATCGACAACAACGCCACCGTCATGGCGGTCCTGTTCGTCGTGATCGGCGCGAAACTTCTCGGCGACGGGATCTCGATCGTCGCGTGATGATCCCCCGGTCCTGAGCAGTTGCTCGGGACTGGCGCGGCGAGCATCGTCTGTCGGCTCAACATGAGCGGTCCGCGCATCGTGAGGTAGCTTTCCTGTCGGCGTTCATCGAGGTGGACGACCGACGGAAAGGGGGCTCTTCGGTGTCGTCGATCACAGATTCGCAGACGGATTCGGTGGTGCTTGCCACCAAGTTCATCGCGCCTCCAACGGTCAGTGCCCTCGATCGGCCCCGGCTCCTCGATCGGCTCGATCACGAACGATTCCCCTTGACCCTGGTCTCGGCGCCAGCTGGGTTCGGCAAGTCGGTCTTGGTGAGTCAATGGATCGGCCGAGTCGGCGACGCGTCGGTGTGGATCTCGCTCGACGACCGCGACAACGACCTTGCGGTCTTTCTCGCGCATTTCGTCGAGGGCGTCCAACGTGTCGTGCCGAACGCCCTGGCCGGTTTGAGCGAGGCCGGAGACATCACGGAGTCGCCGGCTCCGGCGACGCTGGTCCGGATGCTGCTCAACGATCTCAGCGAACTCGATCAGCCGCTGGTGATCGTGTTCGACGACTATCACGTCATCTCCAGCGACGCGATCCACGACGTGATGACCCGGCTCCTCGAACACCCCTCCGCCCAGCTTCGCGCGGTGTTGGCGACGCGGAGCGATCCTCCGCTCCCGCTCGCGCTGATGCGGGGACGGGGGCAACTGTGTGAGCTGCGGGCTGCCGATCTCGCGTTCGTCGACGACGAGGCGCGGGCCTTCGTCGACGGCTTCGTGGAGGTAGATCTGGACGACGATTCGCTGCGCAGGGTTTTGGAGGAGACGGAGGGTTGGCCGGTGGGATTGCGCCTGACGGTGGAGGCGGCGCGGAATCGGACCGGTGAGCACGGATCCATCCGCGGGGCGTCGCCGCTCGACGCCGCATACATCCGGGACTTTCTCGGGGCCGAGGTGTTGGAGCGACAGCCGGTCGGCATTCAACACGCGCTGCTGGTTGCGTCGAGCCTCGACCGGTTCTGCGTGTCGCTGCTCGACGCGGTGGTCGCCGATGGGGATCGGGGAGCACTTGCGGACGAGCCGGCCGTGGGGGGCAGGGAGTTCATCGACTGGCTGGTGGGGGCGGACCTGTTTGTCGTTGCGCTCGACCGGGACGGAGTTTGGTATCGCTTTCACCATCTGTTTCAGGACCTGTTGCGCCACGAATTCGACAAACGCTTCAGCACCGCCGACGAATCAGACATCCACCGCCGGGCGAGCGCATGGTGTGCGGGGCACGGCCTCTTCGACGACGCGATCGGGCATGCGGTGAAGGTCCGTGACGACTTCGAAACCGCACGCAACCTCGTGGCCGGTTGGGGCTATCAACTCATCGAGGAGGAACGATGGCGGGCGTTGTTCGGGTGGTTGGCGTTGCTGCCCCGCGAGATGGTCGACAACGATCTCGATCTGTTGAGACTCGAGGCGTGGGCGCTCGGTACGGGAACCAACCAATTCGATCACATGATGACCGCCATCGACCGCGCCGAGACGCTGATCGAGACGCATCCTCCGAGCCCGGATGTCGCCGATCGCATGCTGGGGTGCATCGAGACGATGCGCGGTTTCGTGGCCTGGCTCACCGGCCAGGGGGACCAAGGTGTCGAACGGTTGCGACGAGCGGACGAGTTGCTGCCCGTCGACGAACCCCGCAACTTGGGATGGGAGGTGCTCGTGCTCACCCTGGCGTTGTACTCGTCGGGCGACCGACGCGGGGCGCATGATCTGATTGAGCAAGCCCGCCGAGACCCTCGATTCGGGTCGGGCAGGTGGCCCCCGTCGGACTCCGCGAACGTGTACATCAGTTGGTTCGAGCTCGATCTCCCAGCGCTGGGGCGACACGCGGTCGTGGGTTGTGAAAGTGGCGTGCGTGTCAACTCGGTCGCAATCGAGGGGAACGCCCGCTATTACCTGGGCGTCGTCGAGTACGAACGGGACCGGATCGAGCACGCCGCTCAGCACTTCACGAAACTGGTCGATGCGCCGACCAAGTGGCGCACGAGCGACCTCATCCACAGCACCGTGCAGCTCGCGTTGTGTCATGTTGCGGGCGGCGCGATGCAGGAGGCACAACGTCTGGCCAATGACGCGTCGCTGTACGCATCGGAGGTCGTGACCGCTGATTTCATTCCACTGGTCGATGCGTTCCAGGCCGAGCTCGCCCTGCGGCAAGGCAACCTCGGCCGCGCCGTATCCTGGGCGGATCGGTTCGACCCATTTCCGATGATCCGTGCCTTCATGCGTTATGACCCGGTTGTCACGCTGGTCAAGGTGCTGCTCGCCGAGGGTTCCGACACAGCGCTCGAACGGGCCGATCACGTGCTGGGGTCGTACCTCGGCTTTGCCGAACAGGGGCACATGAACCCCAGCATCGTGCGATACAACGGACTGCAGGCGCTGCTGCTCGCAACCCGCGGGGACGACGAACGGGCGGCCGAGTGCTTGACCCGAGCCGTGTGCATCTCGCAGCCGGGAGGTGCCGTCCGCCTGCTCGCCGATCTCGGACCTGACCTCGTTCCGCTGTTGAGCCGCCTCGAGGTGCACGGCAGCCAACTGGCCCACGTCGCCGCCATCCTCGCTGCCATCGGTGGCGTCGGTGGCGAATCGTCAGCGTCCGACGACGGTGCCGTCGGCGGCCGGATCGACATCGGAACCGGTCAAGTGCTCACCCAACGCGAATCGGACGTGCTCCGCCTCCTCGCGCTGCGGTACTCCAACAAAGAGATCGCCCGCGAGTTGTTGATCTCGGCGGCCACCGTCAAGAAGCACACCGTCAGCCTGTATCAGAAGCTGCACGTCGCCAGCCGCCGTGAGGCGGTCGACAAAGCCACTGCGCTCGGCTACTTGAACGAATGACACGCCCGCGCCTCGCTGCGTGCTCCTAGATGTTCGTGCGGGCGGTCGGCTCGGCCGCCAGGCGTTTGGGATCGATCGGCTCGCCGGTGAGCTCGTCGATGCCGTAGGTGCCGTCGTCGACGCGCTGGAGGGCGGCGTCGATCTCTTCGATCTGCTGGATCAAATCGTTGCGCACCCCGAGGACCGCGGCAGCGTTGGTGGTGTCCGCTCCTGCGTCACCACCGAGAGCGTCGATCGGTCCGTCCTGGGCGTGTTCGTCGTCGAGTTTGGCGATCAATGCCGCTCGATGATGGAGTTCGTCCGTCAGGCGGGCGCGTACGGCATCGGCCTCGGGACTGTTCGGATCCATCGCGTGCTCCTCCTCGGTTGTCGTTCAGCTCAGCATTTCGAAGTCGTTGAGCACCCAGGTCTTGTCGATGTATCCCTCGGTCGGGCCGTAGAACCGGAACACGACGAAGAAGCCGATGGCAGGATCGGTCTTGATCCAGTTCTTCTCCTTGCCGTCCGGTGCGGTTGCGCCGAAGTAGATGTCGACCGAGCCGTCGTCGTTGACGTCCGGACTGCCGAGGCTGCCGACCGTGATCGGCCCGTCCGAGTCGAGCAAGCTCCGGCTGACCGGGTTGTATGCGGTGACCGCCCAGAACCGCTTTGCGGGCGGCTTGGCCGGCACCCGGAGCCGGTACTGCTTGTCGCCGAGGAGGTAGTCACCATCCTTGTCGCGGAACGCCGTGAGGTAGGAGGTTCCGACGCCCGGCGTGGTCGAGAGCAGGCTCGGCGAGACACAGATCGCCTGATACAGCCAGAGCGTCTGCGCGTCGATGTCGGCGATGTCGTCGATCATGAATTCGGTGTTCCGGATGAACATCTTCTCCCAGTGACGGCCCGGCCAGTAGTGGATCTCGCGATCGCGGGAGGCGTAGACGATGGCGCGGGACATGGCGACGCCCTGCTTGGCGGCCTGGTCGTAGATGCCCCGCATCCGGTCGTCGGGGTTGAAGGGCCGGCCCTTCTTGATACCGATGGTGGCCAGTCGACCGAGGAGTTCGTCGTCGAACAGCTCGGTCGGCTCGTACTGGACGATCGCGTTCAGCAGGTCGTAGAAGGTGCCGTCCTCGGGCGCCAACGTGTTCGCGCCGATTCCGGAGATGTTGATTGCCGAGTGGTCGCGAGGTCCGCTCGAGTGGGGATACACCTTCAACCGATCCTCGAACCACTGCACGGCGTCGTCGCCGGTGCCCACGTCGAAGCCGCGCATCATCGCCCAGATCCGATAGCTCGGTGAGCGGACGACGAAGTGGTCACTCGGCTCGTCCCCGGTGTATCCGGGGGGAACGAAGAGGTACTTTCCACCCTTGCCTGCGTCGGGTCCGGTCGGGCCGAAGTCGGTGAGGAACTTGAAGTACCCGTCGTTGGCGTTGCCCATCATGCCCGCGGGGATCTCCACCACGGTCGCACCGTCGACCCTGAGATCGAGCGAGGCGATGGCGTACACGGTGCTGTTGTTCCCGGTGAGGTAGTTCTCGCTGGGGTGCATGAAGTCGGCGAACACGCCGATATCCGACGAGGTCCTGAACCCGAAGTCGCGGACCTGTGCCTTGACGATGCTGTAGACCGACAGCGCCGGGTAGAAGTCCATGTAGGCCTGGGTGGCGCGTTGCAGGTCCAACTCGTCGTAGATCTTCTCGGCCGATTCTGCGGTCGGGAACGATCCGCCGACGAACTCCAGGGTGCCGAAGTTGGTCTCGATCGTGTCGGACGCCGGTGTGAAGTCGGTAGCGGTCTGCTTCGCTCCAGCGGACTCGAAGAGGTTGGTCGTCGGCTCGGTTGATGACATGGTCGTCGCTCCTGGTTGCGGTTGGGTGTGCGAGTGAGGTGGTGCTGCCGGGCGGGGCAGCTGGGGGGCAGCGACCCGCCCGGCAGAAGAGGTGTTCAGGAGTCGACGGCGTCGCCGATTTCGTCGTCCGACTTCGCCAGCGCCTTCTGGAGCTTGTCGTAGTCGTCGGCATCGATTGCCTTGTTGATGCGCTTGCTCGAGTTGTCGAGCGCCTTCTCGACGCCATCGAGGTACTTGTTGTCGATCACGACGACAACGGCCGACGAGTTCGGCGGGAGGTACTCGTCGAGTTCGACGCCGAGTTCCTTCTCCTCGTGCTTCTTGGTGAAGTGACCGAGCAGCGCGCCGATCCCGGCGCCGATCGCGGTCGCGGCGAGCAGCGGCGGGGCGAACAGTCCGACGACCAGGCCGACGCCGCCGCCCATCACTGCGCCTGCGCCGACGGTGCCGTCACCCTTCTCGAGGACGTCGACATTGCCGTCGGCGTCGCGGCTCATCACGACGGCGGCTTCGACTTCGAGGTCATCGCCCTCCGCAGCCTTGAGGCTTTCGAAGTCCTGCTTCGCCGACGCAGCATCGTTGTACGCCGCGACGTACAACACGAGATTCATTTCATCTGACATGGTTCTTCTTCCTTGTTGGTGGTGGTGGGTTGTTGGTTGATTGGGGAATGGGAGTGCTGCGGCTCACCGCCGGCCGATGGTCACACCTCGATGAAGTTGGGCCGAGCGATGAAGTAGATCAACATCCCGAGGATCGGGATGAACAGGACGAGGAGCAGCCAGCCGAACTTGCCGAGGGCGCCCACGTCCGGCCGCATGAAGATGTCGACCACCGTGTAGATCCATGAGATGAACAGCGGGATGGCGACGAAGACGACGAGGAAGAAATCCCAGAATGCCATGATGTGCTCCTTGAGTGATGGGTGTTGCGTTGTGTTTCCAGCTGTCACTCTCGTCGTCTCGCACGCTCGGCGCATCCGCCAAAGCGGTGCCGCAGAGGAGCAGTGTCGAGCTAGCTCTGCCGGGTGCTCGCGTCGACGGCGTCCCTCACGGTCGAATGGAAGCGGTGTTCGCCGATCTCATCGAGGTCGCCGGACAGCACCATGAGCTGCTTGGCCCCCTCGTGCAATCGGGCGACGGCGAGCTCGACTCCGTAGCGCTTGGCGTATCGGAATGTGCTGCTCAGGGCAGCAGCGCCGGTGCTGTCGACGAACGGTATGACTTCGCAATCGATCACCACGGTCGTCGGCAACGAGCCGCTCTTTCCGGCGTCGATCAGTAGTTGTTTCGTCGCATCCTCGAACGCCTCGGCGTTGGAGAAGACCAGTGGCGCCGAGAATCGGAAGACGATGATGCCTGGGACCTCGTGGGCGTCGTTCTCGATCGTTTCGGTGTGTGAACCGTACGACGCAGTCATGGCCTCGAAGTCGCCGGTGGACTCCTCTCGACCGAGTACGGCCGTTCCCGGGAAGCTCACCCGGTAGAGGAGGTGTGCGATCGACACCACGATGCCGACGATCATTGCCGGGAGGAGATCGAACGTGAGCACGATGAATCCGGTCAACACACCGAGGGTGAAGTCGACCTTGTCGATGCGCCACAGCCGTTCCAGCTTGGCCGGGCTCGCCGACCCCCACATTGCGGTGATCACGACGGCAGCGAGCACGGTCTCCGGCAGCCATTGGAAGGCGGGGGCGAACACCAGCAGGGTCAAGATCACGATGCCGGCGAGGAACACATTCGACATCTGCGTCCGGGCGCCGGCTTCCATCGCCGCCGACGACTTCGAGAGGCTGCCGGTCACCGGCATGCCGCCGAGGATGCCGGCGCCGATGCTGCCGACGCCGTAGGCCCGGAACTCCTGATTGGCGGTCAGGTCGTCATGGGTCTTCTTCGAGATCGTCGCCGAGGCACCCCACCCCTCGGAGAAGCCCACCAGGGCAACCACCGCGCCACCGAGGAGCAACGTCAGCCAATCGGATCCGGAGATGCCGCTCGGCACGCCGAACGACGGCATGCCGGTTGGGATCTCAGCGACCAGATCGATGTCAGGGTCGACCATGGCGACGTACACCGAGGTCAGCACGACCATCGTCAACGCAGCCGGGAGCCGCGGCACGTACTTCTGAATCGCAAAGATCGCTGCGATCGAGATCACACCGATCAGCGTTGCCGTGCCGTCCCAGTCAGCAACGCTCGAGACGGCGGACCAGAGCTTCTGCAGGCTGTTGCCGTCGCCGGTGTCGATACCGAACAGCTTGCCGAGCTGCCCGATGATGATCTGGACCGACATGCCCGTGATGAAGCCCGCCATCACTGCCTTCGAAATGAAGTTCACGATCCAGCCGAGGCGGACCAGCCCGGCGACGACGAAGACGACGCCGGCGGTGAGCGCCAGCGCCGACGTCATCAACACCGCGGTGTCCTGATCGCCGCCCGAAAGATTGCCGACGACGCTTGCTGACACCGCAGCGACCGATCCCGCTGCCGCGTAGACCATCAATTTCGAGCCACCGAACAGGGCGTAGCCGATCAGCGCAAGCGGCGCAGCGTACAACCCGATCTGCGCCGGGACGCCGGCGACCGACGAGTACCCCATCGATTCGGGGATCAACAAGGCGGCGACACTGATCGCGGCGATCAGGTCGGCCGTGGTGTTCTTCCCCCAGTCGTACTTCCTCAGCCAGACGCCGGCCGGGAACCACACCTGCATCCGGCTGGGTGCCGTCGGCATCTTGTTGGGGGACGAACTCTGTGCGTCGCCTGTTGGGGTCGTCGTCTTGTCGGACATGGTGATTCAACTCCTTGGAACGGATCTCGAACTTCGTGGTGCGGCCCTTGCGGCACGGCCCCGAGCAGGCACGGTGTGCGTGCTCGGGGCCGACCGGTTCGGGACCGGCGATCGGGTCAGCTGATCTCTTCGATCTCGCCGACCTTCCAGCTCTTGTCGAAGAACGGCTCGAGCGGGCTGTAGAGCCGCAGGATCGTGAACCAGCCCTTGCCGGGCATCGTCTGGATCCAGTTCGACTCCTTGCCGACCGGGGGTTGCGGGCCGAAGTAGATGTCGTACGTTCCGTCGGCATTGGCCACGGCGGCCGGGCTCGGGAACGACTGGCTACCCGCACGAGGGAAACGCTGCGGCGTCTGGAGCATCGAGCGGGTCTGGTTGGAATAGACCGTGAACGACCAGAAGTTGGCTTCCGGGATGTTCGCCGGCAGCGTGCACTTGTAGTTCTTCGCGCCGTCGAAGTACTCCTTCTTGCTGTCGTAGGAAGCGACCAGGTACTGCGAACCCATGCCGGTCAGCTTCATGCACATCGCCGGGGTGACCCCGGTGGCGATGTAGAAGAACCAGTCGCGGGCGTTCAGAGTCCGATAGCCGGTCGGCGCGTACGGGACGATCTGGCCGTCCTTGACCTCGGGGGGAGGCGTCTGGAAGCCCGAGCCCCCGACGAACAGCCCGTTCATCCATGCGGAGTCGGGGTAGTAGCCGAGACCGTCCTCGTCGCGGAAGCGCCAGGCCAGTGCTCGCCCAGTGGCATCTCCCAATGCTGCGGCATCCTTCAACAGCTCCTTCATCCGAGCATCGGGCTGGAACTTCTTGCCCTTCACGATGCCGATTGCAGCGAACGACCCCGTGATCTCGAGCGAGAGCGTGCCACTGGGTTGCTCCTGCACGACCTGGTTCAGGAGGTCGAAGAACGTTTCGTCGCTGGGCGGAACGGTGTTGATCACCAGCCCGGTTCCCTCGACGTAGTCGATCGGCTTGATCTCCGCCGGCTTGCTGGGCACCGGGCCACCCTCGAGCAGGGTGGCGACACTCGTGCCGTACCCGCCCTGCGGATACGGGTAGATCTTCAGGCGGTCCTTGATCGTCGCCACGGTTGGAGCGGGGTCGTTGTCGACCATGAAGCTGCGGCCGAACGCGATCACCAGGTTCGTGGTGCTACCTGCAACGTGATAGCCGCTGTCGGGAACGGGGCCGTCGTAGCCCGGCGGGAGGATGAGGAACTTGCCGCCCGCACCGCGATCCGGACCGGGCCGACCGAAGTCGATCACGTGCTGGAACCAGAAATCGTCGAAGAGGCCGAGGGCGTCAGGCGGTGTTTCGACGACCATCGGCCCGTCCGTCAGGTCGATCACGAAGATGTAGTAGACGGTGTCGGCGTTGGCCGTCAGGAACAGCGACTGGCTGTCCATGAGGCCCGAGAACAGCAGGACGCCGCCGTTGTCCTTCACGCCAGCGGCCTTCATGCCGTTGTGCATTGCCTGCAACGAAACCAACTGGTAGCCGTTCCGGTAGGCGTTGAACGCATGCGAGGCGTCGAGGTTGTCGAACACCTTCTTCACGGTGTCGTCCGACGGCGCCCCGTCGGTGAAGGTCAACTCGCCGAGCGACGAGTTGAGCGTGTCGGGGGTTGCGAGGTGTTCTGGGATTGCAGTCATGGCGGGAGTCCTGTTCTGAGGGTGATGGGTTGGCTTGGCGGCTCGCATGGCTCGACGCCACGTTCGCACCACCCACTGTTCTCTCCGTGCGGTTCGCCCGACAGCCCCGAAAGGGTGAACGCGTGGCGCAGACGGGGGACTCGCGGCTCCTCGATCTGGCTGGCCTACACCCCGCTCCCACCTTGTTGGGGCTACCGCGTGACGGGTTGGAGACGGATGATGCATGTGTCGACAGGCGAGTTCGCCTGCCTCGACCAACCACGACGACCGAGAGAGGCACCCCAAATGAGCGACACCAAGATGATCACCCAGCAACCGGTGATGAAGACGACCATCCCGATCCCCGAGAACCGCACGACACCCGACAAGGTCGAAACGTCGATCGGAACGCTCGACTTCTTCGACGGGGTTCCCGTCGGCGACACCAAGGACACACTGGTCGACTTCGTCCAGCGCGGTCGGGCGGTCGAAGCGTTCATCAACATGACCCCGGCGGCGTCGATGTACTCCCTGCGACAGGGCCACCGCGATGAGGGCTTGACCGAGTGCAACCAGATCCTGATCGCCGAACAGCTCGGCGACTCCAAGCCACTCGTGCTCACCTGGAACAACACCTCGCTGTACACGTGGGGGTTCCTCGACCTGAAGAAGGACGGCCCGACCGTCATCGACATCCCGCCCGACGTGCTCGGCATTCTCGACGACATGTACTTCCGCTACATGAGCGACATGGGCGCCGCCGGCCCCGACCACGGCAAGGGCGGCAAGTACCTCGTGCTGCCTCCCGGCTATGACGGTGACGTCCCCGACGGGTACTTCGTCGTGCAGTCGCAGACGTACTGCGTGTGGAACTTCATGCGTGGCTACGTGCGCGGCAACGTCCAGGACCCCGCCAACGTCAAGAAGGCGTCGGACAACATCAAGCAGAACCTCAAGGTGTACCCGCTGTCCAAGAAGGACGATCCGCCGAAGATGGAGTTCAAGAACATGTCGGGCCTCGCGGGCTACAACACGATCATGCCCAACGACGGCAGCTTCTTCGACGTCGTGAACGAGATCGTGCAGGAGGAGGCCGACGGGTGGCTCGACCCCGAGCTGGCGGGACAGCTGCGAGCGGTCGGCATCGTCAAGGGCCAGCAAGTTCGACCCGGATGATCGGCTGAAGAAGATCCTCGCCGACGCCGTGGCGATCGGCAACGGGTACGCACGGGTCAACACCGTCTATCCACAGGACGAGGGGAGCTACATCTACCACGACGAGCACACCGAGTGGGTCATGGCGTACCCCGACAAGGACACCACGTTCCTCCAGGAAGGCGCCCGCCGCATGGACGGCAGGCTCTGGATGCACTACAACGCGGTGTGCGTGACCCCGGCCATGGCCGTCACGAAACCGGGCACCGGATCCGACTACATGATCACCGGCCTCGACGGCAAGGGTCGCCCGCTCGATGGCGCCAAGACCTACAAGCTCCACCTGCCGGCCAACTTCCCGGTGAAGGACAACTGGTCGGTCACCATCTACGACCCCCAGACCCGCAGCATGCTGCAGACCGACCAGCCGTTCGCAGGCATCAACAGCTTGAGCGCCGATCAGACACAGAACGACGACGGCTCCATCGATGTCGTCTTCGCTCCCGAATCGCCGGCTGGCATGGAGAAGAACTGGATCCAGACGATCCCCGGCAAGAGCTGGTTCATCCTCCTGCGTGCCTACGGCCCGCTCGAGCCATGGATCGACAAGACCTGGCGCCCGAGCCAGGTCGAGCTGGATCAGCTGATCAGCTGATTTTGAAACCCCGGCGGATTGCGATTCGCGGAGCCGCGCTGGGCCTCGGTGCTCCATCGCGGCTCCGCTTTGGGGCTGTCGGACGTGGTGGCATGAGACGAGGATTCGGGCAGTGAACACAGTGAACAGGAGGGGTATGTACCACCACGAAGTGAGACGGACATGACGGCGACGACCGATTCCGCGCCACCTGCCGACGCAGCCGCCGCGCCACCCTCTGACGATTCCGGGTCCCACGGAATCCACGTGTTTGCGGCCCCGTCGGACGCGCCCCGGGTCCGGTGGCGGACCGATCTCATCTCGGCCGGGTTCAGCGCGGTACTGACGTTGGTGCTGATTCTCGTCGCCGGCAACGGATCGACCGTCGACGACAACGCGCTCGACTGGGTCGGCACGCTGCCGGGTTGGCTGCGGTGGTTGGCGCAGGCGGCCTATGCGGTGGGGGTGCTGTACGGCGTGGGGCTGCTCGTCGGCGTCGGGATCTTCGCCAAGGGGCGGCTCCAAGTGCTGCGCGACATGCTGCTGGCGGCCGGGTTCGCTGTCGTCCTCGTCGTCGTGCTCACTCAACTGATCGACCGGCGCTGGCCGGAGTTTGCGTTCTTCGATCTCAACGAGACGCGCGAGACGTTCCCCGCCTTCTTCGTGACGATTTCCGTAGCGATCCAAGCGGCCGCCTCACCGTGGCTCACCGCGCCGATGCGCAAGCTCGGTTGGACGTTCATCCTCGCCGCAACCGCTGCCTCGATCCTCGGTGGGGTGACGACACTCAGTGATGCGCTCGGCGCGATCCTGGTCGCCCTGTTCGCCGCGGCGATCACCCGCTATGTGTTCGGTACGTCGGCGGGTTTGCCGTCGACCAGTCGCGTGCGCGACGGATTGGCCGACCTCGATGTCGAGGTCGACTCGTTGTCGTACACCGACCATCAACCGCCCGGCTCGGTCGTGCTCTCAGGCACCTCGACCGATGGCCAGGCACTCCTCGTCTCGGTGTTGGGACGTGACTCGTGGACCACTCGCCGATTCAGCCGGTGGTGGAAGGAAGCGTGGTACCAAGACCACGGGGCGCAGTACGGGTCCGACCGACGCCAGCAGGTCGAACACGAATCGTTGGCGCTCCTCCTCGCCGACCAGGACGGTGTGTCCGTGCCGGCACTCGTCACGGTCGGGATGACGGCGTTGGACGACGCGATGCTCGTCACCGACCTGCCCGACCACACGCTGGCCGATGTGCCCCTCGACGAGGTCGGCGACGACCTGCTCGGCGACATCTGGGGCGAGCTCGACAAGCTGCACCGCGCCGGCATCAGCCACGGCTCGATCGATGCCTCGAGTCTCTGGTTCGATCCTGCCGGTCAGCTGAGACTGGCGGGGTTCGGTGACTCGACGATCCATCCGAGCAACGACCAGCTGCAGCAAGACGTGGCAGCGACGCTCGTGATGACGACGATGGGCGTCGGCGCCGATCGCGCCATCGCAGCCGCCCGCAAGGCGCTCGGTGATGATGCGCTCGCCACGATGCTGCCCCTGCTCCAGACTGCGGCGCTCAACCACCGCCTCCGTCACAACGCCAAGCACCAGAAACTGAAGATCGAGGATCTCCGCAAGCAGACAGCGGCCGCGCTCGACGTGGATGTTCCGGAGGTCGAGCAGCTGACCCGCGTCACGGTGAAGAGCGTCGTGATGTTCGCCTTCATCGGGTTCGCCGTCTACTCGATCGTTGCCGGGTTGGCCGAAGTCGGTTTCGCCACGATCTGGGACACGCTGTCCGATGCCCGGTGGGGCCTCGTGATATTGGCGCTCGTCTTCGCCAATGCGACCAACTTCACCGACTCGATCGCCGTCCGCGTCGTCGCGCCGAAGAAGCTGCCGGTCGGCATCACGACGGTCGAGCAGTTCGCCATCGGGTTCGTCGACATGGCGGTCCCCGCCGGCGCCGGCAAGATCGCCACCAATGTCCGCTACTTCCAGAAGTTCGGCATGGGCGCGGTCTCAGCCGGAACGACCGGCGGGATCACCATGCTGATGCAGGTGGTCGCCCAGGTGACGTTGATCGCGCTGGCGCTCCTCGTCGGGTCCGACAGCATGGACCTGTCGTCGATGTCGAGCGGCGATGGCGAGGGGTTGAAGCTGATCGGAATGATCGTCGTGATCCTGGTCGGTGTCGCGGTTGCCGTCGCCGTGGTGCCGAAGTGGAGGCACTGGGTCGAGGACAAGACCCGCAAACCGCTGAAGCAGATACGTGCGTCGCTCAAGACGATCCGGAACCCGAGGACGCTGATCTCGGGCATGAGCGCTGCGGTCGGCACCGAGGTGCTGTACGGAGCAGGGCTCATGGCAAGCGTCTTCGCTCTCGGCGGTTCGATCAGCATCGGTCAGGCGATCTTCATCAACGTCGTCGTTTCATTGGTGTCAGGGATCAGCCCGGTCCCGGGCAACGCCGGCGTCGCCGAGGCCGGCCTCACCGCCGGCCTCACCGCGATCGGCATCGACAGCAACATCGCCGTCTCGGCAGTGCTCGTCTACCGGCTCGTCGGCACATACCTCCCTCCGATCTGGGGCTACTTCTCGATGAGCTGGCTGAAGAAGCACGACTACCTCTGAGCGCAGTGAGTCGGGACACCCCGGCCCGAGGGTGCGTCAGCCCGGCTCGGCGGTGATCCGGCCATCGTCGATCGCGGCACGCATCGTCCCGTAGTCGAGATCGTTCTGGTCGGCGTAGGTGAAGGCGAACTCGGTGAGGGCTCGATCGAACGACGAGCCCTTGCCGAGGTAGCCGGCGATTGCGATCGGATCGCTGGAGCGGGCGTGGGCATGGGCGAGGGTCCAGCCACAGATGTTCGCGTACCCGCGGAGGCGTCGCGGGCCCATCGTCTCCACATCCGCTGAGCCCTTCATGTCGTGGAACTGGCGCCAGTAGTAGTGATGGCCACCATCACTGCTCGACCACCCGAGGAAGATGTCACCCGATGCCTGGATCAGCCGCTGGCCCTGAACCACCCGCTCACCTGGCGAGCCATACGTGCTCGGCGCGAGATGGGCTTCGAGCACCGACGCCTCGGCCTCTTTGACCTGCAGGAACAGCGGGTCGCCGTCGTCGCGGCCGACGAACAACGCGAGCATGCAGCGGGTGCCGACGCTGCCGACACCGACGACCTTGAGCGCGATGTCGACCAGGTGGTACCGCTCGAGCAGGGCCTTGCGGTCGTCGCGGATCGAGTCGCGGTAGAGCTCCCAGCTGTGCGCGACCTGGCGCTGCAATTCGTCACCGTCTTCGTGCACGAGGTCGCGGAGCGGCACGATCAGCGGTGGGGCGCTCGCGATCCGGAGCACTCCGTCGACACGTTCGGTCAGCTTGGCCATCGCCTTCAGGCTCGTCTTCGAACGTGCCTTTGCGGCGCTCTTCGACAGGCGCTTGCGGTCACTCTTCTTGGTCAGCGCGGCCTCGAGCTCGTCGACCGACAATTCGGCGTACCACACATCGAGCGTGGCCTGCTCGGCGAAGTGGGCCATCGCCGTGCGGTAGCCCGCCACCGACGCTGCGACTGCGTCGGAGGTCTTGCCGTGTCCGAAGCCGTTCGAGCGGCCGGCGAGCGCAACGCTTGCCGCCAAGCGCTTGACATCCCACTCCCACGGCCCTGGGAGCGTTTCATCGAAGTCGTTGACGTCGAACACGAGGTTGCGTTCCGCCGACGCGAAGGCGCCGTAGTTCGACAGGTGGGCATCACCGCAGAGTTGCGCGTCGAGACCGGACACCGGTGTCGACGCAAGGTCGCCGGCCATGATGGCGGCAGCCCCGCGGTAGAACGTGAACGGTGAGACCGCCATCCGGCCATGGCGGATCGGCACGAGCGATTGGAGCCGGGTCGCGTCCTGTGCGGTCAGGACATCGACCGGATCGGGTCGGTCCGGGGCCGGCGCCCACTCGGCGTGGCTCGACCGAGGAGTCTGTTCGCGAGCCGCACGGCCGCGCTCGTGGCGCTCCTCGACCGTGGGGTGTGCGTGGACTTCGATTGCTGGCGAATCTGGCATCGGGCCCTCCGTGGTTGGCGATGGGAGCGACCCTACGTCGCCGTTGAATCAGCGGACCCATCGCCGAAGAAACCGACCTTGCGGAGCTCGCGGACGAGGTCGGACCCGATTGCAGCGACAGGGGCGGCAAGGATGAGGCCGACCATGCCGGCGACCAGCCCGCCGAATGCTGTCGCCAACAAGATGGCCAATGGGCTCATGGCGAGGCTGGAACCGAGCAGCTTCGGTTGGAGCAGGTTCTCCAGAACGACCTGAGCGAGGATCACGATCACGAAGGCGGTCACCGCCATGCCGAAACCGCCGTCACCGAGGGCCATCAGCACCGCGAAGGCGCCGCCGAAGAAGGCGCCGAGGTACGGGATGTAGGCGCCGACGAAGTTCACGACGCCGATCGCCAGTGCACCCGGCACACCGAGGAAGTACATCCCGATCGCGATCGACACGCCGTTGACGAGTGCCAGCGCGGTCTGGCCGGTGAAGTAGGACTGGGCATCCTTGATCGACTTGTCGACGATTCGCTGCGCAGCGGCCTGTCGGGCGGGGCCTGCCCGACGGGACACCCACCCGCTGATCATGGTCGGCATGCCTTCGAGCACGTAGTACATCACCATCGTGCCGAGCACCAACCCGGCGATGAATCCCGTGGCTGAGTCGACGGCGGTCGCGACAGCGGTTGCCACCCCGTCGCGGCCGACCGCGGCACCGTCCGCGGCGGTCGAGTCGACCGCGTCGACGGCACCGGCGTTGATGGGGAGGTCTTCGGCCCAGGTCTTGATGTCGTCGACGGCGCTCTGAAGATTCTCGCTGATCGCATCGCTCTGGCTCCAGAGGGCCTCGGCGGTGATGAAGGCACAACCGGCGAAGACGACGAACAGGCCGGCCACCACGATCCCGGCGCCGGCCGCCCGCTTGACGCCGTGCTCTCCAGCCAGGTGACGATGGGAACGCACACGACCGCGACGAAGACACCGACGGCGAGCGGCGCCGTGATGCTGCGAGTCGCTGCGATCAAGACGGTGATCAGCGCCAAGGCAATCATCACCCCGGTGAACATCCAACTGTTGGTGCCGACTCGCCTCACCCAGGGCAGCACCTCGAAGTGGACCTGTTCGACCGGGGTCTGACCGGTCGATTCATCTGGCGGCGTGGTTTCGGTTCGCCCGGTTGATCCGTCGGACCCCTTTGGGTCGGTGGCGGCTCCTGCTGCTTCGGCGTCGTGCTCAGCACTCATGGTGTGGATCTTCGCGACCGAGCGCCGCGATGGTAAGCCCCGGAAGGGTGCCGCGAGGGTGCAATGTCAGGCCGCGTCTCGAGAGCGCGCAGCGACCCGCTTGGCGTGGCGCTTGGACAGCTCGTTGAGGAGCGCGCCGATGAGCGAGATGCCGCTGAAGATGTAGAAGACGGTGAAGAGCTTCGAGGCATCGGTCGACGGTGAGAGGTCGCCGAAGCCGACCGTCGTCAACGCCACGGCGCTGAAGTAGAACGAGTCGACCCAGCCCCAGTCCTCCAGAATGTGGTACACGACCGTGCCGGCACCGAGCGCGGCGAGGCTCAGGATCCCGATGATGCGTGTGGAGTAGGCGTCCCACGCAGATGTGGTCGGGGGTGGGGCGCCGTGCGGTGGTTCGTTCATGGCGTTCAGTGCTATCGGCGGCGCATCCGCCGCCCACCGCGGCGGCGGCCCCGGCGGCGAACGCCGGCGACCGAGACGGGGCTGAGCGGCCGACCGATCATGTCGATGAACAGGCTCGCGGGCCCCGTTGACGCCGTGAGCTCACCGTCGGTGACCTCGACCGCATAGCTCATGTCGCCGCCGCTCAATACGGGCTCTCGGAGCACAACGACGACATCGTTGACCGTGTCGTCGTCGAAGATCGAGAGGAGCGCGTTTGGCGGGTTCTCGGCGAAGTTGTCGTCGCCGACGTCCCACGACGCGAAGAACTCCTCGGTCGGGATGTGCCCGGTCAGCCGTTCGGGTCGGTCGGAGAAGAACAGCGTGGTCGCCGACACGCCCTTGAGCGTGACGCGGCCGTCGTTGATGTCGAGACCGCTCGCCGTCTGGGCGAACATGTACTCGACCTCTTCGGGATCGGCATCCCGTGTCGTAGCAAGATCATCGTGGTTGTCGGTCATCAGGAACTCCTTGTCGTGTTCTCGGGGTGAGTATCACGATCCTCCCCTGGGGACGTCTCCGAAACCGCCAAGTGGGAGGCACTGCGGAGTAGTGCGGCCCGGCGATGCTCCCGCTCGCCGCCATCTTGGAGGTTCCGGAGGCGCCGTTGCCTTGCGACGATGAATGGCGATCGGAGATCTGATGGACATCGACAAACTCGACGAGGCATTCACCGGGCAGCCGATCACGGCGGCCGACGTGGTTGCTGCGGTGATCGTCCTCATCGTTGCCCTCGGGTGCGCCTGGTTCGTCGGGCGATTGCTGCGCCGCTACTTCGGGCGTCCCGGGAACGAGTCCGACCAGATGGCGAAGCTGCTGGGTCGAATCGGGCAGTGGTCCATTGCCGCGCTCGGACTCGCCTGGGCGCTGAACATCGTTGGACTCGAGATGGGCGGAGTGTCGTTCTTCATCCTGGCGGCGCTCATCATCGTGGCCCTGGCAATCAGACCGATTGCGGAGAGCTTCGCGATCAGCGTCGCGATTGCCTCGCGTCCGGCATTCGGCATCGGCGACGAGATCGGTGTCGAAGGCGTCGTGGGCGAGGTGCTCGAGGTCACCGAGCGGAGCGTGGTCGTGCGGCGCCGAGATGGCGCCCGCGTCCACATTCCCAACGCCGACATGATCTCGGAACGGGTGACCGTCTTTTCGACCGAGGCCGAACGCAGATCGATCATCGATGTCCGGCTCGCCTACGACACCGACATCGAGACGGCAGACCAGGTGATCCGGGCGGCACTCTCCGATGTCGATGGACTGATTCGGATCGGATCGATTCGAGCGACGTCGCTGAGCGACTGCGTCGAACTCTCGATTCGATTCTGGCACGACTCGAGCATCGACGCAGCCATCGAAACCTGCGACGCCGTGGTTCGAGCTCTGCATCGGGCGCTCCGAGAAGCGGGGATCCATCGAGCACCGTCGTTGGAGGTCGCCCTCGTCGAGCCCGTACCCCCAGGGGGCACCACTTTGGCGCTACCCAAAGTCGTGCCGACACGCAATGATGGGACCGGCAAAGGAGATCAACATGACGGCACCGGCCGACGAGACGGCACAGACCACGACCGATGACCCGCAAGCGGCGGACGCCCACGCCGCCGCGCCGAGCCATGGCTCGGCTTCGGATGGCATTCAGGTGTTCGCAGCACCGTCTGACGCGCCGCGGGTGCGATGGACGACCGACCTGATCTCGGCCGCGATCTCCGCGGCCTTGGCATTCCTGCTGGTGCTGGTCGCAGGGAACGGATCCACGTTCGACGACACGACGCTCGAGTTCGTGGGTGAGCTTCCGGGCTGGCTGCTCTGGCTGGCGCAGGCGGCCTATGGGGTGGGCGTGTTGTACGGCGTGGGGCTGCTACTCGGGATTGCGATCTTCGCCAAGGGTCGCCTCAACGTTGCTCGCGACATGATCCTGGCGGCGCTGTTCTCCGTCGTCATCGTCCTCATCCTGACCCAGCTGATCGACAATCGGTGGCCGGAGTTCGCCTTCTTCGACCTGAACCAAACCCGCAACACCTTCCCCGCCTTCTTCGTCACGACCGCCGTGGCGACCCAGGCCGCCGCCGCACCGTGGCTGACGGCGCCGATGCGCAAGCTCGGCTGGACGCTCATCTTCGCCGCCGCCGTTGCCTCGGTCTTCGGAGCGGTGACGACGGTCAGCGACGCGCTCGGCGGACTGCTCGTCGGCTTGTTCGCCGCGGCGATCACGCGGTACGTCTTCGGTACGTCGGCCGGGTTGCCGTCGACCACACGGATCCGGCACGGCCTGTCCGATCTCGGCGTCGAGATGGACTCGGTGGAGTACTTCGACAAACAACCCGAGGGCTCGATCGCCTTGTCGGGCACGTCCGTTGACGGCAAACCGCTCTTCGTCAATGTCCTCGGGCGCGACTCCTGGAGTGCCAGGCGGTGGACCCGACTCTGGAAGGAGGCGTGGTACCAGGATCAGGGAGCGCAGTACGGATCCGATCGTCGCCAGCAGGTCGAACACGAATCGCTGGCGTTGCTCCTGGCCGATCAGAACGGTGTCTCGGTGCCCGGTTTGGAGACGGTCGGGATGACGTCACTCGACGACGCGATGATGGTCACCGATCTGTTCGACCACACGTTGGCCGACGTCTCGCTCGACGACATCGACGACGACGTCCTCGATGCGCTCTGGACGGAGGTTCACAAGCTGCACCGTGCCGGAGTCAGCCATGGCTCCATCGACGCCGTTCACTTCTGGTTCGATTCGGCAGGCGCCCTGGAGTTGATGGGATTCGCGGATGCGGCGATTCGACCCACGGGCGACCAGATCCATCAGGACGTCGCCGCGATGCTCGTGATGACGACGATGGGCGTCGGCGCCGATCGCGCGATCGCCTCCGCCCGCCGGAATGTTGGCGACGACGCGCTCAAGGAGATGCTCCCGCTGCTGCAGACGGCCGCCCTCAACGGTCGGCTCCGCCACAACGTCAAGCAGCAGAAGCTGAAGCTGAAGGATCTTCGCAAGCAGACGGCCGCCGCCCTCGATGTCAAGGTTCCCGAACCGACGCAGTTGACCCGCGTGACGTGGAAGAGCGTCCTGATGCTCGTCTTCGTCGGATTCGCGGTCTACACGATCATCGGCGGTCTCGCCGATGTCGGGTTCGACACGATCTGGAACACGCTGGTCGACGCCCGCTGGAGCCTCATCCTGCTCGGTCTCTTCTTCGCGGCGGCCACCAACTGGAGTGACGCTGTCGCCCTCGGTGCGGTCTCCCCGAAGCCGGTCCCGGTTGGGGTCACGACCGTGGAGCAGTTCGCGATCGGCTTCGTCAACATCGCGGTGCCGTCGGCCGCCGGTCGCATCGCCACCAACGCCCGATATTTCGAGAAGTTCGGCATCAGCGCGGTCACGTCGACGACGACCGGCGCCATCACCGGGTTCCTCGGGTTCATCGCCCAGGCCGTCCTTGTCATCCTGACGATCGTCATCGGAGCCGGCAGCATCGATTTCTCCGAGATGCAGGGAGGGGGCAGCGTGCTCCGGTTGCTCGGGATGGCGGTCGTGATCTTCATCGGCGCCGCCATCGTCGTGGCACTCGTGCCGAAGTGGCGGCACTGGGCCGAGGACAAGCTCCGCAAGCCGCTGGCGCAGATCGGCGATGCGTTCAAGATACTGAAGAACCCGAAGTCGGCCGCGCTGGGATTCGGAGGTGCACTCGGAACGGAGATCCTCTACGGCGCCGGGTTTGCCATGTGTGTCCTGGCCGTCGGCGGGTCGATCAGCCTCGGTGAAGCGATCTTCATCAACGTCACCGTGTCGCTCTTCGCCGGGTTGATGCCCATCCCGGGCGGTGTCGGCGTGGCCGAGGCCGGTATGACCGCCGGGCTCACCGCGATCGGAGTCGACCCTGACGTCGCCGTCTCCGGGGTGCTGATCTACCGACTGGTGAGCTACTACCTCCCACCGCTGTGGGGCTACGTGAGCCTGCGCTGGCTCACCAACCACGACTACCTGTGAGCGATGAGCAGTGAGCGGTGAGATGACGAGCAGGTCGGGTCCATTTCGGCCCGTGAACCAACGCCCGACGCCGGGCCAGTTGGTCGGCCGGACGCTCTCCATCACCGTGGTCGTTGCCATTGCGTTGTTCATCACCTCGTGGCTGCTGCCGGACTTCCACATCGACCGGTTTCGCGATGCACTGCTGGCCGGGCTGGTCATGGGGCTCTTCAACGCACTCGTCTGGCCGGCGCTCTCATTCGTGTTGGTGCCGCTCTCGGTGTACACGCTCGGAGCAGCCAACCTGGTCGTGAACGCCCTGCTCACCTGGGCAGTGCTCGACAGCCTTCCCGGTGTTCGCGTCGACGGGTTCTGGGCAGCGATGCTCGTTGCGCTGATCGCAACCGTGATCGCCACGCTGTTGGCGACGGCACTGGCCCTCGACGACGACGCCTGGTACGACCAGCGGATGTCCCGATTCGCCCGCCGCCGCCGCGGCACCACGGAGACTGACGTCCCGGGTGTGGTGTTCGTCCAGATC
Source organism: uncultured actinomycete (assembly GCA_942491345.1). GTDB lineage: Bacteria > Actinomycetota > Acidimicrobiia > Spongiisociales > UBA5794 > JAHEEL01. Next base: position 27,570 of record CALOAN010000031.1, read on the forward strand.
GACGGGCTGTCCGAGCCGGTGCTGCACGTGGCGCTCGCCTCGGGCGACGTTCCCACGTTGCATCGCTGGATCGACGATGGCGAACATCACGTCCGCGGCTGGCAAACCGAGTGGTCGTCGCAGACCGGCGTCAGCCAGTGCGGCATCCTCCACGGCTCCACCGCCGACATGCCGGCGTTTCGTTGGGTGGAGAAGGACACCGGCGAGGTGATCGTCTCGAATCACCCGAAGTCGGCAGCGGAGATCGAGCGCCGCCACAGCGATGGTGCCGGGCTCCTCGCCCACAACGGATCGAGCTACGGCAACCTGTTCACCGGCGATGCGGGGCGGGCCGTGCTCACCATGAGCGTCGCCGGCGCGAAGAAGGAAGGTCGCGCCGGCAAGGGCTACGGCCAGTACTTCTCCCGTCCAGCGAACGCCGTCCGAACGCTTGTCGCCTCCTTCGCGGAGATTGTGCGGGAGCGTCGGGCGGCGCGCGACCAGATACGACGCGGTGTCGAGCCCCGAGTGAGCCGCAACTGGACGTACGCGCTCCTCCGGGCGTTCACCACGATCATCAGCCGTGATGTGTGCGTCAATGGCGTGATCAACGACATGGCCGAGGGACGAGCCGCGATCTACATCGACTTCCTCGGATACGACGAGGTGTCGCACCACTCGGGGCCGCTCCGCGAGGACACGCTCCGGGTCCTGCGCGACATCGACCGCCAGATCGCCCGCTTCGAGCGAGCCGCACGCTGGTCGCCCCGGCCGTACCGAATCGTGGTGCTGTCCGACCACGGGCAGACGCAGGGCGCGACCTTCGAGGAGCGCTACGACGAGTCGCTCGCCGAACTCGTCGGGCGGCTGTGTGGCAGCGTTCGGGACGCCGACTCGGACTCCGAAGAGGGGCGCACCGAGTCGTCAGCGTGGTTCCGCAGCGCCCGCGGGCAGCGGAAGACCGCGCACGCCTCGGAGGCCAAGCCAACGGTGCTCGCATCCGGCAATCTCGGGCTGATCTACCTGCCCGAAGGCGATGCCCGCCTCACGATGGAAGAGATCGCCGGGAGCCATCCGGAATTGCTCCCTGGCCTCGTCGAGCACCCCGGCGTGGGGTTCGTACTCGTGCGGTCTGCCGCGGAGGGATCACTGGTGCTCGGAGCATCCGGTCGCCGAAACCTCGACACCGGCGAGGTCGAGGGTGACGACCCGCTGGGCCCGTTCGGACCGGAGGCGATCGTCATGGTGACCAAGGCGTCTGGCTATTCGAATGCGGCCGATGTGATGGTGAACAGCATGTTCGACGCCGAACGCAACGAGGTCGCGGCCTTCGAGCATCAGGTGAGCTCCCACGGCGGTCTTGGCGGGCCACAGACCCGACCGTTCCTGCTGTACCCCGCCACGCTGGCGGCGCCCGATGAGACAATCGAGGGACCGGCGGCGCTGCACTTCGTGCTCAAAGGATGGCTGGCCGACCTGGGCCAGCCGGTGGGGGTGTCCGATGCTGGGGAGTGAAACCGGTCCGGAACTCTTCGACTGGGAGGTCGCTGCAGACGTTTCCCAACTCATCGAGCTCGTCGCGATCGGGGTCATCGCTGTCTCGGTCGTCATCGCAGTGGTGCAGATGGTTCGAAGCGCCATGGGCGGTGCGAGCGGATCGCGGGCGTACGACGTGTTCAAACAGTCGTTCGCTCGCGGCGTCCTGCTCGGTCTCGACCTGCTCATCGCCGCCGACATCATTCGTACGGTGACCCTCGACCAGACGTTGGAGAACGTCGCAGCGCTCGGCCTCCTCGTCATCGTGCGGACGTTCCTCTCCTGGTCACTCGTGCTCGAGGCCGAGGGCCGCTGGCCGTGGCAGGCCCCCCGCCCGGGCACCACACCGGTTTGACCGCCGCCCGCGTGCTCCTCGGTACCTCCAGAGTCACCGTTGTGACCTCGATCAGGAACGCAGGTGCGGTTGCCTGGGCGATGCCGCGAACACGATCGACGAGGTACCTGTCGAACACGTCGCTCGGCGTCATCTAGGGCGACGAATCGGATTGCCGACTGGATCGCGTGTCGGAGCCGTCGGCATCCTCAGGCTGCATCAGGGTTCGTTCCGGCACGCTCAGCTCGATGTGGGCTGTGTGGAGTGCCGACATCGTGGCCCGGATGGCTCCGTCGGTCACGCCAGACGAGCCGGACATCGTGGCCGGGTACCAGTAGCTGATCGTCAGCGTGATTGCGTTGTCGGTGATGCCACTCGCCTCGACCGCGGGTCCAGGGTCGTCGAGGACGTCGTCGACCGACGAGATCGCGGCCGTCACCGCCGAGGTGATCGCGTCCAAGTCGGTGTTCGAGGGAACGCTGATGTCGAAGCTCGCCTTGCGACCATCGGTCGAGCTGTACACGGTGATCGGATTGCCGAGTACCTGATTGTTCGAGATGAACACCAGCACGCCGTCGCTCTGGCGCAGCGTGGTGGAGCGGCTCCCGATGTTGTCCACGGTGCCGCGAAACTCCGACGACTTGATCTGGTCGCCCACCGAGAACGACGGCCGAGCGAGGAGCAGGATTCCCGATGCCGAGTTCTCGACCATCGGCTTGAGTGCCAACGCCCCGATGATCAGCGCGAAGGCGAACAGAACGGACAAGAACCCGATGTCGATCCCCATGATGCTCGCCACCAAGGCGAACGCCAAGAGGTAGACGAGCCACTTCGAGATCCGTGCGAGATCCGCGGCAACCTCGCGAGAGGCAACTCCGGCGCGTCGGAGCGATCGCTTGACGATCGCCGCGACGGCACGAGCACCCGGAACGCTTGCGACGGCCACCACTGCTGCGGCCAACAGGTCCCACCCGGTGAGACTTCCCTCGTTGAGCGCGTCAACGACGTTTTGTGCAGCGTCGCTCGCACCGTTGGACAGCAGTGCATGCACGGCGGTCACCTCTCCATCATGTTTCACTCGTCTGGTCGAAGGTTGTGGCGCATCGGGCTTCTGCGCGCCGAGATACTCCCCCGACGTTCGATTCTGTCAATCCGAGTTCGGTGCCTGTAGCCCCAAGAAGGTGCGGCGGGGGAGCATCGCCGACGGCTCACGATGGCGGCTGATCCGTCGAGTACTCCCTCGACGCCCCGTTCGGGGGCTGGTGGAGGATCTCCTGACCGTCGACGATTGCTCGTATGGCCGAGCGACTCGTCTTGCCAGAGAAACCGACCGGCATCGGACGTTTCGTCCCTGGTGTGGGCAGCATCGTCGACGGCGTCAAACACTCGGCCGGGCTCGATCTCCGGGCGGCGCTGACCGTCTGGGCTGTCGTCCGTGCCGCAGTCGTTGGCGTACGCCACGCTGGCGGGGGTGCCGTCGGTGCACGGCTTGTACGCCGCCATGGCTGCGCTGGCGGCCTATGCCGTGTTCGGGACGTGTCGCGACTTGAACATGGGGGCCGAATCGACCGTGGCGTTGATGGCGGCGGCGACGGTCGCGCCGGTGGTCACCGATGTGGACAGCGTCGTCGACCTCACGTCGTTGGTGGCGCTGCTCGTCGGCGGTTGGTGTGTGCTCGGGTTCGTGTTCAAGCTCGGTTTCATCAGCGACTTCCTCTCGCGCCCGATCCTCGCCGGGTACGTGTTCGGGTCGGGTGTGATCATCGTGATCAGCCAGCTCGAGGCGCTGTTCGGGCTGGAGATCGACACCAACCTCTACACGACGGACGTCGGCGGCGTGATCCGCAACCTCGGTGACGCCCACGGGCTCACGACGTTGATCGGGATCTCGACGGTCGTGCTGGTGTACGGCATGCGCAAACTCGTCCCGATGATCCCGGCGCCGCTGGTCGCGGTGGTGCTGGGGATCGTGGCGGCCACGGTGTGGAACCTCGATGAGGAGGGTGTCGCCGTCGTCGGGAACGTCACCTCCGGCGTTCCGGTGCCGGGCATTCCCGATGCATCGTTCAGTGAGTTCACGCAGTTGCTGCTGCCGGCGCTCGGCATCGCGCTCCTCGCCTATCCCGACAGCTTCCTGACTGCGCGCTCGTTGTCGACGACGGGCGGGTACACGCTCGATGCCGACCAGGAGTTCCTGGCGATCGGTGCGTCGAATGTGGCCTCGGGGTTGCTCCAGGGCATTCCGGTCAACGGCAGCCAGTCGCGCAGCTACGTCCAGCGCGACGCCGGTGGTAAGACCAACCTCGTCGGGTTGATCTGCTCGGCATTGGTGTTGGTGACATTGCTGTTTCTCACCGGGCTGTTCAAACAACTCCCGCTGGCGGTGCTGTCGGGAATCGTGATCGTCGCCGGCATCGGGCTGTTCGAGGTCCGTGACTTCAAGGCATTGTGGCGGGTCAGACGGTCCGAGTTCTGGCTCGGAGCGATCACCGTCGTCTCGGTGTTGGGGCTCGGGATGCTCGGCGGCATCGCGTTCGCGATCGGCCTGTCGATGCTCGTCGCCCTGAGCCGGCTGATCCGGCCGCACACCGCCGAACTCGGGCGCGTCGAGGGCACCGACACCTACCGCGACCTGGACAACTTTGCCGATGCCGAGCCGGTCCCGGGTCTGTTGATCTACCGCATCGACGACGAACTGTTCTTTGCCAACACCGCCGTCATCGTCGAAGACATCGAGCGACGCCTGTCGATCTCGGAGCCCGTTGCCACGGCGTTGTTGATCGATGCGGAGGGGATGTCCGACATCGACGCCACGGCGGCACAGCAGCTCGGTGAGCTGCTCGACGACCTCGACGCCGTCGGCATCGAGGTGTTGTGGGCCAGGGTGCGCCGACCGGTCGTCGACATGCTGGAGCGATCCGGATTGATGGATCGCATCGGCGAGGACCACGTGTACCTCGAGATCGACGATGCCGTTTCGGAATATCTCAACCCATGAGTCCTTCGAGCGATCAGAACAACGACCGGCAGATGGTCGATGACACCGAGCGCTGGCTGCAGCGCCGGGGTGTGCCCGTCGCCGAGAGGCACATCACGTCGCCGCTCGCGCTCTTCGGTCGAGTGATCCCGTTGCTCGTGATCGTGTTGTTCGCCGAGTCGATCACGCTGCTCGCCCGCGGCGTGTACCGCGGCTGGACCCTGTACGGGGTGTTCGTCCTCTCACTCGTTGGCCTGGTGTGGCTCGTCGTGCTGGCGTGGAATCGACGGCCGCGACGGACGTGGCACGTGCCCGCCTGGCTCGCGGGTCTCGCGATCCTGGGGTTCGTGTTCGGCCCCGCTGCACTCGGGCTCACGTTCGAGGACAGCGACGCACTGGTTGTCAATCTGCTGGCGATCAACGTCGCCGTGCTCGTTGCCGCGGTGCTCTCGGAGTATTTCAACATCACCCCGGTCGTCCGCCACGAGATCAACGAGATCCGGACCGGCCACCGCCAGATGCTCGCGCCCATGCGTCAGGTGCTGCCGATCATGTTGCTCTCGGTGCTGTTCCTCTTCACGACCGCCGAGATCTGGCAGGTGTCGCACGATGCCACGTCGCTCGGCTTCGGGATCGTGGTGGTCGCGCTCATCGGCCTCTCGGCGGCCCTTGTCGCAAGCAGGGCTCGCGACGCCCTCGAAGGGGTGTGGAACTTCACGAGCTGGCAGGAGATCGATCACATCGCCGAGTCGACCACTGCCCCCGACCTCCCGTTGCCGGACGACCTTCCCGAACCGCCCGATCTGGAGGGCGACGGCATCGGTCGACGGCAGGTGAGAATTCTGCTGTTCGTGACGATGACGGTCCAGTTGCTCGTCGTTGCATCCGTCGTGACGGTTGTGCTCGCAATCGTGGGGATGCTGCTCGTTCGACGGGAGACGATCGAGCAGTGGACCGAGCTGCAGGACGCCGACTGGGATCCACAGGTTGCCGTGACGATCTTGGGCCATGAGTATCCGCTGACGTCCGAGACGATCCTGATGTCGATCCTGCTCGGAGTGTTTGCAGCGATGCAGTTCGCCGCGTCGATCATGACCAACGCCGAGCTCCAGAAATCGTACTTCGCCGGTATCTACGACGACGCCCGCGAAGTCATCGCCGTACGAGCGAGATTCCGCCGATATGCCGCGGTGCACGACATCTCGTCACCGGCAATCACCGACTCGCCATCACCGACAGAGTGATCGTGTGTTCGGACCATCGCGTCGGTTCACCAACCTCGCCCAGCGGAACTCGCTCCATCCGCACGCACTGCGTCGACGTCGTCGACGAAGGCACGGGCACGTCGTCGATCGCGCGCCGACGACGCGAACCGTTCCCCCTGTTGCCCGAGGCGCAGGAGCGCTGCGGTCACCGTCCGGTCACTGTCGCCGTAGAGCAGGATCTGTCTCCCGGCAGCGTCGAGGCGGTCGCCCAAGCTGTCTGCCTGCACCACGACGGAGAGCGAATCATCGGGGTGTTGCCGCGTCCTGACCCCGACCCGGCGGCGGGATGTCGAAGCAACACCTCGGTCAGCACCTCCGTGCACTCGACGCCGGTCCGTGGATCGTTCACCGCAGGCGACAGCGCCATCAGCCCGATGTCAACGAGGACCTCCACGGTGTATCCGATGTCGTGGTCGGGATCCCGCGAGCTCGAAATCGTGGTGCAGTCGAACAGCTCGTCGTCGCTGACCGGTGATGGCGTCGAGACCCAGCCGATCGTCTCGCCTCGAATGACGGCCCGTCCAGACCCACCGTCGATCAGCACACACGCCTCGGGCTCAGACATCAGGCGGTGCAGGCGATCGGTGTCGACACGGACGATGTACCCGTCGTCGGGCGCCACCAGGTCGGCTGCATCGGACGGTCGCTCGACATCGATGTCGGGGACCACGACGTCGTGGCGCGACTCGTGCTCTTGCGCTTTGGCCGCCCGCTCGATTCTCCGGGCAATCCAACCGATTGCCTTGTCGACGCGCAGCGATTGCAGCGTGCCGTTGATGTACCAGACGATCATCACGCCGGTGAATATCAACAAACCACCTAGGGGGAGATATGGAGGACCGACATAAGAGCGGTGAGGAGGTGTGGAAAAAAAGGAGGAGGATGGGGGAGGGGGGCCAACACGATGCTCAGCCCGGTGAACACGAGGCCGAGTGCACTCAACAGCGAGGTCCGAGCCTGGGCGACCGTGATGGCGAACGTCTCAGGGTCCGGCTGCGGGCTGTTCCGCTCGATCACCGTCGCCAGCACGACGCCGACAACGGTGCCGGAGATCGCCATGATCTCCTGGCTCTCCCCAACCGCCGTCCGGAAGTTGTCCAGCATCCCTCGAATGTTTCGCATCGTCGTTTCCCCACGTGCAGATGTGTTGCAGCACTTCGATCTTCGGCCACGGTGCACCGAGGCGGTAGCTCCAACACGGTGGGAGAAAGGAGCAAAACGGGCGGTATTCAGCGGAGCTCGAGCGCTCGGCTGCATCGGTCGATCCCGCTGCGTCGGGGTCGTGGCGTCACAGGGGAGCGAAATGTTGAAGGAAGCGCCGTCACCGGACGAGCCGCCTCACGGTCAGGTGGCAGCTGCGTCTGCGGCCCGCTGCTCGGCAGCGCGGACTCCGTGGCGCCAGACGCCGCGCGCGCCGAGCCCGACCGGAACGATCAACAGCCAGGTCATCAGCCGGTACAGCAAGACACCGGCCGTGATTGGGTTGACCCACTCGTCACCGGCAGCGGCGATGAGCATGCCGACGAAGCCGAGTTCGGCGACGCCCGCACTGCCGGGCGTGAGCAGAATCGCGGTCAGCCCGGCAACGAGACCGAAGACCGCAACGATCGCCATCCATCCCAGGGCGTCCTCCGGGATACCCACGAAGCGCAGCGCCATTGCCGACAGGCATCGCCGCTTCGGGTAGCACCCGTGCGAGGCTTCGAGGGAGTGCGTGTCGATGAGGACGGCTCGGCTTGCACGGTGGAGCTCCTCGAGATGGTGGCACTTCAGCCTTTGCCCTCGTGGGGCGATGTGCAAATCACCCCTCCGACACCGAACCCCCACCACGGGTGATACCCCCCGACTTCAACTCAAGCCGGGCGCTCGGTATCGCCGATGATGATGCCCATGGCCGAGTGCACCTCGTCGGACGCGGACCTATTGTCTCGTCGTTGCCCTCGTGATCAGGTGGGCGCGCTGGTCTGGTTGAACGCCTGCTCCAACGCTCCGTCGGTGTCACTGACGTCGTTGGTGACGATCTTGCTGGCGGCATTGGCGAGCAGGGCGCCGACGTCGGAACCTTTCGGGTTGACGGCAACGACGACCATCCCGGAGTCGCCGTCTTCGAGCAGGGCGCCCATCTTCTTGCAGTCATCCTTGGGGATGTTGTGCCAGTAGTGGCCGACGAGCCCACCCGCACCTGCGGCAAGACCGACTCCCACGGGTCCGGCGATCACCAGTGACGCAGCGCCGATGATTCCAGCACCCCACGCATCGTGTTTCGCGGTCGTGTCATGACGATCGATGTGCAGCTTGCCCTTCGAGTCCTTGCTGATCAGGGCAGCTGCCACGTGAGTCGAGCTGGCCTTCGTGATGGTCACCCCAAACGGCGTCAAAATCCTGCTTCGCTGCCGACTTGTCTGCATAGACGGCAACCGCCACGGTTGTTGGTTTGGACATTGTTCTCACCTCTCGTTAGTCGAACACCGTGTTCGGTGTTTCACGTCGGGTTGCGTCCCCGCAACCACCACCGACTCTGGTCCAGATGGCCCTGGCCGACCACCGCCATCACGGCGGTCCGAAGGAAGTAGTCCGCATCGCCGGGCGGCTGGAGCGAGGTCTCCAGGGAGGGTTCGCTTGTGGCGCGTACGGGCGGCGAGCTGCGCGGACGGCGTCACCTAGGCGGACGCCTGGCCCGCACGGTTGGTGAAGGTTCGGGAGAGTTCGTCGGCGGTGACGACGTCCACGGCGTCGTCGAGGCGGCGGGATGCTCGCAGCGGTCATCGAAACCTCCTCGGAGGATGATGTCCGCCGCTGTCGCCTCGTCCTCGGCGAACACGACCTCGTCCTCGAACCCGGAGAAGTCGCCGAGTTCGACACCCGCACTCCACACTGGTTCGGCGCCACGCGATCCAGACCCGTCGAGTTCCTCAGCCTCATCGGCAAACAAGGCGAAAAGGCCCACGTTCGCAAGGCCCCGAAGAAGAACAGTCTCGAGTAGCCGACGACAGCATCTACTGC
>CALOAN010000032.1:0-19233 GCA_942491345.1 uncultured actinomycete
ACCCGAAATGGTTACCTGAAGGGGTAGGGGCCCATGGCTCCCGGGTCGCGGCGAAACGCCCGCTGGTCGCTAGTGGCGAAGCCATGGCCGCATGAGGCTACAAGGCGAGGCCGATGCCCCGTCCAATAACCCTCTTGGGGCTTGCTGTCGGCTGCTGCCGCAGGCATATTGATTGCGACCCGTTAAGTGCGACCCGTTCGATGTCTCGGCGCTTCTACCGAGATTTCCATAATTTGAGCGGAGCAGCCGGATTCACGACGACTGGAAGAGGACTATGGAGACTGAAACGAATCAAAGTGCCGAAACAGGCGTCAGCGACGGGTCCGAGGCGGAAGGGGATCGACCCCACTCGAATGAATCCCGCAGGAGCAGTAGACGCAGGCGATTGGCCGCGTCCAGCCGTCGTGCTTTCGTATATCTGGCCGTCACGACTTTCTCGGTGGCCGTGGTTTCCGGCATTCTGGTCAGAATCCTTGATGAAGGCGAGTTCAATTCGGTCGGCGACGGCATATGGTGGGCGATCGTGACCATCAGCACCGTCGGATACGGTGACATAGTCCCGACTTCCGGCTGGGGCCGGTTGATCGGCTCGCTGGTTCTGGTATTCGGGGTCACTTTTGTCGCTTTCCTCACGGCGACGGTCACTTCACTCTTCGTGGCGGACACCCAGGAAGACATCGACGCCAGCTCCGAGGCGAAGCGCTCCGCTGAACATGGCAAGACGGTCGCGTTGCTCGAGGGATTGAGCAAGCGCCTCGATTCGATCGAGAACAAGCTGGACCAGGACCTCGCCGCGAAAGATGAGGAATGAATGCTCTGAGCCAATTCCTGGCAGGCCTGAGCGATCCCGACACTGGTGGCTGGAACAAGCGGCTCTGGCTTGACTGGGCCCTCGCCAACGCGGTCGCCTACACGGTGATTCTGCTCTTCATCTACGGGATGGAGACGTTTTCGCTCGACGAATCAACGACGGTCGATCTCAAGGGCAATACGGTCGCCCAGTTGCTGGTCGCGACCGTTGGAGCGTTGATCTACGGTGTCATTCTCGGCAGGCTTCAGTGGCGGGTCATCCGCGAGCGCGTGGCGATCCCCCGCCGATCCTGGGTAGTCGCCTGCGTCGTCCCCGCCCTGATCAGCTGGGTCGTGATCGTCGTACCCGCCGCCACGAACGCATCAGGCTCCGACGGGGAGCTCCGGACCGCGTACTTCCTCGCCGTCAGCCAAGCCCTTGCCCTCGGCCCCCTCCTCGGCATCTCGCAGGCCAAGTGGCTACGCCCTCACACTCGGCGCTGGGCCTGGTGGATAGGCGGCAACATCGCCTCCTACCTGGTTGTCGGAGCGGTCTTCTACGTGCTCTCCCTGGTCTTCAGTGGCTTCGACTTCACAGACGGCAGGGGCTCCCCGCTCGAGGCCTATATCGCGCTGCTCCTGACGACGCCGCTGAGCGGCAGGATCCTGCTCTGGGTCACGGCACCTTCGGCCTTGACGGGGGCCAGCAAGGGCTTCTCCAGCGACCAGGCGTGACCCGCACCGTGCCAGCTGAGCGCCCCTACAACCTCGCAGGATCGTTTTGGGTCTGGCGATCGCTGCGGGAAAGACCTATAAGTAGCGTAGGGTTGCCATCGGGGCACATCTGCCGCCAAACCGAGAGGACAACCCATCTCGTCATGAACCGAAGCGCCACACGTCTCGCAACCGCGGTCATCACGGAGTCCGCGATCGGCCTGATCGCCGCCGGCTGCGGGGGCGACGATCTGACGACTTCAACCCCCACATCCGCTGAGCAGAGCGCCGAGGAGGCGGTTGATTCGGCTGCCAGGCCCTGTTCCGACGCGGCCCAAGGCAATGGTGGTGCCCTCGGAAGCCTCTGCGACGCGATCAACGGCGCCGGCGACGGCAGCTTGGCAACGACGGGCTGAGGGGCGAGCGTGCGCGTGCCACCGCGCCCCAGCGGCCCGGCGATGGATTCGTCATTCGGCAATGAGGTGACCGACCAACCCGAGCCGATCCGCCTCCTCGTCCTGGCTCGACACCCGCTAGGGATTGACGGCTTCGGACTCGAGGCTGGAGCCGGGATAGAGATCGTCGGTCTCATACGACGTCCGGGTGCGCTCGAGGAGGAGTTCGCGGAGCTGGATCCTGATGTCGTTCTCGTCGACACGGGCTTCCCGGAAGCGGAGAGCCTCGATGCGCTTCGCGGGGTCACCGAGGCGATGACCACCGTGAAGTGCCTTGCGCTCACTCCCGATCCACCTCCTCACGCCGACGTCGCTCGGGCAATCGAGGCTGGTGCCTCCGGCTTCGTAGATGTAGACGCGCATCCCGACGAGTTCGCGTCCGCGATCCGGTCGGTCCGCGACGGCGGACTGTGGCTGCCGGCCGACCAGACTGAAGCCGTCCTGCGGGATGTTGCCGCGGATCTCGATGTCAGTAAGGCCGACCGCAGATCCCGCCTGACGGCGATTGTCCTCGGCGCGATCCCACTCGCCGGAATCCTGGCGGCGGTCCTGTCGCTGCTGTGGCGTCGGTACCTCGGTCACATCGGCGTACGCCCGATTGACCTCGCGGTTGACCCCAGTACGAGGGTGGTTGACGCCGTCGCGTCGATGCTCTTCGTGGTTGGTGTCTTCGGGCCGTTCCTCTTCCTTGGAACCTGGCTTGCTCTGATTGCCGCCCGCTCCCATGACGGGTCTGCCCTCAGCTGGATTTCCTCCCGACCGAGGTTGGCTCGGGCACTGTTGTTTGTGGTCGTGCTCGTGGCCGTCGCCTTGATGGTTTGGCGCCTGGACCTGATCCTCATACTGATCATCGGGCCCGCGATTCTTCTGGCGATTCTGGCGGTGACGCTCGACATCACGGCGGAACTCCCGCCGTTCCTCCGGTTGACGGGACTGAAACCGCGTCGACTGCTCGCAGCCGGGCTCGCGATCGTATTGGCCTTCCTCGCCATCCTCGGTAGCGAGGCCCTGGTGCGGGGTCCCTCCTTCGGCCCGCGCGGCGCCGAGGGGATACTGCTGCACCGGGTGATCGGGTTCAGGACGCAGCCCGTCCTCGCCACCAACGTTGGCGGCGATCGGGAGCCGCGCGAGGTCCTCTACCTCGGCGGCAACGCCGACCTCTATGTGTTCGTCGACCCCTGCGACAACGACGAAGTCGAGTACGTCTCGGTCAGCGCATACCGCCTCAAGGTGATCGACGAGGTCACCTGCGAGGCTGACCCAGACTGAAATCGCCGCCGGTATGGACCGTCGCGACTACCCCCGGTAGCCACAACCTACCCCCACGTGGCCGTTTCTGGGCCTGCCGAAAACGCTCGGCGCTGTCAGCCTGGTTCAACCAGGCGAACCCGCGTCGGGACCAATCCACCGGAGGATCGCGAGATGTCGAACGGTCCATCGGAGTTGAAGATGACCACCGCGATGCCGGCGAGCATCGTTACCCCGGACAGCCTTGATCTGGGGGGCGAGCGCCAGCAACTGTTCGGTTGCCGGGGAGTCAGGCAGCCTGTCGATCGACTTCGAGAGGGTGGATACCGAGGTTTCCAGCGCATTGGTCTCGCTGGGGAAATCCTGTTCGGTGGACCCTTCGACCGCCTGCGCGTTGTCCTGTACCTCGGCGAGGCCCGACTGAGTTGCGAGAGCACGCCGCTCTCAAGTTTCAGGTCACCCAGATCGCTCACCGACTGCTCCAGTGCACTGACGTCAGAGCAGTAGTCCGGCTCGTCGGAGCCGCAACCGGCGGTGAACAGACCCACTCCCACGCCGCTCAGCGGTCGAATCCTGCTCTGGGTCACGGCACCACGGGTTCTGACGCCTGTGGCACAGGACGCTTCGACCTCTGGTTCCTGATGCCCCAGTCGCGGAAGTCGCTCTGGACTAAACGCCTTTCGGTGATCCCGCGCGCCGACCAGGCTCGATTGCGATGAGGCCGGAATTGATCGCCCCCGCTGCTACTTCGAAGGCCAAGTCGAGGTCGGCCCAAGGATCGCTCCCAGGTTCGCAGAGATGGACGAGCGCAAGTCCGACCGTCGTACTCCCGACCAAACCTATGCTCTCGACCCGATCAGGACGGTCGTCGTCCGGTTTGGGATCAGCCCGGCGAAGTTGACGATCGCGAGGCGGGCGCCATCGTCAGGGGCTCCCTGACCAGCTCACCAGGCCGTTCCGGCTCCGAACGCCCCGCGTATTCGTCGGGCACGTTCATCCCCGCCCCAGTTGTGCCCGGTAGTACTCGACCCCCTCGCGGACCGAGCGGAACCGGCGATCGGGCGTGATCAGCTCGTCGAGATCGGCGCTGGCGACCATGTCCCGAAGCGGTCCGTGCGTCCGGGCCGACAACACGGTGAGGTCATGTTCCTCGAGTTCGCCGAACAGCTTCGCCAGCATTTCGGCGGCGGTCACATCGATGCTGGTGATCGCCGAGGCATCGAGCAGTACCGCACGGGGCTCCTCCGAGTCCTCGACCAGCCCCATCAGCTCTTCACGGAAGTGGGAGGCGTTGGCGAAGAAAAGCTCCCCGTCCCAGCGGACGATCACCAGACCCGGCACCGTCTCGGCATCGGGGGCGCGGGCGACGTCGCGATAGACCCGCTCGCCGGGGACGCGGCCGAGCACGGCGACGTTCGGGCGGGTGGCGCGCTGAAGCAGCGCCAGCAGCGTGAAGCCGACACCGATCAGGATCCCCTGCAGGATTCCGAGCAGGAGCGTCCCGGCGAAGGTGACCGCTGCCGAGCCAAGGTCGAGCCGGGCCGCCAGCCAGAAGCCTCGCTCCTCGGCCCGGCGCTGAAACCACCACAACCTGCGTAGCTCACCGACCTTGATCAGCCCGAGGACGGCGACGATGATGATCGCCCCGAGCACGGCGCTCGGCAGGTTCGAGAGCAACCCGGTCAGCGCCAACAGCACAACCACGACCGCCAGCGCCGTTACGAGGCCGGCAAGCTGGGTGCGGGCGCCTGCGGTGTCGTTGAGCGCGCTCTGGGAGAAGCTGCCATCGACCGGGAAGCCCTGGAAGAGGCCGGCCCCGAGGTTCGCGGCGCCGGAGGCGACGAGTTCCTGGTTGGGGTCGATCCGGTAGCCGTGCCGGGCGGCGAACTCACGCGAGACGGCGATTGTTTCGACGTAGACGAGCAGGGCAACTGCGGCGGCGGCACCGAACAGGTCTCTGATCCCCCCGAGCTCGGGGATCTCGAGCCCGGGCAGACCCGCTGGGACTTCGCCGACCACCGCGACCCCCTCGGCCGTGAGGTCGAACGTAACGGTGACGAGGATTCCGAGCACGACCACGATCAGGCTTGCCGGAAGCCGCGGCAACCACCGCTGCATCACCAGCAGCAGCAGGATCGCCCCGCCGCCGAGAGCGAGCGTCGGGCCGTTCGTCTCAGCGAGCGAGGATGCGATCTCCCAGACCGTCTCGAAGAAGTCGTTGGAGTCCACCTCGATCCCGAACAGCTTTGGAAGCTGGCTGGCGATGATGATCAATGCCGCGCCGGCGGTGAAGCCGGTCAGCACCGGGCCGGAGAGGAAGTCGGCGACGAAACCGAGCCTGAGGAGCCCGGCCGCGAGCAGCAGCCCGCCGGCAACCAGCGCCAGCAGGGCCGCCGCGACCACGGCCTCGTCGGCATCGGCTGCGACCAGTGCGCCGCCCAGGCTGGCGGCGACGAGGATCGAGAGGGTCGAGCCGGGGCCGATCTGGAGCTGCCGCGAGGTCCCGAGTACCGCGTAGATCAGCGCGGGCACCACCGAGGCGTAGAGCCCGTAGACAGCCGGGAGCCCGGCGAGCTCGGCGTAGGCGAGCGCGGCAGGGATCGTCCCCGCCGCCACGGTGAGCCCGGCGATCAGATCGCCGGACAGCCATTCGCGCTTGTAGCCGGCGATCCAGTCGCGTATCGGGAACACGGCGTCCGCCCGGCTCCGTCTCCCTAGCTCAGCTGCTCGAAGTCGTTGAGCACCCAGGTCTTCTCGATGTAGCCCTCGAGCGGGCCATAGAACCTGAAGACCACGAAGAAGCCCATCGCGGGATCGGGCTTGATCCAGTTCTTCTCCTTGCCTTCTGGTGCTGTCGCTCCGAAGTAGATATCGACAGAGCCGTCCTCATTGACTTCGGGATCACCCAGGCTGCTGACCGTGATCGGGCCATCCGATTCGAGCAGGCTGCGGCTCACGGGGTTGTACGCGGTGACTGCCCAGAATCGCTTGACGGGAGGCTTGGCAGGCACCCGCAGCCGATACTGCCTGTCACCAATGAGGAAGTCACCGTCCTTGTCCCTGAAGGCGGTCAGGTAGGACGTGCCCACGCCCGGGGTGGTGGAGAGCAGGCTCGGTGAGACGCAGATGGCCTGGTAGAGCCAGAGGGTCTGAGCGTCGGTGTCGACGTGGCCGTCGATCACGAACTCGGTGTTGCGGACGAACATCTTCTCCCAGTGCCGGCCCGGCCAGTATTCGATCTCCGGGTCTCGCGACGCGTAGACGATGGCGCGTGACATGGCCACGCCCTGCTTCGCAGCCTGGTCGAAGATGCCCTGCATGCGCGCGTCGGGATCGAAGGGCCGGCCCTTTTCGATGCCCAGCGTGGCCAGCTTGCCCAACAGCGTGTCGTCGAAGAGGGCGGTCGGCTCGTACTGGACGATCTCGTTCAGCACCTTGTACACGGAGCCGTCCTCGGGAGCCAGCGTGTTCGCGCCCATGCCGGAGATATCGGTGGCGGTGTGATCCCTGGGCCCGCTCGCGAGGGGGTAGGCCTTGAGGCGGTCCTTGAACCACTTCACTGCCGCGTCGCCGGTACCGACATCGAAGCCGCGCATCATGGCCCAGATCCGATAACTCGGGGAGTGGACGACGAGGTAGCCGCTCGGCTCCGCGCCCGTATAGCCGGGCGGCAGGAAGAGGTATTTGCCGCCCTCGCCCTTGTCGGGTCCGGTCGGGCCGAAGTCCGTGAGGAACTTGAAGAACGCGTCGTTGGCGTTGCCCATCATGCCCGGGGGTATCTCGACCACCGTCGGGCCATCCAGCTTGAGGTCGAGGGAAGCGACCGCATACACGGTGCTGTTGTTCCCGGTCAGGTAGTTCTCACTGGGCTTCATGAAGTCAGCGAAGACGCCGATATCCGAGGCCGTCGTGAACTTGAAGTCACGGATCTGTGACTTCACGATGCTGTAGACGGAGAGCGCCGGGTAGAAGTCCATGTACGCCTGGGTGGCTCGCTGCAGATCCAGCTCGTCGTAGATCTTCTGCGCGGACTCAGCCGTGGGGAAGGCGCCGCCTTCAAACTCCAGCGTGCCGAACCCGGTGGTCATCTTGTCGGGTGCCGGCGCGAAGTCCTTTGAGGTCTGCTTCGGTCCTGCTGTCTCGAACAGGTTCCTGGTCTCTTCTGGTTGTGACATAACTGTCCTTTCGGGCTGTCTCTACTGGGGTCGTTCTCTGGTCGCGCTGGAATCGCGCTCGGCTGCTAGCTCCTCAACTCGAGTTGGCTCGGCCGCCAGGTCTTGTCGATCCACGGCTCCTGGGGCCCATAGGCACGCAGGAGGATGAACCAGCTCTTGCCCGGGATCGTTTGGATCCAGTTCTTCTCCATGCCCTCTGGTGATTCCGGTGCAAAGATGACGTCGATGGAACCGTCGTCGTTCTGCTTCTGATCGGCGCTCAAGCTGTTGATGCCGGCAAACTTCTGATCGGTCTGCAACATGCTTCGGGTCTGCGGGTCGTAGATGGTGACCGACCAGTTCTCCTTGACCGGAAAGTTCGCCGGCAGATGCAACTTGTAGGTCTTGGCACCATCCAGGGGACGACCCTGACCGTCGAGGCCGGTGATCAGGTAGTCGGATCCGACGCCCGGTTTGGTGAGGGCCATGGCCGGGCTCACGCACACCGCGTTGTAGTGCATCCAGAGCCTGCCATCCATGCGCCGGGCGCCCGCCTCGAGAAACGTCGTGTCCTTGTCGGGGTACGCCATGACCCACTCGGTGTGTTCGTCATGGTAGACGTGGTTTCCCTCGTCCTGCGGATGCACGGTGTTGACCCGCGCGTACGCGTTGCCGATCGCCACAGCGTCCGCGAGAATCTTCTTCAGCCGTGCGTCAGGTTCGAACTTCTGGCCCTTGACGATGCCGACGGCGCGCAACTGTCCCGCCAACTCGGGGTCGAGCCAACCGTCGGCCTCCTCCTGGACTACCTCGTTCACCACGTCGAAGAAACTGACGTCGTTCGGCATGATCGTGTTGTACCCCGCCAACCCCGACATGTTCTTGAACTCCATCTTCGGCGGATCGTCCTTCTTGGACAACGGGTACACCTTGAGGCTCTGCTTGATGTTGTCGGCGGCCTTCGTGACGTTGTCGGGATCCTGGACATTGCCATGCACGGTGCCGCGCATGAAGTTCCAGACGCAGTACGTCTGCGATCGGACGACGTAGTAGCCGTCGGGCACATCCCCGTCGTACCCCGGAGGGAGCACGAGATACTTCCCGCCCTTGCCGTGGTCCGGGCCGGCGGCTCCCATGTCGCTGATGTAGCGGAAGTACATGTCGTCGAGAATGCCCAGCACGTCCGGCGGGATTTCGATGACGATGGGGCCGTCCTTCTCGAGGTCGAGGAACCCCCACGTGTACAGCGAGGTGTTGTTCCAGGTGAGAACGAGCCCTTTGGAGTCACCGAGTTGTTCGGCGATCAGGATTTGGTTGCACTCGGTCAGGCCCAGATCGCGATGGCCCTGTCGGAGGGAGTACATGGACGCCGCGGGAGTCATGTTGATGAAGGCCTCGACCGCCCGGCCGCGCTGGACGAAGTCGAGCAGTGTGTCCTTGGTGTCGCCGACGGGTATGCCGTCGAAGAAGTCGAGGGTTCCGATGGAGGTGTCGACCTTGTCCGGTGTGGTGCGGTTCTCGGGAATTGGGGTGGTCATCTTCATTGCCGGTTGCTGGGTGATCATCTTGGAGGTGCTCACGTTGTGCTCCTTGTCTCGATTCTGTTGAGCGGGGGTAGTTCAAGCAGGTGGGTCGAGCAGCTACTCCGCCAACTCGCCTTCGTCGGCCTTCAGGCCTTCAGCTGGATTGCTGGGCCATAGCCTCGCATCGCGCCCTGCCCCCGCCAAGACCCGGAATGGTTCCCCGCCGGGGTAGGGCAGGCACATCCCGCCAGGTGCGGCACCTCGCTTACTCGCATTGCGGCGGCCTTTCGGCGACCGGCACCGAAGCGATCAGGCCACGGTTTGCAGATCCAGCTCGTCGTAGATCTTCTGCGCGGACTCAGCCGTGGGGAAGGCGCCGCCTTCAAACTCCAGCGTGCCGAACCCGGCGGTCATCTTGTCGGGTGCCGGCGCGAAGTCCTTTGAGGTCTGCTTCGGTCCTGCTGTCTCGAACAGGTTCCTGGTCTTTTCTGGTTGTGACATAACTGTCCTTTCGGGCTGTCTCTACTGGGGTCGTTCTCTGGTCGCGCTGGAAACCCGCTATCCGACCAGCTCCACGTCGTTGGGCACCCATGTTTTGTCGTTGAAGGCGTTGAGCGGGCCGTAGTAACGGAAGTACACGAAGAACCCCTGATCGGTCAGGGTCTTGACCACGTTCTGTTCCGGAACGCCGTCGGGCGGGTCGGTAGCGAAGTAGATGTCGATCGAGCCGTCGGCATTCGTCACCGGTGGCGGATCCTGCTGGCTGCTGATGCTCGGGTACGGCTGACTCTGGAGTTCACAACGCGTCCAGGGGTCGTACACCGTCACCGCCCAGAAAAGCGCGACAGGCACCTTGGGCGGCACGTTCACCTTGTAGGTCTTGTTGCCGTCGAGGAACTTGCCGTCGCTGTCCTTGTAGGTCGTCTGGTAACGGGATCCCTTGCCTTCGGGCATCTGGGCCGCCATCGCCGGCGTGATCCCGTCGGCGGTGAAGTGGAAGACGGTGCGCGCCTCGAGGTTGATGTAGTCGTCCTGGTAGAAGGTCGAGTTGTTGGTCACGTAAGGGCTCTCCCATCGCCGATCCGGATAGACCGTGGCCTGGTCGTCGCGGCAGTCGAAGGCGATGACGCGGGACATGGCCACGCCGTCTTCGGCGGCCTTGTCGAGGATCTGCCGCATCCGCGTGTCGGGCTTGAACGGCTTGCCGTTCTCGATGCCAAGCGAGGCGAGCCTTCCGAGCAGTTCCTTGCCGAAGGCGTCTGCCGGTTCGTAATTGATGACTTGATGCATCCACTCGAACGCCGAGCCGTCCTCGGGAACCAGGGTATTGCTGGGAACGCCGGAGACGTTCTTGACGCTCCCTTCCCGCGGGCCGGTCGAAAGCGGGTAGACCTTGCAGCTCTCGCGGATGAACTTCATCGCCTTGTCGCCGAATCCGACCTCAGCGGCGTTGGCTCGGATGAATGAGAAATTGACGTAAGTGGGTGAGCGGAACACGAAGTAGCCCTCCGGTACGTCGCCGTCGTAGTCCGGCGGAAGCACGAGGTACTTGCCGCCCTTGCCCTGGTCCTTGCCGGTCGGGCCGATGTCGAACACGAACTTGAAGGTGTGATCGTCGAGCGGTCCCATCACGCCCGGCGGTACCTCCACGACGGTCGGTCCGTCGACCTTCGTATCGACCACGATGAAGACGTAGATGCTCTCTGTGTTGCCCGTCAGGAAGAGCGCCTTCGAGTCCAGCCGGTCCGCCGTCACACAGACATCCGAGCAACTGGTGACGCCGTAGTCACGAACGACGCCGGTGAGCATGCCGTGCATGGAGAGGGCCGGATACATGTCCAGGTACAGCTGGGTGGCGCGCTGCAGATCGAGCTCGTCGTAGACGTTCTGGACCGTGTCGTCGGTCGGGTAGCCGCCGACGAATTCCAGGTTCCCGAATCGGGTCTTGATATGCCCGGGGGCCGGGCTGAAGTCCTTGGACCCTGGAGCGTCGGTGGTGTCGAAAATGCTCTTGGTTCCCATGAATTCTCCTTGTCTCGATTCTGTTGAGTGGGGGTAGGCCAAGCAGGTGGGTCGAGCAGCTACTCCGCCAACTCGCCTTCGTCGGCCTTCAACTGGATTGCCGGGCCATAGCCTCGCATCGCGCCCTGCCCCCGCCAAGACCCGGAATGGTTCCCCGCCGGGGTAGGGCAGGCACATCCCGCCAGGTGCGGCACCTCGCTGACTAGCATTGCGGCGGCCTTTCGGCGACCGGCACCGAAGCGATCAGGCCACGGTTGACGGATGCCCACCCGGATCGACCGACTCCGTGCTTGCTCAGGACGGGTCTCCTGCCGGCCGGACTTCGGCGCCTTACCCCATCGGGGAACCATTTTGGGTCTTTCGGGAGCGAGACGATGCTGGCACGCTGCCTGAGTACTCGCGATTTTGCGCAATCTGACCGGGAAGAGGGTTTCTGGATGTCGAGAAGTTCAGAGTTGAAGATGACCACTGCGATGCCGGCGAGCATCGTTACGCCGGACAGGGTCGAGACCTCCATCGGAGCCCTCGACTTCTTCGACGGCGTGCCGACGGCTGAAACGGTCGAGACCCTCAACGACTACATCGATCGCGCCCGGGCAGTCGAAGTCTTCCTGAACGTGGTCCCGTCGATGTCGGTCTACCAGCTTCGGGAGGGGCAGGCCGGAGTGGGCGCTGACCGCTCCAACAAGATCTGCATCTGGGAAACGCTGATGGACTCCAAGTCGCTGCTTCTGACCGGGAACACGTCGACCATGTACGCAGTCGGCTTCCTCGACCTCGACCGTGACGGCCCGACGGTAATCGACCTCCCGTCCGGGATGCTGGGCGTGCTCAACGACATGGGTTTCCGTTACATGGAGGACCTCGGTGTCGCCGGGCCGGACAAGGGCAAGGGCGGCAAGTTCCTCGTACTCCCCCCGGGCTACGAGGGCGACGTCCCTGACGGCTACTTCGTGGTTCGCTCCAAGACGAACGGTGTCTGGCTGTTCATGCGTGGCTACCTCGATCACGGGATCAAGGCGGCAGCGGACAACATCAAGGACAACCTGGGGGTCCACTCCCTCGCCGCGGCGGGAGAGCCGCCGGCCATGGAGTTCATCAACGTTTCCGGGGTGGAGATGAACACCGTCGTGCCGAACGACTACAGCTTCTATGAGGGCCTGAACGCTCTCGTCCAGGCCGAGCCGGCTGACTTCCTCGATCCCGAGACGATGGGCCTGATCGCCGCAATCGGCATCGTCAAAGGCAAGCCGTTCAGTCCCGACGAAAGGATGAAGGCGATTCTCACCGACGCTGTGGCGATCGGTAACGCCACCGCCCGGGCGATCACTTTCTACCCCCGTGACCCGGGCCAGCGCACCTATCCCGACAGCGACGCCGACTGGCTCAACGTATACGTCGACAAGGACCCTTTCTACCTCCGCAACGGCGCCCGCGTGCTCGACGGCCGCACCTGGTACCACTACAACTGCATCGTCGTTTCCCCGGCGATGGCGGTGACGACGCCTGGCAAGGGGTCCGACTACACGATCGGGACGCTCGATTCCGAGCACAAGGCGCTGGACGGCTCGCGGGCCTACCGGCTCCACCTGCCGCCGGACGTTCCAGTCAAGGACTTCTGGGCAGTCACCCTCTACGACACGCAGACCCGCTCACAGCTGCAGACCGACCAGGAGTTCCCGACGGTGGGCAGCCAGGACGAGGGAATCAAGCAGAATCCCGATGGCTCCTACGACGTCTACTTCGGCCCGGAAGCGCCGAAGGGTTGGGAGAACAACTGGCTGCAGACGATTCCGGGCAAGAGCTGGTTCATCGCCCTGCGGATGTACGGACCCCTCCAGCCCTGGATCGACCAGACCTGGCGGCCGGGTGAGATCGAGCTGGTCGAGTAGATGCCCGACCCGTCTCACAGCGAGCTGAGAGGAGAGTTGGCTGGGGGGGGGGGGGGGGGGGGGGGGGGGGGTGGGGTCAGGCACTGCGTCCTGATTCTCGGGGTCCAGCAGTTCGACTCGTCACAGGTCTACAGAGGAGTAGGGGGGGGCGAGCCGGAGGATGAGGGGGGCAACGCCTGGGCTCGGCGAGACGAGCGGCTGAGATGTCGTGGCCAGCTTGCCGGGAGAGCTGAAAACTGACCAACCCTGACCAACAGGAGGAAATGAACGAGATGGATCTATTCGGACTCAAAGAACACGAGCAGCAGCACGAGCAGGTCGAACGCCACCTGCGGCGGTTGGTCGAGCAGGTAGCCCAGTTGACCATCGATCTCGGCGAAACACGAATGCAGCTCCGAGAGCTGGCGCTTGAGGTCCAAGGCAAGGTCTCGGCAGACGAGGTCGATCCTTCCGTGGTCGAATTGAACGAGGGCATCAAGCGAGCTCGCGAGCAGCTCGGGGAGACCCAAGACGCGGCCGAGGACGCCTGGGACGAACTCAGCGACGGGCTGGATGACGCGGTTCGGGATCTACGTGAACGCTTCGCGGACCGCTAGGGGATTGCGTCTATGCAGGCGATCGAACTGCCCCATCACAGCTGGTCCCGGAGATCACCGGGTCCGCCGTCGACTTCCGGCCTGCGGGGGCGGGGTTGGAAAAGTGGTACCGCATCAAATTCTGTCTTGCCAAGGAAAAACAGTCGTCTGACCGAGGAGGTCCAGCTATGAGTGAGTACGCAGTTGAAGCGCAAACAGGAGGCTCGAGTTCGGGCTGGTGGATCTTCGCCCTGGTTGGTTTTCTCAGCCTGGTGGCCGGAATCATCGTGCTCTTCAAGCCCGAAGACAGCCTCACCACGCTCGCCGTAATTGCCGGCATATTCATTCTGCTGAACGGCATCCTCGAGCTGATCGCATCGTTCATGCGCAGTACTTCGAATCGCGGACTGGTCGCGATCCTCGGAGTTGTGACGGCGATAGTCGGAATCCTGCTGATCCGCCACCCGATCGGTGGCATCGAAGCCGTTGCGCTGCTGGTCGGCCTCTGGCTGATCGCGATCGGCGTGATTCGTTTCGTCAGCGCCTTCGACGAATACGACCATCGCTTCTGGTACGCACTCGCCGGAGTGATCGAACTGGTTGCGGGTATCGCGATCGTCTTCAACCCCGACATCGGTTTCGCGACGCTGGCACTGCTGATCGGCATCGGCTTCATCATCAACGGAATCGGCATGTCGGCTCTCGGCTGGGGCCTGCGCGGCGCCGAGGATTAGGGATGGCAAGCCTCATCGCTCAATCCGGCCTCAGCGGCCGTGACGCAAAGTCCTCGGTAACTCTCCGGGTGCTGTCCGGCGATCGCGCGCAGCACCAGGTTTCATTCGGTTTCAGGCGGCCATGTAGCCTGGCGGCTTCGGTGCCGCCGATCCACCTGAAATGGTCGGAACCATGGACTGGGGACCTGACGCCGAGGGATGCAGACTGTGAGTAGCGGGGCGGACGAATCACCCGGTGGGACTTCGACTCCGGAGCCCTCTGCCTCCGGGTCGGTGAGCGAAGTCAAGATTGCCCCCACGCAGGGCCTGGGCTCGGTGTCGATTTCGATTTCGACCGCGACCATCCTGGTCTTCGTCGGCCTCATCGCGCTCACATGGAGCTTCGTGGTGGTGGGGAGCACGCTGCTGGTGATCTTCGTCTCGATCTTCCTGGCCATCGTGCTTTCGCCAGTGGTCGACTCGGCACAGAAGAGGTTCAACATGGGTCGTGGCGGGGCCTCATCCCTGGTCGTCCTTGGTCTGACTGCGGTCATCGCATTACTGATGCTGGTCGTGCTCGCACCGATCGTTGATTCGATCCGTACGTTTTCCGGAGAGGTACCCCAGGTCGTCTCCGAGTTCAACCAGAGCGGCCTCGGCAAAGAACTCAACGACAAGAGCGAGGTCAGCGAACTACTCCAGAAGAATGCCGAGAAGATCGTCAATGGTGTCGGCAACGCCGCGGGCGGCATCCTGGGCGCGACGGCTTCCGCCTTCGGGGTATTCGTAATGGCGTTCTCGGTGATCTTCATGACGCTTTTCCTGGTCAAGGACCTGCCGAGCTACCGGCGCTCGCTGCTGGGCCTGCTCGAAAACGAGAGCGCGACGCAGTGGCATTCGATCGGTGAGCGTGTGATCACGACGACGTCGCGCTACATGATCGGCAATATCGTGATCTCGATCATCTGCGCCACGATCTACGGGATAACCGCGGTGCTGCTCGGCCTTCCTTACGCACTCGCCCTGGCCGTGATCGCCGGTGTTCTCGACCTGATCCCGAACATCGGATCTCTGATTGCCGGAATCATCATCGGCATCGTCGCGCTGACCGTGAGCCCTGCCGCGCTGGTCATCTTCGTGGTGGTGATCCTGGTCTACCAGCAGTTCGAGAACTACGTTCTGCAGCCGACCATCATCGGCAAGGCAGCCGACATCTCCGGTTTCCTGGTGATCCTCAGCGTGCTTTTCTGGGGTGCCCTGTTCGGAGTGGTCGGCGCGATCGTCGGCGTGCCCATCACCGCCGCCATCCTGATCATCGTCAACCAGCTCACCGCCGACCGCCGGGCCAGGATCGCGGCGGGCCGGCCGGCGGAGGGGGATCTGGCCTCTTTGGACGATCAAGGCTGACTGCCGACCTCAGAGCCCGGATATCCGGCGGCAACTCGGCGCCCGGTGATAGTGGCAGCCTTCCTCGCCGCTGCCGGCCAGCCCGTCCGGGAACCATTGTGAGTCCTGCCTCCACGTTCCGAAAGTGCAAGGCTTGGTCAAGATGATGACCTGGAGTCAGAGATTCAGACTGAAGGCGTACGTCGGCAGAAGCCTGTGGATCATCCCCCTGGGCTGCGTGCTACTCGCCGTGCTCGCTTCGATCGTCGTTCCCGAGATCGACCAGGCCAGCGAGGCGGATCTCACCTTCCCCTACGGTGTCGGAGGTGCGATCGCGGCCCTCTCGGCGATCGCAGGCGGGATGATCACGTTCACCGGCTTCGTCTTCACGATCCTGCTGACGAACATCCAGTTCGGAAGCAGTCAGTTCTCACCGCGCCTGCTCAGCCCGATACTGCGCGAGAAGTCGGTCAAGGTCGCATTCGGCAGCTTCGTGGCGACCTTCATCTACGCCCTGCTCCTGCTCAGCTCGGTGGCCCGCCAGTCGGATCCCGAGGGGGTCCCGACCTTCTCGGTTACTTTCGCGGTGCTGCTGCTGCTGCTGAGCGTCGTCACGTTCCTCAAGCTGATCGATCAGGTCGGACATCAGCTGCGGGTTACGTCAGTGCTCAGTGGTGTAGCGGATGTCGGTCGCGAGCTGATCGACAGGATCTACCCGGACCCCGCGCCTTCGGTGGACCGGTTCGCGGGCCAGCAGGCCGAGGAACCGGCGCCCGGCGCGGCTCGGACGATCCGTCATGCCGGCAACTCGCGCATCCTGCAGGCGGCTGACTTCGAGGGCCTTGTCGAGACCGCCCGAGAGGCAGATGCGGTGGTCGTTCTGATCCCGGCGATCGGGGACTACGTGCGGTACGGCACCCCATTGTTCGAGGTTTTCGAGGCAGGGGCGGTGATCGATGACTCGCGCCTGTTCGGTTCCGTCGCATTCGGAGACGAGCGCGCGATCGAGCGGGACCTGGCCTACGTTTTCCGGATGCTTGTCGACATCGCCGAGCGGGCGCTCTCTCCGGCCGTCAACGATCCGACTACAGCGGTGGAAGCCCTCGACGAGATCGAGGACCTGCTCTGCAGGCTTGGTACACGGGAGCTGGCGATCGGCCGGCTGTGCGATGCCGACGGGCACCTTCGTGTCTCTCACAGGGTGCCCGGCTGGGAGGACTATCTGAGCCTCGCTCTGACGGAAATTCGCCAGTACGGACAGGGGTCGGTTCAGGTTGATCGACGAGTCCTCGCCGTGCTCGAGACCCTCCTCGGGGTGGTCGGTCCGTCGCGCCGCCCGGCGGTAGATGAGCAGTTGCGGCTATTGACCGAGAGCGTGCAGCGCGGCTTCCCGCAACCCGAGCAGCCACTGGCAGCGGTTGCTGACAGACAGGGCATCGGCTCTCCAAACCGAGTCGGAGGCACCGCACCGTAACGCTCAAGGTCCAGGCAGGCAAGGACCCTTTCTTCTTCTCTGCATGTTCGGTGCCCGCGAGGCGCGTGCTCAGGAAACACCGCAGCTACGGTGTCCGATCTTCGGCGGCCTCCCGCTTGTGTGGGAGGTGGGGGGGGGGACTCCTTTGGGGAGTAGGAGGGGGGGGCCCTGTCACTTAAGGGGGGGGGGGGATGGAGGCGGTTGTTGGGGGTAGGGGAGACTTAGGTTGCGTACATCTGTTCGGGGGGCTCAGCCATCCCTCGGACTCCTGCGTCCGCAGACCGCAGGAGGAACGGCGGGCGCTGCTATTCGGTGGAAGCTTCCCTGGCCGACTTCGAGCGTCGCGGAGCATGCTTGAGCGGCTTTGCCTCCTTCAGCTTGCTCTGGTTGTCCTGCGACTGGTACCAACGGGCGTAACGGTTGGCACCGGCGTTCGCCGTGAGGCCGTGCGCGTAGGCGCTGATTGCCACCGTGATTATCGCCACGATCACGATCGGCCCTCGGACCCGGGCGGGTCGGCCTCCTTGACGACCAGTGCGGCGAAGACGATGGTGGCGAGCCCGCGCGAGGCCGATCCACCCCAAGTAGACGATGGTCGGAAGCTTCAAACCGGTCCCGATCATCGAAATTACGACGGGCACTTACATCCATGCGAAGATCAGCACGAGGACGACCATCGCTATGACCAATTTTGTCAGGTGATGTTGCCAATCGCCAGATTGCCCAGTAGGACACATCCGATGACCAGGAAGCTGATCTGGATCCAGCGCATCGCAAAAGCCTGATGCGGGGCTTTCGCTGCCCCTTCAGGTGCCTCCGGGGTGACTTCGCCGTAGTCCAGACCTGCTGTGAAGCAGGCGATGAATCCGCTGCCACCGAACTGATCAGCCACTACGAAGGCGCTGACTACCGCGGCGATTACGGCGACGCCGCTCAGCTCGGACTGATCGGTCTGGGGTACTCGCGGCGATGGCACTTTCCTCGATCCAGCCGACTGCGACGCCGACCTGCCACTGCGACGCCGATCGCCAGAAGGAAGGTGTCCAGGATCTGGTTGTCGCCCAGGCTTTCCTCTGCCAGCGCGATGAAGACCAGCACGAAGGGCAGGCTGACTCCGTCGTTGAGGCCGGACTCGACATCCAGTGCGGTTCGTATGCGTTCGGGAACGCCGAGGTTGGAGGTAACCGCCTGTCCGAGGGCAGCATCGGTCGGAGCGATGATCGCGCCGATGATCGCCGCCTCCCAGACCCCGAGATCGGAGAAGAGCAGAACCGCGACCATCCAGCCGATCCCGATCGTCAGCGGCAGACCGATACCGAGTAGCCGGCCGGGAAGCGCCGCGTCCTTCTTCCACGAAGATGGATGCAGTCGCGCCGCGCCCGTGAACAGGACGAGTATGAGCGTTCCCTCCAGCAGCACGTTGACGATGTCGCCGGGCTTGTCGGTGCCGAGGTCGACTATCCCGAGGCCTTCCGTTCCCGCGGCCAGGCC
The DNA here is from genome assembly GCA_942491345.1 of uncultured actinomycete. Classification (GTDB taxonomy): domain Bacteria; phylum Actinomycetota; class Acidimicrobiia; order Spongiisociales; family UBA5794; genus JAHEEL01. The sequence continues at coordinate 18,437 of CALOAN010000032.1, forward strand.
CAGTGCGACGAAGACCATCGGCCCCGTTACCGCGGTGGTGGCGAAGCGCCGTTCGACCAGCGCCCAGCCGAAGATGCAGAGAGCGACGAATGCGACCGCCCATTCACTCATCGGACCGAAGCCCCCGCTCTCTCTGGCGCCGGCTCATCAGACACCGGCGCACCTTCGCAGACCGAGGACAGTGGATGCAAATTCTGCGGCTCGTTCATTCGAATTCCTAGGATGCCGGACCGGCGCCCCTCCGGCCTGGGCCGAAGGGCGCGGACTCCGACATTCAGAGTCCTGAAACGGTGGCAGCTGTCTAGTTGCCGGCCGCCTGCTTGACTTCGTCAGCGCTGTCGCTGTCGACGTCGCGCTTGGTCACCTTGTCGGCCTTGGTCATCGCCGCCTCAACCTGCTCGGCCCACTGCTCTTCGAACAGGGCGACGATGCCGGAGCTGTTGTTCGGCATCACGTCTTCGACGTTCTCCTTGATCTCCTCTTTGTCGCTGTGGGAGACGATGCCGCCAATTCCCGCTCCGACTCCGGCACCGACCAACGCCGCGCCGAGGATGGCCGGAGGAAAGATGAGTCCGACGACGGCTCCGCCGACCGCTCCCCAGCCGGCACCGTGGGCGGCCGTGTGGGCTGTGTCCTTGACATCGATCTTGCCGTCAGCGTCCCGGGTGACGAGCGCCACTCCGTCAAGCTTGATCGTTCCTGCTTCCTCCAGTTCGCTTAGTGCATCCCAGTCGGACTGGGCAGCTCCTGCATCCGAGTAGGCGGCAATGTAGAGATCAATCGGGGCGTCGGAATCA
>CALOAN010000033.1:0-30759 GCA_942491345.1 uncultured actinomycete
TATTATGAAGACTTTAAACATTCCAGTAGATGGGCCACAAGGTTCAGGTCAAGCAGCAAGAAAGAATCTAAAGAATATTAACGTTCAATTTTTAGAAACTCTTGGTGCTAAGGTTGGAACTAATATATATGACTTAGAAGATTTAGAATTTCTTGATATATTTACAGAAGGAGTAACGAATAATATGGATAGACCACCTAGACCATTCTCAGGGTATAAATTGGTTACAGTAAAAGAAACAACACAGCGTAATAAAAATATAGTTATATTAAAGGATGATCCTACACCATGTACGGTGCAACAGATTATCCCAGAAGTTAATATGTATAATAATTAGAGGTATAAAAAATGGTAGCACCAGTAGCAATAGCAGCAGCAGTAGCAAAGTTGGGAGGAGGAATTTTAGCCTTTCAAGAAAGCAATAAACAAGCTGCAATAGCAAGAGAAGAAACTAAACGTAGTGCTAAAATAGAAGCAGATGCAGTAAGAAAACAATTAGGCACTCAATATACACAACTTGCAAAATCAGGAGTAAGTCTAGAGGGTAGTCCATTGTTAATGTTAGAAGAAAATATTGCTGTAGGCACAGAAAATGTTAGAGATATTATAAGAGCTGGTCAAGCTAAAGAAAAACAGATTAGATCAGCAGGAAGAGCCGCATTATTTGGATCTATTGCAGGCGCAACAGGTAGTATTGCTGGAGGAGAATAATGGTAAAGATTAACTTAATACAACAAAATAGACCAATATCAACTGTAGACATTTCTAGAATAGGTCAATTTGCAAGAGCTGGCGAACAGATAGGTGGTATCTTAGATTCTGAAGCAAGAAAGCAGCAAAGATTAGACTTGGCAGAATCTGAAAGAAAGCAAGCGGCGTGATCCAGGCCGCGGCCTTTCCGTTCAGCTACACCTTCGGTGCCTACCGGCTGCACGAGATCAGCAAGTGGTACACCTACGGCCTGAACTTCAACTTCCTGCACAATGGCTGGCTGGCTTCGACCATGGCGTACGAAGCGCTGCCGGCCGAATACAAGCAGATGCTGGAAGACGTGCGGGACGCGCAGTACAAGGCCGCGCGCGCCGCGTTCGAGGAAGCCGACGCGAAGTGGATTCCCGAATATGACGCCCGCATGGAGCGGATCACCATCACGCCAGAGATGGTGACGGAATTCCAGGCGATCGGCGGCAAGCCGGTATGGGACAAGTGGGTGGCCGAAACCAGTGCGAAGGGCCTTCCGGCTCAGGAAGCGCTCGACCTGGTCCTCGCATCGGCAGCCAAGCACGCCGACGCGAAGTGACGAATTCGACCGGCCGACGGCCGGTCGTCGAGAACTCGGGCCCGGACAATCGCGTCCGGGCCCGTTTCATTTGGGCCCGCGCCGTGCCGGCGGCGTGTCGTAAGGCCCGTCGAAATAGCGCCCGACCGCGGCCGTCATCCCGCCGTCGACCGGGATCGTCTGCCCCGACATCCAGGCGCCGGCCGGCGACGCCAGCATGACCGCGATGCCGGCGATGTCGTCCGGCTCGCCGAGCCGTTGCAGCGGATAGGTCCTGAGTGCCAGCGCCCGGCGCTTCGGGTCGGCCCATAGCGCCGTCGCCATGTCGGTGCGCACCAGACCGGGTGCGATGCAGTTCGCCCGGACGTTGTCGGGGCCGAACTCGGCGGTGATGTTGCGCACGAGCTGCATGTCGGCCGCCTTGGCCAAGCCGTAGGTGCCGAGGTCGCGATTGCCGCGAATCCCGCCCGTGCTGCCGATCATGATCACGACGCCGTCGCGCCGCTCCCGCATTTCCGGCAGCACCGCCTTGCACAGCCACCAGTTACTTTTCACGTTGCAGGCCATGGTCTCGTCGAAGACGGCCTCGGGGATGTCCATCATCGAGCCGAGGAACCGGTTGACGGCGGCGTTGCAGACCAGGATGTCGACCCGGCCGAAGCGGGCACGCGCGGCGTCGACGAGCGCGTCGCAATCGGACAGGCGGGCGATGTCGCAGGGCACCCCGATCGTCTCGGCGCCGTCGGCGGCCCACTCTCGGCGGATTTCGGCGGCCACCTCCGTGCAGGCGTCGGCGCGCCGGCTGGAGACAACCACATGCGCGCCGTGCTGGGCCATGCGCGCGGCGATCGCCTTGCCGATCCCCTTGGTGGATCCGGTGACGACGGCGACCTTGCCGGTCAGATCGAACATCGTGGGGATCGCAGGCATGGAAGCCGGCTCCTCAGGCATAGCGGCCGGAGGCGGCCATCATGCCGCCGTCGACGATGATGGTCTGTCCCGACACCCAGGCGCCGGCACGTGCCGACAGCGCCACGACGACGCCGGAAATGTCTTCGGGTGTGCCGAGCCGCCCGAGCGGGAAGGTGGTCGCCATGGTCGCCCGTCGCTTCGGGTCACGCCACAGCGAGGCGACCATGTCGGTCATCACCACGGATGGCGCCACGCAGTTGGCGCGCACATTGTAGGGTCCCCATTCGACCGTTAGGTTGCGCACGAGTTGCACGTCGGCGGCCTTCGACATGGCATAGGCGGCCGTGCCGTCCGTCCCCCGAAAGGCGCTGGCGCTGGAAATCACCACCACCGCCCCGTCGCGCCGTGCCGCCATGGTCGGGCAGACCCGGTTGGTCAGCCAGACATTGCTCTTCACGTTGGCGGCGAGCACCGCGTCGAACACCGAGTCCGGCAGGTCGGCGATCGGCCCGGGCTTCGGGTGCAGGGCCGCGTTGCAGACCAGGATGTCGACGGCGCCCCACGCCGCTTCCGTCCGGTCGACGAGGGCGGCGCAGTCGGACTCGCGGGCGATGTCGCAGGCCACGGCCATCGCCGTGCCGCCCTCGGCCGCGATCGCGTCGGCGACTTCGGTGCAGGCGTCGGCGCGGCGCGAGGACACCACGACCTTGGCGCCGGCCCGCGCCATCTGTTCCGCGATCGACTTGCCGATCCCCTGCGAGGAGCCGGTCACGATCGCGACCTTCCCGGTGAGGTCGAACAGGCCGGGGTGGGTGGACATGGCATTGTCTCCGGAAAAATCCGCGCCCGGTCTTAGCACGCCGCCGGCAAGGTGGCACAGGCAAGGTGGCAGAGGGCTATCCGGTCGCTGCTCGAAGACTGCCGAACCGGTTGTCAATCGCGCGTCCGATACCTAGCTTGCCAGCGTCGGTATCAGTGGAGGCCCGCGTCATGAATCTCGATTTCAGCCCGGCGGACGAGGCATTCCGCGAGGAAGTTCGTGCCTTTCTGGCGGAGAAGCTGCCGCCCGAGCTCGCGCACAAGGTCCATGACGGCATCGAGCTGACGCGCGACGAGCTGATGTACTGGCACCGGGCGCTGCACGCGCGCGGCTGGATCGTGCCCAACTGGCCCGAGGAATGGGGCGGTCCCGGCTGGTCGGTCGCCCAGAAATACATCTGGGACGAGGAGGCCTCGCTCGCCGGAGCGCCGCGGCCGATCTCGTTCGGCATCACCATGTGCGGGCCCGTGCTGATGAAATTCGGGACCGAGGAGCAGAAGCGCTTCTTCCTGCCGAAAATCCCCTCCGGCGAGCACATCTGGTGCCAGGGCTATTCCGAACCCGGCGCCGGTTCCGACCTCGCCTCGCTCAAGACGCGCGCGGTGCGCGAGGGCGACGAGTGGGTGGTGAACGGCCAGAAGATCTGGACGACCGCCGCGCACCACGCCGACTGGATCTTCTGCCTCGTGCGCACGAGCACCGAGGGCAAGCCGCAGGAGGGCATTTCCTTCCTGCTGATCGACATGTCCACCCCGGGGGTGGAGGTGGTGCCACTGATCACCATCGAGGGCGGGCACGAGGTCAACCAGGTGTTCTTCACCGACGTGCGCGTGCCGGCCGGCAACATGGTGGGCGAGCCGAACCAGGGTTGGACCATCGCCAAATATCTGCTCGGGCACGAGCGCATGGGCGGCGGCGCCCTCGGCCGGCAGAAGAAGACCCTGGCCCAGCTCAAGAAGATCGCCGCCGACCAGGTGATGGACGGCGAGCCGCTGATCGCGGACGACACGTTTCGGCGCAAGATCGGCGAGGTCGAGATCGAGCTGATGGCGCTGGAGATGCAGATGCTGCGCATGCTCGCCGCCGTCTCGGCCGACCGCGAGATGGGCTTCGAGGCCTCGATGATCAAAATCCGCCGCACCGAAATCCAGCAGCGGCTGTCGGAGCTGAAGATGGAGGCGGCCGGCTGGTACGCCCAGCCGTTCGAGGTGAAGGCGATGAAGTTCGGCTGGAACGAGGAGCCGGTCGGGCCCGATTACGCCAACACGCTCGCCGCCCTCTACTTCAACGACCGCAAGCATTCGATCTTCGCCGGCTCGAACGAGATCCAGCGCAACATCATCGCCAAGCGCGTGCTCGGGATGTAGCGCCCCACCTTGCCTTCGCTTCCCGTCGCCGCCAATCTCTCTGCCGGCATGGGGTTTCGGAGGGCAGGGCGATGGACATGGGTTTCGACGCGGCGGATCGGGCGTTCCGGGAAGAGGTGCGCGCCTTCCTGGCGGCCGAGTTGCCGGACCATGTCCGCCACAAGGTGGTCAACGGCCTCGACCTCAAGCGCGAGGACCTGATCGGCTGGCACAAGACGCTGGCGAAGCGCGGCTGGGTCGCGCCCAACTGGCCGACGGAATATGGCGGGCCGGGCTGGACGATCACCCAGCGCTACATCTTCGACGAAGAGATCGGTCTCGCCGGCGCACCGCGGCTGATCGTCTTCGGCCTCAACATGTGCGCGCCGGTGCTGATGGCGTTCGGCACCCCCGAGCAGAAGGCCTATTACCTGCCGCGCATCCTCTCGGCCGAAGACGTCTGGTGCCAGGGCTACTCCGAGCCCGGTTCCGGCTCCGACCTCGCCTCCCTGCGCACCAAGGCCGAGATCGACGGCGACCACTTCGTGATCAACGGCAGCAAGATCTGGACGACCCGGGCGCACATGGCCAACAAGGTGTTCCTGCTCGTGCGCACCCGCGACACGGGCCGCAAGCAGGAAGGCATCTCGTTCATCCTGGTCGACATGGACACGCCCGGCATCGAAATCCGGCCGATCCATATCCTCGACGGGCTGCACGAGACCAACCAGGTCTTCTTCACCGACGTGCGCGTGCCGCGCGCCAATCTCGTCGGCGAGATCGACCAGGGCTGGACGATCGCGAAATATCTGCTCGGGCACGAGCGCATGAGCGGCGGCGGCGTCGGTAGCCACAAATTCGTGCTGCGCCAGTTGAAGGAGATCGCCGCCCGGGACGAGACGAACGGCGGCGCACCGCTGATGGCCGACCCGGATTTCCGGCGGAAGCTGGCCGAGGCCGAAATCGAGCTGAAGGCGGTCGAGGCCTACATCCTGCGGGCGCTCGACGGCGCCCGCGCCGACCGCGAACTCGGCGCCGAGGCCAACATCATCAAGATCCGGCAGACCGAGGTGCACCAGCGCCTGACCGAACTGCGCATGGAGGCGGTCGGCTATTACGGCATTCCCTACTCGCTGCCGGCGCTGCTCGACGGCTGGGGCAACCTGCCGCCGATCGGCGCCGAGTACGCGAACGGCCTCGCGCCGTCCTATTTCCACCACCGGAAGGTCTCGATCTATTCGGGCTCGAACGAGATCCAGCACAACATCATCGCCAAGGCCCAGCTCGGCCTTTGATCGGGGGGTATCCAGGCCCCGTCAGCAGGCGCAGCTATATCGGGAGAGGGTGTAGATGCCGTCGTCCACATGCTGGAAGCAAAAGGGGCCTCCGGCCATGCTGACCACGAAGTCGATGACACTCACCGATCCGCTTGCGACCGATCCCATTCCACCGGAGCTGACCGGCGGTTTAGAGATGTAGACCTTTGCGACGCATTCGTTGGTGGAGCAGCCGAGGGTCCGTTCCTCCTGGAATCGGACGCCGCTGGCCACTTCGTATGCGATGAAGCGAATCGAATCGCTCGAGTTGAAAGAATGTATGTCGACGGTGGAATAGGTATAGCAGTTCCGGACGGTGAACGATCCGGCGAGGGCACTCCCGACGGCGAAGAAGGCGATCAGGGCGAGCGCGATAGCGACACGGGACATTGCCGATCTCCATCCATGGCGAGATCGGCACCGCGCCGATCTACATGGGGAAGTGGAAGACTATCGCCGCAATTTTCTGATCGTCCGGCTTCCCTGTTCTCGAAAGTAGGCCTTTCTCGATCGTCATTCTGTGATGGTCGTCACATTTTGAAAAGTCGAAGCGTCGGTGTCCGGGGCATTTGTCCGAGCCGGGAGGCGTAGCGGCCTCGAGTTCGTTCGAAGTCGCCCACGCATCCGGAATTCATCACCGCCGTCCGCCGCCGTGCCATGAGCGCGCGAACGGCATCGCTCAGCAGGCGTCTGTGCGCTCGATCCTGACCGTCGCCATGCCGCTTCGCGCGAAGCCCAGTTCCCGCGCCGCGCGCGACGAGACGTCGACGATCCGATCCTTCGCGATCGGGCCGCGATCGTTCACGGTCAGCTCGACCGAGCGCCCGTTCTCGCGGTTCGTCACCCTGATCCGGGAGCCGATCGGCAGATCGGGATGCGCGGCGGTCAGCGCGTCCATGTCGTAGGGAGCGCCGCTCGCCGTCTGCTGGCCGTGATGGTAGTCCCCATACCAGGACGCGACGCCTTCCTGCGCGGCGGCCTTGGCCTCCGGACACGACGGCATCGCCGCTCGTTCGGCCATCGATGCCGGCGGCGCTTTCGGTTTCGGAACCTGTTCCGACACGGGTGCCGGCGGCGTGGGGGGCGCCGGTTCCGGTGCGGGCGCCGGCTTCGGCACCGGTGCCGATTTCGGCGCGCTATGCGTTTCCGGCGCGCTTTTCGTTTCCGCCGGGGGTGTCGTCTCGGGCTTGGGCGTCGTCTCGGGCGTGGGTGTCGTCTCGGGGACGGGAGGCGCGTCCGGTACGGGCGTCGTGCCCTGCGTCGATGGCGTCCAATCCACGATCTCGGGCGGCTCCGACGTGCAGGCGGAAACGGCGAGCGCCAGCGTCAGTGCCATGAGCGCATGGCGTATGTGGAAGCCGATCGACGAAGGAAACGATGGTTTCTGCATCGGAAGCGTTTCACCCGGGTTGCCGTGATGCGGACACCGCCGCAGAGACGAGGACGAGCGGACCACCCGTCCGTCCCGCCGCGAATCGGCCCGGGCAGACGATGTCGAGCGCGCGACGTGCACCGAAACGCGGCGAACGTCAACCCGCCGCCGGCTTCTTCCATCTGCCAGCCCGCGAGAGCGTGCCCCTCGATCATGACAGGGCGGCAGGGTCCTAATTCGGAATCGAGACGGAAGCGAGGCGGAGCCGGTAAACCCGAAAAGGCGAGTGCGGAAATTTTATTGCGAATGATTCTCAATAGAGATAGGGTCGCTCATCCGAAGTCGGGACAAGAGTGCGATCGGACCGCGTTGTTGCCGAAGAAGAACATTGAGGGCCTGTTCCTCGCCCACCGACGCGAGCTTCACGTCTTTCTCAACAGAAAGCTGCACAATTCGGATATCGCCGCCGACCTGACCCAGGAGACGTTCCTGCGTTTCGCGGAGTTCAGGGCAGGGAACCCCGCGGTGGCCATCGCGCACGAACGCTCCTACCTCTACCGGACGGCGCACAACCTGGCCGTCGACCATCTGCGCCGGGAGAGGCGGACACCGACCGAGCCGAAGGACGACCACGAGATCGCCGAGGTCGCCGCCGACGAGCCGTCGCCGGAGGAAATCGTCGGCGGCCGCGACGAGCTCGACCGGATCCGCGAGGCGCTCCTCGAGCTCCCCGAGCGGACGCGCCAGGTCTTCGCGCTGGCCCGTCTGGAGGGGCTGATCTATCAGGATGTCGCCGTTCGCCTCGGGATTTCTGCCAGTTCGGTCCAGAAGCATCTCATGACAGCGACCAAGCACGTGATGCTGCGGCTCCGCCGGGGCGGTGATTGACGGGTTTTGGTCTGCCCGTTACCGAGTCCGGATCGTTTTTCCGTCCTACTCGGTAGCGGGCGTGTGCCGAGCGGGACCGAGTGGAGCTTGGACGAGAGCGTGGGCGAAAACGGAGACTGTCTCGATACCATCGCCGCGGGATGGGCGGCACGCCTCGGCGGCGACCCCTTGTCCGATCACGAGTGCCGCGACCTCGACCGCTGGCTCGCCGAAAACCCGGCGCACGCGGCCGCCTTCGAGGAGGCGCGTGCGGCCTGGGACAAGATGGGGAAACTCCGCTTCGCGCCCGGTGCCCTACGGCACGACATCGTGCAGCCGCCGGGCAGGCGCCCGGCCGCTCCTGCGCATGCCCGCCGCCGGATCTTGCGATGGGCGCCCGTCGCGGCGATCGCCGCCTGTCTGCTTCTTCTGGTCGGCGGCGGTGCGCTTTGGATCGGGGACCCCCTGGTCGTCATCGCGGCCGATTACCGGACGGCGCCGGGCGAACGGCGCCTCGTCACCCTGTCGGACGCCAGTACGGTGGATCTCGGGCCGGCCAGCGCGATCGCGGTCGACTACGGCGTGAGCGCGCGCAGGGTGCGGCTTCTGGCCGGTGTCGCCTATTTCGCACCCGCGCCGATCGACGGCGGCGAAAGGCGGCCCTTCGTCGTCGAGGCGGCGGGCGGTAGCGCTCGTGCGCTCGGCACCCGGTTCATGGTGGAGCGTCTTTCGGCGGATGTGGAGATCACCGTCGCGGAGCATGCGGTCGAGGTCTCCCTCGCGACGGCCGCCGGCGACCGGCCGGCCGTGGTCGTCACGCGCGGTCAGTCGGTGCGGTATTCGGATTCCGGGCTCGGCGCTGTCCTCGCCGTCAATCTGGATCGCGCGACCGCCTGGCGGCGCGGGCGCCTGATATTCGACCATCTCCCGCTCGGGGATGTCGTGGCCGCGCTCAACCGATATCGACGCGGTCGGATCGTCGTCGCCGACCCGGAGCTCGCCTCCCGGACGGTCAGCGGCGTGTTCGACACGGCTGCAGCGGATACGGCGCTCGCCACGATCGCCCGGGATCTCCGGATCACGACGGCGTCGCTGCCGCCCTTGGTGACGCTGCTCTATTGACCGGCGCCGTCGCTGCCGCGACGGCCTGCGAAAAAAAATTCGCGATTTCGTTACCGACTCCCCGAAGCAATCCCGTCCCACCTAATGAGAGACGAATGCGTCGCATTCTCACAAGTGTCGATCATGCGCTCGAAAGGACACCGAAATGGGGGCGAATGCGGTGCGCCGCGGGGCGGCGAAGATGTGCGTCAGGTGGGGGTGGATAGCCGCGGGCGCGGTGGCTCACGTGATCCAGTTGGGTCTGGCGGCGGCGCCGTCGGCCGCCCAGGAAGGCGGTCCGGTCCCCTCGGTCACCCAACGGACGATCGCGTTCGATATCGCCGCGCAGAGCCTCAACGCCGCATTGCTCACCTTCGCCGAGCGGGCCGGGCTCCAGCTCATCTACGACGTCGCGTCGGTCAGGGGACGAAGAAGTGCGTCCTTGCGCGGTTCGTTCACCCCGCAAGACGGCCTCGGCCGTCTCCTCGCCGGTACGGGCATGACGTACCGGTTCGCCGGGCCGAACACCGTGTCGCTGCAAACGGCGGCGGCGCGTGAAGCGGACGGCGTCGTCACGCTCGCGCCGGTAACGGTCGAAGGGACGACCGAGACGGCCTCCGAGGGGTTCCGCGCCTACGAATCCGGCAGTGCCACGAACGTCCCCGTGCCGCTGATCGAAACCCCCGCGACCGTGAACGTCATGACGGCGGAAACGTTGGAGCGGATCAACGCGCAGCGGCTCGACGACATCCTCCAGTACATACCGGGAACCGCTCCGGGAGCGACGGGCAGTTCGATGACCAACACGTTCACCATCCGGGGATTCGAATCGTCGACGACCAGGGGCGGCAGCCTGGGGTCGCGAGCGAACTCCGTCTACATCGACGGCCACCGCCCGGCCAGCCGTCGCTACCACTATGACCGGTCCCTGTACGAACGCGTCGAGGTGCTGAAAGGCACGTCCTCGCTCCTCTATGGCACGGCGTCGCCCGGCGGCATCGTGAGCTACAGTTCCAAGAAGCCGATGTTCGAGGTTCGGAACCAGGTGGCCGCCACCGTCGGCAGTTTCGACACGCGGCGGGGCTCCGTGGACATGACCGGTCCGATCGAAGCGGTCGACGGATTGGCCTACCGCCTGATCGGCACGGTGCAGGAAGCGAACCAGACGTTCACCGGCGAGAATCACGCGAACAGCTACGACAACCGTTACATTCTGAAGCCGCAGATCGCTTGGCAGAACGACTCCGGAACCAGAGTCGATCTCGCGTATGAATACAGCCAGCAGGAGAATGTGGCAGCCCCGGGAATACTCCGTTTCAGCGACGGAAGCTTCGGGTTCCACGGCCCGTCTCTCGTCAGCGACGACAGTTACACCGACCAGACGAACCACATCGTCACGGGACGCATCGCCCAGCCGATAAGCGATCGATGGTCGGCTTGGCTGGACGGCAGCTATGGCAAAAACGACGTGGACGCGCTGTGGGATTCCGCCAACACGCGGACAGCTCCGTCGAAAACGACGCTGATCGACCGGGATGTCATTCGGTTCGAGACGGATTTCGAGCACAAGGAGGCGCGGGCGGGGCTGCAGGGCGAATACCGGGTCGGATCCGTCGCCAACACCACCACCATCGGCGTGTCGCACCGCCGGGAGGACTATCACCGCGAGCGGGTCCAGCGAAGCATTCGGGGTTCGATCGATCCGCAGGATCCGGTGTTCGACCCGGTGGGTGACCTCGGCCCCTACACCGGGACGATCGATTGGACCATCAAGGAAACCGGGGTCTACGTCCAGAATTTCGCCAAGGTTGGCTCGAAGCTGAACCTGTTCGGTGGCCTTCGTTACACGGACGTCGATACCGATTTCAACGCCAGCGGGGGCCAGGATCAGGCGCTCGACTACTCGATCGGGGCCATTTTCAACCAGAGCAATTGGTTCAATCCCTTCATGAGCTACTCGACCTCGCTCACGCCACAGGTCGGTACGTTGGCAACGGGCGAACCCATACCGTTTTCCGAGGGCGAGCAAGTCGAACTCGGCGTGAAAAGCCAGTGGTTCGGTGACGCGATCGCCTCGACCGTATCGATCTTTCAGATCGAGCAGACCAACCGGGTCGAAACCGACCCGAACGATCGCTCGCTGTCGATCATCGCCGGCGACCAGGAAGTGAAGGGCGTGGAGCTGGAGGTGGTCGGTCGAATTACCGATCGTCTGAGCATCATCGGCGGCTACAGCTACCTGGATGCGGAATTCACGAAGTCCGCACAATACGAGGGCAACACCCCTGCAAACGTTCCGAAGCATAAAGCCACGGCCATGCTTAACTACAGTTTCCCGACGGATTTCGGTACCTGGGACGCCGGGCTCGGTTACATCTACGTTCGCAACCGTCAGGGCGACAACGAGAACTCGTACACTCTGCCCGATTACTCGCGCGTGGATTTGAGCTTCGGGTGGCAGCACAGGGGTTGGATCTGCGCCTGAGGGCGGAGAACATTTTCGACGAAGATTATGTGTCCGGTTCCAGCGGTGTCTTCCTGAACCAGGGTCTGCCCCGTTCGATCTTCCTGAACGCCAAGCTGACGTTCTGAAACGTCCGTCGATCGTGCTTTCAGGCCTTCAGCCCCAACATCATCAGGAGCGGAACATGGCTTCGCGCCACATCCTCACGTCGCAGCTCGCCCACATGTCGAAGCTCGGCACCGGTGCCGTCGTGCTTTTTTTGGCGATGCTGTTCGCTCAGCCGGCCGCCGCCGCACCCCCCGGCCCGGACGGCAATCGGGGGCACCTGAACCGCCTCCTGCACAGCCAGGCATTGATCGAGCATCTTGCAGAGCACTGCAGTGATAAGGCGTGGCTCGCAGTATGTGCCGACAAAGTTGCCATTCTCTACGGAGCCATGTCAGACAAACTCCACGCTGCCTGGCCGCCTTTGAACAGGCCCGCCTCGACTACCAGAGCGGCCTTGAATCGGGAGAAATGCCTGACGGATCTACTCACCTCCTCACAACGGCACTGCATCGAACGGACGCAATGGTCCCAGGATCGAGGAGAGGTGCATTGAGGTACAGCAAGACCCGTTCTGCCTTGATCTGTGGGCCAGAGAGCACTACAAGAGCACCATTAAGACCTTCGCCCTGACCATCCAGGACATCCTGAAGAACCCTGAAGAGACCATCTGCATCCTGGCCTACAACCGGCCCACGGCAAAAGGTTTCCTTCGACATTGATCGGCGGTCAGGTCCAGCGCCTCGGGTTCGTGGGCCCCTTTCGGGTGATTCGACCTGGGTGATCTTGCGAGGGCTTGAGACCGAGCTGCGGGTCGACCTCAGCGATGGTCCGGCACCATCGTTCGGTCTGCACACCGGGACCCGATGCCGGTGGTTGTCCGTTGCACCGGTGGCCAGATTCTCATCGAGCCGCTCCCGACCGCGGCTCAGCGGCGGCCGGCTCGAACTGGAAGCCGGAGGTAGTGCTCGACGACCCCTCGGGGCCCGTCCCTGCGGCTGGCGGCCGGATCGGAGTTCCGCGATGTCGAGATCGATGATGAGGTCTCTCGTCGGGTGCTCTCCTATTGCGTGCCGGTGCTGCACAACTCCACCCAGGTGCGCGGCCATCTGTCGGTCCCCATCGACCGCGCCGAGTTTCCTCTGGCGGGGGACCCGACCCGCTCGACTTCGGCCGCGGGACGGATTGTCTTCAAGGATGTCACCTACGGACCGGGATCGTTCGCTCAGCAGTTCCATCCGGGCTCTCCGGCCAGGCCAAGGTTCCGACAGTCCGGCTCGATCAGACGGTCGAGTTCGAGGTGGCCAACGGACGGGTCCGGCAGCAGGGATTGCAGATTCCGATCGCGGCCGATACCCAGATCGCGCTGGCCGGCTCGGTCGGGTTCGACTCGACCCTCCACCTCCGCGCCAGCGTGCCGATCACCAAGGCGATGCTCGGCATCAAGGGGACAGCCGGCGAGTTGATCGACGGCACGAAGATCGACGTACCGATCGGCGGGACGCTTTCGAATCCCACGATCGAGCGGCGAGCACTCCAGGTCGGCCTACGCGATGCCGGCCGCGCGCCCTGATCCGCAACGGGGCGTCCTAACGAGGTGCTCAAACGGATCCCTCTGCCGAAAGGTGCTCGAGGGGGATGCGATCAAGAAGGAGCTCCAGAATCTATTCAATTCCCGACTGAGGTGCTGTGGAGAGCCATCGACCTTACCCTCATCCGGCCTGGCATCCGCTCTACGGGAGTGCACTCGACGACGGCCCTCGCCTCCCGGTACGCCGGGGGGAGAGGGTCCGCGGAGCGGGGGGTGAGGGGTTCTCACTTCGTTTGGAATCAGGACCCTCATCCGACCTGGCGGTCACCTTCTCCCACGAGTACGCGGGGAGAAGGCCGTATTGCATCGCCTCTGTGATTTACCAATGGAAGTCACCTTAACCTCGATCGGTGCGTCTTCGAGTACTCGGACGCATCCTACCGCTTCACCTCGGCCATCCGCTTTTACAGCAGGAATCACGGCAACAGCCGTGCAAGCGATTATTGAAGACGGCTTCAACTGCATCCACGTGCCATCGAGTTTTGACATCTCTGGTCGCTGAGACCTACAGGATCAACCGGTTCGATGATTCCGATTGCCTGTAGAGTTCATTGAGTTCGTCCAATACTTGACCCGTGTACTTCCTCTTGGATTTACCTCTGGGAGCTACAAGAACGATATCCGTCTCGTTGTTTTTCAAGAACAATCCGATGACGAAGGGCCGCATTTATCGTTCTCGGCGAAATCTTTCTCGCCATGCATAGCCGTTAATGTGACGAGTATCAAGAACGCCAGGTCGCAGCGGTCCCTGCGGATCAAGCTTGCACGACCCCGTGCATCGAATTCGACCTGCGTCCGGAGTGCGGAGGGCCCAATCGAGGCCTATGTAGAAATTCGATCGTGCCGAGTCAAATGGAAGCTGAACCCTATTACCCGATCAACAAAATGGACTTCTTTATTGTTCTTGAGTTTTCCAATATCTCCCTTCAATGTAACGTGCTTGAACAACGGTCCCCACAGTATGAGCAGATCGTTTGTTCCGAGTCCGTCTACGATCACATCCTCGAAAACGGCCGGGCCTATCCCACAATTCACCGCCTCACATTGTTCCAGCCGTACATTGCGAACCACCGCCCTCTTCGAGGACATCCGTCGTCAACGATCAGCGCGCAGCGCTGAAGTGAAGTAAATAAAGGCCCTCGAAGTTGCCCCAGTGCCTCTGTCGTAGAGAGATGAGGGACTTTGGGATGAGAAAGTCGTCATGGGAATTGCAACGCACCTCTTCCGGACGGGTTACGAATTCACCTGTCCGACCGACAGCGGCTGGCCGTGGTCGGGCGCCACGTATCGTACTCGACCCGTGCTCGCTTGCGATCGACTACGGGCGGAGGTTGCGGAGGTAATAGAGCCGGAGCCGTCCCGGCGCCGTGAGGAGGGGAACCGCGGCAGCCACGGGGTGGGATGAGTGTCGTGCCCCTCAATGTTCCGGGTGTTACGTTGCCACGTCATCCTCGAATCGCCACGCGTTGTCCTGGGCATCACTGTCTGTAGCCACTTCAGCGTTCGCGGCTGTTGACGAGCACGTCGAGCTTGCCGTCGCCGTCCCAGTCCACGACGCAGAGCTTGCGCCGGCCGCTCTTGCCGGCGGACCCCGCGTTGAGCCGGAGCGGTTTGCCGTCGATCGACGAAGACCCGCTCGCCCGGGATCAGCTCGAGCCCGCCTTCGCGTCGGCGTTCGCTCGAAGAAGGCGAGATATCCCTCGTGGTCGAGCATCACAAGGTCGGTCAGTCCGTCGCGGTTCCAATCCACGGCGACCGGTGTCGTGCGCCACTGGGTGAGGAGCCCCTTCCCGTCCCCGCAGGCGTCAGCCATCCCCAGGCGAGCCGGGGCTGCGGCCGTCCCACTCGACCTCGACCGGCCGAGGAGCCGCGAGCTTCGGGGCCTTGCGAGAGCCGACGTTTCGATACCAGTGGACCTTCCCCCAGATCGAGTTGACCAGCAGGTCCGGGAGGCCGTCGTCCGTCCCAGTCGGCCACGGTCTGCGTGGTGTAGCCCCACTTCGCCTCGCACGGACCCTGGATCGATCCATTGGGCCCGGCCATGATCCGGAGGATCTTCCCCTCAACCTCCAGAAGCCGAGGGGCGGCCCACTTGGGACGCTCGACCCCCGGGCCGCTCAGGTTTTCCAGGAACGCGATGGTCCCGGCGGTATCGCCGCAGAGGATGTCGGTCGTCGCCGTCGCCGTCCCAGTCGCTCGACACCGGCGTCGCGAGCGCCCCGGACTTCAGCATGTCGGCCTCCTGCTGGAAGTAGACCGGCTGCGCAAAATCCCACTTGCCCAGATTTTCGACGAAAGCTACGCGGCCGTCCTCGTCGCCGACGATCAGGTCAATGTCTCCGTCACGATCCCAGTCAATCGAAGTGGGTGTGATCATCTGAAGGTCCATCACCAGCGGCGAGCCGTCGTCCGTTTTGAGTCGACGTCCGGCGGCGTAGTTGGGCTCCCGCCGGGTGCCGACATTCTCGAAGTAGGTGAAGCCGTCGAGGAACTCGCCGCAGAGGAGGTCGAGGTCGCCGTCGGCATCGAAGTCGGCGAAGTTCGGCGACGGCCAGCCGAAGACCTCGACCGGTTTTCGCTCATCGCCGATCATCACCTTCGACGGCTTCTCGTAGGTCGGCTCGTCTGTCGATCCGGAGTTGCGCAGCAGGTAAACGAACCCTCGGAGCGGACCTCGATCCACTTGCCGGTCGCGTCGTAGCCGTTGTCCCAGCCGTAGTCGGTCCAGTCGCCGACGCCCACGATCAGGTCGCGGTTTCCATCGCCGTCGAAATCGACGAATCGCCACATGTTCGCCCGGATCTTGTTCGGATGGACATTTGGCGGCACCGGAAGCTTGACCGGGTTTTCGAGGCCCGTGTTGAGGAAGTCGGGATACTCAGCGCCCGGCGACAGCACGAGAGGCTGGCCGGACTCATCGTAACTGACCTGGACGTTCCGGATCCCCTTGCTGATGCGTCGAGCCGGCTTGAAGACGGGGAACGTCCCCCCGGATTCTCGAACACATAGACCCCGTTATAGGGCTTGTCGGGGCAATTCACGACGAGGTCGAGGTCGCCATCGGCGTCGAAGTCCATCGGCAAGGGCCACGCCCAGAGCCCGACTCCGAGGTCGACGACGAGTCCCGGGTTGTTGTACTTCAGACGTTCGAGCGAGCCGGTGCCCTCCTCGCCCGAGGCGTCGGCGCACGAGGAGGAGGCAGATCAGAGGAGCAATGAACCGATA
Organism: uncultured actinomycete; assembly: GCA_942491345.1. Classification (GTDB taxonomy): domain Bacteria; phylum Actinomycetota; class Acidimicrobiia; order Spongiisociales; family UBA5794; genus JAHEEL01. The sequence goes on from CALOAN010000033.1 coordinate 16,339, forward strand.
CGACATGGGAGCAGCCTTCGTGCAAAGAGTGATCCGGATCCTTGGGCCAATGATCCTCGCCAGGCGCCTCGATTGCAATCCGGTTCGGGGTGGTCGATCGCTCGGGCATGCGGTGAGAGGGCAGTCCATTGTGATCGGGGAGACCTTCGGTCGATGGTTTCGTCGGTGTCTCCGGGGGCACACGCTGATCGCGGATGTTGCGTCTCGTCCGGTGCCCTTTATGTGCGAAGATTGAATCGATGTCTGAAGGCCGAAACCTCTTGTCGGAGATACGCATGATTCGCCCGCTCCTCGTCCTCGCGTTCCTCTTGGTATCAGTGATCGTTGGACCTGTGGTCTGCGCGGAGTCGCATCGCCTGGTCGTGCAGGGGAACGACCGCCTGGCGATTGTGGCGAAGGACGGCACGATCGAGCACGAGATGCGCTGGGGAGGAATTCACGATATCCACATGCTGGAGAACGGTCATCTTCTGATGCAGAAGGCGCGGCGGTGATCGCCGAGGTTGATCCCACCACCAACGAGGTTGTCTGGTCCTACGACTCGTCCAAGCAAAACGGCAATGCGGGGAAGCCGGTCGAGGTCCATCCGTTCCAGCCACTCGCCGATGGCCGGATCATGATCGCCGAGTCGGGGCCTGGCCGAATCATCGAGATCGACCGCGACGGCACGATCCAGAAAGAGATCAAGCTCAAGATCGAGCATCCCCATCCGCACCGCGACACCCGGCTCGTGCGCAAGCTCGACAACGGCCATTACCTGGTCTGCCACGAGGGGGACGGCGTCGTCCGCGAATATGACGGCACGGGCAAGGTGGTGTGGGAGTACGAAGTCCCGCTCTTCGGCAAGGAGCCGCCGCGACGGCCATGGCCCCGAGGCGTATGGCAATCAGGCCTTCGCGGCGGTCCGGTTGGCCGATGGCGATACGCTCATCACCACCGGCAATGGCCATGGTGTGATCCGGGTGACTCCCGCCAAGGAGATCGTCTGGAAGCTCCAGCAGCACGACCTGCCGGGGATTGTCCTTGCCTGGGTGACGACCCTCGAAGTCCTGCCGAGCGGGAACTACGTCATCGGCAACTGCCACGCGGGACCCGGCAATCCGCTCCTGATCGAGATCGAGCCGAAGTCGAAGAAGGTCGTCTGGACGTTCGACCGCTACGACGACTTCGGCAACTCGGTCTCGAACACGATGCTGTTGGATGCGACTGGGGACGTTCCGAAGGTGACTCCCGAAGCGGGTGCGATGCCGCCCTTCGGGGCTTGGTGATCGTCGGTTGTCCGGGTCGGACTCGGGGCTGGCACGAGCTAACCGATGTCGCCGCTTCGCGGCTTGGATGGGAAGTGATGCCCTCACCCCCAGATGTACCGTTCGTCGTAAGTGACACCGTGGCGATCGAGAAATTCCGGTACTCCTCCTGAAATGTTAGAGTCCGGTGGTGATCCTCTTGGCATCGAACGTACTTTCGGACTGCGTCGAGCCGTCGATTGGCTCACGCTGAAGGCCCCAAATCCTGACTGCCACGCGAACCGCCCAATCCGCGTTGGTTTCTCGTTGAGCCATTTGGAAGAGTTGGATTTGACAAGCCGTACCAAATCCGAGATGGACCGGTCCGGAGAGTATCGGATCACCAGATGAATGTGATCTGGCATTCCTCCAATTTCCAGGAGCACGCCTTTCTCATTTCGGATGATTCCAGCGATGTATTTCTCAAGTTCATCGCGAAATGAAGTTTGAATCAGAGGTCGCGATTCTTGGTGCTGAAAACGACATGAACGAGGAGTTCGGTCAACGTCGACATGAGGAATCAACCCCATTGAGACCTATAAGTTCAGTGGATTTCGTCCGAGCCGCGAAGCGGGTGGCATCGGTTAGCTCCCGGGGCGAAAGCCCCGAGATTCGGGTGATGCATTGGCAAATTTTAGCCGCGAAGCGGCGGCATCCTCCTCCTCGAGTCATGGGAGGCGACGGCCGCTTAGCTCTCCAGGGTCGTGTCCATCGTGATCTTGGTATTCAGGAGCTTGGAGACGGGGCAGCCGGCCTTCAGCGCCTTGCCGGCGAGCTCCTCGAACTTCGCCCTGATCGGGCGCCGGGGATCTTGGCGTTCAGGGTCAGGTGGATGGCCGTGATGGCGTAGCCGTCATCGACCTTCTCCAGCGTGACATCGGCCTTGGTCTCCATGTTCTCGGCCTTGAGACCGGCTTCGCCCAGGATCAACGACAGGGCCATCGTGAAGCAGCCGGCATGGGCGGCACCGATCAGCTCTTCGGGATTGGTGCCGGGCTTCCCCTGGAGAGCGGCTGCTGCTGAAACCGTAAGGAATGTCCTTGCCGCACCGCTCTGCGTTGAGATTGACCCCTTGCCATCCTTGATTCCCCCCTGCCAGACGGCCGATCCGTTCGTCTTCATCGTTGTGTCTCCATCAGGTTCTTGAGGTTTTGGTCCCGGTCCATTTCAGCGTATGGGCGACGTCAAGACGGCCGCAAGGGTGCTGTCTTCCTCGCCTGGATCGGGACGGATCGGCCCGATCGAGATTCTCCCCCGAATCCGAATCCAGACCGGGGGGCTCGGCACAGGCTTTGCGGTGTTAGACCCGTGAGAGTGATGAGTTGAAATACGCGCAATCCCACAGGGAGAACACCATGAACGCAGAACATCCGAATAAGACCGGGCGCATCGCTGGCGGAGAGCACCGGGCCTGTGGGTTCGGTCGCCGATATTCGCGATCACATGGAGGCTTATGCCTCATGCGGCACGAAGGTCGGCAAGGTGGACCACGTGGAAGGGAATTCGATCAAGCTGACCAAGAACGACAGCCCGGACGGTCAGCACCACCGGATTCCGCTGTCCTGGGTGGCCAAGGTTCACGACCACATCCATCTCAACAAGGACCACAACGAAGTCAAGGACAGTGGCAACCGGCCTGACCACCCGGGAACAACGTTGAATCTGAGCTACTACGAGGGCCGGGCGCTCATCTCCCGGCCCTCGCCCTTCATCTGACAGACCTTTCATGAATCCAATCGAACCCGCCCCAGAACCGCACGGGCCAACGATCCCCGAGCCAACTGTCCCGAAAACTCCCCTTCCAAGCCCCCACAGCCGCAAACGCCGAAACCAGAGAAGCCCCTGAGTCCGTTCCCGGCGCATCCAGAGCCGTCGCCGGCCCCCGAGGTTCCGCCAGGGACGCCCGGCGGGCCGTGGCAGCCCTCTGTCCCCTCGGAGCCTCCCCGAGCCTATGGCCTGACGTTCAGATCCGAAATCCTTCGATGTGGTTGCTTGCAGCGGACCCGCCGAAGCTGGAATGGCATCGGCGAGCGGATTATAATCCCGATCGAATCGGGTCGAAATCCCGCATTCACCCGTTTGCGAGCCGCGTCCCCGGTCGAGGAGTTTGCCACGATGAAACCGAGTCCAATCTGTTCTTGTGTTTGCCGTGCGGCCGGGTTGTTCGCTATCTCCTTCTTAGCGTTCGCCGACGTCCGGGGCGATGAGATTCCCCGGGTTGACCTCAATGGCCTTCGCGATCATTTCGTCGTCGTCGATCGCGAGGCCGGGCAGTACCTCGGTCATCCGACCACGGTCCTGCTGGAAGACGGCAAGACGATTCTGACCGTCTATCCCAAGGGTCACGGCAAGGGTGCGATCGTCCTCAAGAAGAGCACGGACGGTGGTCGAACCTGGTGTGCCCGCCTGCCGACCCCGGAGAACTGGGCCACCAGCCGAAAGAGACGCCGACGATCCACCGCGTGGTCGATGCGTAGGGCAAGAAGCGGCTGATCCTGTTGTGTGGTCTCTACCCGGCGCGGATGTCGGTCTGCGAGGATGACGAAGGCTGGACCCCACTCCGCAAGGCCGGGGACTGGGGCGGCATCGTGGTCATGGGGGATGTCGAACGGCTGCGCGGCGCGACTGCAAACCGAACGGCCGGTACCTGGCCCTCTTTCACGACGACGGGCGGTTCTTCAAGCGCCGGCGGAAGCGCACCGGAGCGTTCGGGGTCTTCAAGACCATCTCGACCGATGGCGGCCTGACCATTGGGGTGAGCCGCGAGGTCGATCGTCGATGATCCGAACGCCGACCTCTGTGAGCCCGGCCTCGTCCGCTGGCCCTGACGGCAAGCAGCTTGCCGTCCTGCTGCGGGAGAACAGCCGTAAGTTCATCGCTTGGCGATCATCTTCTCCGACGACGAAGGGAAGAACGTGGTCATCCCTCGGGAGTTGCCGGCGGCGCCTCACCGGCGACCGTCATACCGGCAAATACGCCCCCGACGGCCGCCTCCTCTTCTCCTTCCGCGACATCGATCCGGCAAGTCCAAGACCCAGGGGACTGGGTCGCCTGGGTCGGCACCTATGACGATTTGATCCAGGGACGAGACGGCCAGTATCGCGTCCGCTTCCTCGACAATTTTGAAGGGGCGTGCCGACTGTGCTTATCCCGGGGGTGGAAGTTCTCCCCGACGGGACGTTCGTCGTGACAACTTATGGACATTGGGCTCAAGGGGAGCCGCCGTACATTGTCGCCCGCTAAGGGTTCACGCTCCATGACCTCGATCTCCTGTTGAAGTCGACACGCGAATCCATTGATGTGAGCCCCGAGCGATGAGGCAAGTTGGATTGAGGATGGCTTGTTGCAAAGCTGAGCGTTCCCCAAGAATTTCGGGATTCCTGGATATCTTTAGCCTTATCGGTATTCTTATTTTAATAACTTTTAATTTTAATAACTTTTAATCTTTGCTAAACTTTCTTGCTATCGTTGGCTGTTAGTGCTAAGATGCTGGCAAGCCATGTGTAGATATCGGGAAGGTTTCGTCACAGGGGAAACCTCGGCTCGCACAAGTTGCAGGATTGGCAAGGCCCCAGACAGGCCGCTTTTCTTCAGACCGCCGATCCATGCCAGTGTGACCCGACGCCGTCCGATCCTATCCCAGGGACGTTTCCTCCAGGCCAGGCCGAGCGGATTCGGTTTTCCTTGTACCGCCTCAATCTCTCGTCTCTCCACGGGTGGCGGTGAAGGAAATCCCAGGAATCACGAATGAGATTGCTTCCGCAATTTCCGGTGCGCGGGCAGCGTAGCTCCGCGACACCTGATCAAGCTGAATCGATTTGATCGGGACTTCTGAACAGATCCGGCTGCTGATTCTTGGATGTCCCACGAAATCAATCCGAGCGAGTCGCAAAACCAAACTTGGCTGTCAGACCACCCCGTGGACTGGGCCGTTGCGGTCGGTGCCGCGCATCGGGGTGAATAAGCCTTTGACTCCGAAAGGAGGAACCCGCATGAAAGGGATTCGCGTCCTCATCGCGGATGACCATGCCCTGCTCCGCGCCCGTCCTCCGCGTTCTTCTCGACCCTCTCGAAGTGATCGAGGTGGTCGACGAGGCCGAGGACGGATGTCGGGCGCTCCGAGCTGGATCGAGACCCTGCGGCCCGATATCCTGCTCGCCGATATCACGATGCCGCGGCTCGACGGGCTGGCGCTCACCCGGAACGAGTGGCCCGCGACTTCCCGATGACCCGGGTGATCATCCTGTCGATGCACGCCGGGAAGGAATACACCTACGAGGGCCCTGCTGGCCGGGGCGGCCGGCTACCTGGTTAAGAGTGCGGACAATTTCGAGTTGGAGCTGGCGATACGTGCGGTGGCCCGTGGCGAATCGTATCTGAGCCCAGAGGTTTCCTCGCACATGATCGCCGACTACGCCATGCTCGCCGATTCAAAGCCCGCCGCGCCCGCCCGGCTGACACCGCGTCAGCGAGAGATCCTGAAGCTGATTGCCGAGGGGTACTCGACCAAAGCGAGCTGCGCGACGGCTGGGGATCAGCATCAAGACCGCCGACACCCATCGGGTGCAACTGATGGAGCGGCTGGGGATTCATGAGGTCGCGGGCCTCGTCCGTTACGCGATTCGAGTTGGGATGGTGGACCTTGGTCCTTGAAGAGGCCGGCAAGAATCCCCAGGCCACCTCAGGTGGATACCCGAGAGACTCAGACCAGCCTATCGCCGAGAATGAGAGGTGAGGCTGGGGCACGGACAGATCGATGGTGATCGTTACCCCCGATGGCCCAAACTTTTTGAGGTGGACTATGTCGAAGGAGTCGAGGAAACCCGCGGCGGTGGCGGCGAAGCGGCCTCACCGGAAGTCGGGTTGCCGTTGCGGCCAGGTTGGCCGTCGTACCGCGACCGACCAAGTCGTCGTCGCCGTCCTCCGCGAGCTGATTGAGCGAATCGAGAAATCTCCTGGAGTTGCCGACCCGATTCTCTCACAGCTGGAGACCGCAGAACGACCACTGGGAAGACGATGGGTATGTGTACGTTGAGCTGAATCTTCCCCTCGATCTTGCCTCGGACATCGACCTCAACGTCCGTGAGGACAAGGTCATGATTCGCGTCAGCATCTGAAAACGGCCTTGCGCTTTGTGCCGCTGAGCGATTCGAGGGTCAACGACGACCTGGTTGAATGAAAGAGAGCGCGCCAGGCAGCCGAGGAGACGACGTGGCAACGATCCTGATCGTCGACGAACTGCCGGGCTATCGTCGGGTCCTCTCGACACTCCTGGGCCGCGAGGGCTATCAGTGTCTGGAGGCCGCCGACGGTGTGGAGGCGTTGGAGCGGGCGCGGATCGATCGCCCCGATCTGGTGATCAGCGACATCCACATGCCGAGGATGGACGGCCATGAGCTGGCCTTCCGACTCTGGACCGATCCGGCGATCATGCGTACTCCCGTGATTTTCTATACGGCCGATCGCCACGATCCGCGCGACGCCGTCCTTGTTCAGCAGTGGGGCGTGGCCCATGTCATCGCCCGGTCGGCCGATTCGGATCAGATCCTTCGGGCGGTCGAGGAGACCCTACGGCTTTCCCTTGGTCGGGTTCCGGGCTCGCCCCCAAGGCTCAAAGCCGAGGGAACCGACCCGCAGGAGAGCGAGCCTCCATATGACATTCCACCAACTCGTCCGACGGAACAGGCGTCCCGGCCGCACGAGTTTGGGGGTAGCCGCTTGGCCGATCCTATCGCCGAAGTTGTTTGGACGAGCGATTCCGTGGGAGAACAGATCCTCTACATCAACCCCGCCTACGAAGCGATCTGGGGACGGACCTGGCCGAGCCTTCGGGACGATGACTCGTCGAGGACCGATGTCATCCACCCGGACGACCAGACGCGTGCCCCGAATCGCCCTCGCCTGCCGCGAACTCCGAGGAGACTTCAACGTCGAATACCGGATTGTTCGGCCGGATCGATCGATCTCGTCGATCTCGAGCCGCGGGATCCCCATTCGGGATTCGCTGGGGCGGATCTCCAGCACCATTGAGGTTGCCCGGAGACGTCACCGACAGGGTGTGGCCGCCGAGAAAGCCGCCGCGGAAGTCTCGGTTTCGCCCGAGCTAGGCGGACTCCCAGTGAATGACCCGACCAAGACATCGACCGATCACTCCGGATAGGGCCGGGGACCCGGGCCCAAGTCCGAGACGATGCGGTCGCAGACGCGAACGAAATCGACGAGGTTCCGGGTGATCTGCCCGGAGTTGTCCATCCGAGGGACCTTGTTCCGGGCTGCCCCGGCAATCGCCCCCCTCGATCTCCTCGCTGATGAGGTGCTCTCCGAATGCGGAGAGTGTGGACTTGGTTCGCCCGATGAAATGGATCAGCGGCGGGTCGAGCGACTCGAAAAGCCGGGCAGGCATTTCCTCACACAGTCTGACGTGATGCGGTGGACAAGTTATTCGGATTGAGCGAACAATTCGGATTTGGGTCTGGCGAACGGTTCGGTATTAAATGGAAAACGCGGAAAACTGCGATAAGATAAATTTGTCTTATTACGTTGACTCGCTTGTTTCCTTCGACCTTTGCTGCCCAGGATAGGCATCCATGTTTGCCGGACCCCGAAATGTCGGTGCCCCCGAGGCTAGTCCGCAACGAGCGGACAGCCCGGTCGTCCAGTTCGTCGGCTTCCGGCTCGACGACGAGGACTACGCGATCGCCATCACGAAGATCCAAGAGATCATCCTGATGAAGCCGATCACCCGCATTCCGCAAATGCCGAGCTTCATCGAGGGATTGATCAACCTGCGCGGGATCGGTCATCCCGATCATCAATCTTCGGGAGCGGTTCGGCCTCCCCCGTCGCGAGTTCGACGACGACACGCGCACGATCGTCGTCAATGTCCAGGACAAGACGGTGGGATGCATCGTGGATGCGGTGACGCAGGTCATGCGGATCAGTCGCGACGCGATCCAGCCGCCACCGCTGTCCGTGCTCTCGGTCTCCCAACAATACATCGAAGGTCTGGCGAAGCTGGACGACCGTCTCCCGATTGTCCTGGATATCGACACATTGTTCGACGCCGATCGAGTCTGCGGTGCCGCTTGCGGCGGCTGCGACGCCCGCCAAGTCATAAGTCAATCATGTTTTGGAAGCGACGTTAGCCACTTCAATCTCGCGTACTAAATTTCATCACCCGGGTCGAATCGTCATCATGTCGCACTCGAACGAAGAGAATCGCCCGCGAACGACACCATCCCAGGATCGGCTGCCGCCGGATCCGAGGGATCCGACAATCAGACCAGCCCCGCGTCTCGGAGTCGAGCCCGGCCGGCCAAGCCGGAGGTCCAGCCGAAGTCGCGTGGCGATGGGAGCGGTCGACACCCCGGCGCGGAGTGGATCGGCCGCTCCTCGCCTCCTGACGATAGCCGCCTCGACGAGGCCAACCTCAACACCAAGGCCTTGATCGAGGTGTCGTCCGGAATCATTCAGGCGAGTCGAGTCGAGGACGTGGTTCGGACGACACTCGATACGATCCGCAAGTCGTTTGGCTGGGCGTACGCGTCCTACTGGGTAGCTCGATCCCGAGCGGAACGCATTGGTCTTCTCGCTGGATTCAGGCCGGGTTGACGACGAGTTCCAGCGGATGACTCGGTCGGCGTCGTTCCGCGAGGGGGCATGGGCCTTAACGGCCGGTCCTGGCGGAAACGCGATCTGGTCTTCGTCGACGATCTTGCCCAGTTGAGCGATTGCTGTCGAGCTCCGCTGGCCCTCCGATCCGGGATCAAGTCGGGGATCGCACTGCCCATCTTTCGCGATTCCGACCTGATCCGGGACCCTCGACTTTTTCGCACTCCAGTCGCTGGAGGTTTCGTCGATCCGTCTGGACGGAACGCTTGCGGTTGATCGGCCGCCTGGCCTCCGACAAGATCACCAAGCTCGGCAGGCAACTCGACCTGACGCGGATCACCCAGTTGGTCGAAAACGCCCCTTCCGCCGTAATGTACACGGATCTCGATCTGAAGATCCGTTACATGAACCCCGCGTCGGTCAAGCTGCTCCGACGGATCGAGCCGTACCTCCCCGTGAAGGTCGACGACATGATCGGTCAGACGATCGACATCTTTCAAGACGCGCCCGGACATCAGCGACGGCCTCCGGCCGATCCGAGGAAGGCCTGCCCCACCAGGCCACGATTCCGGGTCGGACCCGAGCACATGGAAGCTTCTGGTCAGCCGCGATCCCGGATGGAGTCGGGGAATTACCTGGGCCCGATGCTCACCTGGGACCTTGTGACCGAGCGACTCGAAGCGACGGCTAGGGAGGCCGAGCTGGCGGCCGATACCCGGGCGATCAACCAACTGCTGCTGGCCGTGGGCCGAGCGGAGACCATTTCCGGAGGGAATTGATCACCGCGGCTCTCTCCACGGTGCGCGAGTCATTCAACTGGAGCTGTGGGTCATTCTGGGAGGTTCGACCCGAGGAACGGGCTCTGCGGTTCTCTCAGGATTCCGGCACGGTCGGCGAGGAATTCCGCCGAGTGACGAACGACGCCCGCTTCCACGAGGGTGAGGGGCTCAACGGACAGGCCTGGCAGACCCGCGACCTCGTGGTCGTCGGCGATCTCGGCGAGATGAAGAGTTGCTCGAAAGCGCCGGTGGCGAGAAAGGCGGGGCTCAAGTCGGGGGTCTGCTTCCCGATCACGATGACCGGCCGAGTCATCGGGACGATGGATTTCTTTACCAACGAGGTTCTCCCGCCTCCGAGGGCGCTCGATGCGCTGCGGAACGTCGGTCGGCTGGTCTCGGCGTCCCTCGAACGGGTCGACCAACAGCAGCGGATCGACGCGGCCAAGACCGATCTGGAGAGCAAGGTCACCCTGCTCATGAAGGTCGCCCGGGCGGCCGCCGAGGGGAACCTGGCCACCAAGGTCGAGGTCCAGGGCGATGACGACATGGGCCGCCTGGGGGCGGGCCTTCCGAAGATGATCCCCGACATCCGCGAGGTGATCAGCCAGGTGATCGAGGAACCGCCAGCCAGTTCGCCGAAGGGTCGCGGGTCGATCGCCGAAAGCACCAGCTATCTGAGTGAGCGGCCCAGAACCAGGCGGCGACCGTCGAGGAGATGTCCACTGCCTCGATCGAACACCTCAGCCGGTCGATCGTCGACATCACTAAGAACGTCGGCCCAGCCAGCGGCCTGGCGGCGAAACGTCGCGGCTTGCTGGCCAACAGGGGGGCGAGTCGGTCGCAGCAGGCGATCGAGGCCATGGTCTTGATCAAGAAGTCGAGCGAGCAGGTCACCGACATCATCCAGGTCATCAGTGAGATTGCCAGTCAGACGAAATCTGTTGGCCTTGAACGCGGCCATCGAGGCGGCCCGCGCCGGTGAACACGGCAAGGGATTCGCCGTGGTTGCCGACGAGGTCCGCAAGCTGGCCGAGCGTTCCAGTGCCGCCGCCAAGGAGATCACCGCGCTCATCAAGGAGTCGACCCGCCGTGTCGCCGACGGTGCCAACGTTTCGGAGAAGGCCGGCAATCGCTCTCCAAGATCGTCCAGGGGGTCGAGGAGACCGCCGCCAGCATCACCAAGATCGCCCAGGCGACCAAGGAGCAGGCGGAAGCCGCATCCGAAGTCGGCAAGGCGATCCAGAACGTCTCGAGCATCACCGAGACCAACGCCTCCAGGCTGCCGAGGAACTCTCTCCGCCAGCCGCCGAGGAACTCGGAGCGCAGGCGTCGTCGCTCAAGAGCATCGTGTCCGGATTCAAGGTCTGAGGCCCGATCGGAACTGACATGACCATGCTGGGCGGCGAGCTCACCGACGAAGAATTCGAGAAGTTCCGGACCCTCATCTACCGGGTTGCGGGTATCCGCATCGCCGAGAACAAAAAGTTGATGATCACGAATCGCTTGAGACGCCGACTGCGGGGAGACGAATCGCACGAATTTCTCGAATACCTTGCCTACCTGACCTCTCCCGCGGGAAGTCGCGAGATACCCCTGTTCCTTGAAAGTGAGATCACAACCAACGAAACCTATTTCTATCGTGATATTCAGCACTACGAATGGTTCTCCGAAACCTTCCTGCCCGAGGTGGCCCGCCGGGGCTTCGACCGCAAGCGACCTAAGGAGCCTGAAAGTGTGGTCGGCGGCCTGCAGTACGGGCGAGGAGCTGTATTGCCTGCGATCAAGGTCATGGCCGCCCGGCACACGATGCCGAACTGGTCGATCGGCTGCTGGGGACTGACCTCAGCGGCACCGCCTTGAAAGAAGCCCGCGCCGGCGAGTACGACGACCGCGCCGTCCGTCTCATCGAGTAAAGCCGAACGCGAGACTTACTTCGAGCATGACGCCAGGCCCAGCGTTGGACGATCCGGCCCGAGGTGCGTGCGATGACGACCTGGAAGCAGCACAACCTGCTGTTCCCGTCAGGGAGGAGCCGTTCGATTGCATCTTCCTGAAGAATGTCTTGATCTACTTCGACGTCGAATCGAAGAAGACGGTGATCCGGAATCTGCTGCCGCTCTTGGCCAAGGGAGGGTTCCTTGTCGCGGGCCTCCACCGATGAGCATTTATAAGATGCTCGATCCCTTGAAGCAACTGAACAGCTGGCTGTTCCAAAAGCTGAGAGGATTCGGGAATCGCGTCGCACTAGGTTGAGCGGATTCGTGGTGCAGGCGTTCCGCCCGCATCATGCCGGTGCGGGCGAGACCCCCGCACCACACGGTGAGGTATCGCTCGGACTGATTCCTTCGCGCACCCCTCTGTCGGAGATTAGGCGATGTCCGGGTTCGATCCGTCCGAGTTGCTCCCCTTCTATCTGGACGAGACCGACGAGCAGATCGCCACGCTCAACGATGCCCTGCTGCGCTTCTTGAGGAGACCCCCACCGACGTCCCCGCGCTTGCAGGAAGCCTTCCGGATGTTCCATAGCATCAAGGGAGCGGCGGTTGTGATGGGCTTCGAGCCGGTCAGCCGTCTGGAAGCGCATCATCTTGAAAGCCTGTACGAGCAGGTTCGCTCCCAGAAGCGGACCCTCGATCGCGCGCGGCTCGACCTGTCGTTCCGTTGCCTCGACGAGCTGCGGGACTATCATCGCAATCTCCGGGCCGAAGGGAGCGGCGGTGGCGATCTGTCGACCCCTCACCTCCCAGGTTGTCTCGTACCTCGACTCCACAACATCGGGCGGCCGAGACCGCTCCGCCGTCGGACGTCGAGCCCGCCCCCGAGTCCCGCTCCGGAGGAGCCGCCTCGCCCCTCCCCCTCCCCCGAGCCCGAAGCGGAACCCGAGCCCGAGCCGGAACAGAAGCCGGTGGCCGCGGCGGACTTCCTCGTCGATCGAGTCCTTCCGCCGAGGCTTCCGAGGCGCGGGTAAAAAAGATCGGCCTGACGGTGATCTTCGAGACCGGATTGCAACTGGTCGATATGAAGGCATGCCAAGCTGGTCGTGAACTGGTGGCGTCCCGCGGACGGATTGTCGCCACCGAGCCCACCGCCGAACAGCTCGAAGAGATCGAATCCCTCTTCGCGGTTGACCGTCTGGATGGTCACCGATTGCGGCTTCGAGGAACTCCGCTCGCTTGCCGACGTCGTGGGTGTGGCTGAGATCCGGCCCGAGCCGCCGCCAGCCGATCGGGAGAGTGGCCGGGATCAAGCGGCAAGCGCAACCTCCGGCAACCGAGGCTTCGGGGGACGTCTGCCCCCCACCCACAGCTCCGCAAACCGGGTCTGACGTGGGTGGGGCGAATCAGAGCCACCCGCTCCCCAGGTTCCGTCTCAGCCGGCGGAAGTCGACCCCTTCAGCGGAGAAGGCACCCAAGAAGGAGAAGATCGCCGAGACGATCCGGGTCGAGAGCGACCGGCTCGACTCCTCTGATAGACCTGGCGGGTGAGTTGGTCATCAACAAAGCCCGGTTCGTGGATGTCGTCGTAGGGTCTCGACGAGCTGTTCCACGCCTCGAACGCCCAGGCGCTGGCGACGGACATCCAGGAGCTGCTGGAGAGCATCTCGCGTGGCCTGGAATCGCTGTCCGAGGACAGAGCGGAGACGGTCGGTGAGGGGGCGATCGAACGCTGGAGGGGCATGTCCGGCGGATGCGGCGACAACTTCCGCGGCGTGGTCGACGAGCTGAGTCTCATCACTCAAGGGGCGCGAGCGGATCAAGGCTCTCGGCGAAGCGATCCACCACATGGGCCGGGTGACCGACGGGATCCAAAAGGGAGTTCTCGACACGAGAGATGGTCCCGGATCGGCCCCCTGTTCGAGCGATTCCGCCGGGTGATCCGCGACCTCGGCCATTCGTCGAGCAAGGAGGTCGTGCTCAAGATCGAGGGGGAGAAGACCGAGCTTGACAAGCGGATGATCGACGAGCTGAGCGACCCCCTTATCCACATGGTGCGTAACGCCGTCGATCACGGTCTGGAGACCCCGGAGACGCGCGAGGAGAAGGGCAAACCCCGCGCCGGCACGATCTCGCTCCAGGCGACCCATCGCGGCAACAGCGTGATGATCACCGTCGGCGACGACGGCCACGGGATCGACCCCGAGCGCATCCGGCGCAAGGTGGTCGATCGGGGATGGCTGAACGCGGCCCATGCCGCCGAGCTTTCCGACCGTGAGCTGATCCCCTACATCTGGCATCCGGGATTCAGCACGGCCGAATCCATCACCGAGGTCTCGGGCCGGGGTGTCGGGATGGATATCGTCAAGAACCGGATCGAGAATCTGAATGGGATCGTCGACGTCCGATCAGTCCTCGGCCAGGGGACGACTTTCTCGATCCGCCTCCCGCTGACACTGGCGATCATGTCCAGTCTCTTGGTGCGGATCTATGAGGAGCACTACGCGGTCCCCCTGGACCACATCGACGAGATTGTCGAGGTCCGGCCCGGACAGGTTTACCGGCTCCAGGGGCATCCGGCCATCGAGATCCGCAAGAAGATCATTCCGCTCGTCGGCTTGGGCTCTCTGTTCCGCTGGGGAGGAGGTCCGCACCCGAGCCAGAACGGTTCCAAGTTGGAAAACGTCATTGGCACGTCGCGGAAGCTCACGGTTGTGGTCGTTCAGAACGGCGAGACCACGATCGGGCTCCTCGTCGACCAGCTCATCGGCATGCAGGAGGTCGTCCTCCCAAGTCGCTGAGCAATGCACA
>CALOAN010000034.1:0-2121 GCA_942491345.1 uncultured actinomycete
CTGCCCTTGGACGTCCGGTTCTCGCCACCGTAACCACTCGGACATTTCGTCGATCGTTGCCGAAACAATCAGTGACTCGTCCGCGTCGAGGCCCGACATGCCCCGTTGAAGACATCTAGCGAGAAGCTCTACGCGGTCGGGGGTCCATCTCGGTGAGAAATGCTTACGAGGGTCGATGGTGTCGAGCTCCTCGGCTGACGCCCCGTGCGTCTGAATGTGGTCTTCTGCCTCGATTGGGTTGCTAGTCGTCAATCCCGGAACGACCATCGACCACCAGTGGGTGGCTACCGGGTCTCTTGAGGAGTTGTCGCGCCACTCCGCGATGCTCGCCAGGTCGACAGCCCATCGTCCGGTCTCGTCGGTGAGGTCCGCGATGGCAAGAAGACTCAGACCCCTCATTTCCGCGGGGTCAGAATCCGATGGCAGTGCCAAGATCAGTTGTCGACCCTCCGCCGCCGCAGTGGAGCGGTTCACGGCCCCGGCGAGAAGTTGATCCGCGATCGTATGTGCGGGTGACGTCGGAGTACCGTCGCCCGTCTGGACATCGTGCGAATCTTTCACTGTGGCGAAACCTCGGACAGCCAGGTGCCGACGCGCTCCAGCAGGCGGACCGTGTTTGATCGCGATACGCAACCGGTGACAGGTGCGTTCTCGAGCGCGATGTAGAGCGCTTCGGAGAGCATCCGGAAGCTGTCGTAGTCGCCGTGGAGGAACGGCCGGTCGGCGTACAGCACCGTCGCTTCAGGGGCGACGTCCGGTAGTTCCGTCACCCATCGGTCGCCGTCGGGGGCATCCAGGAGCGTGATCGTCCACTGTCTGTCGAGCGGTGAGGCCATCGGCTCGGCACGACGGTCGAGGCGACTCGGTGTGCGGCTTCGCTGTTGGTTGACGTGAGCGTGCGCGTACAGCTGCAGGTAGCAGTCCAGCCGTGCCGGCTCACCGCCCGAGAGAACGAGGGCGCGGCTCACCGCGTCCATGGTCGAGTCTGCAGTCCACCGATTGGCGCGAAGGCCCTCCGCCATCTGGGCGCATGCGGCCACCGTCGAATCCGTGAGCTCGGTCATCGGATGCCGTCGAGGGCGTTCTGCACCCAATCACACAGCAGGCCGGCGTCGTATCGGCCCAACACCTCCGTCACCTCCTCCGCGCTCAATAGGTCGAGTACGTCGCGAAGGACGTTGGCATCCAACTCCCCCAACAACAGTCGATCGCGGGGGTTCTCCAGGCGTGCCCACTGGCGATCTGAGGCTGGTGCGCCGACCCGCGACGCCAGGGTCACTGCCTGGGCTTCGGTCAACCCGGTCAACGCCACCACCTGTTGCGCATCGTCGCGTGTTTTTTGGGGGGATGTCGCCCACGTTCTGCCCCAATGGGTCACCGTCTTTCATGTCGATGCGATCCCGTCCGAATCGCTGCACGGGTGGGTCTGTCGTTGCGCAAGTGTCTGCGACGCACAGTCGCGGACCCACTCATCGTCGTCCTGAGTCAGCAGCACCAGTAGGTGTGGACTGAGCTTCGGATTCTTCGCGAGCGCTGCTCGGATAGCCGGATCGAGATCCGAAGCAAGGACACCAGCCAGCTCGTCATCTTCGCCGACGGCGCGTCGCATCGCCAGGGTCAACCGGACCTCGCGATCGTCATCCTCGACCAGAACCCGAAGAACTTCGCGGGGGATGGTCTTGTTGCGTGCAACGAAGTGCCTGTATTGCGGAAGATCGGAGACTATTTCGAGCCAGAGATCCAGTAACGCCGAGTCGCGGACTGCGCGATTCTGATCTATGACCAGGTCGCTCTCGATAAGAGTCTCGTACTCACCCCGTGACTCGATCATCATCCTCCTCGTCCACCAAGGTCTGATAACCCGGGATCAACAATTCGCACTGTTATGCATACTGCTCTCGTCAACGTCATGGCATGCCCGGAGGACGGGGTGGAGACTCCGCTGCCAAGTCGAAGACCGGACCGTCGACGTCAATCACCATCGTGGGAGTGGGGCTGCCATCTCGGGCGTGTTCCTCGAGTGCGCAGATTACTTCAGCGAACATGTGCGCGATCGACCTTTCGAGCGCCTTCTGTCGTACCCGGCCTTGGTGTTCTGAGCTCAACCGTCCGGTCCAGTGC
>CALOAN010000035.1:0-50797 GCA_942491345.1 uncultured actinomycete
ATACCGCGCTCGATCAGCAGGACGCCAGTGAACTCCCCGCCGGGATTCCGGGCCTGAAGAGTCACGAGCCCGTGGACCTTCACGAGACGCCACTCGATGACGACCTCATCCGGGGCCTGCTCGCTGGGGACGATGATGTTGGAAACTCTCATGGAAAAAACCTCACAAAAAGGGGAAATGCAGGTGTGTAGTGGGGCCAGTGACAAGATAGTCACAGACGCCCGCTACCGCAAGGGCTAATCTCCACCCGGGATTGAGTCGAGAAAAGACTTGATGGCTACCTTCAGCAGCCAGACGGCCCCCACTACGGCGAGGCAGTCAGTGATGGTAATGCTCTCCATCATCCCTCCTGCTTATCGTGGTCATCTACCACGCTCTCGATGTGCCTGCCCTGTCGCTGTGGGCGGGCAGTCTTCTTGTCTTCAGCCGTCATCTCGTGAACGTAGAGACCCTTCCCGATGATGCGGGTTTCCCGGGCTGTGCGGGCTACCCTCAAGAGGGGTTCTTGGGAGAATGAAGGAGAATAGACCTCGTACTGGTCGGGAGCAAACTTGAGAGGATCTCTCATGTCTTCTCTCTTCAGGGTTTCTTTCATCTTGGGATTCATGGGATCTACCCGTCAGGGTTGGAGAGGGTTGGGTATTAGGGCTAGGGGGTAAGATAGCTAATCTTGCTATACTCTCCCCCCTTTCGCCCGCGTAGCAAGAACCGTGCCAGTTGTCAACCAACCGACGTGTCGCGCAGCTTCTGGATCACCTCCTGCGCCGCAGTGTCGTTCTCGTCGTTGAAGATCCCGGAGACCGTCACAACGTCCTGACCCGGACCATTCTGAATCAAGATCTTGACCGATCCGATTTCCCGGGTGATCCGGTCGAGGTCCGTCATGGGCAGGCGGATGCCGCCGGGGAGGTAATCCTCCGCACGCGGACTATATGCCGTGACCTTGAAGCCCACGCGCCCGTCCTCGATCACACTGGTCTCGTCCAGTACGATCACCTTCTCGATCCCCTTGCCGCCGGGGCAGACGCCCGGGTTGCAGGGCAGGGTGTGCTGCATCTGGTACATCGTGATGTACGCGCCAGCGTTCCAATCGCTGATAGGGATGTCCTCCGGGCTCCTGTCCTCACTCATCAGCGCGACCAGCCGCACGCCCATCTGGGCCACATGGACGACGAGCGTCTCAAGGTAGTGGCCCCATCCGGGCTGGACCAGTTGCGTGCAGGCAGTGATGATCTCCGGCCAGAAGGCGGAGGTGTCCTCAGTAATCAACCTGCGGACGATGACGTGGCCTTCGGCCTTCTGCTTCTCGTTGTTCATGCCGTCCCCCAGACGTGCTTCCGCATTTCTGCGGCACATTTCTCCAAGTGGGCCTCCGCCTCTGCGACGGCCTTCTCATCGCCAGCCTCAAGGGCTGCCGCGTGCGCGTTGTGGGCCATGCCCCACTCGTACCCTGCCCTGAAGGCTGGGTCTTGCAGCCGTGGATCGTTGTCGGGAATCATTCTGTGACCTCCTGCGTCACGGGGGAAAGCTCGCTCAGGTTCATGCGAACGAGCGCCTTGTGGATGGTGGCCTCGCGGCGGTCCGCGAGACGGGTGGCCTTCTCCGGGTCGAAGAGCGGGGAGTCGGCCTGACTCCACCAGAGCCATGCGTGGCCCACTGCCTTCGCCCACTTGTACGTGTTGATGCTCATGCGCTCGTCTCCTCTCTGGCCGTCTCGACCAGCTTCCCGAAGAGGTCAGCGGCCCATTCCGCTGCGGCCTCGTCACTGCTGAATCTGCGGTTGTCGCTGGGCACCAGATTCGGAACGACCAGCTCACCCCTGTCGCGCACTTCTGCCGGCAGGGTCTCAGTAACGCCGCCTTGAGCCCCGGCTACCTCGCTCCGGTTGGCAAACGAGATCGCCCGGTAGAACCCGGGGTGGCCCAGCGCGAAGGCGATGCGGTCGAGCGGCATTGGCTGCCCGGCCTCCTTCACCTGACAAGCCATCCGGAGCAGGTGCCTATGGCCGCCACTCGCGCCGTCCGGGGGCGTGCCCCACGTAGCGGTGCAGTCCACCGCCCAGAGTTCGATCTGGAGACCGCGCTCCTCAAGCGCGTCCACGATGGCTGCGATGGCAGCGCCGCGCCGCATGATTGTCTCCGGCTCGACGCTTTGGAGGCAGTTGATCTGCACGTAGAGCTTGACCACTCGTGAGCGCGGGGCTTCGTTCTCGATGAAGTCCACCATGCACTCCGGCTCGCCCTCACAGTACAGGCCCACGTCCACGCTCGCCCCGCACACGTCGTACTCTTCGGTCTCCATGAGCCCGTCGAGGCCCAGTGTCTGAAGGGGCTCGCTCAGGACCATCTGCATCCGGCGTGCTCGTTCGGTGCCCTCAGGCCATCCGCGTTCGGCCATGCGTTCGGCCTCCTCGCGGCTGTAGATCATGGAATCGCGCCCGTACCACGCGCCCGCGCCACCATTCTTGAAGCCCGTCCGCACGTAGTCCTCGATGCTCTCGCTGACGTGGTGGAAGAAGTCCATCTTCATGCCGCCACCTCCACGCTCGCCAGCACCTTGTGCCGGTCGTTCTCGTTCCAGCCCCGGAAGAGCACCGTCTCGACGGCGAGCGCCCACGGGGCTCCGTTCTTCAGCAGGGTCAGGCCCTGAAGCGTGGCACGCGGGCTGACCACGTAGCGCAGGCTCAGGCTCTCGACCACGGCCCGCACGTCCCGGACGACCTGCGTCCAGCGTTCGGCGTGCTCCTCGCACGTCGCCATGGCCAGCGCACTCTCGAAGTGCAGATCGTACTGCCAGTCGAGGACGGCGAAGCGATCCAGCAGCGCCGCGTCCTGCTGCCGGGCCGACACGTACTGCCGGTCCGCGCCGTGGCCCGTGGTGTTGGCCGCACCGATGATGTAGCAATTCTCGTGCCGCTCGATGGTGCCGTCCGGGAAGGAGCAGTGCCCATTGGCGATGGCCGCGTTCAGGGTCACGCTCACGCGCTCGTTGCAGCGGTCCAGCTCGTCGAGCAGGATCAGCCCGCCGCCCTCATAGGCTTCGCGGAACGGGGTCCGCACGTAGCCACCAGTGGCGTCGGAGTACCCGAACACGCTGGCCTGCGTGGTCTGCGGCCCCAGCGACAGGGGCGTGAAGCCCAGCCCCAGATGCTCCGCCACGAGCCCCGCAGCGTGCGTCTTGCCGCCGCCAGCCGGGCCGACCATCAGGGCCGGGATGCCCGCGCTGACGAGCGTGAGCAGGTCCGCGAACCGCTGGTGCTGGCCGGTGATCTGGACGTGCGTGTTGTCGGGGCGCTTGACCTCGATAACACGAGCCGCGTTCTCCGCCTTCTCTTCGGCGGCCTTGGCCCGCTCTTCGGCCTCGCGCTTTGCCTGCTCCGCCTCGCTTTTTGCCTGCTCCGCCTCCTGCCGCGCCTGCTGGGCCTCGCGCTGGGCCTGCTGGGCGGCCTCGCTGTCTTGCCGCTTCTGGAGCAGGATCTCGCTCAGGCGGCGGTCCACGGTGAGCACGGTGTTGCGCTGGGCCGGGTGCAGCTCGGCGTGGGCGGCTTCGTCGCGCTCGCAGTACAGCTCCGTTGTAGTGACGATGTGCTCGATGATCTTGTCCTTGCTGGAGGTGCTCGCGGCGCACCAGTTGATCCGGTTGTACGGGCGCAGATTGGCCACCATCCGGAGCAGATCATCCTTGTGGAGGTGGCGCTTCATCTTGTCCGGGGTGAGCAGCATCAGGCTGATCTGGTCGCGGAGCTTCGGTTCGCCGCCGCTACCCCCAGCACCAGAGCCGCTGCTCTGCGTGGGGTCGGGGCTGCCGTTCGGGTCGTTCTGCATGGGTTCTCCCTGCGAGGGCTGGGGGGTAGCCGGCGTGGCCGGGGCCTGCTGCGGCTCTGCCGGCGTGGCCGGCGGCGTGCCGCTGTTCAACTGCTCGTAGCAAGCCTGATGCCAGACCAGCGTCTGACCGCCGGGGGCGTACCTCTTGCTCTGCCAGTAGATCGGGGTTCCGACCTCGATGCTCTGCTTGCACTGCTCGCACGTTCCCGTATAGGTACTGGCGGCGATGAGCTTCGGGGCCTTGTGGCCAAACTGCGCGTTCATGTAGTTGCTCCCCCTCTGGGGCTGGTGGATCGTGGGTCTGCCCTGACGTATTGCACATGGCGTGCCAATGTTCAGAGCTGGTGGCTTTTCCTTCTAACTTGCTGCAACTGCGGGACTTAGGCCATTGCGCGGCCTACTACCCTGTATGGCACGGGACTTGCTGGGTCGTGCGTTCTGCAACGGCGGCGTTGCGATGTGCCTCCCTCTCTTCTCGTCGCGGGGAAAACGTCCCCTAAAGGGTACAGGCGGGTGTGTAGTGGGTGGCCGTGGCGCGTGGTTCCCCATCGTTTCGTCCCTTGTTGGGTACCGCCCTATCCTGCCTGATTGCAGGGGGTTAGGGCGTTGCGTACCTCGTTGGTCCCTAGTGTTTCTTGTAGTCCACCACCGGGATCTCCTGATCCCAACAGTCCCGGCAAGTGTCGCAGAATCCCTCCTGATCCGGAGCCGCGCACCGTGCTGCCTCGTCGTGCCCGACCGTGGACCAGAGTCCCGTGATGCGCTTGATCGCGGGCGATGCGTCCTCACCTTCCGTCGTGGCGGACATCCGTACCGTGAGGTTCCCCGGGAATCCCCAGTCGTTCTCGTACTGCCCCACGATTCCGTACTCTTTCGAGGGGAGCCAGAAGCGCCACTCAGGATTCCTCCGCGCTACCTCACAGATCGCGCCGAGGTGCATCGCATCCTGTACGTCCCCGCTGTCATGCCAGCGGTGGTATCGGTCCTCGTCGGGGAGGTGCGTTCCCAAGAACGTCAGGATGTGCCCCCACGCTGCGATCCACTCCTCCCAATTCCCGAAGGTGGCGAGTCGTTTCGCCTGCGCCTCTATGACGGAGGGATAGGTGTAGTTGTTCTTCATAGCGTAGCAGTCGTGGCAGATGCTGCCCTCTCGTACCGCCAGCTTCCCTCCGACTCCGCACAGATGCGCGCTGATCCCATATGAGGTTCCGGGCATCTTGGAAGGGAGGCCGACGCCTCCGACTGCCTCGACGTGGCTCCTGATTGCCGCTCGGTTCAAGAGGTTGCTCAGGATTCTCTTGCGTTCCTTCTGCCGTGCTGCGAGGGGCGTGAGTTCCTTCTTCTTGCGCGTACTTCCCTTCGCGGGCGAGCCCTTGCGGGGCGTGGCGCGATGCGCCTTGTTGTTTCTCATCGTTCCTCCTTAGGAGTAGTCGTGGTACGAATTGCCTTCATCGTCCGTATCGTGCCCGATGCTCCGGTCATACTCCGCGTAGCACCGCATGGCATCCCGTCGCGTCTCCTCGCGGCTCTTGCATCCCGGCCATGCCTCGACGCGGACCGTGATGTCCTCCTGTGCCCAACGCTGCTTCATCGCTACGTATTGTGCGTAGCCTTCCGCCAGCGTTGCCGATGCTGCCTCACAGAACCCCTCGATGGTGCGTCCGTCCTCATGCGAGACGACGAAGGTGTATGCGTTCTTCATGTTACCGATCCTCCCCGTAGATGTACTCAAGGTAGTCAGCGTACCCGCCGAAGTCCCATTCTTCCTCGCGGCGGTCCAGCTCATCCTGAAGCGCCTCGATGCGGTCGATGATCCGCTGTCGTTTCGTATGGCCACCTGTCGTGACCAGTCGTTCCTTCGCGTTGCTCAACCGTTCGCGCAACTCCTTGTCGCTGCACCAGTTCCACGGTTGTGACTCGTTGTTTCTCATGGTTACTCGCCTTCCTTCGTGGTGTCCAGAACTTCCTTCAGGTTGTCGATTGCGGCCATCGTTTCCCACTTGCACTCCATGAGGGAGAGTAGTTCCCTCGTGCTCTGCGTTGTGGCTATGCGCTCCGCGATGTACCGCAGAGTTCCTTGTGCTTCCTCAAGTGCGCTCGTGATTACGATGCGCGGCATCTTGTTACTCATGGTTACTTGTCCTCCGTCAGGGTTGCGATCTGCTTCTTCAGGTTGCTCACGAGGGCGCACGCTTCCGCACCCTCCATCATCGTTCCGTATCCTTTCGAGAGATAGTGCATCCTGCCTTGTGCTGCCACGAGCTTCCTCTGGAGTTCGTGATGCTTCGTAAGATTGCTCATTGTTCCTCACCCTTCCTTCGTGACGTGCTTGATTACCCATTCGTTCCCGTCGATGCTCATGGTTGCGGTCTTTCCGCAGAACATCCCCGTGCTCACCGATATGACGTTATCGTGGAGCGTTGTTTCCGTCCATACCATCCCGTACCTCTCGATGACCCGTCCGTCCGTCATGCGCCTCGGAACGGTCGATCCTGCCTCTTCGCGGCTGATCTGCACCCAGTCGTTCCTCGACCATGCGAAGAATGTCTCATCGCTCCTCGTGCCTCCGCACGACTCCGGGTTGTGGCTCACCGTTACCGGTTGTCCCTCGCGGATGTCCAAACGTACCTTCCGCTTCCTATAGCCCCGGAAAGCTGCGCGTAGGGTCGGGTGAAGGTCTTTGGTGGCGATATGTTCCTGATTGTAGCTCATCGCTACTCCTTCTTCCTTGTGATGGCTGGGGGAGGCGAATCCTCCCCCGTACTGCCTTGGTGTGCCCGCTTGGGGCTAGTTGTTCCTCGTTACGCCGGGATGTGGATCATCACACCCAGTCGTTCCGCATGATACCGCACCTGCGCCGCATAGTGCTTGATCGCGGTCTGTGATGACCCAGCGCGGATCATCCTTCCCAATCGTTCCGCGTCAAGGGCGAGTGATGCCTCATTGTACTCCTCGACGTACTCCTGCATCTCATGGCGGTGCTTGAGGTAGCGATAGGTGTCGTTGTGGCTCTTCATGGCTTGGAACGGGCTCTTGTGGTTCTTCATGGCTCAACCTTCCTTCTGGTTCTTGATGATTTCGCGTGCTTCCTTGTCGTTCCGGGCGTATCCCCAGACTTCCTCATTCTTCCAGATGCGGGTGCGATACACCCCATCGGTCATCAGGACGTACTGTCGTTCCCACTTGTTCCGCTTCATGGCTTACCACTTCCTGTCGCAGCGCAGCAGGGCCAGTCGCTCCACATGATTGCGGATGTTCCCGGCTCGCTTCTGGATGTACTTCTGCGTCCTCCATCCGAACCGCTTGCGGTTGATGATGGCCTCTTGTTCCTTGCGCTCCCGCGTCATCTGCCGTTGCGTGCTGTTGCACCCGATAAGCTCCCGTTCTTCCTCCTGCTTCCTCGCCGCTTCCACTTCTTCCCCGTCGTACCGCACGGGTTCCTTTCCATGCCTTATCGCGTAGGTCAGCTTCTGGTGAGGGGTCAACGTATCCCAGAAGGTCGGCTTGTGCTTCATCGCGGTCTCTCCTTGCTTAGTGTTCCTTGTGGGGCCTTATCGCTCCCTATGATTGCCCTTGCACTACTTGTGCCAATTGCCAATGAGGGAGGGTAGGGGGTAGTAGTGGCGCATTGTTACTAGTTGTTCCCTGCCAGCATCGTGCATTTGCAGAATGCGAATTGCATAGTGCGAGAATACACCCGGCAAGGAAGCATGAGGATGTATGCTACACTATAGGGTACTACGGGGTACACTGTCAACTACTAGCCCCAATGGGGTAGCACTAGGAACGACAAGGGGTTATGGGGAACGGTGAGGAAGGCTAGGGGGTAGCATTAGGAGGGATTAGATACCATGGGGAGTGATAGGGTACTACTAGAAACAAGCCAAGATACAACTACCCCCTACCCTCCACCACTAGCCCTAGATGGGCATGACCCTACACCATAGGGAACGATTGGGCATAGGGCTAGGGGCTAGTTGATATTGAATATCATTATCAGCTAGGGGCTAGGGGCTAGTTGATATTGATTATCATTATCAAGTAGCCCGGGGGTGGCTTGACCGTTTGGTGCAATGCCGGGGGGTAGTTTACCGTTCGGTGGATAGACCCCCGGGGGGTCCGGGGGCAGTCCGTATCGCCGGCCTAACAGTTGGCAGCCACGAAACCACGGACAAACAGGAAAAGGGGTAGTAGGCGGCTACCCTCTAGCCCCTAGCCCCGAGCACGTCGTCCAGAGCCCCGCCTCGGCGAGAAGGCTAGGGGCTAGTTGCTAGTTGGGGCGCGCAGGGGGCCACTCTAGGGCTAGCCGCCGCCTCGGTGGGGACAAAATACCAGTATTTGAAAATAAGTGGGCACAATATGTCTCCAAGCAGCGTATAACCTTATGCCCCCCGGACACACCGGGGTGGCCAGCTTGGGAGGGCTACGAATGACGCACTTCGGTGACATACAACGACTTACGGAAGAAATCGACCGCCAGAATCGCATGATCGACGGTCTGCAAGCGCAACTGAACGGGCTGGCGGAGCAGATTCGCCTCGTGACCCAGCCGTACTACGTGTACCCGTACAACGAGCGGATCACCTACCCCGCCTACCCCGGCACCATCTCCTTTTCCACCCCGGAGACCCATGCGAACACCATCACGGAGCCTGTCCCACCGATTGCGCGGCAGGACGGACAACAGTCCTTTTTCACTGAGCGTGGCCCGGAAGGCAGCACAGTCCCGGGCCGTTACGCTACCCCCTCGCCGTATCCCGAAGCTGGCAGAGCCGAAAGTGGACATCAAGGCGCTCCTCAAGCGCAAGTAGCCGACGACGCAGCCCCTGACCCCCCTCCCATCAGCGGGTAGCGCGTCGGACGGGGCCGAGGAGTGGAGAGCGGCGCGGGGCCGGGTTCGCCGGCCGTGTAGGCCCCCAATTTCAACGGAGAGAACATGGATCTGGCCAAGCTCGGCAACATCGCCACACAGCTCGAAACCCTCGCCGGCATCACGCCGGAGAACGGCCTTCGGCTGGAGGCGACCGAGGAGGCGAAGCTCCAGCGCATCAGAAACGCCATCGAGGCCGGGTTCCCCCGCGTCCTTGGCAGCCTGACCGACGTGAACGCCACGAACCCGGCTACGGGGGAGGCCCTCGTCTGGAACGGCACAACTTGGGTCCCGGGGGTCGTAGGCGGTGGAGGCGCGGCACTTCAACTCGATGATCTCCTTGACGTCGAGGCCCCCGCACCCAACTCCGGCGATCTGATCGCGTACAACGCCACGACCGGCGACTGGGAGACCAGCGCCCCCGCCGACCCCACTGTGCGGATGTCCAAGACCCTGATGATCCAGTATCCGCAGGATGGCGACATCTGCAACGTCTTCTTCACCAATCAGGCCATCACGATCAGCGAAGTGCGCGCAGCCCGCGTGGGCGGGACCGACATGGAGTGGGGGCTCTGGCACGGCACTACCATCCACTCGACGGCCCTCACCGTGCTCAGCGTCACCGATATGAGCACCGGGAGCGGCGACGACCTGACAGCGTTCACTGACCCGACCGTACCCGCCGACAGCTTCATCACGTATGAGCAGGGGACAACCAGTGGGACGCCAACGAATATGTCAGTCACGATCTTCTACACGGAGGACTAGGCGCGTGCGGCGAGAAGACAAGCTACGGGACGACCTGCTGCGCGAGGCGAGGGAGTTCGACGACAACATCGCGGACGACTGGCTCGGCCCCTTCTTCGTGCGGGCCTTCGGCAAGTCCAGATTCACTCTCGGGGAGATCATGGACGGGGGCCGGGCACACCGGCTGACCTACGAGGCCGTGATGGCCGCCTACTTCGAGTACCAGTGGGATGAGGAGATCGGCAGCCGCCGTGAGCTGCAAGCGGTGCGGGAGGACGCGCAGCAGCAGGCTATCGACTACGTGGGCGGGCACTACGACCTGTTTTTGGAGATGTTCGCCAACGGCGAGAATCTCTACGAGATCGAGATCGAGTACGACGCGAATATGTACCGAGAACGTACCCGGAGGACGCGGTAATGGCAGGCGGTGGATGCGGAACTTGCCAGCCGGGTGACAACCCGACTAACTGCACAATCGACACCTCGCTGATGCGGGTTCGGGAGGCAGCCCGCACGATGACTGGCTCATGGAGTCAGGCGATCTTCCCAAACGTCCCGTGCCCCAGCCCTCAGGTCATCACGTGGCAGGTCAAGCACCCAGACGTGGGATCATGGGTCACGCTCTCGACTAGCACGGGTGCGGCGCATGGGGCCGCGCTCACGGGCGGCACGGGCACGCAATCCGCCGTAGCGGGCGTCAGCTACAACCGCACCGTGCGATTTACCAATAAGGCCGTCGGCAAGACGCTCGCGTTCCGCGTTACCATGGCGTGCGGGTCGGCGTTCGTATCGGCCACCAGATCCGTCCATGTTGAGCGCCCAATGCACAACGTGACGTAGGAGAAGTATGGGACGCAAGCGCGTAGCGCGGCCGAAGGGCAAGCAGCAGGGGCGGGCGCTAGAGCCGGTCCAGAAGGAGCAGATCCGGCAGACGTTCATGCTGACCGGCAACAAGCGCGAAACTGCGCGGCTGTGCTCCGTCAGTGAGAAATCCGTCTACAATGTGCTCAACGAGCCCGAGGAGCCGGAGGCGATCCGCGCTCGGGAGCACGCTGCGACCCAACTTGCCGGCAAAATCCACACGAAGACCAATCAGGTGCTTGACAGCATGGCTGAGTCGGACTTCGAGAGCGGCTACCTCAAGGATGAAGACGACAATCTCGTATTCGACAGGCAGGGCCGCCCGATCTGGATGGGACCGAGCCTCAACCAGAAGGCCGTCACGGTTGGAATCCTCGCGGACAAGCTCCCCGTGCTCCAGCAGTACAAGTCCGCGCTCGGCGGAAACGAAGGAATGGGCGAATTGCCCGCTCCGGAGTCGATCAAGGCGCTCGTGGCCGGCATTCAGGGCAAATTGAAGTCGCTGAGCATCATCGACGTCCAATTCGAGACCGGAAACAGCGAAATCAAGCGGCGGGCGGATGATCTGCTCGCCAAGGCCCAGCAGGAGCTGGACCAACAGCCTGTCGAGGCGGAGTACGTCACATTGGACGACTTCGACAACCCCGGAGGGAAGTATGAAGCGGCGAGCAATGGTGATCCGGGAGTGCCACACGAAGCTGACAAGGGCGCATGAGCTGAAAAAGGTCGGCGGAGAGACACTATTCAAGGACATGGGGGAGTGGACACTCCGCACCGTGGCCTACATCGAGCGCGAGTGCCGTAAGCAGAACACCGAGCCGTGCATCCACATCTCCCCGATGATGCTCACCGCCAAGGAGATCGAGGCAGTGAATATGTCGGACTGGATGGTAGGTCTGGAGGGACTGATCGAAGATGTTGAACGAGGAAAACAGCCTCCTTCGTGATGGTCTCGTAGACCTGTGGAAGGATCTCGAAGCTCTGGAGGGGGCGTACCGTGGATCGAAGGTTTCATTCTACCAGCCCATCGGGCAGCAGCCCGAGTTCCACGCTGCGGACACGAGTTCCGTCCGCTTGGTACTCGGATCGAATCGCTCCGGAAAGTCAGTGGCCGGCGTCGTTGAGGCTATCGCCAACTCTCTTGGCTACCGCCCATGGCTTCCAGAAGACCATCCTGACCGGATCGTCCGGCTGACCAGCGGAGACCCGATCCCGGTCCCGAATGTGGGCCGTGTGATCGCACAGAACTTCGAGCAGGCCATCGTGCAGACGATCTGGCCCAAGTTCGAGGAATGGGCTCCACGGGGCCAGTACAAGATCAAGCGCGACAATCGGGGCATCCCGAAGCAGATCGTCTGGAAGAACGGCTCGAAGGTCCACTTCATGTCGAACGATCAGGATGATATGGCCTTCGAGGGCACGAACGGGCACTGGGTCTGGGCAGACGAGCCCATCGACTACGCCAAGTACGTCGGCCTCAAGCGCGGCCTGATCGACTTCTCCGGGCATATGTGGATGACCATGACGCCGCTGTCCCAGCCGTGGATCGCGGACGTCATCGCCAACCGCGCCAACGACCCGGATGGCAACGTCAAGCTGTTCAAGTTCTCGATTTGGGACAACTGCCGGGATAACGGCGGCCACCTCCGGCGGGAGGACATCGAGGAGTTCTTGAGCGATCTTCGGGAGGAAGAACTTGAAGCACGACTCCACGGAAACTTCCTGCACCTCGCAGGCCGAGTCTACAAAGAGTGGAACCCTGAGGCTCCGCATTGGATCCCTGCGTTTGACATTCCCCTGTCATGGCCGCGAGTATGCGTTATCGACCCCCACCCTCGCAAGCCTATTGCGGTTCTTTGGGCGGCGGTCAACCCGGACGGGCAGTGGTTCGTCTACCGGGACCTTTTCGATAACGGCCTACGTACAGTATCTGATGTCGCGGACCGAATCAAGGAACTGGAAGGTTGGGAACGTAGCGAGACTGGAGAATGGAAACGTGGCAGTCGAGCTGAACCGGTCTGCCTACGAATCATTGATAGTTCCGCTAATGAACAGGAACGAACGTCCGGGGACACGATCTGGCGGCGCTTCGCCCACGAGCAGCTCTGGTGCGCGATAGCGAAGAAGCGGAACGCACAGGCGGGCTACGACGCCGTTCACGAAGCCCTGAAGCTCAAGACCGAATGGTCTGAGCCCGGGCTGGTGGTATTCGACTCCTGCGCCCACGTGAAGCACGACTTCCTCAACTTCTGCTACGACGACTGGGCGACCAGCAAGCAGCGGGAGATCAAGGGCGACAAGCAGGACTACCGCAAGAACCACGACGACTTCATCGACTGCATCCGGTACATCTACCAGATGGGGATCAACTACCAGAGCCTCCGCGCCGAGACCCGGAAGCAGGACGACTGGTACGACGACGAGCACAACGGCACGGGGATGTTCACTGGACAAGCCCCGATGACACGTAAGGAGCGCCAAACATGGCGGACGCACTCAAGGTCGAACCTTCCGCACGGTTCCGGCTCACTCGGAATGGGGTCCAACTCCACTCCCAGCACTTCGCCCCTGCGGCTCAGACGTTCACGGAGTTCACCGCTGACCGGGTAGTGCTCGCCACGAACATGGCCACGATGCAGGAGCTGGACATGGGCGGGGTTGCCACGGGCGAGTTCGTGCTAGTCGAGTCCGACCAGACGATCAAGGTCGCCCTCAACACCACCAACACGAACGCCAAGATCTCGATGGGCAAGTCCTTCATGGTCTCCGGCGGCTCGTTCACGCACCTGTACGTACAGAACGAGAACACTACCTACACGGCAACCGTGCAGGCTGTTGTGGTTGACTAGGAGGGTCCATGCCGCAGACGATCAATCTCACAGATGAGGTCCGGGCGCAGAAGGGCGCGGACCTGTGCAAGCTCATCGACGTGGACCTCCGGGACCGTCAGTGGGCCATCGCCAAGCGGCAGGTCGCCCGCAACCTCTACTTCGGGGTCAGCCAGCGCCAGCCGCGCTACGAGGGCGCGAGCAACATCCATCTCCCCGTGATCGAGGAGAAGGTCGAGGGCATGGTGCCCAAGCTCGTCAACGCCTTCCACGCGGCCGAGCCCAAGGTCCACGTCCGTCGCGTCGAGAGCGAGTACGACGAGGAGCTGACCGCCAAGAACGAGACGTTCCTGAACTGGGCGCTCGAAACAGACATCCCCAACTTCTACCACACGTTCGAGTCGTGGGCACGCAATATGCTCCTCGACGGGACCTCGGTCCTGAAGGTGTACTGGGAGCAGCGGTGGCGCAACACGGTCGAGGTCGTGGGCACCAAGAGCGAGTGGCGGGCGGGGCAGTACGACCTCACCGGCACCCCGGTGCAGGAGGACCGCCCCCGCTTCGTGATCGAGGCCCTCGCGGAAGAGTTCCCGGGCCTGATCGAGGTCGAGGCCGAGGACGGCGGAGCTGATCCGGATCGCACACCGCTAGCAGAAGCGGTAGGCAGTTCGTACCAGATCGAGTTCGTGGAGAACCGCCGCCCCTACGACGATGTGCGGATCGAGATCGTCCCGAGCCAGTACGTGGACGAGGTGGACCTGTACGTCTACCGCCCGGTGCTGGTCGCGAACCGCCCCCGCGTCGAGACCGTCGAGTACGAAGACCTCATCGTGCCCTACGCCACATGGGACATTCAGGAAGCGCCCCGTGTCGCTCACCGCTACTGGCTCACCATCGACGAGCTGAAGGAGAAGGTGGCCGAGGAGGGGTGGCAGATCTCGGAGGACGAGTTCGACCGCCTCAAGAACGCCACCGGCACCGCCGACCGCAAGGAGCGCAGCCCCTACGACCGCACGCTGTCCCGCCAGAAGGACGTGTCGGTCGGGGAGAGCCCCTCGCCGGACGCGGGCACGCTGGAGGACGACGAGGCGGCCTACGTGGACGGGAAGTTCATGGTGTACGAGGTGTACGCCACGGACGACGTGAACGAGGACGGCTACCCCGAAGAGGTCGTGTACCAGATCCCGGCGGCCCTGAAGAAGGTCGTGCGGGTCCACTACCTCGAAGAGCTGTTCCCGCACGGACGCCGGCCGTTCCCGGAGGCGCACTACAAGCGCGTGTCCGACCGCTGGTACTCCCGCTCGCTGGGCGAGCAGCTTGCGCCGATCAACCTCGAAGTTGACGCCATCATCAACATGGTGAATGAGGCGCAGGAGCTAATCAACAACCCGTTCTTCTTCTACGTGCCCCACGCGAACACCGTGGACCCGTCCGTGCTGGAGGGCATCGAGCCCGGGCAGGGCATCCCGGTGTCCGACCCCAACGCGGTCATGTTCCCGAAGTTCGCGCAGGAGCCGCTGGCCAACCTGAGCGCCATCGACTCGATGCTGCTCTTCGCGGACCGGCTCACGATCTCACCACAGGCGGTGGGATCCAGCCAATCTCGGAATGCCCCGCGCACAGCACGGGGGACGCTCGCGCTCCTGTCGGAGTCGGGCATCCAGACCGATGTCGTCATCACCGGCCTCCAGCAGGGCGGCTGGCGAGAACTGGTCCACCAGCTCCACGCGCTGTACCACGAGTACGGCGACGACGAGATCTGGTATCACGTCACCGGGGCGCACGAGCCCCAGCGGATCACGAAGGCTGAGCTGCGCGGGCGGTTCAATTACTCGTTCCACGGCAACAGCGTCAACACGAACCGCGAGGTGCTCCGCAGCATCGCGCAGGTCCGCTACCAGACGCTGATCGCCAACCCGTTGTACTCGCAGGACATGAACGCCATGCTGGCGCTCACCAAGGACTTCCTGCGGCACTTCAGCGAGGGGACCGACGTTGACAAGCTCCTTCCGAAGCTGCCGGGGCAGGGCGGATCGCATCCGCCGATGGACCAGCAGACCGAGAATATGCTCATGGCTGACGGGCAGCCCATTGAGGCTCTACCGCTGGATGACCACGTAGCGCACATCCAAGAGATTGACAAATTCACTCAGAGTTCGGCCTTCGAGCAGCTTCCGGAATCGGCAGTCATGCTCATGGCTATGCACAAGCAGCAGCATCAGCAGATGATGCAGCAGCAGATGGCTCAGGCAGGGGGCGGCGTGCCCGGTGGCGGTGGTGGGATGGCCAACAACATCCCGACCGGCATGAGCAACGCCTCCACCCAGACTGACCTGAACGCGCTTGAGGGAGGGGTAATGTGAACGAGCTAGATAGCTTCGAGCTGGACTCGATTAGCGATATAGCCAAGACCGAGGGTTTCGATGTTCTGCTTTCGCAGATCGAGGCCCTCGCCAACCACCACGAGGAGATCGTGGTACAGTGGTCACGCAGCCAGCCGCTGCCTGACATCCGACTGGCCTCCGGGCGGGCGAGTGGTATTCGCCTTGTCCTCGGCCTCCTCACCCAAGCGAAGGAGCGGTCACGCAATGGCCGGTAAGTCGAAGCGGGCACTGCGTGTGCAGGCCGCGAAGAACAAGGTCGCAGGGCTGCTCGCAGCCGGCACGGCCTTCAACCCCAAGGGCGTCAGCCAGTCTACCCGGAACAAGGCAGCGAGTATGCTGCCGCGTGCCGGGCAGGCCGCGCAGCGTGCCGACATTCAGGCAGGGTCTCCGGGCAACGTCCGGGTAGGCCGCTACCGCTAATCTCAACACGGCACCTCTGAGTCGCGCAACCGATGCGTCATTCGGAGCGGAGGAGCCATGACCGATTTCTTGAAGGACGTACAGCCGGACCCGTCCGCCGGCAACGATGACCCGACTCTTGAGGGAGATCCGAACGCTACCCCAGACCCCCAGCCCGAACAGGGCGAGGGCGGCGAGGGCGCGGATGGTAAGCCCGAAGGCGACGGTCGCACGATTGATAACGTCTACCGCGAACTCTCCCGCAAACAGGAGGAATTCCAGAACAGGATGCTCGAACAGCAGAACAAGCTGATCGAGGCCCTGAACCGGAGGCCCGAGCCTGCGCCGGAGAAGAAGACCGGAAACTCTCTTGATGACATGACGATTCAGGAGCTGGAGACCGCACGGGCAACCGTGGCTGAGCAGAACCCCGAGCAACTGTCAGGGTTCGATGCGTATGTGAACCAGCGTAGAGTGGATGAGCAGGTGAACTCCCGCATGAGTGCATGGGAGCAGCGCCAGCAGACCGAACAACTCCGTAGCAAGGCACAGCAGGACGCGCTTCGGCGCTACCCCGAGCTGGGCGAGCGCGGGTCCGAGTTCTACAACGCGGTCAACAGCCGCCTGAACGAACTCGGTGACTCGTATGTCGGGGCAAACCCCCGTGCAGTGCTGGACGCTGCCAACGATGTCGCGGCGGAACTGGGCGTAAGCCCCCGTCAGGCAGGAAAGGCAGCCCAGATGCGAGGCCGTGTGGCCAATAAGGCCAATGCGAACCCGAAGGCGAAGGAAACCGAGAAGCAGGAGGGGCTGTCTGACGCCGAGCAGGCCAAGATTGCCGCCCGCCTCAAGGGTGCCATGCCGAAGGGCAAAGAGTTCGATCCGAAAGCCATCCGTGAGCGCGAGAAGTTCTACCGCGACAACAGCCAGTATTACCTGAGGGGGTAACCAGTGAGTGCAAAGCAGCCTACCAAGGCAGAATTGCAGGAGAAGTTCGACGCCCGCATGAAGCAGATGGAAGAGGAGTTGGCAACCCAGCGAGAGCTGACCGCCCACTACCGCTCCGAGCTTGAGGCCGGCCGAGACGACCCTGATGAAGACCTGTTTGACGAGAGTCAAGCTCAAGTGCTTTACGACCCGTATGATTCCAAAAACCCGTTCAAGATCGTTGGAGAGATCCCGAAGTGCGACGAGTACCCTGAGGGTGCCATCGTCTCGTGGAAGTCTCCGGCGTATCGCGCACGCCGACAGTGGCGCGGCTGGATTCCGTTCGAGTACGGTGATGAGTTCACCGGCAAGAGCGGCGAAAAGCTGGAGCAGTTCATCCCCGATCCGCCTCCGCGCATGGATAACGCGACCCTCGACAACTTTGTTCGTCGTGGTGACGTCATCCTCGCACGGCTCGACAAGCGGATCTACGAGAGCCGCCAAGCGAAACGGATCATGGAGTCACAACGGAACACGGGTAAGGCAGGATCAAGGGCAAAAACCGTTCTTGGCGACGGCGTTGAGATTGTGGGGCATGGCCTCAAACCATCTGAACGACCTCGCGGCGGATTCCGCCCCGAACAAGAGTCTGCACCGCTCGCTCCCGGAGCGCATCGGTCGGCTCACCCAACCTCTTAGGAGATTCCTAAATGGCTAACCTCGACCATCCTTCCGGCTTCCGGCCGGTAAGCAATGGCATCGCTGGTACGGCTCCGCGAATCACCGAGTACACCGCGCTCACCAACATTCTGATTGGTGAGGGCGACCTCGTTGGTATCAACACGACCGGACTGGTTATTGCCTACACCACCACGGATGCCGATGCCGGTGACGTGCTCGGTGTGGCAGCCCATCCGCTCGCCGCCGCGCAGACCGACCGCTCACTTCTCGTCTACGATGACCCGGAGCAGACTTACGAAGCGCAGGTGGACGACGCAACGCTCACCAACGCGAGCCTGTACCTGTTCAAGTATTTCGACATCGTGAAGACGGCTGCCAATGGCACCACGCTTCAGTCGAAGCAGGAAATCGACGGTAACACCGGGACGGCCGCTCTGGCCGCCGCGAACGCCGTGCAGATTGTCGGCCGCTCCAAGGCCATCAACAACGAAGCCGATGTGTCGTTCACTCGCTACATCTGCCGCATCGTGCCGCAGGCACACATCCGGTCCGCGTCCGCTGGCGACAATGCCACGCACGTCGCGGGTATCGGCTAAGAAAGGAAGGTGTAATCAATGGCTTCCGCTGGTAACGTCATGCTGCGGGGACAGTACACTGACCTTTTCGTCAGCCGTCTCCCGTACCTCGATGAAATCCTGTTTGAGCAGTTCGATGCTCCGTCTCTGACCTACACTGACATCTTCAACGTCCGCGACTCTCAGCGTGCGTATGAGGAAATCACCGGTATCACCGGGTTCGACCAGTTCGTGCAGAAGACTGAAGGGTCCGCTGTCGAGTACGACAAGCTCCTTCAGGGCTTCGACAAGCGGTTTACGCACAGCACCTATGCCAAGGGCTTCCAGATTTCGATGGAAGCCATGGACGATGACATCGACGGTGCCATCTCCAACGCCGCTCCGGCGCTGGCCCGTGTTGCGCGTAACAGCATCGAGACTCAGGTCTTCGCACTGCTGAATGAGGGCTTCTCCACCTCGGGTGCTTCGGCTACCCCCGATGGCGTTGCCCTGTTCTCGAACAGCCACCTCCTCGTTGGCGGCGGCACGTTCGATAACCTGATCTCCGGCGATCTGGCTCAGGCCACGCTGGAGTCGGCGCTCAACGTGTTCGATGATATGCGGGACGACCGCAATCAGCTCATCGACCTCGATCCGCAGTGTCTTGTCATCCCGACCGAGCTTCGCTGGGTCGCGCACGAGCTGCTCCAGAGCCAGCTCCGTAGTGACACCGCGAACAACGCGGCCAATGCTCTCAATCAGGTTGGCCTTCAGGTCAAGATGTCGAAGTACCTCACGGGCGACGACGACTGGTTTGTGAGCGTGGACCCGTCGCGGCATCGCGTCATCGTCTACTGGCGTATGGAACCGGTCACGGACCATACCCTCGACTTTGACACGGGCAACATGAAGACCAAGATGACCTATCGGCTGAGCTTCGGCGCGGCTGATTGGCGAGGCTGGGTCGGCGGACAGGGGGCGTAACCATGGCTCTCACCCGTTTCAAGGACGCCCGTAAGGGCGAGGACGGACCCGTCAGCGGGGCGCTCATGGTGATCTCGGTTGGCTTCGATGACGTTGCCAACAATGAGACCGTGAGCCGTCGCGTCGAGTTCCCGGCGGGCGCTGCGTTCGAGATCACCGACATCAAGGTGTCGGCCGATTCCGTGACCAGTGACCCGGCCCTGACCATCGGTGATACCGCTGCCGGCACGCAGATTGTTGCTGCCGTCAACGTGACCACCAACCTCGGAGCACTGACCATCAAGGACGGGACCATCGACGCTGGTGGTTTCGCGGATGTCGTGCTCGTCGCTGACGCTGGCGATGCGGCTGAGTCCGTGTCTGTCAGCATCTGCGGTTACATGACTGCGCCGCCTACGAGCGTCCTTCAGGACGACCGTGGCGGAGCGGCTGGCTACTAGCCTACAGGGGGCTGCCCTTCGGGGTGGCCCCCACCACCATCTTCTGGGAGGAACAATGGAAAAGCAAACGAACAACGTCGCGCTAGACGGCGAGGCCAAGATCAGCGCCAATCGGCGCGCCAGCATCAAGCTCAAGGGCAACCCACATATCGTGGTAGCTCTCCCTGTCGGCCCCACCAAGCAGATGCACGTACTCACGTGCCCTGAGGAGGGCGGCGGCTGCGGCAAGAAGTGGACCGACTCTCGGGCGTTCGACATCCCGGCCGTGGTTCCGGTACAGTTCTTGCTGTGCCACATGAACCTCGTCACGCCGCTCAACACCACGATGACCTACCTTGCGGAGCACGGTCGGCTGTCGGCGGAGGCGCGGCAGATTATGACCAAGCAGGCCATCCGGCTCGGCGCGAAGTACGTCCTCTACTGGGACATTGACACGCTGCCGCCCCAGCTCGGTCTCTACAAGATGCACAACTACATGGAGCGGCACCCTGAAGTCGGCGCGATCTCTGGTGTCTACACGACCCGCGAGACCCCGAACGAGCCGCTCATCTACACCGCCCACGGCGAGGGGGCTGCGTGGGACTTCCCGATGGGCGATGACGCCGAGCCGTCCCCGATCTTCGGGGCAGGCGCGGGCTTCCTGCTCGCCCGGGTGGACGCCATCAAGGACGTCATCGAGAAGGAACAGGCGGAGAACGGCGGCGTTGAGGTGCCCATCTGGGCTGATGAGCGCACGATGGCCGAGGAAGAGGATGGCAACCGCCGCAAGATTATGTGGGGGCATGACATCCGGTTCTGCTACCTGCTGAACAAGCACGACTGGCCGGTCTACGTGGACGGGCGCGTGCTGTGCGACCATGTGGACATTGGCTCCGGCAAGGCGTACAGCGTGCCGAAGGACGCCCCGGGCTTCAAGGTCAAGTCCAACATCAACACCCAGTCCTACTGGGACGCGGTGTATGGGCGCGAGGGCGCGGACTCGTGGCGCAAGTACCCGGAGATGTTCGAGAAGGTTCTACGCTACGTCCACCCCGGCACTCGGGTCGTGGAGCTGGCGTGCGGCGTGGGCATCCTCGGGAGCAAGCTCGTCGCGGAGAAGCAGGTCAGGTACAAGGGCTACGACATCAGCGCCACGGGCGTCGAGATGGCGAAGACCCGGTTCCTCGACGCGGAGGAGCTGGACCTCAAGAGCCTGTCGCCGGAGCACCTCGTGGGCGCTGTCCACGTCGTGGCCACCGAGGTCATGGAGCACCTTGACGAACCCGACTTCAACGGGGTCGTGACCCGGGTGGTTGATACCCCCTCGGTCGAGAACTTCATCTTCACGGTCCCGGACAACTGCATGGGGCCGGACGAGGTGCCGGAGCACACGGCACTCTTCAACGAGGAACTGGTCCGGTCGCGCCTGAATGGGCTGCGGCACGAGTGGGACCTGCACATCGAGAAGGCCGACGCGCATCACCTGATCTGCGTCCTGAGCCGGAGGTAACATGGCCACCCACTGGGTTGACATTACGGACGGTGACGACGCCAACGGAGGGACGAGTTATGCGGACGCGGTGCAGACCCTGCCCGCAGCGCACGACCTGCTGGAGGCGGACGCCGATACCACGGTGACGCTGAACGTGGTCAACTCGGGCACCTATAACCTCACCGCGAACACAACCGAAACCTACGTCAGCACTGGTGCCACCTCGCAGACGTTCACCATTCGCGGGGTGGACTCTGCGGGGGACCCCGCGCTGGTCACTGTCGAGAGTTTGGCGGTGGGCACGTCCCAGAGGTTCTTCCAGTTCTGGCGTGGCAACGTCGTCTACGAGAACTTCTACGTGGACTACACCCCTTCGGCAGTGCTGAGCGGCACGCAGTATTTCCAAGATCTCGCCGGCACTGGTGACATCGGGGATCTGACGCTCAACTATTGCCACTTCCGGGCCTATGCCTACGGGTCGGTCGGGGCAAACCAACCAACCAACCAGATCTGGGACCCCACCGCTGGTCGGCAGGGTGAAAAGAACTTCAACTACTGCGTATTTGAGAATATGTTGCAGGGCGTCAGCCCGCCTATGGTAGTCAACCAGCTCAATACCTCAGTATCCATAGATCACTGTGTCATTCTAGACTCGTACAGCGCTCACACCCAGCACGCCGGGCTTCTCAACATGGGCGTCGGAGGCCCTGCGGGCGACAGCCTCGTGTTCACGAACAACACGATAGCCGCGCAGTGGGACCCGGCATCCGGTACTATCAATGAACTCATCAAGCTGGGCTATACCAGCGGCGGCGCGATGGACGAGTGCTCGATCCACGACAACGTGATCCTACTCGACAACATTGGAGGGTCTAACGACGCAACCGTAATCCGTGGCCTCTTCTACGGCCATAGCTCTGGCAGCCCGGCGGTCACAGCGACTGTCGAGAGCATCGGCTACAACGTGGTCTACGGCGGCGTGGACTTCCCATGGGCGGACTTCACAAACGGGATCTACTACGAAGGCATCTTCGAGGGGCTGGCGGCTGATCCGGTAGCCACGGACTCTACGAGCTTCGGTAGCGCGACCGAGGACACGCTGTTCAAGGACATGGCCAGCACCTACGCATGGGAGGTCAACGGAGGTGCCGTCACCCTCACGGTGCCTGCGGACGCTCGCCTCGTTGCAGAGGACGCCTCCGGCACAGGTGGGGCTCCTCCCGGCGCGCTGCCCCTCGCGCTCGTCAACCCGAGCATCGTCGCTACTACGGCGGACGCGCTTTATGTGGCGGAGACGGACGTCGTGAACGTCCTCTTCACCTACACGGAGGACGCTACGACTGGCGCTACTGGGAGCACGGTGGTCATCACCATCCCGGACGAATTCGACTACGTACAGGACGCCGCCTCCTCAGGCAGCTACAACAGTACCTCGAAGACGTGGACGCTGGGCACACTGGCCGGAGGGGCCACGGCTACCCTCACACTACGGCTGGTAGTCAATACCTTCGTGGCGACCGACTACGACCTGACGGTCACTGGGACAATCACGACCCATGGCAGCGGGCTCGACCTCGGCATCAACGTGGCCGACGACGTTGCCTTCTTGGGCTTCGCCGGAGCGGGCGGCGACGATGACCCCGGAATCCCCGGCAGCCCGTCCCGTGTACCGCTGCTCGATGTCATGCCGACGACGGAGCCCCGCTTCTTCCTCGACGTGAACCAGAAGATCCAGACCAAGCGGAACCGCGAAAAAGAGATCTACACCCGCTACGACGAAGAGGACATCCAGTTCTCCGAGTTCCGTAGTGGAGTCTTGCTGCTGGCGACCAACACGTCGGCTACCTACAACATGGGCGGACTGGAGCGGGCCAACTACTTCATGTACGAGGCTGACAACGCTGTCCAGCTCGCCATCAACGGCGGGACCTTCCTGCCGGCAGCCAAGCAGGTTGCCGTCACGCAGGGGGCGATCACGTCGCTCAAATTCCAGAATACCTCTACGTCTACGGACGCGGAGATCTTCATCTTGGTGGTAGACTAATGGCTAAGTCCAGACAGGTCCGCGTAGGCGAGATCCTTGAGTACAACTTCATCACGGCAGTGCCCGCCGGGGCCAGTGAGACTGGTACTATTGACATCCCGCCCGGCTTCTACAACATCGAGGTCTACGGCAGCCAAACCGCTGCCTCCACAGACCCGACACTGTTCATCAAGCGGTTTGGTAACGCAGCCCAGACCGTGGTTGACCCGCTGTGGCAGGGGCTCACTACCGATACCGGGCTCTTGCCTATTGCTGCTGACTTGGAAATAGCACAAACCGCGATCTTCGCTGAGTATTCCGTACTGGCCGTGTCCGCTGCGCTGGGTGACGGCACCAAGCCCATCTACATCCCGCACGGACTCCAGTACATCTACACCAAGAATGGCGGAAGTGCCATCGACCTGACCCTCGTTGCAGTCCGCGTAGCTTAGGAGCATCATGCCTCTCGCACTCGACATCCTGAATGAGATCGCTGACAGGCTGGGCTGGCCGCAGGTCGATAGCATCGAGCCTGCCAATCTGCCCACCGAGACGCGCAAGCTCCTTCGGCTGATGAACCGCGTGCTGACCACACTGGGCGGGCTGGACGACTGGCCCATGCTCCGGGCGCAGTCGGAGATCGTACTGGTGGC
The DNA here is from genome assembly GCA_942491345.1 of uncultured actinomycete. Lineage (GTDB taxonomy): Bacteria > Actinomycetota > Acidimicrobiia > Spongiisociales > UBA5794 > JAHEEL01. The sequence goes on from CALOAN010000035.1 coordinate 23,647, forward strand.
CGACGTGACGGCTGACGTTACCACGGGCACCGAGCAGTACCTCACCGCGACCCAGAACAGCACCACGGTCACCATCGCCAACATGACCTCGGTGAACGCGGCCTACGTAGGCGCAGCCTTCCAAGCGAGTGGCTACGACTACGTGTACCGCATCGAGTCGATCAACAACACCGGGAGCTTCGAGCTGAACCGGGCGTGGATCGACGCGAGCATCACCGCTGCCGACGAGACGGTCTGGACCATCGCGTGGGACCGCTACGCCCTGCCAGAGAACTTCGACCGGCCGATTGACGACTTCAACTCGTTCCTCGCGCCCTACGGGCTCGACCCCATCAGCCCCGAGAAGCTGGCCGAGCGCCGCCGTCGTCGGAGCGGGGACATCCACGTAGGTGAGATCGAGAAGTACACGATCTTTGGGATGAACGCAGCCCAGACGCAGGAGATCCTCCACGTAGACCCGTGGCCGGACGCCTCGCGCCTCATCACCTACGACTACATCATGGTCCACCCGACCATCGACAGCGACAACGACAAGATCCTCTTCCCCCGCCGGGTGGTCGAGGTCATCATCGACGCTATCATCCAGCTCGCGTACCGGGACTACGAGGACGACGACCGGATGCAGACGGTGCTGATCGAGATGCTCCAGAAGTACAACCAAGCCGTCGGCAAGAAGACGGTGACCCAGCACAAGCGCGTGATGCGGCCCGACGGGCGCGTGCGGCGTGAGATCTACCGGGCCTACCGCGCAGGCGGCGGGAACGTGGACTGGGGCGACACCTTTGACCGCGCAGGGAATGTGGGATTCTTCTAATGGCACGTGAAGGCACGATGACGCTCCGCTTCTTCCCGTGGCGGGCGGGGCTCGCTACGGCAGGACAGCAGACCACGGTGCCTGAGCACTCGCTGTGGCAGGCCAAGAACGTGACCGCTGGCATCGACGGCATGATGCAGAAGCGGCCGGGCCTGCGCCAGTGGGGGCAGACGCTCGTGCAGGGCGACGTGTTCGAGCCGTTCCTTGATACCGCCCTCTCGGGGTGGGTCGAGGCGAACGACGATACGGCGCTCCTGTCGCGCACGGTGTCGCAGGGCCTGCTCCGCATGAACGCGAAGGCTGTGGCCCTCGGCAACGAGACCATGACCCTGAGCCGGGCCGGGACCGTCGCCACCGACGCGAGCATCCGCATGATGGTGCAGCCGGTGGGCGTGCAGGCGTACACCGCCTCGGGCACCAACGCGGACACCTTCCACTTCCGGGTGGCGGCAGACGCGACCACGGGCTGGGAGTTCGCCATCTGGAGCGGGGGCCTCTACTACAAGCTGGCCAGCGACAACACCTACGCCCTCGTGGCCAACACCGAGGACCTCGGGGCCGGCAAGTGGTCCGAGGTGGACATCCGGATCGACGCGGACGGGAACACCCTGATCTACGTGGACACCACGCTGGTGGCCACCGTGGCTACCTCCCTGCTGGCTACCCCCAGCCTCACAGCCTCGAACTCGATCATGGAGATCGCGCTCGAAGGCGACCCGACGCAGCAGACCAGCGTCAGCGTCACGGGGCTGTCGTGGGCGGACGACGCCGACGGGTTCACCGCGCAGACCATCGTCGGGATTACCGACTTTCGGGCTAGCGTCGGGGCGGGCAGCCTCCAGCACACGCTGATGGCGGCGGCCGGCGACTACATCTACCACGACGCAGGCTGCCTCGGAGTGTGGCGACCCGTCGAGCGCAAGACCTACGACCGGGTGACGTTCACCACGTTCCGCAAGGAGATCTGCTGGGTCGAGTCCGCCGGCACGGCGCAGTCCAAGATCTGGCTGTGGGACGGGCGCAGCGTATCCGCGACCGAGGAGCTGACGGAAGCCCCGACGGCGAAGTTCGCGGTCGAGCACCAGACCCGCCTGTGGGTCGCGGGCGACAGCGCCCACCCCCTGCGGGTGTACTACTCGGGCGACCGGGAGACCAACGTCTGGTTCGCGCCGGACGACAACAACATCAGCGACCGCTTCGACACCCAGCTCAAGGCCGGGTACTTGGAGGTGCCGTCGCGCAAGGGTGACGAGATCACCGCGATCTTCGGGGACCACTACGGGAACCTGATCGTCTTCACGAAGCAGGCCGTGTATCAGGTGTCTGGCGCGGGGCCACAGAGCTACGCGATCCGTACCATTACGCAAGACGTTGGGTGTGAGAACTACGACGCGATGACACAGGTCGGCAACGATGTGTGGTTCCTGTCCCGCGAGGGCTGCCACACGATCACGGCCACCGACAAGTTTGGCGACCTCCAGAGCGGCTTCATCAGCGGGACCATTCAGGACCTGTGGGGCGGAGACCCCTCGACGGTGGAGCCCATCAACAAGACCTACATCGACCAGTCCCGGATGCGGTACAACTCCACGCTCGGGCTGGTCTACCTCGCGGTGCCGATCACCACGGACAACACGGCGGCCAAGGTCTTCGTGTTCAACGTGACCACGCAGGAGTGGTACGGCCCGTGGACGATTGACAGTCAGGCGATGGACCAAGTGGAAGTCGTGAGCCCGGTGGCCGAGGTGATAATGCACGGCGGCAGCGCCGGCAAGATCCTCCACACCGACCAGCTCTACAAGTCCGACGCAGGCACGGCCATCGAGTCGGTGCTGGAGTCGGTGCTGCTCAACGGGCGCACCATCGACCCGGCGCTCACGGGCGTGATGAAGACGTGGAAGCGCCTGCGGGTCTACCTGCTGCCCCGGGGCGAGTGGGACCTCAAGCTGTTCTGGCGGACGGACAATGGCTTCTACCAAGACGCCAACCTGACCGACCCCAACCAGAACAAAAGCCAAAACACCTTCGAGGCGCACACGCTAACGAATGACTGGAAGATCGGTGCCGATCCCGCTGGGCGACTTCGGTCCCGCGAGGAGATGGGATACATCGAACTCCGGCCGGACGTGCGCGGCTACTCGTTCAGCTTCAAAATCGTATCCGACGGGAACGGCGAAGACTTCGCCCTTCAGGGCGTCGAGGTAGACTTCGTGGCCGACGGCTACGAGAGGGACTAGCATGGCAATCACGAACATCCCGACCTTCACTGACGGTGAGATCCCGTCCGCAGCCAAGCTGAACCAGCTCGGCACGGCGGTCACCACCAAGTTCAGTGGGGCCGTCACCGGGTCCGACATGGTGTGGCCGCTGGTGGTGCAGGGCAACATCGACATGAACAGCTCGTACACGCTGACGAACCTCCGCACCCTGTGGAGCGTCGTCAACGTGAACGAGTACGACAACTTCTCTGACGCGGTGGCGGCGCTGCCAGCGTCGGGCGGCTGCCTGCTGATCCCGCCGGGCACCACGGTGACCATCGACGGCGAGACCGTCAGCAAGGCGTTCTGCGTCCTCGGCTGTGGCAAGACGAGCGTGGTCAAGATCACCTCGGCGGCCAGCTCCGGGTACATGATCCGGACGGCAGCGGACCTTGAGGGCGTGGACTTCGTGAACGTGACGCTCGACGGCAACGCAGCCACGGGCTCCGGGCAGGACGGCATCCAGATCCGCAAGTCCTCGCAGGTGAATATCGTCAACTGCTGGTTCAAGAACTGGAGCGGCGACCCGCTCTACGTCGGCAACGACGGGACCGGCGGCAACAACAGCGCGGGCGTGCGCGTCCACGGCTGCCACTTCGAGGGAGGCTCGGGCCGGCACCTGTTCCTTGAGGACGTGGACGGGCTGGACGTCTCCGGCTGCACGTTCGAGAACCCGACGACCATCTGCATCGAGGGGACGCCGACCGACGCCAACGCCAAGATGCGGTCGATCCGTATCCACGACAACGAGTTCAGCGCCTGCTCCCAGTTCGTGGACATCAAAGGCGCGAGCGCGACGGCCAATGACCTGTGGCGGCTGGTGAGTGTGTACGACAATGACGGGCTGACCAGCTCGGGCGACGGCATCACGGTGGGCGACACCACCGCCATCGTCAAGTCCGTGCGGGTGTGTGGCAACACGCTGGAGGGCGTGGGCGGCGACGGCATCGTGGTCCTCGCGCAGAACGGCCGGGTAAGTGACAACGAGGCCCCGGGCTGCACTGGCGACGGGCTGGACATGACCGACTCGCAGGACCTGACGGTGAAGGACAACAACTTCTCGCTCGCCGGGGCCAACGGCATCGACGCGACCAACTCCGACGACTGCCTGATCCACGGCAACAACGTGCTGAGCGCGTTCACGGAGGGCATCGTCAAGGACGGGACCACCGGGAACACGTACATCGACAACCCGGGCGACTCGGCCGGTGCCGGCGCGGGCGGGCACGTCCAAGTGTACACCGCCGGTACGGCGACGTCTACCTCGGCCAGCGGCCAGCTCGACCCCGGGTTCTCCGTCCCGGCCGGCTCCATCAAGGCTGGCGACGTGCTGCGGGTACGCCTCAACTGCTCCGTCAGCGGGACCAACAACCGGACCTTCGCACTGCGTATCGGCGGGGCTGACTGCTTCCCACTGGAGATTGACGCCGGCTCGCAGAACGTCAACATCGGCGTGGACATCATCGTGACTGCCACGACTGGCGCAGCCACGCTCACGTTCTCGCGGGCGAACTACAGTCTCAGCAACGGCAACCCTGCCGAAGAGGGCGGGGACGCTGGCGAGACCACCGAGACCGTGGACTGGACGACCGACACGGCCATCGACCTGTCGTTCACCCAGACTGCGGCGGACACCGTTGCGCTCGACATGGGCTACCTCGAAATCGTGGGGCAGTAATGAAGATCGAATACCGGATCGGGAGAGCCGAGGACCTGCCGCAGATCACGCAGATGCTAGCCCAAAGCGAGTATCACGGGATCATCGACGCGGCGGCCATCGGGGGGATTTGGTACGTGGTGGTCGGGGTGACGAGGTGATCGGCTGCGAGTGGGCCTTCACCGATGGGTACAACGCCTACCTCGACTACGTGTACGTGAAGCCTGAGTGGCGGAACGGGCGCATCGCGTTCAGGATGGGGCGGACCTTCGAGGCCGTGCTCCGGGCTGGCGGGGTGCGCCGCGTGCTGGCGACCATGCACACGCGCAACCAGAACATTGTCCGGATGGCAGTGGCCTCCGGCTACGCCGTAGACTCGGGCTACGAACTCGGCTACAAGGAGCTTGGCAATGGCCAGTAAGCAGACACAAGAGACCACCAAGACGATTCGGGGCGCGTCTGGCGGCGAAGCGCAGATGAACAGGCTGTTCGCCCAGATCGCGCAGCAGGCGGGTGGCAACCTCGGCTCGCTGGCCGACCTCGACCTCACGCCGAACTCGCAGGATCAGGCGCTGGTGGACCAGTCCATCGGGGCCAGCTCCGACATCGCCCGCCGCGAGCTGGAGAAGACCCTCCAGCAGATCATGGCGCAGCAGAGCGAGAGCCTCGCAGCCCGTGGAATTCAGGGCTCCAGCATCGAGTCGATGATGGCCGGGCAGGTGGGTAGCGAGGGGCTGCGGCAGTTCGCCAACCAGCTCAGCGGCCAGCAGCAGCAGGGGGCACAGGCCCTGATGAACCTCCCGTTCCAGCGGGGGCAGATGGAGCTGGGCAGGAACCAAGCCCTCATGCAGCGGCTGACCAGCCTCGGCGGAGCAGTCCAGCAGGGCGGCTTGCAGGAGCGCCTCAACACCATCGGCAGCACGACCACGCAGACACAGCAGCCCGGCATGGCAGAGCTGATGCAACTTGGGGCGAGCGTGGGCGGCATGGCCACCGGCAACCCCTTCGCCGCGCTTGGCGGGATGTTCGGTGGCGGCGGGCAACCCGCGCCGTTCAGTAACGGCGGCATCCCGTACCGTACCCAGTAGGAGGGCAAATGGGCAAGGACTATCTGGCGGAAGGCATGACCGATCTCGGGCAGAGCCAGCCGTCCCAGTCGAACAGCGTAGGCGAGGACAACCCCGCCCTCGTGGAGTTCTTCCAGAACATCAAGGGGCTCCAGTCCCCGGCGGCCCGGGCGTCCGAGTTGCAGGCCAAGCGGCAGCAGCTTGAGGGCACCCCAGACGCCAGTTTCATGGACAAGATCGGGAGCCTCATCCTGCCGGCCCTGCTGGCTGGTGGGGCCGCCGCAGGCGGTCAGCCGGTGGCAGGGCTAGGGGCCTTGCTCGGAGGCGCTCAGGGGGTCAAAACGCTCGCCTCAGAGGAGAACGCCGCCAAGCGAGAAATGCTGGACCAGACCATCGAGCAGGAGGAAAAGACCCTCGGCCGGATCGACAAGATGCACAACCGCATCAGCCAGCTCGTCATCGCCAATCCCGACGCCTTCATGGACGCCGAGGGGGAGATGACCCTGAGCCCCCAGATGCTGGGCTTCCTGTCCTCTGGGCGCGAAGGGCTGGCGCTGGATGTCAGCGTCAAGCGGAAGCTGGACTTCCGGAACGACAGCAAGACATGGAACAAGCGGTGGGAGATGGCGTGGAACGGGCTGAAGCAGGCCCCGGACGAGCAGGAGGCGGCCCGGTGGGGCGAGCGGGTCATGGACCTGCTCCAGATTCCTCAGGACACCCAGCTCCACGCCGACATGGTGAGCGCGTTGAACAAGCCCGACGGGGCAGAGGACGCGCTGAACACCCTGAACCGTGCGGCCGATCCTGAGTCTCTTCAGGGGGCGATGCTGTGGCTGAACGAGAACGGGATGAACACCCCGATGGACGACCCCGCAGGGTGGGCACAGCAGCTCACCTTCAACAACGCCGGCAGCTCCGGCGGGCGCATCACGCTCCGCGAGGAGGAGGCCATCGTCGGCGCGGACAACATCCGGAAGTGGATGAGCGACCCAATCAACGCCGATGCCCTACAGGAGTTCGCGGAGAGCTACGGCGTAGGGTCCGACCAGTACGCCCGCGCCATCGCGCAGATCGCCAACGCCGAGAACATCCCGGCCCGGGACGCCTACCTCAACTACCTCACCACCGCGAAGGAAGCGGGGATGACAGAGGGGCAGGTCTTCGGTGCCAATATGTCGGCGCTCAACGGGGTCGAGCCGATGGAGCAGTTGCTCGACGCCTTCGTCCAGCCGCTGCTGGATGACATGGGGATCGAGATGGACGACGTGAAGCGGGAGCAGCTTGAGAACGTCGCCAACCAGCTCCGCCGGGCGCAGGAGCAGGGAAGGCTGGACGAGGGCGTCGGGTTCGCCCGGGCCAGCGTGCAGGCCAAGAGCCGGCTTGGGGCAGCAGGTTTGCAGCCCAACCCGGGCGTCCTCAACGAGATGTGGCAGGACGCAGTAGCAGCAGAGTACGAAGCCACGGGCGTGCAGCCCGGCGGCCCCATCTCCGCCGTCAAGGTGGAGGCACGATTCAATGCTTTCGTAGACGCGGTAATCAACAACGCGCAACGATAGGGAGACACAATGCCTGAGTCGCAGGACAAGACTGGCCTGAATATCACGCCCGAAGAGCAGGCGAATGTTGTCGCTGCCCGGTACGCCGGACAGTTCAAGGCAACGGACGCTGACGCTTCGACCGAGAAGTATTCCGCCCAGTTCTCGCCGGTAGCACCAGACAGTATCACAGTACCGAGCGCCGAGGCCGCCCCCGTGCGGGACAGCGCAGATATGATTGACGACGAGATGCTGGGGTCCCAGCCGCCTACCCTCATGGGTGGCCCGGCTGAGTACGAGCAGGTCTTGCTGGACGTGGAGGAGACCCTCCGCAGCAATGGCAGCTTCTCGGAGCAGGACATCGAGCAGGTTCTGCGCCCCGGCGACCAGATGGAGTACGCGGTCAACCCGGCCACCGTCGCCCGGATGTACACGGCCATCAAGCCGGTGCTGGGCCAGAACCACGAGCACCTCGCGGCAGCCGCCGAGCTGTTCGGGGAGCTGGAGAAGCAGGGCCTCGACCGCGACGAGAACATGAACTGGTCGGTCATCCGCGCCCTGACGGACGTCTACACGCAGGAGAACCTGCTGGGACTGTCCACTCTCTCGCGCTGGCAGAAGCAGATCTCGCGCAAGGTGGGCGAGGACTTCGCGCTGATGAAGCCGATGCTGTTCAACTCGTGGAACGGGGGGCTGGGCCTGCTCGACGCAGCGGGCCGGGCAACCAACGCCTTCCGCATCGGGCTGTCCGAGCTGACGGGGCGGGTGTCCCCCGAAGAGAAGTACGCCATGCAGATGCGCTTCCTGCCGCCGGCCCGGCTGGTGAACCCCCGCACGGGCGAGGCGGACTTCTACGCCACCACGGCGGGAGCCCAGCACGACCTGCGGTGGAAGCACTTTACGGGCACGGTCCAGTGGATGTGGCACAGCGGGCTGTCGCAGGGGGCGAAGGTCCTCCAGAATGACGAGTGGGTGGACTACCATCAGGCCGCCGCCGAGGCTTCCAAGACGGACGCCATCGACGCCGCCAACATGATGCCGCAGATCGCCGGCTTCGGCACGTTCCCCGGAGGCATGGGCATCGTGGAGCACCTCGAAGCGTTCGAGGAGCCGGAGACGGTGGCCAAGCTAATGACCGACCCCTACCTCACCACGCTTGGTATGAGCATGGGCGAGGAGGAGCGGCAGGCGCTGATCGCGGAGGTCGAGGAGCAGGGTGCGCTGTGGCCGGTGTGGCGGGAGATCAACGACCGAGACGAAGTGGGTCTTGAGACCGTCCTCGAACTCACCGCCATGAACACAGGCTACGAGGTGGCGGTTGACCCGTTCATCATCGGGGCCGACGTGCCGGTGGGTGTGGTCAATCAGCTTCGCCGGCTTTCCGCGAAGGTAGCTCCGGCTGCCGCTGCCCGCGTGACCGCGAAGGTCGCCCGCGCTACGGAGGGTCTGGGCGATGCGAAGGCTGCGCTGAGTGCCGCCGAGGAGAACCTGCGCCGCGTGCGGGGCCGGGCCGCGAAGGCTGCCGAGGACAACGGCGGCATCGTGCCCTCGCAGCACGTCGAGGATACAGTCAAGGCCCAGCGTGCCGTGATTATTGAGGCCGACAACGTGGACGGGCTCTCCGGAACCCGGAAGCTCACCGACAACGAGCTGGAAGTGATGCAGCGGTCGGGCCGCCGCAACCCCAAGGTGCTGCCTCGGACCTACCGGTCGAAGACCGTCAAGCGGATCGAGATGCGGCAGGGGCCGCTGACCGAGGGCGAGGCTGTCGAGCGCACACTCAAGGTGGCGCGGCACGAGGAGGCCGTCGTGAAGGCGGCGGAGACCAGCCGCAGCCCCGCCAAGACCGTGGGGGCGCTGGAGCCGAAGCGGCTGGAGCCGAAGTGGCGTGGCCCGCGCATGGTCAAGGACATCGAGATCGAGGCCAAGACCGTGGACGAGGTGGCCACCGAGCTGGAAGCCATGCGCCGCCGGGAGCTGACCCGCGACACGGACTGGGCGCTGGAGTATCAGCGTGAGCAGGACGGGGCCATCAGCCCGCTCACCCAGCAGCGGATGCTGTTCGGGCCGGACGACATGGAGCAGGCGGGGGACGCCTTCAACCACCTCGTGCGGACCGGCGGCGAGGGCATTGATGACGTCTACATCACCCCGCCCCACGCCGAATACTCGTGGGACCCGGCCAAGGTCACGTCCCAGCTTGAGTGGAGCATGGTCGATGACGTCACCAAGACCGAGGCCAAGCTAGGCATGAAGCGCGGCGTCACGCAGTTGTCGCTGGATGAGAGCGCACTCCGCGTGGTCGCACGGCAGGAGGACCGCATCCGCCGGGCGCTGGGCGCGTCCCGCCGCATCGGGGACAAGGCCCGCGTAGCCGTGCTGGAAGAGGAGCTGAAGGCCGCCTCGAAGGTCACCAAGAAGCTCTCGAAGGGCATGAAGAAGGACGCCAAGAAGGCCGCCATCGAGGCCGATACGCGGTGGACCGGCGGGCAGCCGACGAGCCTCCGCAAGGCGGGGAAGCTGGAGCAGTGGATCAAGGATATGCCCTACCGCTTCCAGCAGGGCCTCTACCCGGACAGCTACCACCTGACCTCAGATGGGAAGCTGGGCCAGTTGTTCGCCCCGATCCGCGCACCCATCCGCTGGCTGGAGACCTACCACCCGCAGATGGCCGAGCAGATGCGGCTGAGCATGGCCCGCTACGACCAGCACGTGATGGCCTCGCAGGAGATCTTCCACAACGTGTTCGAGCGAGCCGGCGTGATAACCCGCAGCAAGACGGGCAAGATGACGCTGAACAAGGAGCGCAGCGAGCTGCTGTACGACCTACTCGACACGCGGACAGGGGCGAAGGAACACCTCGCTCTGGTGCAGAAGGCTGACGACAAGTTGCTAGCCGCGCACGGCGAGATTCGTAAGCTGCTCGATGACTTCGCTGACCAGCAGGGGCTCACCGGCACCTCGCGCTACCTTGAAGGGTACATGAGGCACGCCTTCGATGGCGTCGAGATGACGGACGGCTCACGCCCACTGGAGTTCTTGGGCCTCAGTGGCAAGGCGGAGGTCTTCGTCAGCCACCTGATGCGGCGCAAGAACTTCGGGCAGGCCGGCAAGAAGGTGGACAAGGACCTCGTGATGATTATGGACATCTACAACCGGGCTGCCCGGCGCAAGCAGTTCATGGAGCCGATGTACCACGACCTCATCCAGACGGGGCTGGAACTGAACGCGAAGCACGGGCACACCCGGTTCGGCAACTACATGAAGATGACGGTGGACGCACTTCAGGGCAAGCGCAGCGTACTGGGCAAGGTCGCGGACCATGTGACAGGCGCGAAGATCAAGCCGGATGGCACCCTCGCCCAGACAGGCATGAAGCGCGGGGAGCGGGTCCTGACGGGCCTGACGACTCTGGCGTGGATGTCCTCCATCCCGGGCAACTCCCGCTACCTGCTGATGCAGGCGGCGGCAGCAGTGTCCACGACGGCGGGCCGCTTCGGGCTGTACCGCACGACGCAGGGGATGCTCCGGATGATGACGAAGGAAGGCCAGATCATCGCCCGGAAGCTGGGCTTCTTCGACACCGTGACCGACATGATGGAGACCAACGCACTGCGCGAGTGGGCTGACTTGGCCGGGACCTACACCGGCATCAATCAGGCCGAGGCGACGGTACGTGGGATGTCCGCACACGCTGCGATGGACATGATGATGTCGCAGCTTGGTCACACTACGTGGCGCGAGGCCGTGCAGGCAGGGCACCACCACCGCATCATGTTCAACGGGCTGCGGGCAGCGGAGAACGCCAACCATGCGTTCGGCCCCGCCTCCCGCACGCCGATCATCAACCGCGTGCTTGGCCAGCCGGTGGGCTCCGCCATGACCCAGTTCACCCTCTATCCGCTGAAGCAGATGGAGGAGCTGGTGTCGATGGCGAACAGCAACCCCGGCTACGTGGCCCGGTACATGATGGTCTCCGGCTACATCAGCCGGCTGGCCGCTACCGCCGCCGGGTACGACGCTACCCAGTGGACGGGCGTGGGCTTCATGGATGAGGTGATGGAGCAGGGGATAGCGGGCGGACCCGAGTCGCCGCTGTCCGACCTGCTGAGCCGGTGGATGGAGGTGTCTGACTCGATGAGCGGGGGCGACCCTCGCGCCGTGGAGCAGGCTGCGGCCTACGCCGTGGCTGGTCTCCAGACGTTCATCCCGGTGCTGCTGCGCGACATCGCCAAGCAGCGGTCACGCATCGAGAACGAGGCCGCCTTCGACACCAAGCGCCGCAAGGTGCGCGACCTGTACTTGGGCGAGAACCCGAACATCGTGGACCGGCTTGCCGAGGGGCTGGACCCCGGGCTGGGCGAGCGGCCAGACCCCGCGCCCGGACTGGGCGGCGACCTCGTGCCGACCTTGATGATGGGGCCGTCCATCCGGGACCGCATCCAGCGGGTGACGTCGAAGGGCGCATACGAGAAGAAGAACCGAGACATCGTGGGGATGAAAGAACTCTACACGGATCTCGCAGACGCACTAGAGGCGGGGAGTCAGGACGGCGCGAAGCTGGCCGTGCAGACCCTCGCCCAACGATACGGTGTCAGGATCAACGTCGATCAGCTCAAGGATCGCACTGCCTCTATCCTGATGGCACGCAGGATGTCCGCGAATATGCGCTACCTGCTTGAGAACCCCCAGCACGCAGCCGAGTTCCTCCAGCTTCTGGAGACGACCGGCGCAGGAAGTGGTCAGTGATGAGGACGGACAGGACGGCGATAGGAGAGTGGTACAAGTGGTTGGTGCTGGCAGGGCTGACGGCGCTCGTGCTGCTGACCACAGGGCTGGCCAATCGTAACGTCTACACGAAGGACGAGGTGGACGGTCGGGTGCAGGCCGTCCGCCAACTCCACAACGCGGACTCCGACGCGCAGCAGCGGCAGCTCAGTCGGATCGAAGGGCAAGTAGACAAGCTAGTAGACGTGTTGATTGAGGACCAATGAAGTACCCCTACGGTGAGAAGAGCCAAGAGCGGCTAGCCTCCTGCGATGAGCGCCTCCAGCGCGTCTTCGAGCGGGCCGCCGACTTCTGGGACATCTCCATCATCGAGGGGCACAGATCAGCCCGCCGCCAGAGCAGCCTCTTCATGGCCAACAAGACGAAGGTCCGCCGCAGCAAGCACAACGAGGACCCGAGTCTCGCCGTGGATGCTGCCCCCCACCCTATCGACTGGCAGGACACCGAGCGGTTCTACCGGTTCGGGTGGGGGATCGTAGGGCTAGCGGCTAGCATGGGCATCGCGCTCCGATGGGGCGGAGACTGGGACGGCGACGGGGACACATCAGACCAGAGGTTCAACGACCTCGTGCATTTTGAGGTGGTAGATGGAAGCAGACCGCTCCCTTGACCCCGCGCTGTGGGAGGGGGTCACTCCCGCTACCACTCCTCTCGTAGAGTTCCAGTGGCGGGACATCCGCTCCTCCGACCACTGGGCCGACGACAGTGCGACCATTCGACCGGCGCGGCGCATCAGCTCCGCCGGCTACATCCTGTACGACGGCATCGACCCGGACGAACCCGACGCCGAGATCATCGTGGTGGGCAACCACTACGACTGGGAGGAGGAGAGCTGGAGTGAATTCACCTGCTATCCGAAGGTCGTTCCCCGGTATCGCCGGGTCACGTAAGCTCATCATGTTCATGGCGAGCCTGCTCGTCATCGCCACGGTCCCCCTGTCCGCCAACAACGCGGACGTATTGGAGACCCTCATCATCGTCGCCATCAGCGGCAATGCGTTGGAGCACATCGGAGGTGCCATCAGTGCGAAACTGGGTACTGGGCGTCCTAGCAGCGGCGGCGGCCCTGCTGGCGATCCTGTTCGGAAGGGGTAGCAACAATGCACCGGAGACTGAGAAGCGCGAGCGAGAGGCACTCAAGGAAGATGTGGCGCAGGCGGACCAGCTCCGCAAGGCGCGGCGTGGCCGCGTGCGTGCAGAGGCTGACGCTCGTCGGGCTGATGCTGATAGCAACCGCCCACGTGACGCTGCCCGCCTACGCGCAGCCCTCCTCCGGGAGTCCCGTCGTAGAGCTAACCGTCGCGGAAGCTGACTCGATCCTCGCCACCATTGACGGACTCCGCATAGACCTCTGGGAGACACGGGAGCTGGCCGCGCAGGACTCACTGTTCTACGAGGAACGGCTGGCCCTCACAGAGAAGGCGTATGAAGAAATGCTCGACGCCTACAAGGAAGAACGTCCCAACTGGCTTGAACGGCTGGCCAAGCAGCCGGTCGTCTGGCTCGCAGTTGGGATGTGGATCGGAGTACAAGCAAGATGAGAGACATCGTGACGCTGGGCGCTGACATCCTTTGGTGGTTGCGGCGCTTGTTCTAACGACGAAGGGGCGAGCCTGCATAGGCCCGCCCCTTTTTCTATGCTATCCACTTCGGGTCCACAGGCAGGGCAACCCCGCCCGGCAGTCAAGTCACAATCAGTGCAATGACCACCATGCCCGCCACGAGCAGGATGAGCTGGGCGATGAAGGTCACACGCATCGGAGCCTTCATCACGCCCCAGTGCTCCAGCGCCCGGGCGATCTTCGTCATCTCGTAGCCCATCACTACCACGCCCAGCGTGAAGATCAGCATCCCCACGGCTGACACGGTGGCGATGATGGCGTTCGTACACTGGATCATCAGGTTCATCAGGGGCTCCATCAGTGCCTCCATCCGATGTAGAGGTTGTTCACATGGACCACCTCGACGTAGACCAACGACCCGTCGATGAGCGGAAGCTCAAAGAGAGTGTTGTTGAACTTGGAGAACGTGATGCGGTCGCCGTTCCGCAGCCCCATCTCGTTCCCGTCCTCGTCCACCTGCGCCCCGTGCCCGATCAGCACGATGGTGCCCCGGAGCTTCTTCTCCTCGATGTCATCAGTGATGATGATGCTCTTGGAGGCCGCCTCCGCCGGGTCGCGGATGAGGGCCACGCGGGGGCCGTAGAGCACGAAGCCCTGCGCCTCCAACTGGGCGGACACGTCGATGGCCTCCGCCCGGGTGAGGCCGTTCTCCCCGACACCCTTCTCCCGCTTGGCCTTGCCGGTGAGGCGGATCATCGCCTCCTCCGGTGTCTCATCCTTGTTCATCCGCACAGCCTGTCCCGGCTGAATGATCTTGCTCACTGTATCTTCCCTCCTCTGTGACCACGGCAGCGGTCAGCGCCGTGAAGTCCATGCGAGTGAGGCGGAGGTTCGCGCCCTTCAGCCAGCAGGCCAAAGAGTGCGCGTAGGCGTCCGCCACCGTTTCCTTCGTGTGCTTCTTCGTGCCGGCAGGCCAGTTCTGCCCGGTCGTCGTCTCGTACACGGCGATCATGCGGTCCTTGTCGGCCCTGCCGTCGTTCGTGAGCAGGCCCTTGCTGGTGCTGGGGTAGACCTCCGTCATGTAGAACTGGTCTACCTCGCCCGTGACAAGGTGGAACAGCCCAGACTCGATCTCCTCCAGCAGCCGGATCTGCTTGGTGAACGTGGCCGCGTTCCGGGTGTAGACCGGAAGCTCGATGGTCACGTCCAGCAGCTTGATGTCGTACTCGTCCACCCAGTGCAGGGCGGCGTCTACCACGTAGGCGGCCAGCGAAACGACCCGCGTGATGTCGGCGTCACCCGGGGGGCAGGAGTAGGTGACCCACTCCACGACCTCCGGCTGCACGCCGTCACGACACAGGATCACGCCCGTCTCCCGCAGCCCCGGGTCAATCCCGACTGACCACTTCATCACGTCCCCGTTTCTGCCGAAGTGTCGGCTCTACCTTCGCCCGGATGTGGTCCACCTTCCGCAGCATGGCATCCCAGTTGCCATTCGCGTGGACTCCCCGGTCATCGACGTAGGCGAGACACAGGCGCTTGCCGTTCTCCCCGGTGTCGATGCTGTGGTACGGTATGTCATACTGGTGGAGCCAGCGAGCGATCTTCTCGACCGCCGCTGCGCGCTCCTCCATCGTGTAGATCTCCGGACTCATGCGGCTCGACCACACCACGGGCCGGAGCCCCCGGGCGATCAGCGCCTGCATAAAGTACCGGGCTCGTGGGATGGGCTCGCCCATGTCGGGGTACGCCCACTGGCACAGCGTGTTGTCGAAGTCCACGAGGACCTCTTCAGAAGCACGCTTGTACTCATCCCACTTCTCAGCCTGAGTCAACCGTTGCTGCACCACGCCACCTCCCTCTTCCGCGCTGCACGCAGCGCCTGTTGTTCTCCGCTGCCGTGACCGCTTCCAGATGGTCGGGGTTCACGCAGCGCGGGTTGTTGCACAGATGGTCGATGTGGTGACCATCCGGGATCGGCCCCCTCGCCCGCTCGTAGGCGTAGCGATGGGCGTAGACGTGGCGACGGGGGTTGGTCACCCGGAACATCCCGTAGCCCTTCGGCACCCCGGTCGCCGTCCACAGGTGGCAGCCGGACATGGGCTCCGGCTCCACCTTCTCATCGAACCGCTCGTCAGGCGTCCGTGTCAAGTGCGACGGGTTCTTCATGGTTGTGCCCATTCCCTTCCCGGATAATCATCCTGTCGAGGTCACTGTGCAGGTAGATGTGCGGGCGGTCCGTGGACTCCCGCTGCTTCAAGACGCCGATGCGGAGGACGCGGTTCTCGCGCTCCCCGTCCGACTGGTTCAGGCTCAGGACAAGATCAGCGTGCTTGATTACATCCCAAGACTCACTGATGTGGCGAAGCTCGACGTTGTGACAGTCGCTGCCCTCGCGGTTGACCTGCCACGCCGTGATGACCGGCACCTCCATGCCGACCGCCACCGCCCGCAGCTCCTTCCCCAGCGCCCCGTAGCTGTGCCGCATCTCGCGGCGAGCCCGGTCGTGCGTGGGGTTGGGCTTCATCAGCTCAAGGTAGTCGATGACCACCATGTCGATCTTCTTGCCCTCGTTCCGGAGCCGCTTCACCATGCCCCGCACGTCGTTGGGCGTCACGTCCTTGTAGGACCAGTCCACGACGTACAGTTCACCGCCACCAGCGAGCACCTGCTTGCGGGCGGAGGATACGGTCTTGGGGTTAGCGATCAACTCGTCCGACTTCAGCCCGGTGAAGGCTTGGTCGTACCGGCGGATCACTCTTCCGGAAGAAATTTCGAGCGTGATATGGAGGACTCCTCTGCCTGCTTTTGCCGCTGCCGCGCCAACTGCGACGAGGTACGAAGTCTTGCCACGAGCGGGAGGAGCAAGAACAACTCCAAGCTCGCCAGCAGCAATCCCGCCGCCAATGCTAGCGTCGAGCTGATCCGATAGCCCCAGACCAACGAGAGCTGGTCGAAGGTTAGTTTCTCCCGGTAGACCTGCGCTAGCCAAGTCCACGACTCCGCCCGCTGTTGTCTCAGATACTTCCACGGCTCTTTGACAGTATGCCAGAGCCACATCCGCGTCAAGATCCCGCGACCCCAGATGTGTCGCAATGTACTTGGACGCCTTGGTGAGGAGTTCTCGCTTGACGAACTTCTGAACCATCGCTTGAAGCGCACTGATCTCCACCGCCTCTCCGTCGTCCACGTACTCCACCATCTGGGTCAGCAACTCGCGCTGCTCCCCCGGCTCGTAGGACGATTCAACGTCTAGCGCCAGCGCCGCAGCCGACAGGTCATTGTCGGTGCGGGCGTGGAGCTTCTCGATGTGCCCGTACAGGAGACGGACCTCGTGGTTGTTCAGGACGTCCTCGCGCACGAGGTCCCCGAACGCGATCCAGCCCTGCTTACTCAGCAGTCCCTTCAGGACCTGTGCTTGCAGTTCGTCCATTGAGCCCCTCCACGATACGGTCCGCGATGTTGTGGAGCCCGCGAAGGTCCCCGCTCTGCACGGTGTAGGCGTAGTGGAACTCCGGGTACTCATCCAGCGCCGTCTCGCTGATCTCGTTGTGCCCAACGAGCAGGTCGCGGGGGTAGTCGCCCCGCTCCAGCCGGAGCAGCACCACCTCGACGTCCTCGTTGTCATCGTCCAGCCGGAGCAGGGCGTCGGCCTCGTTCTCGAACCTCATGTCGTCAATGACGACGCGGCGCTCGATGAACGCCGGCTCCTCATTGATGAGGATGTTGAGCCGCTCCATCAGCCGATCCACCCAGTGGTCAGGGTTCACCGCCCGGCGGGCCTGCCCGTACTTCTGGAGGAGTTCCCGCATCCAGCCCGGCTTCTCGTCAATGGCCTCGCGGGGGAAGCCCATGCGCAGGACGTCCTCCTTGAGGGCGGAGGCGAAGCTGCCCTTGATGAAGCCGTGCTCCTCGATGAGCCGGTCGGCCACGTAGGACTTGCCGCTGTGCATCTTCCCGCTAATTGCCACGATCTTCATCGTCGTCCTCCTTGAGGAAGTCGTTGAGGTCTACGATCTCCGCGCCGGGGGACAGGTCGATCCCCATCTTGGCGAGCTTCTCCAGCGCGACGGTGCGGCGCTGGGCCTCGTCGCGGACCACGGCCCACTCTTCTTGCTTGCGGGCAACGTCCGCCTCAAAGGCCGTGACGTACCGGTCAATCATCGACAGCAGGTGGCTGTTCATCTACGTGCTCCTCAAATTGTGGGCCGGGGTACAGGATCGCCGGCTCCTCGCCACGGTTGCGCCGGTTGGTCGCGCCGTGGCACAGGTAGTGGAAGTCGCAGTAGTTGCAGTTGAAGCTGCCGTCTGCGAACTCAGGGATCGGGACCTCATCCTTCTCCAGCTTCATCTTCACGTAAGCGAATCGCTGGAGGATCTCCGCGTAGAGGTCCGGATCGAACTCGATGTAGATGCCGCTCCGCTCGCCGGTCTCCTTGTTGTGGAGGCCCAGCGTGCCGGTCGAGCGGTCCTTGACCATCAGGTAGCAGAGCTTGTGGCCGGTCAGGGCCATCGTGACCTGACACTGATAGAGGTAGGACTTGTGCTTCTCATGCACCCGGGCCAACGCGCCGTCGTGGCCGTCAGTCTCGAACGCCTTGTTGAGCCACTGGTTGGGGTAGAACCCCATGCCCTTGATCTCCAGCACGGCCATGCCACGGGGGGTGTTGATCTCTCCATCCGCCCGGCACGTAACGGTCACGGGGATCTCCCGCTGCCCCATGGGCACCATGACCTCTTCACGGTAGAACAGGTGCTCGACCGCCTCGCCCGTCACCGGGTCGAAGGTCACGCCGCCGACCTCGATGCCGTGGTGGTTGAGCATCTGCCGGGAGATGTCGTGGTCGGCATCACCGTTGATGCCATAGATGAACCCCTGCGCGTCACGCGGCTTGGGGCGGGCACCGCTGTGGCGGTGGTAGATCTTGCGGCGGCAGTCAGACGCCTCGCTGGCACGGAAGCGACGGGGCGGGGCGGTATGGTTCCGCGCCTCGTGGATTCCCTGCTCGTTCAGCGCGTCGTACAGCGCCTGCGCCGGGTCCTTCTCTGCCTTCTTCTTCGTCATGGGTCCTCCTTGGGTGGGCGCGGGAGAGGGGCGTCATCTGGCAGTCGTGCGCCCGACTACCCGCTCCCCGCGTCCCGCTGGCTACAGCTTGAACTGGTCAGCCAGCGCAGTCCAGTCGAGGTCGTCCCCGAAGGTGCGGCGAGCCGCCTCTTTCATGGCCTCGTTGGTGTGCGTGTTCAGGCTGCACGCCTCCACCACGTCCTCCATCGCCTCGATCTCCGGGGCGATCTCGTTCAGGTCCATCTTGATCCCGGTCATCGAGATCTTGTACTTGGTGTTGAACCCCGTACCGGTGCGGGTGATGAGGAGGTCCTGCCCCTGCTCCACGTCGCAGAAGTAGTCGTCGCCCACCATGTCCTGCTGCACGAGCAGCGCGGAGATCTCCTCCACCGCCGTCTTGGGCAGGCCGATGAGCTTGACCTTCTGGTCGTACACCCACTCGCCGTTCTCGTCCTTCTCTGCTTCCAGCACCGGGGCGTAGAAGCGGGCGGACGCACGGATCTCGTCACCGATCTTGCGTTCGGCCTTGTCCCCGTGCTTCTTGAGCGTGCGGCTCAGGTTGCA
The DNA here is from genome assembly GCA_942491345.1 of uncultured actinomycete. Taxonomy (GTDB): domain Bacteria; phylum Actinomycetota; class Acidimicrobiia; order Spongiisociales; family UBA5794; genus JAHEEL01. Next base: position 42,957 of record CALOAN010000035.1, read on the forward strand.
CAGGTAGCAGGGCTCGTTGCTGAAGTGCTCGTTACAGGCCACGGCCATGCCACGAGGGGGATCGTCGTCCGTCTTGAGCCGGAAGTGATTGACGATCTTGGTGAACAGCGTGCCTTCCGCCGTGGTCGGCGGCAGGAAACGCACTCGCTTGGTCGTGTCCGCCTTGACGTCCACGAAGATAGAATCAGACCGCGTGGACTCCACGTTGGCCTTGATGTTGACACGGAAACCGGAACGGATAGCCATGTTTCTCCCTCTCCTATTGACTGAAGTAGTCGCGGGCGTCCGCCCACGTCACTCCACACTCGACGTCGCACTTCAGCGGGACGTCAAAATTGTCCACCCCATAACGGGTGGCGTATGTGCCGGCGGACTCCATCCTGCGCTTCAGGATCTGGGCCACCGCTTCTTCTTCACCGGGAAACACGTCGATCAGGATCGAGTCGTGAACCTGACCGATGATCTTGGACTGCAACCCCTGCGTGTACAGGTCATCGAACACATTTATCATGGCGATGTACGTGAGGCACGCCGCCGTGGATTGAACGAGAGTGTTGAACGCCTGCCGCTCGATGCGGAAGCCATCCTTTGATTCCCACCGCTCCGGCCTGATGAACCGGCGCTTGAACCCGAAGGGGGTAGTGACCTGAAGGTCCACCTTCACCCGGTCCTTGACCGACTGGATGTAGTCGCGCAGGCCGGTGAACGTGTCGAAGTAGTCGTCGATGAGACGCTGCGCCGCACGCCGGGAGATCTTCAGATCGCGGGCGAGCTTCGCAGCCCCTCCCCCATACAAGATAAGAAAAGTCCGGGCCTTGCACAAGGTCCGCTCTTCGTCGGTCACTTCCTCGATGGGCTTGCGGAGCATGATGCTCGCCATTGAGGTGTGGATGTCCTCGCCAGAGGCGATGGCCTCCAGCATCTTCTTGTCCGCAGAGAGCCACGCCGCCACACGGATCTCGACCTGTGACTGGTCACCCTCAAAGATCTGGCCGTCCGGCCACCGGCTCCGGAACATCCGCTTGACGGAAAGCTCCGGGTCGTCGTTGTCCTTGCGCGGGATGTTCTGCCCGTTCGGGGCCTGCGAGGACAGGCGGTACGTCTCCACCACGTCGGTGCGGTAGCGCGGGTGGATGAACCAGCCGAACCCCTCGTGCCGCGTGGCGTGCTTGTCCCGGACGCCCTCGATGAACGTCGAGTGCCGGGTCCGGTACTGCCGGAACTCCAGCACCTTGTCGATCACCGGGTGCTTGTGCGCCTCCCGCGCCAGCACCTCCCGCTTGGTGACGGTCTCCTCGTCCTCCTCCGTACCTACCGCCCGGGTCCACTCCCGGAGCGTCAGCTTGATGTCGGGCACCGCCACCTTGAGCGCCTTCGCCAACTGGGTCGGGCTGTTCAGGTTGATCGGCCCCAGCACCTCAACGATCTCCTCGCGGAGGTCCTTGAGCTTCTTCTGGTACAGCACGTCGAGCCGGGCAAGCTCATCCATGTCGATCTTCATGCCGTTGTGTTCGGTGTCGGCCAGCACCTCATACAGGTGCTTGAACAGCCGCCAGCCATTGTGGCCCGTGAGCCCGGCCCGCGCCTGCCCAATCCATGCGCCGATGCTGGCCTCGCCGTCCGCTCCGGCGTAGTCGAGCATCTCCTCGTCCTCGACGTACTCCCACCCGCCGCGCTGGCGGACGAGATCGCGCTGGCCCTTGCTGTAGTCGCCCAGCTTCGGGACGTACTTGAACGTCAGGCTCTTGAGATCCTTCTTCGGGTTCTCTCCATCGAGGATGTGCTCCCGGGTGGAGGTGTCCTCCATGTTCACGATGGTGTAGCCGAACCGGCGCATCCAGCGGTAGTCAAACTTGATGTTGCTCCCGCACTTGACGACCTTCGGGTCGGCGGCGAGGTCCACCACCCACTGAGGCAGCCGCCCCTGCTCGTCGGCCAGCATCACCCACGCACGGCCCACCTTGTCAGACAGGATCGCCATGCGGATGCGGGCACCCGGTGCGTAAGGGTCCAGCCCGGGGTAGGTCTCCAGATCGAAGCCGATCACCATGTGGCCGGGGTGCAGTGCCGGATTCAACTCATCCGGGCACGTCGCCCATCCGTGCTCACCCTTCGCCCGGACGGTGTACTCGCCCCACCAAGTCTCGACCTGCCCACGGCTGGCGGCGAGGACGTCCATCTCCAGCCACCTGCTGATGCCCGCCTTCCACCGCATCCCCTCTATGCCGAATGTGACGTACACCGGGGGCATCCCCGGGACCTCGTGCTTCTGGCGGAGAAGCTCCGCCTCCACGAGGTTGCCCTTGCCGAACACACAGGCGGAGGCGACCGGCCCGAAGCAGATCACCACGTCGGCCTGCGCCTCCCCGATCTCCTGCAAGACACGCTCGCGCTCCTCGCGGATGCGCTTCATGCCCAGCTTGGACTTGCCCTTGCCGGCGTCCTTCGGGTCGAGGCTGACGAACACGAGGTCGGCGTCGAGGTTGGCCTCGTTGCTGGCGTGCTCCAGAATCTGCATGGTGCTGGCGGTGAGCGGGTCGCCCTTGCGGACGGCCTCGTACTCCATCGTGCCCAGCACGAACACGGCTGTCTTTTTCACTGGGTCGTACCCCTTGATTCTTGGTAGCACCTTCGGCGGCATACTGATTGTGGGCTGGAACGCGAGCGGGCGTGCCCGGGCAAAGGAATCCCACAGTATCTCGATGAGCATCCTGTCCATCTCTTCACGGTACGCCCGGCCCAGCCCTCTGCCGGCCTCGTAGCCGCTACTTGGATTTGTCGCCACCCCACTTCACCTCCTTGCGCTTCGTCGTGCGCCTCCGGTTGCTCCGCCGGGGGAGCAGGCGCAGGTGCCACGGGTTGCAGCACAGCCGGTTCTGACACACATGGTCCACCTCGTAGTTCTCCGGGATGGGTCCGTGGTGTACCTCGTAGGAGTAGCGGTGGGCGTAGCCGGGCTTGTCGTCGTACCAGAACTGGCCGTACTGCCCGCCCTTCCCACGCCCGCCGCGCTTCGACCCCAGCCAGTGCCAGCACTCCTCCTGCTCGTGGCCCTTCGGCGGCGTCTGCACCTTGTCGGCCCACCGCTCGTAGGTCTGCCGGAACCGCAGGCTGCTGTTCAGCTTGGCGAGGTCCAGCTTCGGGTCACTCATGCCAGCAACCTCCGCAACTCATCCGGGTCCGTCACCCACAGGTCCGCCGGGTCAGCCGGCAGGTCGAGGAGCCAGATCGTGCCCAGCTTGACCGTCAGGTCGAGAGCTTCGGCCAGTGCGTCTGGATCAAGCCCCACTACAATCGTAGCATCGCCAGCGGCCTTTGTCAAGTCGGCCCGCAGGTATCGGGGCAGCGACTTCCCGCCGATGGCGATAACTCGTTGGTGCGGCGCAGCTTGGTGGACTGCGATGGCGTCGAACACGCCCTCCACCACGAAGCACCGCTTGGCGTCGGCAGCCCCCAACACGTACAGCGGGTGCTTGCCCGGGGCAGCGATGTACTTCGGCCCCTGCGCGAGGTTGTCGGAGTAGGCCCGGCTGTTCCAGTAGACCAGCCTGCCCGCCTCGTCCCAGTACGGGATGATGATGCGGAACTTGTCCTCCCACTCCACCATCCCGTGCTTGCGGGCCACGGCCTCCGGGATGCCCCGCTTGGCGAGGTAGCGCAGCGCCCGCTCCGACAGCGCCGTGAACGTGGGCAAGTCCACCTCGCCCCACTGCGGCGCGTCCTCCCGTGTGAGCAGGGCCATGATGGCCTTGCCCTCGTCGTGGACGTCCGCCGACCCGCCGATCTCCACCTTGCCCTTGTCGCCGCACTTGAAGCACAGCCAGAACCCGTTGGCCGGGTTCACGTAGAGCTTGAACTTCCCATCACACGCCGGGCAGTTGAACACCAACTGACTGCCAGAGGTGCGGCACTCGCCCGGGAAGTCAGCGATGCTACTGTACTTCATCGCAGAACTCCTCCGCTTTCCAGAATGGCGTGCTCACACTGATACGCCATCCGTCGCCTGTGACGTGTCGCCACAACCTAAACCGAATCGTTTTGCGGCACATCCACCGCAACTTCCACTTGAGCATTACGGGGATCCACAGGAACACACGCCGAGTTTCGGTGTGATCTGTTGGGTAGTCGCCAGCATCCTCAATTAGCATCGCTGCCCCCTTCCACCTTGGCGAGGATGGCGTCGAGTAACTGCGTGCCGACGTCTGGACTGTTCTCTTTTACCCCGTCCCGCCACTCCAGCACTTCCGCGAGGGCCTGCTTGTAGCGGTCACGCTCGCGCCTTGCTAGAATCAGCCGCGCATCGGTGTTGTCAGTCATCGCGGGTCTCCCTTCCGGCTTGCCGAGGATGTTGCTGATGACAGACACGTCTATGGAAACACGCCGCCCACGCGGACCGACTGTCTCGTAAGACTCGTCCTCCAACGCCTCCCGCACTTCCCAGAGGGCCTGCTGAGTGATGCCCAGCTTGCGCTGCAAATCGCGCACGGTATCGGCCAGCTCCCCGCTGTCGTCAGCAGACTTTGATGAACTCATCGTGCTTCTCCGTGAGTCGAAGTCGTGATTTGTGGGCGACCGAACAGAACGGCAGCGCCCAGAGTTTGCCCTCGTCCACCGCGAACAGGTAGGTGGCGTCGGTCGGGTCGTAGCGTTCGCCCGTCGAGCGCACGAGGTTCACGGTCGGGTGGCCGTTCTTGTTGTAGACCCGCTTGATCTGCGCCGACAGCCACGGGCCGACCATGCCGTCCTCGTACTGCTTGCGGTACACCACGTCCACCCGGGAGTCGGGGTTCGCCGGGATGGCGACCTCAAAGCCGGCCTCGACCAGCCACGCCACGGCGCGGAGTTCGGCGGCGGTGCCACGGGCGGTGGCGGATTGCTTCTTGAGCTTCATTCGGAATCCTCCAAATTCGGAGCGAAAAATCGCCCACAAAAGGGGAATTGCGGCGAATAGTAGGCCATTCACCGCAACCCCCTCAGTGGCTACGGGCGGACGATGCGCGACTTGGCCTGCTGGGCCACCATCGCCTCGACCACCTTGCGTGCCGTGATGTCGGCGTTCATGTTGGAGAGGGCGGTGGACAGGAGCCGCTGAAGCTGCCCCATGTCCGGGTCGCCCGTCACCTCCGCGATCACCTCGTCGTTCTCAAGCTCAAAGAGCGAGATCCCGAACTTGATCTGGGGTCCGGCCTTCTCCGGCTCTCCGGCCCGGGCGGCTTCGGTGTTGCCGTCAGTCATTGGCTGCCTCCTTGAGGGCGACAAGCAGATCCTCATACAAGTCACCGGGAAGGCAGATCGTGTCGCCATCCTGAACAATACAGATCGTATCGCCAACCGGCTCCTTCACAACCTCGATGTCGCTGACTGCCCCCTTCGGGTCTTCAACGTAGATCTTGCGGTAGATGCTCACAGCTTCCTCCGTCGTGCTGCACTCAGCACCGCAGGGTGCGGGCCGGGCTTGTGGTTGAACTCCCGGTCACGGTAGAACCCGTGCCGGCTGCTGAATCCCAGCTTCAGAAGCTGGTTGAACGGGATGCGGACCATCTCCGCCCGGTCCCGCTCTGCCTTGTCCACGGCGGCCTGAATCACCCGCCGGAGCCTCTCGTTCTTCGTGAAGAAGTAGAGGTTCCCGGCGATGCTCAGGACGAGCGCGTACAGGGTCATCATCTCATAGGTCATTGCTCTCCCCTCCCCGTTTCGGTGGTGACCTCTTTGACCCGCTTCGGGACTATGCGCCGGTTGAGGTACGGCACCGGCTTCACGTACACGTATGGCTTCTGCGGCTGCGGCATGGCGAGAAACGCCCGCCATGTGCTGCCTGTCTCCGGATCGCGCTCGCCCCACTCCATGTAGAACTGCGTCCATCCGGTCTCATGCTCATACACATCCCAGCGGTGCATCTCCCCGTTGGTGAGCTTCTCCAGCACGAGGTCGATGGCCCAGTCCCAGTGCGAGCTGTAATACTCACACGTACCGATGGGCGTGACGCTCCCGTCCTGCTCCCAGCCCTCGTGACAGGTGATCGGGTCGTGGATGCCGGAGCTGGGCTCCCGGATGTAGAAGGTGAGCCCGCCGTCCCCATCCGGCTGGCGCAGCTCGATGGAGATCCAATCCCCGTCGCTGCGCTTCCAGACCTGCTGGACACGCCGACCATTCTGCCGGAAGTAAGCCTGCTTGATGCGGGCCTTCGCCACGAGCAGGGAGTCCGCCGTGCCGGTCGAGTCCATCCAGTCGATGGACGGGCCGGCCTCGACCATCAGCCCGATGGCGTCGTCCGGGTCCATGGGGTCTTGGCGCGGCGCACCACAGGAGGCCATGCCTGCGAGCAGGACCACCATCAGCAGCCACGCGATTAGTACATTCTTCATCTGATGATCTCCTGCTTCGGGGTCCGTCGCTCCGGCGGAGCGGGCGGTGGCGGGGTCGTGTTCAGGTAGAACCACGGGCTCACCTCAGTGTACGCCCCCACCGTCTCGTCGTAGAGTTCCACGCGCAGCCACAGCGCACGGACCTTGTAGCCGATCAGCTTGAAGCCGATGTCGTTCGACTCCACCCGGTGTGACGCCGGCCACGGTTCGGGGGCGTCCCCGTAGGTGATCCTGAACGGCGCGTTGTGCCCCGACACCTCCGCCGGCTCAAAGCACGGCTGGATGTCCGGGAACGAGAACGCGAACAGCGGGCCACGAAGCCCGTCGAACCGGGGACGGATGTACGTGACGCCCTCACTCACCCGGATCTGCATACTGTCCGTGAGCGCCACGTCGTACACCGTGTTCCCGTTCGGGAGGGTGTAGGTGACGCTGAACTCCGCCGCCGCAGGGGCGGGTGTGAGGGCCAGCGCGAGAGCCAGCGCGAGAAGAAGCCTCTTCATCGAAACAACCTCCGGGCCATGTTGACGAGTCTGAGGGGTAGTATCAAGACTACCACGAACAGGGTCAGGAGCGCAAGCCCCACGTCGTTGCCCCGGCGGACCTTCTCCGTCCCGTCGCCGGGCGCGGTCTCGCGGACCCATGAGTCCACGCAGTGATCCCGCCCGTCCGCCGGGTAGAAGGCCCAATCCACCAGCCGGGCCATAAGCAGGAACCAGCCCCGCGCATGGAAGCGGCCCAGATAGCCCAGACGGGCGCTCACGGTGATGTCCGGGTGGCCCCCGGCCAGCGCGTTGCCTAGCTGGTCGAGGCCGACGAACACGGCCCAGATCCAGCCCTTGTAGGTGATCTCACGCACGCTTCCCTCCCACGAGAGCGTTGACACCCAGCCCGGGCACGAACTGCACCGGCTGGCGGCGGTCGCCCTCACCCTGATAGGCGAGCACGAGCCCAGAGGCCCGCTTGGCGGCCATCTCGCGCCCCGGATGCCGGAGCGCCTCTTCTTCGGTGGCCCGGCGGTAGCTCAGGCCGTAGTGCAGGAATTCCTGCCCCGGGCGGACGTCGCTCGCCGCCATGTACTGCTTGCGTTGCTTCTTCATGCCAATCCCCTCTCGGGATCGAGTTCTTCGGCGGCCTCCCGGAACGTCTCCGCGAAAGCCTCCGCCTCTTCCTTGTCCAGCAGGCCGAAGTCGAACTCCGTCCCGTAGACCGTCATCTTGAGTTCCACGTACTGGTTGTGGGTCGGGTGGTGCTTCGGTACTGGCCGCACGTAGATGTCCAGCATCAGCCCTGCACCCCCGAATTGACTTCCCAATCGTGGAGGCGCTGCGCGAAACGGGCGGACTGCTTGTTGGACTCCTCAAGCTGCATCCGCAGTCCGTTGACCTCGTAGGTCAATGTCTGGTTCTCGTCCAGCAGCCGCTTGTTCTTGCGCGACAGCCGGCGAAGGCCCTTCTGCTGCGCTTTGATGGTGTT
>CALOAN010000036.1:0-219420 GCA_942491345.1 uncultured actinomycete
AGATCTCCAAGCCGTGTCCACAGGCGTCCACAGCCGTCCACACAGCCCGAAACGCCACGCCTTCAATTCCACCGCCGTCCACACACGTCCGCAGCCATCCACAGCGATTGGCTCCCAGATTGGCTCCCAGCGAGGGCGCTGATAGAGCGCAGTTCGGTCTCAGCGAGAGTGGGGGACTCACACCGACGATGGACGGACAGTGTCCGCGTAGCGGACGGCGTGATCCATCATTTCGGCTGGTGACAACGCCGATCCATCTGCCCAGAGTGAATCGAACGTGACATCGCCCAGCGCCCTTCGCAGCGCCTCACGGGAGCGATTCAGACGTCGTCTCTCCCATTTGGTCAGCACCACGGCGGACCGTTCGTAGATGGCCGACGAGGCGGCGTCAAGTTTCACCGCGGTGTCGTGGTCGCCCGCTGCCAGCGCAACCTCGGCCACGACGTGGACGACGTCGGCGCTGTCGATCACCGAGCCATCCCGACGGCCGTATTCGAGGGCTTCGCACAGATCGGGGAGGGCGGCTTCGAAACCCGCACTGTCCAGCGCTGCCAGCGCTCGGAGCTCCGCCGCGTCTCGGAGAGCGCCGGGCGAGGTATTGCTTGGCAACGCCTCGCTCAATTCGGCCGCGGCGGCGCTCGCGGCTGCCGCATCTCCGCGAGCGAGGGCCAGCCACGACCGAACCACGAGGAAGAGGTACAGCTCGCCGGCTCCGAACCTGTGGGCGTACGCGCTCTCAGCGTCGAGCAATCCCTCAGCGCCGGCGAGGTCTCCAACGTGCACCGCGGTCAGCGCTTGCAGAACATTGCTTGAGTAGGTAGCGAATCGAGTATCTCGCACGCCGAGTAGAGCGGTCTCCGCGACGATTCCCTTCGCGGCCGCTCTGGACTCCTCGTACTGACCGAGTCGCGCCAGGTGGAAGGCCTGGAGCCAGAGTGAGTCGATCACGCGGGGATCGGCGGCCGTCCGGAAGTGCCCGATTGCCTCGGCGTTCAGGGCGAGAGCGGTGGCGGTATCCCCAATCGGTAGGCAAGCACCGCCTCCAACCGCCGGACCAGGCCCATCATGCCATCATCGCCGAGCGCCTGTGCCTCGCTATGCAGTGACCGAGCCTCCGTCAGGGTGGGCATCCGCTCACCAAGGAATGCTTCGGTGGCGATGCCAAAAAACTCCAATAGCAGGCGCCGGTGACTCGACTCCCCACCGAGCAACGTCAGCGCAGCATCGTTCCATGTGATCGCCTCGCCGAAGAGTTGCCGTTCGCCCAAGTAGCCGCTGAACTCGATAGCAGCCTCGCTGGCCACGTCGGCATTCCCAACCTCGATGGACCAGGCCAGCACGGCCCGTAGGTTGTCCTGTTCGTCGTGGCGCCAGCGGTACCAGGCGACCGCGTCCGACATCGGGTGCCCGTCCTCCGTGTCGGGGCCCGCTTCGAGCAGGAAGCCGGCCAGTCGGAGCATGGTGCCGTCCGTCTCTTCGCAGGCATCAAGGCGCCGGTGGGCGTACTCGCGAATCGTCTGCAGCACTCGGAAGCGGTTTATCTCCGGATCGGGAGGGATGACCAGCGACGCTTCAACGAGTTGCTCCAACATGACAAGGACGCTCGCGGGCGTCAGCGGATCGAATCCACACACGTGCTCAGCCGCCTCAGCGGTGAACGATCCAGCGAATACCGCGAGGCGCCGGAACAGGATTCGTTCGTGGTCCGTCAACAGGTCGTGGCTCCAGTCCACCAGCGCCTGAAGCGTCTGGTGACGGTGAGGAGCCGTTCGGGCACCTCTGGTGAGAAGGACGTAGCGGTCCTCGACGCTCTCGGCGATCTTGTGCAACCCCATCGTGCCGAGTCGAGCCGCAGCGAGCTCGATGGCGAGGGGAATCCCGTCGAGCCTACGGCAGATCTCCGCCACGTCCGCCGCGTTGCCGGAGTCGATCCGGAACCCGGACTTGAGCAGCCGGGCTCGATCGGTGAAGAGCATCACCGCCTCGGACTCGGCGATCGCTCCGGCGTCCGATTGCACCGAATCCGGCACGTTGAGAGGGGGAACACGCATGATCGCTTCGCTGACCACAGAGAGCGGCTCCCTGCCCGTTGCGAGCACCCGGAGGTTCGATGCGACTTCAGAAGCGTTTCCCGGCGAAACCGGGCCACTTCGCTGATCAGGTGCTCGCAGTTGTCGAGGATGATCAGCGATTTCCGTTCTGCTAGGTGCCGGCACAAGGCGTCGACAGTGTCCTCACCGAACGCACTCCGAACACCGAGCACTCCGGCGGTCGTGCCGCTGAGAAGCGTCGGCTCGGAAAGCGGCGCCATGTCAATCAGCCATGCCCCGTCGTCGAAGACGTCGACCAGTTCGGCGGCGGCTTCCACGGCCAGGGCCGTCTTGCCGATACCGCCGGTGCCGGTGAGGGTGACCAGCCGGTTCTCGTTCACGTGCCGGATCACGGCATCGATCTCGCCGGCGGCCGACGAATGTCGTGAGGCGATGCGGCAGATTGGTGTGGGGAAGAGCCGGTTCCGGCGGCGGGAGATCCAGGTCCGGGCTGCGAACGAGAATTCGAGTCTCCAGTTCGGCGAGCGCCGGGCTGGGGTCTAGACCTGTCTCCTCTCGGACGTGTTCCCGGTACTCGGCGTACGACCGGAGGGCATCGGCTTGGCGGTCGCACCGATACAGGGCCACCATCAGCTGAGCCCGGAACCTCTCCCGAAGGGGGTGCTGGCCGCAGAGGCCTTCCAGTTCTGACACCAACTCGTGGTGACACCCAAGACCCAGATCCTGGTCGATGCGCTCTTCGAGCGCGGCCAGGTAAGCCTCCTCCAACCGAATCCTCTCCGCCGTGACCGTTGGGCCGTCGCCGGCCCCGGCTAGCGGTGGACCACGCCGCACGCCCAACGCCTCCTGGAGAAGGACGGTTGCCGCATCGAGATCCTCCAGATCTCGCGCCCGGATGACCAAAGTCTCGAACCGGCACCAGTCGAGTTCCTCGTCGTCGACATGCAACCGGTATCCGCCCGCTTCGGTCGCGAGTCGCGTCGAGTCAGTGTCTCCCAACGATCCACGAAGCCGCGACACATACCGCTGCACCATATTGCGGGACGTCACCGGCGGCTCCTCTCCCCACAGCTCGTCGATCAGCCGCTCAACAGGCACGACCTCATTGGCGAGGCACAGCAGTACTGCCAGCAGGTGTTGCTCTGCTGGTCCCCCGAGCGGCACTGTCTGGCCACCGTCCTCCACCTCCAGTGGGCCGAGCACTCGGAACTCCATGCGCTAATCGTATGTGGCGGGATGGCATTCGTCTCGTGGGTTTGTGCTGTTCAGCGAGAAGTCAGTCGATGTTCACGGTCGGCTCGCACCCTGGCTCCAGGAGAGGCCAACCCCGGAGGAGCAAATGACCTATCCCATCGACCCGAATCAGGCGCTGCTGACGTGGTGCCTACGCCACGGCCTGTGGGCGCAGCGGCTTGACGCTTCCACTCCAGGCCCGTTTACGTCGAACGGCACCGTGCGGTCCCCATCACAAGGCAGTTTCCCCGTCGCGTGCGTCGTAGGCGAAGAATCCACTCCGATGGCATACCGCGCACAGGCTGGTGATGACAGTCCGAGAGTTCTCGTTGTCTGCGAAAGCGAACGTGGCCGCACCGGCTCTGCGGCCGATGCCATCGCCGCCGCCGCTGCCAGGAACGGAGCAGACGCGCTCGCCAGCACGATCGACGACACCCCACCTGCCCGGGTCGCGCAGGCCGACGCCGTGATCCTCGGATGCTGGGCCCCGGGGAAAGTGCCGTTCGGCGACGAGCCAGCGCGACGGTTGGCCGACTGGATCGAAACCCTGCCGAACCTCGACGGCAAGCCCGTCGGCGTGTTCTGTGTCTACCGGTTCTTCCCCCACACGTTCGCCGACATGGCGACCCGCGTGGCCGAGACGGAGCTCAGACTCGTGGACCGGCTCGTACGCAAGGTGGTGCACGGGTGGCAGCGAAGCGTGCGATCCACTTCAAGTCGATCAACGCCGACGCAGCTGAGTTGGCCGAAGGCGTTCTGGAGTGCGTCCGAGCAGCCTGACCGACCCCGTGGGCCGGCATCCCCGATCCGGCGGGACAGCGTCATCGACGCGCACAGACGCGTACAGGCCCCCTACTCACAAGGGGCCTATCGGCACGCCCGGAGGAACTCGAATCCCCAACCTCCTGATCCGTAGTCAACAACAGAGGTGACGGCAATCTCGGAGACACGGCGGAAAACCATGCAACGCAAGGGTTCTCACCTCTCACAGGTTTGCGGCTGTTCCCGTCGTTTCTCAACCCTCTCGTCGGCCCAGCCGCGGCCCAGGATCGGTGGAGATCATGCGGGACCCCGGTGCCACGAGCCTGGGCTACCAGGAGGGACCCAGACAGGGACGGATTCCAGGATTGCTACTCCCTCCAAGGAGCCGAAGGCGTCCGCGCCGACAACAACACCATCGCAATCATCGTGTCAGAACGACCTAGCGTCGGGGCACCCGGTCGTTATGGCCGTCGATCACCCGGGTATGACCGAAGGGCCGGTTGGTGACTGTTGGCAAGCTCTCTAAAGGCAGCACAACTCCGGTGTTCATCAAAGCCGACGCCCCATGAATCCAGCGCCGACAACAAGATCCGGATTGCCCCGGATCGCGCTCTCGGATGCCACGACCCGAACCCCTCATCGCCCTCGCACTCCTCGCCCTCGGCAGCCACCCACCACAACTCCCAGGCCGAAACTGACCCACTCACAGCAGGAGAACGACATATGGGTGGCACGGAGGGCGGTTCTTGGAGCTAGTCAACAAACCGGGACAGGCAAGCACAGCGTCACCGAGGTCAGGCGAAACGCGTCCCAGGATCCTCCTATGGGTTTCGACGGTTTCGGAGCTGGATTCCGATCATCGAAGGCTCTTCAGCTCCAGGCACACGTCGCGCCACCATATGACCAACGTGAACCTCACGCTACCCCGACATCGAGAGCGATCCAGCCGACCGCGACCTCTTCAACACCGGCCGCCACAAGGACTCCGCCTACAACACCAACCACCGGTATGAGACCCGCAAGCCCAATCCCTATGCGCGGCGCCCGACTCATGCCTTCCTCCTCGACATCGATGTCACAGCGGCACTCCTCAGCGGACCGCTGCTCCATCAAGTCTTCCTCGCCGGCGGAACCGTCGACCAAGCGTTCGTCGACAACGTGGTCGATGAGTTCGTCAGCGCACACCCCGTCTCAGGAACCGGCTAGGCGGTTCCCAATCGTCGTTCTGTCTCCGAGTCGCTGCTGACCGCGCGTCGAACGCGCAAACCGGATCGAACAAGAAACAACCCAGAAACACGTGCCTCGCGCTTGGCAGTCAAGGACCGGACGCGCCCAAGTCCATGTCGTGTCCTTCTTTCATCAGACTTTCACACTGGGGCCGTTCCGGGAATCTCATCTGCGGATGGTTCTCTGTGGTGAGCCCGAGACAGGCCACAAAGATGCTCGTTCTTCCTAGCCGTTTACCAGCCGCTGGCGGCGGACTCCGCTTCTGGATCGTTCCCGCTGCTCTCCATGCCTGCGAGGTCATTGTTGATAGACGTTATGGTATCCGGCGCTCAAGACGCCAGAACCGAGGACGGCTCAGCCAAGCGCCGGGAGCGACGGTGCTCCAGGATCGTGTATGCCAACGGCGAGTCCGACCGAGCGAGTCACCTCGCGAAGCGGAAGCGTCGGTTCCCAGTCGAAGACGCCGGACAAGAAGACCCAGTCGACCTGCGGTTCCCACTCCAGTAGGTGTGCATGACGAACGGGATGTCCCTCGACCGTATGCTCCGGAACAATGGACCAACGACCGCATATCCCCAGGCGTTCGACGACGAGCAGAAGACTCCGATCCGCCGTCCAAGGCCTCACATCTAGATCCGCCTCCTTCGATGTCACGTTGAGTCCAGACAGCGAAGAGACTGCCTGGCGGGACGATGCGGAAACCGACTTCGATGTTGATGGTCATACGCCTCCTGTCTATGCGACCGGGTTCGCTGCCCTCAACGAGATTGCCTCCCTCGGGGACGCTTGTACGTCATCCTCCTCACCGATTCCCCTGAAGAGACCGACCGAATCATTGGCTGCTTGTTCGTGGAATTCAGATGACTACGTCACGAAGCCGTTCGTCCTCGATGTACCCATGGTCGAGGGTGAAGTCTTTGCCGATCTTGATGGTGAACATGTTCGTTGCATCCAGGCTCGGCTCCAGTTCAACGTGCTTGATGCCGTGGTCGTCGTTGTCGGCATCGAGGCAGAACGTTTGCCGGTTGAGGATAGCTGCGGACCTCTTGTGCTCGTTCGACCACAACCGATCTGCGTCGCCCTCATGTAGGCGATCACCTGTTAGGGTTTGCCCGTCGGCCATCACATCAGTGCAGCTGATGACAGCAGGGACTTATTCGGCGACGAACGGATCGTCCATCCTCCCGCTCCGACAGATCTGCAAGCATCTTGGCCTTACGCCGCGTCGCCTCCTCAGGTCATCGGAACACCGTGCTCGGCGTGTAGATCGGTTACAACCTCCCGCCCAGAGCGTTCTCCAATGTCGACCGCCACCCACCCGTGCATCAAGACCCGTCTCACAGCCCGACGTGTTATGGTCTCACCTGTGGATCAGCTTCTCTGGCGGTGTCATACCAGTCCTCGGGATAGGGATTCTCGACCTACTCGATGTCTTCGATGGTCATGTCCCTCAGTTCGGCATAGAGCCGCTCAGCCGCCGGATGTGCCAGCAGACATTGACGATCGTGTTCAGGGTTCGCAGATACCGACCGGGTTACCCGTCGGTCGCCCATCGCATCATCGGATCACCGACGGTCTGGGCTCCGGTGATGCCCCTCGTCGGATCCCATGTGGCACCGAGCAGCAGGGTGCTGCCGAGAGTCGTGGAATTGGCAGCGATACTGACGCCATCCGGCTCTCGCTGTCGAGATTGTGGAGACGGAGCGCGGATACTTCAGCTCGTCGTCGACGTTGCGTGACGAAGTACGTACCCCATGCAGACCTTCGTGAACTCATGAGCACGACACCAGCCGAGCTCGTCATCCGACGTTGCTCGCCGATCACCGACGAGGCCGCCAGGCTCGAACGGCTCACCTCCGACCTGTCCAACGCTACTCGAGAGACCCAGGAAGGTTCAACTATCAGCCTTGACTCCACCCACTCCATGCTACGGACACCGAGATCTGACGGATCCGTGGCTGATACTAGGTCCCGGCTCATCGAGGCATCAGAGGTGCAACTACACGTGAATACGGCCTCGCCGGTCGAGATCTACGCCGACGCCGGCCAGGCCGTGGCGCAGATACTCGTCAACGTCGTTGGTAACTCGCTCGCCTACACCCCCACGGGCAGGACCGTCACAGTGAGCCTCCGCAGCGACAGCGCCAACGCGGTCGTTCGGATCGCAGACAACGGGCGAGGCATCTCGCAAACCGATCTCGTGCATGTCCTCAAACGCTTCAACCAGGTTCGACGTTCCCACGCCCTGGCATCAAGCCGGTTGACGCCCGCCCCCCCCCTGGCCTGCGATCTGCGCGGAATGACGTCACTGCGTCCGCCCCGGGGCCAGCAACGGTCGCGGTCTTCGTGGGCAATGATACCCGCCACGCCGCCAGCCGTCGACCAAGGCCAATCGCCACGCAGACCCGGCCACACAGACCACACTGCAGAAGAGCCTGGACCTTCACCCTGCCCACACCCCCGTATTATCGACTCGGACTACTACCAGCCCTCCGATCGATCCACGTCAACAGTAACTCGCTCCAACGCGATCAGGATCGGGACCTGACCGGTGAACCAGTTGACCAGCCGCCGGGTCAGGGCAGTTCCGTTGACATTGCGGTCTGTCCAGACTGACCGCACTTTGGTGAAGGTTGGTGGCCGGTGGTCCACATTGTGTGTGATGATACTTTGGGAGCTGGATGAGGAGGGCAGCCGGATCCAAGGACCCGCCGTCGGTGCCCGGTTGAGCCCCGAGTTGGGAACGCAGGTGGCATCAAGGTTCGGGTGCTTTGTCTCCGATCACGAGCCGGCGAACGTCGGGGTGGTCTGGCGAAGTCGTCCGTTTCTATAGGTTTTGAGGTATCTGGCGGTACGGGGCACTCCGCGGGCCTCCACTGTCGAGGTTCGCGCCGGTGACTTCGGGAACGTCCGATGACGGTGGGACGGCCAGCAGTCAGACCACCCCGTAGGGTCCTGGAGGCGTCGCTGCAACTGTGGAAGCCAGGCCTCGCTTCAGATGCCGGGACTGGCAGCGCTCCACAGGGATTCGGCGAAGCATGCAGCACCGTAACGTGATCGAGGCCCTCCCCGTCGAGAAGATCAGCGCTGGTCGGACGTTTTCGAAGATTCGCCCCATGGCGTCCCACTTCTACATCCAGAGTTCCCAGGGAGTCGGACTGAGCAGCCACCGGCGTCCCTCTCGCGGGTTATCCAGACCAAAAGCCAGACCGTGCAGGTAGGTGCCTCGCAACATGTCTGGCCGGCGTGTTCCCAGTGCTGTCCAACGAAAGAATCGTACCTCGACAACCCCAGATGCCGAGTACGATCAGAGGGAGGGTCACTCCATGACGGATCGTCCGTGGAATCACCAACAGCGCCGGCGACGTTCGAGATGTGGCATCCTACACCACCGGCCGAGAGCTAGTCTACGTACATGCGTGGCTGATAGGACGCAGCCCCAGCAGCAAGACAAGCGCACAACGCCCACACCTGAGACACTCCACCTGAACTGTCCGAAACCATCACCCAGCCACAGATCAGCCGTACTCAAAGAAAAGGAGATGGTGTTTTCGACGACCAATAGAGTTATGAGACTCGTAGGGTGAGGTTTTGGTTTTTCATTTGTTGTTTTGGGCAGGCTCGTTGCCGAACGGATCAAGGCCTTCCCGGCGGAACCCCGGCGTTCTCACACTTCCCCGAACACCGCACCCTCCCGCTCCCCGCTCACCAGCGGACCTCGAACTCCAATCACTTAGACCGGCTACCCTGTCGGATGACGTCGCCAATCGCCTCGCAGTACCTCCGCCACGTAGACCACACCGCATCAGAGACCGGGACTTTCACCGCTTGGACTCCACCAGTGTGCGCCAACTCGGCCAAGACCCTCCGGTCGATCCTCGACAGGGTTCCTCGGTCCAGTGCCATCAGCATCACCTCAATCGGTTAACCAGTTGACCGGCCGCAACTTGTTGCACGTGCGTGTGTGATTTGACAGGGTCCGGCGCGATTCGCGCTCGTGGCTGGGAATGTCGGCGAGTTGACGCGTCGTCGGTGGAGCCGTCGTGTTGGTGGTGCGCTGACATTGGGTTCCTCCTTCGGATCTGGCCCATGTGAGGTGCTGCGGGACGTGCCCTTGGCGCAGAGTTGTTCGAATCGACGATTCTGCGCTCCAGACCTCGATTCCGGGGCCGCACGTCATCCGTCGGGCACGCCGCACGTCCGTGGTGTTCAGGCCGGCACCGACCGCCGAACCGACCGAGATCGTCGCTTTCGGCCGGATCTCGACCGGGACCGATGACGACAATGCGTGCCATATTCACGAAACAGACACGACAGCCCTGTCAGCAGAGTGTCAGCAACCCTCTCACCAGAGTGTCAGGAACCCTGTCAACCCGGTCGCCGGCGACCTGCCGACACCCCTCTACCCCTTGCGCCGCAACGCTTTTCGCGACGTCGCTGATCGACCGGAAGAAATCCTGTTCCGCGGTGCTCGGCCCGCCCTTCTGAGCCATCTCGACTCGACGACAGGGGCTCGCCAACTCAAATACGTGGGTGGTATGACTCGATTGAGAGGGTTACTGACACTCTGATGAGAGGGTCAAGCCGCAAGATCGCGTCATGGAACCACTCAAAAGGCTGCTCACAGTCCAGGACCTCGCCGACTATCTCGACGTACCGGTGGCCACCATCTACGCGTGGCGCTACCGCCGCCAAGGCCCACCGGGCTTCCGAGTCGGGCGGCATCTCCGCTTTCGATGGAGCGACGTCGAGCAGTGGATCAGCGACAGGCTCACTGCAGACGTGCTTTGATGGCCACAGGCGAGCGAGGAGGTGTCGTACCGTGGCACACATCCAACACCGATCGGAGCGACGGCGACCCTGGCAGGTCCGATACCGAGATCCGTCGGGACGAGAACGGGCCAGGAGCTTCCTTCGGAAGGTGGACGCCAGCCGATTCGCCGTCACGGTGGAGGCCGACAGGATCAGAGGCGAGTGGACCGACCCGCGGCTCGCAAAGACCTCAGTGGCGGAGTGGTCGGAACGTTGGCTTAGGACGAAGGCAAGTCTGAAGCCGAAGACCCTGGCCGGCTACGAATCCCACCTCCACGCTCACGTCCTGCCAGCCTTCGGGAGCCATGAACTACGTCACCTCGACCGCATGGCCGTCGAAGAGTGGGTGGCCGATCTCCAAGCATCGGGACTCGGCCCTTCCGCCGTGCGTCAGGCGCGCCAGGTCCTCAACAGCATGATGAAGCTGGCCGTCGAAGCCGGCTACTTGCTTGCGAACCCGGTCACCGGGGTGAAGGTCGCCCGCCAACCCGACCGCGAAATGCTCTTCCTGTCGGCAGGTGAAGTGGAGCGCCTAGCGGTGACGATACGGCCCCCGTACGGCACGCTCGTCTACCTCCTCGCCTACGGGGGTCTCCGGTGGGGTGAGGCGACCGCCATTCGCCGCAAACGTTGCGATCTCCTCCGATCGCGGATCGAGGTAGCCGAGTCCCTATCCGAAGTCCACGGCACCCTCCACTTCGGCCCCACCAAGACCTACCGACGGCGCATGGTGAACCTCCCCGGGTTCCTCCGTGATCTCATCGCAGAGCATCTCGCTCGAGACGTGGACAAGGGGCCGGACGCATTGGTGTTCACCTCGCCGGAAGGGCGGCCACTCCGCAACTCCAACTTCCGCCGCCAGGCCTGGTACCAGGCCGTTGCCGATGCCGGGCTACCCGACGGGCTCCGGGTTCACGACTTGAGACACACCTGCTCATCGCTGCTCATCGCCCAAGGCGCCCACCCCAAAGCCATCCAGAACCACCTTGGTCATTCCTCGATCACCGTGACAATGGACCGCTACGGACACCTCTTCCCGTCCGACATGGAGGCTCTCGCAGTGGCGCTCGACGAAGTACGGAGTCGGGCCGTCGCGGACCAAATGCGGACCGACGACGGACCAGAGGTCATCGCGCTCGGGGGACAGATAGACAGAATCCCTTGCACTGCAAGGGATTCCGCTGGCACGCCCGGAGGAACTCGAATCCCCAACCTCCTGATCCGTAGTCAGGCGCTCTGTCCAATTGAGCTACGGGCGCGAGCAAGGAATAAGGTAGTCGGCGATACGCTCTACGGAAAGCCGTGTCACGAAAGGACCACCGTGGGAACCTCTGAAATCAGAGCCCTTGCAGACGAGTACTTCGAGTACCTCTCCGAAACCGGACCGACCGAAGCACACCTGCGCGGCGACTACCGCTACGCAGACCGTTTCGAGGACATGAGCCGCGCCGCCGAAGATGCGGATGTGGCCGCCCTGCGTGGTTTTGTTGCCCGCGCACAGTTGATAGACCCAACCGGCCTCTCGCACGACGACGCTCTCACGCGTGAAGTGCTGATCTTCGAGGCCGAGACGAAGGCCGCCCTCAACGAGATGCACATGGCCGAGTTCGCCGTGGATCCGATCTTCGGCATCCAAGTGGACGCCACGATCCTCCCTCCGATGTTGTCGGTCCCAACGGCAGAAGTGGCCGAGGCGATGGTCGGCAAGTACCGCGGCTACGGCCGGGCCTTCGATCAGCTGGCCGATCGGTACCTCGAGGGTGTCGCCTCGGGCCGGGTCCCGCCGGTGTTCGCCGTCGACGCCGTCATCGCACAGTTCGACGAGTGGCTTGCGGTCCCGATCGACGAGGACCCGTTGCTCAACACGCAGGTCCCAAACGACTTCACCGAGGAGCAGACCGCTGCCTACCGCGCGGCGCTGGCCGAGGTTGTGCGGGACGTCGTCCGCCCGGCCATTGAACGCCAGCGAGCCGTACTGCGCAATGACGTGCGGCCGGTTGCCCGACCGGAAGGCCAAGAGGGTTTGGGCTGGCTGCCGGACGGTGACCTGGTGTACGACCGGTCGATTCACCGCTACACCACCTTGCCGATGCAGGCAGGCGAAATCCACGAGATCGGCCTGCAGCAAGTCGCTCGCCTCGCCGACGAGTACCGGGCGCTCGGCGCAAAGGCGCTCGGCACCACCGACCTCCAAGAGATCTTCTCCCGCCTGCGCGACGACCCCGACCTCCACCACACCACCGGCGAAAGTGTTCGCGCTGCCGCCGAGACCGCGTTCGAGAAGGCGCGAGCCGCGATGGGCGACTGGTTCGGTCGGCTCCCCGAGGCCGACTGCTTGGTGGGGGAGACCCCCTCCGGGGCACAGGCGTTCTACTTCCCAGCGGCCGAGGACGGTTCCCGCCCGGGCATGTTCTTCATGAACACCGCGGACCCCACGTCGTGGGGCACGTTCGAGGTCGAGGCCACCGCCTATCACGAGGGCATTCCCGGACATCACCTGCAGTTGGCTATCGCCCAGGAGCTGGGCGACGCCGTCCCGGCGTTCCGGCGCAATGCCTACATCGTCGCCTATGGCGAAGGGTGGGGTCTTTACACCGAACGCCTCTCCGACGAGATGGGGCTCTACGGCTCACCTCTCGATCGGATGGGCATGTTGTGCGCCGACTCGATGCGTGCAGGCCGCCTCGTCGTCGACACCGGCATTCACGCGCTCGGCTGGTCGCGCCAGCGGGCGATCGACTTCCTCGTCGAGAACTCCCCCATGAGCATGCACTCGATCACCGAAGAAGTGGACCGCTACATCAGTTCACTGCCGGGCCAAGCCCTGTCCTACATGATCGGCCGCCTCGAAATTCAGCGGATGCGCGCCGACGCCGAAGCACAACTCGGGGACCGCTTCGACATCAAGGGCTTCCACGATGCCGTCCTCTCGTCGGGATCCGTTCCGCTCGAGACACTCGATCGCCTGGTCGCGGAATGGGTAGCATCCGTCTGAACGCGAAGGGCTCCCGGATGATCCGGGAGCCCTTCGCGTAGTGATGGACCGACTGGGCGTCAGGAAGACGACGCCTCGATAGCCTGTCGCTGGTGCGCCGTAATGGAAATCTTCTGCGGCAACGCCTCTTCGCGAACAGGGAGGGTCACCGTGAGGACGCCTTCCGTGTAGTCGGCGTCAACGTTGCCGACGTCGAGGCTGTCTCCCAGCCGCACCTGTCGGCTGTGGATCCCGGTCGGACGCTCCCTGAGAATCCAGTTCGCACCGACCGTGTCCTCGATGCTGCGCTCGGCCTTCACGGTGAGAACCCGGTCCTCGACGGTGACGTCGATCTTGTCGGGATCGATACCGGGGAGGTCGAACCGGAGGACGTACTCGCCGTCCTTCTCGTACGCATCGAGAGGCATCACACCACCGCGCCAGCGGTTGCCTGCGGTCCCGAGCATGCGCTCCACCTCTTCGAACGGATCGATGAATCGTGCCATCGTTCTACTCCTTTCCCGCCGACGCCACGCGGACAACGGCTGGGTATTAGTTGTTACTACCTATATAACTTGATATCACACAACTCATATTCCGTCAATACCGAGATTTCGCGCCTCGGGGCCATGGGACATGTGGGAAACGAGAGGAGGGGCCCCGATCAAAACCGGTGCCCCTCCTCCACGCAGCGGAGAGGGAGGGATTTGAACCCTCGAGGGAGCTTGTAACCCCCTACTCGCTTAGCAGGCGAGCGCCTTCGGCCGCTCGGCCACCTCTCCAGGTCGCCTCAAGGTTATCAGGACCGGCATCGTTGGACGCCTCACCCGGTCAGCGATCGGCGCGATACCACTGCTCGACGTTCCATGTGTAATCGGCCTGGGTCGGTGTCTGCACAAATCCTGCAATCTCGTCCTCCCAGACCACGCCGAAGACTGGGTAGGAGAAGAGCGGCAGGATGACCATCCGACTCGCCAAGAGCTCTTCCGCCTCAGAGACGAGGGCGTCCAGCTCGACATCGTCGACCGTCGAATTCATGAGGTCTCGAACCTCGGCAAACCGCTCCGTGTACAGGTTGCGAACAGAAGAATCTTCGGTGCCCCACCGGTAGTAGTTCGATCCTTCGGGCGGAGCGCCCTCGGGGTCGAATGCGTCGTGGATCGTGACCAGGCCGTCGAATCCCGACGAACCGGTCCAGGACCACATTCCAACATCCCACGCACCAGTTTCGAAGGTCTCGCCAAAGAAGACTTTGGGGTCCTGGAGTTGTGTCTGGTACTCAATCCCGACTGCTTCGAACATGGGTCTCAGCGCCTCGGAAACCAAGACCCGGGTGTCTCCGACGTTGGTCGTTGAGAACACGGCAACGATCGAGCCGGTCGCCTCGTCCGTGTTCACCGTTGAAAGCAATTGCTTGGCACGCGCCGGGTTGTACGTGTATCGGTCCCACGCCTGTTGCGACAGGGTCGGGGAGAACGCGTCGACGTATGACGTCATCGGCTCGGCGTAGGGACTCGCCGCCGAAGCGATCGCCTCGCGGTCGACCAGGTGGGCGACGGACCGTCGGTAGGCGTGACTGGAATTGACGGTCTCGGCGTTCACCACCTCTCGACCGGGACCGAATTGGAAATTCAGATGCTCCCAGGTGCGGCCCGGAACCGCGTCCACTCTGGCACCGTTCGGCTCGAGCGCAGCGAGTCCATCGATCGTGGCCGCGTCCGACGGAGGTTGGATGACCTGTACCTCCCGACGTTTGAACGCATCGACGAGGTCTTCCACTTCGGGGATGAATCGGAATTCGATCGAGTCCAGGTAGGGGAGTTGTTGGGCGGTCTCAGAATCCTTCTTCCAGTAGTTCTCGTTTCGCTCGACAACGATCCGATCTCCAGTCGCCCAAGAGGAGAATCGGAATGGTCCACCCGATGGCCACATTCGATCGTTCCAGTCTTCGACGAAGTTCGAACCCTCGACCGCGTGTTTCGGCAGAACAACGCGGAACAACTGCTGGTAGAGGAGCGTGGGCTCGGTGAGCGTGAGCTCGAACGTCTTCGGACCTGCCTCGTAGGAGGTGATCCACTCGTAGACCTCGTCGATCCGGAAACCCGCGTCCGCCTCCGGTGTCTGAAGGAGGTCGACCGTGAAGGCAAAGTCGTCACCTGAGATCGGAGTGCCGTCTTCCCACACCGCTTCGTCGAGGATCGCGTATTTCACAGTCATGGTGCCGTTCTCGTTCACCACGACGCCACCGTTGCTCGTGGTCGGCAGTTCGGTCACGATCTCGGGAATCAACTCCAGCGTCTCGCCGTCGATCTCGTAGACGCTCGCGAAGTAGGTTCGGCCGATCGTCGAGACGATGAGGTCCTCACCTCGACGGGCGTACGGATTCAGCGTCGCCGGTTCCTGCTCCTCTGCGACGACCACCGTCCCTCCGCGGGGATTTCCGTCTTCCGGTTCGGTGGTAGTGGTCGTAGGAGGGATGGTTGTGGTGGTGGTAGTCGTTGTGCCGAGTGTCGTCGTTGGAGCCGGCTCTTCAGCAGCAGGTGTACACGCCGCAGCCAACAGAGTCGCAGCGCCCAAGGCTGCGGAGACCCGAACGAACGCGGCGCGTCTTCTCACCGATACGCGTGCGCGTTCGACCCGCGCTCGGCCGCGACTTCGAGGGAGATCACCCACAGAAGAAGGAGCGGGATCCACACGATGAGAATGATGAAGGTTTGCCAGAACGTGCTCACGGCAAAGATCATTCACGCCTCCTGAATGACTGTCCGGCAGCCTAACGGCCCCCGTCCTGCGTTCCGTGCACCAGGGAAGGGCGCTGCTCTCAATGGGTCGTGGAACCGTTTGACCCCCTTCGTCCCGAGCTTCGCTCGGGCCACCTCCCCCTGAGGGGGGTGGAATCCGCGGAGGGAGTGGGATTCGAACCTTCTCCGCGTATCGAAGAGCCCGGCCGGTGTCCACGACGAAAGTGCCGAAGCGAGCCGCCTGGTTCTGGAAGCTCCGCAGCACGGCACGAGGTCGAGGCCGAATAGGACTCGACCGACGTAACGATCACCTTGCGCGGAGGGAGTGGGATTCGAACCCACGGGACCGGTTACCCGGCCCAACGGTTTTCAAGACCGTCGCCTTCGTCCGCTCGACCATCCCTCCAACGATCCGTATCCCGCACTCCCTCTTCCGTCTCGGCTTCCCGGGGTCTCCGGGGTAGTACGGACTACGGACTACGTATTACGGACTGCAACCGGACGATGAACGTCCGGTTCTCGCGGAGGGGGTGGGATTTGAACCCACGGGACCGGAAACCCGGTCCAACGGTTTTCGAGACCGTCACATTCGTCCGCTCTGTCACCCCTCCAGAGCCGGCCAAGCCGGCAATACTCGCTACGGAGCACCGAGTAGATCCGAGTCGATAGTGGTCGGATCGAGTGGAGTGTACCGATGTCGGGCCACTCTCGACCTATCGGCGAGCGGCGAAGAACTCTCCGAGCAGGGCCGCACTCGCTGCACTCTCGACGCCGCCGACCACTTCGCAACGGTGGTTCAATCGCTCGTCCTGGGGGATGTTGTACAGGCTGGTCACGGCCCCAGCTTTGGGATCCGCCGCTCCGAAAACGATGGTTTCGATCCGAGCCCACACAGCGGCCATCGCACACATCGCACACGGCTCGAGTGTCACAACCAGCGTGTGCCCCTCAAGACGCCAGTCGCCGATCTCGCGGGACCGGGCGGAGAGCACGAGCATCTCAGCGTGAGCGGTGACATCAGCCAATTCCTCTCGCCGGTTGTGGTCGGCAGCGACGAGCGCGCCATTCGGATCGAGCAGCACGGCACCGATCGGTACGTCGTCGTGTTCGATCGCTCGCACCGCTTCCGCGAGTGCCATCTCCATGGCTCTGGTCTGATCCACTACTCAGAGGCCTCCCTCTACACTTTCACATTCTACGGAGGGATCGCATAGTCTGGCCTAGTGCGCACGCCTGGAAAGCGTGTAAGCGGTAACCCGCTTCGTGGGTTCGAATCCCACTCCCTCCGCGGATCCGACCGCTTCGCGTTCGGATGTGGTCCGTACTCCGCAGTCCACCGCTTCTTGAACCACGCGGCTCAACCGTCGGGAACGTGAGTACGCTCGTGCCATGCAGATCGAACCAGCGCTCTTTGATAGTTCTCTTGCCGATCCTGAGACGGTGGCGTTGAACGGGCAGCTTGAACGGCTCTCGACCAGACTGCCGAATCCAATCGAGGTTGGCATCGAGCCGCTGCGCGAAGCCCGCCTCAAAGGACGCGGGCTCTTCGGGCCGATCATCCGGTCGCCGAACGGGACCGAAAGGACCATCCCCGGTCCGGGCGGGTCGTTGAAGCTCCGGATCTTCACACCCGATGATGTGGACGGTGTGTTCCTGCACTTCCACGGCGGTGGTTGGGCCATGGGTGCAGCCGACTACCAGGACGGACGCCTCGAACAGATCGCCAACGCGGCCGGTGTCGCTGTTGTATCGGTCGACTATCGCCTCGCTCCCGAACACCCGTATCCCGCCCCCGCAGACGACGCGGAGGCTGCGGCGCAATGGATCGTCGAGAACGCTGTCTCGGAATTCGGCACCGACCGCATCGTGCTCGGCGGCTCCTCGGCAGGAGCCCATCTCGCCGTCACGGCCATGCTGCGCATGCGTGACCGGCACGACCACACGGGGTTTGCCGGCGCAACCATGACTTACGGGTTCTTTGACCTCTCCCTGACGCCCAGCGCTCGGAACTGGGGTGACCGGATGCTGGTCATGAACACCGACCTCTGCCGCTGGTTCGCCGACACCTACGCGGCAGGAGCAGACCTGACCGATCCGGATGTGTCGCCGATGTACGCCGACCTAAGAGGTTTGCCGCCGGCGCTGTTCACCGTTGGAACACAGGATCCGCTGCTCGACGACAGCCTGCTCCTCGCGTCGCGGTGGGCCGCTGCGGGAAACGCCACCGAGTTGATGGTTGTGCCCGGAGCAGCACACGGATTCGCAGGGGCTCCAACGGGGGCGGGGTCAGAGGCGCGGGAGCGAACCGATCGTTTCATTGCCGAACAGATCGCCTGACGGTCATCGTCGGCCGAGGGCTACCATTCCCGAACCGTGCTAGGCGGGGCGCTAGGGGTGCCCTGTACTCGAAACCCTCTTCATGCGGGGCTGAATTCCCGCCCGAGGGCGGTCGGTATTCGGGACTAGCGCCGAGATCAGTTGGTGTTGAAGATCGGGTCCTGCAACGGCGGGAAATCGTGAAGCGGGTCAGGTCCGGAAGGAAGCAGCCCTAAGCGGCCCTTCCCGGGTGTTACGGGATCGCCCGGTTGGAGTCAACGTCTCGGAACGCGCCGGATATCGCCGTTCGACGGCGGGTGCACGGTGTACCTGATGCTGCGCATCAGGTACACCGGGCGAAGCCGGGTCTACGTCATTCCTTTTCGAGGATCGCGGCCCACACGAACCCCATTGGGCCGAGGCGCCACGTGTCGACGAGGCGCAACGGAGAAGTTCCAAGCAGCTTCTCGGGGGGCGGATGCTTGTCGAGCGTTCGGTGAAGGTAGACATATTCCTCACGAGCACCGATCGTCATGCCTGCAAGGGGCAGAACCACGGATGTACCCGCCCGGTGAATCGACCGCTGCACCGACCCTTCGGGACGTCCGAGGTCGACGATTCCCGCCATCCCACCCGGGCGCAGCACGCGGTGGATCTCGGCGAGGGTCTCGTCTACTGAGTCGAGATTTCGAAACACGTAGGCCGAGAAGACGGCGTCGAACGACTCGTCTGCCAGTGGGAGCAACTCGCCCGCACCCACGAGGAGATGCGAAGCGTCGTTGAGAGCCAGCATCTCCGGCGACGGATCGAGCGCAACAACCTCGCGATCCCCGAACACCTCATTGGCGGCACCCGTACCGGCACCCAGGTCGAGAAGACGGCCAACTGGGAGCCGATCGATCGCTGTCTTCCGCCACGCCTGATCCCGCCCGAGCGACAGGATCGAGTTCAACCGGTCGTACCGCCCGGCGATATCAGCAAAGACGTCCCCGTTCGTCATGGGCACACGTAGGGAAGTAGCAGGCAGGAAGAAGCACGACCAGATTGAGGAAGCCCCCCTGCGTCGTCGCCAACGCTCCTCCGCGTCCCCCCACCCTGCGGCCTAGAGGACAAAGAACCTTGGGCCGGCATCTCGTGGCTCGTGGCTCGTGGCTGCCTACTCAATGACATCAAAGCCGGTGTAGGGGCGGAGCGCTTCGGGGATTCTGATCGAACCGTCGGCCTGCTGGTGATTCTCGACCAACGCGATCAGCGCCCGCCCGGTCACGGCCGTGCCGTTCAGGGTGTGCACGAAACGGTTCTTGCCGTCTGCATCCTTGAACCGGATCTTCAGGCGCCGCGACTGGTAGTCCGTGGTGTTCGACGTCGATGTGATCTCCCGGTATCGCTCCTGGCCGGGGAACCATGCCTCGATGTCGTACTTCTTCGCCGCTGATGCGCCGAGGTCACCTGCTGCGACGTTCACGACCCGATACGGGATCTCGAGCGCCTGCACGAGTTCTTCCTCGCGCGACAGCAGGAACTCGTGTTCTTCGCGCGAGCGGTCGGGCTCAACGAACGAGAACATCTCCACCTTGTTGAACTGGTGGACGCGGAAGATCCCCCGAGTGTCCTTGCCGTAGGTGCCGGCCTCCACGCGGAAGCATGTCGAGGATCCGGCGTAGCGCAGGGGCAGCTCGTCAGCCGAGAGGATCTCATCGCCGTGCATGGCCGCGAGTGGCACCTCGGAGGTGCCGACGAGGTAGAGGTCATCTTCCTGGACCGAGTAGACCTGTTCTCGGTCCGCCGGGAAGAAGCCGGTGCCGAACAGCGCCTGCTCCCGAACGAGGACCGGCGGAACCACCGGCGTGAATCCCTGATCCGATAGGAGGTCCGACGACCAACGCGTCATCGCCATCTCGAGGAGCGCCAGCTTGCCTTTGATCATCCCGAAACGGCTGCCAGAGATCTTCGTTGCCCGCTCAATGTCGATGATCCCGAGCGCCACACCGAGGTCGACGTGGTCCTTCGGATCGAAGTCGAACACCGGTGGATCGCCCCATCGGGTGATCTCGATGCTGTCCTCTTCTTCGAACCCGTCTGCGGCTGTTTCATCGGCAAGATTCGGAACCGTGACCCATTGCTCCATGAATCGAGCGTCAAGGTCGTCGGCCTCGGCAACCTTGGTCTTGTATCGCTCGGAGAGTTCGCCCGCCTCGGCAATCGCCGCCGCCTTCTCGTCACCGCTGAGACCGGCGATCGACTTCCCGACGTCTCGCTGCTGGGAACGCATCTCCTCGGCATCGGCGCGTGCAGTTCGCCGATCTGCGTCGATCCGGGCGAGGGACGCTACATCGATGTCAACACCACGGCGGCTCAGCGCGGCGGCAAGGTCCTGCGGGCGTTCGCGAAGGATTCCGACGTCGATCATGATGGAATGCTACCGGCCCATCGCTCGGCCTACCGCGCTGCCCTCTTCGGGAGAGAGCGGCTCGCTCCCTACCCCGGCTCGAATCTCCTTCGTGAAGAACAAGGTCTCTTCGCGAGAGACCAGGATCGAGAGCACAACACCGTCACCAGTTTCGCTCAGCAGCGCGATCGAGCGGGAGAGCTGTCCCGCGATATTTCCGAACGCATCGTACGCGACGACTGCGGTTCGCGTAATCGCATACGGCAGCTTCGCCTCCACATCCTCAAGGCGCTGATCCACCACGGCGAGGCCGGCTTCGACTCGACCGAGGCGGCCCGACGTTGAGTCGATGAGCGTGAACACATTGCCGTCTTTCGGGACAGCATCAACCTGCTTTCGAATCTGTTGGAGCTGATACGTCTGCCACACGGCGAGCACCACAACGAGGAAAACGATCACAACGACCAGCCAGTCGCTCACGCGTTGTCATTTCGGTAGAAGACCATGCGCCACGAATCGTTCCCCGGGTCGTCGTCCTTGTCAACTCCTGTGGTGACAACCAACTCGTACAGGCCACCCGGCTGAAGCTCCAACGTGTCGAAAACCAACGTCTTGGCCTGACCGGGAGCGAGGTTGGCAACGGTCTGCCTCACCACAGCCCGAGGCTCGGAAGAATCGGTCGGAATGAGCTCAAGATCGACAGATACCTGTTGTTCCGGCTCATTCCCCTGATTTGCCACGACCGCTTGAACAATGAACTGCTCGCTGTGTGGAACCACAGGGACGTTGTCGCGCTCACCGAGCGGCTCGGGTTCGGTGATCGCCGTCACAGAGACATCATGGAGCTCTCCCAACTTGAACACCGATGTGAGCCGAAGGGTGACGAACTGCGCGTCGTACGCAACCGCCCGGTCATCGCCGGCAAAGGCCACAACCTCGATATCGCCGACGGGGATCGAATCATCGAGGCCCTCAACCGCCTCGAGGAACTGGCTGTACGCGAGATCGCCGATCCTCAAGAAATCGAACGAAACTTCCAGCTGGTCGGTGCCGCCGGCCTCTGCAGGCTCATCGAGAACGAGAATGATCGCGTCGTCGAGGAGGTCGATGGCGCTATTCCACGATCCGACGGCTGCCACGAGATAACCGTTGGCTTCGCCGGCCGCAGCCGGGACATCCACAGCAGCGAGTGTCTCTGCCGATGCCTCCGACGACATCCTGAGCTCTTCCAGGCTTCTCATCACTTCAGGGCGCTGGATATCGGTGATCGTCGAGAGCATCGTCTCCAGAGCGTCGGCCGTTTCCGCCTGCTCGGCGGCGACTTCCTGGGCCACGGCCAGATAGTCCGCGACACCACGTGCCTCCGTTCGGCGGCGGACGGCTAGGACCACGATGGAAACGATGATGAGCGCGATCAGGATCGCCAGCAACCAGCGTC
This sequence comes from uncultured actinomycete, assembly GCA_942491345.1. Lineage (GTDB taxonomy): Bacteria > Actinomycetota > Acidimicrobiia > Spongiisociales > UBA5794 > JAHEEL01. The sequence continues at coordinate 21,944 of CALOAN010000036.1, forward strand.
TGCGCCGCTGCCGACGGATCGGCGCGTAGGAGGGATACGCCATAGGTGTGGGCGAGGGGGGACTTGAACCCCCACGAGTATTACCTCACAGATTCCTGAAACCTGCGCGTCTGCCAATTCCGCCACTCGCCCGCGGGAGCGAAAGGCTACCACGGGCGTTGAATACCTCTCGAAGAGACAGACGCAATCGGGGCTTCGCCTCACCGATACCGTTCGAACCCATACAATCCACACATGCGACTCGCTCGAGAGATGGAACGGCGGCTGGAACGCCTGGTCGATGGAGCGACTGCGGCCGTCTTCCGGGGCAGGATGCATCCGGTCGACATGGCCGATCGGCTGATCCGACAAGCAGACTTCGTTGCCGCTCCCGGTGACGCCGGCCCCGAAATCCCGAACCGGTGGTCGATCGGTGTCAACCCGTCCGACCTCCCTCCATCAGTGGACCCGACCGAATTGCAGGTCGAGCTTGCGCGCGCCGTCGACGCATTCGCTGCTGAACAGGCGTGGCGCATCAATGGGCCGATCACTGTGCAGGTCGTCGCCGATCCCGCTGTGCCCAGGGGCCTCGCCGATTGCGCCGGCTCGTCCGAGCCGGGGCCGATCGAACCGTGGGCCCAACTCATATCAGCTTCTCCTCCCCTGGTGCTCGAGGTGTCCGACAACCGCTCGATCCTCGGCCGTGCGATCGAAGGAGATATCGTGGTGTCCGTTCCTGAATTGTCACGGAGGCAAGCCATCATCGTCAGGACCGGCCAGGAGGCCACGATTGCCGATCTGTCGTCCGCGAACGGAACGTACGTCAATACTGAGCGGATCGGAACAGACCCACATCCGCTCGTCCCGGGTGACACGGTGACCATGGGCGATATCGATTTCGTCTTCCGACGTTTGTGAGACATCAATGCCCGCACTGATCCTCAACGCTCTCAAGATCCTCTTCCTGATCCTGATCTTCCTCTTCCTCTGGCAGGCAGCCCTCGCCATCCGGAGCCACATCGGCACCGGGCCGTCGCTCAAGAAGTCCAAAGGAGGGCGCGAGCTGATCGTTCTGCGGGGAGATGCAAAGAAGGGAACAACGGTTCGCCTCCGCCCGGCGGGACACACCGTCGGCCGCAGTCCTGACGCGGACGTAGTCATTGACGACCCCTACGCTTCGGAATTCCATGCCAGAGTCGAGAGCAATGAAGGCGGCACGCTCGTTCACGATCTCGGAAGCACAAACGGGACCTATGTCAACGGGCGGCGTATCACCGCACCCACGCCGGCTGGGCAAGGCGACACGGTGCAGATCGGCAAGACCATCCTCGAGGTGAGATGAGATACGTCTGGGCGACCGGCACACACCAAGGCCGGATCCGCGAGCGCAACGAAGACTCGGTGTTTCCGAAGGCTTCCGGGGCCGGCGAGGGTCCGCTCCTTGCCGGCGTTGCGGACGGCATGGGGGGCCATGTGGCAGGGAACATCGCGAGCACGTTGGCCCTCACGATGGCAACCGAAGAGCCCGCGGACGCCGAGATCGACATCGCCGAACGCGTTCTCGCCGCGAATCAGGCCATCCGGGACCGAGTGAGCGACGAGCCGAACCTCGCGGGGATGGGCACAACGATGACCCTCGGCCTCTTCTCCGAGGACGGAACCGCAACCATCGGGCATGTCGGCGACAGCCGCTGCTACCTCCTGCGGGATGGAGAGCTCAAACGGGTCACGGCCGATCACACGGTCGTCGCGGAGCTTGTTGCACTCGGTCACATCAAGGACGAGGACGTCGACACCCACCCGCAGCGCCACCTGCTTACCCGGTCACTCGGGCTCGGACCCGTCAAGGTCGACACCGAACAGTTGGATCTCGAAGCCGGCGATCGGCTGCTCTTCTGTTCCGACGGACTCACATCGATGCTCAACGACCGTGAGATCACGTCGATTCTCGGCTCCGGGAATGATCTCGAAGCCACGGTGTGGATGCTCATCGAAGCGGCGAACGCCGCCGGTGGCATCGACAACATCACAGTGGCCATCGTCGACGCGGGGCCATGACACGCACCACCGAAGCGGTGTTCATCCTCGCGGGGACGGTGCTCGCGTCGCTCGGGGTGGCGATGGTCCAATTCGCGGCCGGCATCTGGCTCGATTCCGCCGTTGCCCTCACATTCTTCTCGTTTGTGCTCGCGTTTGGCTCGCTCCACATCGCGTTCCGGATGTGGGCGCCGAATGCGAACACGATGATCCTTCCGATCGCAACGTTCCTCACCGCGCTCGGAACGATCGAGGTCTTCCGGCTCGACCCCGAACTGGCCGCCCTGCAGCGATGGTGGCTGGTGTTTGCCGGCATTGCAGGAGCGACCGTCGTATGGCTGCTCCGAACCTCGGGGGTCGCCGTCCTGCGCCGCTACCGCTACCTGTTCCTGGCTGCGGCGATGGTGCTCTTGCTCCTGCCGCTCCTCCCCTCGTCGTGGCCGATTCACGGCGCTGTCGTCAACGGTTCGCGCCTCTGGGTTCGCATCGACCTTCCATTCGCGGCCCGCGACCTTTCGTTCCAGCCGGGTGAAGTCGCCAAAGTCCTCCTCACCATCTTCCTCGCTTCGTATCTCGCCGACCGCTCGGAAGCCATGTCAACGGTCTCTCGCACTGTCGGACCGTTCAGAATCCCGGAACCACGACATCTGGGACCGGTCATCGTTGCCGCCGGCGTCGCGTTCATCGTGCTCGTCTACCAACGAGACCTCGGGGCATCACTGCTGTTGTTCGGGCTGTTCATCGGGATGCTCTACGTGGCAACCGGCCGCGGCTTCTACCTCGGCCTTGGGCTCGTGCTCGTCACGATCGCCGGCGGGGTCGCGTACACGATGTTCTCCCACGTGCAGGTTCGCATCGAGGCATGGATCGACCCGTTCGCCGACTACGCCGGAGCCGGGTATCAGACCGCCCAAGGCCTCTTCGCCATGGGGAGCGGCAGCCTCACCGGGTCCGGGCTCGGGCTCGGGCGACCGGACCTGATACCTGCCGCCGCGACCGACTTCGTGTTCGCCGCCATTGGGGAGGAGCTCGGGCTGGCGGGTTCGATCGCCGTCATCATCGGGTACGCGTTCCTCGTTGCAGTCGGCTTCGGCATCGCCCTCCGGTCTCGGGACCGCTTCCGCAAGTACTTGGCAGCCGGCTTGACGATCTTGCTCGGTCTGCAGACGTTCCTGATCATCGCCGGCATCGTCCGACTCTTCCCGATTACTGGCATCACGCTGCCCTTCATGTCCTATGGAGGTTCGTCCCTGCTCGCGTCCGCATTCATCGCGGCACTGCTCGGCCGGATCTCCCATGAGGAACGCACATGAACGCGCCTCTCCGCAAGACTGCGTGGGCAATCCTCATCGGCTTCGGAGTTCTTGTTCTCGCGACGGTGTGGATCCAGGCCGTCGCCGGGCCCGAGTATCGCGACGACCCGCGGAATCCACGGCTTGTTGCCTGGCGTGTCGGGAGAGAACGAGGAGCGATCATCTCGGCCGACGCTGTCGTCACCGCACGCTCCGATCCGAATCCGCGGGATCCCCAGACCTCTGCTCGGGTGTATCCGACGATCGACAGCTATGCACACACAGTGGGGTACGTGTCGGTGCTCTTCGGTTCGCGCGGGCTCGAACGTGTCTACGAGGGCGACCTGGTCTCACACCGCGACTCGACCCTTTCCGGGATTCTGAACGCCCTCCTCGGCGGTGATCCCCGCCCTCGAGGTCTCCGGCTGACGATCGACGACGAACTCCAACGCGCTGCGGTTGAGGCGCTCAGCGGACAGCGGGGATCGATCATCGCAATCAATCCATCCACCGGTGAGGTCCTAGCGTCCGTGTCAACGCCGGGGTTCGATCCGAACTCCCTGGTCGGACCTGCTGCCGCACCGGCGGGTCGGGCGCTCGAGGACGATCCGGATCAGCCACTCCTCCACCGGACGATCAACACGACCTACCCGCCCGGGTCAAGCTTCAAGATCATCACCACGGCGGCGGCGCTCGAAACGGGTGTCGCCGGCCCCGCCACCGAATTCCCCGACCCTGCGGAACTCGAACTCCCGGGAACCACCGCCACGATCCACAACTACGACGATGAGGTCTGCCTCGACGGCACCACCGTGACCCTTGCGGAGGCGTTCGTGCGATCATGCAACACCACCTTTGCGGCGCTTGGAATGGCGGTGGGAGGTGACGCGCTGGCCGTGACAGCCGAGGCCTTCGGATTCAATCAGGAGATTCCGTACGATCTACCGGTCCTCTCGTCGGCATTCCCCGAACCGCTCGACTTCGCAGAAGATCCGCCGGCCACCGCTCAAAACGCCCTCGGCCAACGAGACGTGCGCGCGACCCCCATCCAAATGGCGCTTGTCGCGGCTGCGGTCGCCAATCAAGGGAACATCATGGTCCCGTTCGTCGTCGCCGATGTCTTCACGCACGACGGCAAGATCGAATCCACAAACGAGCCCGAGTTGTGGCGCCGAGCGATCAGCCCGGCGAGCGCTGCTGTGCTCACAGACCTCATGGAACAGGCCGTCATTTCCGGCACAGGACGCAATGCCGCCGTGCCCGGGATACGCGTCGCAGGCAAGACAGGCACGGCCCAGGTGACCGGTGCCGCTCCCGATGTCTGGTTCGTCGGATTCGCGCCCGTTGATCCAGAACCCGGTCAGCGGCAGATCGCGCTGGCGGTTGTGCTGGAAGATGGCGGACCTGCCGGTGAAACGGCCTCCGGCGGCTCAATCTCCGCCCCAATCGCCGCAGAGCTCTTCGAGGTGTATCTCAAGTAGACACGAGACTTGAGACTCGAGACAAGAGATCTGAGACTCGAGACCTGAGATTGACACCGTCCGGTCTCGTGTCTCGTGTCTTTCGTCCCCGAGACCGCATCAAAGGTCCACCCTTCGCCAATCGCGACACGCCATATCCCACCCTGTCAGTACCATCGTTGATCGACATGCAAGATCGCGTTCTCTCAGATCGGTATCGCGTCATCTCCCACCTCGCCCGAGGCGGAATGGCCGACGTCTATGAAGCCGAGGACACCCTCCTCAACCGACGGGTCGCGGTCAAGGTCCTGCACGCCAACTTCGCTTCGGATCACGCGTTCGTCACCCGTTTCAAGCGAGAGGCGCAAGCCGCCGCGAATCTGAGCCATCCCAACATCGTGGCGATCTACGACTGGGGACAGGACGCATCGACCTACTACATGGTCATGGAACTGATCGAGGGTCGAACGTTGCGAGAAATCCTCAAGTCTGAGGGCTCCCTTCTCCCGCGTCGTGCCGCAGAGATCGCCGCCGAGACGGCCGCGGCGCTGACCGTTGCCCATGAGGCCGGAGTGATCCACCGGGATATCAAACCCGGCAACATCATGATCACGAACGACGGCGCTGTGAAGGTCACGGACTTCGGGATCGCCCGGGCTCTCGACGATTCAGAAGAGCTGACACGCACGGGTGCTGTGATTGGGACCGCAACATACTTCAGTCCGGAGCAGGCACAGGGCCTCCCCGCTGACGGCCGCTCTGACGTCTACTCACTCGGCGTTGTCCTCTACGAGATGCTCACGGCCCAACCTCCGTTCACCGGAGAGAGCCCCGTTGCCGTCGCCTATCAGCATGTGTCGGAGTACGCCGTGCCCGCCAATCAGATCAACACGGACGTACCAGCCGATCTGGCCATGATCGATGAGGCCGCTATTGCGAAGAACCCGGACGACCGCTATCCCACAGCAGCCGACATGCGGTCCGACCTTCTGCTCTTCCTCTCGGGCCGCCAGCCCGTCGTTGCCGGTGCTGCGGCGGCTGCGGCCGCAACAGCTCTCGTACCTCCGCCCGCCACGGTGCCCCCGGACGAGACAGCTCGCGTGGTCGCCTATCAAACCGAGGGCAGCACGACCAGCCAGGGAACCTACGTCGCAGCCGTCATCGCTCTCCTTGCGCTCCTCGCCGTCGCGGTGTTCATCCTGTTTCGCCTGTTCACCGGAGGCGGCGGAGATGGAGACCTCGTCGTTGTGCCGGACCTCACGCTGGTTCCGGCCGAGACAGCCTTCCAAACGCTCCAAGACCTCGATCTCAAGGTAACGCGCCGCCTGGAGCAGAGCGACACCGTTCCGCAGGGCGTCGTCATCCGGACTGACCCGATCGCAGGAACCTCCGTCGAGAAGGGATCGTTCGTCGCAGTCTTCGAGTCCGCAGGCGTAGAGCAGTTCACAGTGCCTCAGGTCGAAGGCGAGACCGAGGAGGTTGCAAGGGCACTCATCGAAGCCCAAGGGTTCCAGGTGGGGCGAACCGAATACACCCTCACCGAGGACATCCCCGAGCAGACCGTCATCTCGCAGAGCCCATCGGCCGGCACCCCCGCGGCGGCGGGATCGCTGGTCGATCTCGTGGTCTCCAGAGGTCCGTTCTCCATCGAAGTTCCCGACGTGTCCGGTAAGTCCGCGGAAGGAGCGCAACTCGAACTCGCTCAGGCCGGGTTCACGAACGTCGTCACCGAAGTCGAGTACTCGCCTGATATCGCCGCCGGATTCACCGTCAGAACCGAACCGGAGGCCGGGAGGATCGTCGGGCGCGACGACACCATCACGGTCTGGGTTTCGGACGGCCCGGAGCCGGCGACGGTTCCGAGTCTGGTCGGAAGGTCAATCAACGAGGCGACAGCGCTGGCAACCGACGCGAACCTGGTGTTGGTGGATGACGGCAGAGTGGACGTGAGCGCTGTCAGCGGCCTTGCGGGTGTTGTCGCAGAGCAGAACCCGCGCTCCGGGTCTACCGTCGAGGCGGGGACCGAGGTCCTCGTGAAGATCGGCGTGCTTCGGCAGGTGACTGTGCCCGACTTCAGTGGAGACGACCAAACCCAAGCCGAGGCGCGAGCTTCGGGAGCCGGCCTCATCGCCGTGTTCCTCGGTGAGATCGAAGTCGCCGATCCGAACCTCGTCGGAAGGGTCGTCGACCAGGATCCTGCGTTTGGAACCGCGGTCGACGACGGCTCATCCGTCGGGCTGTTCCTCGGCAAGGCACAACCGACGACAACCACTTCGTCCACCACAACAACCACTTCGTCCACCACAACAACCACCGCCGCGCCGTCGTGACCGTGGTCCCGCTCGAGGAAGTTCGCAACGCAGCGTTGCTGGCCTGGTACGCCGAACAGCGGCGCAGCCTGCCATGGCGAGACAAGACCGATCCCTACCTGATCCTCGTCTCAGAGATCATGCTCCAGCAGACCCAGGCGTCGCGAGTTGTCCCCTTCTACGAACAGTTCATCGCTCGATTCCCCACCGTTGACTCGCTTGCCTCCGCAGTGCTCCAGGACGTGCTCGATGCCTGGACGGGACTCGGCTACAACACCCGTGCCCTCCGCCTCCGAGAAGCCGCTCGGATCATCCACGCCAACGGATGGCCGACGACACCGGAGACCCTCTCAGGCCTGCCCGGTGTCGGTCCGTACACCGCGGCGGCGGTTGCTTCGTTCGCCTTCGGGGCAAACGTTCCGGCCGTCGACACAAACCTCAGGCGAGTGCTGAGCCGTTGGCACGGCGAGGCGCTCCACGGCGCGGCGCTCGCCGCAGCCGCCGACAAGGTGCTCGGGCAGCCGGCCGGTGTCTGGAACCAGGCGATGATGGATCTCGGGGCCACGGTGTGTTCGCCGAAGCGTCCCCGTTGCACGACCTGCCCCGTCAAAGACTGGTGCTCGGGCCCCGCCGCTTACACCCCGCCAACAGCGCAGGGGCGATTCGAAGGTTCGGCTCGACAGCTGCGAGGGGCCATCATCCGCACGTTGGTCCGGCATACCGCCAGAATCGACGACATCGTTCAACAAACCGGCTTCGCCCCTGCTGCGGTGGAAGCTGCGATCAACGATCTCGTCGCGGAGGGCCTCGTTCGGCGAGACGTAGGCGGGGCCTATCGGATTGCGGAGTAGGTCGGAGACGGGCGACATCGGGGGCGGGCCTCATCTTCCCGATTCGGGCTCCCAGAGCCCCCTCTGCGAGGCGCTCGACCTCATCTTCCCGATTCGGGCTCCCAGAGCCCCTCTGCGAGGCGCTCCGGCTCGAGCATCGGGCTCCCAGGCCCCCTCTGCGAGGCGCTCCGCCTCATCTTCGCGATTCGGGCTCCCCCACATTGTGGGGGAGACGATGGGTGGGGAGTCAGTTTCGGTGGGGGGCGAGGCCTTGGTAGCCGTTACCGGCTGGGATTGCCGCGTCGGCGTAGCCCTCGGTGTTGTTGAGCTTCAGGTAGAGGAGTCCGTTCGACGGTCGGTAGACCGCGACGGTGTCGTCCCCGTCACCATCCCAATCACCGGCTACCAGGACGTCTCCCGGATCTCCGTAGATGAATTGTGAGTGGGCGATGCCGGTCGTCAGTGCGTTCCGGAAGTACACGAGACCCGTCGACTCGCGGTGGAGACCTACCGTGTCGATTCCGTTGCCGTCGAAGTCTCCGACGAAGGGTTTGTCCCCTGGATTCCCGAAGACGAAGTCGAATTCGGCGGCGCCAAGGCCGGCATTGTTCGACCCGAGTTCGTTGATGACGAAGATCCGGGACTCCGAAGGGCGATAGATCGACAGGGAGTCACATCCGTCACCGTCGAAGTCACCGGCGAGAGGGAGGTCGCCGGGATTACCGAAGAAGAAGCGTACATCGGCGACTCCTTGTGTGTTCGAATTCCGGAGGTACACCGCACCGTCGCTCTGTCGATAGAGACCGGGGGTGTCGATGCCGTCACAGTTCCAGTCTCCCGCGAAAGCGACGTCGCCCGGATCCCCGAAGTAGAACACATCCTCGGACCGCTGCGATGCAACGGCACTCCAGGCGTGCCATCTTCCACCTGCGTCGTGGAAGATGACCGAGTCGCAGGCCGCACCATCCGGGCAGACATCCAGGACTTCCGGATAGTCCCCGATGATGGAGTTCTCGACTTGTGGCGGCCCATTCGCCAGCACGAAGATGCCCGGGTATCCCCTCGTTTCGAACCCCTCGCTCGGATTGGAGACCAGCACCGAGTCCCTGATGATGAGAGAGCCGGACCGATCATTTGAGACGAAGAAGATGGCTCCACCACCCTCGTTCGCATGGTTGTACTCGACGCGTGTGTCGATGAGCGTGAGCGTGAATGTGTTGCCGTCGTTGTAGATCGCTCCACCGCTGCCGCCGCCCGGTGTGCCGCCTTGAGGCGGGTTCGCACCGTTGCCAATCGCGTCGTTGTAGCTGAACAGACTGTTGATGAGCGTCCAGGAGACGCCGATGCTGCTGATTCCACCACCGTTCGAGCAGACGTTTCCGTATCCGGGTGCCCCGCCGAAGGTGGTGTTGACGACGTAGACCGGCAGCCCGTTGTACTGGCTCAGCACTCGCATACCGGCGCCGCCGACGTCGGGCCCAACATCGTCACAGACATTCCTGAAGAAGCGCGAATTGACGACCTTGAATCGCCCACCTCGCACGAAGATGGCACCTCCGCCGTCGGGGTCTTCACCCTTGGCGTTGCCGTCGACGAAGGTCAGGTTTTGCACCGTCAGCCGCGGGTGATCTTGGTTCTGGCAGTGGGACGTCGTCCACACCTGCGCTGGATCGCATGTGTTCATGTAGAGAATACGCCGCTGGCCCATGCCACTGAGGGTCACGAGTCCCCCGCCGTCGATCACGATCTCGGGTCCGGTGTTGTTGACGATCTTGGCGGTGGCGGTCATCTCGATCGTCACCGGAGTCGGGCCACAATCGAACGTGATGATCCCGCCTTGGGCAACAGCGGCCACGACCGCAGCTGATGTGCAGCTCTGTGGTGTGCCGTTTCCAACGATGTGATTGCGATGTGAGGTGTCGACGGCCCGGGCTTCGAGAGGCACCGGTGCGGTCCCGTCGGGATTGCCGGCCGGTGGTGCAGCAAGTGCGGGCGAGGACAGCACGATCCACACGGCCACAAACGTGACAGCGGCGGCAAGAACCGCAGGACGCGAGAAGACCCGTCCAACCATGCTCATAGTCTTCGGCCGATAGGAAGCGATCCCTTAGCGACGAACCTGTATTCCCCTCCACCACCGAAGGTGGGGGAGGGTGCCCGAGCGCAGCGAGGGCGGGAGGGGGCGGCCTGGGAGCCCGAATCGCCAAGATGAGGCCCCGCCTCGGGAGGGTGCCCGAGCGCAGCGAGGGCGGGAGGGGGCTCTGGGAGCCCGAATCGCCAAGATGAGGCCCCGCCGCGGGAGGGTGCCCGAGCGCAGCGAGGGCGGGAGGGGGCTCTGGGAGCCCGAATCGCCAAGATGAGGCCCCGCCTTGGGAGGGTGTCCGAGCGCAGCGAGGGCGGGAGGGGGCGGCCTGGGAGACAACATCCAGAAGATGAGGCACGCCGCGCACCTCGACTCCCAACGCGCTCAGCCCCCTCCGCTGCGCTCCGGCCTAACCGGCCGGATGCTCGCGCCTCCCCCACTCCGTGGGAGAGGCGAGGATCTCCGTCGGTCCCGCCAGGAAGTTCGCGAGAAGGTCTCGACCGACCTCCGTCATGATCGACTCGGGGTGGAATTGCACACCTTCGATCGGAAGAGTGCGGTGACGAACAGCCTGTACAACACCATCTTCCGACCGTGCGGTGATCTCGAGGATGTCGGGCACCGAGGTCGCTGCGAGCGAGTGGTACCGGGTTGCCTGAAACGGATCGGGCAAGCCGGCAAAGACCCCCTTGCCGTCGTGATCGATGACGGAGACCTTTCCGTGTCGCGGTGCGGGAGCCCGTCCGATCTCGCCGCCGAACGCGGCCACGATCGTCTGGTGTCCGAGACAGACACCGAGGATTGGCACCGTTCCCCCCATCGTCCGGATGTAGTCCATGCAGAAGCCGGTGTCGTCAGGTGTCCCCGGCCCGGGAGAGATGACGAGCCGATCGGGCCGCAGTCGTTCACCTTCAGCGGGTGACATCTCGTCATTCCTGACAACGATGGGTTCCGCACCGAGGTCGCCGAAGTACTGGACGAGGTTGTAGGTGAACGAGTCGTAGTTGTCCAGGACGAGAACTCTCATTCGATGGTTCCCCCCGTGTCCAGCAGATTGCTTCCAATCCAGTCGTACACGAAGAAGAGGGCCACCAGCGCGACGAGGGCCACCAGGACGGCGATCACGATCTTGACGGCCATCGGTCCCGGGAGGTCGAGAAACCAGTGTCTCATGCGTAGATCGATTCGTAGTTGGGGCCGTCAACCAGTTCGGCGAACACGATCAATCGTTGGCGGGATGAGAACTTCGGGTGGCAGGTTGTGAGCGTCAGCCACGCACCATCGCGCGGTTCGGTCACCCAAACGTCTGTTGGTTTCACGATCTTCAACTCCCGAACGGCGTAGGTGTGTGTCCCGAGCGCTGTTTCGACTTCGATGATGTCTCCCCAGCTGAGGACATCCACGTCGTGAAACGGGGCACCGTACGTCGTGCGATGACCCGAGATGACGGCGTTGCCCGGGGCTCCCGGAAGTGGCGTATCCGGCATGTGTCCCGCTCCATTCTTGAGGTCGCGGACCCCGACCCCCTCGACCACCGCCCAGCCTTCTTGGAGGGCTTCGATCTTCGGGATCCGGATGACCGCGAAGGCAACTCCCTTTTCGGGTTCAGACTCGACGAGGATCGTCCGCGGTACAGCGCCTTCGATCTCTTGCCCGCCGGTAGATGAGCCGCCGGTGTCACCGCCGGAGACATCTACGGTCGTTCCGGCCGACGCTGGTCGGACATACTCCACTTCGCTGATTTCGGCTTCGGCGAAGTGTTCGTTGGCCTCCTCCGAAAGCACTTCCTGGTGTTGTTCGGCAAACCACGTGGTCACGAAGAGTTGCTGCACAACAAATCCGAGGACCAGCAGCCCTGCGGCAATGCTTGTCCACCCGATGATCCGGATTACGCGGGGCAGTCCGCCCCTGGTTGGGGCCGCCGAAACCTCCGCTTTGGTGGTCGCCGCATCCTCCATGATCAGGCAGCGTACCGATGAGACCACACAACGGCGCCCGTTCCCGTTGGGAAGCGCGCCGCAGGTCGCTACTCTTCATGCCATGCCAGTTTCGAAGGGCCGAAAGAAGGCCAACAAGCGCCCGACCCCGCCGAAGAACCCGGCCGTGACCGAGGTCGCGGACAAGGGTCCATCGCCAACCTGGTACGTCGCCACGATGTTCGGCCTCATGGCATTGGGCATCGTTGTGATCCTCCTCAACTACATGGGGATTCTCCCCGGCGGAACCGATAACTGGTACCTCGTCGTGGGTTTGGCGATGATCGGGGTGGGGTTCGCCATGACGCTCAACTACCGGTAGCGACGGCCGCCTCGTAAATCGCTCGGTCGCGAATTACACGTTTGTAGTTATCCCCGTCTTCACCCACAGGTGGGGACAAGTCGGCGAGGCCCCCGGTCCGTCCTCAGACCGGATCCATCACCTCTCGGCAGTGTTTCGGAGGTTCGGGTGCCGCATCCTGCTGCTGGGTCACCGTAAGGCGCATGCCGCAGATCGAACAGCGGTAGTCGACCTGCACCTCATGCACCGATTCGGGGTCCGGGTCCGGTGGCGGTCCGTTCGCAATCATTCGAACGATCGCGATTGTGCCGACGAAAATCGCAAGCCCAACGACGATGGCGACGAATACGGCCACGGTCAGGTGGCCAGTTCGAGGATCGTGCCGTTCGCCGTGCCGCCACCCTCGCACATCGTCTGCAATCCGTACCGGGTGCCGGTGCGCTCCATTTCGTGGAGCAGCGTCGTCATCAGCCGGGCGCCCGACGCGCCAAGAGGATGCCCGAGAGCGATCGCTCCCCCATTCACGTTGACGCGTTCCCAGTCAACCCCGGTCTCCTTCAACCAGGCACCGACGACCGAGGCAAACGCTTCGTTCACCTCGAACAGTCCGATCTCGTCCACGGATAGGCCCGCGTTGGCCAGCACGGCTTCAGTGGCGGGAATCGGCCCGGTGAGCATGGTGACGGGGTCGGTCCCGACCACAGAGAACGCCTTGAAGGTTGCCCGCGGCGCCAACCCGAGGTATTTGGCCTTCGCCTCGCTCATGATGAGCACCGCTGCGGCACCGTCGGTGATCTGTGACGAATTCCCGGCCGTTACCACTCCGTCTTCCCTGAATGCAGGCTTCAACCCCCCGAGGATCTCAACCGTCGTCGATGGACGGATGCCCTCATCGAGTGTCATCGTGATCGGCCGGCCCTCGTCGGTGGTCTCGATTGGGATTATCTGAGATTCGAAGCGCCCTTCCACGGTCGCACGGTGGGCACGCATCTGCGAGTCGTACGCGATGTGGTCGAGTGTTTCGCGTCCGAGCGCCCATTGCTCGGCGATCATCTCGGCCGAGATGCCCTGTGGCACAAGCTGGCGGTCGTACCGGGCTGACATCTTCGGCCCAAACGGCTTGCCGGGACCTTGGGAGAACGAGATTCCCATCGGGACCCGAGTCATCGACTCAACACCCGCAGCAACGACCACGTCGTAAACGCCGGCCATGACGCCTTGTGCGGCGAAGTGGGCGGCTTGCTGGCTGGATCCACACTGCCGGTCAAGGGTGACGCCGGGGACCGACTCCGGCCACCCGGCGCCAAGCGCAGCGTTGCGGCCGATGTTGAACGTCTGCTCACCGACTTGGGAGACGCACCCCATGATGACATCGTCAACTTCAACTGGGTCGAGGTTGTTGCGTTTGGCCAGGGCCACCAATGTCTCGGCTGCGAGGTCGACCGGATGCCAGTCTTTGAGAAGCCCGTTACGTTTCCCCATCGGCGTCCGCACTGCGTCCACGATCACGGCGGTTTCCACGGGAAACTCCTCGCTAGCCGGCGTGGAGACGATCGGACTCGAACCGACGACCCCCTGGTTGCAAACCAGGTGCTCTCCCAACTGAGCTACGTCCCCTTGTGGCCGCGAGTGTACCGACCAACCGGTCATGACGAACGAGTCAGAACTTGAAGACCATGAAGACAACACCGACAAACAAGAGCCCAGTTCGAATATGGCCGGCCATCAGGACTTGGTTGATCAAGCCCGGGACCGCATCGTTTGACTCCTCAGGATCCTCGACCAGCGCCTCGACTCGATCGATCCGCGGGGTGGAGTAGAACAGGTCGATGACCACGGCAACCGTCGCCACGAGAATCCCAACCGTGATCCACACCGTCTCGAACTCCCAACCCGGGACGATGAACACGAGCCAGAACCCGAACACGATGGTGGCGATGCCGGCAATGTTGAACAACCGGCGATTCGTGGCCCCAACCTTCCGAAACACGCCGACCAGGCGCGAATCATCTTCGCTGCGGCCGACTGCGGCCATCAGCGCCTCGACGTAGATCGAACCACCCATCCAGACGATGACGGCAATGATGTGGAAGAAGAGGATCCAGTTGCGCACGAGTCTCCTTAAGGCTGCGGTGCGCGAGAGGCTACCCCGACCCCATCTCGAATCGAAGTGCTTCGTCGATCGAGCGGCCGGCCTTGGCCGGATCATCCACCTCGAGCACCGGAATAGGGCCGGCGGCGGCCCTCACGAGTTGTTTCGCATCGCTGCCGAGGCGGGCATCGAGGACCACTCCCGCGACCGCCCTGCGACCCAGGATCCGTTCAGCGTCGACCGGTGCGAGAGCCGTGAGCGTTCGGTGGCCGTGTTCGACAATGCTGTGTGCAGCCCGTTCCGCTCGCGACGCCTGGCTCCCTACCACAAGAATCGACCCGCCGGCGTCGACCCGCTCTGTGGAATGTGACCGCTCGATGACCTCGAGAAGCCGATCAGTCATCGTCGCAAGCTCGGACCGCACATCGTCGTCGGCGAGTTCTGTGTCTTCGAAACGTTGGGAAGCGGCAGACACCATCACTTGAGGGTCCGACACGATGCAGAGGCTGTTGTGAGACAGGATGTCGCGCAGGTGCGCCTGAGAACGGGCAGTCCCTGAGCCGCCGCCGGCGCCGATGATGGCCGCGGGCTTGAAGTCCAGCGGGGAATCCGGTCCCAGCGAGAGCCAATCGACGGCGTTCTTCATCGCCCCGGTGACCGACCAGTTGTATTCGGGCGTGGCAAACACGATTCCGTGTGCTGATCTCACCGCAGATCGAAGAAACTCGACGGGCTCGGGCATCCCCTGTCTCTTCACGTCGTCCGCGTTGTAGATGGGGATGTCGGCAAGTGAGGCGACCTCGGCGGTTACTCCGTCGGGCAGATCTTCGAACGCAGCCCGAAGCAGGGCCGTGTTGTACGACCCTGAGCGGAGGCTCCCCGATATACCGATCAAATGGGTGTTGGCCATGGCATTCATCAATCCCTCAGCCCGTCAGGCTATTCCCCGCCTGGCCCCTAGGTCCTATGCGTTGCTATCGTTCGCGGTCCGCGGGCCCATAGCTCAGCCTGGTTAGAGCGCATCCCTGATAAGGATGAGGTCCCTGGTTCAAATCCAGGTGGGCCCACGCGACCGCCTCTGTACCTCGGCGATCAAAGCGCTGTTCCCGACCGGCTCGCAACTTGCCGACAGCTTCCCTGTTGCCGAACTCGACGCCACGAAGGAAGCACTGGAGGCAGCTATCGAGGATCCAGCGCTCACCGGGCTCTGTTGGGAGTACATGCGTGGCGACGTCGGACAACCTGTCGAAGCGGTCGCCGCCAACGAGTTCATTTCCGGCTTGTTGAGCACACGATCGAGCCCATCCTCCGAGAGCGCTAGCGACACGGCCGAGACTCAGGGATCGTCGTCGTCCAGCCCCGACTCGATCCTGGCCGCCCATGTCGGCTCAGTGCCATGATCTGGTGACGTCCGGCGGGTTGGTTCTCCATATCGGTGCCCGCTTTCACAACACCCGGATTCGCGACGCCAACACGGGTGGCACGTCAACCACTGTCTCACCCCGGGCGCTGAGCTGCTGGGACAACAGATGCCCGAGCCCGGTGGCGGCTTCGACCGGCTTACTCGACCCAGATGCCGTACATGTACGAGTCCGCTGGAGCCATCCCGGCTCGGGGACCCCAGCGGTGCAGTATGCCCTCATTCACCATGCCCGCCTTCTCGAGCACCCGCTGGGATGCCGTGTTCCCCACATGAACGTAGGCCCACACTCGATATACCTCGGGCTGTTCCAGCGCCCAGTCGACCACGGCGGCAACTGCCTCGGTCGCATAGCCTTTCCCCCATACATCCCGATGCAGTACATAGCCCAACTCGATGCCATGGAGTGAGACCCGAGCCTCGATCATCCCAACGAGGCGTCCTGTGGCAGCCTCGATCATTGCCCAGCCGAAGCTCTCCCCCTTCTCCCAGGCTGATGCCAGATGACGGAGAAACCCTTGCGCTTCAGCCAGATCGTCGGAAACAGGGTGTTGGAGGAATCGGTGGACCTCTGGGTCGGACCAGTAGGCAAGGACCGACTCAACATCGTCCTCGACGGGACGGCGAAGTATGAGCCGCTTGGTTGTCCACGATTCGAACGGCTCCATGGCGTCAACCGTAGTAGCGGGGCTCACCCGCAGATATCGGTACATACGGGTGGGCACATTCCCGGTGGAGGCAATGTCTTCAACAGGGAGCGAGCTGCTGTTGCGAACTGAGCCGCCAGTGAGGGGTCAGGATCGGCCTCAGCGACGTATCGGAACTCGTCGAGCCGGCCCAAATGCTCGCCATCGGCCTGGCGGTCGAGAGGCTCACCGGCGAGTTCGACGGTGAACGCCCGCTCCGGGAGGCGATCGACTGCGTCGTGGCCGAGGTTCAGATCACGGGCTCGAGGTCCTCGATCCGCACCAGCGGCGAGGGCTCGCTTGGTTCCGTGGCTCTGAGCCGGCAGCGGCCCTGGACCGCTTCCGCAGTCTGCACGTCGGCGGAGACGAAACGCCTGCGCCTCGGTGACGTCGAGACAACTTCGCTCCCGACGCCCGAGCCCAGATCACCAAATCCGTCGCGTCAACATACATCCTGCAGCAGCATCCGGCCGTCGAGGCCATCTACTGCTCCCTGCTTGCCACCGAGACGATCCTCCCATCCTTGATGTCGATGGTGACATCAACCTCGGCGAGGACCTCCGTACGGTGGCTCACGAGCAGCACCGCCGGACGATGATCCATCCCCCGAATGTTGTTGACGACAGCACTGACCGTCCACCGGTCGAGATGGTTGGTTGGTTCATCGAGTATGAGCAAAGGGGGTCGGTGGACGAGCGCCCTCGCTATCGCGACCCGCTGGCGTTGCCCACCCGAGAGGAAGATGCCGTCCTCGCCGATGGCCGTTTCCAGACCATCGGGCAGATCTTCTACGAAGGCTTCCGCCTCAGCCAAGCGGAGCGCCGTTTGCACTTCGGCAAGGGAGATTCCCTCGCGGCCGTAGAGGATGTTCTCCAGAATGGTGCCCGAGCGCAGAAGTGGCTGCTGGGGAACGATTCCCATTTGTCGGCGAAGCACCGTGAGGTCGAGGGTGTCATAGGGAACGCCCTCTGCAAACACGTCACCCACATCGGGGCGATAGAACCCCACGATGAGGTTGACAATCGTGCTCTTGCCGGAACCATTCGGACCGACGAGTCCGACCACCTTCCCCGGTGCAAGCTCCAGGCTCACTTCCTCCAAGACAGGCTTGCGGTCGTACGCGAACGACACGCCGGACAGGGTCACACTTCCCTTCAGCTCGACCGCCTCCGTGCCGGTGTATGGGCGTTCATCCACTCCGTGCAGGAGCCCGTAGAGTCGGTCAAGGGATTGAACACCCTCGATGACAAACGGCGTCCGGTCTGCGAGGACGCTCAGCGGTCCACGCAAGAGGGCAAACGCCGCATAGAAAGCGATCAGGTCGCCGAGAGACATCGAACCCTGGATCGTGAGCACACCACCCACGATCAGGACGGCACTGCCGGCGATCGCCACCAGACTCTGTTGGATAGTGACCCACATCGTGATCCCAACCGACCGATCGATCGACGTATCCCGGAGCCGGTCGATGGCTTCTTCCTGTCGCTCGACCTCGACTTCTTCGGCCGCCTGAATCCGAATGAGATCCATCGACCGGAGCATTGAGATGATGCTGTGACTGAACCGCTCGAAGCTCCGGTTGTCACGCTCGATCCGTGCATCGACGTGCCGGCCGAGCCATCGGCTGGCAAGGAAGATGATCGGGACGAACAACAGCGTCACAGCGGTGAGCACGACATTCATCCGGATCAGAACGAAACTGACTCCGATGATGAGGACTGTTCCAGGGAGGAAATCATCGAAGATCGCTGAAGTCCCCTGCTCGACACGTTTGGTCTCCTGGAGAACGTGATCGTGGAGCACGCCGTCATCCGCCTTGCTGTAAGTGCGGCGGGACATCCGCAGAAGTGCTGCGACTGCAGCTTCGCGCAGGCCGGCTTGAGCCTTCATCGTCACTCGTGCCAAGACGCGTCGGGAGGCAATCCCTATGGCAGCACTCGTGACGGTGAGCACGAGGATGACGACACCGATCCCTACGAGTTCTGAGATATTCGACTCCGCGATTGCATCGTCGATGGCAACAGCCACCAGCAGGGGAATCGGCAAAAGAGCAAGTGCGCGGAGGAATGAAAGGCCCGCTCCGAGAATCAGACGGCCCCGCGAACTCCTGTAGAAGGCGGCGTACCAGCGAAGAGCTCTGCGGTTCATGCTGACCCTTCCCGGTCTATTCGTTGTGATGTGCGGAATCTCCCCGACCTCACCAGCTCGTCGCGTCTCGGAGCATCGAGCCGGCAAGGAAGATCATCCAGATTGGCGGACCAGACGGGAGCCGCTTCGAACCTCCGGTCGTCCCCTGGCCCTGGATCCCGAAGATCCGCAATCACGGTGTTCTCCCCACCTCATCGGACGACGCAAAGCGGTTGTTGAGTTCGTTGCAGAGGTCGGCAAGGTGGGGTTCGTCCAGCATGGAACCCTCTCCCCAGTGGGTCCCGGCGCTGTCGACGACATCGAGGTCCTCGACGTAGCGACGCCACGGAGCGTCGCGGTGCTCATCTAGGGGCAGATCCTCTCCGGTTGCGCGGAAGTACAAGACCATTCCCCGATAAGGCCTCGGTGCAAATCTCCGCTCAGCTTCGAGCGAGGCGTGGGTGAGCCGCTTGCCTGCGAGCTCGGCTGAAAGCGGCTGACCCGCCATCTCGCGAATCCGCCACCTTGGAGCGTGCCGGAGCTTGCCGAGCCTGACGCGAGCCCGTTTCCACAGGTCAAGAGAAACGTACCCAAGGCCGGATGTACCCCTGCTTCTGATGATCCGTTCTCGCCTCTGCTGGCGTTCCAGCCACGACTCTTGGTGGGGCATCACCGTGTCCAGCATCACCGCCAGGTCGATCTCTCCACCACGTTCGATGATGCTGTTCGCCGTCTCCACGGCAAGCAATCCGGCATACGAGGCACCGAGCAATCGATACGGCCCCGGCCCCGTCGCCATGATGATGTCGGCAAACTCATGGCACATGTCTTCGATCGTCCGGTGGGGAGCGGAGACGCCATCGGCACCAAGGGCCTCGATGCCGTAGATAGGGATATCAGAAGAGAGGTGCCGCGTCAGTCTGTGATACGCAAGGACGCTCCCGTCTGTCACCGGGAGACAAAAGAGCGGGCGTCGATCTCCATCGGGTTTGATGGGAACGAGTCGGTCTGGCAGCGGCTGGCTTGTGCCTGACGTGACTCGATGCGTGAACTCCTCCAGAGACGGATGGGAGAAGATCGTCGCAAGGGGCACGGAAACCCGAAACTCGCGCTCGACCCGGCTGATCATCTCCACCGCCATGAGGGAGTGTCCGCCAAGATCAAAGAACCGATCTTCGATCCCGATGTCCTCGACGCCGAGGATCTCGCTCCAGAGGGCTGCCATTCTGATCATGGTGTCGCTGCGCGGGGGCGTACGATGGCTTCGGCCCCGCCGGGACGGCTCGGGAAGGCGCTTCGTGTCCACCTTGTCGCTCTGATTCCTTGGCAACTCATCGATCACTTCGACGGCGGGAACCATGTAGGCGGGCAAGCTGTTCTTGAGATGATCGACCAGCTCCTCCGTGACGGGAGTGCGTCCGGGCTCGGCAACGACATAGCCCACAAGCACTGGCTCGCGGGTGTCCTCCCACAGGTGCACGAACGCAACGGAAACGTCGGGGTGTAGAACCAGCTGAGCTTCAATCTCCCCCGGTTCGATTCGGAAGCCGCGCACCTTCAGCTGGCGATCGACGCGTCCGAGGAACTCCAGATTCCCATCCGGTCTCCACCGCACCACGTCCCCCGTTCGATACACCCTGCCGACTCGTCCGAACGGCGCCGCCACGAACTGTTCGTCAGTCAGCTCCGGCGCGTCGAAATAGCCTCGCGCAACTTGAGGACCGCCGATCCACAGCTCGCCGCGCACTCCGATCGGCACGGCTTGACCTGCTCGGTCCACGACGAACGCCGTCGCTGAGCCGAGCGGTTTGCCTATCGGCACGGGCGCGTCGGCGGGGTCATTCAGATCGCTGAGAATCGCTGCTGTCGCCGTCACGGTGGTCTCGGTCGGACCGTACGCATTGATCAACCGGACGGACGAATCAAATCTGCGTTTCCAGCGATCGACCAGCGAAGGATCGGCTGCCTCACCTCCGATGATGACCGTGTGGACGCTGGAGGGAAGGGGACGCTCGTCGCGGAGCACATGCGCAGCAAAGATGTTCCAGAACGCGGTCGGGAACTGGAGGACTGATATCGAGACGTTCTCGATCTCTTCGAGCACGCTCTCGATCGACCCTGCCATGTCCTCGGTGCGCAGGACCAACTGACCGCCGGCTGTCAGTGTGCTGAAGATCTCCTCAACGGACGTATCAAAGGCGACCGAGTGGAACTGCAGGAGGCGATCCTTGTTCTTCAACCCGTAGAGGTCGTTGGCAGCGGCTGCGAAGGCAGCAAGGGAACGATGCTCGACCACGACACCTTTGGGGCGGCCTGTACTGCCCGATGTGTAGATGATGTAGGCCGGAGCGTTGAGCGTCAACGACGGCCGACTGTTCGGGTCAGCATCCGCTTCCGGGAGACCAGATACGGAGACAACTGGCACGCCAATCGATGGCAGAGGCATTTCGGCGTCTACCAGCACAGCTGCCGGACCGGAGTCTTCGAGGACCCAACCGTTCCGCTCGTCGGGAGCAGCAGGATCAAGCGGAACGTAGGCGGCTCCAGCCCACAGCACGCCGAGGATTGCAGCGATCAAGTCAGGAGACCTGCTCATCAACAGGGCAACTCGGTCGCCGTGGGAAACCCCCTCTTCGGCTAGCCGAGAAGCGATGGAACGGGCCCTTGTGCCGAGTTCCGCGTAGGACAGCGACCGACCGCCCTGTGCCACGGCTGTCGCAGACGGGGTGCGGTCCTCCCAGCCCTGGATCTTCTCAACAACGGTAGCCCCGGAGTACACCGAGTCCTCGCCGCTGAAGTCGGCGAGGAGCTGGTTTCGTTCCTGTTCCCCCATCAAGGACAGTTCTTCGACGGCTCGATCCGGGTCGTCGATAGCGGACCGGACCAGCCCACCGAAGTGGCGCATCATTCGGCGAACCGTCTGCTCGTCATACAAGTCGGCGTTGAAGGTGAGTCGCCCGAGAATCCTCTCCTCGCCGCCTGCGAGTTCGAGTTCGAGATCGAACTTGCTCGACACGAAATCCATGGCGATCTCGTTCGCCGTGACACCGGGGAAACGAAGCGCCCGACCGAATCGATCGCTGTACTGGAGCATCACCTGGAATATCGGCGTTCGACTTGGGTCGCGTTCGGGGTCGGCCTCAATGACGACCCGCTCGAAGGGAACCTCCCGATGCTGATACGCGTCAAGCGCCGTCCGCCGAGCGGCGCCGAGCAGCTCCCGGAATGTCCACGAGGAATCGATGACGGTCCGGTACGCAAGGGTGTTCACGAAGAACCCGACAAGCCGCTCGGTGTCCTCAACATCACGATCCGCACTCGGCCCTCCAACGACTATGTCTGTCATGCCCGAGTACCGATACAAGAACGCTTTGAACAACGCCAACCACACAATGGACGGCGTTGCGCCCTCCCGGGCGCAGAGATCGTTGAGCTTCGCCGTGTCCACGTCGTCGAACTCGAATTCGATCCGTCCTCCCCTTGACGTTTGCAGCTGAGGCCGCGGTCGATCGGTTGGTAGGTCGAGAGGGGTCAACGGTCCGGCGAGTTGTTGCGCCCAGTACGACAGACCTTCATCGAATGCGCCAGAGGTGAAGCGTCGGCGCTGGCGCCTGGCATGATCCGCGTACTGAATCGGGAGTGTTGGAAGGTCGGGCCGACGACCCAGCAGACGCGAGGTGTACAGCTCTTCGAGCTCACTGATGAGGACCGGGATCGACCAGCCGTCTGCCGCGATGTGATGGATCACGATGATCAACAGATGGGTATCGGCGCCGGTACGGATCAGGCGTATTCGCCAGATTGGCCCCTCCGCCAGGTCGAATGGTTCCGAGACGATGTCGCGCAGGAGTCGCGACGTGTCTCCGCTCGAATTGGCGGAACCATCGATGAACTCGAATGGAGCAGATCCAACCGGCTCGACAACCTGGCGGGGTTGTCCGTCGGTGTCGGGGTATCTGGTCCTCAGCACCGCATGCCTCGCCTCAATCGAACCAAACGCCGCCCGGAGCGCCGACTCGTCAAGAGGACCCTCGAGGCGAGATGCGATCTTCATGTTGTACGCGGCACTTCCGGGGTCGAGCCGATCGAGAAACCACAGGCGCTCTTGCGAAAACGAAAGCGGAGTTGCACCAGCACCCTCGTCGGTTGCACCCTGCTGCTCGCCTGGGATGACATCGCCCCTCGGAGTCTCAGAATCAGCCGCCGCCGACTTCTCGCGAAGGGCGGCTAGTACGGCTGCCCGCTCAGCCCCGGACAGGTTCCTCAGGCGCTCAGCAAGCCGGTCCGACGCCGGTCGATTCGCTGCCACCGTCGGAGGGTACGCGGCTTGTGGTGTCCGTATGTCGACCTTGCCGTTCGCCGTCACGGGCAGCGCATCGTTGTTCGGGACTGACACGTCAGCCGCCTCCATCCGGATCGATCGCGGCAAGCAGGGCCGCAGCCTCTTCGGGGTTGAGCTCAGCCAAACCGGAGAGCAGCTCATCCATCTCGTTCTTCTGCCAATCCGGGGATGCGTTCTCGGCGACGGCCGACGCGAAGTCGTCAATCGTCGGGTTGTCGAATAGCGCCGACAACGGCACGTCCACCTCGAAGACTCGCCTGACCCGCCCAATGACGCGCATAGCGACAAGCGAATGCCCACCAAGTGCAAAGAAGTCCCCGCCCGCCGGGATATCGTCGAGACCGAGCACATCACACCAGATTCCGGCGATGGTCGAAGCGATGGGACCGCGCTCTGCAACTATGGAATCCGCCGCTCCAGGTTCCGGAAGCCGAGCACGATCGAGTTTGTGAGACAACGTACGCGGAAGTTCGTCGAGCACCGTGAAGGAACCGGGCACCATGAATCCCGGCAACGATGCTCTACACCACAGCCGAAGGTCAGATTCGGCCGGCTCAGTCCCCTCAGGCACGATGTATCCGCGGAGCGTGGTGGAGCCGTCCGCAGCTACGGCGTCGACAACCGCGGCGTCTGCCACGAGAGGATGGCCACGGAGAACCGCTTCCACCGCCTCAGGCTCGGCGCGGAATCCCCTGATCTTGACCTGACGGTCTACACGTCCGAGGAATTCGATTTCGCCGTTTGGAAGCCACCGGGCGAGGTCACCCGTTCGATAGAGGCGAGCGTTCTCCTCGTCGGAGAAGGGGTCCCGCACGAACCGCTCTTCGGTGAGTCTCGGATTGCCCAAGTACCCAACACCCACTTGTGATCCGCCGATGTTGAGCTCGCCAGCGACGCCGAGCGGCGCCGGCTGCCCGCAGCGGTCGAGTATGTAGGCCGATGCGTTCGGCACGGGAGAACCGATCGGCACACGGTCGAGCGGGACATCGCTCTCCTCGGTCAAGTCCTTCCGCAGAACCCACACCGTGGTCTCAGTGGGGCCGTACGTGTTGTGGAGTCGCACCTCATGGTCTCTGAGCCGGTAGAACCTTTCAACAGCGTCTGCCCGAACCTGCTCTCCTCCGATCGTGATGTGCTCCAACGCCCGGGGAAACGAGAGCCCGCCCTGATCCATCTCGTCGACGATGGTGTGGAACAAGCTTGTCGGGATGTCCATGTGCGTGATCTCTTCAGCGGCGCACGAGCCAAGGAATTGCTCTGCCGATGCGAGTGCGTCCCGCTCGGAGAGCACTGCGGTCACTCCATTCACGAGGGGTCCCAGGAGACCAATCACATAAGCGTCGAACGCTATCGAGTAGATCTGCAATTCGCGACTGCCGGGACCGTATCGACAGTACGTCTGGTTCTCGAGAACGGCTGCGAGGTTGCCCTGCGTTATCACGACGCCTTTCGGGGCTCCGGTCGATCCGGATGTGTAGCAAACGTAGGCGACGTCCTCGGGTTCGATGAGGACCGGCGTGCCGTCTTCGATCGGCCCCATGAGGTCTTCGACAGCCACCGTCGGGACATCAAGATGCGAAACGTCGGCCATCAGTCTGCGATGCGTGATCACGGCAACGGGTTCGGTTTCCGCGACAATCCCCGCGAGCCATGATGCCGACAGCGAGGGATCGGCTGGTACATACGCGGCTCCCGACCGCAGGGCGCCGAGCACCGCGATCGCAGCCTCGAGACCTGGTTCCAAGAGGAGTACGATTCGGGTGCCTCGGCGGGCACCCCTATTGCGAATCCGTTTGGCAAAACCGTCCGCCTCCTGCGTCAGTTGGCGATACGACAGTGCACCTGTTCCATCCTCGAAAGCAACCCGATCGGGGTCCGCGGCGGTTTGGTCGTTCAGAAGATCGGACACGAGGGGGGGATTGTCGGCGAGGTTCGGCTCGTTGGAACCCGTGGTCAGCTGCTCGCGTTCTGCGGCGGTGAGCACGTCCAGATCCCAGACGGATGCATCGGGCGTCTCGACCGCAGATGTGATCAGTGTGTGGAGGTGGCCGGACCAGCGTTCGATCGTCTCGGCGCTGAAGACCTCGGGGTCATAGCTCATGTACACCCGCATGGTCGGCCCAAGATCCCGACCCTCGATCGTGAGCGCCGCGGCGGCGGGCATGTCGAGATTGAATGTCTCCCACGAAAGCCCCGCGGCTGGAAGGGCCGGGAGCGATGGGAAGCTACGCATCTGCACCAAGAGCTTGAAAGGGACCTGGTGGCTGCCGGAGCGCAGGTGCTCCGAGACGATGCGAGAGAACGGTGCCCGCTGGTTGGCGAGCCCACCCAAAACCTCACTACGAGCAGCCGAAACGACGTCGGCGAAGGTCATATCCTCCCGAAGCTGCGCGCGCAGCAGCATCATGTTGATGAAACATCCAATCAGCCTGTCAACGTCGGGTTCAGACCTGCCGGCAGTTGCAACCGCAACGACGAAGTCCTGCTGCCGCGACAAACGTGCGGCAAGGACCTGGGAAGCGGCCAACAGCATCATGAACGGCGTTGCGTCGAGGGATCGACCAAGCTCCGCGAACCGGATCATCAACTCGGATTCGAGGTCGAATGTCACGGGAATCGGCGTCTTGAGCGTCGGCGCAGGACGCTCGACCGGGAGTTCGAGTTCCCCCTCGATCCCGTCAAGTCGACTCCGCCAGTACTGCATCTGACCCTCGACCTCGTCACGATCCTCACGCTCACGCTCCCACGCGGCATAGTCGGCAACACCGAACTTCAGCGGAACTTCCTGTTCACACGGGATGCCGGAAGCGATGGCGTAGCCATGCTCCAACTCCCATCGGAGCACGTCGGCGGACCAACCATCGAAGACGAGATGGTGCATCGAGAAGACGAGGAGGTGATCATCGGGGCCGAGCCGGACAATATGCGGCTGGAAGGGGGGCTCGTGCTCGATATCGAAGGGACCCAAAGCAAGCGAGCGAGCGAACTCTCTCGCCTTCTCAAGCCCCTCGCCGGCGTCTACAGCCGAGAGGTCGTGCAGTTGGATCTCGGCGACCCTGCCCGTCAACACCTGCATCGGCACCGCGTCCTCCGCCGGGAACACAGTTCGCAACACCAACTGCCGCTCCTGAAGCCGGCGGACGGCAGCCGTGATCGCATCGAGATCGAGGGGCCCCACCAGGCGAAAGGCGGCGGGGCGAAGCTCAGACGCACGGCCCTCCTCCGCTGCGAGAATCGCGTTGTACCACAAGCCCTCCTGGAAACGGGTCAGAGGAGCCGGCGCGCCCGGATCCGGCCGGCGCACAACTGACGTCCTGCGACTCCGGCTGCGCTCGAGCGCTTGCCGAATCCGATCCTCTCGGGCTGCGGAATCGTCACTCACCCGTTGAGTCGCCTTCCAGCAGCAACACCTCGATCAAGTCTGCCTGTTCGGCGATCGTGGCGCGATCCGACAGATCGAGCATCGTCAACTCGATGCCTGTTTCTTCCCGAATCAATCCCATCAGGCGGGTCGCGAGCAGCGAATCACCGCCGACATCCAAGAATCGATCATGCACCGACGTCTCATCCAGACCAAGAACCCGCTTCCACAGATCCGCGAGCAGAATCTCAATCGTGGACGTGGGCGGCGTGAACGGTTGTGGGGTATCGGTCCCTTCGAGTTCCGAGATCCCGAGCCGTTCGGCAAGGCCAATACGTTGCAGCTTCCCGGTTGGCCCTTTGGGAATCTCGTCGAGGAACACGATTCGGCGAGGCACCTTCGCATCCGACAGTTTGAGCTGCGCGAATCTCCGTATGTCGTGTTCGGAGACCTCGCCCGCAGCGGGGTCGACGACCACTGCGGCCGCCACTTGCTCTCCGAGCCGACGGTCCGGCACCGCGAAAGCCAACACCTGCATGACGGACGGATGATCGAGCAGCGCTTCGTCGATCTCTCTCGGGGAGATGGTTTCTCCGCCTCGGTTGATGATCTCCTTCTTGCGGCCGGAGATGGAGACGTACCCATCGCTGTCGATCCATCCGAGGTCTCCGGTTCTGAACCACCCGTCCTCGAACGCCTCCGCGTTCGCGGCTGGATTCGCCGCGTATCCGTCCATCACGTTGGGTCCGGATATGACGATCTCACCCTCCTCGCCGGATGGCAGGATCTCCCCGGACTCGCTCATGATCGCCACCTGCGGCCCAGCAGCGGGCCCAACCGACCCGGGCTTGCGGACGCCCGGCGGCAACGGATTCGAGGCCATTTGGTGGGCCGCCTCCGTCATTCCGTAGGCCTCGATCACCGGGACGCCGAGCGCACCCTCCAGATCCTGCATGAGTTGGGGAGCAAGTGACGACGACGAAGACCGAGCGAATCGAAGACTCGCAGGGGCGATGCCACCTTCGCGAGCTGCCCTCTCCACGACCGCATGGTGGATCGTCGGTACGGCGGTGTACCAGGTGGGCCGGCACAACTCGAGCCAACCGAAGAACTCCGGCGCAGCAAAACCGGGGGTACAGACCACACTCGCGCCGGCGTACAGAGAGGCCAGCACCGCGGCAACAAGCCCGTGGATATGGAACAGGGGCATCACGTTGAGACAACGGTCCTCAGGTGTGAGACGCAGCGTGTCGGCGATGTGCACCGCAGATGCAGCCAGGTTCCGGTGTGTGAGCGGGACCATCTTCGGGCGTGAGGTTGTGCCCGACGTATGGAGGATCAGCGCTACGTCGTCCAAACGGGCTCGCTCTTTGAGGGATTCCTGCGAGTCGATCTCGAATGCACCGGCACCCTGCTCCGGCGTCGGATTGGGCCGGATGATCGTGATGCCACGCGTCGTCGCCACCTTCTCCGCGGCTCCAGAACCGCCCTCCGGAATGACGATGGCCTTCATCTCGAGGTCATCCATGTAGAACTCGAACTCGGCTTCACGGTAGGTGGGATTCAAGGGCGCGGCCGTTGCGGCATTCGACACGCTCAGAAAAGATGTGGCCGCCATCGGACCATTCGGTGTGACGATGCCCACCACGTCATTTCGACCGATCCCGGCTCTCCGCAACCCACCACCAACGAAATCCATCATGCCTGCGAGCCCCGCATACGTCAGCGGGCCGCCACCCAGTGCTGCGATCGCCACCGATTCAGGCTGTGTGGACACCAGACGTCCAAGCCGCTCCATTCCAACCTCATGTCCCACGGAAGCCCTCCGTCGTGCACTGTCGAACAACTATATCGCCCCCCGACGACCACAACCAGTAGTTTCTTGCCCACTAATTGTGGTTGCACAAACCTGGTCTTGTGATACCGTGGCAGCGGGCTTGGGAGCGAACAAGGGGGCTTTCTCGTGGCCGACACTACTCACCGTCGTGTGCTTGCCGAAGAACTGCAGTCGCGCACGATCATTCCATTCGCCGGTATCTACGATGTGTTCTCGGCGGGTATCGCCGCTCGACACTACGACGCGCTGTTCGTCAGCGGCTTCGGATTCGCAGCGAGCTACTACGGCCTTCCCGACATCGGTTTCGGTACCTGGACCGACGTGACCTCGTTTGTCCAGAGACTCAGGCATATCCTCCCTGATCACTTCTTGCTCGTCGACATCGATGACGGTTTCTGTGATATCGAAGTGGCTGCGCACACCGTTCGCGTGCTCGAGACCGCGGGCGCCTCTGCTGTGGTGTTGGAAGACCAACGAAGGCCCCGGAAGTGTGGGCACTTCGACGGCAAGCAGATCCTCGACCTCGACGACTACCTCGAGAAGCTCGACCAGGTTCTCGCAGCCCGCCGCGACCTGCTCGTCGTCGCCAGGACGGATTCGAGCGATCGGGACGACATCCTCAGACGCGTGAAGGCCTTCTCCGATGCAGGGGCGGACGCCGTGCTCGTGGACGGTGTCAAAGATCTCTCCTTGCTCAACGAACTGAGCGCACTCGTGGACGTGCCGCTTGCGTTCAACCAGATTGCCGGCGGGAAGTCGCCAGCGGTCACGCTCACCGAACTCGCAGATCGTGGAGTCTCAATCGCGATCTACTCGACACCCGCCCTGTTTGCGGCACAGTCCGCGATTGAAGCTGCGATGGTGGACCTCGAGGCGGCAGACGGGCGGCTGGTCCAGCCGATCGAAGGGGGGATCGGCGTGGCCGATTGCAACACGCTGCTCAATGAGAATCTCGAAAGGGCACGCCTTGTCCGTAAGCCCCGAGACCGACGGGATAGCCGTATGCAGACGGCGATCTGAGCCAGAGCCTCCACCCGGTGGTGTCGAGCGCCGTGTTCGACGGCGAAGGACCGCCGACCCGCTAGAGGATCTGGCTCAAGAAGAGCTTCGTGCGGTCCTCGGTCGGATCGTCGAAGAAATGCTCTGGGGTTCCGACTTCGACGATCTCTCCGTCGGCCATGAACACAACCCGGTCGGCGACCTCCCGAGCGAAACCCATCTCGTGCGTCACCACGATCATCGTCATCCCGGACTCGGCCAACTCCTTCATCGTGTCCAGCACTTCCTTGATCATCTCAGGATCCAGCGCCGACGTCGGCTCGTCGAAGAGCATCGCCTTCGGGCTCATTGCCAACGACCGCGCAATAGCGACACGCTGTTGTTGCCCGCCCGAGAGCTGGCCCGGGTATTTGTACGCCTGCTCAGGAATCTGGACCTTTTCGAGAAGCTCCAGGCCCAGTTCTTCCGCCTCCGCCTTGGGCAGGTTGCGAACCTGCCGCGGCCCCAAGGTGATGTTGTCGAGCACGGTAAGATGCGGGAAGAGGTTGAACTGCTGAAAGACCATCCCGGTCTCCTTGCGGACCTCCTGGATGTTCTTGATGTCATCGGACAACACGATGCCGTCAACCGTGATCGTGCCCGCGTCGTGCACTTCGAGGCGGTTGATGCAGCGGATCATGGTCGACTTGCCGGACCCAGACGGGCCGATCACCACCACAACCTCTTGTTTGCCGATCGTGATGTTGATGTCCTTCAACGCTTGGAAGTCACCGAAGAACTTGTCAACATGAACAAGCTCGATCATGGGTTCGCCGGTGCCCGCCATCTGTGTCGCATCGGCGAAAACACTCTGATCCGTCATCGCACACCTACCCCCAGCTTCTTTTCAAGCCGTCGACTTTCTCGTGACATGACATATGAGCCAACCCAGAAGTACAACGCTGCGAACGGCAGCACGACCGCTTCGAGACCCTGGGCGAAGAATTCGGGCTGCGCCGTGGAGATTGTGACCGCCCGCAGGAGGTCAAGGAGACCAACGATGTAGACGAGCGTGGTGTCTTTGAACAGGCTGATGAACTGACCGACCATTGCCGGAATCACGTTCCGCAGCGCCTGAGGAAGGACAACCAACCGCATCGTCTTCCACGGGCTCAACCCAACGGACTGGGCTGCCTCGACTTGTCCTTTCGGGACCGATTGCAGACCGCCTCGCACCACTTCGGCGATGTAGGCAGACTGGAACAGGGTGATGGCGATCAGCAGCCTGAGGAAGAGGCTGAATTGGAAGTCACCCGGGATCAGGAACCCCAGAGCGAATGCCCCCATGAGCAGCAGGGTGATCATCGGCACACCGCGAAGGAATTCTATGTAGGTAACCGAGAGGACCCGAACCGCGGGCAAGGTCGAGCGGCGCCCGAGCGCCAGCATGAGGCCAAGAGGGAACGCCAGGCTGATGCCGGCGATTGTGATGACAATGTTGACGAAGAACCCCTGCCACAGGTCCCATCCAACGCCGCCGAATGCGACGAGAACGGCATAGAACGCGACAAGGCCCGCCACCAAGATGATCCACGAACGGTGGATGAGCCACGTCGACATCATGCCGCCGGTCCAATATGCGGCGAGGCCAACCGCCGCTGCCACGAGGGTGAGCAGCGTCGGAGTGATCGTCTCCGTGAAGCTCAGCGTGAAGAGGATCAGGGCCCCGAGCGGCCAGAACCGCCGGACGACGTCGATCCAGTTCGACCGCTCGAAGTCGAGGCCGGCCTCGGTTGCCTTCATCTGGGCGTTCCGCACGGTCGCCCTGGCGAAGAATGCCACCGTGGCGGTTGCGACATACACGGCACCCCAGAGCCGCCCAAGCTGCTCTGTCGGGAAGCGACCCGTCATGTACAGCCGAAGGTTGACGCGGATGATCTCAGTTTCGACGCCGATCAGGTACTTGATCATGGTGTAGAGGGCCCACAGGATGAACACACCAAACACGACGGTCAGCAGGCTGTTGTACCAGTTGGAGAACAGGTTCTTCTTCATCCAGGCGCCTGGCGAGATTCGGCGGTGAACCGGCGGCTTGGCGGTCTCTGCTGGTGATGTCATGGCGGTCATCAGTTACCCACCAGCTGAAGGCGACGGTTGAGGATGTTGACCAACAATGAGATGGTCAGAGAGAAGAGCAGGTAGACACCCATCAGGATCAGGATCAGCTGCGGCGCCGGGTACCCGTTCCCGATCAACTGGAACGTGATGAGTGTGATCTCGGCGAAGCCGATGGCGATCGCGAGCGAGGTGTTCTTGGTGAAGTTGAGGTATTGGTTGATGATCGGCGGAAGCGCTATCCGGAACGCCTGCGGAAGAATCACATACCGCAGCCGCTGAAAGCCGCTGAGAGCGATGGAATTCGCAGCCTCAGTCTGACCCCTCGGAACGGCCTGAATCGACCCTCGAACGATTTCGGCGACGTGGCTCGCCGTGTACATGCCCAGAGCGATCAGCACCGCGAAGTAGGCGCCGAGTCCGCCAAACCCGCCGGTGATGATGCGGCCATCGAGCACGGGCAATGAGATGGACACGGGCCGGCCCGTTACAAAGTACCCGATCAGAACAACAATGGCGAAGGTGCCGAGGCCCCACAAGGCTCGGTGGGAATGGGCTCCCGTCCGGTCGGAGTAGCGGGTTCTCCATATGCCGACGACGACCGCAGCGACCAGTGCGATCACAACAACAATCATGAACGCCCCTAAACCCGTGGATGTCGCAAACCAAGGGCCGACAATCTTCAGGTTGCTGATCACAAACCAGTCGAGAGGTGTTGACGGGTCACGGGGCGGTGGGAGTTGGAGGATCACCGCGTTGAACACGAACAGGATGATCAACAGCGGCGGGATGTTCCTGAGTGTCTCCACATACACCGTTGCGGCCTTGGCTACGAGCCAGTTGGTGGAGAGCCGGGCTACGCCGATCAGCGTACCGAGGATCGTCAACAACGGAATTCCCACAATTACCAGCAGGAAGGTGTTCTTTATTCCGGCGAGAAGCGCCCTCCACACGGGAGAGGCTGGATCGAAATCGCTATCGGCGATGGTCACGCCCGTGGGCTGTGATAGGAAACTGAAGTCGGTCGGCAGGTTCTTCGCCACCAATTCGTTGCGGAGGTTGTTGCCGAGATACAGGAAGATGCCGACAACGGCGACGACGGCGAAGACCTGCAGTGCCACGCGGATGACGCGGATGTTGCGCCAGAACGGGGGGCGCTTCACGTTGGAGGTGTCGGTCGCAGTCAGAAGGCTTCCTTCGTGGGGAGCGAGGGGGTCGGGCAATCAAGCCCGACCCCCTCTTCGTCCAGTTGGTTTACCGGTAGGGCGGTGAGTACAGGAGACCGCCGTCGGTCCACAAGGCATTCACTCCACGCGTTAGGCCGAGCGCCGTGTCCGGCCCGACATTGCGATCGAAGATCTCGCCATAGTTGCCGACCTGGCTGATCACCTGCGTCGCGTAGTCGGTGGGCAGACCGAGGCCCGGATCGAACGTGGTTGTGCCGTCATCGGACTCGATCTCGAGTCCGAGGAACCGGCGAATACCCGTGTCGTCACCGTCATAACCCGCGACATTCGCCGACGTCAGATCCCACTCCTCGCCCTGGATCGTTGCCAAGACGACCCAGTTGACCACCTGCGCCCACTGCGTGTCGCCATCGGCCACAACCGGGCCAAGGGGCTCCTTCGAGAAGGTCTCATCGAGGATCACAAGCGCCTCAGGTCCACCTTCGCTCTCCGGGAAGTTCGAACGCACACCGGCAAGCTGTGACTTGTCGGACGTCCAACCGTCACACTGCCCGGCCACGAACGCGGCCTGGAGTTGATCGTTGGCGTCGAATGTAAGCGGTGTGTACGGCGTGCTGCCGAACCGGGCCGCCAGGTTGAGTTCGGTGGTCGTACCCGAGAGCACGCACACCGAGAGGTTCGCCATATCGTCGATGCTGGTGATGCCGCTGTCGGCGTACACCATCATTCCCTGGCCGTCGTAGAACGTCGTGGTTAGGAACGTGGCACCCTCACGACCGTCACGGCTCGCTGTGTACGTCGTGTTGCGGATCAGCACGTCAATCTCACCTGACTGGAGCGCCGTGAAGCGCTGCTGAGCCGTCAACGGACGGTACGTGACCGCATTGGCGTCGCCGAGCACTGCCGCAGCTACTGCTTTGCAGTAGTCAACGTCGAAGCCGGAGAAGTTGCCGTCGGCATCGGTGAACCCGAAGCCGGGAACAGCATCGTTCACGCCACAATTGAGCGTTCCCCGATCCTGCACGGTCTGCAGCAATGAGCCGCTCGGCGCAGCAGCAGCCGTGGTGGTTGTTTCTTCGGAGCCGCCGCTGTCGGCCGCCGTCGTCGTCGTGTCATCACTGCTGCTATCGCATGCTGCGAGCACAAGCCCGAGAGCGAGCAACAGGATTGCTAGACGTTTCACAAGTTGTTTCCTCCTACGTGCTGACGGCCGGAAATGGACACTCCTCGCCCATGCTTTGGGCGTGGAATACCGGCCGTTCTCCTGCCACGGTAGACAACGGGCCACGGCGCGATCAACTGAAAACCCGATTCCGGGACTTTTTGGCCTGTCGTCGGGGCGTCCAGATGCGCTACCGAACAGGCGATCTCAGTCAGCAGAGATTCCTCGGACGTCGATGCCGGGGCGCGGGTCGGGGACCCTCCGGCGCCTCCATGCTGAGGCGATGCCGCCGAGCGAGGGCCAGGCGGCCCTTGAGCGCGTCCGCCCCGGTCGCCGCACCGAGCCCCGGGTTCCCCCGGGGCTCGGTCGCTGTGGAGGACGGGAGGGATCACACCCCCACAAGCACCCTCTCTTCCGGTTCGTCGAGCACGTCCGCTGGACTCGCACCCACCGGCGAATCATCCACGCGCCAAGGTGTAGCCATCACGAGCATGCTGGGCAGGACGACGAGGGCCACGATCAGGGCCAGCCCGATCATCACCGACGTCAGCACTCCAAAGGTGGCGAAGATCGGATTCGGCGCGAACGCCATCACCATGAATCCGAGGACGGACGTCAGCGCCGAGAGGACCAACGCGCCACCGGTCCCTTCTCCCGCACGTCGGACTGCACTCAGGCGTTCGGGTTGATGCTGCAGTTCCTCTCGATACCGCGCCGTGAAGTGGGTCGAGAAGTCGATGCCGACGCCCACGGCAATGGCCGCGATCGTCGCGGTCACCACGTTCACGGTGTAGCCGGCCATCGCCATGAACGCGTACACGCCGGTCACCACGAACGCGATCGGCACGACGGAGATCAGCGCGTACCGGAACGAACGGAGGAGCAGCGACGCCAGGACCAGCGTGAGCAGGATCGCGAGCGGGAGAGACACCACCATCGACCGTGTGAACGCAGCAAGTCCGTGGTAGCTGGTGAGTACTTCTCCTGAGACGCTTGCATCGAGACCGGGGACCGCCTGTTCGATCGACAGCGCTGCGTCGTTGAGCGCCTTCTCTGCCGGCACGATGATCTCGCCATCAGTGAAGCTGCCGACCATCACCGTGATGGACGTCACCTGCGCCGTGCCTCCATCGTCGGAGAGGACCCCTGCAATCTCGTCGGGTGTGAGAGCAACACCACCGTCCGGAGTAGGGACACCGGTCTCGGTGATGTAGTCGTACACCGCTCTGATTGCAGCGGGAGAATCCGGATAGCCGTCGCCATTTGCATCGGTGAGGTTCGCTCCTCCCTCGGTGATCATCTCGGCCACCTCCGGTACAGCAAGTGTCATCCTCACGAGGTCCCCGGCGTGCAACTGAACAATGAGGTGGCCCCCACCGTTTCGGCCGAAGTCGGCGGTCGATGCATCCAGGCCTCCGACGGCACCGTCGAGCGCTGCCAGGGCATCCGGAGAAGTCAGATCACCCTCCACGAGAACGAAGCTCGACCCTTGCCCACTCGAAGGGAAGTGCTCGTCGGCACGGTCAATCGACGTTGCGAAGTCGCTGTTGCTGGAGAGGAAGTCGGTGATCTCGAACCCCGACTTGACCTGGAGGGCCGCCATCAGAGCGATCGCTCCGAAGACGAGAGCGACCGGGACGGTCACCCAGCGCCACTTGGCAAGGAAGTGGACGAACGTTCCCGCCGCAGGGAGCCCGTGGGCTGCGCCACGCCGTTGGACCTGGGTCATCTTCCCGCTTCGCGCCGCCCGATTGTTGCGCCAGCGGGTGAGCAGCGCCGGGCCGACAACAAGAGCAAGGAGTACGACGACCAGAGCCACGATGCCCGCCGCCGTCATCACCGCTGCCAACGCGACGGCCAGTCCCCCAACGACGGCCACGAGCGCGAGAGCAATCCCGTAGAAGATGCGGGACGCTCCCTTGGACGGGTTTGGCCCCACGAACTGCTCGATGCCGATGAGCACCCGCGGGGCGCCCTGGCCGAGGATCACATACGACCACGCGAGGGCGATCGCTGCTCCGATACCGAACTGGAGGATTGCTTCCGTTCCCGACGACACGTTCGACAGGAACGCCGCTATCGACGACGAGGCGGCAAGAAGCAGCGCGGTGAACACGGCTGCCATACCGGCTGGATAGGCACGCTTGGCCGACAGGCCCCCATCTCCCTGCATCTCGCGAACACGGCCAATGCCATGAATGAAGAAATCGACGCCAAAGCTGATTGCTGCAATTGGGACCACGAAGGCAAGGAGCATTGAACCCATCTTGAGCCCGACCAGTGCCGACGTGCCGTAGTAGGCAATCGTTGTCGCCGTGAGCCCGGCAGCGACAACCACCGCGGACCAGTACGAACGGTGAACGATGGCGATCAACACGATGATCAACGCAACGGCGAGGAAGATGAACGGTGCCGAATTGGTGGCCCCCTCGGAGAATGCGAGCTCACCGTCGATAGCGATGCCAATAGAACGGGTATATGTGGCGTCCTCTTGGAACATCACTTGAACGTCACGCAGCCACGTCTCCGCAGCGGGATTGTCAACGAACGTCGCCGTGTCGTAGACGACTTGCGCCGTGAAGGCCGGAGCCGCCCACACAGTGCCTCCGCTTCCTTCGAAGTGCGTCGCCTGTTCCGAGAGTGTGTATCTCATCTCGGCGAACGGCGAACCGTCGGCGAGCACGGCGGCGAGCGCAGCCTTGACGTCCGCGTCCGTGGCTTCGGCGAGCCCTCCGGGGATGGTGTTGTCGACGATGTCAACGATTGAGAGGACCCCCGGGATCGTCGTGCCGGTATCCGTGTCGAATCGGTCGACGAGGTGCTCTCGGTTGGCTGCCGAGGAGCGCACGCCGTCCGAAGCTGCAAGCCATTCTCTGAAGGCGTCCGCCGTGAGGACGTCCCCGCCATTGGCCGACTCAACAAGGAAAGACGCCTGCGCGATCGTCGACTCGGCTTGGAGCATCTCGTCGGCTCGTTCATAGATCGTGAAGACCTCCGCCTCAGGATCGAAGCTTGGCTCACTGGTGTCGGCGACCATCACACCGGCAGTGCCGATCCCGATGATGCCGAGGATGAGAACAACCGTGACGATCGCTGCGTGGCGATTGATCCAGTCGTACGCTCGGTAGATGCGTGTGTTCTCCATGTCTTCCCTCCCGAGGCTGTGCGCCACGATTTCGTATGTCGGGAGCAATCGTCCGCGAATGGAGAGCCGCCGCCTATTGGGTATGACCCCGCTTGAGCCCTGAGTGATCAGGGTCAGCCTCGGGGATGACCCCGGGGCGACGGTTCGGCACTACCCGGGAGTGAGCAGCCGGCCGGCAATGGAGGCCGCCGTGCGGCCAGAACCCAAGGCGGTGCTCATCCCTCCACCAGCAACCCAGGCTCCGGCGAGGAGGAGATTCGGGATTGGCGTCTTCGGACTACGGCGATTGAGGAGGTTCTCCACCGTTTGCTGGCGACCGTAGATGCTGCCCTCGGGGCTGAGGCCGTATCTCACGTTCGTCAACGGAGTACCGATCTCCTTGACGACGATCGAATCGCGCAGCCCGGGAATCAGACGTTGAGCGCGATCGATCAACCGATCGGCTGCCTCGTTCTTGATCCTCCGGTACACAGCATTCTCGGAGTAGTTGTCCAGGTCGCCGCCGGTCCCCCACACGTTCCGATAGTCCCACGGTGCGAGCGACATGATCGCGAGAACGCTGTGGCCGTCCGGAGCGCACCCTGGGTCGGCGTCGGTGTAGTTGGCAATCACCATCCCGGTCTTGGAGAAGTCGCCCGCAACCATCGCCTCATAATCCGCGTCGACGTCGTAGCCGTCCGCGAGGAAGAACTCGTGATGACTCCATCCTTCCGCAGCGAGGTCGCGATCAAGGCCGAGATACACCACCAGATTCGACAGGGCCGGGACGTCTCGCTCGACGCTCCCGAGAAACGTGTCGTCGAAGTGCGTGTCTCCGACCATCGCCACCGTTGCCGCTGGGCTCGCGTTCGACACGATCACGTCCGCTTCGACTCGCAGGCCGCGATCTGTCTCAACCGCGACGGCTCGGCCGCCCTCGACTTCGATCCGCGTCACGCGATTCCTGAAGTGAACGCTCCCGCCATGCTCCACAATCCCCTCCACGATGGCGCGACTCATCGCCTGGCTGCCGCCCCTCGGGTACCACGCGCCGGTTGTGTGATAGCTGTGGAGTGCGAGACAGAAGAGCCCGGCTGAGACTTTGGACGGCGGGAGACCGAAGTAGCCCCATAGGGTCGAGACCACTGCCTGGAGTTGTGCGTCGCCGAGGTAGGTCTCCATGAACGCCTGCCAGTCCTGCGAAAAGGCCTGCGCCATGTCCGGATAGCGCTCAATCATCTCCGTCGGCTTCGGCCTCGCACCCGACCTCCTGTCTTCGCCGTATCGGACGGTGTCACCGGCGACGCGACCGATCGCTGAGAACAGGCTGTCGATCCCGGCCGCCTCGGCGGGAAAGGCCTGCTTCAACTCGCGGATGTAAGCGGAGAGATCGGCCGGCACGGTGATCTCGAAATCCGGAAAGCGGGCGGTGTAGAACGGGTCGATCTCCGTGAAGTCCACCCTGTCGAGCACACCAAGGTCGTCGAGCATCGGCTCGAGCCACCCTCCGCGTCCGGCGCCGTCAAGAGCGTGCAGCGCCACCTCGAATCGGAACCCCCGGCGCTTGAATTCGTGTGCGTATCCGCCGGGCACCGTGTGATGTTCCAGCACGGCCACCTTGCGACCGGCACGGGCGAGATAGCCGGCGGCGCTCAGGCCACCGAGACCGGCTCCGATCACGACCGCATCGGCCCGGATCCTCTCCCTACGGGGCATCCGCGACAGCCACCCCCTGACCGTCTGCGTTATCGTTTCCATCCCCGTTCGCGAAGGGCTCTCGGTCGACCACTTTCGCATAGAGGTAGGACACGAACTCCTTGATCGTTGCTACGACCGGCACCGCGAGCAGCGAGCCGATCAGGCCGGCGACGTTGAAGCCGACGATGAGCGAAATGATGATGACCACGGGAGAGAGCCGGACCGCGCGGCCCATGACCTTCGGCGCGATGATGTTGGCCTGGGCCTGGACGACGACAACGTAGATCCCCGCGACGATCAGAGCGAAGAGGAAGTTGTTCATGTCGGGCCAGCGCGTCGAGCCCCCGACCAGGGCGGCCAGGATGCCGGGGAACGCTGCGATGATCGGCCCGAACGTCGGGATCATGTTGAAGAGCATCATGATCACACCCATCAAGAACGCGCCCTGAACCCCGACGACCGCCAGCACAGCGAACACCATCAGACCGGTGATGAAGCTGTTGATCAACTGGCCGTAGATGTAGCCACGCCAGATCGCCCCCGTTCGATCGGCGAGCATCGCTCCGTCTCGCTCGTAGCCGGGGGGAACGGTCCGCTGGAGCCATCGGTAGAGCCTCCCGCTATCAGCGTTCAGGTAGACGGCGATCACCACCGTGATCAACGCCGACACCACCGCCGCCGTGACCAGACCCGTCACCGTCCTGAT
Organism: uncultured actinomycete; assembly: GCA_942491345.1. GTDB lineage: Bacteria > Actinomycetota > Acidimicrobiia > Spongiisociales > UBA5794 > JAHEEL01. Next base: position 61,046 of record CALOAN010000036.1, read on the forward strand.
CGAGTTGAACGCGCCGCCAAGAAGTGCCTGCAGGGATTCTGAATCGATCTTGACCCCGCCTGATGAGGTGCCCCCAGGCGGCGTCTCGGCCAGCCACTCGTTGATTGGAGTCGTGATCTCGGACATGTCGACGCTGATGCCCACGATGACGAGCCCGTCGGCCCAATCCACGAACCACTCGGCCACGCTGCGGGTCGAATCCTGCATCTCGTCCAGGTTGATGCCGGCAAGCGACTGGGTGATTCCGATCGCGAGAATCGCAATCAGCGTGAGTGAGACAACGAGGACGACAACGTAGCCGATCGCAAGCGAGACCCATCTCGGCAGGTGCAGGCGGCGGTGCAGGAAGCGCACCATCGGAGCCACGAGGAACGCCACGATGCCGGCGACCGCGAGGATCGGCAGCGCATCGCGCGACATCCAGAAGATGATTGCTGCGAACACGACGAGGCCGACCGCGACAGCCATCTTCGTCGGCGCCGACCACGGAGGAGATGGGGGCATCAGGCGAGGGTCGGCCGCCGATGCGGGGGCCGGACTCTCTGCTTGTGCGCTCGCCTCTGTGGCGGATTCGTCGGCGATCGTTCCTCCAGGCTCTGTTCCCACAGCGTACCGTGTGTCCCGCGTTCCCACGGTTCACCACGTCCTATCCAGCTTCTCCAGCCGGCCATATCGAAGGCAGCGCCCGTCCGCCGAGACCGCGGACCGAGACAGCCGACGGCCCGGTACGATTGCGCTCATGACCGCTCATCCCCCGCCCGTCCCGCCCGACGACTACGAGGACCACCTCGGCAATTCGCGCCAATACATGCGAGACATCATCCTCGGTGTCAACGACGGACTCGTCTCGACGTTCCTCCTCGTTGCGGGCGTCGTCGGTGGCGGCCTCAGCGCAACCCAGGTGCTTCTCACCGGCGTTGCCGGAGCGCTCGCCGGAATGATCTCGATGGGAGTCGGGGAGTACCTCGCCACGAAGTCCCAGGAAGAGGTGTTCGAAGCCGAGATGAAGCTCGAGGCCAAGCACCTCGAGGAGCATCGCGGGCATGAGCGAGACGAGTTACGACATATGTTCGGTGAGATGGGCCTCCAGGGGGAGGACCTGGAGACGGTGGTTCACATCATCGACAAGAGCGACGACGCGATGCTGGGTGTGATGGCAGGCCTCGAGTTCGGGGTCGTAGACACCGAGCGGCGCAATCCGTATCTCGCTGCCTTCGCTTCAGCGGGTCTCTTCCTCGCCGGTGCCCTCCCTTCCGTTGTCCCATTCGCGTTCTTCGAGGACACGGGTACAGCGCTGTTCGTCGCAGCCGTCTTGACTGGCATCGGCCTCCTCGCGGTCGGCGCAGCCAAGACCGCGATGACGAAGACCAATCCCTTCGGCAGCGCCTTCGAGAATCTCGGTATCGGATTCGCCGGCGGCGTGTTGAGCTACTTGGTGGGTCTGGGATTCGAAGCATTGATGTCGTCCTGAGACCGCACCGGGACCACAACGATCCCGCCGAAACCGTCGTCGAAGATCCTCACACCCGCACCGAAGTGCGTGCGAATCAACTCCGGGTCGAGCACGTCCCTACCCCGTCCCTCGGCAACCACCACCCCTCCGGACAGCATCACCAAGCGGTCTGGGAATTGGCCGGCGATCGTCAGGTCGTGCATGGCCGACAACACGGTGAGGTCCCGCTCGCGACGCAGGCTGTCGACGAGCTCCAACACCGTCTGCTGCTTCCCGATATCGAGAGCGGTGGTCGGCTCATCGAGGAGGAGGATCGGAGACTCCTGGGCGAGAGCACGCGCGATCACAACCCGTTGAAGCTCTCCCCCCGACAGCGTCGTGACCTCGCGATCGGCAAACCCCGACAGGCTGAGGGCATCGAGCACTGCTGCGACGACGTCGAGGTCATGGCGCGAGGGCCCGGTCACCTCGCCGAGATGTGGTGTCCTCCCGAGCAAGACGTAGTCGACCACTCGCATCCCGGGAGGGAGCACCGGGTGCTGCGGAACCAACGCCACGGATCTGGCGAGTTCGCGGCGCTTCATCGCTGACAGGGTCGTGCCGGTGATCACCACCGACCCATCGAAGGCGACCGCCCCGGTGATTGCTCTCAGAAGCGTCGTCTTGCCGGCACCATTCGGACCGATGAGCCCGACCCACTCCCCTCTCTCGACCGCCAGATCGACAGAATCGAGAATCGTCGAGTCGGCAAACTGGACACCGACGGCGGCGAGGGAGAGCGCGGCCGTCACGAGCCGAGCCCCCGTGACGAGCGGAGTACAACCGCGAAGAACGGTGCACCAAAGAACGCGGTCACTACACCAATCGGAATCTCGGCTGGAGCCGAGATCGTCCTGGCCAGGAGATCCGCCAGGATCAAGAACGCAGCGCCGAGCACCACTGAGAGAGGCAGGACGATTCGATAGCTGGTGCCGAACACGATTCGGATCGTGTGCGGAACGATGATGCCCACGAATCCGATCAGGCCCGAGACCGCAACAACCGCGGCCGTGCCGAGAGTCGCTGCGAGCACAATCACCAGCCGCACCCGTGTGGGATCAACGCCAAGCGTGACCGCCTCGTCATCACCCACGCTGAGCACATCGAGCCTTCGTGCCCCGGCAAGTATCACAACCGTCGTCACAACGACGTAGGGAAGGACCATCCAAACCTCCGTCCACCCAACCGTCGACAGGCGACCGAGAATCCATCCGTAGACCTCTCGCAGTGTCTCGGCATTCCGTTGCTGCAGATATGTCTGGACCGCGGTCAGGAACGCCGCCACTGCCACGCCGGCGAGAATCAGGGTGACCGCCGTCCTTCCGGCACGCACCGAGTATCCGATCGCGTAGGTTGCTGCGACACCTCCGATGCCGCCAAGGAATGCGAGCAAGGGAAGCGGTCCGAACGGCGTGGGAGGAATCGACGGGCCGTAGGCGATCGCTATCGTCGCACCGAGCCCAGCGCCGGCAGCAACACCGAGCAGATAGGGGTCGGCCAGTGGATTCCGGAACGATCCCTGGTACGCGCCACCCGCGATCGCCAGCGTTGCCCCAACAATCCCACCGAGAACGATCCGAGGCATCCGCAGATCCCACAGGATTGCTTCCTCCCGCTCGGTCAACCCCGGGTCGATCGCAACGAACGGCAGGCGGTCGAACAACGAAGCCACAACCGACGACGCGTCGAGATGGACGGCCCCCAAAAGTGAGGCCGCGAGAACCGCCGCACCCAGGGCCGCGAGCGCCCCGGCGAACCACCACCAGTGGAGATGGCTCGGGCGGATCTCATCACCGGTCATGCGTCGCTCTGACCATCGACTGCATCGGCGATCGCCTCCAGGAGATCAACGACCCGTGGCCCCCATCGTGACGCGATGTCGTCGTCGAGCTCTGAGATCGCTCCAGCCTGAACGGCGGACAACACGTCCCAACCGGGCCGCTGAGCGATCGACTCGCGATCCTGGCTGCAGCACTTGGTGTCGGCCAGGAAGATCAGTGACGGATCCTCGTCCAGGATGTGCTCGGGAGACAGTTGGGGATAGCCGTAGCCGTCCGGATCGGCTCCGTCGGCAATGTTCGCAAGGCCGAGCATTGCATACAGCGTGCCCACAAACGTTGCCGACGTCACGGTGTAGTAGTCCGGGCTCAGTTCGTGGTAGTACGTCGCGCCGGTGCCATCTGTTCCTCCCGTGATGGTGGCGATGTCAGACTTCATCGATTCGACGAGTCCGGTCGCATCCTCGGCGTGCCCCGTCGCAGCCCCGACTTGGCCGATCTGAGCGTACGCCTCCTCCAACGTCCGGGCGGCCGGGTGCACGATCACGGGGATGCCGAGTGTCTCGAGACCAGCCACGACCTCGCCGGGGTCATACATGAGAATGACGAGGTCGGCCTCGTAGCCGGCGATCGCCTCGAGGTTCGGTTCGAAACCCGTCAGGTCCGTGGTCGGGGCTTCCTCGGGATAGTTCGACTGGTCATCAACGGCCGCCACCTGTCCTCCGGCGCCGATGGCAAACAGGACTTCGGTCGACGTTGGCGAAAGTGACACGATGTGCTCCGGCTGTGCCGCAATGGTGACGGGGCCGTTCGCCGCCTGGATGGTCACGGGAAAGCCGGCTGTTTCGGCACTCCCGGTGGACGTACTCGAGGGCGGTTCGCTCGTGGTTGTCGGCAATTGCGTGGTTGAGGCAGGAACCGTCGTTGTGGCCGACGTATCCGCCGTTGCCGACGAGGATCCGCACGCCGCAACAACGAGAGCGACCGCAGCGATGGCCGCCAGATTCTGTGGGGACAAGAGAATGCTCCTCTCTCTGGAGGAGCCTTCATGGATGCGTCGTGACCCCTCCTCCGAAGGTGCGTCGCACACCGGCGGGAAGGCGTCCTGGCTCGTCCCCGAGGGGCTTCACAGTTGCGGGACAGCGCCGGATTCGCACCGGACTTCGCTTCACACTCGGCGCCCGGGAGAACCCGGGACCGGTAAGCGTAGCAATGAGGAGCTCCCGAGGCGCTGGTCACCACGTCGGCCGGGAGCGCACCAAGATCGCTACGCTCCTGGACCATGAAACCGGTGCTCAACGTCGTTGTTCTTGCTGCAGCCGCGGCCGCCGCCGTGGCGCTCGTGGTCACCAGGCGACCCAGCCGCCCCGCTACACCCGAGGGGTCGTGGCAGCCGGTCGACCCACCCGGCCGATGAAGATCGCTCTCGATCACACGTCTGAGATCGGCATTCGGGCCGGACGCCTTCTTCTCGGTGAACCGGATCTCGACAGACTCGGCATCGTTCGCCGCGAGGTGAAGAACCGCGATCCGAGGCTGACGCGTGTCGACCGTGTCACCGACTTTGATGCCGTTGTGACCGACGACCCCGAGTCGACCATCCTCGCTGAGGCGGTCGGCGCCGGGGTCCCCTGTGTCCTCTGGGCTGACGAAGCCGTTCTTCCGGTCGAGACCGGCGCAGTCCCGGTCCTTGCCGGCGCAAACCTGGTCACGGGTATTGGGCGCAGCCTCGCTGAGCGAGAGACCCGGATCGCCGGCCCATCGGCCGACGTCCTCTTCGCTTGGACCGAACCGGGGAAACCTCTCCGCAGCGGTGAACCAATCACCTTCCCCGATCCGGTCGGCGCACGGTGGGGCGTTCGGCGACGCATGACGAACCGGCGCCTCGAGGTTGCAGCGCCGGTCCCCGATGAGTGGGCCGGTGTTGTTGTCCAGACAATCACCGACGACGTGGCACACGCGCTCGGCATCGCAGATCTCGCCACCCACCTAGAGGCGATAGCGCTCGCCGCGGGGGCCGTGACGGCCGCATCGGGTCTTGTGCCATCCGGCACTCACCACCCTGAGGAGTATGCCGATGACTACCTCGGAGCGGCGATGCGTATCGGCCTCGACGTCGCCTCGTTCACGTCGGCCGCCTGAGTTCACGGTCCTCGTAGTCGCTCACCTGCGGTTGAATGCCGGGATGCGGGTGTTCGCTGTTCTCCTCAGCCTGGTCCTACTCGTCGCGTCCGCCTGTACCGGCGGTGGTGCGACCGACCTGTCGTCCCAGCAGGCCGCATCGTCGACAACGACGTCCCCGGTCGCTACGCCGAATGTCGAGCAGGCTTCCGAACGGACCCGCGCACCCGAGTTTCCCGCAGGACTCGATTGGCTGAATGTCGACGAACCGCTCGATCTCGCCTCGCTCCGCGGCAAGATCGTCCTTCTGGACTTCTGGACATACGGATGCATCAACTGCATCCACATCATTCCGGATCTGAAACGCCTCGAAACCGAATTCCCCGATGAACTCGTCGTCATCGGCGTCCACTCTGCCAAGTTCACCAACGAGGGCGACACCAACAACATCCGCGAGGTCACCCAGCGTTATGACCTCCGTCATCCCGTCGTCAACGACGCTGATTTCGAGATCTGGAATTCGTGGGGAGCACGGGCCTGGCCGACGGTCGCCCTCATCGACCCGGACGGCTACGCGGTCGGTCTGCACGCCGGCGAGGGTGTCTATCAGGTTGTCCAGCCGGTGATCTCTACGCTCCTCCAGGAATTCGACGGTGACGGACAAATCGATCCGACACCGATCTCGCTCGCCCTCGAACGGGACCGCTCCCCAGACACCGTTCTTTCCTACCCGGGAAAGGTCTACGCCGACCCGGCCTCCGACCGGCTGTTCATCGCCGACACGGGTCACCATCGGATCATCGCAGCAACCGACGACGGCACAGTGACCGCCGTCTTTGGATCGGGGAGAGAAGGATTCAAAGACGGGCGCGGCACCGGAGCGTCGTTCTCCTCTCCGCAGGGCCTGCTCGCCGACGGTGACACGCTCTACGTCGCCGACACCAACAACCATGCACTGCGGAGCATCGATCTGGCCACGGGAATTGTCACGACCTTGGCCGGAACCGGCGAGCAGGGGTGGCCGCCCGTCGGAGGCCCCGTCGGCGAGGTCACGCTCAACTCGCCGTGGGCTCTCGAACGCGCCGGCGATGAGCTCTACGTTGCGAACGCCGGCACACATCAAATCTGGACCATCAACCTGACTACGGGGACGGCCGAGCCGTCGGTGGGTAGCGCCGCCGAGGGAACGACAAACGGGCCTCTGCTCCAAGCGGAGCTCGCTCAGCCATCGGGTCTCGCCTTCGGCGCCGACGGAATGCTCTACTTCGCCGACTCCGAATCCAGCTCGATCAGAGGCGCCGCAGTTGCACAACCAGCCGGCGAGACCGTACTTGTCGCCGGTGGCGAAACGAACCTCTTCGAGTTCGGCGATGTCGACGGCACAGGAGCAGACGCGCGGTTCCAGCATCCGCTCGGGATCGATGACTACGCCGGGACCCTGCTCGTTGCCGACACGTACAACTCGAAAATCAAGTTGGTGGATCCGGCAACGGGCCAAGCGACAACACTGTTCGGATCGGAACAGGGTTGGAGCGACGGCAACGACCCACAGTTCTACGAACCGGGCGGGCTCTCGGTGGACGGCGATCTCCTGTGGGTCGCCGACACCAACAACCACGTGATTCGGATGATCGACCTCACCACGAGCGTTGCCACGACGCTGGTGCTTTCCGGACTCGATGCCTTGGCTGCGCCTTCGGATTCGGAGACGTTCCCCGGAACGGTGGTGCCACTGCCGACCGTTTCGGCCGCCGCGGGACCCGCCGAGCTCTTGCTCGATGTGCGTCTGCCTGAGGGATACAAGGTCAACGACGACGCCTCCTCGTCCGTCACGTTGGCCGACGCCGGCGGCGTGTCGTCGTTCCCGGGCGGAAAACGCGTCGACGTGACCGGTAGGACGTTCCCGGTCTCGATCCCACTCGAACTCCGCGAGGGTCTTGGAACCGTTACCGCCGACCTGGCCCTCGTCTGGTGTCGGAAGGACGCAGAGGGCCTCTGCTTGCTCGAACAGACTCGTTTCGAGATTCCACTCGACGTGGCGGCGACGGGACCGTCCGCCTCGATTCGGCTGCCGCTCGACCTCACCGCTCCCGAGCGGTAGCGATCAGGGGCCGTCCACCGTGGCGACCGGCTCGGTCTTCGTGGTGTCCGCACTCGACGTCGTCTCGACCGGCTCGGTCTTCGTGGACGCGCTGGCACCATTCCCCTGTGCGTGAACCGCCCGTCTTACCGGTGTGGTCCGAGGCGCGGGGACGAGGTATGTCTCCTCCAACACGATGAGTTCGACGCCGCCGACAACATCCGAGATCAGGTTGTACAGAACCGCCCCAAGCGTCATGAGCCCGGTCATCGTTGCATACAGGACGATGGCGAAGAAAAGCACAGCCCTGAAGTAGAGCTCTCCATTCGCCGTGAAGACGAGAGAGAAGTTGTCGAAGAACTCAGCGGCCTTCTCCGGGATGCCGCGTTGCACGGCGAGCGACCACGTAACCCACACGCCAAGGACGAACACAAGCGCCCCAATCGCATTGAGCACGAGGGAGACCTTGAGCACCGTCCACGGGTCGATCTTGCGAATGACCCGTCGCACACGCCGAACAGCCATACGCCGAGTGTAGGAAGCAGCCCCGAGTAGCCCGGGTGTTTGCGGGCCACCGGCTTGCGGGCTACTCCTCTTCGACTCCGTTCTTGGGGACGAGGGCTACGGCCGACAGGCTCGCGGCGCCGTCCATGCTCACGACTTTCACACCGGTCGACTCTCGCCGCTGGCGGCTGATCTCACTGACCGCTTGCCGGATGACGATGCCGTCCGAGGAAATCACGAAGACCTCGTCGTCTGCACTGACGGCGAGCGCAGCAACGAGCGTTCCCCGAACACGGGTGAGCTTCATCGCTTTGACACCCATTCCGCCGCGACCCTGTCGACGGAAGAGCTCCATCTTGGTACGTTTCCCATAACCTCCGTCGGTGAGCAGCAGCACGTCCCCGCCCTCATCGGCCATCGTGCCGGCCACCACTTCGTCGCCGTCGCGGAGCCGGATTCCTCGGACCCCTTGGGAAGCTCGTCCGAGCGGTCGCACGTCGCCTTCGGCGAAGCGGATGCCCTGGCCGTTCTTCGTGAACATGAGAAGGTCGCTATCACCGTTGGTTGCCCGCACGTCGACGACCTCGTCGCCGTCCTGGAGCTTGATCGCGACGAGCACTTGGTTGCGGGAGTCGTAGGCGCTGAACTTGGATTTCTTGACCTGTCCGTGTTTCGTGAACATCACCAGATACTTGTGGCTCTCGTAGTCCCGGGTGTCGATCACTGCTTCGATGACCTCGTCCGGGTCCATCGGCAGCACCGACTGGACGAGCACACCCTTCGCGTTGCGGTCTTTGCGCGGGATCTCGTGCGCACGAATCCGGTACACCTTGCCCCGGTTGGTGAAGACGAGCAGGTAGGCGTGCGCCGATGTATGGATCACGTGCTGAACGATGTCGTCCTCACGCAGCGCAGCGCCGCGTACACCACGCCCGCCGCGGCCCTGTGTTCGGTATGTCGCAGCGAGCACCGACTTGATATAGCCCGCTGCGGAAACCGTAACCACCAGTTCTTCGTCGGCGATGAGATCTTCGAGGGACATCTCCCCCGTGTCGGGGATGATGCGGCTGCGCCGTGCGTCCCCGAACTTGTCGCGGATGAGGGCAAGTTCCTCGCCGATCACGGCCCGCCGCTTGTCTTCGTCGGCGAGGAGCGCCTTGAGCTCTCCGATCAGCTTCTGAAGCTCCTCGTACTCCTCGCGAAGCTTGCCGGTTTCGAGGGCAGTCAACCTCCGCAGCGGCATGTCGAGAATATGGTTCGCTTGAATCTCGCTGAGCTCGAACCTCTCCATCAAAGCGGTGCGTGCGGCGCCGACGTCATCGGACGACTTGATGATTTCGACAACCTCGTCGATGTTGTCGAGGGCAATGAGCAGCCCCTCGACGATGTGGGAGCGGGCCTCGGCCTTCGCGAGCCGGAAGCGGCTCCGCCGCTCGATGACTTCGAGCTGATGGGCGATGTAGTAGTGGATCATCTCGGCGATGTTCAGCGTTCGCGGAACACCGTCGACAAGGGCGATCTGGTTGACGGAGAAGTTCTCCTCGAGCTGCGTGTGTTTGAAGAGCAGGTTCAGAACGACCTGGGGGTTCGCATCCTTGCGCAACTCGATCACAAGACGGGTTCCATCACGGTCCGATTCGTCGCGGAGGTCGGCGATACCGCTGACGACCTTCCTGCGCACCAGGTCGGCCGTCTTCTCCATGATCCGGTCGCGCGACACCTGATACGGGATCTCGGTGGCGATGATCGCCATACGACCGCGCTGCATTTCCACGATGTCGGTGACGGCCCGCATCTTCACAGATCCCCGACCGGTGGCGAGGGCCTGCTTCACGCCTGCCATTCCGACGATGTAGGCGCCGGTCGGGAAGTCGGGGCCCTGCACAAACTGGGACAGGTCTTCCACCGTCGCTTCAGGATGATCGAGCCCGTACAGGACGGCATCGATGACCTCGGTGAGATTGTGCGGAGGGATGTTCGTCGCCATGCCGACGGCGATGCCGGTGGAGCCGTTGACGAGCAGGTTCGGGAACCGGGCCGGGAGCACCGCCGGCTCCTCCCGCTCGCCCGAGTAGTTTTCGTTCCAGTCCACGGTGTCTTCGTCGATGCCCTCGAGCAGGAAGGCGGCGATCGGAGCCATCCGCGATTCGGTGTATCTCATTGCTGCCGGGGGATCATCGACGGTGCCGAAATTGCCCTGCGGCTGAATCAGCGGACTCCTCATCGAGAAGTCCTGGCCGAGGCGCACCATCGCGTCATAGACGGCTTCCGGTGAATGGGGATGGAACCAGCCGACGACATCGCCCACCACGCGGGCCGACTTCCGGAACGGCGTGCCCGGCCGAATGCCGGCATCGTACATCGCGTAGAGGATGCGTCGGTGCACGGGTTTCAGTCCGTCGCGCACGTCGGGGAGCGCGCGAGACACGATGACGGACATCGCGTACTCCAGGAACGACTCCTGCATCTCGCGCTCGATATCGATCGGCGCGATCCGGCTGTTCTGTTCTTCGTTCGGCATTCGCTGTCCTAGAAGTCGAGGAATCGAACGTCTTTGGCGTTCTGCTGGATGAAGGTGCGGCGGGCTTCCACGTCATTGCCCATCAAGGTTGAGAACGTCTCCTCGGCGGAGAACTGATCTTCAAGACCAACCTGGAGCAAAACTCGTTTGTCGGGGTCCATGGTCGTATCCCAGAGTTCCTCGGCATTCATCTCGCCAAGGCCCTTGAACCGTTGGATGTTCAGCTTCTTGCCGGCGAGCTGCGCCTTGATCTCTTCGAGCCCTCCATCGTCCTGGATCCAGGTGGTCTTCGACCCGACTTTGACGCTGTAGAGCGGCGGCTGCGCGATGTACACGTACCCCGACTCGATCAGCTGTGGCATGTGCCGGAAGAAGAATGTGAGCAGCAGCGTGCGAATGTGCGCGCCGTCCACGTCGGCGTCGGTGAGGATCACGATCTTGTGGTACCGCGCCTTGCCGACCTCGAACTCGTCGCCGATACCGGTGCCGATCCCGGTGATCAACGATTGAATCTCATTGTTCTGGAGCACCCTGGCTAGACGGTTCTTCTCGACGTTGATGATCTTCCCGCGAATCGGGAGGATCGCCTGAAACTCGCTGTTCCTCGCCTGTTTCGCCGAACCGCCCGCGGAATCGCCCTCGACGATGAACAGTTCACTGCGCTCCGGGTCCTTCGTGGAACAATCCGAGAGCTTTCCCGGAAGCCCGGCCGACTCGAGGAGGCTCTTGCGGCGCGTGAGGTCCCGGGCCTGGCGTGCGGCCATCCGTGCACGAGCGGCCTGGGACGACTTGTCTGCGATGCGGCGTGCGTCGCCGGGATTCCGCTCGAGCCACTCGGGGATGGCCTGGTTGAGCGCCTTCTGCACGAACGACTTGATCTCGGTATTGCCGAGTTTGGTCTTCGTCTGACCTTCGAACTGCGGTTGGCGAACCTTGGCCGAGATGACCACAGTGAGGCCCTCGCGCACGTCCTCGCCGGTGAGGTTTGCATCCTTGTCTTTCAGCAGGTTCCGACCGCGCGCGAATTCGTTGATCGACCTCGTGAGCGCCGTTCGGAACCCCTCTTCGTGGGTGCCGCCCTCATGCGTGTTGATGTTGTTGGCAAAGCTGAGGATCGTCTCGCGGTAGGACCCGGTCCATTGCAGTGCGACGGCAATCTCGGCGTCGTCGGTTGCATCCTCGAAGTAGGCGATCTGACGGTGAATGGGCTCTCGATTCGCGTTGAGGTGCTTCACGAAGTCCACGAGGCCGCCCGAGTACTTGAAGATCTCCTCGACCGGCGGATCGGGTCGCTCGTCTCGGAATCGGATCTCGAGACCCTTGTTGAGGAAAGCCATCTCGCGGAGGCGACTCATCACGGTCTTGGCGGAGTATTCGACACCTTCGCTGAAGATCTCCGGGTCGGCCCAGAAGACGACCTGCGTTCCCGTGCGCTTCGCCTCGGCCCCCTTCTTGACGGGTCCGGTAGGCACTCCGTATTCGTAGGACTGCGACCAGTGATGCCCGTCGCGGACGATGTCCACGTCCACGCGTGTCGACAGAGCGTTGACCACCGAAATGCCGACCCCGTGAAGGCCGCCGGAGACGGTGTAGGCGCCGGACTCGAACTTGCCGCCGGCGTGGAGGGTCGTCATCACCGTGGTGAGGGCGGACTGCTTCGTCTTGGGATGCTTCAGTACCGGAATACCTCGGCCGTTGTCTCGAACACGCACTCCCCCGTCGGCAAGCAACGCAACCTCAACCCGGGTGCAGTAGCCGGCCATGGCTTCGTCCACCGAGTTGTCGACCGCCTCCCAGATGAGGTGGTGCAGCCCACGCGGACCGGTCGACCCGATATACATCGCGGGCCGTCTCCGCACCGCCTCGAGACCCTCGAGGACCTTGATGTCCTTTGCTTCATATGACGCGTTCTTGGCGCGATTCGTCGTGCTCACGGATCTCCTTAGGCTCGCCCCCGGAGGCGCTCAGTGGGGGCTTCTGACACCGGTGTAATCATAGCCGGTTTCGGCAGGAACCTCTTTCATTTCAAGGCTTTCCGCCACGTCTGTCCCCCTCGACGCGGAACCGCACCGCCCGCACCAGGTCGGGGCCAAACCGAGCGGAAATCCGGCGCATGAGATCCGCAGCGTCGTACCGGAGCAAGCTGGCATCCGCCCCTTCCGGCACTTCGACGAGCAGGGTTTGCTCGCGCACGCCGATGGGCCGAGAACGGCCCTGCCAGCGTTCCGAAACGATGTCGTCCCACGAGGAGACCAGCTTTGAAACGCTGAGGTCAGGACTGGCGCCCGCCTTCTCGATGATCGACCCGATCAGGTCGTCAACGACCTCAGGATCGCGCCGCTCCGGTCCGTACCGGTAGTAGTTGGCTCTGGTCATGTCACGGTCCTTTCGTTGACCGCCCATCGTCGGCCCGTCATTCGGACCTCATCTTCTCTCGCGCTTGTGACAAAAACCTGCCCGGTGTCGAGGAGCGTCATCACACCCCTGGCGTGTGCCGGGTCGAGCTCGGAGAAGACGTCGTCGAGTAGGAGTATCGGCCTTGTGGGCCGGTGCAGGCTGAGCACCCGGTATGCCGCAACACGGAGGGCAAGCGCGACCGTTCTCTGCTCGCCTTGGCTCGCCATCGTTCGTGCCGGCCGGCCATCAACGACGAGGGCAGGATCGTCCCGGTGAGGCCCGCCGCTGGTCGTCCTCTGATCCATGTCCCGAGGCCGGCGCTCGAGCAGAATGCCTCGGAGCCGCTCGACCCCTCCCCCTCCTTCGATCGACGCTCCCCAGTTCGCTGCGTACGCCCACGTCAGCGATCCACTCTCCCCTACCAAACGGTAGGCCTCGCCGAGTGCTGCATCGAGCGTCTCCAATACCCGAAGCCGATGATCAAACACCGCGGCTCCGGCAACAGCGACGCGTTCGTCCCACACATCGAGGGTGACGACATCCGCTCGCCTCCCCTCTTGCTTCAGCAAGGAGTTCCGTTGCCGGACCGCCCGCTCATAGTCCTGCTGGTCGGCGCCCGCCTGAGGCCAGAGTTGGGCAGCCAGATCGTCGAGATACGCTCGACGCAGGCCCGGGCCACGCTTGACGAGGTCGAGGTCGTCCGGTTGAAACGCAACAACCGGAATCTGAGCCAGCACGTCTCGATTGCGCTGTGGTCGCTTCCCGTTCACCAACACACGGCGGCGACCGGGCCGCGGCAACTCCACCTCAACGCGGGTGGTACCCGACTCGACGACAAACTCACCGCGGATGATCGCCTGTGCAGCACCATTCCTGACGATGGCATCATCCGGCGTTCCACGGAAGGACTTCAGGAGGCCGAGGTAGGCCGCTGCCTCGAGGATGCTCGTCTTGCCGGCCCCGTTGCTTCCGATGAGGATATTGACGCCCTCAGCCGGCTCGAAGCGCAGCGTCTCGTAACACCGAGTGTTCGTGAGTTCCAGCCAGGACAGGTGCATCATTCGCCTCCCGGCGCACCCTGTCGCCGGATTGGTGGTCGTTTCCGCCGGGTCGGCCCTAGAGGCGCACCGGCATCAACAAGTAGCGGAAGTCCTCGTCTCCCTCACCATGTAGGAGGCCGGGCTTCAACGCATCGATCGTCTCGAGGATGATTGTGTCGGAGTCGATGGCACTCACGCCCTCGGTGAGGTAGCGGGTGTTGAAGGCGATCGTCATTTCCTCACCGGTGTAGACCCCCTCGATGTGCTCGGTCTCCTCGCCAACCTCTTGGCGGATGACGCTCAGCTCGATCCCACCGTCGTGGAGGTTGAGGCGCACCGGAATGTGATCCTCCGCCACGAGGGCCGCGCGTCCGACAGCGTCCATGAGGCTTCCCTTCGGCACCTCGAGCCGGTTCGGATAGGAATCCGGGAGCAATTGCCGGTACTTCGGGAACGTTGCATCGATGATGCGGACGGCGAGTCTCCCCCGGTCGGTGACGAAGACCGCCTCTCGATCTCCGAGCGCTACCTTCATGGGCCCGTCACCGACGGTGCGTCCAAGCTCCCGCAGCGCCCGATACGGCACGAGCTTCGAACCCGTCGCCCCGATACCGAGCACATCACGCACCGCGAGGCGATACGAATCGGTGGCAACGAGTCGCAGCCCTCCATCGTTCTCTTCGAAGAGGACGCCGGTGAGCGTCGGCCTCGCCTCGTCGCTCGAGGCACCGATCCCGACTTGGCTCAATGCCTTGACGAGGGTCTCACCGACGACGTCGACCGTGTCTGCCGGGAGTGTGTCGTCGATCGTTGGGAAGTCGGAGACGCTGAGTTCCCGCAGACGGAATCGTGGTCCGTTGCCGGTGATCTCAACTTCGCCGTCTGCGGCCGTCATCGAAACGGCCCCGGCCGGGAGTTTTCGCACGGCATCCGCAGCGAGCTTCGCCGGTATGACCGTGGCGCCGTCTTCGATCGCTTCGACATCGAGGTACGTTCGAACGGAGACCTCGTTGTCCGTCCCGGTGACCTGCAGACGACCACCATCAACTTCGCACAACAGCCCCTGCAAGATCGGTAGGGGTGACCTGCTCCCAACAGCTCTGCCTGCCCTCGTGAGGACATCGGCGAGATCGTCACGTTCGGCTCGGATACGCACAGTTGTTCTTCCTCTGCTTCTTGAGTAGTTCTAATTCAAACGGTAGTGGTAGTAGTAGGTGCTGTGGATTGTGGAGAACACCGGGAAAACAAGATGTCCAGCCGATTTCTCCATGCACATGCTCTGTGGGCAAAACCAGGGTACTCAACAGGCGCGCCGTGAGCATCGGAGCGTGTGGGGACAACCCTCATGTTGTCCTCAGGCGTTGTCCGAGGTCCGAGACCTGATCGAACACGTCCTTGTCGGTGCGCATGAGCGTCTTGACCTTTTCCACGGCATGGATGACCGTCGTGTGGTCGCGTCCGCCGAATTGGGCGCCAATCTTGGGGAGTGAGAGGTCGGTGTGCTCGCGGCAGAGATACATCCCGATCTGGCGGCAGCGGGCGAGTGGCTGGCGCCGGCTCGGCCCAACCAGCTCGTCGATGCTGGTCGAGAAGTAATCCGCAGTGACCTGGAGGATTCGCTCTGCAGTCGGAGGAGATGTGCGGTCGGTGTCGACGATGTCCGAGAGCACTTCTCGAGCCATGGTGAGCGTGATGGTCTCATCGGTCAGGGAGGCAAACGCCGTAACGCGGGTCAGGGCACCTTCCAACTCGCGGATGTTCTGGTGCACGTTTTCGGCGATGAAGGTCATGACATCCGGCGGTACGGGCGTCGGGGCGAAGTCGGCGTTCCTGCGCAGAATGGCGAGGCGGGTTTCAACGTCGGGGCTCTGAATATCGGTCAGCAGGCCCCATTCGAATCGGCTCCGCAGCCGATCCTCGAGCGTTGACAGGTGTTTCGGGTGACGATCCGAGCTGATCACGACCTGCTTGCCGGCTTCGTACAGGCTGTTGAACGTGTGGAAGAACTCCTCGAGGATCTGTTCCTTACCCTCGAAGAACTGGACGTCGTCGAGGAGGAGCACGTCGATAGTGCGATATCGCTCCTTGAACTCATCCATTCGTTTTCTTCGAATGCCGTTGATGAACTCGTTGAAGAACTGCTCCGAGGAGACGTAGCGAACAACAGCCAAGGGATCGAGTTCGATGCGATGATGGCCGACGGCGTGGAGCAGATGCGTCTTGCCGAGGCCGGCGTTCGCGTAGATGAAGAGCGGGTTGTAGTGACTCCCCGGTTGCTCCGCAACGGCGAGAGCGGCGGCGTGAGCGAACCGATTCGACTGCCCAACCACGAAGTTGTCGAAGGTGTACTTCGGCACCAGACGCGGATCGCTGATGTGGCTCCTGGACGGATCGACGGTGTCGATCGGGAGGGACGCTTGCTGTGGTGACGGCGAACGCTCGGTGGCTGCGGTGACCACGGTGGGGACGACCGAGAGTTCGACCTCCAGGCCGAGTGTGTCCATGGCTGCTTCCTGAAGCGCCGGGAGGTAACGGTCCCCGACCCAGCGGAAATGGAAGTCCGTTGGGGCGACGAGGCGCAGGCTGCCGGAATCGACGCTGGAGTCGAGAGGTTCGATCCACGTCTGCCACGCTGCCGGGGTGACCCGGCGACGGACCTGCTGATGGAATGTCTCCCACTCGACGGTGGACGAGTTTGGTTCTGCCACCTGAATAGCCCCGCTTCCTTCTTCATCTCCTGTCCACACACCTGTCCACAGGGTGTGGAGAAAAGTCTTTGCTTTGGTTCCAGCCAGAGCTCACGGCGCCGCCTCGGCCGGAGCCTCTCTCCGGGGAAGTGTGGACGATCACACACGAGTGGCGGCGAGTATATGGGCAACCGGAAGCCGTCGGCAAAAGGGGGAAATCCGGCGGTAAGTCGCGACAGGATCAACCGCCGATCCCCCGAAAGCCTTGCCGCGTAGGCCTTTCAGCGAGTGGGAGAAAATGGAAAGAAGCCAATCGGTTGGCGATTCTCGCACAAATCAGACGCTGCGATGTTTCGCGGTCAATAGCGGAATTTCGCGGTCCGAGGCGAAACTTCGCGCTTTGGCCGCTCGAAGGGAGGTAGGACCGCGAGCGGCGTAGAATCGCGTCGTCCAGAATCTTCCCGGTCGCTGTGCGACCTCCCAATCGGGGATACCTCACCATGAAGCGTACCTATCAACCCAACGTGCGACGCCGCAAACGGAAGCACGGATTCCGTGCCCGAATGCGGACTCGCTCCGGGCGCGCCGTGATCAAGCGTCGTCGCCTCAAGGGCCGGCGGCACCTCACTGCCTGATCACGGACGTCCGTTCGTCTCGCTGAGACCCGCAGCGCGGTTCACGGCCGTTCTTCGCACCGGTGAGACGAACCATTCGGGAGGGATCACCGTGATTCGTACCTCTGCAGAGATCGGCCCCCCTCAAGTTGGGATCGTTGCATCTCGTCGCGTCGGCAACGCCGTGAAGCGAAACCGCGCGAAACGGCGTCTCCGTGAGGCCATGATGCGTATTGAACTCCAGCCGGATACGGCGTACGTCGTGGTCGCACCTGCCGGTGCGGTGGGCATGGAGTTCGACGAGCTCACCCGCCGTCTCCGCGAGGCGGTCGACCGGGGGAACGAAGGGAAACAGCGATGAGCGACGTCGTCGAATCGAAGCCTTCGCCGGCTGCGCGGGTGTTGATGGCCTCGGTCCGGGTGTATCAGAAGGTCCTTTCTCCCGCTCTGGGCGGCAACTGCCGGTACTATCCCTCCTGCTCACAGTATGGGTATGACGCGATCCGCCTCCACGGGGCGGGCCGCGGTTCGTTGATGGCGGTCAAACGCATCGGTCGCTGCCAGCCGTTCCATGAGGGTGGATACGATCCCGTACCGGAGCCTGGCCAACACAGAAACGATGACACCACGAACGCAGGGAGCGACGCGTGAACCCCTGGAATCTGCTCCTCGACCTCCTCGGCGGGGTCCTGAACTTCTTTTACCAAATTATTCCAAATCTTGGGATCGCCATCATTCTCCTCACGTTGGCGATCTCCCTTGTTCTGTTTCCCCTGACCCTGAAGCAGACTCGTTCGATGAAGGCGATGCAAGAGATCCAGCCCGAGGTCAAGCGCCTCCAGAAGGAGCTCAAGGGAGAAAAGGAAGAGCTCAACAAGCAGTTGATGGAGCTCTACCAGGAGCGCGGAGTGAATCCGGCGGCCGGGTGCCTCCCACTGATCGTGCAGATGCCGATCTGGTTCGGCCTCTTCAGCGTGCTTCGGAGTATCCAGGTAGACGAGGGCGGAACCGAGGCGTACTCGAAGTACATCGGCAATGGTGTTGAGGCCATCAACCATATGTTCCTCGGTATGGACCTCACCCTCTCCCCCAGTTCGGTGGTCCCTGACGCCATCCGTGATGGCAACATTCTCACCGCACTGCCCTACGTGCTGCTCATTATCCTGATTGTCGCCGCCGGGTTCTACCAGCAGGTGCAGACGACGCGAACGAGCAAGAAACCCGAAGGAGAGCAGTCGCAGACGGCGCAATCGATGCAGAACGCCATGAAGATCATGCCGTTCTTCTTCGGATTCATCTCGTGGACGCTCACCTCCGGGCTCGGGATCTACTTCGCTACGTCCAACCTCTTCCGGATTGGGCAGCAAGCCTTGATCCTACGGATGGACGCCGGGGGAGACGACGACAAGGGGAAGCCGGCCCTTCCGGCCGACACACCGCCGGAAGACGACGAGACCGGGAAGCGCGGTCCGTCCGAGAATGCCAGCAAGAAGAAGAACCGCCGCAGGAGGAAATAGACGATGGAGTGGGTGGAAGCTACCGGGACGACGGTAGACATCGCGGTCGAGGCCGCGATCAGCGAACTTGGACTTGAATCAGCCGACCAAGCGCAGGTTGAGGTGATCCAGCAGCCGAAGGCCGGATTCCTTGGCGTGGGCGGACGTTCGGCCATCGTGAAAGTGTCCCGCAAGCCCCGCTCGCGAAACCGCAGGGGTCGGCGCGGAGCAAAGGGAGAGGCTGGAAACAGTCAGAAGAAGAAGGGCTCCAAAGGGCGGTCAGACGGTCGGAATACCAAGAAGGACGAACCTTCTCGGTCGTCGAAGCCGCAGAAGCCGCCAACAAACACCAAGAAGAACGGACCCCCGAAGGAGCGTCGAGCCATGGACAACAACGGGACAGCAGAACCCAAAAAGGACAAACCCGAATCTTCGATCGAGGATCAGGCGAAGGTTGCGGAGGAGTTTTTGACTGGACTGATCGCCTCGTTCGGCCTCGAAGGGGAGGTCCAGACCCGGATTGAAGAAGAGGTCCTGTACCTGGACGTCGTTGGCGAGCAGACGGAGGCACTGGTCGGGCCAAAGGGAGCGACCATGTACTCGGTCCTCGAACTGACCCGAACCACCGTTCAGCGCCGTACGTTCGGCGCACCACGAATGCGGATCGATATCGCCGGCTACGGCGCCCGGCGCCGTGAGGCCCTCACCATCTACACCGGCAAGTTGGTCGAGCAACTCCTCGAAAACGGCGGAGAAGTCATGCTCGAGCCGATGAACGCGGCAGACCGCAAGGTCGTCCATGACGCCGCAGCCGCCATCGGCGGCGTGCGAACGTACTCTGAGGGCGACGAACCCCGGCGCGCCGTCGTCATCGCGGCGATCGGGAGTGACGACGACGCCTAGCCGGCGTGTTTCACGGGAAACAATTCGACGAACGGCTCGATCGCGCGGCGGGCTGGGCCGGGATACGGCTGGGTTCGTCCGAACGGCAGGCGCTTGGTGACTTTGGTCGGTGGCTCGCGTCAGAGGGGATTGACGCGGGTGGCCTCGGTCCGCTCGAGGCGTCTCGTATCGTTGACCGCCACCTCGCCGATTCCTTGGTGTTTGCGGGCGTTTGGGGAGTGACTCCGAACCGAATTCTCGACGTGGGGGCGGGTGTGGGCCTCCCTGGAATCCCGCTGGCCATCACCCATCCCGGGGCCGCGTTCACCTTGCTCGACCGATCCGCTCGCCGCTGCCATCTGGCTCGACGGGCTGTGCGGGTTCTCGGCCTTCAGAACGTCTCCGTTGAGCACCGCGACGTGGGTCTCGAGGCGAGGACATGGTCGGCGGTGCTCTTCCGGGCATCGCTGCCTCCGGACCGAGCCATCGCCGTTGCGGCGCCACTGTTGGACCACGGAGGGTGTGCCGTGGTTGCATTGAGCAGAACGTCCGAACCGGGCGCCGTCCCGCCGGCGCCCCCGGACACCGACCTCGAACTCGTCTGCACCGATCCAGGGGTCCTTGACTCCCCCGCCTGGCTTCTTAGGATGCGGAAGACCGAGCCGCAAATCAAGGACGGAATCAACTCCTGATGTCCGCTATCACCGTTGCCATCGCCAACCAGAAGGGTGGTGTTGGCAAATCCACCACTGCCATCAATCTTGGTGCAGGGCTTGCGTTTCAAGGGGAGCGGATCCTTCTGCTGGACCTCGATCCGCAAGGGAATACCACCAGTGGCTTGGGGGTCGACCGGTCGGCGATTGAGTACTCGACCTATGACATCCTGGTGGAGGATGTCGCCATCGAAGATGCAATCGAACCGTCGTCGGTACGTGATCTTTTTGTAGTACCTGCGACGATCGAGCTCGCCGGTGCCGAGATCGAATTAGTCTCCATGTTCTCCCGCGAAGCGCGTCTCGGCAACGCGATCAAGAACATCGTGGACGATTTCGACTTCGTGCTCATTGATTGCCCGCCGTCGCTCGGCCTCCTGACGGTAAATGGCTTGGCTGCAGCGGACCAGGTACTCATTCCGATCCAATGCGAGTACTACGCCCTCGAGGGAGTGAGCCAACTACTGCGGAACGTACAGCTCGTACAGCGAAACCTGAACCCTCAGCTTGAGGTTGAAGGAGTGGTCCTCACGATGTATGACGGCCGGACGACGCTTGCTGCCGACGTCGTGGCGCAAGTTCGAGAGCATTTCGGTGAGACCACCTACCGGACGGTGATTCCTCGGACGGTGCGCCTTTCAGAGGCGCCGTCGTACGGCGAGCCGATCGAGGCGTACGATCCAATGTCCAGAGGGGCCATCGCGTATCGAGAGCTGGCACGAGAATTTCGGAGGAGACATGGCCGCACGTAAGACCGGACTGGGGAGAGGCCTCGACGCGTTGATCCCGGTGGATCATCCGTCGGTCGGTTTTGCCGAGATCGAGCTGTCGGAGATCGCCCCAAACCCGCAGCAGCCCCGCGTGCGGTTCGACGACGAGTCGCTGGGGGAGCTGGCCGCCTCGATCATGGAAGTTGGGGTCCTCCAGCCGATTGTGGTCCGTCCCGGTGACCCCGAGGGTACCTACGTGCTGATCGCCGGCGAGAGGCGGCTTCGTGCGGCGGCAGCAGCCGGCCTGACATCGATACCTGCCGTCATCCGGTCCGCCGAGAGCGACGAGCGGTACCTGACCGAGGCGCTCATCGAAAACGTGCAGCGAAAGGACCTTTCCGCGCTCGAGGAGGCAGCAGCCTACCGGAACCTCTTGGAAGATTTTGGTATGACGCACGAACAGGTGGCTTCGAGGGTGGCCAAGAGCCGAAGTGCGGTGACCAACACGCTTCGTCTGCTCCAACTCCCGGTTCCCATCCAGGGCATGCTCGAACGAGAAGAGCTCTCGGCCGGCCATGCCAGAGCGCTGCTCTCTCTCGAGGATGAATCGTACGCCGTCCACATCGCCGAACGAGCCATTGCGGAGGGGTGGTCGGTCCGAACGGTTGAAGAGGCCGTGAAGAAGCGCACGGTCGCTGAGGGACCGAAGCCCCGCCGCCTGCCCGAGATGCGCCCGGCCGCCATCATCGAACTCGAGGAGCGGCTTTCAGAGCGCCTTGGCACCAAGGTCACGATCAAGGCGCGCGGTGACGGCGGGCAGATGGTGATCCGCTACGGTTCACTCGAGGACCTCGAGCAGATCTACCGCCACTTGTTTGGCTGATGACCACGTGGAGTGTGTTCGACGCACATCAATCCGCCGTAGTCCGTAGTCCGTAGTCCGTAGAGCGGAGCGGCTACGTTTCGTCGGGGCCGTTGGTGTACAGGCTCACGATCGCGCGCCCGATCTCGACGCCGAGCTCAGGTGGTGGGTTGGCGACGGCTACGACAACCGCCGGAGAGCGAGTCTCCTTCAGGATCGGCACGGCGCGGGGGAGCGGTTCGACGGCGAGGGAGGATGAAAGGTGACGAGCCACCGTTCGGCCGGCTTCGCTGGTGCTGAGCTGTGTTCCGAAGTAGAAGACACCCTCGGCGCCGTCCGGGGGGATGGTGATCGATATGACGATCTGTACGTCGAGCCGGTTCGCTCGCCCAGCACGGAGACGTTCGGAAGGGAAAGTGTCGATGCTTCGTGAGAGTAGGGTCCTGGCGCCGGCCAACTGGAGCTCCGAACTCAGGTGGGTGGACACCTCCCAGGTCGCATCCGAGGCTTGCGGGTCTCCGCCGTTCGGATCGATGTAGATGCGAGCGCCCGCGATCGGGCGGGGAAGCGAGTCGATCCATGCGTGCTCTCGAACCTCCTCGCGGCCTGGCTTGTCGGTCGCTCTTGCCATGAGGAGCAGCTCTTCTACCACTTCGCGGCCTGCGATGCCGTCCTCCGCCATCCCCCGGTTGCGCTGGAAGTCGAGGAGTGCTCTGAGGGTGTCGGGACCGAAGAGGCCGTCGACTTTTCCGGCATCGAATCCGAGCGAACCGAGGCTCCGCTGGAGCCGGGATACGTCGTCTCCGCGCATCATGGGGGAGCGGCGGTACAACATGCGATCGCCCAGTCGGAAACCAGCTTCGACGAGAGCGCTCCACGTCTCCGGGCCAACGATCCCGTCTGCCGGCAGGCCCCGTGACTCCTGGAACTGTCCAACAACAGCGACCGTCTGTGGACCGTAGTTGCCGTCGGTGTCGACGGGGAACCCGAGACCGGTAAGACGTCTCTGAATGTCTCGAACCGGCTCCCCCCGATCTCCGGAGTGGTAGAGCCTCACGTTTCGTCTCCCGATCGACCCCGATCAGGAGACGAAGGAAGCGACCTCGGCTTCCAGCTGTGCCTTGCTCCGTGCTCCGACCAAGCGCTTCTGCTCCTGGCCATCTCTGAAGACGATCATGGTTGGGATGCTCATCACGCCGAACTGCATGGCGGTGGAAGGATTCTCGTCGACATTGAGCTTGACAACCTGCAGCTTCCCGGAGAGGTCACCGGCGATCTCGTCGAGCGGTCCGTCCATCATCTTGCACGGCCCGCACCACTCCGCCCAGAAATCGACCAACGTCGGCAGAGATGAACCAACGAGATCGGTGAACGTGGCATCGGTTCCTTTGACGGTGTTCTGTCCCATCTCGACTCCTTCGTGGTTGATGAGGTGCCCGTCCCTTTCGGGCGCCTGAATTGCTCCGGCTCAGGACCCGGTTCGGTCGAGCCAGTGTTCAACATCGATTGCTGCCTGGCACCCCATACCTGCAGCGGTCACGGCTTGCTGGTAGTAGTGGTCGACTACATCACCTGCCGCGAATACTCCGGCAACCGACGTTGTGGTGGATCCTGCCTCCGTGACGATGTAGCCGCCAACGTCGAGCTCCAGCTGTCCCTGGAAAATACTGGTATTCGGGTCATGGCCGATGGCGAGAAAGAAACCTTCAACGGGCAGGACTGATTGTTCGCCGGTCAGCGTGTCCGTCACCTTGAGGCCCGTTACCAGATCGTCCCCGAGGACCTCGTCGACCGTGGTGTTCCAGAGCACCTCGATCTTTGGATGGTCGATGGCGCGTTGCGCCATGATCTTCGAAGCACGGAATTCGTCGCGGCGATGGACAATCGTGACCTTCGAAGCGAACTTCGTGAGGAAGATGGCCTCCTCCATGGCCGAGTCGCCGCCGCCAACGATGGCGATCTCGCGATCCCTGAAGAAGAACCCGTCACACGTTGCGCAGGCCGATACGCCGTAACCGCGGAGCTTCTCCTCACCCGGGATGCCGAGCCAACGCGCCGAGGCCCCGGTCGAGACAATCAGACTCTCCGCTTCGTAGACGTCGGCACCGACGAAGACCCTGAACGGGCGCTCTGAGAGATCAACTTCCGTGACGTCCGACGAGATGATGCGAGTGCCGAACCGCTCGGCTTGTTTGCGCATGCCATCCATCAGCTCCGGCCCCATGATCCCGTCGGGGAATCCCGGATAGTTCTCGACTTCGGTGGTGAGCATCAATTGCCCGCCGCGCTGCATACCTTCGATCATGAGGGGCTCGAGGTCGGCTCGGGCGGCGTAGATTGCTGCGGTGAGGCCGGCGGGACCCGACCCGATGATCAAGACCTTCTCGGCCATGGCTACTCCTGTGTAGGGCTTGGCTCCTCGTCTGGATGACGCTTCATCCAGACGAACACGCCGGCGAGGAACAATATGCCCCCGACGACGGCGTAGGCGACTTCCTGCCCAATCAACGTGCCGAGAGCACGGAAGAACGCAACGAGCAGCCAGATGACGGCCATGACGGCGAGTGTCGCGATGACGATCCCGATTGCTGCCCACGTGACGCCGACAGCAACTCGGTCCACGGTGAGTGAGCGGATGCGACTGGCAACCTGTTCGAGGCCGTCGGCGATCTTGGCCGGATAGTCGGTGCGCGGTCGATCAGTCATGGCAAGTGAGGTTAGTCGAATGCTCGGAGACTCAGGGACGGGTGGAGGCGAGTTCCTCACAGGTGTCCGCGTCGACGGCAATGAGGTAGGCATCCCCACTCGGCGGTGTCACCGAGACCACGACGACGTCAACGCCGTCGATCGCTCCAGAGGCAACGATCTCAAGGCTGGGTTCACCTGCAGGATCCCCGGTCTCCGCCAGGAGGCACGACCAGACCTCGGAGGTTTCCACGGGTTCCACACCTCGGGCCGATTTGTTGAGTTCGTCCTCGAATTCGGATGGGCCCTCGGCATACGCAAGTCCGAGTTGGTCGAGGTCGACTTCGGGAATGTGGGGGAGGGCCTCGGGAGAAGACTCGCTCGCCGCCCCGACGGAATCGTCGATCGTATCCTCGGCCGTGGCCGGGGAAGCGAGTTCTCCTGAAGCGGCTGCCGTTGTCGTCGTAGGTTCTTCGTCTGCGGTGTCGGCGGAGCCGGCCGATCCTCCCGTGTCGGCACCGTCGTTGCGGGAGGCCTGGACTGTCGTCTCAACCTGCGCCGCCGCGAATTGGAGGGAGTCGTCCGAGCCACTGTCCGGGAGGATGATGACGACTCCGATGATCACGGCGGCTGCCGCGGCGAGCCCGGTCGCGGGCGCCCACCAGCGTTGCCAACGCGAAGGAGCAATGACGGCCGCTGCCGGGGCGCTGTCGAGATTGAGCTGCTGGCGGAGTGCGGTTCGCAGCTCCGAACGTTCGGCTGCGGTCATGGTCGGTGACGGTGCGTCGCTGAGGAGAGACGAGACGGCGAGCTGAGATTCGTATTCGGACTGGAGTTCGGGATCGGCGGCAACTCGCGCGAGGGCGGCCCGCCGCTCATCGGGGGAGAGGTGGCCGTTGATCAGTTCGGTGATGAGATCGAGGTCGTGGTCACTCATGGTTCTTCTCTTGGATGCTCGAACCCCGGTGCAAAGTTCCCGAGTACTTCAGCGAGTTGTCTGCGGGCACGAAAGAGGCGGCTCTTGACGGTGCCGATCGGTAGGTCGAGGGTATCCGCAGCTCCATCTAGTGACATGCCCTCGAGGTCGACCAGCACGACGGCTGCTCGAAACTCCGGAGAGATCCCGGCGAGCGCGGTCTCGATGTCGGGGCGCAGCTCCACAGCGTTGAGAACGTCGCCGCTGTGAGGGTCGGACGGGTCGAGGTGCTCGGGGATCGCCTCGGTCCGCTTGCGTTGTCGGCGCCGTAGATGGTCGTAGCACGTGTTGACGGAAACTCGATAGAGCCAGGTGCTGAACGCCGCTTGCTCCTTGTAGCGATCGGCCTTTCGGAAGACGGTGAGAAAGACATCCTGCGTGGCGTCGAGCGCCTGGTCGCGATCCTTCATCATCCGGAGGCAGATTCCGAAGACGCGGTCTTCGTGGGCGCGCATGAGTTCGTCGAAGGCTTCGACGTCACCTTCGAGATATCGACGGATCAGGGCGCGGTCTTCCGCCGAGCGAGCGGTCATCAACGACGATTCTGGTCCGCAGCGAGCGCCGAGGCGAAGGTTTCGTTCATGGAAGGAGCCGGATCTCCGAAATCGATGCGCCGTAGGTCCCGTCATCCTGCTCTGGCAGTGCGGTGATCCAGACGAGCCAGTAGCCCTTTTCCCGTTGCGCCACGTCGAGCCGAGTGGATCCGGTGAGGATCTGTGCTGCTCCGATACGATCCCACTCGCCGGGAACATCGGGGAGCGTTGCGTTCCACGCAACAGTGAAACGCGTCTCGGGTGTTCCGGTGACTTCGATTGCCCCGATCGTCACCGGGGGTTCGAGAACGATGCCGACACCCTCCTTCGTTTCGCCAAGCGGATCCGGATACGGTTCGGTCCGCCACACGGTGCTCTGAATGCCGTCCACGACCGCCGTCACCGTTTCGTCGTTCTCAAATCCGTCTCCGAACGGGTCGTAGACGGTGGCGATCGCGGGAATCGCGTTCTCGGTGGGGATGTCCGTTGCCGGGGCGGTGCTGGTTGGTGCCTCGGGGTCTTGCTCTGCCGGTGCGGCCGGGTAGAGCAACGGCGAGTCGGGATCAACGTCGATCCCCAAACCGACGACGGAGAGGGCCAGGATGATCACCACGACCACGGCGAAGATGGCGAGTGGCCTGAGAGACCAGGAGTGTTCGACGTCCGGGTCGCGATGCAGAGAAGCCGTCGACAGGGCGTCGGCGAGGCCGGCAGCATCGAGGGTCCCCGCCTCGGCGGAGGCAAGGGCGTCGTCGACCGAAGCCGGTATGCCTTCTGCGACGTGGGACGGCCGTATGGAGGGGCTCTCGGTGCCGGTGATGGCGATGCGGAGAACGACGGCCAGGGCGGCGGTGTCGCCGGCGGCCGTGGTGCTCACCGGAACGCGGCCGAAGCTTGCGAGGCGGGCTGGGTGTGCCGCCGAAAAGTGAATGGCGCTCGGGTCGATATCACCGTGGATTCCGCCGTTCGCGTGAAACGCAGCGAGGCCGGCGGCCACCCCTGATGCGTTGGGGAGGTACTCGGCAATCGGCAGTGTCTCACCGGCCTTGAGGCGGTCGGCGATGGTCACGGCGCCATCCCATTCGGCAACGGCGTAGGCCGAATGATCAACTTCTCCCGCGGCGTAGACCGTCTGGACGTGGGGATGTGAGGTCGCTGCCGCTGCCCGGATGGGGGTGAGGAACTGTGCCACCCGGGCGGGGTCGGCGTCTGGTCCCGGGAATCGAATCAGGACCGGGCGCTCGAGTTGCTCGTCCGTCGCCAGCCACTCTTCAATATCTCCGTCCGCTCCGAGACGAACGTTCATGCGATAGCGATCGGGTATTCGAGGAGGCATCAGCTAGCCGCGCCGGAGCAACGCGAGCGGCTCGGAGAGTGTCACGAAGCCTTCGGACTCGTAGAGGGCGATTGCTGCCTCGTTGTCTGATTGTGTGTTCAGGAGCAGCGCTTTGCTCCCCGCCTTCTGGGCCATCCTGGCAGCACCGCGAGCCAGAGAACGGCCCATCCTGTGACCTTGCCAGTCGGGGTGCACGGCGAGCCGCTGGAGATAGGCCATGGCGTGTCCGAATCCGAGGATTGCGAACGCCACCGGGTGCCCGTCGGGTCCGCGAATCAACAGAGTTCTTGCCGTACCGGTCGCAGCAATCGCCTCCGACATGCCGTGGCGATCAAACCGCCAGAACGTGTCAAACGCCGCGTGGTCGATGTGCAGGAGCGCGGCGATTGAGGTGTCCGGTGGCGCGATGACGAGATGGTCGGGAGAGGGATGGCTGTCGTCGAGGTCGAGGCGCATGAGCGACAGTGGAACGTATTCTTCGAAGCCTGCCGCCTCCCACGGCCGACGGCTCGATGCCGGGAGTGGGGGTGAGAAGATGTGGGGGGCCCCGAGGTCGTTGAGGCGCTCCGAGCACAATCCGATGAACACGGATCCACCGCGAACAAGGCGAAGAGCCCCGTCCGGAAAGAGATGGTTCCACTGCCGAGCGTCGGCACGGGCCCATCCTCTCCGAAGTCGGATCGGCTCCGGCCAGGAGCCCCGCTGGAGTACCGGTATCGGGCTCTCCGCAACCGACATGTCACCTCCGGTTTGTCCGGTGCAGATTCAGCGTACCGTCTGTATGGGTCCACTCCGCCGAACGGAACGACGTCTCGGTTTGGCGCGATACTGCACCAACCTGCGACCATGGAGTCATGCGGGCAGCACTCGTCACCCATTCGTCGAGCCTGGACCATGTGGCGCCATGGGATCATCCCGAACGTCCAGAGCGCATCAGAGCCGCTGTGGCGGGTGCTCGTGCGAGCAACGTTGAGATCATCGAGGTCGAGGCACGGGCTGCAACCCGTTCGGAACTCCTCGCGGTCCACGACGAGAGCTACCTCGAACGCGTTCAGCGAGTGTCCATGGAAGGCGGAGGTGCCCTCGATTCGGACACCTATGTGTCCGCAGCCTCATGGACCGCGGCACAGCACGCGGCGGGCGCGGGGTTGACGGCGGTTGAAGCGATCGAGGGGGGCTACGCGGACTTCGGATTTGCGGCCGTTCGCCCGCCGGGTCATCACGCGGAAGCGGCGAGGGCGATGGGCTTCTGCCTCCTGAACAACGTGGCCGTTACGGCCGCAGCACTTGTGAGGCGTGGATCAAGAGTGGCCGTCATCGACTGGGACGCCCACCACGGCAACGGCACACAGGAACTGTTCATCGGTTCACCCGATGTGCTGTACCTGTCGATGCATCATGCACCGTTCTACCCCGGCACCGGCCGCGTCGAGGAGGTAGGCGGTGGTCTCGGGACCGGAACGTCGGTCAACATTCCGCTTCCTGCAGGTTCCGGCGGTTCGACCTACCGGGATGCGTTTGCGAGGATCGTGATCCCGGTGATTGACCAGTATGGGCCGGATTGGCTCCTCGTCAGTGCCGGATACGACGGACATGCCGAGGACCCGCTCGGTGGGATGAAGCTGGTGGCGAGCGACTACGAGTCGATGGCGGCATCACTGGGAATGGCGATGAGCCGCACGAACACCGTGTTCATCCTCGAAGGCGGGTACAACCTGCACGCCATTGCAGAGTCGGTCGCAGCGACCCTCAACGGCTTTGCCTTCGGCACCGTGCCGATCGAGCGGCCTGAGAAGCGCAATCCGTGGGTCGACAACGCCGTTGCGGTCGATTCTCTCTTCTGGGATCTCGATTAAGGGCGAATCCATGTTCGCCGATACAAACGAGAACCTTTCCCCGGGGCTGAGGAGCCACTGTGCACGAATCGTTGCCGTCCCTCGACGAGCTACTTCAGAAGATCACTGCCGTGGGCGGATCCGACTTGCACCTCAAGGTCGGCTCACCCCCGGCGTTTCGGATCGACGGTGTTGTCCATCGATCCGACCTTCCGGTGATCACCCAGGCTGATACACGTCGGTATCTGGACGAGATCATCACGGATCAGGGCCGCGAAGCCTTCGAACGCAACGGAGAAGCCGGTTTCGCGATCGGGCGGTCGGGTCTCGGCCGCTTTCGCGTCAGTGCCTTCAGCCAGCGCGGGTCGGTCACCCTGGTGATTCGCACGGTGGGGACCGTCACGGGAGGCTTTGAGGTCCTCGGTATCCCCGCCGTTGTTGAGCGCCTTGCCGATGAGCGTCCGGGGCTGCTTTTGATCACCGGCCCTTCCGGATCGGGACGCACCACAACGGGCGCCGCGGTCATCGAGCATGTGAATGCGAACAGGAAGTGCTCCGTCATCACGATTGAGGATCCGATCGAAAACCTCTACCCGGACAATCAGGCGCTCATTTCCCAGCGCGAAGTTGGCCTTGACACGGAATCGTTCGCGTCAGGCCTGCGAGCGGCAATGCGGAACGACACCGACGTGATCTTCGTCGGCGAACTCCCGGATCGAGAGACCATGGCGGCTGCCCTGCGAGCCGCAGAGACCGGCCATCTCGTGATCGGAGTCCTGCCGACATTCGACGGTCTCGAGACGATCAGCCGGATAGTCGAGTCGTTCGAACCGTATCAGCGGCAGCAGGTGAGGCAGCTCCTGTCTACGGTGCTGAAGGGAATCATCAGCCAGCAGTTGATCCCGCGTGCAGACGAGACGGGTCGTGTGGCCGCCGTCGAAGTGCTCGTGAACACCGAACGGGTTGCCGAGAAGCTCAAGGACGAGGAGAGGACCGCCTCGATCGCTGAAGACATCGCTGAGGGCGAGTTCTTCGGGATGCGCAGCTACGACCAGGCAATCCTCACCCTGTATGCGCGCGGGGACGTCTCTTTCGAGGATGCCCTGTCCCACGCGACGTCGACGACGGACTTCAAGGTCGCTGCGCAATCACGTGGCGTGCTGAGCGCCTGAACCGCCCCGGGGTAGGCTCCTCGTTGTTCCGTTGGTTGATCGGTACGCTCCTTGGCGCATGCCCAACTTCACCTGTCAGACGTGTGGCGACGACTTCGCTCTGCCCCAGCACATCCTTGATCGATACCCCGGCTGGAGCCCGAAAGCGTGCCGGGCATGTCGGGGTCCAAGCCCGTCGACGCGCACCTCGACGCCATCCGGTGAAGATCCCCAAACTGGCGTATTCACGGATGGTGGGTGTGTGCCGAATCCCGGACCGGGCGGATGGGGAGTGGTGTACGTGGTCGACGGCGAGATCGTCGCGGAGGACTACGGCCATGATCCGGACACGACGAACAATCGGATGGAGCTCACGGCGCTCATCGAGGGTTCGCGGCTCGTGCCGGAGGGGACCGCCGTCACGGTCTACTCCGACTCGAATCTGGCGGTGAGAACCATCAATGAGTGGGCTGCGGGGTGGGAAGCACGGGGATGGAAGAGAAAGTCCGGTCCTGTCGAGAACGTCGACCTCGTCCGGCGGGCCTACGGCATATTCCGCAAGAGGCCCGAGCTGGACCTGAGGTGGATCAAGGCCCATGTTGGCTTCACCTGGAACGAATACGCCGACCGACTGGCGAACCGATGGAGAGACTGATGCACCCGGTGCGGCGATGATTCCGGCCCGGCTCCAGGATCTGCTGAATCCCGGAACACCCTCGCGCCAGCTTGCCGAGCGATTTCGCAAAGCAGGACACGACCTCTACCTCGTTGGAGGCAGTGTGCGCGACGCATTGCTGGACCGTGCGAACTCCGATCTCGACTTCACGACAGGAGCGCGGCCGGACGAGATCGAGTCCATCGTCCGACCCTGGGCTGCAGATCTCTACCTCGCAGGCAAGACGTATGGAACCATCGGGGCGATCCGGGGCGGGCGTGTTCACGAGATCACAACGTTCCGTTCGGAGACCTACCGCGACGAGAGCCGAAAGCCCGAGGTCACCTTCTCGGATGACATCGAGGAGGACCTTTCCCGAAGAGACTTCGCAGTGAATGCGATGGCGATCCGCATCCCCACATCCGACGCTGAGACCCCCGTGATGGTGGATCCGTTCGGCGGGCTGACCGATCTGCACAGCCGGGTGCTCCGCACGCCGCTCAACCCCGAGATCTCATTCGGCGATGATCCGCTGCGCATGCTTCGGCTGTTCCGTTTCGTCTCGCGGCTTGGTTTCGCCCCGGACGAAGCGGCGATTACGGCCGTCCACGGCATGCATGACCGGCTCGAGATCGTTTCGGCAGAACGCATCAAGGGAGAGCTCGACCGTCTCATGATCGGAGACCACGTTGGACCGGCGCTCTGGGGGCTCGTTGAGACCGGCCTTGCGGAGGAATTCATACCGGAACTTCCCGCCCTGGCACTCGAAGTTGACCCCGTACACCACCACAAGGACGTGCTCGCTCACACGATTGCCGTGGTGGAGAAGACCTCCGCGCGGCTCGAACTCCGTCTGGCGGCATTGTTCCACGACGTCGGGAAACCCTCGACTCGCGAGTTCGGGCCGGGCGGTGTCTCCTTTCACCATCACGAAGTAGTCGGCGCTCGCATGACAAGGCGTCGATTGAAGGCGTTGCGGTACTCCAAAAAGACGACCGAGGACGTCTCGCGTCTCGTGTTTCTCCACATGCGGCCGCATACGTACCAGATGGGCTGGAACGACTCCGCCGTGCGTCGGTACGTTCGCGACGCTGGACCGCTAATCGCTGATTTGAACGAACTCGTCCGATGTGACGTCACAACACGGAATCGGCAGCGCGAACGGACGATCAGCCGGAGAATCGATGAGCTCGAGGAGCGGATTGCCGTGCTCCGCGAAGAAGAGGAACTCGATGCCCTCCGTCCGCCGATCGACGGGAACCAGGTGATGGCGCACCTCGGCTTGGAACCGGGCCGTCAGGTCGGCGAGCTGATGAAGATGTTGTACGAGCGGCGCATCGAGGACGGCCCGTACGACGAGGATGAGGCTTTTGCGATGCTCGACCGGTGGGCTGAGGAACACGGGTAGCAACGATCGGACCGGCAGGCCATACTCGGTGGGTGAGACGTACTGCCCTGATCGTTCCCCTGGTGATCCTCTTCGCCGCGTCGTGCAGCGATTCGGAAACGGCATCGTCCACAACCCGCGCTACCAGCTCAACCACCACCACGGCCGCGTCGACAACCCAAGGAGGGGTCATGGAACTCACTTCGCCCGACTTCCCGTCCGAAGGGCCCATTCCAGCCCGATTCGCGTGTGATGGCGTGGACGAGTCTCCCGGCCTGAACCTCACGGGAATTCCGGACGGCACCGTCTCTCTCGCCCTCGTGATGGATGATCCGGACGCCTCTGTCGGAACATTCGATCACTGGGTCGCGTTCAACATCGGGCCGACCGAGGAAATCCCGGCGAACGTAGGCGCCCTCGGCACCGGGGGAGTGAACTCATGGAACCGATTGGGCTACGGGGGTCCGTGTCCGCCGTCGGGGACCCATCGCTACTTCTTCCGAATCCTTGCCCTCGACACGGAACTGGACCTCGAGGAAGGTGCTACGAAGGATGACGTTCTCGAAGCAGCCAGCGGACACGTCATCGGCGACGCCACCCTGATGGGCACCTACGCACGTTGAGCAGCGAGACGTTCAGGACGAGCGGAGCCTTCCAAATGCCTCCCATGCCGGACCCGCCGTCAACCACAACAATCCCGTGATCGCGACGGCCGAGGTGAGGCACCACATACACGTTGCCCCGATGACAAACGGCTCGAGGAACGTGAGGTAGATCGAGAACAACGTCCCGCCGAAAGCGATGGCCCCGGCGACGATGAGCCCAAGATCGGCGAGGGTTCCTTTGGCCACTCTCGAGGCGACCCAGCCCGCCAGCAGTACCCCATAGCCGACGACACCGAGGATTCCGATGGGGACGCCGAAGATCGAGGCATACTCGCTCTGCTGCACCGCGTTGCAGTCCCCCACGGGGCCGCATATGGCGTCGGCGCCGCTCGCCTCGACACTTCCGAGGTAGATCGAGACGCCGATGCCGACGATCGCGAACACTGGAACCAGCCACACGGGCGCCGATCCCAGCAAACCCTTGCCGATCATGATCGGCACAGCAACGAGGCTTGCAATCATCGCGACGAGAACAAGTACGGCGAGGCTGTTTCCCGCGGGGTCGTTGCCGAAGCGGTCTGCAATGGACTGGTCCTCAGCCGACGGGAGCGCCGCGGCTTCGTTTTCGGTTGCGGAGGGCTCGGTGGCTGATTCGTCGCCTGGTGTTGGCTGGTCGACGACCGGCTGGTTGCCGTCTGCCAGGCCGGGAACGGTCGCAAGGGCGTCTTCGATTCCCGGGATGTCCGGCCACGGGATGCCCCCCGCTTCAAGGCCTGCTTCGATGATGCCTGGGAGTTCTTCGGGGATCTCGGCGGATCCGACGTAGTAGTCGTCCATCACAACGAGACGCGGGACCCCCATCCGGTCGTCTGGGATTCCGAGCCGCTCGCTGTCGGACTCGTAGAGGTCGGCGCCGTCATCAACCAGCACGTCGGCGAAGAGGATGTCGAGGGTTCCATTCGTCATCTCGTAGAAGGCAACCGCTTCGGGAGGGAGGTTCTCGTCGAAGAACACGGAAGGCTCTCCTCCGTATTGCTCGAAGACACCGGGCAGGACCTCGTTGATCACGTATTCGCAGTGGCCGCACGTCGGCGAGAAGAAGAACACCATCCGGATAGCAGCGTCTTCGTTGGTGTCCGACTGGGCGGACGCGGGGAGTGCAATCGCGAAGAGCATCGCAACGAGCACGAATAGGAAGCTGGCCCTCGTTCTCATGTCGAGAAAGCCTGCCGTCGTTTCTGATTTACCGCCAGGGCCGGAAGACCGTGGAGCGGTCGCCCCCGGAGTTCCGGCCCTCTGTGGTGCGCGGTGCGGCCTCAGCCGAGCAGCTTGGCCTTCGCTGCGGCGAACTCCTCGTCGGTCAGCAGTCCAGACGACTTCATGTCGGCGAGTTGCTTGAGCTGGGCCATCGTGTTGTCGGCTCCGGCAGCCGGCGCCGCAGCGGGTGCCGCCGGAGGGGCCTGCTGCGCCTGCAGGGCGCTCATCTGGGCCTGCATGTCGGCAAGCTGCGCCTGCGACTCATAGGCGGCTTGATTTGCCGCGTCTTGCTCGTAGGCCTCCCGCTGTTTCGATGCGGCGTGGCGTTGCATGCCCCCGCTCACTGCCGTAGCGGTGCCGGCAATGACCGCGGTTCTACCCATCGTCCTCACGATGCCGGGGCGTCCTCTTCTTCTTGGCATCTTCGTTCCTCCCTATTCGGCTTCGAGTTCTTCAACAATGGCGAGCACTTCGTCGACGACGAGGCCCGGGACCCGCATGTTGGCGAGAAGGACCCCGCCGGAGTCGAGGATCTCGTCGCGAAGCGGCTTGAACCACGTGTGCTCGAAAACGAGCGCCGCTGCAGACGACCCGGGCTCCAATGCAGCGGCGAACTCCTCGACGTCCTCGTCGGAGAGCAAGCCGTTTCCTTCGAAGAGCAGGCGGCCGAATGCGGCGATGTCTTCGCCGGCGTCGATCTGGTCGAATTCGAGGAAGTCGACGGTTCCGTCCTCCTCCTTCACGATCAGAAGCGCGTCGACGACGGTGATCACGCCGTTCTCGACGAGGGTCTCGAGCTCCGGCAGAATCCCACCGGTGAATTCGTTGCCCGGGAAGCCGATGACCAAGAGTTCGATCGGCGCAAGTGGCACTGCGTCCTCCTTGTTGGTAGATGGGGAGAGTCTTGCCGAGGTCGTGTTCTTGTACAAGCGAAGAGAGATCCGAGATCCGAGACCTGAGACACGAGACCCGAGACAGAAGCCCCGGGATTCGGCGGCAACGCGAGACAGAGGTTGCGGACTGGGAGCGTGGATCACGAAGATGAGGCCCGTCGCGTGTCTCGTGTCTCAGGTCTCGAGTCTCAATCCTCTTCGGACGGCGGCTTCTCGTCGCTCCTTGACCTTTTGTCGAGCCGCTTCACGACCACCACCGCGATCACGATCGGCACGACGAAGAGGAGCGCTTCGTCCCACCCGTATTGGTGGGCGACGATCGGATGGAGGGGCACAAGGTGTCTCCGGTGTTGGCGCCGTGCCGTGACAGGTTCGCGCACTACTTGGGTTCGGCGCAACCAGGCAACGTTGCATTCTTCCATGAATATGCGTATATTCGCCGCTCGCTCGGGGGTCCCCTATGTCACATCCTGTCGCCATCTTCGGTTCGTCCGGCTACGCCGGCGGTGAACTGATCCGTTTGATCGACGGTCATCCGGATCTCGAGATCACCTACCTCGGTGCCCACAGCGCGGCAGGGAAGGACCTCGACTCCGTCCATCCACATCTCCGCGGCGGCGATCGAGTGCTCCACCCGAACGATCCTTCGGCGGCGCCGGACGTAGACCTCGCCTTCTTGGCGTTGCCCCACGGCGCGTCCGCCGAGCCGGCGATGGAGCTACTCGACCGGGGGATAGCGGTGGTTGATATCGGCAGTGATTTCCGCCTCGACACACCGGAGCGATACGTTGCCGCCTACGAAGCGGACCACCCGTATCCCGGCGAACTCGGCCGCTGGATCTACGGACTCCCGGAGCTCTTCCGGCGGGATATCGCCGGCGCAGACCGGGTGGCCGTGCCGGGCTGCTACCCCACGTCGGCGATTCTCCCCCTCGCACCGGTGCTCACCGCCGGCCTCGTGGAACCCACGGGCATCATTGTCGATTCCATGTCGGGCGTCTCGGGTGCGGGCCGGGGAGTGCATCCCGACCTCCACTTCGGCGCTGTCGATGAATCGGTCAAGGCTTACAAGGTGCTGACCCACCGGCACCGGCCGGAGATCGAACGGGCGCTCGACCTGGTGGTGTCCGGTCCCGTCGAGGTTACCTTCACGCCACACCTGATCCCCATGCAACGGGGCATCCTCACCACCATCTACGCCAAGGGTGGCGCCGGAATACGTCTCGCAGATCTTCGTGGGGCGCTCGAGAAGGCGTATGGAGAAGAGCCGTTTGTCTCCCTCGTCGAAGGTTCCCCCGAGACACGCTGGGTTGTCGGATCGAACCGGGCCCTCATATCAGTGCACTTCGACGAGCGGACGGGCACGGCTGTACTCATCTCGGCGATCGACAACCTCGTCAAAGGTGCCGCCGGCCAGGCCGTGCAAGTCGCCAACCTGATGCTTGGTGTCGACGAGACGGCCGGGCTCCCCCTGGAAGGATGGATGCCGTGAGTGTTCTTGCCCCGAGAGGGTTCACCGCTGCGGGTATCTCGGCGGGAATCAAGCCGGACGGAAGCCTTGACGTTGCCGTTGTGGCAGCCGAGCAGCCGGTTCCGGCCGCCGCCGTCTTCACGACGAACATGGCAGCGGCAGCGCCGGTGCGCCTCTCTCGAAGGAACCTCGCTGCGGGTCCGACGGCGCGTGCAATCGTCCTCAACTCAGGCTGCGCAAACGCCGCCACCGGGAAACGCGGGAGTGCAGTCGCCGAACTCACGGTGAATCGAACCGCCGAGCTCCTGTCGTGTGCCCCTGAGGACGTGCTCGTGTGTTCTACCGGGATGATCGGCACCCACCTTGCTCCGGAGAAGATCACAGCGGGAGTCGCCGACGCTGTTGCGTCGCTCGGCGGCGATGCCGTACACGCGAACGCCGCTGCTCGGGCGATCATGACCACCGATTCCGAGCCGAAGGAGGTCGCCGTCGAGCAAGGCGGGTTCACCATCGGCGGCATGGCGAAAGGGGCCGGGATGATCCGGCCGGACATGGCCACGATGCTGGTGGTGCTCACGACCGACGCCGTTGTCACTGCTTCGGTGCTCGACGGGGCGCTTCGAACCGCCGTCGGTCACTCGTTCCATGCCCTGAACATCGACGGGTGCCCGTCCACCAACGACACCGTGGTGGTCATGGCGTCTGGTGCCTCCGGCGTCTCGCCGGAGCCCGACCATCTTGCGGCAGCGTTGACGACCGCAGCTGTTGACCTGGCTCGCCACATTGCTGCTGATGCCGAGGGAGCGAGTCGCGTGGTGACGATCGCTGTCACGGGGGCGGCCGACGATGCGGCTGCCAGGTCAATCGGTAGGCGCGTGGCCGATTCTGCCCTTGTGCGGTCCTCGTTCTACGGTGCCGACCCCAACTGGGGCAGGATCGTCGCGGCGCTCGGCGAGGTCGATGAAGAAGTTGATTTTGGAGACCTCACAATCTCCTTCGCCGGCACAACGGTGGCGCGCAAGGGTGTGGCTGTCGGAATCGACGAGGACGCCGTGAGCGGTGCGATGGAGGGCGATTTCGGCGTGACGATCTGTGTGGGAAACGGCGCCGGAACTGCTCGAGTCTTCACGACCGACTTGACCCCCGACTATGTGCGATACAACGCGGAGCGATCATGACCACGGGACACACCCCGCCCGATCACGGAAGACCCCGAATCGCCAGCACGATGGGCAAGGCCCGAATCTTCTCCGAGTCGATGCCGTTCATCAAGTCGCATCGCGGCAAGACGGTCGTGATCAAGTACGGCGGTTCGGCCATGGTCGACGAGGGCCTGAGAAGTACGTTCGCTGATGACGTCGCGATGCTCCACTATGTGGGAATCAACGTGGTCATCGTCCACGGTGGGGGGCCGCGGATCAGCGAAGCGATGCATCAACG
This sequence comes from uncultured actinomycete, assembly GCA_942491345.1. Classification (GTDB taxonomy): domain Bacteria; phylum Actinomycetota; class Acidimicrobiia; order Spongiisociales; family UBA5794; genus JAHEEL01. The sequence continues at coordinate 99,167 of CALOAN010000036.1, forward strand.
TGGGGTCGAACCTCAGTGGCTCGAGGGTCTTCGCATCACGAATGCCGAGACGATGCGGGTTGTGCAAGCCACCCTGGCCGGTGAGATCAATCCCAATATCGTTCGTCTCATCAACGCTCACGGTGCGCTCGCCACGGGCGTCAACGGACTCGACGGCAACCTGTTTGTCGCACGCGCGAAGGACGAACGCCTCGGATTCGTGGGGGAGATCACGGAAGTCAACCCAGGGATTGTCGCTGGCCTGCAACACCAGGGATATGTGCCGGTCGTCGCTCCGATCGCCCGCGGGGAGGACGGCGAGGTGTACAACGTGAACGCCGATACGGCGGCCGGCGTCCTGGCCTCTGCACTCGGAGCGAAGAAGCTGGTCTACCTCACCGATGTTGAGGGCCTGTACTGGGTGCTTGGTCAGGAGGACTCGCTCATCCAACGGGTGACGGAAGACGGGATCAAGGAGATCCTCAGCGGGGGAACCGTGACGGCAGGGATGCTCCCGAAGCTGGAGTCCTGTGTGGCGGCGATCGAAGCCGGTGTCGAGCGGGTTCACATTCTCGACGGCCGCATTCAGCACTCGGTGCTTCTCGAGGTGTTCACACCGGAAGGTATCGGCACGATGATCACGAAAGAGCCGGTGCCGTGAGTTCGACCGAGGCTCGGAGACGCCTTGTGGTGCGTCTCGTCACGACCGAGTCCATCGAGAGCCAGGCCCAGTTACGACGGCTGCTCTTGCACGCCGGTTACGACGTGACGCAGGCGACGATATCCAGGGACCTCGAAGCGATCGGAGCCGTGAAGGTTCGCGAAGGGGACACCGCCCGGTATCGGATCCAGGATCCTGCCGAAATGCGACGCGCCCGAGCTGCGCTCGTCGTGGCAACGGACGAGTTCGTTGAATCAGTGATGTTCACCGGGTCGCTGGTTGTGGTCAAGGTTCCGCCCGGCGCCGCGAATCTGGTTGGTGGGCGGATCGACGCGGCCGGCCTTGCCGGTGTGCTCGGAACGGTCGCCGGGGACGACACGGTGTTCATTGCGGTTGACGAATCAACTGGAGCGGCTGCAGTTGCCGCCGAAATCGAAGGAGGGTGACGTGAAACAAGGGATCAAGAAGGTGGTGCTCGCGTACAGCGGCGGCCTCGATACGTCGATCATTCTCCGTTGGATCATCGAGGAGTACGGCGCGGAAGTCGTGGCGTACACGGCCGACGTCGGGCAGGGCGACGAAGTCGACCAGGCTCACGAGAAGGCCTTGGCGACCGGAGCCACCGAGGCCATCACCGAGGATCTGACCCACGAGTTCGTCGAGGACTTCGTGTTCCCGGCCGTTCGTTCGAGCGCGCTCTACGAGGGGTACTACCTGATGGGTACGTCGCTTGCACGGCCTGTGATCTCAAAGGGCCTTGTGAGGGTCGCCGAGGAGACCGGGGCCGACGCCATCGCCCACGGGGCCACCGGCAAAGGGAACGACCAGGTTCGGTTCGAGCTGTCCGCATACGCGCTCAAGCCGGATATCAAGGTTGTTGCGCCCTGGCGCGAGTGGGACATGAAAGGGCGGGCCGATCTTGTGGCCTACGCCGAACGATTCGGAATCCCGATCCCGACGACACCGAAGATGCCGTACTCGATGGATGCCAACATCCTCCACATTTCGTACGAAGGCGGCGTGCTCGAGAATCCGTGGGCTGCGCCCCCACCCGGCATGTTCCGGATGACCACCGACCCGGTGGATGCTCCCGACGAACCACAGGTGCTCACCGTCGGCTTCCGCGCAGGGAATCCGGTTTCAGTTGATGGTGTCGAGTTGGATCCGGTCGAGATCTTGACGCTGCTGAACGAGATCGGCGGCCGCCACGGCGTCGGCCGGATCGACATCGTCGAGAACCGGTTTGTCGGCATGAAGAGCCGCGGTGTCTACGAGACGCCGGGTGGAACGATCATCTATCACGCACATCGAGCCGTAGAGTCGTTGACGCTCGACCGCGAGGTCGCTCATCTCCGCGATGAGTTGTCGAATCGGTATGCAGAGATGGTCTACAACGGGTTCTGGTACTCGCCGGAGCGCGAGGCGCTCCAAGCATTCATGGACGACATTCAGACGCGTGTGAACGGGGAAGCCCGGCTGCGGTTGTACAAGGGACAGGTGGTGGTCGAGGGGCGCCGCTCAGCGAGCCATGATCTCTACGATGAGGCGACGGTGACCTTCGAGGCCGACGATGTCTACAACCAGGCTGACGCCGACGGCTTCATTCACCTTCAGAGCCTGAGGCTCAGAACCTTCGCCGAAAAGAGAATGGGAGAAGGGGAGTGAGCCGAGAGTCTCGAATGGGTCTTCTGTCCCCCAACGAAGTTGGGGGGAGCGGAGGAGCGGCAGCGACGACGCAAGGGGACAATCCTGTGTCGTGTCTCGTGTCTCGTGTCTCGTGTCTCGCGTCTCGCGTGCCCTGCACGCTTGGAGCAGGAACATGACCCTCTGGAGCGGCCGCTTCTCGTCCGGACCCGGCGATTCCTTGTGGCGCTTCACGACCGACGCGTCGGATCGGAGGCTGCTTGTTGATGACATCACAGGATCGCTTGCACACGTTGGGATGCTCGGCGAGGTCGAGCTACTGCCGGGAGACATCGTCGAGCGGATCGAAGAGGGCCTCGAACACATCCTCGAGGAGGCACACGCGGGTCGGTTTGAGTTCCTGGCCGCCGACGAAGACGTACACACCGCTGTTGAGCGCCGGCTCGGTGAGCTGATCGGTGCAGAGGCGGGCCACCTGCACACCGGGCGTTCGAGGAACGATCAGGTTGCTCTCGACCTTCGCCTCTACCTCCGCCGAGCTGTCGACCATCGGATCGAGCAGATCCAGCATCTTGTAGGTGTCCTGGCGAATCGAGCCGAACAGGCGGGGGACACGGTGGTTGCGTCATACACCCACCTCCAGCAGGCGCAGGCGATCCCGCTTGCGCACCACTTCCTTGCGTACGCCTGGATGCTGCTGCGCGACGCCGACCGTTTCAGCGAAGCGCGTTCGCGGATCGACGTCTCACCACTCGGGGCCGGCGCGTCGGCCGGGAGTGCGCTGCCGCTTCGGCCGGATCTTGTCGCCGACCGGCTCGGATTCTCTACCTGGTTCTCCAATTCGCTCGACGCCGTCTCGTCCAGGGATTTCGCCTCTGAATACACGTTCTGTGTCTCGCAGACGATGGTGCACCTGTCGCGTCTATCCGAGGAGCTTGTGTTGTGGTCGACGGAAGAGTTCGGTTGGGCTGAGTACGACGACGCGCACACCACCGGCTCGTCTGCGCTCCCTCACAAGAAGAACCCGGATATCGCAGAACTGGCACGCGGCAAGGCCGCAACCGTGATCGGCGACCTCGCCGGCCTGCTCGCGCTCCAGAAGGGCCTTCCCCTCTCCTACAACCGCGATCTCCAGGAGGACAAGCGGGCGGTATTCCATGCCGACGATGTGCTGACCACCGCGCTCTCCGCTCTCACCGGCATGATCGAGACCGCCGTGTTCGATCCACCGGACCCGTCATCGTGGGTGGTAGCCCTGGATCTCGCCGAAGCACTTGTTGCCAGGGGTGTTCCGTTCCGGAACGCGCACGCTGCCGTCGGCGGACTCGTGGCACACCTCAAGGCGGAGGGACGGGAGTTCGATTCCGTCACGCCGGAAGAGCTGGAGGCGACGCATTCCCGGCTCATACCGGAGGATCTCAACCGGCTGGATCCGAAAGGGTCGGTTGCCGCTCGACGATCGCCACGCGGAGGATCGTTTGTTTCGGCTACCGAACAGATCGACGAGATTCGCTCGCTGCTGCCCTGATCCTTCGGAAGTGCGTCGCCAGCTGGACCCGGAACGCTGCGAAGTATCCCGGTCGTCTCACGCAGCGTGGGGGAGTGTCTGGTCCGACGGCCGCGCGCACGACGAGCACGTCGGTACTGGGCACCGTTCGACAACGCTCGCGGCGATGCCGGCTTCGCTGAACCAGGCCTCGAGTTCGGTATCGGTCATGGCGGGGGTGGCGGTTGTTTCGATCATGGGAACACCGTATCCGGCGGGTGTGACAGAAAACGAAGAACACGTGTCCGCCGGATCTTGCCGGAGAGGAAACGCCTACTATCGACCCATGGAACTCAAGCGTTATGCAGACGCCGCTCCGTTCGAATTCGGCGACTTCGTCGTCAGGGAACTCTCGCCAGATGCGTTCTCGGTCGGGTCCGTGGCTGAGATCATCGTCCCGATGGGTGCCGAGCGCACAGCGCGGGTGTCGGAGAAGACCCACCGGATGTATGTGGTTGTGACCGGAGATCTCGAATTCAGGGTCGCCGGTGAGACGTTCCGCGCGGGCCCCGGTGACACCATTCACATCGCCTCCGGCGAGGAGTACGGATTCCACAACGGCGGCTACGAAGTCGGGCGCCTCCTGCTCATCAGGGTGCCGGGGCCGACCCTTCCAGAGCGCTACTAGCACCAGGGATCGGCACGTTCGGTACGCTCCTCGTCGGGTCGCTTCGTATCGGCCAAGAGGAGGAATCGTGATCCGCCGCTCTATCCACTCCGGATCTCCCTACGAGGTGCGCTACGGGTTCGCTCGCGGCGTGCGCATCGGGGACCGCGTCGAGATCGCAGGAACCGCACCGATCCCACCGCCCGGCGAGCCGGTCGCGGCCACCGCGTTCGAGCAGATGCTGCGATGCGGGGAGATCGCCGTTGCCGCACTCGAAGAACTCGGCGCTGCGACGAGTGGCGTAGTCCGGACTCGTATGTACATCACCAATCCGGAGGACGCAGACGAGGTCGGTCGTGCCCACCGCAAGATCTTCGGTTCGGCGAACCCCGCCGCGACGATGGTCGTGGTTGCGGCCCTCCTCGATCCAACCTGGAAAGTGGAACTGGAAGTCGAAGCAATCGTCGAATCCTGAGGTATTCCGCCCGTTCCGATTCCCACTTCGGATTCCTCCCCCTCAGGGGGAGGTGGTGCGAGCGAAGCTCGGGGCGGAGGGGGTCAAGGCGTTCCACGACCCACGAGTGGCAGCATGTTTGGAGGGGGTCAGGCAGGTCCCCACGACCCACGAACGCCGGTAGGTTTGAGCGGACCAGACTTCCGGCGAGTGTCCTACGTCGCTGCGAGCGGCACCACGTACCGCCAGATGACGAGGAAATGAAGCGATGTCGCGGAGACGACCATGATGTGGAACACCTCGTGGTACGAGAAGACCCTCGGCCAAAGCCTCGGCCGGTTGGTGACGAGGAAGACCATCCCGACGGTGTAGAGCAAGCCGCCGGCCAAGACGAATCCGACGGGGAGCCAGCCGAGGCGCTGGATCATGGGCCAGAAGAAGAAGACAGCGATCCACCCGAGGATGGTCGACATCATCACAGAGATCCAGCCTGGCACTTTCGGGAAGAGGCCCTTCTGGATGACGCCACCGATCGCGATTCCCCACACCGTAGCAAGGACGATCCAGTTCCAAGGAGGGTCGAGGACGATGGCGGCGACCGGTGTGTAGGTGCCTGCGATGAGTACGTAGATCATCGAGTGGTCCATGCGCTGCATACGTTTCTTCCATCGTTCCCGCCACGGGATCGAGTGGTAGAGCGAGCTGGTGGTGTAGAGCGCCATCATGGCGAGGCCGAAGACCAGAACGGCGCCTCGTACCGGCCAGTTTGGAGCATGGAAGAGGAGGAAGATCGTTCCGACGAAACCCGCCGCGGCAGCACTGCCGTGGAGGAACCCGCGAACGGGGTTCTGCATCCTCCCCAGGGTCCATCGTGGGACTGGGAGGTTCATGCTTTTGAGATTACCTCCGGATCCCGGCAAAACAAGCTACTTGACGGCGCAAGGGAGATCGGCCTTGGAGGAAGACGATCAGCGATCACGATCCCGTGGGCGGAAAGGTCAGTTCCTGCGGGTGCGTTTGACGCCCGCCGCCCTGAGCACTGCGGCGGAGACACCGGCTTCGCGCCATGCCGGCCAGGTGATGCCCTTCCTCGTCGAGTATGAGGCGGCGTATTCGACGAAGCCCGCCTCGAGGGCGTCGATGTCCACCGTCTCCGCAAGCTGATCGAGCGTCTCTTGGGTGTCGAGCCGAGCCTGATACAGGTCGACACGGGCAAGCGGATCGCTCTCGTTGCGGATGCGCTGGTCGAGGTCCGCAATCCTTGCTTCAAGGCTCTCGGGTGTCACCGGGCGGCCTCGCCGTTTCGGAACCGAGATCGCCTCGAGATACGCCTTGATCGCCTTTGACTCGCGGCGGCCTTGCGCTATCGCCGCCTTGTGTTCTGCCGACATGGCCACGGTCCGGGCCTCCTCTCCATGCAGGGTCCTATGTTGGCATGCCGTCGCTCCCGGCGTGGAGCGATGAATCGGCCCTACCATGGTGAGCACATGCGAGTCCGTGACACCGCGACCCGTCCGCTCTACCGGTTCTACGAGAACCGGCTGCTCGCAACCCTCGACCGGGACCGGCTCCCGCGCCACATCGGCGTCATTCACGACGGCCACCGGCGGTATGCGCGCAGTGAGCGCCTCCCCGATTACCAGGCGTCGTATCGGGTGGGGATGACGAAGTTCGTCGAGTTCCTACACTGGTCGGACGACCTCGAAATCCCCGCCGTCACGTGCTGGCTGCTCTCGAAGGAGAACCTGGCTCGGCCCGACGAGGAGTTGCTGCCGTACTACGAGGTTCTCCAGGAACTGTTCGAGGAGATTCCGAACGCGCTGGGCGGAGCCAACGTCGGCGTTCGTTTCATCGGGAGCCTCGACCTGCTGCCTCCGGATTTGCAGAAGTCGGCGAAGCGTCTCGAGGAACGGATGCCGGGGGGCGATCGGAGGGTGACGATCGCTCTCGCCTACGGTGGACGGCAGGAGATCGTCGACGCGGTGAAGGACCTCGTCGCGAAACTCGCGACCGACGGCACTGATGACCTGTGTGGTCGGATCGACGCCGACGGCATCGCAGCGAACCTCTACACATCCGATCTGCCCGACCCCGATCTCGTGATCCGTACGTCGGGCGAGGCACGCCTGTCGGGTTTCCTGCTTTGGCAGGCCGCCTACGCCGAGTACGCGTTCGTGGACGTCTACTGGCCGGCCTTCCGCCACATCGACTTCCTCCGTGCCCTGCGTGACTTCACGAGGCGAACTCGGCGGTACGGGAAATAGGCGGTTCGTCGAGTCAAGCGAGACCAAGCTCCATCGAGCAGGCGATCGAAACCAGCTCAGGCAGTGCGGCTGAGCCAATCCGACAGCGCCTCTCCGATCGCGTCAGGCTGGTCTTCCTGGATGTAGTGACGCCCCTTCCCGACGAACACCGACTCGGTGTTGGGGAACATCGTCGCAACACGTCTGGCGGCCTTCTCACCGCGGATGATCGCGCCGGGTTTCGCCCACAGGAACAGCTTCGGAATCGGAGACTTCCTGAGCCATGCGTTGTACGCATTGACGACCGCGGTGACATCGGCAGGTTCGTCATCGAACGGGATCTCCCTGGGCCACTGCTCCACCGGCTTGCGGCTGGCGACGTCCGGGAACGGCGCTGCGTACTCCGCCTTCTCTATCGGAGTCAGACGACGCGACACCATCATCGGCAGCAGCCGCTTCACGAAGAAGTTCTTCTCCGCGTTCATGCGGTGACCCTTGACCGGATCGCGAAAGCGCTTGAACAGCCACGCCAGGGGCGGAGGTGTGTCCTTCCACCTGGTCGGCTCGACGATGGCCTCCATGAAGGCGATCCGCTTCACCCGGTCGGGATGCTGCTCGGCATAGTTGAAGCCGAGCCCCGAGCCCCAGTCGTGCAGGACGAGGGTGAGGTCGCGAAGGCCAAGGGCTTCGATGAAACCGTCGAGGTATTCGGCGTGATCGAAGAATCGGTAGTCGAGATCGGGCTTGCCGGAGAGGCCCATGCCGATGAGGTCGACGGCTATCGCCCGTCCGTGGGGTGACGCGTACGGGATGATGTTCCGCCACAGGTAGCTCGAGGTCGGGTTGCCGTGCAAGAAGAGGATCGGGTCTCCCGTTCCCTGTTCCACGTAGTGCATACGAGCGCCCAGGACGTCGACGTAGTGCGATTCGTACGGAAATGCGTCAGAAATCATGGCCCGACCCTACCGATTGCAGGCACACTCAGGGTGGGTATTCTGGCTTGAGAGGGCGGGCTAGAAGTGTTGCTCTGCCTGGGAAACTAGCTCCAGACGAACCGAGGGCCGCCTTGCGGCGGCCTCGGTTCGGGCTTAGACGGGAGGTTGGAAGGCATCCTGTCTGAGTAACGTATCGGTCGGACCTGTACATCTCTTGAGCACTTTCCTGGATTTTCTTTGAGCGCCGAATCTGACTCCAAACAGCGACTTGTCGAACACCTCCGTGACCACGCCGTGCGCACCGATGGTCCGTTCACGCTGCGCTCTGGCGCAATCTCCGGTTGGTACATCGATGCCCGCCAGACAACGTTCGATGGTGCCGGTGCGATCCTTGTTGGGAAAGCCGTCGTCGAAGCGCTCGACGACGAGATCACGGCGGTAGGGGGATTGACGATGGGTGCGGATCCGATCGCGGTCTCGGCCGCCGCGGCAGCAGCAGCCGACGGCCGTTCGCTGAGAGCCTTCTCTGTGAGGAAGGAAGCAAAGGACCACGGCACGGGAGGACGCATCGTCGGACCGGTCGGCCCGGACGATGTTGTTGCCGTCCTCGAGGACACGACGACCACCGGTTCTGCGATGTTCGAGGCGATGGATGCGTTGACCGACGCCGGCATCAGGATCGCCCAGGTGATCACACTCGTCGACCGAAGCAATGGGATTGCCGCCAGAAAGGTGGGAGCCGCCGGCATCCCGTACGTGGCGCTCGTTACGCCGAGCGACCTTGGAGTGAGCGAATGAGGCTGCTGCGCGTCGACCGATCTCCCGTGCGACTGTTCCTGTTTGGCCTCGTCGGCCTCTTCCTGATGATTGGCGCCGTTGACGTGATGTGGGGCCACTGGGTTTCGACGCCGCCCGACACATACAACGAAGAGATCACTCAGAAGGGCAGGAATCAGCGGCGATCCGACTACGTCTGGGGTGTGTTCCTGCTCGCAGGTGGAGCCGGGCTCTTTGGATTCTCCTTGGTGGCGCTCATCCGCCGCGCCCCGGCCCTCGTGGTGCGTGACGATGGGCTTTCGCTGGCGGTCGGAGCACCGGGTGAGGATCCTGTCTTCGTGCCGTGGAGCGCCATCTCGTTCGTATCGTCGGCAGCAGAGAAGAATCCCTACGGTGGCTACGACCGCGACGTGTTGGTTGTCGACGTGATCGACCCTGGAGGACTTCCCGCCGAACCATGGGGTGCCTCCTGGGACGGCAACCGACTGGTTGTTGATGCGAGCGGCTGGGACAAACCGCTTGGTGAGGTTGTGATCCACGCAGGAATCGCTCTTGATCGCTACCAACACTTCGAAGAGCCACAACCGTCGGCGATCGGACCAGGGGAGACCGAGAATACGGATGCCGTCGCTCTCCCATCCGACACAGAGGAGACGCCAGATGACTGATCTCAAGATCGGCGCACATGTGCCGGCCGAAGATCCACTTGCAGAGGCTGAAGCGCGCGGTGCCGATGTTGTCCAGATCTTCGTCTCAAACCCGCAATCCTGGAAGAAGCCGGTGCCGCGACCCGACGCCGAGACGCTCCGAGACTCCGCGATCGACTTCTACGTGCATGCTCCCTATCTCCTCAACCTCGCGTCGCCGAACAACCGAGTGCGGATCCCGTCTCGCAAGATTCTGGCCCAGACCGTTGAAGCCGCATCCCTCATCGGCGCGAAGGGGGTCATCGTTCACGGCGGCAGCGTCGGTCCCGACGAGGGTATCGATGTCGGTTTCGAGCGATGGTTCAAGGCGCTGGACTCGTTTGAAGTGACCGTCCCGGTCCTGGTCGAGAACACGGCCGGGAGTGGCAACACCGTGATGCAGAACCTCGACAACTACGGTCCGCTGTGGGCGGCCATCGGCGACTTCAACGTGGGTGTCTGCCTTGACACCTGCCACGCATGGGCCGCCGGCGCAGACCTCACCGAAGCGGTCGAGCGCATCGCGCAGCACACCGGAGGGATCGCCCTGGTACACGGCAACAACTCGCGGGATCCCTTCGACAGTCACCGCGACCGCCACGCGAACCTCAGCCAAGGTGAGATCCCCGAGGACCTCCTGGCCGGTGTGATCCGTGACGCCGCAGCCCCGGTTGTCGTCGAGACCCCAGGCGAAGCAGAGGCTCAGGCCGCAGACATCGCATGGCTCCGCGAGCGCCTCTGAAGAGAGTACGCGGGTCTTTGCCTCCGCCACGTAGTGGGGGAGGCGCGAGTCGGGGCAATCGCTCCCGGGCCGCCCCCTCGGACGGAGGGGTCGTCTTTGATCACTGCGACGTGTTGCGGCTGGGGACTCGGCCACAATGAAGGAGCCGCTCAGCCCGAGCGGTCCAGGCCGAATGCTCCGGCAACCGGGAGTGCTTCGACCACCCCGAGTTCGAGCGTCTCGTCGGGCGGTCCGGCGCTGTTGTCGTAGCGGAAGAAGAACGTCCCGGTCGTGGGTCGGTAGACGGCGACGGAGTCGGCGCCGTCCTGGTCGGTCCAGTCGCCGGAGATCGGCAGGTCGCCCGATGCCCCGAAGGCAAACTCGATATCCGCCGGCCCCCCGGTGTGCGTGTTCTTGAGATAGAAGACGCCGTTGGACGGTCGGAACAGACCGATCGTGTCGATCCCGTCACCATCGAAGTCCCCGACGAACGCGAGGTCCCCTTCGATCCCGAACTCGTACTCCAGGTCGAGGCTCGTCGTTTCTTCAGTGGCCGCGACGGCGGCCTCCTGCGTGTTGAAGACGACTACGAGACCCTCGGCCGGCAGGTAGTACGAGACCGTGTCACAACCGTCGCCATCGAAGTCACCGACGAGCGGCACGATATCCGAACGGCTGATGTTGTAGTCGACCTCGATCGGACCGTCCTCCACGGCGTTCCTGAGGAAGACCTGCCCGGTTGGCGGGCGGTAGACGCCGGGCGTTTCGATGCCGTCACAATCCCAGTCGCCGAGCAGGGGCGTGTCACCAGGTTCCCCGAGTGTGAACTCGGCGGTAGTGCCGTCGAAGCGAAGCAGCAGCCAGAATGCAGATGAGGGATCCATCACACCGATCGAATCCGGACCACCGAGCACCGAGGTAACGAATGACCGCACCGCCTCGTCCTCGGTGGACGTTTCCGGGATGAGGCTCCACGCTCGATCGAACTCCTCCGGATAGAACTGGGTCTCTTGTGTGGCCCAGCCCAGGCTCGTGGGCGTGACAACCACCACAGTCCCTGTGTTCATGGCCGTCGCGATCGATCCTGCATAGGCCGACGCCCCGTCCTCCGGATCGGCGGCCAGTGCAACAGCGGAAAGGATCCAACCCTGCGCGCGGGCCATGTCAACACTTGTTTGGAGGGAATCGGCGCTTGCGCTGCTGCCCTCCTCGACGAAGACCCCGGTTGCCTCGAGTCCGGAGAGGAGGTCGGCGGGGAGGGTTGTGGTGGTTGGGGGCAGTGTGGTGGTTGTGGCCGCCACCGTGGTCGAGGGCGTGGACGTCGACGGGGCGTCCGTGGTTGAAGGCGCCCCGGTGGAGTCCGATGCGACCGATGTGGTGGCTGCAGCGGGCGTGTCGGTGTCGTCGGAGGTGGACTGTTGCCACACGAACCAGGCGCCGACCGCGAGGACCCCAACCACGGCGACGACTGCAATCCCGACGAGGAATGGGCGCCCGCTCGATGTGGAGGCCGCGGGTGGCACGGGAGGCGTGGCCGGGGGAGGTGTCGAGGGAGGGGGTGCGGCGGTGGGCGGTGCAGGAGGCGGGGGAGGTGGTTGATCGGCGGGCGGCGTCTCGGCGGCCGCTGCCTGATCGTCATCCGGGTTGGCCGGGGGCCCGACAGGCTTCCCACACGCCGTACAGAACGCCGCATCGGCCCTGATCGACTCACCACATTGGATGCAAAACGCCACGATTCTCCGTCCTGGTCGGCGTGCATCCTATATCGGTCGCCCGGTGCGCCATGTCAAGGAACCAAAGGTGAGGTGCCGATCCCGCTCTATGTGGCAGATATCGACCAGTCGGCCGCTCGAGTGAAGCTGCCGATCAGGTTCTTCGGCCCCACCACCCCTATGCCGAGAGGAACAACTCCAGGTCGCCGGTGAGGTCGCCGGATCCCTCGACGAATGCCTCGACGTTGTCGTGAGCGACGGAGTCGTGGTATTGCACCGGGGGCGACTTCATGAAGTACGACGAGGGGGCAAGGAGTGGCCCGCCGACACCTCGATCGAGAGCGATCTTCGCGGCGCGCACCGCATCGATGATGACTCCGGCCGAATTGGGGGAGTCCCATACTTCGAGCTTCAGCTCCACGTTGAGCGGCACGTCACCGAACGACGTTCCCTCGACCCGAATGTACGCCCACTTGCGATCCGACAGCCACGGCACGTGGTCCGACGGGCCGATGTGGACCGACTCGGAGTTGATACGACGGTCGATCTGGCTCGTCACCGACTGCGTCTTGGAGATCTTTTTCGACTGGAGGCGCTCACGCTCGAGCATGTTCTTGAAATCCATGTTGCCGCCGAAGTTCAGCTGGTAGGTCTGATCGATCTTCACGCCGCGGTCCTCGAAGAGACGGGCGAGTTGGCGATGGACGATCGTGGCGCCGACCTGCGACTTGATGTCGTCGCCGACGATGGGGAGATTCGCATCCACGAACTTCTGAGCCCACTCCGGGTCCGAGGCGATGAACACGGGGATAGCGTTCACGAACCCCACGCCGGCGTCGAGCGCCGCTTGGGCGTAGAACTTGGTCGCCTGCTCCGAGCCGACCGGGAGGTACGAGACGAGCACGTCGGCTCTCGCGTCCTTGAGAGTCTGGACCACGTCAACCGGCTCTGCCGCCGACTCCTCGACCTCGTCAACGTAGTACTTGCCAAGGCCGTCGAACGTTGGACCGCGCTGCACCGTGATGCCCAGGTGGGGGACCTCGGCGAATTCGATCGTGTTGTTCATGCCGGCCCACATGGCCTTCGAGACGTCCTGTCCGACTTTCGTCGCATCGACGTCGAAGACGGCGACGAACTCGACGTCACCGACGTGGTAGCCGCCGAGGTCGATGTGCATCAACCCGGGAACCTTGAGCGCCGGGTCGGCGTCTCGGTAGTACTCAACACCTTGAATGAGGGAATTGGCGCAGTTTCCGAGACCTGCAATCGCCACTCTCACCTTGTTGGACATGGATTCCTCCTGGTTGTGCCTGCTTGTGTGAACTCACGCGCCTGCTGCAGCGCCTCGCTCGCCTGCGATGAGTTCGTCGAGCCAGGCGATGTCCGCCTCGGTCGACCGCACCCGCCGCTCCATGAGCGCCATTCGATATCGGTCTGGGTTCCGCGTGCTGCTCCGAGCGCCGCGAAAGGAGCGCCGTGCACTGTGGAGCCGATCCTGAAGCGCCGTCCTGCGAGCCTCGAGCACACCGAGCCGACGCTGAGGTTCGAGGTATCCGAGGAACGCCAGGTGCAACTGGAATCCTCTATCCGAGCCGTCGCCGGCCTCGGCGAGCATCTCGGCGAATCGGATCCGGCCGGCCTCCGTGATGCGGTACGCCTTGCGACGCCCCTCACCTTTGACGGCCTCGATGAACCCGCCCTTCTCCAGGCGACGGAGTGCCGGGTAGAGGGAACCGAACGAAACCTGCCAAAAGCCGAGATCGCCGAGGGCGCGCTTCAGTTCATAGCCGTGTCGCGGCTCTTCACGAATCAGTCCAAGGATGGCGAAGTCGAGCATGTGCGGCTCCAGTATATCGATTCGATATAACTATATCGAATCGATATAAAGAGAGCGACCCAGTTCGCGGCCCTCGTCACACACGCCCCCTAACCTCGCTCCGGTGACTGCTCCTGCTGCCTTCGGTCGATGCGTGGTGATCGCGCCTTCCGAATCCGTGCCCGAACCGTGGCAGGGATCATCGGTCGTGCTCATCGACGAAGACGTGCTCGAGGAGCCGGAGACGACGATCGACCGGCTCCATCGGGCTTGGAACGGGCGTGAGCCGCTCACCATCGAGCTGGCTGTGGATCCGGCAGCTCTCCGGGTCCCCGAGATCGAACGCCGGGCCCCGTTCGAGATCGGGCCCACGTTCACGTTCCCGCTCGAACGGCTCCACTTCCTCGTGTGGGCGAACAGCTATGACGCCCGCAGCGGCGATCTCACGTGGTGGTGGGGAGTGAAGGCCGCCGCCCTCGGTGCCACCGAGGGCGGTCCGGCCGATGTCTTCCTCCCCGACGGAAGACCCGCATGGATCGACGGCGGTCCCCGTGGTCCCATCGAGTCGACGGAAGCCGTCGTGCACGCAGAGACTGTCTCCCTCGGCCGTCTCGATCCGACCCCTGCCTACGAACCGGTGGATGGGCGCCTCGCGGCAGATCAGGCGGTCGCTGCCAACCATGCCTCGGGCCCGGCCCGGATCATCGCCCCCGCCGGTTCGGGCAAGACTCGCACCCTGACCGCTCGTCTCCGGCACCTGCTCGACGATCGGCAGGTCGAGCCGCAAACGCTCTGCGCCCTCGCCTACAACACCAAGGCCGCGGCCGAACTGCGCGAACGGGCCGGGGCGACAACCGGTGCACTCGTCCGCACCGTTCACTCACTCGGGTGGGAGATCCTGCGCGAGGCCCGGCGAGACGTGCGCCTGCTGGACGAACGTGATGTGCGCTCCATCCTCGACCGCATCGTCCAGGCGCCCCGCCGTCCAAACACCGACTCGATTGGGCCGTACATCGAGGCGCTGGCGGAGGCTCGGATTGCGCTGCGCAGCCCGGAGATGGTCGAAGCCGGCCGCGACGACGTCCCCGATTTCGCTGCCGTCTACGACCGGTATCGCGAACGCCTCCGACGGGGGAGCGAGGCCGATTTCGATGAACAGGTCTACGGAGCGATCGAAGCCCTCCTCGGCGATCCTGATCTGCGCCGCCGTTGGCAGGATCGCTGCCGGCACGTACTTGTCGACGAGTTCCAGGATCTGACGGGGGCATACCTGCTGCTCATCCGGCTTCTCGCGTCACCTCAACTGGACGTTTTCGGTGTGGGCGACGACGACCAGACGATCTACGGATACGCCGGCGCCGATCCCGGTTATCTCATCGACTACGCCGATCTGTTCCCCGGCGCGGACTCTCATCCGCTCGAGGTCAACTACCGCTGTCCGGTCCCGGTGGTGAGGGCAGCGACCTGTCTCCTGTCATACAACGATCGCCGGATCGACAAGACGATCACCCCGGGGCTCGATGTCTCCGACGATCCCGACTCCCTCAACGTCGAGCGGATCGGGGACGCGCGAATCGGGCTCGCCGCAGCTGATCAGGTCGAGAGGTGGCTCAACGAAGTCGACGCGTCTCAGATTGCGGTGCTTGCAAGGGTGAATTCCGCACTCCTTCCCGTCCACCTCGCGATGGCAGAACGGGGCGTCCAATTCTCGTCGCCGATTGGACCGGGCATCCTGGAGCGCACGGTCGTTTCGGCGACGCTCGCCTGGATGCGCCTCGGCCTGGATCCCGAGCGCATGGAGCGCAGAGACGTGATGTCTGCGGTGCGGCGCCCGTCTCGCGGCCTCAACCGGCTTGCCGGCGATCTGCTCGGCGGCCGCCGATACCTGGACCTCGCCGCGGTGAGCGAGGCGGGGAAGTCCCTCGACGGGAAGCAGGCGCAACGCTGGGACGGATTCGTCGATGACCTCGAACTGGTGGTGCACGCGGCCGAACGGGACGACGCAGCGGCCCTTCTCGAGGTAGTGATCAGGCGGGTCGGGTTGGAATCGTCTGCCCACGCCCTCGACAGCGGTCGCTCCCGCGCCGACCGCTCCGCCCAGTCGGACGACCTGGTTGCGCTGCGCAGAGCAGCCGTGATCCACGAAGCCGCCGGCGACTTCGAAGCGTGGCTCGGCGACATGATCGCCCGCAGAGGCCAGGAGGGTGTCACACTCTCGACGGTACATCGGGCGAAGGGGCTCGAGTGGGATCGGGTGATCGTCTTTGGAGCAGATCGGGGGCTGCTGCCGCACGACCTCGCCACCGACATCGAAGAAGAACGACGGATCTTCCATGTCGCGATCACCCGCGGCATCGAGCGGGTGGCCGTGCTCGCCGACGCCGAACGACCGTCTCGCTTCCTCGAAGAACTCTCCGGCACCGCTTCGCGAGCGGCGGAACCTGAGCGGCCGGTTCGACGCGAGAAGCCGAAACGGGCGACCCGCGGTGTGACGGTGGCGCCGGGTGACGCAGTGGCGCTCCGAGGAGGCATCCGCGGCATCGTCACCGAATTCGACTCCGATGGCCTCTGGGTTGGCGTCGACGGCGGCGGCCAGTTCCGCGCACGATGGGGCGACGACGTGACCACCGACGGACGCACCGGCCCGCTCACTCCCTCCGTTGACACCGTTGCGCCTGACGCGGATCTCGTCGAGCGGCTCAAGGCGTGGCGCCTCGAGACGGCTCGGACGAGGAAGGTGCCGGCCTACGTGATCCTCCACGATGCGACGATCGAGACGATCGCGGGAATCCGGCCACAGACGGAGACGCAGCTGGCATCGATCCCCGGTATCGGCCCGGCCAAGCTCGAGGCCTACGGCGACGCCATCCTCGAACTCTGCGTCGAGTAGGTCGTGACGGTTCCAACCTGCCGCCGGACGAGTGTCCTACCGATTCGCTGCCTTCTGCAGGAGTTCCAAGACTCGCCGTCCTTCGGGGCGTTTGCGACCGGAAGCCCGGTCAAGGGCGGATAGCTGCATCCAGCCTGGAATCGTGGGGTCGGCGCCGTTGACGACGAGCACTTCTGCAATCTCGAAGCTGCAGCGGCCTGCGACCTCTGCTAGCGGCGTGTTACCGGCGTGGGCTTCGTCATGGGCGTTCACATCGGCACCGGCATCGAGCAGCAGCGTGGCCATCTCGACGGATTCCGCGACGACGGCGTAGTGGAGCGGCGTCCTGCCGATCTCGTCGAGCTCGTCCAGCGGCAGCCCGGACGCGATCAGGAGTCGGACAGCCTCGACGTCACCATCCTGGACGGCGTAGTGCAGTTGCTCCTCCGCACATTCCTGATCTCGAGCGTCCGTCACTGAACGTTGCCTCGCTCCATGACCGAACGGTACGCCAACGGACCCCTATGGACGCCCACCGTCGTCGGCGAATGCCGTGCGCCACGCCTGACCTCGCCGAACGCCTCAGAACCTGATCGAGGTCGTTCGTCGCTCAACACGACGGAGTCGCCCTGCTGCATGCCGCCTACCACGTGTACGGGCCACGGTGGACGGACTACAGCGAGCGGCGCTCTCAGTAGCCGCCGCCGATCTTGCGGTGGTCCCACGACGCCACCGTCGTCGGCTCGACGACTACTGCCGTGTTCTTCGTTGCGGCTCGGCCGAATGCAGCTTCGAGGTCCTCCTCGCTCAACTCGGTCGGGGCGTCGCCGAGAAGCGCATACTTGGCAGCGAGTCGCCCATAGAGACCGAGCACGTAGGCAGGATCCTCGACAAGGCGAGCCTCACCCTTGATCATCACACCCCGGAGTTCGGCATAGGCGTCACCATCCTCGGCGAGCACCGTCAGACGGCGATCCCGCTGCAGGTTCACGATCTTCTGCGATCGGGTGAACGAGCGAAACACGATCGTGTCGCCCTCCATCACGAACCACATCGGTGCCAGATGGGGCGATCCGTCCTTGCCGATCGTCGCAACCTGGAGGATCGAAGTCTCGTTGAGGAAGGTTGTGACCTCCTCAGCCGTCATGGAGATGTCTTTTCGCGCCATGACCGAACGGTACCTCATCGCCCTCTCGACGGAGCCGCTGAGCGAACCGAAGCCCGGAACAAGGAACCAAGCGCTAGCGTTCCTGTCACGGCGGTTGGGCACGGGCGACCTCTCGAGGCGACCGAGGCCACAAGAACCGTCGACCTGATGCTGCGATGCGTCCCCCAACCCGTTGGGTGGGGAGAGAGGAGCAAACGATGACCACCGTCACCGCACCAATGATCCGCGCCCGCAAGGGCGGAGCGAAGATCCGGATGACCACCGCCTACGACTACCCCACGGCCAGGATCGCTGATCGAGCAGGGGCGGACATCATCCTCGTTGGAGACTCGGTGGCGAATGTCGTCCTCGGTCACGACGACACCCTCTCCGTGGATGTCGACACGATGGTCCACCACACCGCTGCCGTTGCGCGGGCCGAACCAAGGGCGCTCATCGTTGGCGACATGCCGTGGATGAGCTACCACGTTTCCCCGGAAGAGACCGTTGTCAACGCCGCCCGACTCGTTCGCGACGGCGGTGCCTCAGCCGTGAAGCTCGAAGGTGGACGCAAGCGGGTCGAGATGATCGAGGCGGTGATCGACGCGGAGATCCCGGTCATGGGACACCTCGGGCTCACGCCGCAGTCGGTCAAGGCCATGGGCGGATATCGCATCCAGGGGAAAGAGGCCCAGGCGGCATACGAGATGATCAGCGACGCCATCGCTCTCGTTGACGCAGGCGTGTTCTCGATCGTCCTCGAGGGCGTACCCGATCGGGTCGCTCAGATCATCACAGCGGAAGTCCCCGTTCCGACCATCGGTATCGGGGCAGGCGCGGGATGCGACGGACAGGTCCTCGTGATCCACGACGTCCTTGGACTTGGCGGTGGAGACTACCTCCCGAAGTTCGTACGCCCCTATGCGAATCTCGCGGACGACGCCGTCGCGGCGCTCGAACGGTTCTTCAACGACATCGAGACAGGTGCATTCCCGTCGGCCGATGAGACGTACCACATGCCGGATGAGTCGTTTGAGATTCTGAGAGGCCTCTCCGAGAGCGACACGATCGTCGAATTCTGAGCGCCGATCGCGGTAGCGTTCCCTGCATGCTGATCCGAGCGTCGATCTTGCTGGTCGTTGTCGTGTTGCTTGCCGGGTGTGGTTCTGATGAACCGGCAGGGCTCGAGGGATTTGAGACATCGACCGTCACCGTTGACGGCCGCGAACTGAGCGTCGCCGTCGCGGAGACCCCTGACCAGCGCTCGCAAGGGTTGATGGGTGTCACAGATCTCGGTGGCCTCGACGGCATGCTGTTCGTCTTCCAGGCCGACAGCGACGGCGGATTCTGGATGAAGAACACACTCATCCCGCTCGACATCGTCTTCTTCACAGCCGGCGGCGGCTTCGTCAACTCCCTGACCATGACGCCGTGCACCCAGGACCCTTGTCAGACGTACCGTCCGGGCGGCGCCTACCGGTATGCGCTCGAGGCTCCGGCGGGGAACCTTTCGTTCGTGACCCCGACCGCCCTGCTTGAACTCGGCGCCTGAACACCGAGCACTGGCAGCCGGCGGCTACCCGACCGGCCCGGGTACACTCCCGGTCGTACACCGCCGACCGCACTCCGGTTCGGCGAAGAAAGCGGCCAACCGGCTGCCAGATCCTGTCCCCACGGGGACCATTCGCGCCGCGAATGTCCAGAGGAGTTGATATCGATGCGCTCATATGAGCTGATGATCATCCACCGGCCCGACATGGTCGAGACGGATGTCCGCAAACAGGTCGAGGAAGTCTCCGCGACGATCGACACGAGCGGCAACGTCACCGGAACCGATTTCTGGGGCAAGCGACGCTTCGCCTATGAGATCGATCACATGAACGAGGGCTACTACTCGGTCGTGGACTTCGAGGGAGAGACGGTTCTCGTCGACGCGCTCGATCGGGCGCTGTCGCTCTCAGATGCCGTCGTCCGCCACAAGATGGTCCGGAGACACGATCGAGAGAGTTGATTCCTGTCACACGCTCCCTTCATGATGGAGGGGAGTAGGGGAAGAGAGAAGAGAGAACATGAGCAATGTGAACAGTGTGACCCTGATCGGCAACCTCGTTGAAGATCCCGAGCTGCGATTCACCCCCAGCGGTGTAGCAATGACCAAGGTCCGTTTCGCCGTCAACAAGCGGTATCAGAGCCAGGGCGAATGGCAAGAAGAGACGAGCTTCTTTGGCGGTACCTGCTGGCGAGACTTGGGCGAGAACGTCGCGGAATCCCTGACCAAGGGCGCGCGCGTCATCGTCGTCGGGGAGTTGCAGCAGCGCTCCTGGGAGACTCAGGATGGGGACAAGCGGTCGATCATCGAAGTGGACATCAAAGAGATCGGTCCTTCCCTGCGTTGGGCCACCACAACCGTGACGAAGACACCTCGTGCCGACGGCGGCTGGTCTGGTGGAAGCCAGGACCAGAGCCCGAGCCAGCCGGCCGCTCCGGTCGCTCGCACGGACTATGGGCCCGACGAGGCGCCCTTCTAAAGGAGAACATCGATGCCGAAATCTAGGAGTACCAAGAGGCGCCGCCGTCCGGTCTTCGACAACCGTCGTCGGAAGCGGATCGTCTACCGCTTCAAGGATGACGAGTTTGTCGACTACAAGGACGTTGCGCTGCTGCGCAAGTTCATGTCCGACCGCGGCAAGATCCGTTCGCGTCGGGTCACCGGCCTGAGCGAGAAACGTCAGCGGGAAGTGGCGACGGCTATCAAGAACGCCCGAGAGATGGCGCTGCTGCCCTACCTGGCGACGAGGTCGAAGTCATGAAGGTCATCCTCATCAAGGACGTCGACGACCTCGGCAACAAGGGTGAGGTTGTCAACGTCGCAGACGGATACGCACGCAACTATCTCGTGCCCCGGTCGCTCGCCGTCAAGGCGACGGACGGAGCGCTTCGCCAGGCCGAGGCCATGCGCGTTGCACGCGAGGAAGCCCTCATCGCCGCCCGTCAGGAAGCGGAGGGCTACGCACAGTCGCTCACCGGAACTCGGGTGGTTGTTGCGGCTCGCGCCGGAGACGAAGGGAAGCTCTTCGGGTCGATCGGCGATGGGGACATCGCAGCGGCGATCACGAAGTTCACCGGGATCACGGTCGACCGCAAGATCGTAGAAATCGATGCCCCCATCCGGGAGATCGGTCTCCACGAGGTAATGCTTCGGCCACATCCTGAGGTCGAATTTGCGGTTACGCTGGATGTGATTCCGGCGTAGCTGGCGCCAACGCGAAAACAGTCGGGCCCGTCACACGGCGGGCCCGCTTCGCGTCCCCCGCGTACCCAGGGTTCTTGACCTCGTATGCGGCGCTGTCAGCCCACAGAACGGCTGGCGCTGTGAACCCAGGGTTCTTGACCCCGTATGCGGCGCTGTCAGCCCACAGAAACGGCTGGCGCTGTGAACCCAGGGTTCTTGACCTCGTATGCGGCGCTGTCAGCCCACAGAATGCGGCGTCAACCGAACAGCGCGAAAACAAAACCCGGGACGCGGAAAACAGTTGGCCCGAGGTGGATCGATCGAAGGCTCCGGGTCGTAGACTCGCCGCACTTCTGACGGCGCATGGGTGTTCGACGTGTTTTCTGTCACACCAGCGTGCCACGATGGTGGCAGCGGGTCGGAAACGAACGAACGGAGGATATGTGACGAGTGTGGCTGAACGCCCAGCGGGGGCGCGCGGGCTCCAAGTGCCGCCGCACAGCGTCGAAGCCGAGGAGTCCGTCCTCGGAGCCGTTCTCCTGTCCGCGGACGCAGCCAATATCGCACTCGAGAAGCTCAAGGCCGAGGACTTCTACCGGCCGGCCCACCAGCAAGTCTTCGAGGCTGTCCATACGCTGTTCGACGCAAACGAGCCGATCGACGCCGTCACCGTTTCCGAGATGCTGCGACGCGATGGTGCGCTGGAGCGACTCGGCGGTGTCGCCTTCCTCACCCGCCTCCTCGACACCGTCCCGACCACATCCAACGTCGACTACTACGCCGGGATCGTTGAAGAGCACGCGCTTCGTCGACGTCTCATGCAGGTCGGCGGCACCATCGGTGGAATCGCCTCCGAGATGAGTGAACCTATCGCTGATGTCATCGACCGGGCGGAGCAGGAAGTGTTCCAAGTTGCAGAGCGTCGCGTGGGCGAAGGCCTGGCACCAATCGATCCACTCCTCGGCCCGGCGATCGAGCGCGCAGAAGAGCTGCAGCGGCTTGGTTCCGAGGTCACCGGCCTTTCGACCGGGTTCCGGGACCTCGACCGGAAGCTGGCCGGACTCCATCCGACAAACCTCGTGGTTATTGCGGCCCGTCCCGGCATGGGAAAGACGACGCTCGCCCTCAATATCGCTGAGAACGTCGCTCGAAACGATCAGCCGGTTGCGATCTTCTCGCTTGAGATGAGCCGCGAGGAAGTGGTGTCCCGCATGCTCTGCGCCAACGGCAGGATCGACTCGCAGCGCCTGCGCACCGGCCGCCTGTCGGAAGGCGACTTCACGAAGCTCTCCAACGCGGCGAGTGCGCTCTACAAGAAGCCGATCTTCGTGGATGATTCCCCCGGTCTCACGGTCACGGAGATCAGGGCGAAGTCGCGCCGCCTGCGTCGCCGACCCGGTCTCGGGCTCGTCATCGTCGACTACCTTCAGCTCATGAACAGCTCTGGGGGCGAGAACCGTCAACAGGAGATCGCGCTGATCTCACGGTCGCTCAAGAACCTGGCACGGGAGCTTCACGTCCCGGTGATTGCCGTCTCGCAGCTCAATCGGTCGCTGGAGAGCCGGGAGGACAAGCGCCCTCGCCTGGGTGACCTTCGCGAGTCCGGGGCAATCGAGCAGGACGCCGACGTTGTGCTGTTCATCTATCGTGACGAGGCATACAACCCGGACAAGGTGGAGTCGAAGGGCATCGCCGAGGTCGTCATCGCCAAACACCGCCAGGGAGCAGTCGGGAAAGTGCAGATGACCTTCCTCCCAGAGTTCACCCTGTTTGCCGACATGGGAAGGGACGTTCCGATCACATGACGGGTATCAGACTCGCTGTTGTAGAGGCGTGGCATCCGGCTGATAGGGAACCGCTCGTCCTCAAGGAAGGGGACCACGTGAAGGTCGGGCACCACGACACCGAGTGGACGGCCTACCGCTGGTGCACCGGCGACGACGGCACGAGCGGCTGGGTGCCCCTCGACTACCTCGTGATCGACGACTACGGCGGTGGCACCGTGACGGTCGACTATTCCACCGAAGAACTCGCCGTCGAAGTGGACGCCGTGGTATCCGGCTACCAAACGGCTGGATCCTGGACTTGGTGCGTCGCCGACGACGGGTCGGCAGGGTGGGTGCCGAACCGAGCGCTCAGCCGGGTGAAGTAGGCGATCGGGTCAAGACCTGAGCCGATGGGCGATCGCGCCTGCGCCGACGACAAACGCTGCTCCTGCAGCAACCGGCAACCAAACCCACCGCAAGTCCCCGGGTTCCTCGTCGCATCGGTCGATGAGATCGAGCCGCACGAGGCGATAGTCGGCAGTTGCGGCGTCGATCTCAGCATCCGTCATCGTCTTCGGATTCAGACCGAAGGCTCTTGCGGCGAACCCTGAATCGACCAACACGCGGCGAATTCGATCTCTCGCGCCGGCTTCGTCGGTCACGTCGGCGACGCGGGCGACCCATGCACCGTCCGGCAGCCACACGACCACCCGCCCCGCGGCGAGGGCGTTTCGATACCAATCCGACCGCGTTCCGAATGCCGCAAGGCAGAACCGGCTCCGGCGCTCCTGGGTGAAGTTGAGCGGCGTGAGGTAGCGAGTCCCGCTCGTTCGGCCGTGGTGCTCGATCACAAGGATGCGGCCGCCGACGGACGGCCACGCATCGGCCCAACGTCCGAGGCCCAGGCGCCACATCAACACCATCACGCGGTTCATCGACCGGAACATCTTCCGGAGACGATCCATGACGGGCTCACTGAGGACTTTCTCGTAGCGGCGGGCGACCGCCGGGGTTCGGCTCATGAGTACGGTCTACAACTCGCTGGGCAGGCCGACCAGGGTCGAACGCCAGGTGATCGTCAGGGCCGCTCGGGCGCTTGGGCGCCACAGCTGCCGAGTCGGCATCCGCACGAGGCCGCTCCGGAGGGCAGCACGTATCATGGAGGGCATGACCAGCAGTGAATACCTCCTCCGTGAGGCCCGCAATCAGGGCCCGTCAATACCCAAGAAACCGAGGCGGAGGACCGCCGTGGTCGCCTGCATGGACACTCGGGTTGATCCGTGGAAGATCGTCGACGCCGAAGCCGGCGACGTTCACACGATCCGCAATGCCGGCGCCATCGTGACCGACGACGTGGTCCGATCGCTCATCGCATCGACGCAGATGCTCGCCGTGGATCGGGTTCAGGTTGTTATGCACACCGACTGCGGGATGCAGGGCCTGACCCAACCTGTGGTCGAGGAGCAGCTTGGACCGGTCCCCTATGACTTCGGCGGTTTTGTCTCGCTCGAGGATGAGCTCCGGCGCGGCGTTGCGCGGCTGCGATCGGAACCCCTCATCGACGCCCCCAAGGGAATCACGGGCTTCGTCTATGACATCGATACCGGCGAGCTGCGTCTCGTTGTTCCGTAGCACCGGGCATCGGAGCAGAGCGAGGACGGTTGCGACCCTTTCCAAGGCCGGGTTCGGGTAGCGTCAGATCCATGGAGATACGCAAAGCCCCTAGGACCGGCCCCGGGAAGGACATGTTGCTGACGTTGCTCGACAACAACCGAGCTGTGATGGTGTGGAAGCTCGACGGCCTCACGCTCGAAGAGGCGAGGCGGCCCGTTGTCGCCTCGGGAACAAGCATGCTCGGTCTCGTGAAGCACCTCGCGTACGTAGAACGGTGGTGGTTCGACGACTTCTTCGCGGGTAACGCCGTCGACTATCCCTGGTCCGAGGAGGATCCCGACGCGGACTTCCGAACCGAGGAGGGCGAGACCGTCGCCGACGTGATCTCGCTCTACACCGAAGCCGTGGCGCGATCCAACGAACTCGTGGCTGAAGCCCATATGGACGACCTCTCGGTTGGGAGTCGTGGCGGAGAGCAGTTCGCGCTCCGCTGGATCGTTGCCCACATGATCGAGGAAACGGCGCGCCACGCGGGTCACGCCGACATCATTCGTGAAATGATCGACGGGACCACCGGCGACTACCCCGAATAGGGTTCCCCGCTCGCCAAGTGACGGTCGAAGAACGCCACGATGCGGCGCCTCGCTTTGACAGCAGACTCATCGTGGTATTCCGATGTCGAAAGCTTCCCCATCACCAGGGACCACAGTGGCGCTTCGGCTGGATCGTGATCGTTCAGAAAGGAGTGGCCGGCGTCCGGGTAGACGGTGACGTCGTGATCCACGCCGTGGAAAGCGAGTGCGCCCGCAAGGCGGGCTGGCGCACGCCGCAGCGTTGGGTCCTTCGCCCCGTAGCTCCCGACGATTGGACACGCGTCCGCGAGCAGGTCCATCGCATCCTTCGGGACGTCGCCGTAGTTGACACTCGAGGCGTTGAAATCACCGCTCGCAGCAAGCAGCAGGGCGAAGCCGCCTCCGAGGCAGAACCCGATTACGCCGACGCGACCGCTGCACGTGGGCTGCTCGAGCAGCCACGACCGCACCGTGGCGAAGTCGTCGAACACCCCACCCTTGCGAGCGATCGCCTCCCGCATGGCAGCGAACATACACCGGAGCCGGCCACCCCAGTAGTACAGATCGGGGGCAACGGCAAGGTACCCGGATTGTGCCAGCCAGTCGGCCTGGGCCCGCAGATCGGTGGTCATGCCCAACGCGTCCGAGATCACAACAACACCCGGCCACGGTCCCTCGGCCGACGGTGTTGCCACATAGAGCGGCATGTCGCCGCGAGCTCCCTGGATCGTGACCTCGGCCATCGCCGCCCCTCTCGTGTTCTGCCGTCGGCAGGAATCTTCCCACACCGAGAGTTGTGTCGCTCCCGTGGGCGTCCGGTACCGCCGGTAGCCTTCCAGCGTGCTTCAAGGGATCAAGAGAACTCGGGTGATAGCCGTACTCTCGCTCGCGCTGCTCGCGATCGCATGGGGAGCAATTCCCCTGTTCGTGCGCACCGAGACACCTCCGACGCACCTCGTTGCGATGCGGGTCACGCTCGGAGCCGTCGTTCTTCTGTTCTTCTCGGCAGCCACGTCCCGCCTCACGATCCCGACGCTTGCGAGAGCACGCCTGGTCGTCCTGGGAGTGCTGCTCGCAGCACATTGGCTGTTCTTCTTTCTCTCCCTCAACCTCACAACCGTCGCGGTCTCGCTTGCAATCGTCTACGTCGGACCCGTCCTCGCTGCCGCGTTCGCCGGTCCTGTCCTCCACGAACGTGTGAGCTGGCACGCATACGCCGGGCTCGCTGTGGCAGTCGTGGGCATGTTCTTCGTCGTTCGTCCCGGGGCAGGCGCCACAATCGGGGGTGTCGCAGCCGCCGCAGTCTCGGGAGTGCTGCTCGCGGTGCTCATGCTCCTCGGCAAGCCGCTCGCCGCCGATCTCGGGGGGTTGGCTGTGGCGACGTGGGAACTGGTTGTTGCGTCGATCGTGTTGGCCCCATTCACGGTTCAAGCAGTGCGATTCTCTGGCGACGCCTGGCCACAGTTCCTGATCCTCGGTGCACTCTTCACCGGTGTTGCGGGCGCGGTGTACTGGTCGTCGATGCGACAACTGCCGGTTGCTGTGGTCTCGGTGGTCATGTATCTCGAGCCGGCAGCGGCCGTGGTATGGGCTGCCGCTTTCCTCAGCGAGCAGCCGGATCCGCTGGCCTGGCTCGGTGTTGGTCTGGTTGTTGCCGCGGGCAGTATCGCATCCCGAGGCGCGACGGAAAAGGACGTGGTAGTCGCTCCCGAGATCCTCTAGGAGCAAGCAGCTTCTCAGAACTTCCCCGAGTTGACCCATTCGGTTTCGGGTCCAATCGGTTCGGCCGCATCCCAGTGTTCGACGATGAGCCCATCCGCAATCCGAAAGAGGTCTGCTTGGGCGTATGGAGTGTCCTCCCACCGGGCGCGGCAGAGTGTTGCGACGAAGTTGCCCTGACCGACGAGGAGCACGATCTCTTCGTATACGAACGGCCGGTCTTCGGCGATGGCCAGCTCCTTGAAGGATTCCAGGCCGTCAGCGGTGTCCCCATTGTGCCGGACGTACTGGTCGCCGGAGATGTAGGAGCCGACATTGCCGGGGTTGCCCCCATCCATCAGCACATCCTCGATGAACGTGCGCACCAGTGTCTTGTTGGCGCCGGTTGCATCGAGGTTGGTGACTTCAGTCGGCCCGTCGACAGACGTGTGCCCCGATGGGGTCTCAGGGGAGTATTCCGCGATCACATCCCAGTGCTCGACAATCCGATCGTCGTCGTCGGTATCGAAGAAGTCGAGGGTCACCCATTCCGCCTGGCCGTTGTTGAGCGACTGGTAGGCGTGTACGAACAGGCGTTGCCCGTCCTCCAACGTCCGAACGATCTGAATGTCGCGGATCGGGTTGCGAGCGATGAATGGTTCGAAGAACTCGACGAACCCCTCAATCCCGTCGCGTACCCCGGTCGAGTGCTGGGTGTATCGGTCTCCTGTGTACTTGGTGACGGCCTCTCGAATGTTGCCGTCGCGAATACCCTCGGTGTAGAGGCCAACCGCGTTCTCGATCTTCCGACTCATTCGACGTCCCCTCCGGAGATGGCGTGGCTCGTCCGTGGGCCGATCCTATCGGCTGGACCGGGAACGCCTGCAAGGACCCGTTCAATCCAGGATCACGCGAACCGCCACCTCGACAACGTCACCGACGGCGAGTTGTTCCCGGTCACGGACCGATCGCTTGACCGGCAGCACGTAGGATCCCAGCGATCGGTCCGGGAACAGGGAGGTAGCCCATTCGGTCTCGCCAATCCGAACCTGCACCCTCACCGAGCCGAACCCGGGGCGACGAGGTACCAGATCCGCGATCTCGTCAGCGTGTTCCTTCGGCAGGGTGATGAAGACCCACGGATTCTCGCCGCCGTACTCCCACAGGGCACACGAGAATCCATAGATGGCCTCCATGGGAGGAGACTGTAGGCCGGGTTGTGAACCCGTTCAGTGGTCGCCGCGCAGATAACATGGCTCCCACGAAGCGCTCATCAAGAGCGGTGGAGGGACAGGCCCTGCGAAGCCGCGGCAACCGACGAGAACGGTGCCAATGCCTGATCGATGAGGAGCCGAAGCGGAACTCCCGCTCGCGGCGCTCGAGGGGCGTTTCGAGACGAGACGGAGGAACGCTGATGCAGCGAGCCAAGAGTTCGATAGATCCGCATACCCACTGCGTGAGGCGAACATCGTGAACGCCTACCTCGACGCGCTTGCTGCCGGTGTGGTCGTCTTCGACGGCGGTGCCGGAACCTGGTTCCACGCTCAGGACCTCCACCGCGACGACTTCGGCGGCATCGAGTTCGAAGGCTGTGCGGAGGTGCTCAATGTGACCCGCCCCGACGTCGTGGCAGGGCTCCATCGTTCGTTCCTCGACGTCGGCGTTGATGTGATCGAGACGAACACATTCGGCGGCTTCGGCGTGCCGCTCGGCGAATACGGGATCGCGGATCGCGCCTACGAACTGTCCGCGACGGGCGCGGAGATCGCCCGTCGAACCGTCGCTGAATATCAGGCGGCAGACGGCAAGACACGGTTCGTTGCCGGTTCAATGGGTCCTGGAACCAAACTCGCCACACTCGGTCAAGTCACCTACCGAGCCTTGCTCGAGGCCTACGAGATCCAGGCAGCCGGCCTCCTCGACGGCGGCATCGACCTCTTCATCGTCGAGACCCAGTACGACCTGCTCGGCGCCAAGGCGGCCATCAACGGCGCACGCCGAGCGATGCAGGCTGCGGGTGTCCAACTCCCGCTCCAAGTCCAAGTGACGATGGAGACCACGGGCCGCATGCTGCCAGGCACCGAAATCGGCGCAGCCCTCACCACGCTGGATGCGCTCCACCCAGATGTTGTCGGACTCAACTGTGCAACCGGCCCCGAGGAGATGTACGGCCCGGTTCGCTACCTGTCAGAACGGTCACGGATGCCGATCTCGGTGATTCCGAATGCCGGCCTCCCGACGGTCGTCGACGGCAGAGTCTCCTACGACCTCTCCGCCCGAGCGCTCGCCGAGCACCTGTCCCGGTTCATCGTCGAATACGGCGTGCGGGTCGTCGGTGGGTGCTGCGGAACAACGCCGGAGCACCTCGCCGCCGTGGTGGAGACCTGCAAGCCGCTCGTGCCCGCCGAGCGAGAGATCGTGCACATCCCATCACTTGCCTCGCTGTACAGCTCAACACCGATAGCCCAGGACACGTCGTTCCTGATCGTGGGAGAACGCACCAACGCAAACGGATCGCGTGCGTTCCGCAACGCCATGTTGTCCGGCGACATCGACCGGTGTGTGGCCATCGGCGAGGATCAGGTGACCGAGTCCGCCCACCTAGTCGATCTCTGCGTCGACTATGTCGGTCGCGATGGAACCGATGACATGGGAGCTATCGCCGCCCGCTTCGCTTCGGAGATCACCGTCCCGGTCGTGCTCGATTCGACCGAACCGAATGTGATGCGTGCCGGTCTTGAGCACCTCGGTGGCCGGTCGGTCCTCAACTCGTTGAATCTCGAGGATGGGTCGGGTCCCGGGTCGCGCGCGGAACGGGTCCTGGGGTTGGCGAAGGAACACGGCGCGGCGGTGGTGTGTCTCTTGATCGATGAGGAGGGCCAGGCACGCGATGTCGAATGGAAGATGCGGGTGGCCCGTCGTATCCACGATCTCGCCGTCAACGAACACGGTCTTGA
The DNA here is from genome assembly GCA_942491345.1 of uncultured actinomycete. Lineage (GTDB taxonomy): Bacteria > Actinomycetota > Acidimicrobiia > Spongiisociales > UBA5794 > JAHEEL01. Next base: position 128,803 of record CALOAN010000036.1, read on the forward strand.
GGCAGAGGACCTCATCTTCGATGCACTCACCTTCCCGCTCTCGACCGGAGACGACGACTTGCGCGGTGATGCGCAGGCGACAATCGAGGCGATCCGCAGGCTCAAGGCCGAGTTCCCGACGAGCTCAACCGTTCTCGGTGTGTCAAACGTTTCGTTCGGGCTGAATCCTGTTGCCAGGAAGGCGCTCAACTCGGTCTTTCTCCACGAGTGTCTCGAGGCGGGACTCGACGCAGCGATCATGCACGCCGGGCGCATTGAACCGCTCCACCTCATCCCTGAGGAAGAACTCCAGGCGTGCCTAGATCTCATCCACGACCGACGGACACCCGGCTATGACCCGCTGGAAGTACTGCTCGCCATCTCTTCCGACACCAGCCAGGACACAACGACCGACGAGGAGCGGTCCGGGTGGCCGATCGAGCGTCGCCTCGAGCGACGGATCATCGATGGTGACCGCGTCAACCTCGAGCAGGATCTCGACGCCGGCCTCGCGGCCGGCTACACCCCCCTGGGACTCGTCAACGACGTTCTGCTCGGCGCGATGAAGGAAGTCGGTGAGTTGTTCGCCTCAGGCGATATGCAACTGCCGTTTGTGCTGCGCTCGGCCGAGACCATGAAGGCGTCGGTTGCCTACCTCGAGCCCATGATGGAACGGGCGGAGGTGACGGCGCGGGGCTCCATCGTGCTGGCAACCGTCGCGGGTGACGTCCACGACATTGGCAAGAACCTGGTCGACATCATCCTGTCGAACAACGGATTCGAGGTTCACAACCTCGGCATCAAGGTCCATGTGAACGAACTGATCGAGGCCTATGAACGAACCGGAGCAGACGCCATCGGGATGAGCGGGCTGCTCGTGAAGAGCACGTTGGTGATGCGCGACAACCTCGACGAGTTGATCCGACGTGATCTCGGATCCGTGCCGGTACTCCTGGGCGGCGCCGCACTCACCCGCTCGTACGTCGAACACGACCTGAGGAAGGACTACCCAGGTCCCCTCTACTACGGCAAGAACGCCTTCTCTGGTCTTGATGCCATGCAGGAGATCGTGGCGGGTGCCGAAGCGCCGGCGGTTGGACGCCCCCGGCGCGCCGTGACGAAGGCAGAGCCGACGGGTCCAATGCCTGAACGGGCCCCCTCCGTTGCCATCGACGGTCCGGTGTTCGAACCACCATTCGTAGGGAGCCGCGTGGTCAAGGGCATCGGACTCGATGAGATCGCTTCATTCATCAACGAGACGGCGCTCTTCCGCAATCAATGGCAGTTCCGCCCGGAGAACGGCGAGACCGATGACGAGTTCCGGGTGAGGCTTCGCCCGCTCCTCAGGGAGCGACTGGAGAAGGCGCGGGCCAAGGGACTGCTCCATCCGCAGGTTGTCTACGGGTACTACCCGGTCAACGGTGTCGGTGACGAGCTCATCATATGGACGGACACGACCCGCACGGAAGAACACACGCGATTCCGCTTCCCACGCCAGCGCACCGAACCGTGGTTGTGTATCGCCGACTTCTTCCGACCGATCCAGAGTGATGAGGTTGACTACGCAGCGTTTCACATCGTCACGATGGGCCACGAGGTGTCGCAACGCGCCGAGACGCTGTTCGAGACCGACCGATACCGCGATTACCTGCTCCTCCACGGCCTCGGCGTCGAGATGGCGGAGGCGCTGGCTGAACTGTGGCACCGTCGGATTCGTGTGGAGTGGGGATTCGGCGATGAGGACGGACCGACCGTTTCGGGGCTGTTTCGCCAGCAGTATCGCGGTGGCCGCTACTCCTGGGGCTACCCGGCCTGTCCCGATCTCGAAGACAACGAACGTGTCGCCCGCCTCCTCGAAGCCGACCGAATCGGTGTGACGGTGAGCGAACACACGGGATATCAGTACCAGCCGGAGCAGACAACCTCGGCGCTGATCGCCCACCATCCGCAGGCGAAGTACTTCGTGGCGCGTCCGGCGAGAGATTCGCGAGCTGATGAAGAAGCAGGCGGATCGGCGGAACGCGGCGGAGCCTGATCGCCGATCCCGTCAGTGGGTCTCGGTGACGCAGAACTCGTTGCCTTCCGGATCGGCGCACACCGTCCAGTGAAATCCCGCAATTTCGTGATCTTCGAGGCGCCGGCCTCCGAGTTCCTCCACGCGAGCAACCAGTGATTCGGGGTCGGAAGTGCTGAGGTCGAGATGGAGGCGATTCTTGGCGGCTTTGTGCTCCGTCACCTGTTGGAACGCGAGTGCCGGTCCGCCACGGGAGATCCGCGTCATCCATACATAGTTCGGGAAGCGATTCTTCACCTTGACGTCGAGGACGCCGCCCCAGAACGCCACCATGTTGTCGAGGTCGTTGCAGTCGAGCATGATCGACGCAACGCGCGCTACTTCAGGTCGGGCCATCGTCCCCCTCCTCGAAATCCCGGTGCATGAGGCTGGCTGTCGGTCCGGTCTGGCCCTGATACTTCGATCCGAGGGCCGCGGATCCGTACGGGTGCTCGGCTGGTGTTGTCATCTGGTAGAAGCTGATCTGCCCGATCTTCATCTCCGGGTAGATGGCGATCGGCAGGTTCGCCACGTTCGAGAGCTCCAACGTCACTTGGCCGTGGAACCCGGGGTCGATGAATCCGGCGGTGGAGTGGATGAGTAGTCCGAGGCGACCGAGCGACGACTTGCCTTCGAGGCGGGCAACGACGTCATCGCCGAGGTGAATCGTCTCGAGCGTCGTACCGAGCACGAACTCGCCTGGATGCAAGATGAACGGGCTCTCGTCGGTTGCCCTGACTTCCTTTGTCAAGTCGCCCTGGACCGCTTTCGGGTCAATGAGGGGATATCGGTGGTTTTCGAAGACGCGAAAGTGGTGGTCGCAGCGGACGTCGACACTTGAAGGTTGGACAAGGTCCGGGTCGAACGGATCAATCGAGACGCGGCCATCGCTGATGGCTTCGAGGATCGTCCGGTCGGAGAAGATCATGGCCGCGGATGTTAGTTGTCGGCCGAATCGCTCAGTCCGTGCCCGGCACGTGCTCGTTTGGATCTCCGACGCGAACCCACTTGGCGATGGCGAACAGCCACACAGCGGTGAGGATTGCGTAGAGCGCGAACGCCAGGAGCCAGGGGGCGGGTCGGAGCCAGCCAACAACGAGTGAGGCAACTGCGGCGGTTGCGAGTGCCCAACTGACCGGTTGGTAGACGCCGGGCAGGCGATCGAAGGCGTCGAGCGCGCGCACGATCACCACAAGCGCAACCAATCCGAGGGCGACCGAGCCCGCCAGCAGCCATGCCGTTGCTTCAGGCGCCCGATCGTCGGCAGCGTGTTCAACGAGGCTCACCATTGCGGCCCCGGTCGCGGCGATCGACATCGTTGCCGGGAGATGTCCGAACATCCAGCGGGTAAGCGCGCCGCCGTCGGAGCGCGGATGCCGGTCGCCGACGAAGTCGAAATACGTCCACCAGAACGCGAACCCGATCATCAACCCGATCATGCCGGTGGTGATGCTCAGGGCCGTCCGCCCGCTGTCCGAGATTCCTTCGACGACACCGACGACCACCTCGCCGAGCACGATGATCGTGAACAAACCGAATCGCTCCACCAACGAGCCGGTTGGGCTGGTTCCGAGGTCGGTGCCCTCGATCCGGAACCGCGTGAGAAGGAGCCAGCCGACCATCGAACCCACCACAACGATTGCCCACGCGACGACGCGGGCGTCATTCGGCAGCACGGCGCTCACGCCGATCACAACAATGGACGTGATCATGCCCGCCAAGTACGGCCCGGTGATGCTCGAGTGCTCCTCCGAATCCTGACGGCGGACGGAGTACCAGAGCCACGTCAGTACGAGGAAGAATGCGGCGTAGGTGAGCGCGAACGGCGTGCCGTCGGCGCCGGTCGCCTCGCTCGTGAAGACGGCCAGGAGTGCAAGGAGCGCCATCTGGACGAACACAAATGTCCTGGTCCGGCCGTCCTCGCGTCCGTGGAGGTCGTGATACATCGTTCCGTTCAGCCATGCGATCCAGATCAGGCCGAAGACGACCGCAAAGTCCGCTGCGCCCCGCCAGGAGACGTGTTCGGCCAGTGTGTGGGCGGCCCGGGCGATGACGACGACGTAGACGAGGTCGTAGAACAGTTCGAGGAAGCTGACGCTGCGGTCCTCGATCACTTCGCCATGGGCTCGCGGCGGCTTCCAGAAGTAGCGGCGGAAGAGGGTGACGACGCCGGTCGACGAAGTGCCGGGGCTCACGCAAAGACGCCAAGACGGTGTGTGTGGCTCACGCTCACTCGACCGGCCAAGAAGTCGCGGCTAGAGGACATTGATCTTCTTGAGCCAGGCCTCGAGTTCGGGGGCGCTTGTGAAGAGGTGCGCCTGATATCCGAGGGTGGTGGCGGCGGCGACGTTCTTCGGCGAGTCGTCGATGAAGACGGTTTTCGACGCCTCGAGGTCGTATCGGCTGCTCAAGATCTCAAAGATGCGCGGATCCGGCTTCGTAACGCCTTCTTGACCGGACACCACGACGCCGTCGAAGATCTCACCAAGGAAGGGGAACTCAGCGACGCCGATTACCCACGTCTGTGCGTTCCAATTCGTAAGGGCGTAGACCGGCTTCCCGGATCGCTTGAGCTCTTCGACGATCGCTCGAGTTCCCGGGATCTCGTCCCCAAGCATCTCGCGCCAGCGGTCCCACCATGGGTTGATCAGGTCGGCATACTCGGGCCGTTCTGCTGCGAGCTTCGCGACCTCTTCGCTCACGGAGGTACCCGCATCCATAGCGAAGTTCCACTCAGGTGTGCAGATCTCGTTGAGGAACCAACGCCTTTCGTCGGGGTCGGGAATGACCTTGGCGTAGAGGTACTCGGGGTTCCAGTCGACGAGCACGGCCCCGATGTCGAAGACAACGGCGGTGATGGAGGGTTGGTTCATGGTGTGTGGTTTCGAGTGGGATGGAGCGTGAATACGGCAGAGTCGGACCGAGCAAGCGGGCCCCCTACCGACCGGAAGCCTAGGACGGTTCGCATTGCCGAGTGTGCGGTCGAGTTGGGGTGGTTGTGACCCCGCACGAGCTTCCAGGTTCCGCTCATCTCGTCCAGGCAACGTTGTCAAGCTGCATCACGACACCATCCTGGCTGCCCCAAGTTGGGAAGATCGCCAACGGGGTGTTGACCCGTGCCAGGTCCAGTGACGAGCGTGCGCCGGCAAGAAGTTCAGAGATGGGCACGGCATAGTGGGTCCAGGCGCCGCCGACCGGATCGTCGAGGGGGAAGTCACCAGAGCTACATGGGTGGTCGCAATCGACCCTCATCGTGAAACCCGCTGCCGCGGAACCGAGATCGATAACCCGCATGTCGAATTCGACAGTTCCCTCAGACCAGTCGCTGAGGTCGTAGGGCGCCTGTGCCTGAAAGTGAATGACTGCCTCATTGGTGTTGAAAGTGACCTCGATGACGGTTCCGTGCTGTTCATCGTCGGTCTCGACAAGGTCGAATTCCAATGAGCCGCTGGCGATGGAGCTGCCGAGTTTCCAGGGGAAGATCTGGTCGTCCTCGAACACCGTCATGATGTCTCGCAGGGTCGCGGGATCGAATTCGCCGGCAAATGGACCGGCAAAGATGCTCTTCGCGAGCTCGGGCGGCTGGTTTCCCGCGACCAGGTTCGGAGTGACATCGGATGTGCCACACCCCTTGCCATCTTCGAGCGAATCTCCGCACTGGTAGACGCGGACGTAGTCGACGAGCATTTCCTGAGGGAACACCGTTGTGTCGTCCGGCGGGCCCGGCCACGTGCCTCCCACGGCGACGTTGAGAATCAGGTGGAAGGGCTGGTCGAACGGGGCTGTGCCGTCTGCGATCGCCTCCGTGCCGTCCGGAGCCGTCACCTGCGAATACCAACCGTCGGCCACCTGGGTCGCGTAGTGAATGTTGTCAACGTACCAGCGGATTTCACCCGCCTCCCACTCGATGGCGTACACGTGGAAGGCATCGGCCGGGTGGTCATCGCCGAAGAACCGCAGGTATGTTCCCGCGCTCGCGTTGGATGACCCTTCGGTCCCATAGTGGAGCGTTCCGTGCACCGCGTTGCTGTCCGGTGCCCAGGCGGTCTTGAGATTGACGGCCTCCATGATGTCGATCTCGCCGCTGGCTGCCCCGCCGCCGTAGGCGTAGTCGGTGGGCAGCATCCAGATGGCCGGCCACAGACCTTGGCCGAAGGGGAGTCGGGCGCGGATTTCGAACCGGCCGTAGCGCCAGTCGCCTTTGCCTTTGGTACGGACTCGCCCCGAGGTGAAGGGGAGGGTGGTGGTGTTCAGCTCATCCGCGTTTTCCCAGTCCTGCGAGCCGTCCAGACCGTTGTACTGCTCCTCAATCGCTCTGATGTGGAGGATGCCGTCGCTCAGGTACGTGTTGTCGACCCGGTCGGTGTAGCACTGCTGCTCCTCGTTGCCGCCACCCCAGCAGTTCTCCTCGAATTCCCACTTGGTGTCGTCGAGCGCGGTGCCGTCGAACTCGTCGGACCAGACGAGCTCCCAACCCATTCCCCGGGGGTGGTATGTCTCGACAGCCCGCATCGTGGTGGTGGTGTCGACGGAAGAGGCGGCGGAGGTTGTGGTCGTGGGTGTGATGATGCTCGTGGTTGTCGCCGGGTCGGCCACATCGGTGGGCTCGGTTGTGGAGGTGTTGCAGGACGCGAGCAGGACTGCGAGTCCGGCTACGAACCACGCCATGCTGAGAAGCGTATGTCGGGTCATGGATGATTCCCGGGGTTCGTGTTCGGAGTCGCGTGCGCACCGGGACCAGGGCCGTGGTTCGTTGTGTCTCCTGTCACAGAGGCGAGATGTTACGGAGTACCCGTCCCTCCCTGTCGTCTTCCGCCAGGTTGCGCCGTTGCCCGGCCTCGGCGGTGTCGAAGCGAGCGAAGCCGGCCGGCGCCAACACACGAGCCGCCATGTCCGCGACTGATGGCGAGCATTGAACGAGACGAGCACTGTGGCCCGGCGCCGAAAGCACGCATCACGCGGTGGCGCCCGGAAGCCTGAATCCGCATTCATGGATCAGGTTGCGATGGAGGTGGGTCCGCGGCCCAATGAGAGAGGACCGGAGACGCGCACCCTTCAGTTGGAGAGCGAGCGAGCGGGTGAGGAGAATCGAACTCCCGTATTCAGCTTGGGAAGCTGATGTTCTGCCATTGAACTACACCCGCGGGCGCTTGCGATTGTAGCGACCGTGCGCCCCTCCCGTTCGCGGGTAGAGAGCGGAAGCCGGGCCTCCCATGGTTGCGCAAGAACGGGCGCGCTAGAGCGACAGCAGCCCCCACGTGGCCATCACGAGTCCAACGCCGAGCAGCCAATAGGCCCGTGGCCCCCGAAACTCGCCCTCCTCACCCTTCGGCTTGTTCCCGCGGTGGTGTTGCCAGATGGCGAATCCGTTCCCGACGACCATGGCCAGACCCATGGCGAGGACCATGAGGACCAAGAGCCGGTTCAGATCGAGGATCTCAACGATGTCGACGTCGTTCACGGGCGGCACGGTAGCCAGCAGACAGAGTTGGGCTAGTTCGTGTGCTCGATACCATGAGGGAAGACCCCCGTGTGCGATCCGGGGGTTTCGCTCATGAATCGACCAATCGAACCGACGTCTCCTCCCAGTCGAGGGCTCACACCGCGGCGTCTTGCGCTGCCTTTTGTGCTGTGGGTATTCGGGCTGTCGACAACGTTGCTTCTCGTCGGGATCTGGGGCCGGGCGGTGACGATCGACGAGAACACGATTGCACGGTCTACCGAAGCTGCACTCTCGGCCGACCTGGTGATCGATCGGGTATGGGACTGGATCGGTGAAGGGTTGTCAGCAACCGAAGGTATCAGCCCCGTTGAAGCCGACCGGGTGCTGGACGAGGTGAGGAATCGCCCGGAGGCGTTGGGAGCCATCGACGCTCTCGTCGACCAGGTGGTCGAAGCATTGGTGGCGCCGCCGGGGGCCGAGACGGCGATCGATGTCGCGTCGGCGCTCGCCCCGCTCGTTCCGGAAGTGATCTCCGGGCTCGCCGCGCAGGGTGTGGACGTCCCGGTCGAGTCCGTCGAGGCCACCGTCGGCTCCCTCGATCCGGTCGCGCTGGATACCGGAGAGGCGGTCTCCGTTGGAGTGGTGACCGACGAGGCGAGGACGCTGTTGACGCTCGGCGTGTTCGCGGCTGCCGGGATGCTGGCCCTATTCGGATCGATCGCGGTCGCTCTCTCCGAGGATCGATGGCCGATGGTCCGAAGCCTCGCGACCCGCATCGCCTTCTCAGCAGCATCGTTCGCCGTGCTGTTCCGGTTCGGCGGGTGGGTGCTCGATCCCGACGGTGGCGGGTCACCGCTCAGGCGGAGTGGCGCGATCCTCGTCGCGAGCAATCTCCACGTGTTCGTCATCATCGGGTGTGTTGCTGCGCTGATCGCTGCCGCAATTTGGATCGCGCGGCGTCCTCAGCGTACGGATACCAACACGCCCATCACCCACGAGCAAATCACCGACGACACGTCAACCCAAGAACTCGTCTCCATTTGAAATTGTCCCCTCACGAAGTGGGGGGACGCCGAGGAGCGTCAGCGACGACGCAGGGGGGCTCTGGGAGCCTGGATCGCGCAAACGAGAGCTACCCGCGGAGGCGAAGGCCCTCGACTCGTCCTACGCGCCCTCGATGGGCGCAAAGAGATCCACACCGTTCCCATCGGGATCGAGGACGGTGGCATACCGCTGGCCCCAGAACGCGTCGAACGGGGCACGCTCGGCGTGGTACCCGGCTTCGGAGACGGCGTCGAATACCCGGTCGACCTCGTCGGGACCGTCACAGAGGAAGGCAAGTCCGATGCGGCCCGCGCCCGATGGCGGCTCGAATGTCGGATCGAACGAGCGAACCATGTCCTCGGTGTCGAGCATCAGACGGGTTCCGCCGGGCAGCTCCGCTTCGACATGGCCCTCGCCCTCTGCGCCCTCGGGGAAGGTGAGACCCAGAAGGCGGTAGAACGCGACCGACGCCGCCAGGTCGGAGGCAACAATCCCAATTGCATCAAATTGTGGAGACATGGTGCTGATTCTGTCACACGTTCGTGACAGGATGGAATCGTGCAGACGTCAGGCGAGGCCACCATCCTCCACGCCGACCTCGATGCCTTCTATGCGTCGGTGGTACTTCTCAGCCGCCCGGACCTCGTCGGCAAGCCGGTCGCCGTGGGCGGCGGGGTCGTTCTCTCGGCAACGTATGAGGCCAGGGCAATGGGTGTCCGGGGAGCCATGCGAATCGGGGAGGCCCGCAAGCTCTGCCCCGGGCTGATCGTGGTCGACGGGGCATTCGGTGACTACGTCGACTACAGCGACCGCGTCTTCGACGTCTTCCGGGATTTCAGTCCGCTCGTTGAGCCGATATCCATCGACGAGGCCTTCATTGACATCGGCGGTGCCGTCCATCTCTTCGGGCCGCCGGCCACGATTGCGGAGGCGATCAGAGAGCGCGTGCGGCAGGAAACCAGTCTGCCGGTGTCCGTGGGAGGGGCGCAGACGAAGTTCCTGGCCAAGATCGCGAGCCGCGTAGCGAAGCCGGACGGCTCCCTCATCATCACGCCCGGCACGGAGCTGGACTTTCTCCATGCCCTTCCGGTTGGGCACCTCTGGGGCGTCGGGCCGGTGACGCTTGCTCAGCTTTCCGACCTTGGGGTTTCCACGATCGGAGAACTGGCGGGGGCACCGGTATCGCTCCTCGCAACGCGCGTCGGCCCGCACCGGGCTCGGCACCTGCACGCGCTCGCCTGGAATCGCGACCCGAGGGGTGTCGTTTCCGGCCGGCGATCCTCGTCGGTCGGCGCACAACGGGCGTTCGGCGGCGACCACCGCGAACCCGAATTCCTGCGCGGTGTCCTTTCGCGGCTCGCTTCGCGCGTCGGAGCGAGGCTGCGGCGAGGAGGCCGCGCCGGGCGGACGCTCACCGTCCGGGTCCGGTTCCGCGACTTCCAGGCGATCACGAGGGCAGCCACGATGCACACGGCGACGGCTTCGAGCGCTGTGCTCTATCGGACCGCTCTCGATCTCACGACAGTGGTTCTCGACGAATTCCCGGACCGCGGCCTCAGTCTTCTCGGCATCTCGATGTCGCACCTCGTGCCTGCTTCGCCACTCCAACTCGAACTCCCACTCTTCGACGATGACTTCATCGGCGGGAGTCCGCGCGAGTTGGAGCTCCAAGCGCTGGATGCAGCCGTCGACGACCTCCGGGAGAAGTTCGGGAAGGGAACGGTCGGACCTGCCTCCGACTTGCTTGGCTCGAAGTCACCCTTCAGCGAAGGACTGTCCGACATCATGACGCGGGACTGACGGATCGCGCCGACCGGCCGAAGCGTTCGAGGACGGATCCGACACTACGCTCCCGCCCATGGCAATCGAATCGAAGCGCCTCGTCATCCTTGCACTTGTCGCGAACGTTGGGATTGCGATCACGAAGTTCGTCGCTGCCGGGATTTCGGGCAGCAGCGCGATGCTGTCAGAAGCCATCCACTCGGTCGCGGACAGCGGCAACCAACTGCTCTTGCTGCGTGGGCACGCCGCTTCTCGGTACGTCGCCAGTGTGCGCCATCCCTACGGACGCGGCAAGGAGATCTACTTCTGGAGCTTCATGGTCGCCGTGTTCCTCTTCGTGGGTGGCTCGGTGTTGTCGATCGTCTCCGGAGTCGGAAAGATCAGGGACCCCGTCGAGCACGGTGGTGAGGGCTTCTGGCTCTCGCTCGCCGTTCTCGGAGTCGCGGCGCTCTTTGAGGGTCTGATCGCGTTGCGCCCTGCCCTCAGGGAATTCAATCGGCAGCGAGCCGGACGTACGTTCCGAAAGACCATCGAGCAGTCGAAGGATCCCTCACTCCTGGTGGTGTTGTTCGAGGACAGCGCAGCAATCGTCGGACTGGTCATCGCTGCCACCGGCCTGATCGCCGCCGAGCTGACCGAGAATGCGGTGTGGGACGGGATTGCCTCGGTTCTCATCGGTCTTCTGCTGGCTGTGGTGGCGTGGGTGCTTGCGGTCGAGATGCAATCGCTCTTGATCGGTGAATCGGCGACACGCGAGGAGCGGGCGAAGATCCGGGCGGCAGCCCTTTCGGTTGGGGAGGTTCGGACGGTTGATCGCCTCCTCACCATGCAGCTTGCCCCGGATGAGATTCTGATCACGATGGATATCGAGTTCGACGATGGCATCGACGGGGACCTCATCGAGTCGGCGATCGTCGAGATGGAGGGGAAGATCGCCGAGGCCGTCCCTCAGGCGACGCGCATCTTCATCGAGCCGGTCAACCGATGACCGTGCGTGAAGTCGCCTCAGCCTCCGCCCCTGCGTCCTCCGGCAACCTCGGGCCCGGCTTCGATGTGCTCGGATTGGCGCTTGATCTGCGGTGCGTCGTTGAGGCCGTTCCGGCCGATCGGATGACGGTCGACGACGGAGATGGCCCGGTCGATCTTGGATCTCGCGATATGTTGTTCGGCGCCGTCATGGCTGCGGTCGACCGACCGATGGCCCTCGTCGTCGACAACGCAATCCCCAGAACGCGGGGCCTTGGATCCTCGTCTGCTGTGACTGCTGCTGCTGCGGCTGCGGCATTGCTAGCGGTGGGACGGGAACCTGTCCGTGAGGAGATCTACGAGCTGGTTGCGGGGATCGAAGGGCATGGCGACAACGCCGCGCCGGCCGTGTACGGCGGCCTCATGGCCGTGGGGTCGAACGGACCTCATCGGCTCGAAATGGATCCCAGCATCCTCCCCATCGTTGGCATCCCCGATACCAGGCTTGCAACCCGGCGCGCCCGCCAAGTGGTGCCCAGCACGGTGCCGGTGGTCGCGGCTTCCCGCAACGTGGGGCGAGCCGTGCTGCTCGTCGAGGCTCTCCGCACCGGCGACCGATCTGCGTTCGCCGCCGCAGCCGGTGACGAGTTCCATGAGGAAGCGAGGGGACCGCTCTCACCGATCACGACGGCCATGATCGATGCCGCCCGGTCTGCCGGGGCTCTGCACGCGGCCTGGTCCGGAGCGGGTCCGACAACGCTTGCCTTCGCCACGGCCGAAACAGAGTCGGCGGTCATCGACGCCCTCGAGACGGTGCTCGGCGGTTCGGGAGTTGTCCAATCACTCTCCGTCGACTTCGAAGGGCTGAGGTAGCCCACGAAGACTCGTCGATCGAGATGGCGGTGAATTGGCTCAGGCGAGCCGCGCCGAATCGACGAAACCCTCGAACAGTCGATGGGACGCCTCATCGGAATTGCTGCTCAGATACTCGGGGTGCCACTGGACGGCGAGAAGTGGCCACCCCTGATCTTCGTGTTCGACGCCTTCGATGACACCATCGCCGGCCCAGGCGACGGCCCGCAAGCCCGGTGCAAGGTCTTTGACCGCCTGGTGATGGATGGAATTCACCATCAAGTCGGTCGCACCGGTTGCCTTGGCGATGAGCGAATTGCTCTCGACAGTGACAGGTTGATGGCCGTCGTAGACGGCATGGCCGATGACGGTGTGATCGATCGATCCGATGGCGGACGGTATGTCCTGAATCAGCGTGCCGCCGAAGGCCACGTTCACAATCTGGAGGCCTCGGCAGATGGCCAACACGGGGAGATGGCGGGCGAGCGCCTCGCGGGCGAGCGCAATCTCGAACGTGTCCCGCACTGCGTTCGTCCGATTCACGGTCGGATGTGGTTCCTCGCCGTAGCGTTGCGGTTCGACGTCGCCGCCACCGGATAGGAGCAGCCCGTCGAGCCGGTCGACGATGGCTGCGACATCTTCGCTGGGGACGGGAGGCAGGATCACCGGGAGTCCTCCGGCGCGCTGCACGGCGTCGGTGTAGGTGTGGCCGATCACGTGGGAGTCGAGGTCGCCGGCTGAGCCCTTGGTCGGTTTCGGCTCGGATGTCACGCCGATGATGGGATGCATCATGGGATTCTAGGAGGGCTCCCGGCGACCGGAACGGCGTGTCGGAGTGACACCTGTTTGCGTAGCGGCCTATCCTTCGCGAACCTTATGGGCTCCGGCCCGGCCACGCCGCCGCCGGAACCGGTCCCCGAAATCGTTGAGATGAGGTCTCCTGAATGGGTTCGCTGATCAAGAAGCGTCGGAAGAAGATGAGCAAGCACAAATACCGCAAGCGCATCAAGGCGAATCGTCACAAGACGAAGAAGTAGCTTTCATCACCGCCCACGGTCACCGTGGGCGGTGACTTTTTCCCGACGAATCAGCGAACCTCTGCGCCCGGACGGGTCGGCTTTCGCCCGTTCCGCGGGCTCACAGCGCCGTATACGGGGTGGAGAACCCTGGGTTCGCTGCGCCGCCCGTTCCGCGGGCTCACAGCGCCGTATGCGGGGTGGAGAACCCTGGGTACGCGGATCTAGACGTCCTTGAGGAAACGTTCGATCTCGTCGAACAGCTCGCCGCTTCTCCCGGGGTCGAGCGACCGGTCGTTCTCTGCGATCTCACGCACGTACTCGGCGAGGTCGTCGGACTCGGCGACGGCTTCATCGACCTGGAGAATGAAGTCGGCCTCCAAGAGACGCAACTCCTCGCTGTCGCCGGCGAATCCGACGATCTGGCCGGCCTTGCGCAGCAGCGCCCGCATGGCCATCGGATTCGCATTTGCGGCGAGATAGTGGGGGGTGGCGGCCCAGATGCTCGTGGCCTGGATGCCCGCCTCTCTGCAGGCCTCACCGAGCACCGCAACGATCCCTGTCGGCCCCGCGTAGTCGGTGTGTGGGAGGCCGGTGCCGTCGAGATTCGACAGATCGGTTGCGACGCCGGACAGCGGTACGGGCGTCGAGTGTGTCACCGAGCCGATGTAGGCGCCGAGCATGGTGGCCGACTCGACACCGCAGTCGGCGAGGACGGCGGTGACGGTCCGAGCGAAGGTCTTCCATCGAAATGTCGGTTCGTCTCCGATGACGACAACGAGGTCGTGGTCGAGGTCTGGTCGGCTGATAGCGTAGAAACGCGTCTCGGGCCAGATCATCGACTCGACGGTGCCGTCGAGCACGGAGACAGTGGGACGGTGCTCCTGGAAGTCGAAGAACTCCTCTGGTTCTATCGCAGCGAATGGCCGGTCGATGCCCCAGCGTTCGAGGAGGTGGCGGAGCGCCCCCGATGCGGCATCGCAGGCGTCGTTCCAGCCCTCGAAAGCAACGACTGCGCGCGGCCTGCGGAGGAAGGGTCGTTCAAAGCGTCGTACCGGGTCCACGCGTGGAAGGCTATCGGGCAAATGTCGTAGCGCCCATCAAGTTTGTGATAGGGCCGAACGGCCCGCTGCGCGAGGCTTCCGGCCCTAGATCGGGTCTGGGCGTCTTCTTACCGTATCGAGGAGCATCCCAGGATGGAGACGTGAAAGAATCACTCGTCATCGACCGTGAGGGTGTTGATGCCCTCATTAGCGCGCTCGCCGATCGAGGCTACGAAGTCGTTGGACCAACCGTTCGCGGTCGGACGATCCTGTACGACACGATCACCTCGACCGACGACCTCCCCGTCGGCCTCCGCGACCTTCAGGAGGCCGGCACATACCGGCTTGAGGAACGAGGCGACGGCGCCCTGTTTGGCTATGTCGTCGGGCCGCAGTCGTTCAGGAGATTCACGACTCCACCGGGGACGGTGTTTTGGAAAGGCCTCCGCACCAATGGCAGCTTTGAGACGGTCGCCCCTGAAGAGCCACCGCGGTACGCGTTCTTCGGCGCTCGGCCGTGCGAGGTCGCTGCGCTGAAGATCCAGGACACGGTTTACGGGTCGGTCGGCGACCCGGTCTACGCCGGACGACGCAACCGATCGTTCACCGTCGCGGTGAACTGTACAGAGCCGGCGCCGACCTGCTTCTGCGATTCGATGGGGACGGGCCCCGGGGTTTCAGAGGGATACGACATTGCGTTGACCGAGGTGCTCGACGGGGATACCCACTACATCCTTGCCGAAGCAGGGAGCGACGAGGGCGAAGAGGTCCTTGCGTCGTTGACCGCCCGTAGCCCGGCGGATGAGGAGCTCGTTGCCGCCCACCGGATGGTGGTTCGGGCAGCAGAACACATGGGTCGATTCCTCGACACCGACGGGTTGAAGGAGGTGCTCCAAGACAACCTCGAGAACCCCTACTGGGACGAGATCGCGAAGCGTTGCCTCTCGTGCACGAACTGCACGCTGGTCTGCCCGACGTGCTTCTGCTCGAGCGTCGAGGACCACCTATCGCTCGACGGTTCCGAAGCCGAGCGCGTGCGGACGTGGGATTCGTGTTTCACGCTCGATTTCTCCTATGTCAACGGTGGCCCGGTGCGCCCGTCACCCGGCCCCCGGTATCGCCAGTGGCTCACCCACAAGCTGGCGTCCTGGCAAGACCAGTTCGGGGAGATCGGGTGTGTCGGCTGCGGCCGATGCATCACGTGGTGCCCGGTTGGGATCGACATCACGAAGGAGGCGGCCGAGATTCGCGAACGGGATGTTCGTCGGGTCGCGGTCGGCACACCAAACGTCAAGGAGGCAGCCGAATGAGCGAAGTGTTCGACGTGCTCATCGATCAACCGTTCTTCGAGGGGATGACCGACGACCAGGTCAAGGCCGTTGCAGAGACGGCGAGGATCGTCACGTTCGAAGAAGGAGCGGTGATGTTCGTTGAGGGTGGTCCGGCCAGACGGACGTACCTCATCCTCGACGGTGATGTGGCGCTCTCGCTCCGCACACAGGAACATGGAGCGAAGATCATCCAGACGCTCCACCGCGGCGATTTCGTCGGCTGGTCGTGGATGTATCCGCCCTATCGGTGGAGCTTTGACGCCAATGTTCAGAGCGAGGTCACCGCGGTCCAGTTGGACGGTCCGCAGTTGAAGAAGATCTCGTTGGCCGACCCGGAACTCGGGTACGAGCTCCTACGGCGGTTCACCGAAGTCATCGTCGCCCGCATGCAAGCACTCAGGATCCAATTGCTCGATGTCTACTCAGCTTTCCGTTAAGCCCGACGCCCACGTGATGAGCCCGGCGCCGTGCCGGATCATCGGCGTGGAGCGAGAACTACAAGACACCTACACGCTCGAGATCGAGCCGCCGGGAGACGATTGGAGTTTCCTCCCCGGGCAATACACGATGCTCTACGCGTTCGGTATCGGCGAAGTCCCGATCTCGATCAGCGGCGATCCCGGCGATTCCACGAGGATCGTCCAGACGATCCGGGCGGTTGGCGCGGTCTCCGACGCCCTTGTCGGCCTGCAACCCGGCGACTCCGTCGGCGTTCGCGGACCTTTCGGCACGGCGTGGGACACGGCAGCGGCCGAAGGCCGGGACGTCCTGATCGTTGCGGGCGGAGTGGGCCTGGCGCCGCTGCGGCCCGTGGTCTTCGATGTGCTCAACCACCGGGATCGATATGAGAACGTGACGTTGATGTACGGCGCCCGTTCGCCCGCCGACTTGCTTTTCGCAACGCAGATCTCGGAGTGGCGCAGCCGTTTCGACCTCGAAGTCCTCGTGACCGTGGATCATGGCGATGAGGCATGGCGCGGTCCGGTTGGTGTTGTGACGTCGCTGATCAATCGCTCCTCCTTCGATGGTGACACGGCCGTCGCGTTCGTCTGTGGGCCGGAAGTGATGATGAGGTTCACGATCCAGGCGCTCGAGCGCAAAGGCCTCAGCGATGACCGCCTCTATGTCTCGATGGAGCGCAATATGAAGTGTGGCATAGGTTTGTGTGGCCACTGCCAGCTTGGGAAGTATTTCCTCTGCAAGGACGGCCCGGTGATGACGTGTGCCCAAATGGCCGGCTCGTGCTGGATCAGGGAGGTGTGACGTGGCGCTACCGAAACTTGCCGTTCACAAGTTTGCATCCTGTGATGGCTGCCAGCTGAGCCTGCTCGATCTGGAGGACGAGCTACTCGCCGTTGCCGGTGTTGTTCAGATCGCTAACTTCATGGAGGCCTCCCGCGAGGTGCTGCCGCCGCCGTATGACGTCACCTTGGTTGAAGGGTCGATCACGACGGCACACGACCGGGATCGCATTCAGCAGATCCGCGACGAGACGACCGTGCTGATCACCATCGGCGCGTGCGCGACAGCCGGCGGTATCCAAGCGTTGCGGAACTGGAAGGACGTGGACGACTTCAGCGCCTACGTGTACGCCCATCCCGAGTTCATCGACACACTCCAAGAATCCACTCCGATTGCCGACTACGTGGAGGTTGATTTCGAGCTTCGCGGATGCCCGATCTCGAAGTACCAGTTGCTCGAGGTGCTGGTTGCGTTCCTGCAGGGCCGCAAACCGAATATCCCGACGTACAGCGTGTGTATGGAGTGCAAGGCCAAGGGCAATCCCTGTGTGATGGTGTCGCATGGAACCGTATGCCTTGGACCGATCACCCAGGCCGGCTGCAGCGCCTTGTGCCCCACCTACGACCGCGGCTGCTACGGCTGTTTCGGGCCGATGGAGAGCGCAAACGCAGCCGCACTGGCCAAGAACTGGGAGATGATGGGCCTGTCGGACCGGCAGATCGTCGATTCGCTTCGCGGCTTCAACGCCTGGTCGGAGGCGTTCCGCGTGGAGAGCGACCGGAGAGAGGCATCGATTGAGATCGGAGGTGCCCGATGACAACCGCGAGAGAGATCTCCGTCGAGTACCTCGCTCGGGTCGAGGGTGAAGGCTCGATGAGGGTCAAGGTCGTCGATGACCGGATTGAGGACGTCGAGTTCTCGATCTTCGAGCCACCGCGATTCTTCGAAGCGTTCCTGCGCGGTCGCCCCTACACCGACGCGCCCGACATCACGGCGCGTATCTGCGGCATCTGTCCGATCGCGTATCAGATGAGTTCGGTTCACGCGATGGAAGATGCATTCGACATCACCGTGGGCGGACAGCTGCGCGAACTGCGCCGGCTCATCTATTGCGGTGAGTGGATCGAGAGCCACGTGCTCCACGTCTACTTGCTCCATGCCCCGGACTTCCTGGGCTACGAGAGCGGCATTCACATGGCGGCGGATCATCGAGAGGTGGTCGAGCGGGGCCTCCGGATGAAGAAGGCGGGGAACGACGTCGTCGCCCTCCTTGGTGGTCGAGAGATCCATCCGATCAACGTTCGTGTCGGCGGCTTCTACCGCACTCCAACGAAGAATGAGCTGCAAGCGCTCGTACCCGAGCTCGAGTGGGCGAAAGACGCCGCCCTCGAAACGATCAAATGGACCGCTGGGTTCTCATTCCCCGAGGCCGACCTCGACTTCGAGTTTGTCTCAGTGTGCCATCCCGACGAGTACCCGTTCAACGAGGGGAACATCGCCTCCAACAAAGGCATCGATATTCCGATCTCACAATTCAACGAGTTCTTCGCCGAAGAGCATGTTGAGCGTTCGAACGCACTTCACAGCCGGGTTCGCGGACGCGGTGCCTATCACGTGGGTCCGCTTGCACGATACGCGATCAACTTCGAGAAGCTGACGCCGCTTGCGCAGCAGTCGGCGCTCGACGCGGGGCTGGAACCGGTGTGCACCAACCCGTTCAAGAGCATCATCGTGCGGAGCGTGGAGACGCTCTACGCGATCGAGGAGGCGCTGAGGATCATCGACGCGTATGAGGAGCCGGCCGAGGCGTTCGTTCCGTGTACGCCGAAGGCGAGTGTGGGCCACGGCGCAACCGAGGCGCCTCGCGGAATGCTCTACCACCAGTATCGGCTCCACGAGGATGGGCGCATCGCCGATGCCCAGATCACGCCTCCCACTGCACAGAACCAACTGACGATCGAGTCGGACTTGCGATTCGTGCTCGAACAGCACCTCGATCTCCCCGATCCCGAGCTGTCGTGGGTACTCGAGCAGTCGATCCGCAACTATGACCCGTGTATCTCGTGTGCGACACACTTCCTCGACCTGACGGTCGAACGTGTCTGAAGTCGTCGTCATCGGCGTCGGAAACCGAGTGATGGGAGATGATGCGGCCGGGCCGGCCGTGGTTGATCGGCTCGCCCACCGCGTCCCGCCATCTGTCGAGTTGGTCGAGTCCGTCGGAGACGCCACTCATCTTCTCGAGACCTGGCGCGACGCCGGACTCGCGGTCATCGTTGATGCCGTGGTCTCCGGCGGCGCGGTGGGTTCGATCCAACGTATTGACGGGATGCAGGGGTTCCCGTCGGCGTGGCGATCGGCTTCGACCCACCTCGTTGGCCTCGCCGAGGCGATCGACCTGGGAGACGCGGTCGGCGTGCTTCCCAATGTCATGGTCATCTACGGCATCGAGATCGCACGCGTTGAACCGGGGGTCGGTCTCAGCCCTTCAATCGACCGGGCTGTTGACGAGGTCGCCGCGAGCATCGTGGAGCTGTGTGAGGGCTACGCCTGATCTTCCGCCAGAACCTCTGCGACCCCGCCGCCGGTCACCACGATGGGTTCAAAGCCGCCTGCTTCGAGGTAGCGGACGGCCATTTGTGATCGGTAGCCGCCGCCGCAAATGACCCAGACCGGCCGGTCTGGATCAAGGTCCTGCGGCAGTTCGGTACGGAGGTCCGGGACGTATCGCTGGAAGGAGCCCGGGATCGATGCCTCTTCCCAATCTCCCGGTGCTCGGACGTCGAGAATCTGAGGAGAACCCGTTTGGAGTTCGTTCTTCAGATCGGCAATCGATGCCAACCGGTACGAGTCCAGCTGATCCCGTTCACCGAGATCGGAGGCGGCGCCGACTACGTGGTCGTAGCCGATGCGTGCCAGTTGGACCGTGGCTTCTGTGATGTCCTGATCGGCGTTGGCGACGAGCACGATCGGCTCGTCGAACGGGATCAGCCACCCGGCCCACACCCCCATTTGGTCTTCGAGTTCGAGGCCATATGAGCCGGGGAGATGCCCTGCGGCGTAGTCGGCCTGGGGACGGATATCGACGACGTGGGCGTTGCCGGGTATCTCGTCAACAGTGATCAGCGGAGCCGAGCTGCTCGGCATGGGTTCGGGCCCTGCGAGGTTGATCGGGCCCATGTGCGCGTAGTAGTCCGGGTAGGGCTGGAGCCCGGTCAGGGCCTGAGCCACGAACGATGCTGCCGTAGGATGCGCAAGCACGGGATTCGACCGATTCTCGCGACCGATCGTGGACGAAGCGGTCTCCGCGACCGATGACGTGCAGAACGAACCCGCTCCGTGGGTGGGGTAGAGAGCCACGTTGTCGGGAAGTCCGCCGAGTCGAGTGACCGATTGATACTGGAGTTTGGCGAGAGATTCAGCGCGGTCCATGCCGAGAAGGTCACTTCGTCCGGCCGATCCGACGAGCAGGCTGCCTCCGGAGAACAGCGCGACCGGCTCGCCGTCGACGAGAACCAGATAGCTCACGTGCTCCGGGGTGTGGCCCGGCGTGTGGATTGGGCGGACGGTGAAGCTCCCACTGTCGAGATCCTCGAGATGGAAGGCAGGCAGGTGGTCGAAGGCCGCACCGGACGAGGCGGGGAGCACGAGTTCGGCTCCGGTCGCGTGGGCTGCTGATAGGCCCCCGGACACATAGTCGTTGTGGAGGTGTGTCTCGAGGATGAATCGGGTGTCGAGATCGGAAGCTGCGTCTACGAAGCGGTCGATGTCACGCTGCGGGTCCACCAACATCCCAACTCCTTCGTGTTCGAGAAGGTAGGTCGAGTCGCCGAGTCCCGGTGTGACGAAGGTCGTGACGTTCATGCGAGGTCTGAGCGCAGCGGGATCACCGGTGTTTGTCAAATCCGACCGAAGCGGCGAAGCCTCAATGAGTTCGTGACCACCGATACCGATGAGAACGCCATGGCGGCGGCGGCGATCATTGGGTTGAGAAAGCCGAGCGCCGCAAGCGGAATGGCAGCGGTGTTGTACGCGAACGCCCAGAAGAGGTTCTGCTTGATCGTGCGGAACGTGGCTCGTGCGAGCCCGAGCGCCGTCACAGCGAGCCGCGGGTCGCCGGACATGAGCACAACGTCGCCTGCCTCGATCGCGACATCGGTCCCCGATCCAACTGCCATCCCGAGGTCGGCTCGTGTGAGCGCGGGAGCGTCGTTGATTCCGTCGCCGACGAAGGCGACCGAGCGTCCGGAGGTTTGGAGGCGGCTGACTTCGTCGGCCTTCCCAGCAGGCAACACGCCGGCGATGACCCGTGAGATACCCACCTGTGTCGCGATCTCTTCTGCGGTGCGAGTGTTGTCGCCGGTCAGCATCGCGACCTCAACCTTGAGATCGTGGAGTTCGGCGACCGCAGCTTTCGAGGAGGCTCTCACCGTGTCGGCGACCCCGAGCGCACCGCGAACGGCGCCGTCCCACGCGACGAGGAATGCCGTATGTCCCGCGCTCTCGATTCGTTCCATCGCCTCTGCGTCCCGTTTCGGGACGTCGATACCGAGTTCGTTCATCAACAGCGGACGCCCAACTGCAACGCTGACTCCTTCGACCGTGCCCTCCACGCCGAGCCCTTGCCGGGCGACGAAGCTATCGACGGGTTGCAGGGTGGCGTCTCGTTCTTCGGCGCCGAGCGCCACGGCCATGCCGATCGGATGCTCAGACGCTGCCTCGACGGAGCCGACGAGGGTGAGGAAGCGATCGATCGGCTCTTCGGTCTCGATCGTGGTGAGCGTCATCGCACCGCGGGTGAGCGTGCCCGTCTTGTCGAAGACGACGGTATCGATCGCTTTCGCCCGTTCGAAGACCTCTGCCGACTTGAACAACACGCCCTGTTCGGCTCCCCTGGCCGAGCCCACCATGATGGCGGTCGGCGTCGCCAGTCCCATCGCACAGGGGCAAGCGATGATGAGAACAGCGACCGCACTGCGCATGGCGCTGGTGATGTCGCCGTCGAAGATCATCCACGCAGCGAACGTCACGATGGCGATTCCGATCACGACCGGCACGAACACTCCGCTGACTTGGTCGGCAAGGCGTTGCACCGGGGCCTTCGACGCTTGTGCCTCCTCCACGAGTTTGACGATCTGGGCGAGCGCCGTGTTCCCGCCGAGGCGCGTCACCTCGATTTCGAGGCGACCCTGCTGGTTGATCGTTGCACCAAAGACGTCGTCCCCCACCGACTTGTCGACCGCCGCCGACTCGCCGGTGAGCATCGATTCATCCACCGACGATGCTCCCGCGATGATCTGACCGTCGGTCGGGATCTTCTCGCCCGGCCGAACGACAACAACAGACCCGATCGCGAGATCATCGAGGTCGACCATCTCCTCGGTGTCACCCCGGCGAACCCGCGCCTGCTTTGCGCCGAGTTCGAGCAGGCTCGTGATCGCGTGTGACGCCCGGCCTTTCGCCCGTGCCTCGAAGTAGCGACCGAGCAGGATGAGCGTCGCGATCATCGCTGCCGTCTCGAAGAACACCGGGTAGCCGGCGAAGACTGCCCACACCGAGTAGGCCCACGCCGTTACGGTGCCGACCGAGACCAGCGTGTCCATGGCTGGGCTGAGCGATGTGATCTGCTTTCGCGCCGCCGTGTGGAACTGGCGGCCGTACCAGAAGACGACCACGGTTGTGAGCACACCCTGGACGATCTCCGACCACAGGGCGTCCGGGCCCGCCATGGCGAGGATCATCACCGGGACGGTCAGGATGGAGGCACCGATCAGGTTCCTCTTCTGGAAGGCGACTTCCTGGTCGTATCGTTCGGTCAGCGACCGGCGGTCCTCACCTTCGGCGAACGGCGTGATTTCGTACCCGAGCTTCTCGATTGCGCTTTGAAGGCCTTCGATGTCGACGGTTCCGGGATCCACAACCGCCCGAGCCTCCTGGCCCGCGAAGTTCACGACCGCCGACTCAACTCCATCCTGTCGCCCGAGAACCCGTTCGATGCGCAACGCACAAGAGGCACACGTCATACCCTCGACATCGAATGAGATAGTGTCGGGTTGGGCCGGGCTCACTCTGTATCAGGCCTGATCCGGGACTTCGTATCCGACATCCTCGATCGCCGTCACGATCGTGTTCAGCGTCGCGTCGGTACCGTCGTAGTCGAGATGGACGGTTCGCTCTTCGATCTGAACCTCGACATTGTCAACGCCGTCGAGTGGCGAGACGGCCGCCTCGATCGCCGACTTGCAGTGCCCGCACGAAATCTCGGGCACATTCAACGTACGGCTGGTCATGGGCTCTCCTTCATCGTCGCTGTCAACCGAGCGTATCAATAGCCCGACCCTTGTGAAACGGGTTTCGAGGCTCGTCTATTTCGTGCGGTGGGGCGCGTGCTACTTCAGGAGCAACACACCGATGCGACGGGCCGTGATCATCGACCCCACAATGCCCCACGCTGCGAGGTAGGCGATGTTGATGAGCATCGTCCATTCGAGGATTCCGAGCGTGAGGCCGCGGATCAACACCACGCCGTGATAGAGAGGCGAGACCCACGTCACGATCTGGATGAACTCCGGGTAGACGTCGATCGGATAGAACGTCGCTGAGAAGAGGAAGAGCGGCAGCGTCACGAGCGTGACGAGGTCGAGGTCCTGCCACGTCCTCATGTAGGTCGTGGCGGCGACACCCGCGGCACCGAACGCGAAGCCGATGAGGATGGCGGCCGGGAGGGCGAGGATCCCGTACGGCGACTCGATGAGGCCCATGACCGCCATCACGAGAAGGAACGCCAGGGAGTAGATGGAGCCGCGAGCCAGCGACCAGGCGATCTCGCCGGTGGCCACATCCCGAGCCTGGAGCGGGGTGGCGAGGATCCCGTCGTAGATCTTGCCGTACTTCAGCTTGAAGAACATGTTCGTCGACTCGTAGATGGCGCCGTTCATCGCAGACGCCGCCAGCATCGCCGGGGCCAGAAATGCGGTGTAGTCGACGGGTATCCCTGCCACCACCGGATCACCGGCGAGTTGGCCGATCCCGACACCGATCGCCAGGAGGTAGAAGACCGGGTCGAAGAAGCCGGAGAGGAAGACCGGCCAGAACGCCTTGGTGGCCATGAGGTTTCGTTCGACGAGGTACTTCCCCCGCCACCTGCGGGGCAGGGGAGGAACCACCCTCGTGAGCAGTGGCCCGGTGGTCATGGTGTGAGACGCTTCCTGAACGGGCTGACGGAGAGTGCGATCCCTGCAACGATCCAGGCCAGGAGGTAGAGGACGCTGATCCACCACGCGATGGGCGGTTCTGTCCCAACCACGATCGCTCGACTCAGTTCGACCCCGTGATACATCGGAGTTGCGAGCGCGACCGCCTGGAGCCAGCCGGGAAGCTGGGTGATCGGGAAGAAGGCTCCCGAAAACAAGAACATCGGGATGACGACCAATCGAAAGTACAGGGGGAGCCCCCCCTCGTCCTTGAGCCTCGCGGTGAACGCGGTTGTCACGGCTGCCATCCCGAGGCCGACGAGCAGCGCCGGGCCGACGGCGAGAAGCGACTGCCCCAACGGGGCGATTCTGAATGCAGTCATGACGAGGGCGAAGACGATCGACACCATGAGGACGCGCGCCCCGGACCACAACATGTGGCCGTAGACGAGACCGGAGATGCTGATCGGGGTGGCGAGCCGTGCGTGGTAGGTCTTGAGCCACTTGATTCCTGCCATCACCTTCCATGCGCCCTCACTGGCGCCGGTCTGCATCGCTGTCGCGACCAGGAGCCCGGGGGCGATGAATGTCAGATAGGTGACACCCTCGACGCCCTCCGGCAGGTTTGCATCGACGAGAGAACCGAGGCCTAGGCCCATTGCCGCGAGATAGAGGACGGGGTTGAGGAAGCTCGAGAAGACCGAGGCTCGCCATGTGCGGCGGTACACGCGGGCCTCGGACTCGAAGACGCGAAGTGCAAGCGGAGTGGCCATCAGTCGATGAGCGAACGGCCCGTCAAGCGGAGGAAGACGTCCTCCAGGGACGACCGCCTCGCCAGGATGGTCTCTGGCTCGAGCCCATCGGCCGTGACGCGAGAGATCGTCTCCTCGGCATCGTCGGTGTAGAGGAGCGCACGGTCGGCAAGGATCTCGGCCCGGGGAGCCAAGGACTCCACGCGATCGGCCACATCATCCAAGACGCCCGGCGGGAATCGGATCTCGACGACTTCGCGCGGTGCGTACTCCTCGATCAGTGAACGCGGCGAACCCTCGGCAACGATCTTGGCCTTGTCCATGATCACGAGCCGGTCGCAAAGTTGTTCCGCCTCTTCCATGTAGTGGGTGGTGATGATGAGCGTCACCCCCTTCTGCTTGAGCCGGTAGAGCCGGTCCCAGAGGACGTGACGGGCCTGTGGGTCGAGCCCCGTCGTCGGCTCGTCGAGGATCAGCATGTCGGGCTCGTTGATCAGGCCGCGGGCGATCGTGAGCCGTCGTTTCATCCCGCCCGAGAGCGCGTCGACCTTCGACTTGCTCTTTTCGGTGAGCTGGACGAAGTCGAGGAGTTCATCGATACGGCCTCTGATGATCGCACGCGGTAGGTCGAAGTAGCGGCCGTACATCATCAGGTTGTCGTAGACCGTCAACTCCTCGTCGAGGTTGTCCTCCTGTGGGACCACGCCCAGCCGGTCTCGCAGCTGCGGTCCTTGGTGTTCGGGGTCGAGGCCGAGAACCGAGAGCGAACCGCTCGTGATCGGGCTCACCGCCCCGATCATGCGCATGGTCGAAGTCTTGCCTGCGCCGTTGGGTCCGAGAAACCCGAACGACTCACCTTTCTCGACCGCGAAATCGATACCGTCGACGGCAACGAAGTCACCGAACTTCTTTGTCAGATCGTTCGCTTGGATCAAGGCAGGCATGAGTGTGTGAGGGTAATGACGGAAGAGCAGCTCCCGAGCGCAGCGAGGGCGGGAGGGGGTGGCCTGGGAGCTCGTGCCGCGCAGTTGAGCGTCGCCGCGGACCGCGACTCGCAATGCACGCAGCGGACTACGGCCTCAGCACGCTGCGCGCACGGTGGGGTACGGGTTCACGTAGGCGCCGCCTATGCGGCCCATGCCGAGGTGGAGGTGAGACACCGATGCGTTGCCCGTGGCGCCCATGTATCCGACGAGCTGCCCCTTGTTGACGCGTTCGCCGTTGCTCAGCCCGGAGGCGTAGCCGCTCAGGTGTGCGTAGTAGTAGAAGTTGCCGTCATCGGCATAGATGTATACCTGGCGGCCGCCCGCCGAGTGCCAGTTGAGTCGGACCTTGCCTGAGTTCATGGCGACGAGGGGTGTCCCCTGCGCACCAGACATGTCCACACCCTTGTGCGTGCGGCCGCCGGGTCGAGAAGCGCCCCATGTGTCGATGAACCACGTGTTGCCGGCAACGGGACACACAACGCCTGCTGTGGTCACTGCCGGAAGGCCCGCGGCGGCGGAGCTACTTGCCGCACCGGCTGAGTTGTTCGCGGCCCGAGCGGCGGCTGCTTCTGCCTCTCTACGCCGCGCCTCGGCCTCGGCCTGGCGACGCAACTCTGCCTGATACTCGGCGTACACGTCCTGGTATTTGTCCTGGGCGTAGGCGAACACGGCATCGGCCTTCTCTCGGGCAACCGAGAGGCGCTCGACGACCGCTACTTGCTTCTCTTCGAGGATTTGAACCTCAGCCCGCTTCTCGGCGATCTCGACCTTCAGCCGATCGTTCTCCCGGTTGACGGCTGTGAGGAGGTCGAGTGAGGCGAGGTCACGGTCGGTGGCTTGGCCGATGAGTGTCTGGCTGGTCAGGAGGTCCTGGATCGAGCCTGCCGTGAACGCCGCCGTAACGAGGCCGGTCCCGGAGTTCGTGTAGGCCTCTACGACGACCTCCTGCGCGTTGGCCCGGAGTTCTTCGACCTGTTCGTCGAATTCGGTGATCTGCCGTTCGAGGCGACTGATGGTGTAGTTGAGCTCCTGAAGCTCGGCTTCGATGCCCTCGAGTTCACTGATCGCGGACCCGACCGCCTGGTTGGCGTCCATGAGATCCTGGTACGCCTGTTCTTTGGCGGCTTCGGCTCTCTCGACGTCCTGTTTGGTCTGTGCACCGGCAGGAATAGGGGCAACCAACAGGAGTGCGAGGAGCAGGACGACGATGACCGACTTGGTCGTGATCGATACTGGCATTCGATGCTTCAGGCTAGACCCGAAGGGCCGGTAGTCGCCAGACGAGGGATGTCGCGAGCGGCGGATTTCGCGCCCTCGGCCGATGCGTGGCAGGGGAGGTCAGGGCGGGTCCGAGGCGCAGAATGGCAACGCTGGGCAGTACGATCAGCATGATGACCTGTCGAGAGTTCCATGGCCAGCGGTAACGTCTCATTCGCTCCACGCCGCGCGTCGGTCGGGCGGACGACGGCTGGTCTCCTCGCGCTCGGCTACCCCCTCCTCATGGTGGTGTTGGCGATCAACGTCGGATTCCACGAGCCGGGCGATCTACAGGATTTTGCGACGAGCTTCATCGCAGCCGTGATGTTCGTGATCGCACTTCCGACCACATGGTTTCTCTCATTCGACTTCATCGAGGTCTCGCGCACGACGGTGGTCCTCTTCGGACTCGTGACGAGCCTTCCCGTCTGGTACATCCTCGGCACCTCCCTTGCCGTTCGATCGGAGAACTGGGGTCGGTGGTTCCGCCTGTACGTGACCGTCGCGATGGCATGGACGCTGGGGAACCTGTTGATTCTTGCCGTCGTCGGAGCGCTGGAAGGGAGCTAGACGAAAGACACGAGACACGAGATCCGAGACACGAGATCCGAGACACGACATCCGAGAATGTCTCATGTCTCATGTCTCGCTACCGCTTGCGTCGCGCGGCGGGTGAGCAGTGTGGGTGCGGCGTCCGACGACTAGAACAGCTGGGGTCGGAACAGCTCGTCGTGTCGGCTGATCGCATAGCGGTCGGTCATGCCGGCGACGAAGTCGATCACCTGGGTGAGGGTGTCGGCGTCGTCGTGGCGGTAGGAATCCGCGATCTCCGCCGGATGAGCCACGTAGTACTCGACGAGGTTGCGAATGATCTCCCGTGCTCTGCGGCGTTGCGGCTCAACTTCGGCACGCAAGTAGACCCGTTCGAACATGAAGTCTCTGAGTTGCAGCATCACGGCGAGGGTGTGTTCATCCATTGAGATCTCGTCGCGTTCCATCGATGTGTTGATCACCGACGTGATCAACCTGTCGACCCAGTCGCTACCTGGAACACCCAGTGTCTCGAGCGTGGCGGGAGGGAAGTCGGTTGGTCTCAGCACCCCCGCCCGAATTGCGTCGAGTGCGTCGTGTGACAGGTAGGCGATGCGGTCGGCAAACCGAACGATGCCACCTTCGGGTGTACGCGCCGGCACTTCCACCTTCCATGGATGGGCCCTGACGCCGTCGAGGACCTCTGCCGTCAAGTTCAGCGGTTCGAGAACATCGAAGATGCGGACCGATTGGTCGGAATGCCGCCATTCGCCTTTGACGAACTCGCTCAGCGCGTCTTCGCCGGTGTGGCCGAATGGTGAGTGACCGACATCATGGCCGAGGCATGTGGCCTCGGTCAATGCAGGATTCAGGCTGAGCCCTCGTGCGATAGCGACACCGACCTGGGTGACCTGGAGGGTGTGCGTCAGGCGGGTGACATAGTGATCGCCCTCCGGATTCATGAAGACTTGCGTCTTGTGTTTGAGACGGCGGAAGGCCTTGGAGTGGAGAATGCGATCGCGGTCTCGCTCGAAGCAGGTTCTCCATGGATCGGGCTCCTCGGGGACGGCGCGACCGGCCGAGTCCGATGCGAGGGTGGCGCCGGGTGCGAGGGTTTGCCCCTCCTGAATCTCCGTCAGCAACCGGTCCCGAAGAACGAACTTGCCGGTCAAGTCTCGATCTCGATGCTGGGAGCCCGACCGGCGCCCGTGATGGCGATCATGCCTTTCGATACCAGGCTGGTCGACGGCTGGCCGGTGATGATCCTGCGACGGATCGACGAAGAAGCTGCATCAACCAAGAGAACAACCACGATGGTCGCAATCAATGCTGCTCCGGCCTTCGGCCAGTCGGCTCGGAAGGACAGGCGTGCCACGATCTCAGCGCCGATGCCGCCGGCGCCGACAAGGCCGAGCACGGCCGAGGCACGGATGTTGATCTCGAACCGGTACAACCAGTAGGCGACGATGGTCGGCATGGCCTGCGGGACGATGCCGTAGCGCATCTGCAACGCCAGGGTGCCGCCCGAGGCGCCGATCGCTTCGATTGGACCCTCGTCGACGCCTTCGATCACTTCGGATGACAGCTTGCCGAGTGTGCCGATGGAGTGAATGCCGATGGCCAGCGCACCGGTGAAGGGTCCCAATCCGAACGGCACAATGAGAATGACGGCGAGGATCAGTTCCGGGAACGCCCGGATGCCGCTCAACAGACCCCGGGTCGGTATCGCGATCCATCGTGGTGCAACGTTGGTTGCAGCCATGAAGCTGAGCGGGAAAGAGAAAACGGCGCCGATCATCGTGCCGATCCACGCGATGTAGATCGACTCGAGGAGTTTCGCGACGATCCGGCCGCTGTCTGAGAAGTCCGGGGGGAACATCCCACTCAGCAGCGTCCAGATCTCGGCAGGTGCTCTCCAGATGCGAGCAGGAGAGATCTCGAGGCCGTTTACGGCCCAGATCAAGGGAATGATGATCGCAAATGCAACCACCCATCGCACGACCCGCGGTCCAACCGGCTCCTTCGGTCGAAGCTGCTGCATCTGCTGATCGGGGGTTAGGCCGGGCACGCTCATACGAGCTGCCTCCTCGCCCAGATCGAGAGCCATTCGATCAGCAGCACGGCGACGAAGATCACAATGACGATCGCCATGACCTGATCCCACTGGAAGAAGTTGCGGCGCTCATTGAGGAGCCGTCCGATGCCCCCGGCGCCGACGAAGCCGATCACAACGGACGCACGGATGTTGAGCTCGAAGATGTAGAGGGCATAGGCCACGTAGTTGGGCCGGACCTGGGGGAACGCCGCGTATTGGATGACTTGAGTGTGTCGTGCGCCCGCGGCCCGGCCGGCTTCCAGCGGACCGATGTCAATGGCGTCGACCGTCTCGGACAGCAGTTTTGCCTGAATCGCGAGCGAGAACATGATCATGGCAAGCGCGCCCGCGAACGGGTTGCCGAAACCCACCGCGGTGGCGAACAAGACGCCCCAGACCAGGTCTGGGATGGTGCGGACCACGTTGAGGAAGGCCTTTGCGAACCGATACGCGGTCTCCGATGGTGCAGTCATTCGCGACGCCCAGAAGGCGAGGGGAACGGCGAGAAGGTTCCCGATCGTGGCGCCGATGATTGCGATCTGTAGCGTCTCGATGAACGGCTCGACGATGTTGAACGTCTCGGGCTGTCCGAGGCTCTTTGGCCACTTCCACACCGGTGGCCAGAAGTCGTCGGCAATCTCGCCGATGCGAGTCAGCTGTGTGGCGATCGCCGAGGTGGAGAAGTCGATCTCGTTGTATGCCAGGACGGTGAGCACCACGACGAACCCCACGGCGAAGAGGGAGACGAGACCGGTTGCGAACGAGATGTTCGCACCAAGGCCAACGGCGCAGGCAGCCATGCCGGTGAAGACGAACAGCCCGATCGTGAGGGACTGGATCTCGCCTGCGCTGATCTGGCGCGCGTTGAGGGGAGCGAGAACGCCCATCGTGGTCGCTGTGAAGAGAGCGAGGGTTGCTCCTCCTGCCCATGCGAGGGCCTGAAAGCCGATCACGGTTGGCCTGTACCCGGGGCGATTGCGATACACGACCACCCCGGTCGCCGCGCCGTAGATGAGCCAGCCGACGGCAGCGAGCAGCGAGAGTTTGAAGTCCACCGGTCCCGAGCGTCCGGCAAGCACCCAGTCGAAGAAGGAGAGTCCAATGATTCCGCCGGCGACCAGAATGGCTGCGTCGAGCCAGTGCCGCGTGAGGTCGATCCATACGAAGATGCCGAACGTCACAACGGCGACAAGGGCTCCCCACAGCGGTCCGACGGGCCCCACCCAGCCGAGTATGCCGGTTGCGAGAACACCGACGACGAGGGGGCCGAGATACTTGATGGGGCGCGGCGGCTCAACGGGCCGCACCTGGGTCTCGGGAGCGTCGAGGGTCACGATTCGTCGAGTAGATCGTCGGGCGTTATGGCCCGGCCGTAGATGCCGCGGAAGACTTCGTCGTCTACGTCGGAGATGTCACCATCGAAGACCACTCGGCCGTCGTTCAGTCCGATGAGGCGCTTGCCGTATTGACGGGCGAGGTCGAGGAAGTGGAGGTTGATGAGCGTGGTGATGCCCAAATCGCGGTTGATGCGCTGGAGGTCGCGCATCACCATGTGAGATGTCACCGGATCCAGAGAGGCGACCGGTTCGTCGGCAAGGATGATCTTGGGTTCCTGGGCCAAGGCGCGGGCGATACCGACACGCTGCTGCTGGCCACCGGATAGGTCTGAGGCACGCACATATGCCTTCTCGACGATATCCACGCGCTCGAGGGATTCGAGTGCGATCTCCTTGTCTCCTGACGGCCACAGGGCGAAGAAGCTTCGCCATCGAGGGATCCTCGAGAGACGGCCCATGAGGGCGTTGTTGATGACGCGGGAACGATTTACCAGGTTGAAGGTCTGGAAGATCATGCCGACGTCGGATCGGATGGCCCGTATCTCGGAGGACGATGCACCGACCACCTCACGACCGTCGACCAGGACTGACCCAGAGACCGGGACGAGACCGTTGATTGCCCGGAGCATCGTGGACTTGCCAGCCCCGGAGAGGCCAACAACGACGACAAACTCGCCCTGTCCGATGCTCAAGGTCACGTCTTTGAGAGCGGTGAGTCCACCCGGATATGTGACGGACGCGTTGGTGAAGTCGATGAGGCCCATGATTGGGGGAATGGCCGGGGGCCGGTCCTGCGACCGGCCCCCGTTCGCCGTTCCTACTCCTCGGCTACGCCGAGCTTCACCGCTGCCTCGCGCACGACGTCGAAGTCTGCGTCGTTTGCTAGACGAATGTCGGTCCAGCCGTAGATCTCGTCGAAGATGGCTTCGCCCTCTTCGGTTTCGAGGTACGCCTTGGTCGCATTGAAGATCTCCTGCTGGAGATCATCCGGCAGTTCGCCGCGCACCGCAACAACGTCGTTGGGGATGTTGTCGGTGATGTTGAACACGACGACCTTCTCGCCGACATCAGGGTTCTCCTCGCGGAGTGAGCGGCGGGCGTCGTCGAAGCTGAGGCCGATGTCGAAGTCGCCGTTGTACACGGCTGCGACGGTGGCGTCGTGGGACGTCAAGTACGCGTACTCGAGATCGTTCTCGATGTCGACGCCGAGATTGAAGAGCTGGAGTTGGGGGAACACGCCGCCGGAGGTCGACGTCGCGCTCGTGAATGCAACCTTCTTGCCCTTCACCACGTCGAGTGGTGCGTAGCAGACGAGGCCCTTGGCGACTTCGGTACCGTCGTCGAGGGTTTCCTGACCAAGCCCGTCATCGTTGTAGGCCCAGCCGACCTGGAGCGCCGGAACTTCGGTCGGATCCAGAATCGTCGGAACACCGTCAACGATCTCGTAGGCGCCAACCACGGGCTCCTCCTCACAGATGGACGTGTCGTTGGTGAACCACTGTCCGTGATAGAGGTCCGAGCCGAATCGGATCGACTGGATCAGCACTTCGATGGTCGGGTACTGCTCCTTGGCCTGGACGTAGCCGAACGGACCAAACGCGCCGAGGTCGGCGTTGCCTGCGCCCATGGCGACGACGAGCCCGTTGTAGTCGGCGGTGATCACACCGGTGAACGTTGGGCCGCCGATCGTTTCGGTGAGGTAGTCCATGTAGGGCTGGACCGTGTCGGCAAGCTTCTCCTGCCGCTCAGATGGAATGAATCCGAAGAGGATCTCTTCGGGCCATTCGTCGGTCGTGTCGGGGGCGGAAGTGGTCGTTGCCTCTGCTGCTTCAGTAGTGGTGGTCGTCTCGTCAGGTGCTGCTGCGGTGGTGGTCGTTTCCGCCGCCGCCGCTGCAGTGGTGGTTGTGTCGTCGTCTCCCGTGCTCGCGCATGCTGCGACCAGCATTGCGAAGGCGAGGAGCAGAACGATGAGGGTCGA
The DNA here is from genome assembly GCA_942491345.1 of uncultured actinomycete. Taxonomy (GTDB): domain Bacteria; phylum Actinomycetota; class Acidimicrobiia; order Spongiisociales; family UBA5794; genus JAHEEL01. The sequence goes on from CALOAN010000036.1 coordinate 161,683, forward strand.
TTTCCTCATTTGGTCTCCTGTGATTGTGAGGACGCCGAGGCGTCGTTGCCAGCGACGAGATGGTACTCGTCTCTGTGTTCCGAAGGCCAAACGGGTCAGCACCAACGCTGGTCTACCAGGCTCTCGAATTCGTCCCACGTATGAATGTCGCGAACTCCGACCGCGGGCTCGTTCCATGCCCGGACGAAGCGGCAGGTGACAGATTCTGGGCGATTGGTATGGAGTTCGGCGATCTGGCGCGGTGAGTCGTCGAGATAGATGTCGCACGGCACGCGCCACTTCACGTCCGTGATGTGCACTTCTCGAGTGGGGATTCTGCGGTCGGCGATCCATGCGAACGTGTCGTGGATCGCCCAGTCGGGTTTCGCGCTGATGATCACGATGTCGTGGTTGTGAGACAGCCGCTCCAGCGCCTCCAGCGCTCCTGGGTACGTCTCGAGGTGGCGGAACACGGATCCGTGGTCGCCTCGCGCTGCCCACCGCCAGAACGCCCCCATCGTGTCAAAGTGGGTGAGGTCGCCCATCGCATTCCATGAATCGACCAGATCGGTCGTGAGCTCCGAACCGAATTCGTGGTTGTAGCGGCTCACCCATCCCGTGTTGAAGTCGGCGACAACGCCGTCGAGGTCGATTCCAAGGCGCACGTCTACTCCTCGACGAACGTTCCGCCGAGCATGTCGGCGATCAGATTCTCGGGATCTTCACGCGTTGGGCCGTCGTCGAGCTGATCCTGGTCGGGAGCCCGCGTCGGTTCTTCGGCCGGCTCCGGTGCGGTGTCGTCGTCGGATCGGAAACGAAGCGTGACGGTGCTGCCGAGGACCTCTGCAGTGATGGCTTCGAGGGCTCGGAGCAGTTGGTCGTCGGCGTTGAGTTGCTCGAGGTGGAAGTGTTGGTGGGCCGGCATGGTGAGGACCGCCACACCTCCACCGACGGACTCTGGCTCGGCGACGCGGACGAAGGCGTGACGCCGGGCGCCGAAATCCGATCGGATCCGGGCGACGATAACCGGCCAAGCAGCGGAGAACTCGGCAAGGGTGAGGTCGGTTGAGGACGGGGCGACAACGGCGGCCTCGGTGTCGGCCGGCGGAGCGGCGTCGGGAAGGTCCAGTCTGTCGTCGTCGATTGGGGTCTCGGGCTCCGCGACGGTTTCGGCAGGCTTCGGCGTCTGAGAGGGGGAGGAGGGGGAGGAATCTGCGGGGGAGGGAGAGGGGGAGGATTCATCGGAGGCCGGTGGCGGGTAGCTCGCGGCTCCTCCCTGCCTCACGTCACGTTCGAGGCGATCGATGCGGGAAGCAAGCGCTTCGCCATCGAAGGTGGTCTCCGGGCGAGTGAGCCGGATCAGGGCCAACTCGAGGACCAGACGTTCCTCTCGTCCCTGGCGGAGGTGGAGCAGGGCTTCGGAGAATCGGTCGATCGCTCGCAGGACGTCGGCCGATGACAAGATGCGGCCCTGCCGCCGCCACTCATCGAGGATCTCCGGGGGATCATCGGTGATCTCCTCGAGGTTCTGCGCGTACTGAGCGAGGAAGATGCCGCGGAAGAAGCCGAGCGAGTCGGCAACGAAACGTCGCAGGTCGGCGCCGCGAGACGCAAGTTGGGCAACGAGGCCGAGCGCGGCGGGGGCATCCTGATCGGAGATTGCAGCGACGAGTCCGGTGAAGGCATCACCGTCGGCGAGGCCGAGTGCGCGGGTCACCCCTTCGGTTGAGACAACTCCACCTCCGAGCGCTGCGACCTGTTCGAGCAGGCTCATCGCGTCGCGGACCGACCCCCGCGCGTGGGTCGCGATCATCGACAATCCGGCCGCGTCGGTCGTGAAACCTTCGCGTCTTGAGATGTCCGAGAGATGCTCGACCAGCGTCTCAGACGAGACAGGATGGAAGTCGAACCGCTGCGAGCGGCTCCGGATCGTGTCGAGAAGTTTGTACGGCTCTGTGGTTGCGAGCACGAACACGACGTGCTCGGGGGGTTCTTCGAGCGTCTTGAGCAGGGCGTTGCCCGCAGCTCGCGACAACATGTGAGCCTCGTCCAGGATGTAGACGCGGCGGGCGCCTTCGGCGGCTGCGACCGTGCCCACGTTCACTCGGATCTCCCGAACGTCCTCGACCTTGTTGTGTGAGGCGGCGTCGAGTTCGATGACATCGAGTGAGGTTCCCTCGGTGATGCCGACGCACGAGGTGCATTCGTTGCACGGCTCGCCTTCCGCTCCACGATTGGTGCAGTTGAGGGATTTCGCCAGGAGTCGAGCGCTTGTGGTCTTGCCGGTTCCTCGTGGCCCGGCAAAGAGGTAGGCGTGGGCAACCTTGTCGTCGGTGACCTCGCGGATGAGCGTTCCGACGACATGGTCCTGTCCTACGACTTCGTCGAACCGTTGTGGCCGGTACTTGCGGTAGAGAGCCTGATAGCGCATCGGGATGGAGGGTAGCGACGCGCGATCACCCAGGTTCGAGGTGCATACGCTCAGCCGGTCCGGAGTTCAGCTCTGTTCGAGGATCCACGCGGTGATGAGATCGATTGCCTCAGGGGAGAACGTTTCCTCGATCCGTGTGTACTCGGAGACTGCCCCGGTTTCGGCGTTCTGGAAGAGGTGGTTGAGTCCCCTGAGTTCAGAGACCGTGGCGTCAGCGTTGGTGGCGAGAGCGGCTTCGAGGGCAGGGATGTTCTCCTCGGCCGAGACTTGCACATCGAGGCTGCCGATCAACGCCAGGGCGGGGATGTCGAGATCCTCGAGCGCGGGTGCCGGGTCATACGAGAGGAAGTAGCGCATCCACGGGTCCGTGAAGGCCGTCACGAACTGCTCGGTCATCGCCGGGTCCACGGTTTCCGTGACACCGGTCGGCGGACTCTGCAGCGCTGCCGAGACGATCGTTCGAATAGCTTCGGCAGCCTCGTCTTCCGACACACCGGACGCGGAGACCTCCATGATCTCCTGCCTCCACGACAGCTGCCACGCGATGTCGGCCTCCGAAGCGCCCTCGATCCGCATGAGGTCTTCAGTCTGGCGTAACAGAACGTCAAGACCCGGCAGGCCGGGGCCTGCAAGAAGGACAACCAAGTCGACGGCATCCGAGTCGTTTGCAACCATCGGACCGATGATGCCTCCTTCGCTGTGACCCACGATGCCGATGGAGTCGAACCGGCCGTCGTCCGCAAGGAGCTGGATTGCGGCTGCGGTGTCCGTTGCGAGATCTGCCGAGGTCGCGCCGACGGGGTCACCAGTCGATCCGCCAACACCGCGGTCGTCGAAACGCAGCGAGGCGATCCCAGCCAAGGCGAACGCATCGGACAGGACGAGGAACGGCTTGTGGCCGACAATGGTCTCGTCACGATCCTGGGACCCCGAGCCGGATGTGAATACGACGGCCGGGAAGGGACCCTCTCCGTCTGGCACCACAAGGGTGCCGGCGAGGGAGACATCCCCGTTCTCAAACCGAACATCGGTTGCCTTGTACGGGAACGGCGGCGCGGGCTCCTGCGGTCGCGCCAGGACAAGAGGCGCTTCCCGCAGCTCGAACGTTGCCGGAACTTCGGCCCCCGACTGGTACCACGTGCCGTTCATCGTTGTGCCTGCGATCTCACCCTCGAATACGACCTCGACGGCCGGAACCTTGATCGTGACGGCAGCGCCTTCAACGGTTCCGGTAATCGGCAAGTCCGGGGTTTCGACGGAAGGGCTCGTGACCAATCCGGCGATTGTTCCCGTGTCGTCGACGGTGAATTGGAACTCGATCATCTGCCCGGCTATGTCCCCCGCCCAGATCTCGACGTCGGGCGCTGTGCCTGGCGTTGTTGAGGCCGGTGCAGCCGATGTGGTGGATTCGGGTGGCGTGGAAGTGGTCACGACCGGCTCCCCCGGTGGTTGCGTCGGGGGCGTTGTTGAGGTCTCGGTACTGCTCGAACAAGCGGACAGAAGGAGCAGAAGAGCCAACCCGATGTCGACGTGTAGTGCTGGGGCTCTTCGCATGTCGTGCCTCGATTGCGAGACCTCACACGAACGATACAGGGTGATCTGGGTGCCGTGAAGCACGTGGCAAGGTGCAGGTAGCAGGTAGCCTTGTCGGCATGTCACCACAGATGCCAAAGGACATGCGCCAGCTGATGCAGCAGGCGCAGCAGATGCAAGCGCAGATCGAGGCCGCTCAGAACGAGCTTTCGGCGAAGATCTATGAGGGGACGGCAGGCGGAGGGGTTGTGAAGGCCGTTGTTCGTGGATCCGGCGAACTCGTCTCCGTGGAGTTCGATCCTGGGATCCTCGATCCGGACGATCCCGAGATGGCCGGTGACCTGGTCGTTGCCGCGGTCAACTTGGCGCTCGCCGCAGCAGCGGAAGACGCAGCCGACTCGATGGGTGGCGTCGCCGGGGGGATGGATCTCGGCGGCCTCCTCGGCTGATGTTCGAACCGCCGGTTCAGCGCCTCGTCGACGAATTGGCCCGGCTCCCAGGGGTCGGGCAGAAGAGCGCGCAGCGGCTCGCGTTCTATCTTCTGAACGCCGAGGAAGCCGACGCCGTCCGCCTCGCAGACGCCATCACCTCGATGCGCCGCGAAGTCCGGCTGTGCTCGCGCTGTTTCAACGTCACGGCGGAAGAGGAATGTTCGATCTGCCGTGACCTCCGGCGCGACCCGACCGTCCTCTGTGTTGTCGAACGCGCCCAGGACATCCCGGTCATCGAGAAGACCGGCGAATTTGTCGGACGGTATCACGTCCTCGGAGGAGCGATCTCCCCAATCGAAGGCATCGGGCCGGACCAACTGCGGGCTCGCGAGCTCCTCGATCGCGTGGATTCCGAACAGGTGACTGAGGTGATTGTTGCCGCGAACCCGACGCTGGAAGGTGATGCGACGGCGATGTTCCTCGCGCGCATGCTGAAGCCGCTCGGCGTCACGGTGTCGCGGCTTGCTTCGGGCCTTCCTGTTGGTGGTGATCTGGACTACGCAGACGAGATCACGCTCGGCAGGGCACTCACCGGCCGCAAAGAGATCTAGGCGAGGGGTCGCGTGCAAGACCTCACCCGAGAACTCTGGGACAAGCAGAATCAACACCCCGGAGACCGGCTTCGGCTCTTCGAGGCCGTGAGCCGGGCAATCGATGTTGCCGCCGCCCTCTATCCGGGGTCGTACGTGGACATTGCGGCGTCGTTCGTCTTCCCGTCGGTGACCTATGTCGACAGCGATGCGCGAACTGCGCGCTTCTTCTCCGACTCAACCGGCGTCGACGAGATCATCGCCGAGCACGTCTCGGTCGCCGAGGAACGGACGTGGAAGTTCATCGGCGCCGACTACACCACCGATCTCGGCCTGTCGGACGCCCAGTTCGACCTGCTGATCTCGCTCTATGCAGGCTTCGTGTCGGAGCCCTGCACCCGGTATCTGCGGCCGGGGGCATGGCTGCTGGTCAACCCGAGCCACGGCGACGCCGCAATCGCCGCGATCGATCCCCGATATCGACTCGTGGGCGTGGTGCAGTCCCAATCGGGGACCTACTCCGTGAGCGATCGGAACCTCGAGGCGTACCTGATCCCAAAACGAGATATCGAGGTGACGGCCGACCTCATCCACGACTCGGGACGGGGCGTCGCCTACACCAAGTCGCCGTTCGCCTACCTGTTCCAACTGGCATCCGATTGACCGATGTGATCGATGGCTGCACGGTCGGTCGTCGTCGCGGCCTCGATTCGGCCTTGTCCGGTTGTTTCTATGGGGGTGTTCCGCTGGTGGTGTAGGTGTGGCCGAGTTTGCTGGTCCATTGGTGGGTGCCGTTGGGGAGGGGTGTGTAGGTCCAGGCGTGTTGGTGGCGGATGCAGTGGTCGTGGCGGCAGAGTGGCCCGAGGTTGTTTTCGGTGGTTGGGCCGCCGTCGCTGTAGGGGGTGCGGTGGTCGAGGTCGGCGTTGATGGCGGGCATGCGGCAGCCGGGGAAGACGCAGGTGGGGTTGCGTGCCTCGACCGCTCTGCGTTGCGCAGCGGTGGGGCGGCGCCTCGTGATACCGGTGTGGGTGGGTTGGCCGGTATCCGGGTTGGTGATGGTGTAGCGCCATTCTGCGTCGGTTTGGTGTTTGGTGACGCGGCGGGCGATGTCGGCAATGACGGGTCCGTAGCCGGCGAGGTCGCCGGGGTGGTTGTTGAGTTCGGTGAGGGTGTCGAGGTCGACGCGCAGGTCGATGACGCCGCGATCGGTTTTGCCGTATGCGGTGCCGCAGAGGAGGTCGAGGTAGACGTCGGCTCGGAGTTGGTCCATGGTCCGGTGTTCGTCTTTGTGGCGGAGGGATCGGGCGATGCGGTTGACGCGGTGCGCGGCGGCCATCACCCGGTCGGGGGGCAGGTCTATGCCGAACAGGTTCGCGGTGCCCGAGTCGTTGGCTTCGACGGCGATTCTGCGTTCGGTGACGGCGTCTTGGTAGCGTTGGGTGGCGTCGTCGGGTTCGGCTTCGATACACAGCCTGCGGAGCCGGGCGCGGAGTTGTCCGGTGGTGTAGCGGGTGGCGTCGTCGGCGATCTGGTCGACGATGCGTCGGGCGATGTCGTCGTCGAGGTGGGCGGTGCCGTCCAACAGGACTCGTGCCCGGCGCAGGTCCAACACACCCGAGGCGAGCATGTCGTGGATGTGGGGGAGTCGGGTGGCGAGTTCGAGGGCGATGCCGATCTCGGTGTCGGCGCTGCGGCGGGTGAGATGCAGTGCGGCACGGACCTCGGCGGCGGCGGCTTCGGCGGCGTCCCACCGTTTCGTGTCGTCATCGTCCAATACGTCGACAACGGCGGCCATATCCGCATACATCGACGCCGTGTAGTGCGACACGAGTCGCTGGTGGGCGCGCAGCACGACGATGCGGTCATACCCGGAGACCCGCCTGACGTCGATCGAGGCGAGGAACGCAGCCAGGATCGGGCCGGGTTCCATCGCATCGAGGCCGGCCGGGATCGGCTCGTCCTGATCGCTCTTCGCTTCGTACAAATCCAACATACCGGCAACGTATCACCCGCCTACGACACAAAACCGGGTCGGACGACAACCAACCACAAGAAACCCGAGAAACCCCAAAACCCCGCAGCAGTGGCCGATGGGTTTGACCCCGGTGCATGTCTGTGGGGTCAGGTGGTCGGGGCACCCGTCTAGCGGCGGTCACCTTTGCGGGTTCTGAAGAGGAGCATTGTTTCTCCCCGTTGGTTCACGAAGCTCGACCGAACGGCGTGGACCTGGTCGGCAACACGGAGCGAAGCCTCATTCCGCGGATCGACGATCGAGCAGACGACCGAAAGGGCCAGGTCGTCGAGTCCATACGCGACACAAGCTCCGGCAGCCTCAGTCGCGTAACCCTGGCCACGTTCCGCATCGAGAATGTGATATCCGACTTCTGCCATGGAGGTTCCACCAATATCCTGAACGGTCAAGCCGCAGTCACCCATTGCATGGCCCGTTTCGTTGTTCTCAACGACCCACAGTCCGTAGCCGTGACTCTCGTAGCTCCGAAGATTCCAATCGATCCAGCCTCGAGCCGCCTCGATCGACGCCATCGACGGATAGAACCTCTTGGCGTACCGATCGTTGAAGAGATCGATCACGAATTGTTCGTCGGTCTCGACATACCGACGAAATCGGAGGCGATCCGTCGGCGGTGGGACCAGAGAGCTCGACATGCACACCACGGTACAGATCGGTCGGAGAACGTCCAGAGGCCGCGGACCCTTCGACCTCGCGCACGCATGGGTGGAATCCGTACGACGTTGAGGCACCGTACGATGGTTGTGTGAGGGTCGCACTCGTAGAGCCCCACTACGGAGGCTCGCACAAGGCATGGGCCGACGGTTACGCCGTCAACAGCGCCAACGATGTCACGCTGATCACGCACGAAGCCCGGTTCTGGAAGTGGCGCATGCACGGCGCTCACCTGACGCTGGCAGCGGACCTGGCCGAAGTGCTCGAAGCGGCACCGGACGTGGTGCTCGCCTCTTCGATGATGAACGTCGCAAGCTTTGCCGGCGCTACTCGGCACATTGTCGGAGGTGCACCGATCGCCGTCTACTTCCACGAGAGCCAGTTCGCATACCCGCTCTCGCCGCTCGACCGGCCGGACCAGACCTACCCGATGGTCAACTGGTCGAGCGCGGCGGCTGTCGATCTTGTGATCTTCAACTCGGAATTCCATCGGACGGTCTTCTTCGAGGAGGCCGAGCGATTCCTTCGTCAGTTCCCGGATCAACGTCACGGTCGTCTCATTCAGGCGGTCCGGGATCGTTCCATCGTTCTCCCAGTCGGTGTGGATCTCCAACGATTCGGAACTCCGGCTGTCAGCGTTGGCGGTCTCCCGCTGATCCTGTGGAACCAACGCTGGGAGCATGACAAGGGACCGGACGAATTCGTCACCCTGATCGAGTCGCTCGTCGCCGAGGACCTCGACTTCGAAGTTGCGGTGGTCGGAGAGCAGTTCGTGTCCGCCCCGGAGTCGTTTGGCCGCCTCCCGGAGCTCCTCGGTAGCCGACTGGTCGCTTTCGGTTTCGTGCCCGCCGAGGAATACATCGATCTGCTGCGACGCGCCGACATCGTCGTGTCAACGGCCCACCACGAATACTTCGGTATCGGCATCGTCGAAGCGATGGCCGCGGGTGCGTTCCCCGTTCTCCCAAATCGCCTGGTCTATCTCGAGAGGATTCCGGAGCCCTACCGAGCCCGATGTCTGTACGAGGACGCCGGCACCCTCGTGTCTCGCATTCGTTGGCCCCTCGAGTACCCGATGGAGGCGGCGAGGGCCGCGAAAGACCTGGCAGCGACGGTCGCGAAGTACGACTGGTCTGTGGTTGCGCCCGCATATGACGCAGTACTGGAGTCCCTGGCAGCTGAATAGTCGATCCAACGCGCCTTCGCCGCGGAGATCATCGTGAGAACGACCTGGACCGCCTGGCCGGCACTCGACACCGACCTGTGGAACCGTCAGTCCACGGGGTTGATGCCGTCGATCCAGTCGAGCCTGTGTGTTCCTTCGATGAAGCGGATCGTCCCGGATTGGGAGCGCATGACCACGGAGTGGGTTTCGACGCTTCGGCCGTAGAAGCCGATGCCGTTGAGAAGTGATCCTGAAGTCACGCCGGTTGCTGCGAAGAACGTGTTGTCGGAGTTAACGAGGTCCCGCGTTGTCAGCACCTGGTTGAGATCGTGACCGTGTTCGAGGGCATACGTTCGTTCTGAGTCGTCGCGCGCCCACAGCTTGCACTGGATCTCGCCATGGAGTGCTGCCATCGCGCACGCCGCGGTGACGGCCTCCGGCGAGCCGCCGATGCCGAGGAGGATGTCAATACCGCTGTCCCGCTTCGCGGTCGAGATGGCCCCGGAGATGTCTCCATCGCCGATGAGGGCGATCCGGGCCCCCGCGGCTCGGACCTGGCGGACGTACTCATCGTTTCTCGGTCGATCCAGGATCACCGCCGTGACGTCTTCGATGTCCTTCTTCTTCGCCTTGGCGACCTGCGCGAGGTTGTGCTCGACCGGGGCATTGATGTCTACCTTGCCGGCGGCCTCCTCGCCAACGGCGATCTTCTCCATATAGACCAACGACCCGGGTGCGTACATGGAGCCGCTGTCGGCCATCGCGATCACCGCGAGGGCACCCGGCATGCCGAGGGCGCAGAGACGCGTTCCGTCGATAGGGTCGACGGCGACGTCCATCCTCGGTTCACGGCCATTGCCGACGATCTCGCCGTTGAAGAGCATCGGGGCTTCGTCCTTCTCCCCTTCGCCGATAACGACGATGCCATCGACGTCGATGGTGGACAGCGTGTGACGCATCGCATCGACCGCGGCCTGATCGACGCTGTTCTTGTCGCCTCTGCCTTGCCACTTCGCGGCGGCCATGGCCGCAGCCTCGGTGACCCGAACCAGCTCCAGTGCGAGATTGCGATCCGCTGGTTGGTTGAGCGCCATCTAACTCAGACCTTCACGATCAGCGCGTCACCCTGGCCGCCGCCGCCACACAAAGCGGCGCCGCCGATACCGCCTCCACGGGCTCTGAGGGCGCTGATGAGTGTCACGACGATTCGAGCGCCGGAGGCGCCAAGCGGGTGGCCAAGCGCGACCGCGCCACCGTTCACGTTCACGCGATCGTGCGGTATGCCGAGCAGGTTCGCCGAGTAGAGCGACACTGCGGCAAACGCCTCATTGATCTCGACGAGGTCGAGATCACGAACGTCGAGATCCGCCTTCTCGAGGGCGATGCGCAGGGCGTTGGCAGGCTGCGCCTGGAGGCTGGTATCGGGCCCTGCGGTCTGCCCGTACGCCAGGATTTCGGCAATCACCGGCATCCCGAGCTCCTCAGCGGCGTCCCGGTCTGCGACCACGAGTGCTGCAGCCCCGTCGGAGATCTGTGATGCATTGCCCGCAGTGACGGTTCCGCCGTCCAGGAAGGCCGCGCGGAGTTCGCTGAGCGACTCGGGGGTCGTGCCCGGGCGCATTCCCTCGTCGTGCTCGATCAGGATGGGATCTCCCCTGCGCTGGGGAACCTCGACAGCCACGATCTCATCGTCGAAGGCACCAGACTCGGTCGCAGCGATAGCGCGATCGTGACTCGCAGCGGCCCACGCATCCTGCTCGGCTCGCCCGATACCGAGCTTGGTGTTGTTGTCGTCGGTCGACTTCCCCATGAGCACGTGATCGAACGCGCACACAAGGCCATCTTGGTTGAGAGAGTCGACGAGCTCCGTGCCGCCGTATCCGTAGCCGAAGCGAGCTCCGTTGAGGATGTGAGGTGCGTTGGTCATTGACTCCATCCCGCCGGTCATGATGATGCGCGACTCCCCGGCTCTGATGTGCATGTCGGCATCGGCGATTGTGGCGGTACCGGACAGACATGCCTTGTCGATCGTTGTCGACGGCACCGTCATCGGGATACCGCCCTTGAACGCCGCTTGTCGGCCGGTGACCTGACCTTGCCCCGTCTGGATAACGTGGCCGAACAGAACCTCGTCGATCTGATCTCCGCTTATGCCGGCCCGTTCGAGGGCCGCAGCGATGGCAAAACCGCCGAGATCCATAGCCGTGAGTGAGGTGAATCCACCCCGGAACCTGCCGATCGGTGTCCTGGCGATCGAGGAGACAACGGTGGCCATCGGAACCCTTTCGTGGCTTCGGCACGATGCTACCTGCCGCGATCCGGTCTGGAGAATGCGCGCTACTCTGCCTGCTCGCCGCTTTCGGTCCACGGTGCCGCATCGAATTGGTGGGAAATAAGCGGCGGCGGGATGTCACGGGGTCGGCTCGATTGGACCCACGGGCTCGGCTTCGGCACAGGTGGCCGGGTTGCCCTCGTTTCCGCCTCGGTTTCGTCGACATGGGCTACTGCAGCGGCGATTGCGGCGGCCGTTGCCGCGTCTGCGCCACCTTTGATAGAGGCGATTTCGGTCACGTCGCTCCTTCAACAAGTTCCACGAGCGTACCCCCGAACGCGGACGGATGGACGAACGCGATCCGATGTCCACCTCCCCCGATGCGCGGTTCCTGGTCGATGAGGGGCGTTCCGGTAGCTGCAAGATGCTCGATGGCAGCATCGATGTCGGGCACTGCAAAAGCAACGTGGTGAAGGCCTTCACCCCGTTTGCTGAGGAATCGGCCGACGGGAGACTCGGCGGTCAGCGGTTGCAGGATCTGAAGATTCGAACCACCGATCGCGATCATCGCCTCTTCGACGCCCTGTGACTCCACGGTTTCGCGAGACACCGGTTCGGTTCCGTATTGCTCTCGCAGGTCGGCGAGCGCTGCATCGAGGTTGTGCACCGCGATCGCCACGTGGTCGATGTTGTAGGGGAGCATCCGGTGATGCTACCTGCCGGCTCCACTGTCGGCCGCGACGGCGTCGGTCTTCAGTTCAGCCTCCTTGACGAGATCGACGTCTTTGACGAGATCGACGTCGAAGCAGAACTGCGCCCCGACCGGGAATCGATCTTCGTACCAGAGATCGCCTCCCATCGCCGTGGCCAGCTTCCGTGCAATCGGCAGTCCGAGGCCGACGCCCTGTTCGAGCCGAGCGTCACCCTTTGACAGCTGCTCGAAGTGTTCGAAGATGCGCTGACGGTCGGACTCGGCAACCCCGCCACCGTTGTCGGCCACGATCACGGTGTAGGTCCCCTCGCGGCGCTCCTCACCGGAGATGTAGACCTCGTTGCCGCCGTACTTGAGGGCGTTCTCCATCAGGTTGCGCAGAATCTGGCGCAAGCGGGCAGGGTCAGACCAGACCTCGACGTAGACAGGAATGTCGATTTCGACTGATGTCCTGTCGTCGAACACCATTTCCGCAACCGCTTCTGCAACGGTCAAGATGGTTACATGCTCGAGATGGAATCGGAGGTGACCGGAGTCGAGACGTGGAATCACCAGGATATCTTCGACGAGGTTCTCGAGGTGCTCCGACTCGCCGCGGAGGATGCTCAGGAACTCGTCGACTTCTGACGGGGGCAGATCGCGCCAGTGATCCCGGAGTGTCTCGGAGAAACCGGAGATTCCGGTGATCGGGGTCCGCAGTTCATGGGAGACCATCGACACGAACTCGTTCTTGACCTCGACGGTGCGTCGTTCTTGCTCGAGGAGCTTCTGCTGACGATCCTGTACCTGGATCAACACTCGTGTGGCGCCGGCGATCAACGCACCGATGGCCAGGAGGAGCATCACGGTGAGGAAGGCGTCGAACGTACCCTGATTGGTCCGAGAGACAATGCCGGATTCGTGCATTGCCGCCACGGCGACCGACCAGGCCAGGGCATAGGCGAGCAAGACGCCCGCCATCCGAGCCGGAAGGAGAAGGGCCATGGCGATGATGCCGTACGCGAGGGCTGCGACCTGCACCGAAGTTGATGCCCCGCCGACGAGGAACATCGATCCGAGCACGGTGATGTCGATCAGGAGTGTGACGGTCGCGGTGTTCCCATGGTTGCGTCGATACAGAGCATCGATACCCACGACGAGTCCACCGACGGCATACGCCAATGCGAACGAGCCGTTTCCGGAGGCAAACAAGACGGTCGCGACGATGAACACCGTTGCGGCGACGGCGGTCCGTGCGGTCTGGTACTCCACACGTATCGACTGATAGTCGATCGGAGCTCGGTCCGTCGACAGCACTGGATTCACAAGAACCCCTTCGCGTTCTTGTGGGTCTATCGGCCGGAACGAGCGCCTTGTTAACCGGTTATGGTCGGCGCTGACGGAGTTCTTCGAGCGCAGCGTCCGGCACGATGAGGTCTCCCCAGCCCAATCCGATCTGGAGGTCGGGCTTCCCCAATCCGTGATAGTCAGATCCGCCCGTTGCAACGAGTCCCAGGTCGGCCGCCACGTTTGCCAGCTGCGTTCGGATCGCGGGTGTGTGTTCCGAGTAGTAGGCCTCGATCCCGGCGAGTCCCGCGTCGCGCAGGTCCTCGAAGATCGATCTGAGGGTCGCGGCGTCCGCACTGATCGTGAGGGGATGTGCGATGGAGGTCACGCAGCCCGATTCCCCAGCCAACCTGATGGCGTCGATCGCGGTGAGTCGGTCGCGCTCAACGTACGCTGAGCCGCCGTCGGAGAGGAGATCGACGAACGCCTCGGAGCGGTGCTCGATCGCCCCGGCCTCGACCAGGGCGTCGGCGATGTGCGGCCGACCGACGGCATCACCAGCAGCCTGGCGCAGCACGTCTTCCATTGTGATGGGGTAGCCGAGCTCGTTGAGGCGTTCGACGATTCTCCGATTCCGGGTGGTTCGGCCGGTGCGAAGCTCTTCGAGCCGGTCCTGGAGCGGTCCGGGCTTGGGCTCGAGGAAATAGGCGAGCAGGTGGATCTTCACGTCCGCGTGGTCCACGGAGAGTTCAACGCCGGAGATGAGTTCGATTGGGAACTGAGCGGCGGCCCTTCGGGCTGCAGGGATACCCGAAAGCGTGTCGTGATCGGTGAGGGCGAGCGCTGTGAGACCGAGGGCAGCGGCTTTCGCGACGACCAGGTCCGGCGCGTCGGTCCCATCGGAAGCCGACGAGTGGACGTGGAGGTCGACCGCCACGATGTCAGCTGAGGATGGTGATCAACACCAGGGCAATGACGATGAGAAGGGCGTAGCCGCCGTACTTCTTCGCCAGAGCGAAGTAGTGCTTGCGACGCTGAACCTTTGCCTCGGCTGCTTGTTTCTCAGCGCGATTTGCCCGCTGTCGCTCCCGCTTGTCGGTTGCCATGGGCGGAAGGCTACCTGACGCGACGCTTGAGCCAAACCCAGCAGCGGATCGGGATGGTCACGGGAATCGTCGAGGCCGGAGGTAGGATCCGGCCCGTACAAGACCGCGAAAACGGGAGCTAACAGACATGTCCTTCTGGGACCAACTCGTCGAGGAGTTCGAGAGCCTCGGGCAGGTGATTGCAGAGTGGCTGCCGCGCATCATTGTTGCGCTGCTGATCCTCATCATTGGGCGATGGATCCTCAAGTGGATCCGAAAGCTGATCGAGAAGTTCCTCAATCTGGGCTTCATGCAGGCGATCTTCGATCGTGCCGGCATTACGAGTGCCCTCGCCTCGTCGGATCAGACGGCCGCAGGAATCACCGCAACCATTGTCTACGCGTACCTGGTGGTCGTGCTGTGGCTGATGGTGGTCCGGGTGCTTGAGATCCAGTCGCTGGAAGACCTCCTCGAGCGATTCCTCGCGTGGGTGCCCATGATCCTGCTTGCCGCGATCGTCGTGGTGATCGCTGCTGCGGTGGCGAACTGGACGGCCGGCCTTGTGCGGCCGTTCGCCAACTCGAAGGATGTTCCGTGGTTGACGTGGGTCGTTCAGATCCTCATCATCCTGTTCGGCGTTCTGTTTGCGCTCGACATGCTCGAGATCTCCTTCGCCTCGAACATCACGTTGATTGCCACCGCCGCCATCGGCGTCGCGTTTGCGATCGCCTTCGGCATTGGAGGGATCGACACGGCGAAGAAGTGGTGGGCGAAGTACCTCGCACCACGGTCTTCGTCGGGAGACTCGCACGTCAGCTGACTCGATCGGCGAATCGAATGAGAGTGAAGGGGGAGCGCCATGCGCTCCCCCTTCACTTCGTCAGCTCTCGATGGCGACCTCGTTGATGTAGATCGTCTCGAGGGGCGTGCTCGGCGTCGGGTCGGGGCTGGTCGGCGACTGTCCGAGGGGGACTTCCTGGAGAAGGTCGAGAATCTCGAGACCCTCCGTGACCCAGCCGAAGATGGAGTACTGCGGAGGGAGGCCGCCGTTGGCGAGCATGACGAAGAACTGGCTCCCGGTTGTCCCTGGACCGGCATTGGCCATGGCGAGGACGCCGCGGTCGTAGGTCACCACAGGTGGGGGGAACTCGTCCGGGATCACGTAGCCGGGACCGCCCGTGCCGGTCGCGGTTTGGTCGCCGCCTTGAGCGATGTAGCCGGGGATGATGCGGTGAAACACGGTGCCGTCGAAGTAGCCCTCGGAGGCGAGGAAGACGAACGAGTTGACGGTCTCCGGCGCCAGGGACGGGTCCAACTTGATTCCGATATCACCGCAGGACGTCGATATCGTTACGGCGACGGTTGCGTCGGGGCTGAGGCCGGCATCGGCGGGAGCATCGAACTGCATGGGCGTGAGCGGTTCGGGAGCCTGAGCCCCACAAGCCGTCGGCTGCGCCCGGAAGTCGTCGTAGTCCCGGGGCACGACCTCGAGTCCGACCTCGGGCAGGGTCGGCGTCGTCGGCCGGGTTGTGGTTGTCGCCTGCTCGCCGGCGGTGGTGGTCGTGGCATCAGATCCGCCGCACGCTGCAAGGGCGAACACGGCGGCGATGAGGAGGCACACGGCGGTTGTGCGTCGCATGAGGCGAGATGCTACGTCGAGGTCCCGGATACGCGTACCCAGGGTTCTCCACCCCGCATACGGCGCTGTGGGCCCGCGGAATGGGGGGACGAGCGTACCCAGGGTTCTGAACCCCGTATACGGCGCTGTGGGCCCGCGGAATGGGGGGACGAGCGTACCCAGGGTTCTGAACCCCGTATACGGCGCTGTGGGCCCGCGGAATGGTTGAGATCATGCGGTTAGGAGGCATTGATGTGCGTCCGTCCACTCCTACACTCCTGATCACATGGCGCTCGTTGTACAGAAGTTCGGGGGCACGTCGCTCGCCGACGCAGATCGAATCAAGAACGTCGCCCGGCGAGTTGTCGAGACATACCAGGCCGGCAACGACGTGGTTGTCGTTGTCTCCGCGATGGGGAAGTCGACGGACGGATTGATCGACCTCGCGACCCAGATCTCCGAAGCCCCGCACCCTCGCGAGATGGACATGCTCCTCACCGCAGGTGAGCGAATCTCGATGGCACTTGTCGCGATGGCGATCGAGGCCCGGGATGTGCCGGCCGTCAGCTTCACCGGATCCCAAGCCGGCATTCTGACCACCGCACAACACGGCCGGGCCGAAATCCTGGACATCCGCGCATTCCGCGTTCGCGAGTGTCTCGACGAGGGGAAGGTTGCGATCGTGGCCGGGTTTCAGGGCGTCAGTCCCGATTCGAAGGACGTCACAACCCTGGGCCGGGGTGGATCGGACGCCACCGCCGTTGCCCTCGCGGCTTCTCTTGGCGCCGACTTGTGTGAGATCTACACCGACGTCGACGGCGTCTTCACCGCCGACCCGAGGGCCGTGCCATCAGCGACGAAGCTCGACGAACTCACATTCACCGAAATGCTCGAACTCGCGAACGCGGGAGCCGGCGTCCTCATGGCGCGAAGTGTCGAGTTCGGTATCCGCTACAACATTCCCATCCACGTGCGGTCGTCGTTTCACGATCGGGAAGGCACATGGGTCAAGGAGGAGACGATGGAAGAACCGATCATCCGCGGGATCGCCCACGATGATTCCGAGGCCAAGTTGACGGTGAAGGGCGTTCCCGATCAGCCGGGAATCGCCGCTGCCGTATTCGAACCCATGGGTGAGGCGGGCGTCAACGTCGACATGATCGTTCAGAACATCTCGAGCCAAGGCGTAACTGACATCTCGTTCACTGTACCGGCGAGCGCCGCGGCCACGGCTGTCGAGGTTGCAGAGAAGGTGGCTGCCGAGATCGGAGCCGCTGGCGTGGACCTGGATCCGGACATCTCGAAGATCACGATCGTCGGAGCCGGGATGAAGTCGGAATCCGGCGTGGCCGCCAAGATGTTCCGCATCCTCTCGGATGCCGACGTCAACATCGAGATGATCTCCACGTCGACGATCCGCATCAGCTGCGTCGTCCGAGGTGACGACACCGAGGCCGCCGTGGAGGCGCTGCATCGGAGCCTCATCGAGGAGGCATCATGAAGCGATTCGAATCTCCAACGGTCGCCGTTGTTGGTGCCACCGGAGCGGTTGGCCGCACGATGCAGGCCATCCTCGCGGAACGCGACTACCCGGTCGGCAGCATCCGCCTTCTCGCCTCTGAGCGGTCGGCAGGAACCGTGGTGGAGACCCCGTGGGGTCCGGTGACGGTCGAGGACCTGGCTCACGCCGACCCCGTCGGCATCGACGTCGCGCTCTTTTCTGCCGGAGGCGGCCGGTCCAAGGAGTATGCCCCCCGGTTCGTGGAGGCTGGGGCAACGGTTATCGACAACTCCTCGGCCTTCCGCATGGATCCCGATGTGCCACTCGTCGTCGCCGACGTGAACGACGAGGCGATCGAAGGGCACACGGGGATCGTCGCCAACCCGAACTGCACAACGATGGCGTTGATGATGGCCGCGGGCCCGCTTCACGAGGCGGCTGGGATCGATCGGATGGTCGCATCCTCGTATCAGGCCACGGGTGGATCAGGCCAGCACGGGATGGCCACGCTCGAACGGGAGATCGAGTGGTTCTCCGGCAATCGCGACGCTCTCCAACACGGTGGATGGGAGGACCCGGGTGGCGATCTCTACCAACGGCCCATCGCCTACAACGTCCTTCCGATGGCGGGGGCCATCACCGAAGAGGGATACACCGACGAGGAGTGGAAGCTCGTTCACGAAACAAGGAAGATCCTCGACGCGCCGTCAATCAAGGTCGAGCCGACCTGCGTACGGGTGCCGACGATGGTCGGCCACGGCATTGCGGCAACGATGTTCTTCAACCGGCCGCTACCGCTTGGCGAGGCGATCGAGGTCCTCTCGGAGGCGCCCGGAGCCCAGCTGTGGGGCGACGATCACGTGCCAACACCACTGGACTCTGCCGGCATCGACGATGTGCTCGTCGGTCGGGTGCGCGAGACCGTTGGTGACCGCGGCGGGATCAGTCTGTGGGTGGTTGGCGACAACCTTCGCAAGGGTGCTGCGCTCAATGCGGTCCAACTCGCGGAGTTGTTGCTCGATCGTTAGGACGGGGCCTCGGGTTCCCCCATTCTGCGGGCTCGTAGCGCCGCATACGAGGTGGAGAACCCTGGGTACGCAGTCTCTCCCATTCCGCGGGCTGGAGGCGCCAAAGAGGACGTCACCAACCCGGGGTATGCGGGAATGCGAAACCCCGCCACAAAGGGCGGGGTCTCGATGAGTCGGGACGGCCGGATTTGAACCGGCGACCTCATCGTCCCGAACGATGCGCGCTACCAAGCTGCGCTACGTCCCGAATGCCGGGATTGTACCCCCGTTCCCGTCCTGGCGTGCGGTCAGATGATCGAGACGTCGATTCGGTCGACCCGGTTCCGCTCCATGTCGAGCACGGTGAGCCGCACTCCGTCGACGTCGATCGAGTCACCCTCGTCCGGTACGTGCCCCGCGGCCGCCATGAAGAAGCCCGCAACCGTGCTGTAGGGCCCGGCCGGGAGTGACCGGTCGATCTCGGCCGAGAGATCCTCGATTGGGAGGCGGCCGTCGGCGACCCACTGCTTCGGGCCGATACGAACGACGGACGGTACACCGGGGTCGTACTCGTCCTGCAGCTCGCCGACGAGCTCTGCGAGCAGGTCCTTTGCCGTGATGATCCCTTCGACGCCACCGTGCTCATCAACCACACAGGCGATAGCGAACTTCCGTTGTCTCATTTCCGTGAGTGCGTCGAGAATCGTTGCAGTCTCTGGCATGAACTCGGGGAATCGAAGGAGGGTGGCGATGCCTTCTGGCTTGGCGCTGGCGTTCTGTTGAAGCAGGTCTTTCACGAAGAGAATCCCGAGGAGGTCATCGAGGTCGCCGCCGACAACAGGGAACCGGGAGTGGCCGGTCGTCGCCACGGCCTTGCGCACCTCGTCAATCGTGACGGGTGCCATGAGCGACACGATGTCGACACGCGGTGTCATGACCTCCCGGATCGGCCGGTCAGCGAGGTCGAACAGGGCGTCGATGATCTTCCGTTCGACTTCCTCGATCTGGCCGTCTCGGTGGCCGAGTTCTGCGAGGGCCCGGATGTCGGCATCGGTTACTGCGCCCGAATCGCCTCGGACGGGGACACGCAGCAGTCGCAGAATCCCTCGCGTGATGGCGCCGAAGAACGACGCCAGCGGGGCGAGCACCCGGGACAGCTGCCATATCGCCGGGGCTACCGCCAGGGCAAAACGTTCGGGATATCGGGTCGCCAGCGTCTTCGGTGTGATCTCGCCAAAGACCAGGATCACGGCGGTAACGGCGGCGGTCGCAAGCCATGGTCCCCATTGCTCGCCGACGAGGCCGATGAACAGTGTTGTGGCAACCGCGGCGGCGAGCACGTTGACGATATTGTTGGCGACAAGGAGTGTTGACAGCATCCGCTCGGGGTCGGAGATCAGCTGCTCGACCCTGCGGCCTGCCTTGCTTTCAGACGCGAGCTGGTGCACCCGCTCCTTCGAAATGCCGATGAGGGCGGTCTCCGAACCGGAGAAGAACCCCGAGCCGACCGTGCAGGCCGCGAGGATCACGAGATAGATGACCTGCTCGGAGCTCATCGTTGAGCCCCGGCAGTGCTGGTACTCGGAGGCTCAGCAGGCTCCGTCACGCGTCCCCAGAAGCATCGAAAACGGCGGTCCGAAGTGCGGACGACGCGAACGGCTTGACGACCCAAGACGTGGCGCCGGAACGTCCCGCGAGGAACGTGTCGGCCTCGCGATCGAGGAGTAGAACGACCGGCACGGGGTTTTTGAGACCGCGGATGGAGCGGGTGATCGCCATGCCGCCCATTGAATCGACCTGCAGATCGACCACGGCGACGTCGACCGACTCGTCGCCGGCGGCGACCGCCGCGGTGGACGGATCGCTATGGTCGATGAGTTCGTTGTTTCCGATGCTGAGGGCAGCGTGAACCTCACTCACCACCCAAGGATCGTCGGCGACCACCAGTACACGTGACATGGTGGGGAGCGTAGTCGGCGGTCGCCAACTGCGAGCTGCGCGCATGCAGAGGCTCACGGGTGTTATCTCCATAGTCCGGCCTCAGAGGCCGCCCCTCTGCGACCGAGCTCCCGCCCGGCCGCATCTCCCCCACCTAGCGGCGGTGGGGACAAAGACCATCTCGTGTCTCGTGTCTTGGTTCTTGACTCTTGCTACTTGTCTCTTCCTACTTCCACGGTCCGCAGCGCTCCCGTCCCTCGTAACATCGCTGCCGTGCTTCGCCGAACCATCCTGCTCTTTTTGATCGTCGCCGCTGTTCTCTCGTTCGGCGGAACGGGCGTCGCGCAAGACGACGATCTTCCGATTGTTGTCCTCGACCTGAGGAAGCCGTTCGATCAGCGGCTGATTGATTTCGCAGTGGATACGCTTGCTTCGACACCGGCACACCTCTTCGTACTGCAAGTTGATTCACCCGGAATTGCGTCTGGAGATGCCGTACCGCTGCTCCAGGCCATTGAAACAGCGCCAGCCCCCGTTGTTGTATGGGTTGGTGCGCGGCCTGCAGTCGCGTACGGTGGCGTGGCAAGCCTGCTCAACCGTGCGGATCTGGGGGCGGCCGCCCCCGGGACCCGGGTGGGCTATCTCAGTCCCGCGGTGATGACCGATGCCCAGGACGTGGCACCGCGGATCGACCGTTTCCCCGGAGCGACCGATGAGGAGCGGACGGCCGACGCGATTGCCACGATCCTGATCCTCACGTCGAGTTCGCTGCTGGTCGAGGAGCCCATCGAAGGGTTCGTCGAGGAGGTTGTTCCATCGATTGGGCAGTTGATCGTCGGACTCGACGGTGAGGTGATCACCCGTGGAGGACGCGACGTTCGAGATTGAGACGGCTGAGATCGTTGAACTCGAGGACGGGACGGAAGTGGCGTCGCCGTCGCGCCTGGTTCAGTTCTTGAAGCCTGGTCTGTGGGACCGTTTCTTGCGCCTCGCTTCAGAACCCGAGGCGACGTTCTTCTTCCTCGTTGCGGCGATCGCAGCGGCCACGTTCGAGTTCTACGCAGCCGGTGTCGGAGTGAGCGCCGTGGCTTCCGTCCTCGCGTTCTTGCTCGCGGGATACGGGCTATCGACACTCCCGATCTCGTGGACGTCGGTCGTTGCGGTTGTGATTGGCCTGCTGCTGTACACGTGGGACTTTCAGCGAAATCGGCTGGGCTGGCGGAGTCTCCTCGGGACCATCCTGCTGATAGTGGGCGGACTGACCATCACCGACGCGCGTCCTCAGATGGCTCCGGTCTGGTGGATCGTGCTCGTTGTGGTTGCTGGTGCGGCGCTCTTCTACGGCGTTGCGCTGACGACGATTGTCCGTTCTCGATTCTCGACCGCGACGATTGGACGTGAGTATCTGGTCGGGAAGCGGGGGAGCGCGGAGACCGCCTTCGATCCGGAAGGGATCGTGATTGTCGACGAGGCTCGCTGGCGAGGGAGGGCTCATCGCGAGGCGGCGATCGAGGCCGGCGACGACGTGGAGGTCATCGGCGTCGATGGGATCGTGCTCGATGTCGAACCGGCCGGCGAGACGTGAGCGCCGGCGGCGACCTCGCGCGTAAGAACGCGAAAAAAGTCGCGAAGAAATCCACCGTACTGCCAGTATTTTCCTGGCATCCCGGGTGGACGGTTCCTACATTCCCCGGGCTTGGTCTTCGAGCTCGTGGAGGGCACCTATCGTGATAGCACTCGATCGAACGTGGCAGCCCGTTGCCTCATGCAGCGGAAGCCACTCCCATCTGTTCTTTCCCCCGAGTGTCACTGAACGTAAGGAAGAGCGAGAGCGTCGAGAGCTGAGAGCGAAGTCAATCTGCCGAATCTGCCCGGTCGGAGCGGAATGCCTTGACTACGCCCTGACGATCCGCGAGCCATACGGAATTTGGGGTGGACTCACCGAGGCTGAGCGTCGCCAGCAGAACCTCCGAGCGGCGAACTGACCGAACGTTCATCCCCGCTGCGGCGGGTCCAACCCTCAGCGTCGAGCCATTCGAGCAGCGGCACCGCGTGCCGCCGCGACAGGCCGAAGTGATCGCGGAACATCGCGACCGTGAATCCGTCCGGCAGTGAGCCGAGATCGGCGATGATGGTTTCAATCTGATCGGCCAGCAGCACGAGGTCGTCGTCGATCCGAACCAGGTTTCCTCGTCGGATCAGCGCGTGTGTCAACTCCGCGGAGAGACCAAGATCGGACGCCCGCGGTACGGCAAGATCGGCGGCGAGGAGCGCTCGCGCTGCCTCCCACGCATCAACGTCGTCGGTTCCAAGCGAGGGTGCGAATCCGATCAGGCGGATGGCAGGGCCATCCTCAACGAGATCACCGCTCGCCGCGACAAGGGCCGCCACCAGGTCAGCGTCCACCCGTAGCCGCGACGACGCCTCCGACTTCGGGAGTCCTGGACGAAGCGGGTACCGCCCGTGGTACTCCTCCACCGCGGACTGCAGCTCACGTCCACGAAGTGCGAATACCTCCGGCGCCAGATACCGGGCTCCGACGGTGATGACTCCAGTCGGGCTCCCCCCACCGGAGGACTGCTCCACTTCGGAGGCATCGATTGAGCCGTGAACAGCGACCAGGGCGGCGGCACGTTCGTCCGGACTGCGGTCGATCGCATGCGCCAACGTGGCAATATCGCTCGGAGTCGGCTTCCTGCTCGGTGAAGGATCAAGAACCGTTCCGCCGGCGACCACGGCACGCCGTCCCGTGTCGCGAAGGATGAACCGATCACCCATCGTCAGCGGGGCGGCTGTCGTCGTCGTGACCATCACGGCAGGTGTTTCCGTGTCCGACAACGTCCGGATCCTCGCTGAGATGGTCGCAGTGCCGATATGAACGTGATAGGCGCCCCGATCGGCGATTTCTCCCCCGGACCTTGGCGGGAAACTGAGCTGAGCCAGGAAACGCTCGGACATTGTGATCGACCCCGAGTGGGCAAGGAGTGTCCCGCGTTCGAGATGGTGCTGATCTACACCAACGAGGTTGGCCGCAGCGCGGGAGCCCGGTTCGATCGTGTCGCGATCGATCTCATGCGACTGGAGGCTCCGGACACGCACCTCGGGTCCGGGATAACACTGCAGCCGATCGCCGACGGACAGAGATCCACCCGTCAACGTCCCTGTGACGACAACTCCCGCCCCGGCAATCCCGAAGGCGCGATCGATCCACATGCGTGGGCGTCCAGTGTCTCGCGCTGGACCGGCGGCGGTGAGTTCCGCTTCGAGCGCCTGGACGAGATCATCGATGCCGTCGCCGGTGACGGCCGACACCGCGACCACCGGCCACGATTCGGCAACGGTGTCTGCAACGTGTTCTTCAACGTCGATTGTCGAAAGCTCGATCAGGTCTGGGTCGGCAAGATCGACTCGGGTGATTGCGATGACGCCGTGCGCCACACGCAGGAGATCGAGCACCGCAAGGTGTTCCTCGGACTGCGGCATCCAGCCTTCGTCTGCGGCAACCACAAAGAGTGCGATGTCAAGCCCCCCGACGCCGGCGAGCATGTTCTTGATGAATCGCTCGTGGCCCGGTACATCGACGAACCCCACCGCGTCCTCGCCGATCGGAGCCCATGCGAAACCGAGGTCGATGGTGAGGCCACGCTCCTTCTCCTCGGTCCACCGATCGGGATCCCGCCCGGTCAGCGCTTGCACCAATGTGGACTTGCCATGGTCGACATGACCGGCCGTTCCGATGATCGGCATCAGATCTCAGCCAGCGCGGCGGTGACGATCGGGTCCTCGTCGGGCTGGACGGACCGCAGATTCAACAGGGCGGCGCCGCCCCTTCGCGCCGCAATGACGGGTGTGTCGTGGTCGGCGAGGCTTCTCCAGACGTGCTCCTCCCGGCCATCGAGGCGAAGAACAGGGGTCGGGATGGCGAGGCCGGGTACTGAGCCGGCCCCTGGGATCGACTCCCCATCGACGATCGCTCCCACCGCACCCGACGCGTCCAGAACTGTCTGCGTTCGAGCGCGGATCGCCTCGGTGGGTGTTGTTGCCATCGTCCAGAATGGGATGGAGGCGGCCGCTCCGGAGGCATAGGCCTCGAATGTGGTCGTCAGAATCGCAATCGTGGGGCTGTTGATGCGCAGTGCGCGTGCGATGGGGTGCGTCTCCATCCGCTCGATGGACGCCACACTGCCGACGGCGATGCCGGCTTGCGGACCGCCGAGGAGTTTGTCTCCCGAGAACAGCACCACGTCCGCGCCTTGCTCCAGCGTCTGCCGAA
Source organism: uncultured actinomycete (assembly GCA_942491345.1). Lineage (GTDB taxonomy): Bacteria > Actinomycetota > Acidimicrobiia > Spongiisociales > UBA5794 > JAHEEL01. The sequence continues at coordinate 186,170 of CALOAN010000036.1, forward strand.
CGCCCGGCTCGTCGGTGAGCCAAACAGGTGGACCGCCGGGAATCCAGGGGGTGTTGGCATCCAACAGGCCGCTGCCGACATCGGCGATGAACGGTGCATCCAGAGCTGTGGCGACGGCGGGCATCTCCGAGAAGGGCACTTCCTCGGTGAAGCCCTCCACGCGGTAGTTCGAGGGATGGACCTTGAGCACGGCCTCGACTGCTCCCGGCACGGCGGTGAAGTCACTGGCCCTCGTCCGGTTGGTTGTGCCGACCTCGACGAGGTGCACCCCCGATGCGGTCATCAAGTCGGGGAGGCGGAACGATCCTCCAATCTCGATGAGTTCGCCTCGCGACACCGCAACTCGGCCGTCACGGCCGGCAAGTGCGGCGAGTGCCAGGAACAGGGCTCCAGCGTTGTTGTTCACGACGAGTGCAGCCTCCGCTCCAACGGTGGAGGCAATGAGCGTGTTCAGATACAACGACCGTCTTCCGCGCGCACCCGTCTCGATATCGAACTCGAGGTTGCTGGCGCCTGGCACGTCGGCACCAACGGTCGGCGCTCGCCCGAGATTCGTGTGGAGGAGTACTCCGGTGGCGTTGACCACGCTGCGAAGCCGGGAGGAGGCCAGCACCCGGAGGCGATCTGCTGCAATCGAAGCGGGATCGGCACGGGAACCCGACTGGAGAGCCGAGCGCGCCTCATCAATCGCCTGCCGTGCGATTGTCACGAGCAGACGGCGCGGCAGGTCGAATTCGCCGGCGAGGTCGCTGGAGAGCGCATCAACGGAGGGAAGGTCGCGCGGGTCCACGTGCGCAGACTACCGGCGCCTGTATCCTCGGCTCCATGCGTTGGCGTTGGATTCTTTTTGGTGCGTTTGTGGTGGTGCCGATCATCGAGATCGCCCTCCTCGTTGCGTTCAGCCAGGCCGTCGGCGTCTGGTGGACGATCGGGCTGGTCATTGCGACGGCCTTCGTCGGGTCGTGGCTGGTCGCCCGCCAGGGACGAGATGCTGTTCAGACCGTTCGGACGGAATTCGCGCAAGGCGTGGTCCCTGCTGCCTCGCTCGCCCACGGCGTGATGATCGTGATCGCTGGTGCGTTCCTTCTCACGCCAGGTCTCCTCACCGACGCGGCGGGCTTCTTGTTGCTGATTCCGGCCGTTCGCGAGGCAATCCGGCGATGGTTTGTCGCCCGATCGACGAATCGTTGGACCATCGTGCCGTGAGCGGGGTTCCGCGACCGGCCTCCACCATCTGCCTGGTTCGCGACACTCCCCGGGGTATCGAGGTTCTGATGGTCCGGCGTTCACCCGAGGCGAACTTCATGGGCGGAGCCTGGGTGTTTCCCGGCGGTGCTGTTGATCCAATCGATGCGTCTGATGCGGCCCGCGCCGCGGTGTCGTGCACGAGCCCGGGGATGCTCCCGTGGGTGGCGGCCGCGATCCGGGAACTCCTCGAAGAAACCGGTATCTGGCTGCTCGAGAGCGGAGCCATCGCCACCTCCGACCGCCCATCGGATGCCGCTGCATACGCCGACATCCCGGAACATCGTGAGCGTTTCGCCGGTGAGACCCTTGCCTACTTCGCAAACTGGATCACCCCCAAGCCGCTCCCCGTCAGATTCGATACCCGATTCTTCGCCGTGACCGTGCCGCCGAACCTCGATCCAGTCGTCGACCGCATCGAGCTCGTTGATGCGCTCTGGATCCGACCTCCCGATGCGCTCGAACTCGCTGGGGGCGGAGAATGGGACATCGCGTTCCCGACACGCAAGATCCTGGAGTTCCTTGGAGGATTCGAGTCGGCGGCCGGTCTGCTTGACGATATCGAGCATCAATCCCGTGTTGAGGCGATCCAACCGAGGCTCGCGACGGTTGCTGGGAGGGTTGAAGTGCTCATGCCCGGCGATTCTGGCTTCGAGGAGGCGGCCGCTGCAGAATCCGATCCGGCGCTGCTTGCGGAACTCGAGCGCGTCATCCGATCGGGCCCAGAGACCTCTCCCGAGATCGGTAGACCGTGAAAGAAGACACGGCAGAAGATGACGGGGAACGTTCTTGACCACGATCAGGGCTCGCCGGTCAGCACGTAGCTGTCTTCGGGAATCACCGAGAGGTTGACCTCCATCTTTCGAGAGAATTCGTCGGCAAATCCGTCGGCCAGCGTCTGCGGCGATGCGAGCTCTCCGAAACCAACGATCACGACCTCGGCCTCACCCCCGCGAACGGTGACCGAAACCATCCGATAGCCGGGGGCATCCTCGAGCCAATGCTCAACGACGCCGCTCGCCTTGCCGGCGTTGGTGACCGAAGCGAGCACCTCATCGCCGGTAATGGTCAGCGGGATGGCGATGAGAAGCAGCGCCACGACCACGGTCGCGTACGAGCGATTGATCTGACTTCGATTGGTCTCGACGTGGAACCAGGGAGAGAAGCCGACGAGGACGAAGGTGATTCCTGCGGCCAGAATGACCCCAACGAAGTTGGTGAGGAACAACAGGGTCGCGCCGAGGGCGAAATCCCACTCACCGGCTTCGAGCGTGATCCCAATCACCGTCAGCGGCGGAACGAGGGCCACCGCAATTGCCACCCCGGGTAGCGAGTCGGAAACGTCGGGACGTGAGATGGCGAAGGCTCCGGCAGCGCCTGCGGCAAGGGCGATCATCAGGTCCACCGTGGTCGGAGAAACCCGGCTCAGTATCTGTGAGTTGGTTGTGACTTCGAGCACGGGGAAGTAGCGCGACAGGATCCACGACCCGGCGACGGCGATCGCGACCCCGCCGGCGACCAGGAACAGCGACCGAGTCGCCCTGACCGTCCAACCCATCAGAAGGGAGGCAGACGTGGCCATGATCGGGATCATCAGCGGTGCGATCAGCATGGCGCCGATGACGACCGCTGTGGAGTCGGCGTTGATGCCAAACGTGGCGATGGCCGTCGAAAACGCCATCAGGACGATGAACCGGGAGATGCGCCCTTTGGCAGCTTCACCCTCGAAGACGACTTTGTCGACGACGCCCTGGCGAGCATCGTCGCCCATGTCGCGTCGGTGGAGCCAATCCAGAACGACGCTCTCGGTCTCGGCCACGGTCAGTTCTGGATCGTCCTCACTTCGTTGGAGAGCGGCGGCGACCGCCACGCCACCCGCCACAATCCAGGCAACTGCCAGCAGCGCGACCAGGGACACCAGCAGACCGCCGTGCGAGACCGCGATCAGAACACCCAGCAGCACCTGCGCAAGACCGCTCGTGACTCGCCAACCAAGATCGTCGACCCTGTGGCGACTTCGCCACGTCCCGTACAGGTCGACCAGGCCTCGGATGCCGATGGCCGCCCCTACGAGGGTGGCAACGGCGCCCTGCCCGGACCCGCGCAAGGCCAGAAGCAGGATGCCGCCAGCCAGCAGCATCAGCGAGCGAACGAATTCGTGCCACTCGAGCGGCCGTCGCCGCAGAGTGGTGAGACCTTCCACGCCACCCACGAGCACGAGTGCTATCCCGACCAGGAGGGAAAACAGCCAGGTGGAGAGTCGCGGCGCAGCGAGTGCGACGATCCCGATCCCGAGGACGGCAATGCCGCGGAGCGCAGCCGGCCTCTTCAGCCCCTCCCAGATCGCGGGCCAGTCGATGCCGAGTTCGGTGTCGCGCTCGGCAAGCGCCTCGTCTTGCGGCGGCTGCATCTTGCTGGTCACTGGCAGTCAACGAGGGCTCGTGTCATGGTTCCTCCGGAGGGCTCGATCGGACGATACCGGAAGGCGAAATCGGAGGCTGGTTCGATCCAGTCAAGGCTCGGGATGGTCGAAGGGTCATCACACGATCTTGATGCTCGGCGATCCGGGCTCCTACGAAGCGACCCCAGGAGCGAACGATCCGTCGCGGCTGGTGGCGTTTGACCGGACTACGGGCTTCGAATCGGTAATACTCCTGAGCTTGAACCACCATGACCGTTGAACGTGTGCTCGCTCCGAACCCAGGGATCTTCACTGGACCGGGCACCAACTCCTACTTGGTTGCAGACAGTCAAGAGGTGGTGGTCCTCGATCCGGGGCCCGTCATTGAAACGCACCTGCTCGCAATCATGGACGCCATCGGAGACCGGACGGCGCTCGCCGTGATTGCGACCCACACCCACCCCGATCACGCTCCACTCTCGAATCCGCTTGCGGCGCTTCTCGGGTGTCCAGTTCTCGGATACGGGCCCGGCCCGGAGTTCGAACCCGACGTTCAGCTTGCGGATGGTGACGAGGTGCGCGTTGGGGCGCACCACCTTCGGGCGGTCCACACACCCGGCCACTCGGCCGACCACCTCTGTTTCCAACTGTCGGACCGACTCTTCACTGGTGATCACATCATGGGCGGATCGACTGTCGTCATGGCCGACGCGTCCGCATATCTCGAGTCGCTCTATCGCGTGCAGGATCTGGGTGTCGCGCGAATCGAACCGGGTCACGGAGATTCGATGGACGACGCCGGACACGTGATCGCCGAATACATCGAGCACCGCCTGGCTCGAGAACAGGAGATTCTCGATGTGATCGGGGCCGGTGCCGGGACGATCGCCGACATCGTCGACGCCGTCTACGCCTTCGTTCCCGCAGACCTCAAAGCGGCGGCCACCCATCAGGTGATCGTTCAGTTGAACAAGCTGTTGGTCGATGACAAGGTAAGGTTCTCGGCGGGCGCAGCGGGGCCATCCACGATGGTCGAATTGATCGCGAGACAATGACAACACGCATCGCCCTCATCCTGTTCTTGCTGCTAGGCCTTTCCGCGCCTGCGCTCGCAGCCGACGATGAGGCGGTTACGCTCGACGATCTCGAAGCTGCACGGCAACGAAACGCAGAGGTCTCTGCCGGCCTCGAGGCAACCGATATTCGATACGAAGCGGCCATTGCGGACGAGATCGTGATCCGGGAGAGTCTGCACGGCCTCGCCAGCCAGGTCACCGAAACGGAACAGGAGCTCGCGATCCTGCGCCTCGCCGCCGAAGCCGTTGTGCGCGAGACGTACATGACGGCCGGTTCCGACGGGGGGGTCACGACGATTCTCGGGTCAACCAGCTTCGTCGACATTCCCGTGCGGGCGACCTACCTCAGTGCCGCCAACGACCGTGATCTACGCGTCATCGACGAGATGCTCGCCGTCGAGGCGGAGTACCGCGCCCAGGTACAGGAACTCGATGATGCGCTCGCACGCCAGAGCGATCTGGTTGGCGAGATTGAGGCCCTTGCGCAACAGCTCCTCACCGAGCTCGATGACGCGAACGCGGAGTATCGCGAGCTCGAGGCCACCTGGCAGCGCCAAGAAGAGGAGCGCAAGCAGCGCGAAGAGGAGGAGCGGCGCCGCCGTGAGGCAGAAGAGGCGAAGAAGCGCGCAGAAGCCGAGGCGGCGAGGGCTGAGGCTGCGGCTGCCGCATCAACCACGACGACCAGCGCGGCACCGGAAGTCGCGGCTGCGACCACCACCACAACATCGGCGGCGCCGACCACGACCACCACAACCGCACCGGCGACCACGACCACCACAACAGTCGCCGCGTCGACTACCACGACCACCACCGCTGTGCCCTCCGAATCGGAACCGACACCAACAACATCGACGACCGAGCCGGCGCCGACCACGACCACACCACAACCGTGCCGACGCCGACTCCGGCGAATCGGGTGTGTCCCGTCAACGGTGCATCGTCCTTCTCGAACAGCTGGGGGGCACCACGCTCCGGGGGCAGAACACACAAGGGGGTGGACATGTCGGCGTCCCGTGGCACACCTCTCGTTGCCATGGAAAGCGGAGCTATCTACCGACTCTCGAACAGCACCCTCGGCGGCATCTCGATCTACCTGATCGGGAACTCGGGTGATCTCTACTACTACGCCCACCTTGATGCGTGGGCCGAAGGCCTCGCCGGCGGACAGAAGGTGGCGGCTGGTGATCCGCTCGGCATCGTCGGAACCACCGGGAACTCACCGTCGTGGGCACCACATCTCCACCTCGGCTGGAAGCCGGGCAACGGAGACTGGGCGAATCCCTACCCGATGGTGAATGACCTCTGCCGGTAGAGAGCGCCGAGACTCGAGACCCGAGACTTGAGACCCGAGGGAGTGCACTGTCTTCAGTCTCGTGCCTCGTATCTCGAGTCTTTGCTCTTCTACATCGCTGCCAGTTGCTCTTCGAGGACGGCTATCCGCGCCGTGCAGGTGTCTTCGGCGGCTGGCGGGATCAGCTCAACGAGGCGGGCTGCGACGGAGCGGATTGATGTACCCGCCGGTCCGTCTGGGTCGTCGGTGACGACCGGCCGGCCTTCGTCCCCGCCGTTCACGACGCTCGGGTCGAGCGGGATCTGGCCGAGGAGGGGGACTCCCAACTGGTCGGCAAGCTCGGATCCACCGCCTGACCCGAAGAGGGCGTAGTGGCGGCCGTCTTCGGTCGTGAACCCGGACATGTTCTCGATGACACCCACGACCGGCATGTGAGAACGGCGAGCCATGTCTGCGACGCGTGCCGCCACCTTCTGGGCCGCACGTTGTGGTGTGGTCACAACCACCATCTCGGCCTGCGGGAGCATCCGCGAGAGTGCCATTTGGACGTCGCCGGTGCCGGGGGGCATATCGATGACGAGATAACCCAGGTTGGAACTCCACGCCACGTCGGTGAGGAACTGTTCGAGTGCCTTCGAGAGCATGAGCCCGCGCCACATCAGCGCAGTGTCCTCGTCGTCGAGGAGGAGCCCGGTCGAGACCACTTCGAGTCCTGCTGCTTGGAGGGGCTGGATCTTCCGATCGTCCCCGGCCTCGAGCCGTTCGTCGATGGCCGCCAGCATGCGTGGCACCGAGAAACCCCAGATGTCGGCGTCGAGGAGGCCGGTTCGATGTCCGAGCGCCGAGATGGCGAGTGCGAGATTGACGCTCAGTGAGGACTTCCCGACACCACCCTTGCCGCTGGACACTGCGATCACTCTCGTCTGAGGGCTGATCATCGTGGGCGTTGCGGTCTCCCTGGCTCGGAGGCGCACCTTCCCCATGAGGTCGGACCGCTGACTGGACGTCATGGCGGTGACATCAACCGCCACCGTGTTGATGCCGGGAATGGCCTTCACCTTCCGGACGACATCATTCTCGATCTGGTCGCGCATGGGGCAGGCCGCCACGGTGAGCGCAACACCGATGGAGGCGTGAGAACCGTCGAGGTCGATGCCGCTCACCATGCCGAGTTCAACGATGTCGGCGTTGAGTTCCGGGTCGATCACGCCGCGAAGGGCTGCCTCAATGTCATCTCGCATCGTCATGCGGCCGATCCTATCCGCGCGAGATACGTATTACACATACGGCCGTAGTTGATAGAATCGCTTAGCGACGTGCGGAGGAGGCAACGTTCAATGACGCTCGAAATGACCCCAGTGGCTCTCACCGATGCAGCGACCGAGAAGGTTCGGGAACTGCTCGCGGCCGAGGGTGATGAGACCCTCGCGCTTCGGCTTGGTGCCCGTCCCGGCGGCTGTTCCGGATACCGATACGACATGTACTTCGACGCCGGCGTGGCCGACACCGATGCCGTCGTCGATGCCGGCGCTTTCAAAGTCGTTATCGACCAGGAGAGTGTCGAGCGGCTCATGGGTGCGACCGTGGACTTCCGCGACGAAGGCATCGCAGGATCCGGGTTTGCGATCGACAACCCCAATGAGAGCGGACACTCCTGCACCTGCGGCAAACGCGGCTAGCCGACGTTCGTACACTGTCTCCCGAACAAAGAGGGAGGTCCAGTGCCGAAAGAGATCCACGAGGCTCCGAGTGGCCCGAAGCCGCTCGGCCCCTACAGCATTGTGACCGAAGCCCACGGGCTGGTGTTCGTTTCGGGCATGGTCGCGATCGATCCTGCAACCGGCGAGCCCATCCCGGGCGGTGTGGCTCTTCAGACTGAACAGGTCATGCGGAACATCGGTGCGGTCCTCGGCGACGTCGGCCTCGGCTATGACGACATCGTCAAGACGACCATCTTCGTCACGGACATGGGCGATTTTGCGGTAGTGAACGACGTCTACGGCCGCTACGTCGGGGCAGCGCCGCCGGCACGGTCAACCGTCGAAGTCCGCGCTCTTCCCGGAGGGTTTGCCGTCGAGATCGAGACGATCGCTGCCCGCTGACGCCTGGCGACCGGCTGATCGTCGGCCCCCCGACAGGGACTACCGTTCACGTATCGAGCGTCCCCGCTAGGAGGTCCGGCCGTGAACCGCGATTCAATCTTCTCCGCCCTCGATCTCGAAGACGTCAGCTCCGGTGCTTACGCCGGTGAGTGGCTCGAGACCGGTGGCTCGGTACTCGAAGTTGAGAACCCGGCGACAGGTCAACGAATCGGCGCCGTGAAGCGCGCCGACGGTACCGACTATGAGAAGGTCGTCTCGACCGCCGCCGATACGTTCGAAACGTGGCGGATGGTGCCGGCCCCGGAACGTGGGAAGTACGTCCGCGTCATAGGAGATCTGCTGCGCGAGTACCGGGAACCGCTCGGAGCTCTGGTCGCCCTCGAGATGGGGAAGATCAAGGCGGAGGGTGAGGGCGAAGTCCAGGAGATGATCGACATCACCGACTTCGCCGTAGGCCTGTCGCGTCAGCTCTACGGTCTCACGATCGCCTCCGAGCGGCCGCGCCACCGCATGTATGAGCAGTGGCATCCCCTCGGACCGGTCGGGGTCATCACATCGTTCAACTTCCCCGTTGCCGTGTGGTCCTGGAACTCGATGATCGCGGCCGTCTGCGGCGACACGATGATCTGGAAGCCATCTTCGAAGACACCGCTCACTGCTGTCGCCACCAGCAAGCTCGCCGCCCGGGCGATGGAAGGATCGGGCTTCGAGGGGGTGTTCAACCTGGTGGTCGGCTCTGGCGCCGACGTGGGAGACACGATGATCAACGATCGCCGAGTCCCGCTCATCTCTGCGACGGGTTCGTGCGGCATGGGTGAGAAGGTTGGAACAGCCGTGGCCAAGCGCCTCGGCCGGTCTCTGCTCGAACTCGGCGGCAACAACGCCATGGTTGTGATGGACGATGCCGACCTCGATCTCGCGACCCGGGCTGCACTGTTTGCTGCCGTCGGAACGGCCGGTCAGCGCTGCACGTCGCTGCGCAGGCTCATCGTCCAGCGGGGTGTGTCGGATGAGATCTCACGCCGACTCGTCGCGGCGTACGCGACGATCCAGATCGGAGATCCGCTCGTCGACGCGAACCTCATGGGCCCACTCGTCGACGGAGCTGCAGTCTCGAACTTCTCCGCGGCTGTCGGAATCGCCCAGGAACAGGGCGGAGAAGTGCTCTACGGCGGCGGGGTCATCGACGGCCCCGGCTACTACGTTGAGCCAACCATCATCAAGATGCCGGTTGACGCTCCGATCCTGCAGATCGAGACCTTCGCTCCGATCCTCTACCTCATCGAATTCGACACGGTGCAAGAAGCGATCAAGATCAACAACGGCGTGACCCAAGGCCTGTCGTCGGCGATCTTCACGGACTCGGTTTCCTCGGGTGAGACGTTCCTGTCGGCAGCCGGTTCGGACTGCGGCATCGCCAACATCAACATTGGGACCTCCGGAGCTGAGATTGGTGGTGCGTTCGGGGGAGAGAAGGAGACCGGCGGCGGGCGTGAATCGGGCTCGGACGCATGGAAGGCCTACATGCGCCGGCAGACCGTCACTATCAACTGGTCGGGTGAGCTTCCGCTGGCCCAAGGTATCGAATTCGGATGAGCGGATTCTCGGCGTTGGCCGAGGATGATGCGAAGCTCGCGCGGCTCTTCACGATCCTCGGAGCCGGCGGCCTCATCGCCGCCGTGCTCGCCGGGGTTCTCGGCATCGCAGTTGTCTTGACCGCCGCCAATTCGATGGATCGATCCCTCGAGGTGACCGCGGATGCCGTCACGGCGGCGGACGAAACCGTTGCCCTCGCCGCAGACACGATCGGGATCGTCAGCGAATCGTTCGACACCCTTGTCCCGTCCGCCGACGTGGCCGCCGACGCTTTCGGGGACGCGGCCACCGTGATTGGCGAGACCACGGCGGTGGTGACCGTCGATGTTCCGGACGCTCTCGACGCGGTCCTCGATGCGATGCCGGCGATCGAGAGTGCCGCAACGGTTGTGGATGGTGCACTGCGGGTGCTCAGCTTCGTGGGTGTCGACTACGACCCCGAGGTGCCGTTCGGCGAGGCGGTGGCAGAACTCGAGACAGCACTTGCCGACCTGCCCGATCAGCTAAGGGCTCAAGCGGAACCGCTCGACGCACTCGCCGGCGACTTCGACAAGTTCGGAGGTGCGACGGCGGAGATCGGCGATGATCTCGTGGCTCTCCAACTCCAACTGGACGAAGCCGAACGGCTTCTCGTGGCCTACTCGTCGACCGCAGAAGAAGCGACAACCGTGGTTGAGGACATCCAGGGCGATCTGAAGTGGCAGAGATGGTTGATGGCCGCGGTGGTGCTGCTTGTGGCCCTGGGGTTCGGAGCGATTCAGGTTGTTCCGTTGGCTCTTGCCGAGCGGCTGAAGAGTCCAGTGGCACGTAGCTCGTAGCACGTACGGAGACCCGAGACTTGAGACCGCGTCGGCGGAACTCATCTTCGCGATTCTGGCTCCCAGGCTGCCCCCTCTGCGACCGAGCATCAGCTCGGCCGCGTCTCCCCCGCCTTTGGCGGTGGAGACGAAGACCGGCTTCGCCTCTCCCACGAAGTGGGGGAGGCGCGAGCACCCGGCCGTTCAGGCCGGAGCGAAGCGGAGGGGCCTGTTCTGGCGTCCGCCGTCGGGCGCTGTGTCCAGACTCGGATTCACAGCGAGGCCTCTCAGCCGAAGCGGTAGCCGACGCTTCTAACGGTGGCGATCCAGTTTGAACGTTCTTCCCCGAGTTTTGCGCGGAGGCGGCGCACGTGCACGTCGACGGTTCGGGAGCCGCCGTAGTAGTCGTAGCCCCAGACCTTGGAGAGGATCTGCTCTCGCGACCACACTCGCTGCGGGTGCTCGACGAAGAACCGAAGCAGCTCGTATTCCATGAACGTGAGATCTCGCGGACGGCCGGCAATCGTCGCCTGGTACGTCGCCGTGTTGAGTTCGAGGTCGTGGTGCTTGAGGATGGGGTCGGCGTGTTCGACCGCCTCGATCCGATCGAGTTTGCCGAGTCGAACGGCCAGTTCTGCCTGGTCCACAGGTGTCAGGACGAAGTCGTCGAACCCATCCTCGGTTGCGAGGTCGGCGGTCAGAGTCCGATCGACGACGAGCAGCACCGGGATGCCGTGTTCGTCGCGGAGCTTCCGGCCCACCGTGATCGCCAAGCCTGCATCCTGCGAGAGTTCGACGACTGCGGCAGACCAGCCGCGTTCAGGCTCACGCCGGACGGCGTCTGCAACGTCCGCGATCGGCACCGGGCTGTATCCGACCGCGAGGAGCGCGGTGGTCAGGGCGGAGGTGGGCGTAGAAGGGAAGATCGCGACGTACATCACAGCACCGGGAGGTATTCCTCCAACTCGAAGCGAGAGACGTGTTCTTCGTATCTCGACCATTCGGCACGTTTGTTCTTCAAGAACCACTCGAAGACGTGTTCGCCGAGGGTCGATCTCACGAGTTCGGAGTCTTCCATGATGCGCAGAGCGGCGTTGAGATTCGACGGCAGCCGCTCGATGCCGGAAGACCGCAGCTCTGAGCGAGACATGCCGAGAACATCGTGGCCCATTTCGGGCGGCAGCTCATAGTTGTTCTCGATCCCGGAGAGGCCGGCTGCGAGGATCACCGAGAATGCCAGGTACGGGTTGGTCGCAGGATCGGGAGATCGGTATTCGATGCGGGTTGAGTCGACCTTTCCGCGTTTCGCCGCCGGGATACGGACGAGGGCTGTCTGATCGTTGCGTGCCCACGTCTCGAACACCGGGGCGTCGAAGCCACCGACGAGGCGTTTGTACGAATTCACCCACTGGTTCGTGACCGCGGTGATTTCGTTGGCGTGGCGCAACAGGCCGGCGATGAAGCCGTGGGCCACCTTCGAGAGGCCGTACTCCGCCCCTTCCTCGTGGAAAGCGTTGGTCTCGCCTTGGTAGAGCGAGAGATGCAGATGCAGGCCGGATCCGTCGAATTCGGCGAGCGGCTTCGGCATGAACGTGGCATAGAGGCCTTGCTCCATCGCAACTTCCTTCACCACGAGGCGCGTTGTCACGATGCTGTCGGCCATTGTCAGCGCATCGGTGTGGCGTAGATCCAGTTCATGCTGCGAAGGGGAGACCTCGTGGTGTGAGAACTCGACCGGGATTCCCAACTCCTCGAGCGCAACGATGGTCGAGCGCCGGTACTCCTGTGCGACGTCGAGCGGTGTCAGGTCGAAGTAGCCGCCTCGGTCGAGCACCTGCGGTTCGGGACCGGAGTCCGCGAAGTAGAAGTACTCGACTTCGGGGGCCACATAGAACGTGTAGCCGAGATCGGAAGCTCGCTTCATGGTGCGTCGCAGCACCTGTCGCGGGTCTCCTTCGAACGGCTCACCATCCGGAGTGACGATGTCGCAGAACATACGGGCCACACCGGCATCGCCAGACTTCCACGGGAGGATCTGGAAGGTTGTCGGGTCGGGCTTCGCGAGCATGTCCGCTTCGTACGTGCGTGAGAAGCCGTCGATCGAAGACCCGTCGAAGCTCAGGCCGTCCTCGAGCGCCACGCGTAGTTCGGCGGGTGTGATCGCGAACGACTTGAGGAATCCGAGAACGTCGGTGAACCAGAGGCGGATGAACCGAATGCCCCGCTCCTCGACGGTCCTGAGGACGTATTCGTGTTGTCTGTCCATGGGTGTTGGCCTCCGAGAGTCACCATCGTACGGCGTTCCCGGTATGGCGCCAGTGGACAATTGGGCTGTAACACAGCGTTCACACAGCGGTTACCGCCGGTTAATGGCCTGCTGGCATGCTTGTGTGAATTCGATCGGTGGCGCGCGCCTGTGTCACCGAAACACACCAAACAACACTCGGAGGCAGGTATGGCGTATCGGGCGGAATACATCTGGATCGACGGTCAGAAGCCGACGGCAAAGCTCCGTTCCAAGACCAAGATCGTGGAGACGGGCGAACAACCGCCGATCTGGGGATTCGACGGCTCGAGCACCGAACAGGCACCGGGGAACCTCTCGGACTGTGTGCTGAACCCGGTCTTCGTCCGCCCGGATCCGATCCGTGGTGGCGACGACGTGCTCGTGTTGTGCGAGGTGCTCACACCCGACATGGAGCCGCATCCTTCGAATACCCGGGCTGCCGCCGTGGCCGCATACGAGAAGTACGCGGATCAGGATCCATGGTTCGGCCTCGAGCAGGAGTACACGTTCTTCAAGGATGGGCGTCCGCACGGTTGGCCGGTTGGCGGGTACCCCGCACCTCAGGGCGGGTACTACTGCGGCGTCGGTGCTGATGAGATCTGGGGACGGGACGTTGTCGAGGATCACACGGCCGCTTGTCTCACGGCAGGGATCGCCATCTCGGGCACCAATGCCGAGGTGATGATCGGGCAGTGGGAGTTCCAGATCGGGCCACTCGGCCCGGTTGAAGTGGGTGATCATCTGTGGATGGCGCGCTGGCTGCTCTATCGAATTGCCGAGAACTACGACATCTCCGCACACTTGAACCCGAAGCCGGTTGATGGTGACTGGAACGGCGCCGGGATGCACACGAACTTCTCGACCATTGCCATGCGCGAGTCGTATGAGCCGATCATCGCTGCGTGCGAAGCTCTGGCCGTCGACCCGGAGGAACACATCAAGGTCTACGGAGCGGGCATCGAGCGCCGGCTAACCGGTCTCCACGAGACCGCGCCGTGGACCGAGTACTCCTACGGAGTGTCTGACCGCGGTGCCTCGGTGCGCATACCGTGGCAGGTCGCCAAAGAAGGGAAAGGCTATATCGAGGACCGCCGTCCGAACGCAAACGCCGATCCCTACACGGTGGCTGCTCTGATGACGAACAAGGTCTGTGGGGCGCTCGCGGAGTAGCTGAACAACAGATCTTCGAGCACGAAGACCCCCTCATTTGCCCTCCCTCACGAAGTGGGGGAGGGTGCCCGAGCGGAGCGAGGGAGGGAGGGGGCGGCCCGGGAGCCCGAAGCGCGAAGATGAGGTTTGTCGCGGATCCTGTCCGACCGCAGCCCAACCTACGGGGTTGCGGCGGTTACGGCGTCGAGGGCGGCGAGGAAGTCGTCGGTCAGAACGGCGTAGGCCGCGACGGCTTCGCGCCGGGCGGTGCCGTCATCTGGGGCGCGTAGGCCTTCGATCACGGCGTTGACTCCGGCTGGGAGCGCTGCGGCCGTCGACACGGCATCCGGCCAGACGGCTGCGTAGGCATCCGGCGGATTGGTCGCCGCAACGTTGTCGCTCAGCGTCTGCGCCTCGATGGCCGACGCCTCAAACGCCGCGAGGGTGTCGGCGAACGACGCCTCATCGTTTTCCCAAGCCGCATTCGTGGTCTCGATGTCGGTGTTGACCTTCGTCGCGTCACTCGCGTAGCCGTTCACCAACTGGAGGAACGCTGCGATGTCTGCGGTGAGCGTAGTTGTGGTCACTTCCGCGCTCGTTGTCGTCGTGGTCTCCGCGGCAACGACCGTGGTCGTCGTCCCGACCGGGATCTCGGCCGGTGGCAGCGCGTTCACGAAGAGGTAGGTGAATCCGATCAACGCGGCAACAACAGCCGGGAGGATCCAGCGTCCGTGTTTGGGATCTTCCTTGCTCACGGCGGCCAGGATAGGCGGTCATGGAGCAAGGCAGCGATTACCGACGAAACCGCAAGGGCAACAGCCTTCGAATGGCTACGCTGACCGCAATGGACCTACGTGGAAGAGTCGGGATCGTGACGGGCGGCGGCGTTCGGGTTGGGCGCGCCATCGCGATCGGTCTCGCCCGGTCGGGCACCGATGTCTTCATCCATTACAACCGCTCGGCCGGACCTGCCGAGGACACGGCTCGAGAGGTCCGCGACCTCGGGGTGCGTGCTGAGATTGGATCAGCTGACCTCTCCGATCCTTCGACCGCCGTCGAGCTCATCGACCTCGCCACACAATCGCTCGGGAATCCGTCGATTCTGGTCAACAGTGCTTCCGGATTCCCTGCGGACACCATTGCCGACGTGAGGCTCGAACAGTGGCGCCGCACGCTCGACCTGACACTCGCATCCCCGGTGTTCGCAACGCAGGCTCTGGCGAACGCACTTCCGGAGGACCTCGACGGTGCCGTGGTGAATATCACCGATGCCCGCACGCAGCGCCCCTACCGGGAGCACTTCAGCTACATCGTGGCGAAGGGCGGCATCGACACATTCACCAAGACCGCTGCACTTCAGCTCGCCCCCAGGATCCGTGTCAACGCCGTCGCGCTGGGGGTGATCCTGCCCCCACCCGGTGAAGACGACGACTACGTCCAGCGTCTGGCGGCCCAGCTTCCGCTCGAACGAACGGGAGGGACCGCCCCGGTGGTCGCCGCGGTCCTGAGCCTCCTCGAGAACGACTTCGTGACGGGAGAGATCGTTCGGGTCGACGGAGGGGGGCACCTAGTCTGAGCCACGAACGAGGAAGGGCGCGTGGAGACCTCATCTTCACGTCTCAGGCTCTCAGAGCCCCCTCTGCGACCGGACTTCCATCCGGCCGCGTCTCCCCTACATTGTGGGGGAGACGAGCATCCTTGCGGGCGCCGAGGGGTCGAAAGGTCCGGCATGCCACAACGTGACCAAATCCACATCAAGGACCTGCTTGTTTCGGGGATCTTGGGGATCAATCCGGACGAGCGGGTGAATCCGCAGGACATCCTCGTCAATGCAACGCTGTGGGCGGACACCGGCCCGGCCGCGGTCAGCGACGACATCGACGATGCGGTCAATTACCGCACGATCACGAAGCGCCTGATCGCTCACATCGAGCAGGGCGAGCCGATGCTGGTCGAGCGGTTGGTCGCCGAACTCGTTGGCATCTGTTTCGAGTCGGACGATCGCGTGGAGGCGGTAGAGATGACCGTCGAAAAGCCGGGCGCGTTGCGCCATGCACGGTCGGTCGGCATCACGATCCACCGGACCAGGGAACAGGGAGTTGCCCATGCGTGATGGAACCGCCAAGGCCGTCGTGGCGTTGGGCTCAAACATCGAAAAGGAACGCAACCTGCCCGAGGCAATCCGGCTCCTTCGTCGCGCGCCACACATCACGGTCGAGCGGGTGAGTCACTTCTATGAGAGTCCGTCGGTTGGCGGACCCGACGATGCACCCGACTTCTTCAACGCAGCCGCCTTGATCTGCACGGAACTCGGTCCCGTCGAGCTGCGCACGGCGCTGCGTCATATCGAGGACGAACTCGGCCGCGAACGCACCGACGACCCCAACGCACCACGAACCATCGATCTCGACATCGCCTACTTCGGTGAGACGGAACTGGACATCGACGGATGGGTGCTTCCAGACCCCTTGGCAGGGACGGCTCCCCACGTTGCGGCGCCCATTGCGGAGGTCGCACCGGATTGGGTTCATCCAAGTGACGGTCGCACTACGAAGGAAATAGCAGAACAAATCGGCCCGGGAGAGGTTCGTACTGTCATGGCTATTCATCTCAGCACCCCATATTCGCCACGAGCGCCGGAAGACTTCGACGACGTCGCCGATGTCTACGCCCCCAAGTTCGAGGGCCTGGTCCGCGAACAACTGCTCGAAATTGGAGAGGATCCGGATCGGGAGGGCCTTCAGCGCACACCGCTCCGCGTTGCGAAGGCGATGGACTTCCTGACGAGCGGATACTCGACGTCGCTCGAAGAAGTTGTGAACAACGCTGTGTTCGACGCTGAAGGCGCCGAGGAGATGGTGCTGGTGAAGGACATCGAGTTCTACTCGATGTGTGAGCACCACATGCTCCCGTTCTTCGGCAAGGCTGCCGTGGCGTATCTCCCCAAGGGCAAGATCATCGGACTGTCGAAAGTTGCCCGGATCGTCGACGTGTTCGCCCGCCGGCTTCAGGTGCAGGAGCGCCTCACGAACCAGGTTGGTGATGCTCTCACTGAGATCCTCGATCCCCACGGCGTCGCTGTCGTGATGGAGGGCCGACATCTCTGCATGATGATGCGAGGCGTTCAGAAGCAGGAGAGTGCGATGATCACCAGCGCCATGCGCGGCACATTCAAGGAAGATCCTCGTACCCGCAACGAGTTCCTCGATCTCGTCGTCTAGCGGTCACCGGAGCTCCGAACTTTCGGTAGCCTCTAGGAATGATCGTCGATACTCTCGGTAGACCGTTGCGCGACTTGCGCGTTTCCGTCACGGACCGCTGCAACTTTCGGTGTGCGTACTGCATGCCGCGCGACGTCTACGACCGGGACCACGTCTTCCTGCCTCGCGACGAGATCCTGACGTTTGAGGAGATCGAGCGGCTTGTCGGGCTATTTGCCGGTCTCGGTGTTGAGAAGATCCGGCTGACAGGTGGCGAGCCGCTGATCCGCCATGGAGTAGCGGACCTCGTGGAACGGATCTCCGCGATCAACGGTATCCGCGACGTTGCCATGACAACCAACGGGAGCACGCTGGCTCGCCATGCACAGGCACTCGCCGACGCCGGCCTCGATCGGATTACCGTCAGCCTCGATGCCGTTGACGACAACCGTTTCCGACACGCTGCCGATGTGGACTTCCCGATAGCGCGCGTTCTCGAGGGCATCGACGCGGCGAAGAACGCGGGCCTCGCTCCGGTCAAGATCAACACGGTGGTCCGCAGAGGTTTGAACGACGATGCCCTCCTCGACATTGCCGGCAGATTCCGCGGTACAGGTCACATCGTCCGATTCATCGAGTACATGGACGTCGGCTCCTCCAATGGATGGGAGATGGGCCAAGTGGTCGGCGCCGAGGAGATCCTGGCAACGATCAACGCGACGTGGCCGCTCGATCCCGTCGAACCCAACTACGTCGGCGAAGTGGTGAACCGGTGGCGATACCGGGACGGGGCTGGGGAAATCGGCGTCATCGCCTCGGTCACGAATCCTTTCTGTGGTGAGTGCACCCGACTCCGTCTCTCGGCGGACGGTTCGATCTACACCTGCCTGTTCGCCCACGCCGGCACCGACCTGCGCGACGCCCTGCGGTCGGGTGCAACCGACGATGACCTCGTGGCGATCGTGTCCGGGGTGTGGGAGTCACGAACCGACCAGTACAGCGAAGAGAGGTCGGGGGTGCCGATTGGGCTTCCGAAGGTCGAGATGTCCTACATCGGCGGCTGAACCAGGCGACAAGAGCTACAACGTCGGCGGTCGATCACGTCTGCCGAGCAAGGGGCCGGGTGCAGCCTCTTGCGAACGGCGCAGCACGGGTATTCGGCTCACCGAACTGATCTCGGGAGCAGCTTGAGGATGATGTCCGTGACGAGCGCAACGCCGAGTCCGAAGAGGACGATCAGCGCCGGCACGAACCAAACGCTGGTTCTCCGCTCGGTCCCGAGCACGTCGGCCCACCCACCGACCGCGTCGAACTCCCACCGGCTCTGAGGGACACAACCATCGGTCGGTAGGAATCTCACCGCTTGGGAACCGAAGCCGCCGCCGAGTCGCAGGCCGTAACAGATGCCGGCTGCGGTCGGCTGAGCATGCGTTATCACCGAGATCGTGCGATCACCGGCCGGGAATTCGTATACGAGCAGGCCTTCGGCACCTGCGGCAGTCTCGATCGAACTGTCGCCGTCCCAGACAGATCGGTACGCTGCATCCAACCGGTCCGCCAGTGCGCGAGCCTCGGGGTAGTCGGCGTTCGGCACGTCGCCGAACGGAATCAACAAGAGCCCCACCACGATGACGCCGCCGAGAAGCACGAGGTCGCGTACGATGAGACGCTTCGGCGGCGGCGGTGCCTCGGGAGCCTTGTGGAGCCCGAGTCGGCGTGCGCGATGCTCAACCGAGAATCGCCCGAGGTCGTCGTTGTTGGACGAGTCGCTCATATCACCACCACCGACCCGCTCAACTGTCGCGAACCTCCACGGCAGCCTCGATCGACTTGGTCGGTGACCCTGGTCCGCCGTGAACGCGACGGTTGCTTCGGGCTGTGCCGCACCGGAGGGGAACCTCCTTGGTCTCGTGTTGCCACCACCCCGACTCTACGCCCTCGGGGCCGACCAACGAGAAAGATCCAAGTAGCAGGCCCCTTGCGCCCGCCGCACATCGGCTCGGTGAGCGGGCGCGGGATCCGGGCACCGTTCGCAGGCTCTATTGCAGGAAACGCCGGACGGCACCGGCGACCTCGTTATCTTGTCCCGATCAACACTATTGATGTTAAATGAGATCAACGGTACGGTCGGCTCATGGAACCTGCCATGGCTCTGTGTGCCGGAGTCGCGACGATCACACTGACCGTTGGCGTGATTCAGTCACTGCCGGCGGCCGTCCGTCGACTCACGGATGTTCACATCCCACTCCCGGCGAGATCGATCGCCGCCCTCCTCGTGATGACGAGCGTGGTCGTCCTTCTTGTTCGTCCGCGACCCGGCACCGCGACGGTCCCACCCCCGATCGTCCGGTTGACCGACGGTGCTCACCTCAGCGACGGTGACGGCGAACCAACTCTCTCTGTGCCGCGCTCTACAGAGGTGGCCCCAACTGGCGGATCAGAACCGCCGATTCGGTCGGTTGCCATCGAGTCGCACGGCGACACCTACGTCGTGCAGGCCGGTGACAGCTTGTGGCGCATCGCGGAACGAACACTCGTCGCTCGAAACGACGGCACGGTCACCAGCGCCGACATCGCGCAGTTCTGGCCGATCGTCTACCGGACCAACCGAGCGCTCATCGGAGACGACCCGAATCTGATCTTCCCGGGCCAAACACTGCAGATACCGGAGGTATGACGTGGACGAATACGAAGAGATCCCGTGGAGCACGCTGCTGTCGGAGCATCAGCAGGGACGGACCAAGACGTTGTACCTGGCTGCCGCCGTCATCGTCGCCGTTGTACTCGGATTCGTCGGCATCCGATGGCTCACCGCCCCCGGCCACGGTGATGGAGGCGCCGTTGCTGCCCAGGCGGACACGACGACGGTGCCCGGTGCCGGAGCCGTCGAGTCCACAACCACCGCAACCTCTACCACAGCCACTCTCTCCGAGGCCGACCTCATGGCCGTTGAGCCGTCGATCCTGGAGCTCTCCGCCGTTGCTCGCGCGGAGTGGTTTGTCACGGACTACTTCACTGTGGATGGACCACTGCCTGAAGAGCTGATCTCGGCGTTCGTGAACGACGCAATGCTCCCGGACCTCCCGAGCCCTTCGGATGCCGATATCTCGTACGTCGAATGGGCACGAGCCTTCGACATCCGTCCAACGGAAAGCGGGTATGCGGTCTCGGTAGTGTTTCGTTCCCTCACCGAAGAACCGGGTGGAGCGTTCATCCGAAGCCCCGTGCGCGCGGTGGACGTGCTGGTGGCCGTCGACGACGGCGAGACGGCGATTGCGGATCTTCCGATACCGATCCTCCCGCCGGTGTTTCACACCATCGATGGGTGGATGGAGACCGAAGGAGAGGCGCACGACGAGGCGATCGCTGCGACGCTCGACTACGCAGGGATGTTCGACGAAGAAGCGGTCGTCGTTCAGAGTGGTACTGCGGGGCCCGAGTGGCGTGTGGTGTTCACCATCGGTGACCGGTCGGGCAATCGGTGGCCGGTTGTGATGCGATCGGACGCAATCCCGGGGGCCTAGGGCAGAATCGGCGCCAGGGCGAGTCGGCGTCTCACTACGCTGACACTCATGCAACAGCAGCGAAGACTCCAGGATGCCTGGCTTTCGACGCTCAGCGACCTGGGCGCAGCCGATGGTGTCGATACGCTTCTCATCGGACCGTACGCAGAGAGCCTTGCCGATCAGCTCCCAGCACCGACGGGCGACACAACTCCGAACGTTGCGACGCTGCGCGTCACACCGGTTCCCGGTGGCGCCATTCCGACGGCAACCGGGTTCCCGGGTGGATCATTCGACTCCGCCGTCGCACTCTCCGCATGGGAGACGCCGGCCGACGTCTTCGCCGTGGTCGAAGAGGCCGTCCGAGTGGTTCGCCCCGGCGGCAGCGTCTGGCTGGGTGAGGTCGACGCGAGGGCTCTCACGCTTTCGATGCCCGCCGCTCGTCGGTACGGACTGCTCTACCGCGAGGAGCCCGAGGTGGCCACCCGCTCACGATTCCGGCTTCGGGCGGCCGACGGTCTCGGCGTCGAGGCCGTTCGCGCCGGTCTCCGCGAGGTCGTCGGAATGCGGGCCGATTTGCCTGTTGCTGTAGTCGACTCGGCAGCCGAAGGCGTCGAGGCCGTGCGATCGGGGATCTGGCCGGAGTCGGCGGTGCTCGACGCGGCCGCCTTCGACCGGCTTCTCAGCCGTGTGAACGACTCGCTCCAGCCTCCGACACGGTTCCCGGTTGTCTTCACGCTGCCGTTCAGCATCGTGCGGGGTCTGCGCCCCTAGGTTCCGTCAGAGCCCGAACCGCTCCTCGAGGAGCCCGGTCGCCTGTGGAGCGATCATCTCCCATGACGACTCGGCTGTCTTCGACAGCGTGACGAAGTCGGCCGTCATGAAGATGCTCGTGACGCCATCGATTGCGAGCAGTGCTGCTGCGTTGGCATCATCGGTGTCCTGGCCCGCAACAAACGTGGCAGGGCCGCCGACGTCCACACCGACGGTGAACTTGAGGGCGTTCGGATTTGGGGTGTTGGATATATGCACAGGCATGTCGGTGTTCGAGGCTAGCGTCCGCATCCTGTACGCGGGCGTTCACTACGCTGCCTCTATGGATGCCGCGGCTGAGCTGATCGAGCTTCTGGGAGCTGAGCGCGTCCACACGCACCCGATCGACCGGCAGATCTTCGCCAAGGACGCGGGAGTGAACGTCGGGGACCCCGCCATCATCGTGCTGCCTGAGACAACCGAAGAAGTCGCAGCGATTATGCGCATCGCTGTGCAAGCGGGGGTTCCGGTTGTCGCTCGAGGTGCCGGCACGGGACTCGCCGGGGGTGCGGTCCCCGCTCCTGGGTCGGTCGTTGCCGTCCTCACCCGGATGAACGAGATCGCCGAGGTCGACGAGATCGGACGCACAGCATGGGTCGGCCCCGGTGTGATCAACCTCGATCTGTCGAATGCGGTCACCGAGTTTGGCCTGCACTTCGCCCCCGACCCGTCATCCGAGCAGTCATCGACCGTTGGAGGCAACACCGCTACAAACGCCGGCGGTCCCCACTGCCTCGCGGAGGGTTCGACGATCGCTCACGTTCTTGGTGTTGAGGTGGTCACGGCCGACGGTGACGTCGTCACACTCGGAGGGGCCGCGCCCGACCTCCCTGGCTACGACCTGCGAGGCCTGATCGTGGGTTCAGAGGGCACGCTTGGCATCGTCACGCGCGTTCTCGTCCGACTCACGGAGAACCCGTCGGACGTCGCGACGATGCTGATCGCATTCGACGACATCAACGACGCGGCCCGCACGGTCTCGGACATCATCTCGAGTGGCCTCGTTCCCGCAGCTCTCGAGATCATGGATCGCTCGATGGTCCAAGCCATCGAGAACTTCGTGAACGCTGATCTTCCTGTTGGCGCCGCTGCCGTTCTTCTTGCGGAGGTTGCCGGCCACCCAGACGGCGTCGCGGCCGAGGCCGAAATCATCCGCGGGGTCGCCGAGCAGAATCGCGCGACTGAGATTCGCACGGCAACCGACGACAGTGAGCGCGCGTTGCTGTGGAAGGGTCGAAAGTCGGCGTTCGGGGCGGTCGCTCAGGCCGCTCCTGACTACTACCTCAACGACGCAGTGGTTCCACGCACCCGATTCGTTGAAGTGATCGACGAGATCTACCGAATTGCCGATCGCTACGGGCTCCGGCTCATGAACGTGTTCCATGCCGGTGACGGCAACCTCCATCCGCTCGTGTCGTACGACGCGGCTGAGTCCGGCATGACGGAGAAGGTCCTTGCAGCGTCGCGGGAGATGGTCGGCGTCGCTGTGGCGGCCGGCGGGACCCTGAGCGGTGAACACGGCGTCGGGCTCGAGAAGCGAGAGATGATGTCGCAGGTGTTCAGCGCAGACGATCTCGATGCTCAGGCCCGGATCCGGGAAGCGTTCGACCCCGACGGTCGCCTCAACCCCGGCAAAGTGCTTCCAGAGGGCGCTCGGTATTTCGATCGGGCAACCCGATGACAAGTCTGCGCGCGGCGACGCTTCAGTTGTTCGACCGGCTCAAGGACGATTCGGCGGACGTGGACGCGGAGTATGTCGTTGCCCCTTCTTCGATCGACGAGGCAGCCGCGATCCTCGCCGCCGCTGCCGAAGCTGGCATGCCCACGGCGTTCCGAGGAGGCGGGACGCACCAAGGGTATGGGACCCCTTTGCCTGCAGACCTTGTCCTCACCACGAGCCGCTTGAGTACGATCATCGACTGGCAACCCGACGACCTCACCGTCGTGGTGCAGGCCGGCGTGCCGATCGACGTTCTCGAAGCTGAGATCGCGACGCGGCGACAGACCGCCGTCTTCCCTGAGACAACGTCCAGATCCACGGTGGGCGGGAGCGTGGCCATCGGGCTTTCGGGGTACCGGCGTCTTCGCTTCGGACCTACCCGCGATCGCGTTCTCCAGGTTCGGATGGCGACCGGGTACGGCAAAGTGATCACCGGGGGGAGCCCCGTTGTGAAATCATCCACGGGCTACGGATTGCCGCGCCTCGTTACCGGATCACTCGGCAGTCTCGGGATGATTGGCGAGGTGACGCTGAAGCTCTGGTCGGAGCCGATGGCGGTAGCAACGGTCGAGGTGGGCGACGCTGCCGCGGCGCTCCGGGATCTCTACCGACCCCTCGCGGTGCTTGAAACCTCTGAAGGTTCGCTGGTCTACCTCGGAGGGCCCGAGTCCCAGATCACCGCCGAGTCCGAGCGTTTCGGTTCCGCGTTGCATCGGGGACTCGCCTGGCCGGAGCAGATCTCTGAGCCGATCCAGCTCGAACTGCGCGTACCGGCCGCGCAGCTGGCATCGGCGGTCGAGTGGATGCCGCGCCTCGGGGCAATCCGCTGGATCGCTCAGCACGGTGTGGGGATCGTCTCGGGAGGATTCGACGATTTCGACGCTGAAGGGTTCACTGGTGCCCGGTCGTGGGCCGAATCGGTTGGCGGTGCCCTCGTCGTCACCGCAGGTCCCCGTGAGTCCTTCGATCCATGGGGATCACCTCCGTCTTCGATCGGGATTCAACGGCGAATCAAGGATGCGTTTGATCCGGCCGGCGTCTGCAGTCCGTCGATTCTTGCGGGGCACCTCTGATGGTTTGGGTCACGCAGTGGGCGCCGACGGCTGAGGAACTCAGCAGCTGCATCGACTGCGGGCTCTGTCTTCCTGCCTGCCCCACGTTTCCGGCTCACCGGGGACGAGTCCGCCTCGCCACGCGGGCGGATCGCTGCGATGCGCGCCGTCGACCGCGCCCTGGTGCCGATCGACGAACGCTTCGGAGAGGTCATGGACCTGTGCCTTCAGTGCCGCGCCTGCGAGACGGCATGTCCATCACTTGTGCCCTTTGGCAGAATGATGGAGGGCGCCCGGGCAGAGGCTGCCGCGCACCAACCCGATGTGGCAACGATCGGCAAACGGATCCTCTTCGGCCGTCTCGTCGGATCCCGGGGGTCGGTCGCACTCGGCTCGCTGCTGATCGGTCTCAGCCAGCGAGCGGGCCTCTCCGACATGGTGCCCGGCGTTCTGCGGAAGAGCGATGCGCTGAGAACCGTGCCGATCCCTGCCCCAACCACCGCGGGGCGTGAGTGGTTCCCAGAGGGTGATCCGGTCGGTACGGTGGCGTTCCTTTCCGGATGTGTGATGGACCCGTGGTACTCGGCGACACACGTTGCGGTGGTTCAGGTACTGCGAACCGCGGGCTACCGCGTGGTGGCGCCCCGTGAGCAAACGTGTTGCGGGGCGCTCGCGGCACATGAAGGAGCCGCGTACGACGCCGCACGGATGGCCGCGCAGAACGTGGAGGCGTTTGCGGGGTTCGACCATGTTGTTGTCGATTCCGCTGGGTGCAGCGCCCACATGAAGGGCTACGGTCACTGGGTCGTTGGCGGAGGGGAGCTTGCTCCACGGGTCGTCGACGCCAACGTATTCGTCGCCGGCCTGATCGAGAACGGATCACTTCCGGCCTTCGACGGTGACTGCCCGATTGCAGTGCAGGACCCGTGCCACCTCCGGCACGCCCAACGGATTGTCGAGGAACCACGCATGATCCTCCGAGCAGCCGGCTACCAGCCGGTCGATATCGACCCTGCCGGCATGTGTTGCGGGGCAGCCGGGGCCTACCAGCTCTCCCACCCGGATGTTTCCGAGCAACTCGGTCTGCACAAGGCCGAACAGATCGCCGCAACCGGCCTCAGCCTCGTCGCGTCGGCCAACCCCGGATGCGAGATGCAACTGAACACGTATCTGGGAGAGAGGTACGAGGTCGTTCATCCCATCGAGCTGTATTGGCAGGCGATTGAGACACGAGACTCGAGAAACGAGACATGAGACTCGAGAAACGAGACATGAGACACGAGACATGAGACTCGAGACACTCGAGACACGAGACTCGAGACACGAGCGAGAGCGTCTTCGTGGCTCTGGCCTCGGGTCTAGCGTCTCGTGTCTAACGTCTCATATTTCTCGCGCGTACACGTGCATCAGGCTCGTCTCGAACCCGCGGCGCCGAACGGCCTGGATCATCCAATCGATGGCGGGGACCCAGATTGAGATTGTTTCGGCGCCGGATCCTATGGCGAGATCGATGAGCGAGCGGAAGAGGTCGTCGGCGTCCTCCTCCCGCGTCTCGAGCCATGCGACTTCAAAGCGACCCTCGGGAGCCGGTGCGGCGAGCGCCCACCCAGCGCCGATCTCCCAAAACGCACCGGCGCGGGCTGCCACTTCGAGATCGGTGGGTGTGAGGCGCCGGAATGCCCAGCCGATACCGATGAGGCCGCGCGCCGCTCTCCCCAACTCGCCAACCGACCACGAGGCGTAGGCCGGCTGCGCTTCGGTGGATCCAGCGGGACGTGCCCTGAGTTTCGATGGGAGGCGCCTGCCGCCGTTTCCATCCGGCGAGGGTGACGCATCACCGACCGGCTTGGTGCACCGAACAACCGAGGCGGCTCTTCGAGGCCCGGTCTTCTCGACGTGGCGGATGGCGACCTCATTCCAATCCTCGACCAGGAGTCGGCCCACGATGGCTCCCTGTTCACGAGCCCATGTGCGCAAGGCTCCGGAAACGTGCGCGGCGATTCCACGACCGCGCAACGCCGGGTGAACGCGAGCCGCTGAGTACCACGCTTCCGTTGGTGAGAGCATCCGGACGGCGCCAAGTGCAATCGGTCGACCGTCGTCCCTCTCTGCCACGGCGACGAATGTGTCCTCCCGCTCGAGCCATTCGTCGAAGACGTCGGTGACGTAGTCACCCCACTCGAACGTGTTCGTGGTGAACTCGGCGATCGCGTCGCGGTCACTCGGCAGCGCCGGTCGAACGTAGAACTCGGGGGCCATGAGGTCAGAATACGGCACAGAGAAAGGCTTGCGGCTATCCCGGGGCCCCTCAGCGACCTGAGCCGCAGGTCCAGCCATTCAGCCGCACGCCCCTCCACCGGCCCAGGATTCGAAGCCGTTGGGCTCCTCTGCTGGTGATAGTCTCTGGTGTGAGAGGAGCTGTCGGTGGAGATCGTCGATCTCTCAGCTGCGTACGAGGATTCCTTCTTTCGTTGTCTCGAGGACTGGTCTGACGAGATCGACGAGGCAGGCGATCACAAGGCGCGGTGGTATCGCAAGATGACCGAACGCGGGCTCCGCGTCAAACTCGCTCTTGATGACCAGGACCGTCCGATCGGGATGATCCAGTACCTGCCGATCGAACAGTCCACGGCCCTCGGATCCGATCTGTACATGATCCTGTGTATCTGGGTCCACGGATACAAAGAGGGCGTCGGCGACCGCCAGGGCCATGGAATCGGCACGGCACTACTCACCGCGGCTGAACGCGACGTCGCAGAACTCGGCGCCAAAGGGATCGCCGCGTGGGGAGTCGCGATCCCTTGGTGGATGAAGGCGTCGTGGTTCAAGAAGCACGGCTACCGAAAGGCCGACCGTCAGGGGATGCAGGCGCTCATGTGGAAGCCGTTCGCCGACGACGCGGTCGCTCCCCGATGGATCGGCCAGGGCCCGAAGCCCCAGCCGGTAGACGGTCAGGTCACCGTCTCGGCGTACATCAGCGGCTGGTGTCCTGCGCAGAACCTGGTCTATGAACGGGCGAAACGGGCCGCCGCCGAGTTCGGTGACGACGTTGTTTTCGAGAGCCACGACACGAGTGAGCAGTCGGCGATGATCGCATGTGGGCAGAGCGACTGTGTCTACCTCGATGGCAGATCGTTGCAGAAGGGTCCGCCGCCTTCGTACGACCGCATCCACAAGAAGATGGCCAAACGCGTCAAACGCCTCCAGGATTCCTCCCCCTGAGGCGGAGGTGCCGCCGAAGGTGGCGGAAGGGGTCAGGTGGTTCCCTGACCACGAGAGTCCGTAGTGTGCATCGGCGCCCGACGTCGCCCCTAGAAGGCGGCGAGGGCGCGGGCGCGGTCGACGATGCCTTCCACGCTCGGGATCACCTGCTCTTCGAGCGACGCCGCATAGGGGAACGTGGGGACCTCCGGGGACGCGTACCGGCGCACCGGGGCATCGAGCCAGTCGAATGCGCGCTCCGAGATCTGGGCCGACACTTCGGCGCCGTAACCGAGGAATTCATTGTCTTCGTAGACGATCAGGACCTTGCTCGTCCGCTTGACCGCTGCTTCGACGGTGGGCCAGTCGAGGGGTCGGAGCGATCGGAGATCTACGACGGTGGCCTCGATCCCTTCGTCTCGCAGGATGTCGGCGGCCTCGACGGAGAATTGCGCCATCGTCCCGTACGAGACGATCGTGAGGTCGTCACCAATCCGCCGAAGGGCGGCGCTGCCGATCGGAACGCGGTGGTCGCCTTCCGGCATTGGCCCCTCCGCCATCCGGTAGAGCTTCTTCGGCTCGAGGAACATGACCGGATCGGGGTCGTCGATTGCCGAAAGCAGCAGCCCCTTCGCGTCGGCGGGTGTCGAAGGTGTCACGATCTTGAGGCCCGGCACGTGCGCATAGAACGCCTCGATGGATTGCGAGTGGTAGAGCGCACCGTGGATACCGCCGCCGTACGGTGTGCGGATCACCATCGGGCATGCCCAACGGCCATTTGAGCGATAGCGGATCCGTGCAACCTCGGACACGATCTGGTCGAAGGCTGGGTGAATGAAGTCGGCGAACTGAATCTCGGCGATCGCCTTCGTCCCGGTGGCAGCGATGCCAACACCCAAGCCGATGATCACCGACTCGGCGAGTGGAGCGTTGAACGCCCGATCGCTCCCGTAGGCGTCGGTGAGCCCCGCCGTGGCCTTGAATACGCCGCCTTTCGGGTCGGCGACATCTTCACCGAACGTGACCGTCTGCGGCTCGCGACCCATCGCGTAGTGGAGTGTGCGGTTGATAGCGGTGATGAGGTTGACCTCCTCACCAACCGGCACAGGTTCCACGGTCACGGCGGCAACGGTTGGGACGATGGGCTTCGCATACACGTTGCCGACTGCGTCGGTCGGGTCGGGAGAGCTCTCGGCCGCTGCAACAGCATTGTTGATCAGTGAGGTGACCTCGGATTCGAGTTTGGCCTCAGCGGCTTCGGTGAGGACGCGCTGCTCGACGAGGTACTGCCGGAAGTTCGGGAGGGGGTCCTTTCTTCGCCACAACTCGACCTCTTCACGAGTCCGATACAGCTTGTCGTCATCGTCCGAGGTGTGGGCGTAGTAGCGGTACGTCTTGGCTTCGATGAGTGTTGGCCCTTCGCCGGTACGTGCCCGCTCAACGGCGGCCGAAGCGACGCCGAACATCTCGAGGATGTTGTTGCCGTCGACGACAACACCCTTCATCCCGTACCCCTCAGCTCGATCTGCGACCTGGCCGGCGACCTCGTCGGCGGCTGGGACGGAGATGGCGTACAGGTTGTTCTGGATGAGGAACACAACCGGCAGCTTGTGGATGCCGGCGAAGTTCATCGCCTCGTGCCAATCGCCTTCAGAAGTCGAACCCTCGCCCCCGGACACGTAGACGACGGCGTCCGTCCCGCGCCGCTTCAGTTCGTAGGCGATACCTACGGCATGGGGGTACTGGGTGGCGATGACCGACGAGTGGGTGAACAGGTTCAGGTCGGGCTCCGACCAGTGG
Organism: uncultured actinomycete; assembly: GCA_942491345.1. Classification (GTDB taxonomy): domain Bacteria; phylum Actinomycetota; class Acidimicrobiia; order Spongiisociales; family UBA5794; genus JAHEEL01. The sequence continues at coordinate 215,403 of CALOAN010000036.1, forward strand.
TTCGGCATCTGCCGGCCGCCCGATGCGGGATCCGCAGCTTTCGCGAAGACACCCATGAAGACGTCCTTGGGTGTAACGCCGAGGCCGATGTTGAAGGCGATGTCACGGTAGTACGGAAGCGACCAGTCCTTCGACGGGTCGAGCGCCGCGGCGATGCCGATCTGGGTCGCTTCGTGACCTGAGACTGACACGACGAAGGGGACGCGGCCCTGCCGGTTCAGCGCCCACATCTTGTCGTCCAAGCGACGCGAGATCAGCATCTTGCGATACAGGTCGACGAGATCGTCGTTGGTCAGCCCGAGGGCGGTGTGGTCGATGACTTGGTCCAGTCCCAGTGTCACGTCGCTCCTCTCACGCTTGGTTGGACCGACGGCTGAAGCGCCGGCCCCCCGCCTCGTCGATCCGCCGTGTGGCGAACCGCATCGCTGCAGTCTGTGGATCCACCCCTTCGGCGTCGGCTGTCTCGAATACCGAGGTGAGGTTGTTGTAGATGCGGTCGACCATCACAGCGGCACGCTCGAGTGAATAGCCATCTGTCTCGACCGCGATGTTGATGACACCCCCCGCATTCACAACGAAGTCCGGTGCGTAGAGGATCCCCCGATCAACGATCCGTTCCACATCGTGATCAACGGCGAGTTGGTTGTTTGCAGATCCTGCGATCGCGGTGCACCGCAACCGCGGAATGGTCCCATCGTTGAGGACGGCTCCGAGTGCACACGGCGAGAAGACATCACACTCGATGTCGTAGACCTCCTCGATTGGGACGGCCTTCGAGCCGTACGTTTCGACGGCGAATGCAACGGCGGCCGCGTTGGGGTCGGCAACAATCGTCTCGGCACCGGCTTCGGTGAGGCGCCGAACGAGATCCATGCCGACCTTTCCAACGCCCTGTACGGCCAGGCGACGGCCGGCGAGGTCATCGGATCCCCACAGCCGTTCACCGATGGCGCGAAGCGCTGCCATCACACCACGCGCGGTCGCGGGGGACGGGTCTCCGGAGCCGCCATCTTCGAGCGGAAGCCCTGAAACCCACGGGGTCTCCTTCGATATCAGGACCATGTCCTGGACCGTGGTGCCGACATCCTCGGCCGTGACGTAGCGACCACCGAGGGAGTCGATAACACGCCCGTAGGAACGAATGAGGTCTTCGCTCCACGATTTCGCAGGGTCGCCGATGATGACTGCTTTGCCACCCCCCAGGTCGAGGCCGGCCGCAGCGGACTTGAGCGTCATGCCCTTGGCGAGGCGGAGGACGTCGCGCAGCGCGGCATCCTCATCGACGTAGGGATAGAACCGCGTCCCACCGAGCGCCGGACCGAGTGATGTGTCGTGGATCGCAATGATCGTTCGGAGGCCGGTCTCACGGTCTGCACCGAACAACACCTCTTCATGCGTTTCGGTGCCGATCGCTTCGAACACTCCCAACAGGGATCCTTTCGATTGCGCAGAGAAACTGCCGCTCGAGGAGCGAAACGTATTCTAGTTGAGCGCTTCCCCGTCCGTACACGGACCCTCGCCGGTACCATCCCACGATGATCAGCACCGCCTACCTCCGTGTCTACGTCGAAGCTGATGGCGCCGAAGACATGCCGCGCGCGGAGGCCGATGCCGGCGGAGGCCCGATTCGATCGGACGGCCGGTTCATTTGGAATGAATCTCTCAGGGAAGAGGCGTTCTCGACGACCTGGAACGGGATCGAGTACGTGTGCCCCCGCAACACCCGGCTCCGGATGGTCGAAGGCGTGTTGGCCTTCTCGGCGACGTATCCACGAATTCCTCTCATTGATGATGACGAACGGGAGTCCTTCAAGAGCGAGCTCGCCGGTTTGCGGTCTTCCGACCGTCGGAGTCACATCCTCACCTCCCCGTGGCACGTCCCGCTCCGCTGGTTCGGCGCCTTCAGCCCCACCGAACGGGAGATCTACGAACGACCCGGCGGGCTCGGCATCCGATATCGCACCGACCTTGGCGAAGCGATTGATCGGATCGATTGGGCTGTGCGTGTGCTCGCTGGAGCCGGCTTCTCGGATCCGGTGATCGATCAGGTGCGCGACCTGGAGCGTTGGCTTGCCGATTTCCCGGCGGGGTCGATGCTCGAGCTCGACTACAGCACGGTGGCCGACGCCTTCCCAGAGGGGGACCTGACGTTTGACGAGTCCGCCTCAGATGTCCGAGAGAGCCTCGAAGGGCTCGAACGCGGCGATGGTGAGGCATCCAGGAGTGCGTACACACGCGTCGCTCAACGTTGGGCAGGCCGTCAGGCACTCACCTTCGCAAACTGAATGCATGAGGTGTGAGACGGGCACGAGGGCCGAAGTCGGTAGTCTGTCGGCGCCATCGAAAGGACCACCATGACCAATGAGTATCCCGTCGTACCCGATCCCGTGCCAGGAGAGTCGCGAGGGTGGGCAGCCGCCGCGCATCTCATCCCACTCGTCGGGCTGAGCTTCGTCGCTCCACTTGTGGTCTGGCTCATCAAGCGAGACGAGGACGCCTTCGTGGAGTATCACAGCCGAGAGGCTCTGAACTTCCAACTGACGCTCATCATCTACTTCATTGCGTCGGTGTTGCTGATGCTCGTGCTCATCGGGTTCATTCTCATCTTCGTGGTGGGGATCTTCGCGTTTGTGGTCATCATCATCGCCGGTGTCAAAGCCGCAGGTGGTGAGTTCTATCGCTACCCGCTGAACATCAGATTCATCAAAGGCTGATGAAGCCCGACGCCGCCGGTTGGAAGCTGTTGCTGGCCTACCTGGCGTGGCTCCTCGCCTCGATCGCAATCGCACTGATTCTCGGGCTGCTTGTCGGCTCGATTGTCTCGCTCTTCGGTGTGAATGCCCGGTCGGATGCGCACCAACGAGTGGTTGAGGTGGCCGGAATGCTGTTCTTCGCGATGCTCGCCGCGGCGCCATTCATCATGCGCTATCGGGAGCGTCGATCGAAGTCGGACTCGCCGGCCTGATCGGCTTGGCTGTTCGGATAGCCCGTTTGGAGCGGCCTACGATGTCGCGATGACCACCGGGGAGCTCCCCAGATTCTCTGACGTCGTGTGGCGGCCCCTTCGCGTGGAGGACGCCGAGGCGATGTCGGCGCTCCAGCAGCGGTGTTTCGCTGTTGACGGTGGCCACCGGATCACGCCCGGGGAGATGCGTGAGGAGTTCGATCGTCACGGCGAGCATGCTGAATCGGATTCGATCGGTGCCTTCGCTCCGAGCGGTCGACTGCTCGCTCTCGGCTGGGCTCAGGTCCCCGTGGGTGGGAAGACCGAACACCGGGGCTTCGTCTGGTTGGAGATGGATCCTGACCATCGTGGTGTCGTCGACGACGCCCTGCTCGACTGGGTGGAGAGAGCGGGAGCCAAGCGCCTCCGGACGTTCGACGACGGCATCCCGCTCCGTCTGTACCGCTATGGCGTCTATGACAAGATGACCGATGCCGTCGCTCTCATGAAGCGCCACGGGTACGAGATCGCTCGGTACTTCACCGACAATCTGCGCGACCTCTCACTGCCTATCGACAACTACCCCCTTGATCCGGCGATTGTCGCAAGATCGTGGTCGCCCCAGGTGGAGGCCGACGCACTCGTCGTCCACAATGCAGCCTTCTCCGATCATTGGGGCTCGCAGCCGATCGAACCCAACATCTGGGCCTCGTTCAACGCGGGTGAGTTCTTCGAACCAGATACGTCGTGGGTTGCGTATGACGGATCGACGCCGGTGTCGTACGTGATGACCGCCAAGTATCCGCACGACTTCGCGGACCGGGGGCGAACGGAGGCCTGGATCGAGGGCGTCGGGACGCTGAGGAGCCATCGCGGCCGGGGCATCGCCTCGGCCCTCATCACGATGGCGATTCGCGGCTTCCGCGACCAGGGCCTGCAGTTCGCCCGCCTGGGTGTCGATTCCGAGAACCCGACCGGCGCGAACGAGATCTACGAACGTCTCGGCTTCGTCCCGGAGGAACGAACGATGACATTCACGAAGCCGGTCGAGCGGGTGGGGTGAGTCGAGAGCAG